>NZ_JAFKID010000012.1 GCF_017306545.1 Mesorhizobium sp.
CCGATCCCCATCCGCCAAGGCCACCGCCGCTCCCGCCTGATACCCGGTGCGCACCAGGTCCCGCCGGAAACGGTCGCATGAGTATGGCCGAGGCTAAAAGGAGGGGGATAAGTTTCCGCTCGCTTCGTCATCCTCGGGCAAGCGGAGCGAAGCAGAATGCAGCCAGGGGACGACGAAAATGGCAGCGCGGCCCCTCGCCGAGCCGCTCGCCTAAGACGCCTTTTCCGCCTTCATCCCGCTCAGCCGGTCAAGGTGCATGCGGATATGCGCGGCTTCCGCCGCCGTGTTGGCGAGCGCGATGGCGCGGTCGAAGGCTTCGCGCGCCTCAGCATTGCGGCCAAGTTGCATCAAAAGGCCGCCGCGCAGGCCGTGGAAATGGAAATAGCCGGAAAGCCGGTCTTCCAGCGGCTCGACCATGGCAAGCGCCGCCTCCGGCCCACGCACCTTGGCCACGGCCACCGCACGATTCAGCGTCACCACCGGCGACGGCTGCATCTGTTCGAGCAGGCCGTAGAGCAAGTCTATCTCCTGCCAATCGGTGTCCTCGGCCTTCGCCGCGCGCGCATGGAGTGCGGCGATCGCCGCCTGCACCTGATAGGGGCCGGGCTTGCCGTGCCGCAGCGCCTTGTCGACCAGCGCCAGGCCTTCGGCGATCATCTTGGCGCTCCACAGCGAGCGGTCCTGATCCTCCAGAAGCACGATCTCGCCGTTGGCGTCGAAGCGGGCCGGCGTGCGCGCATGCTGCAACAGCATCAGCGCCGTCAGCCCCATGATCTCAGGTTCGGTCTGGAACAGGCGCAGGAGCAGCCGCGCCAGCCGGATCGCCTCGTCGGCGAGCGGCGCGCGCGCCTCCATCTCGCCGCTCGCGGCCGAATAGCCCTCGTTGAAGACGAGGTAGATCATCGCCGCCACCACCGCCAGGCGCTCCGTCCGCTCGACCGGTCCCGGCGTCTCGAACGGCACGCCGGCCACGGCGATGCGCGCCTTGGCGCGGGTGATGCGCTGCTCCATGGCGCTTTCGCCGACGAGGAAGGCACGCGCGATCTGCTTCACCGAAAGGCCCGAGACGATGCGCAGCGCCAGCGCGATCTGCTGTGTCGCCGGCAGGTCGGGGTGACAGCAGGTGAACAGAAGCCTGAGGATGTCGTCGCGATAGTGCGCCCCGTCCAGCCGCTCGGCCATGTCGGCCTCGGCATCCTCGAGGTCGGACAGCTTGTCCTCTTCCGGCAGCGGCGCCTGTTTCGCCCGTTTGCGCACCTGGTCGATGCCGCTGTTGCGGCCGACGAAGATCAGCCAGGCGGCGGGATCGCGCGGCGGGCCGTTCTTCGGCCAGGTCTTCAATGCCCTGAGGCACGCGTCCTGGAAGGCTTCCTCGGCCGCGTCGAGGTCGCGGAAGTAGCGCAGCAACGCCGCCACCGCCTGCGGGCGGGCGGCGCTGAGAGCGGAAGCGATCCAGTTCGGGTCGGTCATACGACGATATTTGTCCGGTTGAAGCGGCCGACGGGCCTGATTTCGTAGGAGCCGCCGGACGGATTGACCGCCGACAGTTCCTTGGCGAACTCGATCGCCTCGTCGAGATGGTCGCATTCGAGCGTGTAGAAGCCGAGGAACTGTTCCTTGGTTTCGGCGAAGGGGCCGTCGATGACGACCTGCTCGCCCTTCACCCTTCTCAGCGTCGTCGCCGCCGTCGTCGGCAGGAGCCGCGCCACCGGGCCGAGCTTGCCGGCGCGGGCGTATTTCTCCTGCACCGCGGCCAGATCGACCATGACTTTCTCGTCCTGCTCCTTGCTCCAGGCGCAGACGACGTCTTCGGAAGCGTAGCAGAGGATGGCGTAGAGCATGGTTCGTCCTTGTCTCGTGTCAAAGGACGAAAAGCGTAGGCCGAAGCCGACAGCGCGTCGATAAAATTTGTGCGCCTCTTCCTTCTCCCCGTTCACGGGGAGAAGGTGTCACGAAGTGACGGATGAGGGGCAGTGCCAAGCTTTCAAGAGGAGACGCTGCCCCTCACTGCCCTGCCGGGCATCTCTCCCCGCAAGCGGGGAGAGAGAAGCAGCTTCACCGCTAGAAAAACGCCTGCAACCCCGTCTGCGCCCGGCCGAGGATCAGCGCGTGGACGTCGTGTGCGCCTTCGTAGGTGTTGACCGTCTCCAGGTTCTGCGCGTGGCGCATGACGTGGTAGCCGATCTGGATGCCGTTGCCGCCGTGCATGTCGCGCGCCTGGCGGGCGATGTCGAGCGCCTTGCCGCAATTGTTGCGCTTGACGATGGAGATCATCTCCGGCGCCATCTTGCCCTCGTCCATCAGCCGGCCGACGCGCAAGGAGCCCTGAAGGCCGAGCGCGATGTCGGTCTGCATGTCGGCGAGCTTCTTCTGGTAAAGCTGCGTGCCGGCCAGCGGTTTGCCGAACTGCTTGCGGTCGAGCCCGTACTGGCGGGCGCGGTGCCAGCAATCCTCGGCCGCGCCCAGCGCGCCCCAGGAAATGCCGTAGCGGGCGCGGTTGAGGCAGCCGAACGGACCGCCGAGACCCTTGACGTTCGGCAGCAGCGCATCCGCGCCGACCTCGACGTTCTCCAGCACGATCTCGCCGGTGATCGACGCGCGGAGGCTCAATTTCCCCTCGATCTTCGGCGCCGACAGGCCCTTCATGCCCTTCTCCAGCACGAAGCCGCGGATGACGTCCTTGCCGTCCTCGCCCTTCACCTTGGCCCACACCACGAAGACGTCGGCGATCGGGGCGTTGGAGATCCACATCTTCGAGCCGTTGAGGCGATAACCGCCGGCCGTCTTCTCGGCACGCGTCTTCATGCCGCCCGGATCGGAACCGGCGTCCGGCTCGGTCAGGCCGAAGCAGCCGATCCACTCGCCGGAAGCCAGCTTCGGCAGGTACTTTTTCCGCTGCTCCTCCGAGCCGTAGGCCTGGATGGGGTACATGACCAGCGAGGATTGCACGCTCATCATCGAACGGTAGCCCGAATCGACGCGCTCCACCTCGCGCGCGATCAGCCCGTAGGTGACGTAATTGGAGCCCAGCCCGCCATATTCCTCCGGCACGGTGACGCCGAGCAGGCCGGCCTCGCCCATCTCGTGAAAAATCGCCGGATCGGTCTTTTCTTCAAGGTAGGCCTGCTCGACGCGGGGCGCGAGCTTGTCGGCGGCAAAAGCGGCGGCGGCGTCGCGGATCATCCGCTCGTCCTCCGAAAGCTGGTCTTCCAGCAGGAAGGGGTCGTCCCACACGAACGCATTCTTGTCGCCGGCCATGCTCGTCTTTCTCCCAGTCGATGACTTTGCCGGCCTTATCGGGCCGAAGCCCGCAAAAATCAAACGAATTTGGCTGTGGCCCAGCCTTTCTGCGGGCTGCCGCCCGCGCGAACCGATGCGCCGCGCGACGGATGGCCGGAAGCTGAGTCGCATCGAGCGGACTCCGAATCGCTTTTCTGTCAATTCCTGTTTGCCGAGCGATTCGCGAGAGGTTAAATTAAATCCGAATCAGCCGGTCCGTGGGGGACGGCAAACCATCACAAGTCGAATGTCCCGGAGTTGCTCCGGTGCAAGGCGCGGGCGGTTTCGCGTTGCCCCTCATGGATTCGGCCGGCCGGATGCCGTCCGCCTCCGGTGAGTTCCTGTCAGTAAATTCCCTCGGGAAAGTGAAATGCGTTTGGGGGTCCGATGCCGGCATGCCGGTGCCGGGCATGGGGATCGATTCCGGCTGCATGACACAATGACCGCTTCCGCAGCGCCACTGCCTTCCGAGACCGCCGCGACGCGCCTGGCGTCCCGCGGCGACGTCACCGGCTTTCTCATGGAGCTCGCCGCCGAAGTCGGCGCCGAAAGCTACATGCTGGTCGCCATCGTTCACGACCAGGCGCGCGACGATGCCCGCATCGTCGCCTCCAACTGGATCTTCGATGCCGTCGAACTGATCGGCAGGCGCCTTGTCGCGGCACTGGCACAGGGGTCGTTCGCCACCGCCCCCGGCATCCGCCCGCAGCCGCTGCTCGCCGCCCATGCGGCCGACATGGACGGCCTGCTGACAGGCGAGGAAACCAAGCTGCTCGACGTGCTCGGCCACGGCGAACTCTATTCGCTGCGCCTCAATGTCGGGCGCCAGCGCCTGTTCGTGCTCTTTTCGTCGCCGGAACCGGGCCGCATCGAGCGCGAGGCGCTGACGCGCGGGCAGATGAAATGCTGCTATGCGCTGTCGCAGGTGCCTGAGCTTCTCGCAGCCAGCGCCGCCCAGGACCCGCTCTCCGATCGCGAGCGCGAATGCCTGTTCTGGGTTTCGGAAGGCAAGACCTCCGACGAGGTGGCGCTGATCCTCGGCGTCTCGGCCAACACCGTCAACGGCTACATCACCCACGCCATCCAGAAGTTCTCGGCCTCGAACCGGGCGATGGCGATCGCGACGGCAATCAGGAGCGGCATCATCTGATGAAGCAAGCGCAGGCCAGAGAGGTCGCCGAGGCCCTTTTCAACCAACAGCACAGCCCGTTCGGTGGCTTCGGTCTGGGCTCGCAGACGCATCACGCCGTCACCATCCCCGACGCCGTGCGCCGCTGCCGCTGGATCGCCATGGACATCAAGGCCACAGGCTTCGCGCTGTTCTTCGTCGGGCCGTCGGCCGAGCGGGCACGGCTGGTGCCGTGCTTCGATTCCGACTATCCGTCGGTGGCGCTCGCCACCAAGCTGATGTCGGGCGCCAACAGCGAGGACATCGTGCGCCACGCCCGCGTCTCGACCGGCCCCCTGTGGTGGGCCGACGACGCGGTGGCCGGCGCCGCGGCCGGCTTCGCGGACCTCGCCTGGGTGGAACGGACCGTCCCGCTCGCCCCCGGCAGCGCCGGCATCGCTTTCCCCGTCCATGCAGAGCGTGGCCAATGCGGGCTCGTCGTCTTTCTCGGCAGCGAGATGGTGCTGTCGCAGGAGGCCCTCTACGAAATCCATACCCGCTGCTTCTCGCTTTTCTCCGCCGTCGCCCGCATGCGGCCCGGCGAAGCCGGGCGCGTGGGGTCGATCACCAAGCGCGAGCTGGAATGCCTGAAGCTGACCGCCAACGGCTGCACCAGCGAGGACATCGCACGGCAGCTCAAGCTTTCGGTCCACACCGCGAACCAGTATCTCACCCAGTCGGCGCAGAAGCTCAATGCCGTCAGCCGCACGCAGGCGGTGGCCAAGGCGCTGCGGCTGGGATTGATCGAATAGCGAATAGCGAATAGCGAATAGCGAATAGCGAATAGCGAATAGCGAATAGCGAATTTTCTACGGGTCGTACGCGGGGATCAACCTCGATCCCTACTCGCTACTCCCCCTTCGCCATTCGCTCACTCAATGACTGCCGCCTTGCGAATCCGCGCTTCCTCCAGCACCTGCTCCAGAAGCTGCGTGTTGCGGTCCGGGTCGTCGTCGGGGTCGCGGAAGGCCACGTAGTTCAGCACCACCGCCGCGTCGTTCTCGCTGAGGGTCAGCTGGAAATAGACGGTGACGCCCGGCGGTCTCAGTTCCAGGTCGAGCACGATGCGCGGCGGGTCGCCCCAGTCGACATAGGCCTCGCCGCCATGGCCGAGCTTCAACGTGCCCGGCATGAAGAAAAGCTCGGCGGCCGAATCGATCAGGTCGGACAAGCAGGCGAAATGCTCCAGCCGGATGAAGGCGATGTAGTCGGCGACGTCGATCAACCGCAACTCGCGCACCACCTGGTCGATGGCGCGGGCGACGATGACCTCGCGGGAACTGGTGTGCGGCTGTCGGTTCATGACACCTGTCGGCGCTCGGGTTTCTTCGAGTAGACGACCCTGACCAGTTCGGCCACGGCCTGATAGAATTGCGACGGGATCACGCTATCAACCGAAACTTGCTTGTACATGGAGCGCGCAAGCGCGACGTCCTCGAAGACCGGGATTCCATGCTGTTCGGCGATCTCGCGGATCTTCAGCGCGACGAGGTCCTGGCCCTTGGCGAGCACCATGGGCGCGGAATCTTCCTCGCGCACATATTTCAGCGCGATGGCGAAATGGGTTGGGTTGGCGATCACCAGCGTCGCCTTCGGCACCGCCGTCATCATGCGCCGGCGCGCCCTGTCGCGCGCCACCGAGCGGATGCGCGACTTGACGATCGGATCGCCTTCGGACTGCTTCAGCTCGTCCTTGACCTCCTGCTTGCTCATGCGCATGTCGCGCCGCCAGCTGAAGCGCGACCAGACGAGGTCTGCGGCGGCGATCGCCAGCATCACCACCACGACGGCGGTGAGGATGTCGGTGAGGATCGAGTGGATGACGGCGCCGAAGGCGAACGGGTTCGTGATCATGCCCGCAAGCAGCCGGCGCGGATCGTGCGCCACCGCAAAGCCCAGCACCACCGTCACGAAGGCGAGCTTGGCCAGCGATTTCAGGAATTCGACCCAGCCCTGCACGCCGAACATGCGTTTCCAGCCCTGGCTGATGGAAATGCGCGAAAGCTGCGGTCTGATGCGCTCGCCGACGAACTGCGGCAGGTTCTGGAGCGTCGAGGCGCCGACGGCGGCGACGATGAGCAGCACGAACAGGCTGACCAGCGGGCGACCGACCTCGATCAGCATGACCTTATAGAGTTCGATCACGTCGGTTTCGGTGTCCATCGGCCAGGCTTCCGGCTTTTCGAGGAACATCGACAGGAACATGCCGAGATCGGTCACGGCCTTGGTGGCATAAAACATCGTGAACACCAGGATGGCGACGAAGGAGGCCAGCAGCGCGATTTCCCGCGAGTGGGGCAGCTTGCCCTGCTCGATCGTCTCGCGGACCTTCTTCTCGGTCGCTTCCTCGGTTTTGGAGTCCTTGTCGTCCGCCTCGGCCATGGTGCCGGATGCCGCTCAGCAGGCCGGCTCAGGCAGCCGCGCTCTGGACGGAAGGCAGCTCGAAAGCGCCCTCGTGCGACAGGCGGATGGTGGTCGAGGAAACCGTCTTGCGCGCCTGCGCGATATCGGCGGCGGCGACGTTGTCGGCGGCTTGCGACAGTTCCGACTCGATCATGCGGCGCGAGCGCGCGCCGATCGCCGACAGAACCGATTCCGTCAGCTCCGGCGAAGCGCCCCGCAGCGCCAACGTCACCACTTCGCTCGACAGGCCGTCGAAGATCAGCACGCGCGCCTTCTGCGACAGCAGCGGCAGGTCCTCGAAACTGAAGATACGCGCCTTGACGGCCTCGAGATCGGGCGTTCCGGCATCCTCGAGATCCTTCATCATCTCTTCGAGCTGCGGCTTGTCGAGTTCGTTGAGCAGGCTCGCCACCCGCGCCTGGCCGGCTGAGGTATCCTTTACAGAGGTTTCCGCCAGCACGCGCTGGCGCAACTGGGCGGCGACCAGCTTCTCGGCCGTCTCCGGCACAGCGACCATCGTCACCATGCGTTTGATGATTTCCGAACGCAGCGGCTTTTCCAGCGTCAAAAGCACGCCGGCCGCCGCCTGCGGCGCGAGCTTCGACAGCACCATCGCCGAGGTCTGCGCATGCTCGCCGGCGAGGAAGGCGCCCAGCCTGGCCGGTTCCAGCTTCTCGAGTTCCGGCCAGATCGGCGGCGGGCCGTCCGGGCCGGCCTCCGGCTGCTTGCCGTTCATGATCGCGTTGACTTCTTCCGGCGACAGCGACTCGTTGAGGATGGTGTCCATCTTGTCGGCCGAATCGAGCAGGCCGGCGCCCTCGGTGAATTCCGACTCGAACTCGGCGACGATGCGCTCGAGATCGGCCTGCGGAATGGTGCGCAGCAGGCGCGCGGCTTCGATCAGGCTCTTCAATTCCTCCTGCTTGAAGAATTTCAGCAGCCGGCCGGCGGAAGGCTTGCCCATCGCAACCAGGATCGCGGCGGCCTTCTGCGGCCGCGTCAACGTCAGCGCCTGCGTCGTCATGCCGTCCTCCCGTTCAGCCGATGGCGATGGCCGCCCTGCATGGTCACGCGCTCTTGGCCGTGGTGATGATTTCGGTCAGGCGGATGCCGAAGCGCGACGGATCGCTCTCCAGCACGGTGATTTCGCCGCGCGCGATGCGGCGGCCGTTGACCACCACGTCCACCGGCTCGCCGATGCGCCGGTCGAGCGCCACGGTCGAGCCCTTCTGCAAGGCCATGAGATCCGACACCGACATTTCGGTCGAGCCCAGAACGATCTGGACGTCGACGGGAATGTTCATGATGACGTTGGGGCTGGAAGCGGAGTTGCCGCGCGCTCCGATATCCGGGCGCTTTTCCTCTTCCTGGAGCACGCCGCGCAGTTCCTCGATGGCGCGATTGAGCTGTTCTTCGGGAGCGCCGGCCTCGGCCTCGACGGGGGCTTCCGCTTCGGCGGCGTTCTTGGTCGTGGTCATCGTGTCTTCTCCCGCAGGGGTCATCCCGGCATCAGTCCGTCGATGAAGTCCTGGCCGGCATCGTAGGGATGCCGGACCCGAACCGTGTAATTCTGCCCGAGCTTACCGAATTCGCACACGAACAGCGTCTTGTTGCGGGCGCTCAGCCGGGCATTGGCCTGCGCCGTCTCTTCGAACTCGATCACCTGGCCGGCCGCCAGCGCGGCGACGTCGCCGAGCGTCATGCGGGCCAGCGGCATCGTCGCCTCCAGCGTCACCGAGGACCGCATGACCTCTTCCGAAAAACGGGTGCGCCATTCCGGACCGGCCGCATCCTTCGCCGGCACGCCGGTGTCGCCGCGATGCTTGAGCAGCACGCGCTGCGGCATCGTCAGCGCCATCGTTCCGCGCGAGGCCGCGGTGGCGAGCGAGAAGACGACCCGCACGGCCGGGCCGTCGCGCAGCATGTGCTTGTGCATTTCGGCACCGGTCATCGCCATCGGCACCGGCAACCTGAATTCGAAGGCGCGCGGCCCGGAGCCGTTGATCGCTTGGGCGACCTGCTCGAACACGGACGTCGCCACCTCGACCTCCAGCGCGGACAGGTCGCGCGAGATCGGCGCCACGGCTTCGCCGGCATCGCCGCCGAACAGAAGATCGATCACCACCGCCACGGCGGCATTGTCGATGGTCAGCACCAGCGCGTCGGGCGAGGAGACGGAAGCGGCGATCGCCATGGCATGATTGGCGGCGTCCGGGCGGGCCTGCGCCAGCCGCGTCAGCTCGACGTCGGCGACCTCGACCGCCAGCGGCACGCCGAGGGTTTCCTGCAAGCCGCGCACGATCGCCGGCACCGCGCACTCTGCCAGCGCACGGGCGGCGGCTGCCACCTGGTCCGGCTCGCCGGTGTCGCCGACGAGGCGCTCGACGATGAAGGCCCGCATTTCGGCGGGGCTCGCGGGCGCGCTCATGCCGGCCTCGAAGGGTGAAGTGCCGCAGCCATCGCTCAGGCAGCCTTCCTGTCGGCGCCGCCGTTCATGGTGCTCTGCTCGACGGCGTCGATCGAGGGCCGGTCATGCGAGGAGATCGTCTTGCGGCCGAACTCGATCGCCACCTGCGGCAGCGAGCCGTTCATGTAGGCGATCAGCGTCTGCTTGACGATGACGTAAAGGCGATTCTTCTTGTCGCGCACCATCTTGATCTTGGCGGCGATCGGCCCGACCACGCAGTATGACATGAAGATGCCGAGGAAGGTGCCGACCAGCGCGGCGCCGATCAGGCCGCCGAGGATTTCCGGCGACTGGTCGAGCGCGCCCATCGCCTTCACGACGCCGAGCACGGCGGCGACGATGCCGATGGCCGGGAAACCGTCGCCCACCGCGACCAGCGCATGATAGGCCTTCATCTTGTCGTGCTTGATGGTGTGGATTTCCTCGTCCATCAGCGCCTCGATCTCGTGCGACCGCGCGTTGCCGATGATGATGATACGGCAATAGTCGCAGATGAAGTACATCAGGTCGCGGTTCTTCAGCACCGTCGGGAAGGCCTGGAAAATCGCCGATTCTTCCGGGTTGTCGATATGCGCCTCGACTTCCGAGCGCGACTTCGACTTCAGCTCGCGCATCAGCGAGTGCAACACGCCGAGCGTCTCCAGATATTCCCGCTCCTTCGGCACCGACTGCTTGAAGGCCTCCATCATGCCCCGGCCGGTGTCCTTGACCACCTTCATCGGGTTGGCGACGAGAAAGGTGCCCAGCGCCGCGCCGCAGATGATGACGGCCTCCCACGGCTGGACCAGCACCTTGATGTGCCCGCCCATTGCCATGAAGCCGCCCAGCACGCAGCCGAGCGTCACCACAAGTCCGATCAGAATGCCCACGGTCGGTCCTTCCGTATCTCAGTCGCGACAAGGGATAGGGCGCGTGCCTTGTGTGAGGCTTGATCGCGCGCCGGCGCCGCCGGCCCTGCCCGATTCAGCTTCGCGCAAGGAACTTGGCCTATCGTCCTGCCACCGTCGCGGCCGGAGGCATCATGCTGAGCACTTACCTGAGCTACAGGCTCATCGCCCAGGACATCCCGAAATCCATCGACCGCATCGAAAAGCAGCCGGTCGTCGATCGCGAGACGCAGTACTATCTCGACAACATCGGCAAGGTGAAAACCGTCGACGACTTCGTCAACGACTATCGCCTCTTCAACTATGCGATGAAGGCCTACGGCCTCGGCGACATGACCTATGCCAAGGCCTTCATGGTCAAGGCCCTCAAGGAAGGCGTCAGCGATCCCGACAGCTTCGCCAACAAGCTGACCGACAAGCGCTATGCCGACTTCGTCAGGGTGTTCGATTTTTCCAAGCTCGGCGACAGCGCCACGGTCTACAACCCGGCGCAGCAAGGCGTCGTGCAGAATTACGGCATGCAGGCCGACCTCAGCGCAATGCAGGAGGGCCTCGACAACGCGCGCGCCGAGACGACGAATTTCCTGGCGCATATCGGCGCCGTGAAATCGGTCGACGACCTGATGGCAGACAAGCGCCTGCTGACCTATGCCATGGCCGCCTTCGGATTGGATGCCTCCAAGGAGTCGCCGGACACGGTGCGCCAGATGCTTGAGGGCGGCGTCAGCGACCCCAACAGCCCGGCGAACAAGCTCGCCGACAAGCGCTACGCCAATTTCGTCGCCGCCTTCGACTTCGCGGCCTATGGCGACCAGACCACCCAGCGCGCCGCTGTGCTGACGCAGGCCCCGCAGGGGTATCTCAAGAACACCGGTGTCGCGCCGCTCAATGGCGGCTCTTCGGCCTCGCAGGCCGATGTCGACTATTTCAACGCCAATATCGGCAAGGTGACGTCCATCGTCGATCTTCTCGGCGACAAGCGCCTGCTGAGCTTCGCCATGTCGGCCTTCGGGCTCGACGCCAGCAAGGAATCGCCTGTCACGATCCGCGACATGGTGGCGGGCGGCGTCACCGATCCGAACAGCCCCGCCAACCAGCTCTCCGACAAACGCTATGCAAACTTCGTGGCGGCGTTCGATTTTTCCCAGTACGGCGCGGCCACGACCACCCGCGATGCCGTCACCCAGGCTGTGCCGAAGCTCTATCTCGAAAGCAGCGATCCGGAGAACGCCTACTTCCGCGCCAACATCGGCAACGTGAAGTCCGTCAACGACCTCCTGCTGGACAACCGCCTGCTGACCTATGCCATGGGCGCCTACGGCCTCGACGCGAAAAAGGAGTCGGTGGTCAAGGTTCGCGACATGCTGCTCGGCGGCGTCAGCGATCCCAACAGCCCGGCCAACCAGTCGACCGACAAGCGCTACGCCGCCTTCGTCGCCGCCTTCGACTTTTCGCAATACGGCGCGGCGACGACGACGCGCCCCGAGGTGACGGACCAGACGCCGCGTTATCATATCGAGAACACCGATCCCGAAACCGCGTACTTTCGCGCCAACATCGGCAACGTCCAGTCGGCCAAGGGCCTGATGGCGGACCAGCGGCTTCTCACCTACGCCATGGCCGCCTACGGGCTGGACGCTTCGACGGAGAGCACCTCGACGATACAACGGGCCTTGACCAGCGGGATGGGCGACCCCAACAGCGTTTCCAACCTCCTGCTCGGCGCCAAATACGAGCGGTACGCCGCCTTCGCGGCCGCCTTCAACTTCGCCGACAACGGCGCCCAGACGACCTCGCGCCCCGAAGTGCTCGACGCGACGCCGACCGCCTACACGACCTTGAACGCGCTGGGCCTTGTCAAGCCGCCGGCGGCGGCCGTGCAGGCGGAGACGGACTACTACATGGCCAACGTCACCAAGGTGACGTCGATCGACGACCTGATGGGCGACAAGCGCCTGCTGAACTACGCCCTGTCCGCTTTCGGGCTCGATCCGCAGACGGAAGATCCCACCCGCCTGCGCTCGCTGCTCGAAGGCGGCATCCGCGACCCCAACAGCCCGGCCAACAAGCTGAACGACAAGCGCTATGCGGCTTTCGTCGCCGCGTTCAATTTCGAGCAGTACGGCAAGGACGCCACCACCTACGTCGCCGCAGGCCAAACCACGGTCGACAAATACATGCGCCAGACGCTGGAAGAGGACGCCGGCCAGACCAACGAGGGCGTGCGCATGGCGCTCTATTTCCAGCGCAAGGCCTCGACCCTGACGGACTGGTATCAGGTGCTGGCCGACAAGGCGCTGTCGCAGGTGGCGCGCACGGCCTTCGGCATGCCCGACTCCTTCGCCAGCGCCGACATCGACAAGCAGGTGAAGCTCTTCGAGTCCAAATTCGACATCAAGGACTTCGCCGACCCGGCCAAGCTGGACAAGTTCATCACCCGCTTCACCACCATGTACGAAATCCAGAACCCGACATCGACGGCAAGCACCTCGGTGAGCGTGCTGTTTTCCCAGCCGACGACGATCGGCGTCTCGACCGACCTGATGATGGCCATGCAGCAGATGAAGTACTGACCCATGCAGGACAGCCTTTACGTTTCGCTTTCCTCCCAGCTTGCCTTGCAGAAGCGGCTCGACACCATCGCAGACAACGTCGCCAACGCCTCCACGGTCGGCTTCCGCGCCACCGGCGTGAAATTCGAGGACGTCGTCTCGGGAGCCGGCCAGCGCTCGGTGTCCTTCGCCTCCGCCGGCCAGACCTATCTGTCCACCGCCAACGGTCCGCTGACCGAGACGGGCAACCCCTTCGATTTCGCCGTCCAGGGCAACGCCTGGTTCGCGCTGCAAACGCCCGGCGGTACCGTGATGACGCGCGACGGCCGCTTTTCCATGAACGAGAACGGCGAATTGCTGTCGATCGAAGGCTATCCGGTGCTCGATGCCGGCGGCGCGCCGATCCAGCTCGATCCGCGCGGCGGCCCGCCCAAGGCCGGCGGCGACGGCTCGCTGCGCCAGGGCACGCAGCTCGCCGGCGCAATCGGCCTCTATAATTTCGATCCCGGCCAGAATTTCGTCCGCTACGGCAATTCCGGCATCGTGCCGGCGCGCGCGCCCGAGCCGATCACCGACCGCATCGACGTCGGCGTGGCACAGGGCTTCGTGGAAGATTCCAACGTCAACCCGGTGCTGGAAATGACCCGTCTGATCCAGGTGCAGCGGGCGTTCGAGAACGTCGCGGCGCTGATGCGCCAGACCGAGGGCACCACCGACGACGCCATCAAGACTCTCGGGTCCAAGTAGCGCCGCATGTCGCAGCCCCCGCCCCTTCCGATCCGCGTCGACGAACGGCCGTTGCAGGCCGCGCCGGAAACGCGCCTTGTCCTGCTGGAACGGCTGTGGCGCCGCTTCGAGGGCGAGGAAGCAGTGCTCAAGCGCGGCGGCCGCATCGCCGAGGTTTCCCCCACGCATTATCAGGTGCGCGGCTTCTCCGGTATCGCCCGGCTCGGCGACGTGGTCGAACATCGCTCCGCCGCCGGCATGCGCCGGGGCGAGATCGTCCGCATCGGCCGCGAGGAGGTGGTGGTCGCGCCCTTCGAGCGCAGCGCCGACGCCGGCATCGGCGACGCCGTCTTCCGGCGCGGTCCGCTGACGGTCGCTCCGCACGGCTCCTGGCGCGGCCGCGCCATCGACGCGCTGGCCCGGCCCATCGACCGCGGCCCGCCTCTGATCCGCGGCGCCGAGCCGTCCGGCCGTCACGACGCCACGCCCGGCGCCATGGCCCGCCAGCGCGTCGGCACCCCTTTCATGACGGGCGTGCGCGTCATCGATATCTTCACGCCGCTCTGCTTCGGCCAGCGGCTCGGCGTCTTCGCCGGCTCGGGCGTCGGCAAATCCACGCTGCTCGCCATGCTTGCCGGCGCCGACGCCTTCGATACGGTGGTGGTGGCGCTGGTCGGCGAGCGCGGCCGCGAAGTGCGCGAATTCCTTGAAGACACGATCGGTGCCGCGGCGATGGCCAAGACCGTCGCCGTTGTCGCCACCAGCGACGAGAGCGCCATGATGCGCCGCCGCGCCCCCGACACAGCCATGCGGGTCGCCGAGCATTTCCGCGATCAGGGCCATCGCGTGCTGCTGGTGCTGGATTCCATCACCCGCTTCGCCCACGCCTTGCGCGAGGTCGCGACCGGCACCGGCGAGCCGCCGGTGGCGCGCGGCTATCCCGCCTCCGTCTTCACCGACCTGCCGAAGCTTCTCGAACGCGCCGGTCCCGGCGCGGAAGGAGCCGGCTCCATCACCGCCATCATCTCGGTGCTGGTGGACGGCGACGACCACAACGACCCGGTGGCCGATTCGGTTCGCGGCATCCTCGACGGCCACGTCGTCCTCGACCGCGCCATCGCCGAGCAGGGCCGCTATCCGCCCGTCAACCCCCTCGCCTCGATCTCGCGCCTGGCCGGCAGCGCCTGGACGCCGGAGCAGCGCGTGCTGGTGACGAAGCTGAAGGCGATGATCTCGCGCTTCGAGGACACCCGCGACATCCGCCTGCTCGGCGCTTATCAGGGCGGCGCCGACCCCGAACTCGACATGGCGGTGCACCAGGTACCGCTGATCTACGAGGCGCTGGTGCAGTCGCCGAAGGACCGCCCGTCGGCCGATCCCTTCGCCGACCTCGCCCGTCACCTGAAGGTCAGGCAGAATGCAGACCAGGCAGGCTGATCTGGCAGGCATCGAGCGGATGCTGCGCGAGCAATTGGCGAGCGCCCAGGCCGCCGAACGGGCGGAACGGCGCAGATCGGCGTTCCGACGACTTCTCGTTCGTCTGCCGCGGTTCGGAACGAGCCGCCCGCCCCTCCCGGCACCGTTCACATCGGCGCGCAGGCTGTTCGGTCGACCGGCACCGGAAAGCGGGAGCCAGGCCGTACTGAGCGCGCTGTTCAGGCATCAGGAAGCGCCCGCCGACCGCATCGAGCCCGCCTTTTCCGCGCCTCGCCGCGAAACCGGCCGTTTACCAAATCTAAGCGTGCCCCGTGCTAGCACTCGCACCATGAAAGACGCACCCGACCGCGACTGGGGACCGCCGCCGCCGGTCCAGTTTCCGATGCCGGCCAAGAAGGAAAGCCGCCGCAGCGATCTGGTGATCGCCGGCCTCGGCCTGGCGCTCGGCCTGACCTGCGCGCTGTTTCCCTGGTACATCTTCTTCAATCAGGACCAGTTCGGCGTGCAGGCCATCCGCTTCGGCGGCAAGGGCCACAATGCCGGCCGCGCCACGGTCGACGCCAGGCCCGGCGACGGCGCGCCGCCCGCCGATCAGCAGATACCCGACAATGCGCTCGACCTGTTCTCCACCGGCACCTTGCAGGTCAAGCCCGAGGATGCGGACAAGGCGGCCAGCCTCGAGCAGCAGCCTTTCCCCGCCGAGGCGACCCAGTTCCGCCTCGTCCACATCGCCAACGGCCGTGCCATGATCGAGGACGACGCCGGCCTGTGGGTGGTGCAGCAGGGATCGGTGCTGCCGGATTCCAGCGTGGTCAGGTCGATCGAGGAACGCAACGGCCGCTGGGTGCTGGTGACGAGCACCGACAAGGTGATCGAAATCTCGAAATAGCGGCGCGGCCAAGTCGTCAGGCGACGTGACGCTTGCCGGTCATCTCGTAGCCAATGGCTTTCATGAGCGCGATGGTGCTTTCCAGCGTCGGATTGCCGTCCTCGCTGAACGAACGATAGAGTTGCTCTCGCGCCAACCCGGTTTCGCGCGCGATCCCGGTCATGCCCTTGGCGCGGGCAACCACACCCAGCGCCTTGGCTATGTAGCGGGCATTCCCGGTTTCGAAAGCATCCGCCAGGAACACCTCAATGGCCTCGTCGGACTTCAATGCTTCCGCGGGATCGTAATCATATAATTTCTCTGTCATTTCAGTCGCTCCATTGCTTCGCCAAGCGCTTTGCCATAGCGATGTCGCGCATCTGCGTGCCCTTGTCGCCACCACAAAGCAGTATGACGACGGTATCCGCTCTGGCGAAAATAGATGCGGTATCCCGCGCCATAGTGTATACGCAGCTCGTTCACGCCATCACCGACGGACGAAACATCGCCGGCAAGGCCATTGGCCAGCCGATACAGACGAGCCGCGATCAACGCACGGACCTTGCTATCCTTGAGCTTCCGTTCCCATTTCCGGAACACGTCCGTCTGTTTCATCTCCATCGCGAATATGTAATTTATAAATCACAGATGGTCAACGCTAACCGGGCGCGTTTTGCGCAAGGCCCGCGCAAGACTGGCCCCCTATCCTCCGGGAACCTACCCGGAGTAGCCCGATGGAGCCCGTCAATCTTTTCGATCTTGCGTCAAGGCAAGCCGAGTGGCTGGCCGTGCGCCAGTCCGCCGTCGCCGGCAACATCGCCAACGCCAACACGCCGGGCTACACCGCCAACGACGTCGAGCCGTTCGAGAAGGTGCTGGACCGCACGGCGGTGACGCTGAACGCGACGCAGAGCGGCCATCTCGGCTTCGGCGCCAGCGAAGCGGCCTTTTCGGTCAAGCCGCAGGACTACAACGGCGCCGTCATGCCTTCGAAGAACACCGTGGTGCTCGAGAACGAGCTGATGAAGGCCGGCGAGGTGCGCCGCTCCTTCGAGCTCAACACGGCCATCGTCAAGGCCTTCCACACCATGATGATCATGGCGACGAAGGGGTAGGGCGATGGATGCGCTGACGGCAGCTCTCAAGGTCGCGGCATCGGGCCTCGGCGCCCAGTCGGAACGCCTGCGCGTGGTTTCGGAAAACCTCGCCAACGCGCAGTCCACCGGCACCACGCCCGGCGCCGATCCCTACCGCCGCAAGACCATATCCTTCGCCGCCGAACTCGACCGCGCCTCCGGCGGCAGCCTCGTCGAAGTCAATTCGATCGACCGCGACCCCTCGCCCTTCCCGGTCGAGTTCCAGCCCGGCAACGAAGCCGCCGACGACAAGGGCTACGTCAAGATGCCCAACGTCAACGTGCTGATCGAAATGGCCGACATGACCGAAGCCAACCGGTCCTATGAAGCCAACCTGCAAGTCGTCAAGCAGGCGCGCGATCTCATTTCCATGACCATCGACCTTATGAGGAACCAGTAATGATCAGCGGCATCGGCTCGATACATCTGAAGCCTTCCGTCGGTACCTCGGATACCGGCACGGGCCTTCTGCCGGGCGCCGTGACGCCGGCGGCGGACCCCGGCTCCTCCTTTTCCGAGGCCTTGTCGCAGGCCGCCGTCAAGACCGTCGACACGCTCCAGAACGCCGAGCAGGTGTCGATCAAGGCGCTCAAGGGCGACGCCGACACGCGTCAGGTGGCGGACGCCGTCATGAGCGCGCAGCAGGCGCTTCAGGCGGCCGTCGCCATCCGCGACAAGATCGTCTCGGCCTACCTCGACGTCAGCCGCATGAGCATCTGAGGACCGGCCATGAAAGCGCTCGCCATCGCCGCCACCGGCATGAACGCCCAGCAGACGAATCTGGAAGTCATCGCCAACAACATCGCCAACATCAACACCACCGGCTACAAGCGCGCGCGCGCCGAGTTTTCCGACCTGCTCTACCAGGTCGACCGCACCCAGGGCGTGCCCAACCGCTCGAACGGCTCGGTCATTCCCGAAGGCGTGTCGATCGGCCTCGGCGTCAAGACCAGCGCCGTGCGCAACGTCCACGTCCAGGGCGAGCTGACCAGCACCGGCAACAATTACGACCTGGCGCTGACCGGCAAGGGCTGGTTCCAGATCGAGGGCGCCGACGGCAATCCGCTCTACACCCGCTCCGGCGCCTTCAACACCAATGCGACCGGCCAGCTGGTGACGGTGGACGGCGCCGCCGTCATCCCCGCCATCACCGTACCGGCCGACGCCGTCGAGGTCATCGTCAACAAGACCGGCCAGGTCTTCGCCCGCATCGACGGCCAGGCCGACTTGCAGAACCTCGGCCAGCTGACGCTCGCCACCTTCGCCAACGAGGCGGGGCTGGCGCCGCTTGGCGACAATCTCTTCCAGGAGACGGTCGCCTCCGGTCCGGCCAATGTCGGCGTGCCGGGCGACCCCGGCTACGCCACCATCGAACAGGGCTACCTGGAAAACTCCAACGTCGATCCGGTCAAGGAAATCACCGAGCTGATCTCGGCGCAGCGCGCCTACGAGATGAATTCCAAGGTCATCCAGGCCGCCGACGAAATGGCCGCCGTCGTCTCCAAGAACATAAGGTGACGACGATGGCGGCATGGCTTTCCCGTCCGGTCCTGCGCGGCGCATTGCTGGCGCTCTGCGCTTACGCGGCCCCAGCCGCGGCCGACGACGTCGTGCTCGTTCCCAACCGCGTCATCTATCCGGGCGAGACGGTCGCGCTGGCGGCGCTCAAGGAAGTCACGCTGGCGCCCGGCCGCCACAGGCCCGACGCCGTCGCCACGACCGAGCAGGAACTCACCGGCAAGGTCGCCAAGCGCACGCTGCTGCCCGGCCACTACATTCCCGTCAGCGCGCTGCGCGAAGCCTGGCTGGTCGAACAGGGCGCTTCCGTGCAGGTTTATTTCGTCGCCGGCGCTCTGACCATTTCGGCCACCGCCGTCACTTTGCAGCCGGGCGCCGCCGGCGATCTCGTCAAGGTCCGCAACATCGATAGCGGCAAGATCTTTTCCGGCACGGTGATGGCCGACGGCACCATCCAGGTCGGCTCGTCATGAGAACCGCTCTCGCAGTCGGCCTGATGGCGCTCCTCGCCGCCCAGCCGGCGCTGGCCGACGGCCTGACCGCCAAGCAGAAGCGCGCCATCGTCGCCAAGGAGGGGCAGTCCGCCGTCGAGCAGGACTACGCTCCCGGCGCCGCGCCGCGCATGTTCAAGGTTTCGGCTGGCCCCAGCCAGTTGCCGCCCGGCCAGGTCGCCGCCCGCATCAAGGACATTGCCCAGCTTCAGAGCGCGCGCGACAACCAACTCGTCGGCTACGGCCTCGTCATCGGCTTGCAGGGAACCGGCGATTCGCTGCGCAACTCGCCCTTCACCGAGCAGTCGATCCGCGCCATGCTGCAAAACCTCGGCATCGCCACCGAGGGCGGCCAGGCGCGGGCGAAAAACGTCGCCGCCGTCATCGTCACCGCCAACATGCCGCCTTTCGTGCAGTCCGGCGCGCGCATCGACATCAACGTCTCCTCGATGGGCGACGCCACCTCGCTCCAGGGCGGCACGCTGGTGATGACGCCGCTGAAAGCTGCCGACGGCCAGATCTACGCCGTCGGCCAGGGGTCGGTCATCGTCTCAGGCTTCACCGCGCAGGGTCAGGCCGAACAGGTGACGCAGGGCGTGCCGACCGCCGGCCGGGTGCCCAACGGCGCGCTGGTCGAACGCGCGGTGGACGCCGAGTTCGACGACCAGCCGGTGCTGACGCTGCAACTGCGCAATCCCGACTTCTCCACCGCCATCCGCATCGCCGACGCCATCAACGACTATACCGGCCAACGCTTCGGCATGCGCGTGGCGGCCGAGCGCGATGCCCGCACGGTGTCGATCAAGAAGCCGAACGGCGTGTCCGCCGCCCGCTTCTATGCCGAGATCGAGAACCTTGTGGTCGAGTCCGACACGCCCGCCAGGGTGGTCGTCGATTCGCGCACCGGCACCATCGTCATCGGCAACCAGGTGAGGATTTCGCGGGTGGCGATCAGCCACGGCACGCTGACGGTGCGCATCACCGAGGCGCCGCGGGTCGTCCAGCCGGAGCCCTTCTCCAAGGGCGTCACGGCCGTCGAGCCCAACACCGCCATCGACATCAGCCAGCCCAATGCGCGCGTCGCCATGCTGGACGGACCGGACCTGCAAACGCTGGTTTCCGGCCTGAACCGGCTGGGCGTGAAGCCGGACGGCATCATCGCCATTCTGCAAGGCATCAAGTCGGCCGGCGCCCTGCAAGCCGACCTGATTCTCCAATAGGCCGCGCCGATGCTTCACCGTCCCCTCTCCGCTCCCCGCCGCCCCCGCGCCGCAGGCATGCTGTGCGGCTTCGCCGCCGGCCTTCTCCTGCTTGCCGGCCCGGCGCTGGCCGGGGAGGCCGTGCGCCAGGTCTTGCCGGGTGCGCAGCAGACAGAAGCGCCGCAGACGCTTCAACGCCAGGACGGTCAGACCGCGGCAGCCGCCGCGCCGGCGGTACAAGGTTCCGGGCAAAGCCCGGAGCAAAGCGATGTCGAGCGCTTCTGCTCCAACATCGCCGATGCCGCTCGCGACCGCCGCTACGCCTTGCAGGCGGAGGAACTCAAGCAGTTGCAGGCGCAGGTGGACGGCCGCCTCAAGGCGCTGGAGGAAAAGCGGGCGGAATACGAAACCTGGCTGAAGCGCCGCGAGGTCTTCCTCGCCCGCGCCGAGGAAGGCGTCGTCAAGATCTACGCCGACATGAAACCGGACGCGGCCGCCGAGCGGCTGGCCGCCGTCAAGCCGGAGCTGGCCGCGGCGATCTTGATGAAGCTGGAGCCCCGCAAGGCCGGCGTCATCCTCAACGAAATGGACACGAAGGCCGCTGCCGCCCTCACCGGGGTCATGGCGAGCGCCGCCCGCAGGGTAGACCCGTCATGACACGCAGATATGTCCTCCTGGCCGCCGCGATGCTGCTTTCCGGCTGCGCCTCAGACCTCAATCGAGTCAACAAGGAGCCAGCCCTGTCGCCGGTCGGCGCCGGCATCGACGGCGGCACCGTCTCGACCTATCGCTATCCGGAAACGCCAGCCGCGCCGGTGAAGAAGTTTTCCTTGTGGGACGACCGCCAGAGCCGACTGTTCACCGATCCGCGCGCGCTGCGCGCCGGCGACATCCTGACGGTCAAGATCAAGATCAACGACCGCGCCAAGTTCAAGAACCAGAACGACCGCAGCCGCACCGCCAGCCGCACGCTCGGCTTCAACGCCGCGCTCGGTTGGGACAAGTGGAGCACGTCCGGCAAGGGCAGCGGCGGCCTCGATTCCAAGACCCAGACCAACGCCGACGGCGCCATCGAGCGGTCCGAAACGCTGGAACTGAATGTCGCCGCCGTCGTCACCGACGTGCTGCCCAACGGCAATCTGATGATCAAGGGCTCGCAGGAAGTGCGCGTCAACGCCGAGATGCGGGTGCTGACGATCGCCGGCATCGTGCGTCCGGCCGACATCGGCGCGGCCAACACCATTTCCTACGAGCGCATCGCCGAGGCGCGCATCTCCTACGGCGGCCAGGGCCGCATCACCGAGGTCCAGCAGCCGGCCTACGGCCAGCAGGTGCTGGACCAGGTCCTCCCCTTCTAGGTCGGGCGCGCGCGGATGGCGACGACCGAACAGATCGAGGCGCCGAAGGGGCCGTCCTTCGTCATCCAGATCGCCATGCTGGCGGCCATGACGGTGGCCGCCCTCGGCGTCGGTTGGATGTCGGGTTCCTACCTGAAAAGCTCGGAAGCGCCGCCGAAACCGGCCAAGCTCGACCACAGCCAGAAAGCCGAGGAAAAGAAAGCGGAAAAGCCGGCCGCAGCCGGACCCGTCCTCACCGACCTCGCGCCCATCACCACCAACCTGGCAGCCCCCGAGGACGTATGGGTGCGCATGGAACTGTCGATCGTCTACGACGCGCCGCAGCCGGCCCAAATGACCGAAGCGATCCACCAGGATCTGCTCGCCTTCCTGCGCACGCTGAAGATGTACCAGGTGGAAGGCGCCAGCGGCTACCAGCACCTGAAGGCCGATCTCCAGGAACGCGCCGCCATCCGCAGCAACGGCCACGCCAAGGACGTCCTCATCAAGACGCTGCTATTCGAATGAAAAAGCCGCTGTTCGCCCTTGCCGCGCTGCTTGCCCTGACGGGCGCGGCGGCGGCCCAGCAGATCGACCTCGGCGGCATCGCCCAGGCCAACGGCACGACCGTCGGCTATATCATCCAGATGTTCGGCCTGCTCAGCGTGCTTTCCGTCGCGCCGGGCCTGCTCATCATGGTGACGAGCTTCACCCGCTTCGTCATCGCCTTCTCGATCCTGCGCGCCGGCATCGGCCTGCAATCGACGCCGGCCAACCTGATCCTGATCTCGCTGTCGCTGTTCATGACCTTCTACGTCATGGCGCCGACCTTCGACCAGGCGTGGAACACTGGCGTCAAGCCGCTGATGGACAACCGGATCGACCAGGTCGAGGCGCTGGACAAGATATCCGATCCGTTCCGCACCTTCATGCTGCGCAACGTCCGCGACAAGGACTTCGACCTGTTCGCCGACCTGGCGCGCGAGCGCGGCCAGCAGGTGACGCGCGAGAAGGTGGACCTGCGCATCCTCGTTCCCGCTTTCATGATCTCGGAAATCCGCCGCGGCTTCGAGATCGGCTTCCTGATCGTCCTGCCCTTCCTCGTCATCGACCTGATCGTCGCCACCATCACCATGGCGATGGGCATGATGATGCTGCCGCCGACGGTGGTGTCGCTGCCCTTCAAGATCCTGTTCTTCGTGCTGATCGACGGCTGGAACCTTCTGGTCGGCTCGCTGGTGCGCTCGTTCAACTGACGCCGGAGGCCGGCGGAACGAAAGCGAACATCAACTGAGGCGCGGCATAATCCGCGCGGCGCGTTCCGATGTCCCGTTTTCAGCCGATCTTCCGGAACCGTTACCGATTCCGGAAGCTGTTCCTTCGCCGACCGACTTTTCAGGCGGCGCCCGGAAAGGACAGCCGCCAATCGGTCGGGCGTCCGGACGTGCTGGCCCGCTCGGCCCAGGCGGCGATTTCCCGCCAGCCGAAAAGGACGGACTTGGCGACGCCGATCGGATCGTCCGCATCGATCGGCTGGAAGCGGGCCGCCGGATACCACGGCACGCCGTCGGTTCCGAGCTGGATCTGGGAGTGGTTGCGCCCGAAAATGATCGTCGGCACACCAAGCCCCGCGGCCAGCGCGCCGCTCGCCGTGGCCGCCGAAATGACCAGATCGCAGGCCCCGGACAGGTAGGATGCCGAAACGAGATCGTTCATCTGATCGATATTGGGAAAATCGTAAATGGGCAGGCCCATTTCGCGCATTGCGGCGACCTCGTCGCTGCATTCGTCATACTGCAAGCAGACAAACCGGCTCTTGCCCAACAGCTTCAGCGGCGCCAGATATTCCGCGCCGACATAGTTCTGGTTCCTGTGTAGGTTGCGGTTGGAAGACCGCCAGCACAGACCTATGATCGGCTGGTCCGGGCCGGCGCCCATATCCGCGCGCAGCCGCGCTTCGATTTCGGCATCGCGCTTGAGCCAGGGCCGGCATTTTGCCTGCATGACCGCCGCGGTCGGCCGGAACTGGCGCGCCAGCGAGCCGACCGGAACCTCGAAGTCGAATCCGGCGTAGTCTTGGGCCCTGCGTGAAGCCGCTGCCTTCTCGGCTCGCACTTCAATATCCGGGAAGGCCAGTTCGAAAAGCCTGGCGAGCTTCGGGCTGCATTCGAATGTTATGCGGGCGCCAGTGGCAACAAGATCGGGAACGATACCCGAAAAGCAGATTTCGTCGCCTACCCCCTGTTCACGCCACAACAGGACCTTCTTCCCTTCAAGGGCCTCTCCGTTCCAGCGTGGCATATCGAAGGTGCGGCGCTCGGAGGGAAAGTCCGGCCAACTCCAGCGCGCCTCGTAGTTGTCGAAAGCTTCGGGCAGTTCACCCGCCTCCAACTGCTGAACAGCGAGGTTCCAGCGCACCAGAACTTGCGACGGCTCCTTTTCGAGAACCGATTTCTGGATGGCGATCGCCCTTTCAAGGTTGCCGAGCCTGGAATGGATAATGGCGATGGTAGACATCATGGATGTCCATGGCACGGTCCCGCGCGCCAGCAGCGCCTCGGCCTCCCGCAACGCTTCATGCTGGTAGCCCGCTGCGGTCAGGCAATCGATCCAGGCGCGATCGACCACGGTCATCTCCGCCTCGTCGGTGACGAGGGCACGGATGCGCTCGTAGTTGTTGACGACATAGTCGTAGTTGGCCGCCTTTGCCGCCGCGACAAGACGATAGCACCATAGGCGGGACGGTGGATTGTCCAGCAAGGCCATGCCTTCGTCGAAAAGCGCTTCGGATGCCCTGAAGCGGCGATCGTCAAGAGCCTCGACCGCCTGTTTCAACAGGCGCCCTGCCTTCTTGATCGTCTTGCGATCCTGTGTGGAAGCGGCCTGCCCGGCCGCAGGCAGGAGCGCGCTGCCCGCCGCGTTGCCGGCCAGCGCCCTCACCAGCGCGTCCGCGCCACGCATATTGTCCCCCGCGACGGCTTGAGTCCCTGCTGGCGGCTCGCCCTTGCGGGCGTTCGTTGCTGACGGCATCGACGTCTCCAATCCGCATGCGCCCATTCGGCACACCGCATTCATCCTAGGGAGCATGGGTTGTGCGAGGCTTTCGCCCGGAACGCGCATTTCACCGTCCGTTAACCATAAAGCTTAGCGGTTTTTCAGGAAGTGCCGGTCATTGTCGGGGCAATGGCGGGTGGTCGCTTGATCGACCATGGGCATGATGCCGTACCGTCCTACCGGTCGAGCCGGTATGCCAAAAAAATCCGTATAGTAAGGTACGTGTACTCATGTCGAGCATCAACACGAACACGGCTGCGCTCACTGCATTGCAGAGCCTGAACGCCACCCAGAAGGCACTCGAAACCACGCAGTCGCGCATTTCCACCGGCTTCCGCGTCTCCACGGCTTCCGACAACGCCGCCTACTGGTCGATCGCCACCACCATGCGTTCCGACAACAAGGCCAACTCCGTCCTTCAGGACGCCCTCGGCCTCGGCGCCGGCAAGGTCGACACCGCCTACACGGCAATGAATTCGGCCATCGACGTCGTCGACCAGATCAAGCAGAAGGTGCTGCTGGCCAAGACCTCGAGCAGCGACGACCGCAAAAAGATCCAGTCGGAAATCTCCGCCTTGCAGTCGCAGCTCAAGGACAACATCGGCGGCGCCAGCTATGCCGGCTCCAACCTGCTGAAGACCGACTCGTCGTCCGCGACGGACACCAAGCTGACGGTGATGACGTCCTACAACCGTGATTCGACGGGCAAAGTGTCCACGGGCACGATTGATGTCAAATATACCGACACTCGGCTGATCGACGCCAAGGCTGGCGGCAGCGCCGGCCTTCTCGACACGTCGTTCGCCACCACCGGCGCCACCAAGATGTCGATCCTCAACGTGAATGTCGGCAGCGGCGGCATCACGACGTCCACCGCCTTCGACAACATGCTGACCGGCATCGAAACGGCGCTCAAGGGCATGGCCACCGGCGCGGCTTCGCTCGGCGCCGCCAAGGCCCGCATCGATCTTCAGAAGGACTTCATCTCGAAGCTGTCCGACTCGATCGACCGCGGCGTCGGCCAGCTCGTCGATGCCGACATGAACAAGGAATCGACCCGCTTGCAGGCGCTCCAGGTCCAGCAGCAGCTGGGTGTCCAGGCGCTGTCGATCGCCAACGGCAGCACGCAGTCGATTCTGTCGCTGTTCCGCGGCTGATCCCTTTCGCCGGCTGACGCCGGCCGACACTCAAACAGCGGGCCGCGCTTCTCCGGAAGCGTGGCCCGTTCGCTTTCTACGCTCTTTTCACAACAGGCAAATCGGCTTAATCGGCTGTTAACCATGGCCGGCTAGTTATGGTTAACCGATAGTATCTGCCGCGTCTCGGTCGGCAGGTTTGTCTGAGGAAAGGGTGGCCCGTGGCAAGCATCATGACGAACGCCTCTGCAATGACGGCATTGCAGAGTCTCAACGCGACCAACAAGCAGCTCGAACAGACGCAGAGCCGCATTTCCACCGGCTTCCGTGTTTCCACGGCTTCCGACAACGCCGCCTACTGGTCGATCGCCACCACCATGCGCTCCGACAACAAGGCGAACTCTGTCGTCCAGGACGCGCTGGGCCTCGGCGCCGGCAAGGTCGACACCGCCTACACCGCGATGAACGCGGCCATCGATGTCATCGATGATATCAAATCCAAGATCCTGCTCGCCAAGACGGCTAGCCCCGAAGAGCGTGGCAAGATCCAGAGCGAGATCAAGACCTACCAGGACCAGCTCGTCGATTCCATCAGCGGCGCTACCTATGCCGGCGCCAACCTTCTGAAGACGGATTCGACCTCGAGCGACAAGACGTTGCAGGTCATCTCGTCCTACAATCGCGACTCCACCGGCGCCGTCGTCACCGGCTCCATCGATATCGACTACAAGAACATCCGCCTGATCGATGCCAAGACCGGCGGCAGCGCCGGCATTCTCGACACGTCATTCGCCACCAGCGGCACCGTCAAGATGTCGGCCCTCAACCTCAACGTCGGCAGCGGCGGCATCACGACCGCCACCGCCTTCGACAACATGCTGACCGGCATCGAAAAAGTGCTGGGCAAGATGACGGCGGCGGCTTCCGAACTCGGCGCGGCCAAGTCGCGCATCGACATGCAAAAGGACTTCGTCTCCAAGCTGATGGATTCCATCGACCGCGGCGTCGGCCAGCTCGTCGATGCCGACATGAACAAGGAATCGACCAAGCTCCAGGCCTTGCAGGTTCAGCAGCAGCTCGGCATCCAGGCCCTGTCGATCGCCAACACCAATTCGCAGAACATCCTGTCCCTGTTCAAGGGCTGATCCCTTCCCCAACGGATCGACCGAAGGGCCGCGCCGGACGCGGCCCTTCTTTTTTGGTACGGCAGGGCACCACGCCGTCCCATAATTTTCGCACAAGCTTCGCGATCTAGGCTTGCTCTAGGGCAATCATGCCGGGAGCCGAGCGGCCGTGCCGGAACAGATCAAAACCATCGTCGCCAATCTACAGAGCTTCGGCGCCAGGCGCCTGGCCATCATGGCCAGCATCGCCGTGCTGGTGATCGCCGTCGTCGGCGTCGCTTCCGTCTATCTCAACCGGCCGGCCTACGAGACGCTTTACGTCGGCCTCGACCGCTCCGACGTCAACCAGATCGGCATGGTGCTGGGCGAAGCCGGCATCGCCTTCGACGTCGGTTCGGACGGCACCAGCGTTCTGGTGGCCGCCGGCAACACCGCGCAGGCGCGCATGCTTTTGGCCGAAAAAGGCCTGCCCACCAGCGCCAATGCCGGCTACGAGCTGTTCGATAATGTCGGCTCGCTCGGCCTCACCTCCTTCATGCAGCAAGTCACCCGCGTGCGCGCGCTTGAAGGCGAAATCGCCCGCACCATCCAGTCGCTGCAAGGCGTCAAGGCGGCGCGCGTCCATATCGTCATGTCCGAGCGCGCCAATTTCCGCCGGGACGAGCAGCAACCCTCGGCGTCTGTCGTCATCCGTTACGCCGGCATGGATTCCGAAAAGACGGCGATGTCGATCCGCCATCTGGTCGCCGCCGCCGTGCCCGGTCTTTCGGTCGACAAGGTGACGGTGCTGGATTCGACCGGCAACCTGCTGGCCGCAGGCGACGACACGTCGAACACCAGCGCCGCCCGCTCGCTCGGCGTCGAACAGACTGTCGAGACGCAGATCGAGGACAACATCCGCCGGGCGCTGACGCCCTACCTCGGTCCGGACAATTTCCGCGCCTCGGTCAAGGCCGACATCAACACCGATACCCGCCAGACAGAGGAAACCATCTTCGACCCGAACTCGCGCGTCGAGCGGTCGGTGCAGACGGTGAAATCCAACGAGGCCAGCAACCAGAAGCAGGCTTCGACCCCTGCCAGCGTGCAGCAGAACCTGCCCGAGACGCAGGCGTCCAGCACCGAGGGGCCGCAGTCCAGCTCGCAGAACGACCGCAAGGAAGAAGTCACCAACTACGAGATCAATTCCAAGAAGATCGCCACCGTCTCCAACGGCTATACCGTGACCAAGATGTCGATCGCCGTCGTCGTCAACCAGGCGCGGCTGGCCACAATCCTGGGCAAGGACGCATCGCCCGAGAAAGTCGCCCAGCGGGTCGCAGACATCCAGAAGATGGTCGCCTCCGCCACCGGCTTCGACGACAAGCGCGGCGACATCATCGACGTCTCGGCCGTCGAGTTCATCGACGGGCTGGACGGCGTGCCTGTCGAGCAGCCGGGCATCATGGAAAGAATGGGCCACTATACCGGCTCGCTCATCAATGCCTCAGCCTTCATCATCGTTGTCTTCCTGCTCGCCTTCTTCGGCCTGCGGCCGATGGCATCGGCCCTGACCGCCAAGCCGGCCGCGCTGGCCGGCCCGAGTTTCGATGAAGTGCAGCGCTCCCTGCCGACGCCCGAGACGGCAGGCGTCGCCGCCATTGCCGGCCTCGAAGCGGCGGGCGCGCAGCCGGCCGGCCGCACGGCCGGGCCGACTCCGCTCGACGATCTTCGCCAGAAACTGAGGCCGGCGCCGCAGGAGCGGCTCGCCCGCATGGTCGATCTCAATGAGGAGCGCACCGCCCAGATCCTGCGCAAATGGGCGGCGCAGGAGGCCGCCGCCTGATGCGCTCGGCCGCCCTGTTCGACCTGCTGCCGGATTTCGGTCCACGCCCGCCGCGCGCCGCGTCCGCAGAGCCCGCGCAACGCGCGCCGATGCCGGAACCGGAGCCCGCGCCGGACATGGGTTCGCTCATCGCCGAAGCCGTGGCGCAGGCCGAGGCCGTCGTCGAGCAGCGCCTCGCCGCAGCCCACGAAGCGGAACTCACGGCCGAGCGAGAGGCCAGGCAAGTCGAGGTGGACGCATTGCAGCGCGCCTTCGGCGGCGAAGCGGGGGCCGCCATCGCTGCCCGTATCGACGCCATGCAGGGCGCCGTCGTCGCCCTCGTCAGCGACCAGGTGGCGCGCGTGCTCGGCGGGCTGCTTAGCGAAGATTTGAACCAGCGCTCGCTGGCGGCGCTGGCGCGCGCCGTCAACGCCGCCGCCGCGGACTCCGACGCCGTGCGCATCCGCGTCAGCGGCCCGACCTCGCTCTACGAAACGTTGAAGGCGGCACTCGGCGCGCGCGCGGAAAACCTCGATTTCACCGAAGCGCCCGGCTTCGACCTCACCGTCACCATCGACGACACGATCTTCGAGACGCGCGTCGCCGAATGGTCTGCCGCCCTCTCGGAGTTGCTGTCATGAGCATGTCGGGCGCTGCCGAGGACAGGCACGAGATCATCATCGTGCGTCGTGGCCACGACGACGACGACGAGGGCCATCACGGCGGCGTGTGGAAGATCGCCTTTGCCGACTTCATGACGGCGATGATGTGCTTCTTCCTCGTCATGTGGCTCATCAACGCCGCCAACGAGCAGACCAAGGCGGCGGTCGCCTCCTATTTCAATCCCGTCCAACTGGTCGACCGCAATTCCAGCCGCAAGGGTCTTCAGGATCTCGGCGACGGCCCTTCGGCGGTCGGGCTGACCGCCGAGCAGCCCAAGCCCGGCAAGCAGAAGGCAGGGCAGGACGGCAACGGCAACGACGGGACGACCCAGGAGCCGAGCGACCGCGCGAAATCTCCCGAACAGGCCAAAAAGTCCGACGAACGGCTGTTCGCCGACCCCTATGCGGTGCTGTCGGAGATCGCCGCCAACACCGGCACGATGCAGAACGTCAGCTCGAAAGGCGCGGGCGGCGCGCAAAATGCCGGGCCTGCAACCGGCGCCGAAGGCGGCCCCTCCTACCGCGACCCGTTCTCGCCGGACTTCTGGTCGCAGCAGCAGACCGTGCCGGGCGCCGAGGCGAGCGCGGCCCGCGCAAAGATCGAGGGCGACCCGGCCAAACCCGGCGACAAGGTCGCCGAGAGCGAAAACCCGCCGGTGAAGGCCCTGCCGCCGGCCCCGGCGCTGGAGAAGGCCCCGCTGGAACCGCTGGTGAAAACCGAAGCCGACAAGGCCGTGCAGAAGCAGGCTGCCGCGCCGGCGGAATCGCAGACGGCACCCGGCACCGATTCCACAGCGCGGAAGGCTATTGAAGCACCCGCTGCAGAGGCGCCGAAAGGCCCGAGCGCCGAAGCGCTGAAGACGGCGGCTGAGGTCAACAAGGAGATCGCCAGGGCCTTCAATCTGGGCGACAAGATGCTGAACGGCATCTCCGTCGAAGCAACCGACAAGGGCGTCGCCATCTCGATCACCGACCAACTCGACTTCGGCATGTTCGAGATCGGCTCGGCCACGCCAAGCCGCGACCTGGTGCTGGCGATGGACAAGATCGGCCGCATCGTCAACGCCCAGAAGGGGTCGATCTCGATCGAGGGGCATACCGACGCCCGGCCGTTCCATTCGGCCAGCTACGACAACTGGCGCCTGTCCACCGCGCGCGCCCATGCCGCCTACTACATGCTGGTGCGCGGCGGTGTCGACGAAAGCCGCATCAAGGAAGTGGCCGGCTTCGCCGACCGTGATCCGAAGGACAAGGCCGACCCCTACGCGGCGGTGAACCGCCGCATCGAAATCCTGCTGGAGACGGGCGGATGATGCGCGCCACGGGGCTCCGCTCCGTTGCCGGCGCGGCCTTGGCGACCCTTGCGGCCGCCCTTCCCGGCCGCGCCGCCGAGACGCTTCAGCCCTACCAGATGGTGCGCTCGCTCCAGCTCGTACAGGATCGCATCGCCTCCGGCGACCAGGCCGCGCTGCCGATGCAGGCGAAACTGCTCGAATTGGTCGATGCGCGGCTGCGCAAGGTGACGAAGGACGAACTCGCCGAGCCGAAGAACCTGCGCGCGCTGCTCGTCTACGGCATGAGCGGCGGCAACCCGGCGACCGTCAAGGCGGCAGCCGCGAAGACGGCTATGGACACCGCCATGCAGGCGGTCGCCACCGGCGTCGTCGCCTACCTGACCGGCAATCCGGCCGACGCGGTCAAGGCCTTGCAGCCGGTCGATCCGATGACGCTGTCCCCCGACCTCGGCGCCTTCGTCGCCCTGGTGAAAGGATCGCTGCTGGCGACCGACGACCCGGTACAGGCTCTCGCCCTGCTCGACAAGGCGCGGCTGCTCAGCCCCGGCACGCTTGTCGAGGAGGCGGCGCTGCGCCGCAGCGTCGGCATCGCCGCCGCCACCGGGGATGCCGCGCGCTTCAGCCGCGCCTCGACGCAGTATGTCGAGCACTACCTCCATTCGCCCTACGCCAGCCAGTTCGCCGATGCCTTCGTCTCCGGCGTCATCGCCATGCACGCCGCGATCAGCCAGGACCGGCTGACCGACATCACCTCGATGATGGACGCCGAGCGCGAGAAGGTGATCTACCTGCGCATCGCCCGCCGCGCCGCCATCGACGGCTTGAACGACCTGTCGGCTTTCGCCTCGGCGCGCGCCGAGGACGGCAGCGGCAGCGTCAAGGAGAGCGACGACGATCCTCGCGCGCTTCTCTATGCCAGCCTGTCGGCAATGACGTCGGCGACGATCGACGACCTGCGCGAGAACCTGAAAAGGATCGATCGCAACCGCCTGTCGCAAGGCGACCGCGCATTGTTCGACGCCGCCGAGGCGATCACCCACGAAATCGCCGCGCCGCCGGGACCGGTCGCCATGAGCACGCCGCCCTTGGCTTCCGCGCAGTCCGGACCGGTGCCGGCAGCACAGGCGGAGAAGCCGAAATCCGAGGGCGAGTCCGCAGGTGGAGTCTCGTCCGAACCGGCGATCGCTGCTCAGCCGCAGCCCGACATGCCCGCCCTTACCAACGCCGGCGCCGACCTGCCGCCGGTCGAAGGCGAAGTGTCGGAGCGCCCCGCCGTGCAGGCGGCGCAGCCGCCTCCTCCTCCAGCGGCCGCTGCCGATGCCGCGATTGCCGCAGGCCCTGCGACGGCCGGGCCGGCCAAGGCCGAAGCGATGGCCTCCGGCGGCGGCAAGTCAGCCGAGGCAGCGGACGCCACCATCGCGGACGCACGCCGCAAACTCGAACAGATCGACAAGATGCTGGGAGCCTCTCCCCAATGACCGTTACCGCTTCCCCTATCCTCTCCGGCACGCCGGTCGCCCGCTCTGAAGCCGCGCCGGGACGGCGCCACACGGACGGAACCGACGCCTTCCGCACGCTGCTCGACGAACAATCCGCTCCTGCGCAGGCCCGGACGGCGGACGGATCGCAGCATGGCTCGCATGCCTCGGAACAGGGCTCAGGGAAGGACACCGTCGTCGGCCGCGATCGCTCGCGCGGCGAACGGGAATTTGCCGGCGACCGCCATGACAGGACACGCGGTCGGCATACAGATGCCGATGCCGGCCCGGCACAGGAAACGCCGCTGCGCGACAGGCTGCCGCTCCTGGCCAGTTTGCAGCACCTCTACTCCGCCGGCCAGCAGGACCAGGCCGCCGCGACGGCCGACACAGGCACATCGACCGGTGGCGATCCCACCCGGCCGTCCGCCGCCGACGGCCTTGCCGCAGCAAATCTTCAGACGGCAAGTTCCTTGGGCTTCGCACAGCCTGTCGCTGCCCAGGGTCTTTCCGCTACGGCCGCTCAGCCGATTGCCGGACCGCTGGACATGCACATGAAATCGGCTGGGGTCGAACGAGCCCACGCGGATGCAGGCCCCGATGCCCCGACAATCGCATCGAGGGCGCAACGATCCGACAAATCCGATCCGCCTGCGCGGCAGCACGCTTCATCGCAAATGGCAACCAATGCGGCACAGACAGCGGGCGGCATGACCATACAGGTCGCGGCCTCGGTCCAGGCCCGTCCGGAATTGTCGGGCAGCCTGCGCCAACGCCTGCCGTCCGACGATACGGCCCTGGTTGCCGGGAAACCGGCCGGCGAGGCTGACGCTGCCGACGCAAAATCCGCCGGCCTTCGTTCCGTGACCCGCGGCGGCGCCTCTCTGCAAGCGGATCGCGGCCGCGAACCGGCTTCCGGCGAGAAAGGCGCGGACCGCGATGCCGCGCCCGCGCGGGGCGGCGAACGGCGGTCGGACGACATCGCCCGAACCGTGACCGTGACCGCCAGCCAATCCTTCGCCGCGCCGGCCTCGCTGCCGATGAGCCAGACGACCGCTTCGCTGGTGGCCGCCATCGGCGCCGACAACGGCTTCAGGCAGGCGTTCGCGAACGCGATGCTGCCCTCGACTGTTGCAACTTCGGCACACCTGCTTCGGATCGAATTGCATCCCGCGGAACTGGGCTCCGTCACCGCCAGCCTCCGCCTGGCGGGGCAGCAACTGTCAGTTGAGATAAAGCCGGAGACCCACGAGGCCTATCGGCGGCTGACGGCCGATGCCGACGAAATCAGGAAGTCCCTGGATCGGCTCGGCCTGTCCGTCGACACCGTCACCATCCTGCAACCGCAAATCGCAGCCACGGCTGCGACGCGGACCGATATGGCCTCGTCGGCAACCGCCGCGCCCGGCAACGGGCAGGCCTCCGCGCAATCGGGCGGCACAGGGGGAAACGGCGACGGTTTAGGTGGCCAGCAATCGGGAAGGAACCGCAATGACGGCGGACAAGACAGCGCGCGCGCCGCGCCGGCATCTCGCATCCGTTCTGGCGGCGATCTGTTTATTTAGCCTCGCGCCGGGTCGTGTTCTCGCCGCCGCCAATCCTTGCGAAGCGGAGATCCTGCGCGCGGCCGATCGCTACGGCATCCCCGCCGGTATCCTCTACGCCGTCGGCCTGACGGAAACCGGCAACAAGGGCAGCCTGCAACCCAACGCCTTGAACATAGAAGGAAAAGCCGTCTTTCCGCGCAGCCGGGCCGAAGCCCTTGCCGACTTCGCAGCCGCCCGCCGCGACGGCAAGACGCTGATCGATCTCGGCTGCATGCAGATCAACCATCACTATCACGCCTCGCAGTTCGGCAGCGTTGCCGACATGCTCGATCCGCATCGCAACGTCGACTACGCCGCCCGCTTCCTGGCGGCGCTCCACGCCCGCCACGAAACCTGGTCGATGGCGGTCGCCCGCTATCACGCCGGCCCCGACAACGATCCCGCGCAAAAAGTCTATGTCTGCCGCGTCATCGCCAACATGGTGGCTGTCGGCTTCGGCAAGTGGACGGCCAACGCCCGCACTTTCTGCAAACCATAGATTGCATCCGGCTCCTCCGGCGCATGGCGGTCTCCGTGCCACCGCATGTTCGTGCCGGAGACGGCAATCGAAAACCCCGCCCGCGCGGCGATGCAACCATCGCGATTCTCGACTCCCAAAAAACCATCCGCAAAATTTGAGGTTGGTCACGATTCCCGGCTGCGATTACCCCTTGTTGCAACGGGGCATAAAAATTGATTCGGGGGCGGCCGATGATCGTGATCGTTGACGAGCGCGAGCTTGTGACGGAGGGGTATCACTCCCTCTTCGACAGGGAAGGTGTGGCGAGCGCGGGCTTCGCGCCCGGCGAGTTCGGCGAATGGGTCGAAAGCGCCCCGGAAGACGATCTCAAATCGGTTCGCGCTTTCCTGATCGGCGACTGCCGCGATGGGGCGGTTTCGCCGCGCCAGATCCGCGACCGCACCGGCGCTCCGGTGATCGCGCTGAGCGAACAGAACTCGCTGGAAAACACGCTGCGCCTGTTCGAATCGGGTGTCGACGACGTCGTGCGCAAACCCGTGCACATCCGTGAAATCCTGGCCCGCATCGCCGCCATCCGCCGCCGCGCGCAGGACGAGAACGCCTTCACCGAGATCGGTGCCATGCGCATCTTCATGGACGGCCGCGACCCTGAAATCGACGGCGTGCCGATGCCGCTGCCGCGCCGCGAGCGCCGCATCCTCGAATATCTTGCGGCCAATCGCGGCCGCCGCGTCACCAAGACCCAGGTCTTCAACGCCATTTACGGCATCTTCGACGAAGAGGTCGAGGAGAACGTCGTCGAAAGCCACATCAGCAAGCTGCGCAAGAAACTGCGCGAGCGGCTGGGACACGATCCAGTCGATTCCAAGCGCTTCCTGGGCTACAGGCTGGTCGCCTGATGCGCCGGTCCGAGCCTGCGAGAAGCCTCGTCCCCGCCAGCCTCGCGCAAGACACGGCCCGTATCCTGAGGCCCGGTCTTTTGCGGCTTGAGGAGACGTTTCGATGAGCTTGTATGGAATGATGCGAACCGGCGTTTCCGGCATGAACGCCCAGGCCAACCGCCTGTCCACCGTCGCCGACAACATCGCCAACGCCGACACCACCGGCTACAAGCGGTCCTCCACCGAATTTTCCACGCTGGTGATGCCGACCACCGGCGGCGCCTACAATTCGGGCGGCGTCACCACCACGGTCCACTCCTCGATCTCCTCGCAAGGCGTGTTGCAATACACCACCTCCGTGTCTGACCTCGCCGTCAACGGCGACGGCTTCTTCGTCGTGCAGGACGCCAGCGGAACGCCCTATCTCACCCGCGCCGGCGCCTTCGTGCCGGATGCCGACGGCAAGCTCGTCAACGCGGCCGGCTTCCAGCTCATGGCCTACAGCTACCAGAACGGCGTCCCCGCCGCCACGGTGAACGGCTTCCAGGGCCTCGTGCCCGTTACCATCTCGGACCAGGGCATGACGGCGACGCCTTCAACTGAAGGCAGCTTCACCGCCAACCTGCCCGCTTCCGCGACCCCGGTCGCGGCCGGCGACCTGCCCTCCACCAACAGCGCAACGGCCCAATACACGGCCAAATCCTCGCTGGTTTCCTATGACAACCTGGGCAACAAGGTGCTGCTCGACGTCTACTTCACCAACACCGGCGCCGGCAGCTGGCAGGTTTCGGTGTTCGACCAGTCGAAGGCGACGCCCGGCACGTCCTTCCCCTATACCGGCGGCGCGCTCGGCTCGGCGAACCTGACCTTCGACAACACCACCGGCAAGCTCACCGGCGCCACCAACAGCGTCTCCTTCACCGTGCCGAATGGCGCGCCCATGACGCTCGACCTGTCGACGTTGACTCAGCTCGGGACCGGCTACACGCCGGGCGACGCGCACGTCAACGGCAACGCGCCCAGCACCATCAACAAGGTCGAGATCAGCAAGGACGGCACCATCTACGCCAGCTACAAGGACGGTTCCTCCAAGGCGCTCTACAAGATCCCGCTGGCCGACGTGACCAGCCCCGACCAGCTCTCCGCACTCGCCGGCAACGTCTACGCCCAAAGCTCGGAATCCGGCGCCGTCAAGATCGGCTTCGCCAACGAAGGCAAGCTCGGCGCCGTCATTTCCGGCGCGCTGGAGAATTCCGACGTCGACATCGCCGAGGAACTGACCAGCATGATCGCGGCGCAGCGCAGCTACACCGCCAATTCCAAAGTATTCCAGACGGGTTCCGACCTGATGGATGTCCTTGTCAACCTGAAGAGATGAGTGGAGGCCGCGGCGCGGCACCTGAAAGTCAGCAAGAACAATGTCACTGTCATCCGCACTAAGCATCGCACAGTCGTCGCTACAGACCACCTCGCGCCAGACGGCCGTCGTCTCCCGCAACGTCGCGGATGCCTCGAACCCGGACTACGCGCGCCGCATAGTCCACGTCGTCTCGACCGATCCCGGTGCGCGCGCCGCCCAGATACAGCGTGCCACCAACGATCAGCTTTTCCGCCAGAACCTCGGCGCGCTGTCGGCCTGGGCGGGCCAGAGCGCGCTCTATGACGGACTCGATCAGCTCGACCTCGCCGTCAACGGCGTCGACAACGCCTCCTCCGCCTCGGCCGCCATCGGCGACCTGCAACAAGCATTGCAGCTCTACGCCACCTCGCCGTCCAACCAGAACCTCGGCACCGCCGTCATCGACGCCGCGCGCCAGGTGGTCCGCTCGCTCAACGACGGCACCGACGCCATCCAGAAATTCCGCACCGACACCGACGGGCAGATCGCCACCGCCGTGGGCGAATTGAATGGCTTGCTGGCCCAGTTCAAGGACGCCAACACCGCCGTCGTTTCCGGCTCGCGTTCCGGGACGGACGTGTCCGATGCGCTCGACCAGCGCGACGCGCTGCTGAAGAAGATCGCCGAGTACGTGCCAGTCTCGACGGTCACGCGCGCCGACAACGACATGGTCATCACCACCGCCGACGGCACGACGCTGTTCGAGACGATCCCGCGCTCGGTCAGCTTCCAGCCGCAAGCCGGGTACACGGCCGGCGTCCAGGGCAACGCCGTCTATATCGACAACGTGCCCCTGGCTGCCGGCACCGGCGGCAACACCGACGCCGGCGGCAAGCTGGCGGGGCTGGTGCAATTGCGCGACGGCGTCACCGGCACCATGCAGGCCCAGCTCGACGAGATCGCGCGCGGCCTGATCACCGCCTTTGCCGAGACGGCGCCGGCCCAGCCCAATGCGGCCGGCCTGTTCACCTGGTCCGGCGCACCGGCGATTCCCGCCGCCGGCACGCTGGTCAACGGGCTTGCAGGGCAGATCCGCATCAACAGCGCCATGGACCCCAGCGCCGGCGGCGACGTTACGTTGCTGCGCGACGGCGGTGCCAACGGCGCGGCCTATATGGCCAACACCACCGGCGGCGCCTCCTACGCCGATCTGCTGATCGCCTATGGCAACAAGCTGAACGAACCGATGGCCTTCAGTCCGGCCGCCGGCATCAACGCCAGCGTCAGCGTGAGCGCCTATTCGGCCAGCGCCATCGGCTGGTTCGAGGGCGTGCGCAAGCAAGCGTCCACCGCCGCCGACGCCAAGGAGGCGCTGTCTACGCGCACCGCCGAGGCACTCTCCAACAAAACCGGCGTCAACGTCGACACCGAACTGTCGCTGCTGCTCGACCTGGAACACACCTATCAGGCTTCGGCGCGTATCCTGACCAGCGTCAACCAGATGCTCGATTCCTTGATGGAAGCGGTAAGGTAAGATCATGAAGACGACCGCCGTTTCCTCAGCCGCCATTTCCAACGCCATGCGCTACTCGCAGTCGCGCATGCAGGTCGATCTGGTCAAGGCGCAGAAGGAAATGGACACCGGCCGCGTCGCCGATGTCGGCCTCGCGCTCGGCTCGCGCACGACACAGTCGATAACCTTCGCGCGCGATCTCGACCGGTTGAACGGCATCGTCGATTCCAACGCGCTCGTGACCTCCAGGCTGTCCTCGACGCAGGATGCGCTCGGCCAGCTGACCGACGCCGCCCAGGCCTTGCTCGGCGCCATGGCGACGGCCTCCTCCGGCGACATGACCGACGCGGTCGCCCGCGACAGCGGCAAGGCGGCGCTGCAATCGCTGACGGCGATCCTCAACACCTCCGTCAACGGCGAGTATCTGTTCGCCGGCACCAATACCGACGTCAAGCCGATCAACGATTTTACCGCGGCGGGCTCGCCGGCCAAGGCCGCGCTGGACGCTGCCTTCCTCGCCCGTTTCGGCTTCACGCAGACCGATCCTGCGGCGGCGAACGTCACCGCCGCCGACATGGACAATTTCATCACCAACGACGTGATGCCGCAATTCTTCGGCTCCGGCTGGCAGGCCAACTGGTCGAACGCCACCGGCCAGCAGATCGTCAGCCGCATCGCCCTCAACGAGACGACGGAAACCTCCATCACCGCCAACAACGACGGCGTCAAGAAGCTCGCCATGGCCGCCGCCATGGTAAACGATTTCTTCTCGTCCTCGACGCTAAGCTCCGAAGCCAAGCGCACGGCCGCCTCGCGCGCGCTTTCGCTGGCCGGCGAAGCGGTGAGCGATCTCGGCCAGACCCAGTCGCAGGCCGGCCTCATCCAGAAGCGCGTCTCGGACGCGACGGACCGCATGAACACGCAGGTCGACCTCTTCAAGAAGCACATTCTCGATATCGAGGGCGTCGATCCCTACGAGGCGGCCAACCGCGTCAACGACCTCATGTCGCACATCCAGACCTCTTTCGCGCTTACCGCGCGCATCCAGCAGCTCAGCCTGCTCAACTTCCTGACCTGAACCACGGATCAGCGCCGCGATGTACCAATTCTCTTACGCCGACATCCAGACCGACTCCGTGGCGGACGCGAAGGAGCGCGAGCGCCAGCTCCTCGACCGTTCGATCGAGTTGCTGACCGAAGCCGCCGCCGCCGGCTCACAATCCATGCAGGCGATCGAGGCGCTGCATTTCACCAACCGCCTGTGGACGAACTTCGTCGAGGACCTGGGCTCCGGCGACAACGCGCTGCCCAAGGAGCTGCGCGCCAACCTGATCTCCATCGGCCTGTGGCTGCTGCGCGAGGCGGAGGATATCCGCCAGGGCCGCACCGAAAGCTTCGAAGGCCTGATCGAAGTCTCGCAGATCATCCGGGGCGGCATCCAATGACGAACACGCTCAAGCTGTCGTTGAAGGCGAACGAGAAGATCTACCTGAACGGAGCGGTGATCCGCGTCGACCGCAAGGTCACGCTCGAATTGATGAACGACGTTCAGTTCCTGCTGGAAAGCCATGTGCTGCAGCCCGAGAACGCCTCGACGCCGCTCAAGCAGCTTTATTTCATCGTCCAGGTGATGCTGATGAACCCGCAGGGCGCGTCCGACGCGCGCGAGATGTTCCGCCGCTCGCTGCCGCTGCTGCTCGCTTCCTTCCACAACGAGCAGATCCGCGGCACCCTCAAGCATGTCGACCAGATGGTCGCCGAAGGCGAGGTTTTCGAGGCGTTGAAGGCCATCCGCTCGCTCTACGCGGTCGAGCGCGCGGTGCTCGGCGCCGGCGAAGAGGAAATCGCGGCGCGGCCGCTGGCAGTTGGAGCCTGATGACCATGAACGTCGATATGACCACCACCTTGCCGGCGACGGCGAGCCAGGCGACGCCGAAGTCGAAGGCGTCGGTCGATTACCAGTCCTTCCTGAAACTGCTCATCGCCCAGATGAAGAACCAGGACCCGACGCAGCCGATGGATTCGACCCAGTATGTCGCCCAGTTGGCCACCTTCTCGCAGGTCGAACAGTCGGTGCAGATGAACACCAAGCTGGACAGCATGCTGCAATCGTCGGCTCTGGCGCAGGCCGACGCCATCATCGGCCACACCATCACCTCCGCCGACGGCAAGACGACCGGCACCGTGTCGGAAGTGAAGCTGACCGCGAGCGGTTTGACCGCCGTGTTGAACGGGGGCGGCGAGATCGCCGTCGGTCCGGGCGTGACGGTCGGGCCGGTCGCAGCCTAAGATCGGCAGCAAACGGAAGCCAGGCTGGCGCCATGAACGAAGCCGACGCCCTCGATCTCGTGCAGTTCGCGGTGTGGACCGTGCTCACCGCCTCCGCGCCGGTTGTGCTGGTCGCCATGGTGGTCGGCATCGGCATCGCGCTCATCCAGGCGCTGACGCAGGTTCAGGAAATCACCCTGACTTTCGTACCGAAGATCGTCGCCATCATGCTCGTCGTCGCGCTGACCGGCCCCTTCATCGGCGGCCAGATATCGGCGTTCACCAACGTCATCTTCGAGCGCATCCAGACCAGTTTCTAAAAACGCGGCGTTAAATTTGCCGCTTTAGCGGCTGGCCCATGATCTTTCTTCCAAAGGCGGTCGCCTTTTGCGCAGTCTCGTCTAACTTTTCCGGCACGGGCACAACCGGGCGACAGGACAGCACATGCCGCATCACGGCGAGGCAGTAATCGAGGACGAACCGGAGGCGGAACGCGCCTCCGCGCTGGCGCCTTTCCGCTATCCCATCTTCCGCGCCGTCTGGAGCGCCAACCTCGTTTCCAATTTCGGCGGTCTGATCCAGGGCGTCGGCGCCGCCTGGATGATGACGTCGATCGCCACCTCTTCCTATCAGGTGGCGCTGGTGCAGGCCTCCACGACGCTGCCGATCATGCTGTTCGCGCTGGTCGCCGGCGCCATCGCCGACGGCTTCGACCGCCGCAAGGTGATGCTGACGGCGCAGAGCTTCATGCTGGTCGTCTCGGTGCTGCTCGCCGTTTTCACCTATCTCGGCCTGATGACGCCCTGGACGCTGCTCGCCTTCACCTTCCTGATCGACTGCGGCACGGCGCTCAACAGCCCGTCCTGGCAGGCCTCGGTGGGCGATATGGTGCCGCGCGCCAAGGTGCCGGCGGCGGTGGCGCTCAATTCCATGGGCTTCAACATCACCCGCAGCGTCGGGCCGGCCATCGGCGGCATCATCGTCGCGGCCTTCGGCCCGGCGGCAGCCTTCGCCGTCAACGCGCTGAGCTATATCGGCCTTGTGACCGTGATGGCGCGCTGGAAACGCGACGAACCGGCCTCGCCCCTGCCGCGCGAATCACTGGGCGCTGCCATGGGCGCCGGCCTGCGCTACGTCGCCATGTCGCCCAACATCGGCAAGGTGCTGGCGCGGGGTGCGGCCTTCGGCGCCACCAGCGGCGCGGTGCTGGCCCTGCTGCCGCTGGTGGCACGCGACGTCGTCAAGGGCGATGCGCTCACCTACGGCATCATGCTCGGCGCTTTCGGGGTCGGCGCCGTTTGCGGCGCGCTGACATCCATGCGGCTACGCCAGATGCTGTCGAGCGAGACGATGGTGCGCGCCGCCTTCGCCGGCTTCGCCTTGTGTTCGCTCGATTGCGCGCTGAGCACCCATGCCTGGCTGACGGCGATCGGCCTCGCGGTCGGCGGCGCCTGCTGGGTGATCGCGCTGTCGCATTTCAACACGACGGTGCAGATGTCGACGCCGCGCTGGGTGGTCGGCCGGGTGCTGTCGATCTACCAGATGGCGACCTTCGGCGGCATCGCGCTCGGAAGCTGGATCTGGGGCGTCGTGGCAGACAGCCATGGCGCGCCGGCGGCGCTGATCGCCGCGGCGGTCGCCATGCTGGCCGGCGGCGCCCTCGGCGTCCTCCTGCCGCTGCCGCAGCACACGCCGCTCAACCTCGACCCGCTCAACCGCTTCCGCGAGCCGGCGCTGGCGCTCGACCTGCAACCACGCAGCGGCCCGATCGCCATCATGATTGAGTTCATCATCCGCGAAGACGACGTGCCCGAATTCCTCGCTTTGATGACGGAACGCGGCCGCATCCGCCGTCGCGACGGTGCCCGCAACTGGGTGATCGCGCGCGACCTCGAACACCCGGACGTCTGGCTGGAAACCTATCACACGCCGACCTGGCTCGATTACATCCGCCATAACACCCGCATCACCCAGGCGGACGCCGCCATCACCGAGCGCATCCGCGAACTGCATGTCGGGCCGGACCAGCCCCGCGTGCGCCGCTGGATCGAGCGCCCGACCAGCACCGTCACCGGCGTCGCCAAGAAGCGGCAGGAACATTAAGCCGGCGGCGCATCGCGATTTGCATCGCGGGTCCGCCGCCGCTACCCTGCCGACATGAGATCGCCATCGGCCTCAGGGCAATTCCGGAAAGAGGGAAAAACGATTTCCCGTCCGGAATTGCGGGAAAAGAAGAAGCCGTGCTTCCGCCGGTCACGGCAGAGCGGAAACGCTCTCGGCAAGATATCGTGCGCCATCCTTGCGTCCGCACTGGCAGGCTGCGCGACGACGGGCAGCCCCGCAGGACCGGCGGCTTACGCCGACGCCACCTGCGCCGATCTCAACGCGACGGTCGGCGCAACGTCGAAGGATATATCGGCGGCGGCCATCGGCCGCGGCAGGATCGACCGTTACAACGTGCCCTTCTGGGTGCCCGGCGGCCAAAGGGCGATCACCGCGCTGAAGGATCGGCAAAGCCGCAGGATCGACACGCTCGAGGACAGTCTTGCGGCACAGATCGCGGCGCGCCGGGGACGCTGTTCGGGCCCGTAGGGGGAGGCTCCGCTACCCCTCGCCTGACAGATCCTTGCGCGCCTTGTCGAGTTCCTCGGCATAGCGGCGCATGAGATGGCCTTCCGTCAGCAGGCCGACCACCTCTCGGTCGGTGAAATCCTTGACCACCGCCAGTTCCTCGGCCCCGGCGCGCCGAAAGGTCTCGGCCGCCGACTGCACGTTCATGGTCGGCACCAGCACGGCGTCGCGCACCCTCGCCAGAGTGAGGACGGTCGAATCCGGATTGGCCTGCTCGCTGTGCAGTTCGGCCACCAGCAGCATGCCCGCATAGCGCCCGTGGTCATCGACCGCCACGACGCGCTGCGCCGAGCCCAGCGGCACGGCCTTGCGGAATTCGGCCAGCGTGGTGGCGGCGGCAATGGTGGCGACGTCCTTGCGCATCATCGAGCCGACGGTGAGGCTGCGCATCCAGCCGACGTCGTTGGCGCTGCGGATCGTCTCGCCGCGCAGGTGGAAGCGCCAGGTCGAGAAGGAATAGCCGAACGTCTCGCGCACCAGCATCGCCGACATGATCGAGGCGGCCAGCACGACGCCGGAAAGCGTGATGTCGCGCGTCGATTCCAGCGCCATGAAGGTCATCGTCAGCGGCCCGCCGACGACGCCGACGGCGAGCGACGTCATGCCGACCACGGCGGCGACATCGGCGTCGAAGCCGCTGGCCGGGAAAAAGAAGACCATGACGCCGGCGAAGATCTTGCCCATCAACGCGCCGAGGAACAGCGAAGCAAAGAACAGTCCGCCGCGAAAGCCGGACCCGAGCGAGATGGCCGAGGCGGCGAGCTTGAGCAGGAAGACGCTGGCGATCACCGCCAGCCCGTAGTTCATGGCGAACTCCCGATGCAGCGCGCCGTGGCCGCTGGAAAGCACCTGCGGCGTCACCAGGCCGAGCAGGCCGACGATGCAGCCGCCGAGAAAAGGCCGCAGCGAAGCGTCGATCGAAAGCCGGGCGAACAGCCGCTCCACATTCGTCACAAAGTACATGATGGCGATGGATACGCCGCCGCCGACGAGGCCCAGCAGCAGGAACGGCACGTAGAGGCTGGGCGTCAGTTCCGGCAGGCCGCTGAGTTCCATCGGAAACGGTACGTTGCCGAACGTCTCCGCCGCCAGCGAGGCCGAGACGGCCGCGGCCATGACGGGCGCCACGTTGCCGACGGAATAGGTCCCGATAATCAACTCGAAACCGTAGAAGGCGCCCGTCAACGGCGCGTCGAAGGCGGCGGCGATGGCGCCGGCGGCGCCGCAGCCGACCAGGATGCGCACGTCGTTGCGCCGCAGTCTGAGCAGCCGCGCCAGCCGCGAGGCAAGGCCCGAGCCGACCTGCGTATAACCGGCCTCCAACCCGACCGAGGCACCGAAGCCCGAGGAGATCATCGTCTGGCCGGCGATGATGAAGGTGTCGGTGAGCGACATGCGCCCGCCATAGAGCGCGTTGGCCTCGATCGGATCGATCGGCGTGCGGAATTTGCGCTTGCGCAGCCAGATCACGGTGAGGCCGAGCAGGATGCCGCCGGCCGCCGGCACCAGCGCCTGCGTCGGGCTTTGCAAGGAAAACATGCCCGACAGCCTGCCGCCCGGCTGGACGCCGAACAAAAGCACATGCAGGCCCTGCACCAAGGCGCTCATCGTCGTCACCAGCGCGCCGGCCATGACGCCAACCAGCCCGCCCAGCAGCACCACGACGATGCCCCGCGCCTCCAGGATCGGCAGCGAGCGCACGAACAATGCGCGCAGCCGGCGGGCTTGGACTGGGAGTTGTGCGGCTGATGGCAACGGTCGGCTCGCGGAATTCCTGATCGATGGAGCCTGATACTTCGCTCCATCGTCCGTGACAACGCATGACTAGATCACGGTGAAGCGAGGCGCCCCATCCCCACCAACCCTCGCACAAGGTTGGCCGGCTAGGCTCGCAGGGTCGGGCATTCATGCCTTCGGACAAGGCCGGCGGAGACGATAGTGGCGATCAGCGAAACCATCTCGGCGCGCGGCGTGGTCAAGAACGGCCGCGACATCTTCTTCGCCACCGGCATCGTCATCATCCTGGCGGTGCTTTTCCTGCCGATCCCGGCCTTCCTGATCGACATGGGCCTCGCCATTTCCATCGCGCTGTCGGTGCTGATCCTGATGGTGGCGCTGTGGATCGGGCGACCGCTCGACTTTTCGTCCTTCCCGACGGTGCTGCTCATCGCCACCATGCTGCGCCTGTCGCTCAACATCGCCACCACGCGCATGATCCTGTCGCACGGCAACCAGGGCACGCACGCCGCCGGCTATGTCATCAGCGGCTTTTCCAGCCTGGTGATGAGCGGCGATTTCGTCATCGGCCTGATCGTCTTCCTGATCCTGATCGTGGTGAACTTCATCGTCATCACCAAGGGCGCCACCCGCATCGCCGAGGTGGGCGCCCGCTTCACCCTCGACGCCATACCCGGCAAGCAGATGTCGATCGACGCCGACCTGTCGGCCGGCATGATCGACGACAAGACCGCGCAACTGCGCCGCCGCGAACTGGAGGAGGAGAGCTCCTTCTTCGGCTCCATGGACGGCGCCTCGAAATTCGTGCGCGGCGACGCCATCGCCGGCCTGATCATCACCGCCATCAACATCGTCGGCGGCATCGCCATCGGCTATCTGCGCCACGACATGAGCCTCGGCCAAGCGGCCGACGTCTTCGTCAAGCTGTCGGTCGGCGACGGCCTGGTGACGCAGATCCCGGCCCTCATCGTCTCGCTGGCGGCTGGCCTGCTGGTTTCCAAGGGCGGCACGCGCGGCTCGGCCGACCAGGCCGTCTTCGGCCAGCTCGGCGCCTATCCGCGAGCCCCCTATGTCGCCGCGGCCCTTCTGGCGGTGCTGTCGCTGATGCCCGGCCTGCCGATGTTTCCGTTCCTGACGCTGGCCTGCGCCATGGCGGGCCTCGGCTATGTGGTTCCCCTCCAGCACAATCGCCGGATAGCGGCGGAGGAGGCGAGCAAGAAGCAGGAAGAGGCCGTCAAGGCCGAGGAAGAGAAGAACTCGGTCAAGGCCTCGCTCGCCACCGCCGAGATCGAGCTTCTGATCGGCAAGCAGCTTTCGACCCGTCTCATCAGCGCGCATCAGGAACTCGCCTTCCGCATGAGCAAGATGCGGAAAAAATTCGCCACCCAATACGGCTTCGTCGTGCCGGAGGTGAAGCTGACCGACGATTTCGCCATTCCGCCGAAAAGCTACCAGATCAAGGTGCACGGCACGGTGGTCGCCGAACACCAGATGCGGGTCGGCGAGTTGATGGTGCTGCTCGGCAACCGCGACATCCCCGACATTCCGGGCGAGGAAGTGCGCGAGCCCGCCTTCGGCATGCGCGCCTATTCGGTGATGGAAACCTTCGCCGAAGACTTGAAGCGCGAACAGTTCACCTATGCCGACAACATGTCGGTGCTGCTCACCCATCTCTCCGAGGTGATCCGCAACAACCTGCCGCAGCTTCTCTCCTACAAGGACATGAAGGCGCTGCTGGAACGACAGGACCCCGAATACCGCAAGCTGGCGGACGAGGTGTGCACGCAGCACATCTCCTATCCGGGCCTGCAAGCGGTGCTGAAATTGCTGCTCGCCGAGCGCGTCTCGATCCGCAACCTGCACCTGATCATCGAGGCGATCGCCGAGATCGCGCCGCACGTGCGCCGCACCGAGCAGATCGTCGAGCACGTGCGCGTTCGGATGGCGCAGCAGATTTGCGGCGACCTCACCGAAGGCGGCGTGCTCAAGGTGCTGCGCCTCGGCAACCGCTGGGACCTCGCCTTCCATCAAAGCCTCAAGCGCGATGCCAAGGGCGAGGTGCGCGAGTTCGACATCGACCCGCGCCAGCTCGAGGAATTCGGCCAGGAGGCGACCAAGGCGATCCGCAAGCATCTGGAGGCCGGCGAGCGCTTCGTCCTCGTCACCGCGCCGGACGCCCGGCCCTATGTGCGCATGATCGTCGAACGCCTGTTCACTACCCTGCCGGTGCTCTCACACGTCGAAATCGCCAAGGGCGTCGAGATCCGGGTGCTGGGGACGATCTCGTGATGGTATTTGGAAACGACGGCGCGCCCCCACCCCTAACCCCTCCCCACAAGGGGGAGGGGGAACTGCCGCGTGCCTGGTTCCCCTCCCCCTTGTGGGGAGGGGTTAGGGGTGGGGGCGCGCCGCGCGGTTATCGCTACACAAAAGTCCCGTGACCCCCCTCTCCGCCCTTACCCAGACCAGCATCCTGGCGGCGTTCCTCGCCTTCTGCCGCATCGGTGCGTGCTTCATGATGATGCCGGGCCTGTCCAGCGCGCGCGTGCCGATGCAGGTGCGCCTGTTCACCGCCGTCGCCGCCACCATCGGCCTGCTCACCTTCCTGTGGGACCGGATCTATCCCTTCGTCGATCCGCGTCCGGCGGTGCTGGTGCCGATGATCGCCTCCGAACTACTGGTCGGCGGGCTGATCGGCATCATGACCCGGCTCTATATGCAGGCCATGCGCTTCATCGGCGCCGGGCTCGGCATGCTCATCGGTTTCAACACGGCCGGCGGCACCGCCATCGAGGAAGCCGAACCGCAAACGCCGCTCGCCGAGCTGATTTCGCTCTCGGCGCTGCTCGTGCTGTTCGCCTTCGATTTCCACCACGACATCATCCGCGCCCTGGTCGCCTCCTATTCGGTCGCGCCGCTCAACGTCTTCTTCAATCCGCAGGCGGCTCTGGTCGATGTGACGGACACCCTCTCAGACGCCTTCTTCCTCGTCATCCGCCTCGGCAGCCCGTTCATCGCCTATGCCCTGCTGGTCAACCTGACGGTCGGCTTCGTCAACAAGCTGACGCCGCAAATTCCCGTCTACTTCATCGCGCAACCGCTCATCATCGGCGGCGGCATCATCCTGTTCTACTTCGCCGTCGGCACCATGCTGTCGTTGTTCGCCGACGGTTTCATCGACATGGCGCTGTCGAGATAGCCATGGCGACGCGCAGGGACAGGCTGAAGAAACTGGTCGAGGTGCAGGAGCAGCTGAAGGCGCTGCATGAGACGCGCCGTGCCGGCTTCCTGGCCGACGCCGCCGCCGCGCAGCAGGACGCCGAGGCTCTCGCCAGGCGCTTCGACGCCGAGGATTCGCTGGCTGCACTTTTCCCCGAACTCTACCACAACCGCATCGCCGGCGCCTTGAAGCGGCGCGAAGAAAGCCTGCAAAACGCCCGCGCCGAGGCCGGGCTGGTTGCCACCGCGACGGCCCGCGCCAACATGGTGGAGCGCGCCTACAAGGCGGCGCGTGCCGACGACGAGCGCCAGCGCGGCGACCGCGAACGGCTGGACATCATCGAGCAGGCACGGCGCAAGGACTAAGAGCCCTTTTGAAAAACCGTCAGCCGCCGTTTGCAGCCCCGCCTGACGGAATTTTCAAAAGGGCTCTGAGACTTATTCCCGCGCACGCCAGTCGATCCCCCGTAAGCCTGCGGCAAGCTTGTTGGGCGATGATTGGCTGGCGAAACAGTAGAAGGCCCGACCCGCTTGGCGATCTCCCCTCCCTCCGACATCGTGCTCGACGTCGCCCGCGCCGCCGGCCCGGCCGACATCGAGGCGGCTCGCGCCGCGCTGACGACGCGGGCGGGCGGTGCCGCAGCGCCTGGCGAAACCTTCACGGTCGAGGACGCCGGCGCCGCCCGCACGACCGGCCGCCCTGCCGCCGACCCGGCCAAGAACTACCAGCGCTTCGAGGCCATGGTGCTGCAAACCTTCATCCAGTCGATGATGCCGAAGGACACCGAGTCCGTCTACGGCAAGGGACTGGCGGGCGACATGTGGAAATCGCAGCTCGCCGAGCGCCTTGCCGACGTGATGGCCGAGCGCGGCGGCATCGGCATCGCCAAGAAGATGCTGGCCGATCATTATCTCGAGGGCAAGCGCGTGGTCCCGGTCGGCGCCGTCTCCGGCGGAGCCGACCAGGCGGCGCTCGACAAGCAGGCGCAGCTTTCCACCTCGCTCGTCCACGAATTGCAGCTCCGCATGGTCCGCTCGCTGAGCGACGATCCGGCGGCAGCCGCGCCTGCAACGAAGATCTAGTAGGAAACCATGGCCGATTTCTCCGAATTCACCTCGAACTTGCCCGCCACCGGCGAACCGCAGGCAAACCAGGCCCGGCCCGGCAACCTCGCCGCCGTCATCGGCCGCATCGAGGAGGTGATCGACGCCGAAACGGTGGGCATCCGCTCCGGCGTTTCCTACGATCTCAAGGCGTCGAACGCCCGCAAGAGCCGCTACCTCTATGAATTGAACCGCGCCATGAAAGGCATCGGCCAGGCCGAATTCGTGGCCGAGCATCGCGACGGCCTGACGCGGCTGCGCCAAAAGCTCGTCAGGAACGAAGCGGCGATCCTCGCCCACCTCAACGCCGTCAACGAGGTCGCCACCCTGCTCAGGAACGCCATCCAGACCGCCGAGGCGGACGGCACCTATTCGGCCGGCGAATTCGGCTGGGCGCGCACGTGAGACGCGCATGATCAAGTTCGTCATCGCCGCCGTCTGGATCTGCATCGCGACCGCCGGGGCGGCGATCTATTCGTTCCAGAACGCCGGCAAGGAGGCGGACGCCGCGCCCAAGCCGCTGCTCGGCGGCCTCGACTACCTCAACACCGACATGATCTCGGTGCCGCTCATCGAGCACGCCACCATCAAGGGCTATTTCCTGACCAAGCTGGTCTACACCGTCGAGCCGGCCGAAATGGCGAAGCTATCGGTACCCGCAACGGCTCTGATGACCGACCAGGTCTATTCCTATCTCTACTCCAACCCGCAGATCGACTTCACCAAGACCGCCAGCCTCGACCTCGACGCTTTCCGCAAGAACATCCGCGAGACGATCAACGGCCGCATCGGCGCCGATATCGTCAAGGACGTGCTGATCGACCAGGTGAATTTCCTGTCGCAGGACGAAATCCGCGACAACGCCATCAATCGCCGGGAAAGCCCCGGTCGCGTCGCCCAACCGGCGCCCAAGGAAGCTGCCGAACATTGAACCGCGCCGCAGCAGCCTCGCTCACGGCGAGGCCGCATTTTACCGCTGGCCTCAGGCCGCGGCCCCGTCCTCGATATGGGCGCGGATGATCTCGTCAAAGCTCTGTTCCGCGACGAAGCCCAGGTCGCGCGCGCGCCGCGCCTCGAACCGGGTCGGCCAGTTCTTCACGATCGCCCACACTGCCTCGTCCGGCTGCTCGCGGATCAGCGCCACCGCCTTCGCCCCGGCAATGCGGCCCAGCGCCTCGATCTGTTCGCCGACGCTGACGGCGACGCCCGGCATGGTGAGGTTGCGGCGCGGCCCAACCCTGTCGCCGTCGATTTCGGCGGCATGGATGAGGAAATTCACCGCTGAGCGCGGGCTGGCATGGGTATGCACGACCGAGCGCGGCACCGGCAGCACCGCCTCCTGCCCGGCCAGCGGTTCGCGGACAATGCCGGAAAAGAAGCCGGAGGCCGCCTTGTTGGGCTTGCCCGGCCTGACGCAGATGGTCGGCAGGCGGATGCCGATACCGTCGAAGAACCCGCGCCGCGTATAGTCGGCCAACAGTACCTCGCCGATCAGCTTCTGGGTGCCGTAGGAGGTGAGCGGCGTCGGATGGAACTCGTCCGGAATCACGTCCGGAAACGGCGCGCCGAACACGGCGATGGAGGAGGTGTAAACGACGCGCGGCGCATGGCCGGCCAGCCGCACGGCGTCGAACAGGCCCCGCGTGCCGTCGAGATTGACGCGGTAGCCAAGCTCGAAATTGGCTTCCGCCTCGCCGGAGACGACGCCGGCGAGATGGAAGACGACGTCGGGCCTGGCGGCGGCCAGTTGCTCGGCAACGCCTTCGCGCGCCAGGTCGCTGGCATGGATATTGACCTCCGCGCCGTCGATGCCCGGCTTTTGCGCCGGCACGATGTCGTGCAGGTCGAGCGCGGTGATCCTGCGCCCCCACAAGGTCCCGTCATGCGCCAGGCGTTCGATCAGCTTGCGGCCGACCATGCCGGCCGCGCCGGTTACGAGGATGCGCATTAGCGGCCTGCCTTTCTATGCTGCGCGCGGCTGCGCAGCCACAGCACGATGAAGAAAGCCATGACGAACGTCATCGCGACGGCCACCGCGAGCAAGGGGGACACCCCGCCGACCGCCAGCATGATCGTCGGCAGCCAGTAGGCGACGACGCCGAAGCCCAGCACGATCACCAGCGCGGCAACGGCCGCTTTCTTGTTTTCAGGCTCCATGGCGGCTCTCCGGTCCAAACCCGCACGCTCCTATAAGGGCGTTATGCCGATCCGGCTAGAGCGGTCCCGGCTTTTACCGCATCGGCGAAACCGCTCTGTCCCTCCGTTTCGGCCACATGTCCGGCCTTCGCTTGCCGGAATTGTCCTAATGATAGTGCTGCCGGCCGGCAGCAGCGCCGGGCGCCACGGCGTGGGCATGACTGTGGCCATGATCGTGATCGGCGCCGCCGTGGTGATGATCGTGATCCCCGTCGCCGTCGGCGCACGCGCCGTATTCGGATTCCACCGTGGCATGCTCGATGCCGTGTTCAGCCGCCAGCCGTGCCTTGATGGCGCTGACGGCGCCGTGCGCGTCGACCCCTTCGTTCAGGCATGCGTGCAGCGTGACCATGGTGCGGCTGCCGTCCATCGACCATACGTGCATATGGTGGACCTCCCGCACGCCCGCTACGTTCTGCTCGATGTCGCGCGCCACGCCGTCGCGGTCGAGATGCGGCGGCGTGCCTTCCAGAAGCACATGCGCGGCATCGCGCATCAGCCGCCATGCCGTCGCCAGGATCAGAAGGGCCACCAGAACCGACAGAATCGGGTCGATCGGCGTCCAACCGGTTGCCAGGATGACCAGCGCCGCAGCGATCGCCGCCACTGAGCCCAACAGGTCGCCGAGCACATGCAGGATGGCGCCGCGCATATTCAGGCTGTCGCGGTCGCCGCCATGCAGGATGAGGAAGCCGGCGATGTTGACCACCAGCCCGAGCACGGCGACGACCAGCATCGGCCCGCCGAGGATCGGCGGCGGCGCCTGAAAGCGCTGCCAGGCCTCGTAGCAGATCCACAATGCGACAACGAAGATGGCAATGCCGTTGGTGTAGGCGACCAGCGTCTTGACCCGGCCGAAGCCGTAAGTCAGGCGGCTGTTGGCCGGCCGCTCGCCGAGGTGAAAGGCGTACCAGGCAAGCGCCAGCGCCAGCGAGTCGGTCAGCATGTGGCCGGCGTCGGCAAGCAGCGCCAGCGAGCCGGTCAGCCAGCCGCCGACCGCCTCCGCCACCATGAAGCCGCCGGTCAGGCAGGCGGCGAGCAGAACCCGGCGCTTGTCGGTCGAACCATGGACATGGCCCGCGCCATGGTCGTGCGAATGGCCCTCGTGGGAATGACCTTGCGCCATGATTGAACCTTTCGCGTAACAAAATAACCTTACGCCTCAATCACTTACGGAAATCCTCGAGGCGTTTTTTCTGTACCCCCTCGCTGTCGAAGTTGCTAGGGGCGAGCCAGCCCTCATAGGCTTTTTTCAGCGCCGGCCATTCCTTGTCGATGATCGAGAACCAGGCCGTGTCGCGGTTCAGGCTCTTGACCACGCGGTCCTGGCGGAAAATGCCCTCGAAGGTGAAGCCGAACCGCTCGGCCGCCCGCTTGGAGGGACGGTTGTCGTTGTCGCACTTCCATTCGTAGCGCCGGTAGCCGAGTTCGTCGAAGGCATAGCGGGTGAACAGGAACTGCGCCTCGGTCGCCATCGGCGTGCGCGCCATCTGCGGCCCCCAATAGACGTTGCCGATCTCGATGACGCCATGCGTCGGCTCGATGCGCATCAGCGTCTGGCGCCCGACGGCCTTGCCGCTCGCCTTGTCGATGACGGCGAAGTGCAGCGGATCGGGACTGGCCTCGGCCTTCTCCAGCCAGGGCTGGAACTCGGCGCGCGTCTTCGGCGGATAGTCCGGCAGCCAGCGGAACCGTTCCATGGCATCGGGCACCGAGGAGGCCGCGAAAAGATCGTCCCCGTGCCTTGCCGCGCTCAACGGCTCCAGCCGGACCAGCCGCCCTTCCAGAATCTTGCGCTCGGGCCGCGGCCGCGGTTGCCAGTTTTTCAGATCTTCGGACATGGGAATGGCTTTCTGGAGTTTGACAGATGCCGCGCAGCCTCCCAAAAATGCCGGCCCGCCATTAGCGCCAATCTGGACCAACAAAATGCTCCACACCATTGCTGCCTTCGACCGTCTCGGCGAGGAAAACGCCTTCGCCGTTCTGGCGCGGGCGACCGCGCTCGCCCATGAGGGCCGCGACATCGTCAACCTCGGCATTGGCCAGCCGGATTTCCGCACGCCCGACCATATCGTCGAGGCGGCGATCAAGGCGCTGCGCGACGGCCATCACGGCTACACGCCGGCCAACGGCCTTCTGGCGACGCGAGAGGCGGTGGTGCGCCGCACGCTGGCGACGACCGGCGTGGAGGTTTCGCCCGAGAGCGTGATGATCCTGCCCGGCGGCAAGCCGACCATGTTCGCCGCCATCCTGATGTTCGGCGAACCGGGCGCGGAAATCCTCTACCCCGACCCCGGCTTTCCCATCTACCGCTCGATGATCGAGTTCACCGGCGCAAAACCGGTGCCGGTGCCGATCTGCGAGGAAAACGGCTTTGCCTTCTCGGCGGAAGAGACGCTCTCCCTCATCACGCCGAAGACGCGGCTGCTGATCCTCAACTCACCTGCCAATCCGACCGGCGGCGTCACCCCGCGCGCCGAAATCGAAAAACTGGTGAAGGGGCTGGAGAAGCATCCGCAAGTCGCCGTCCTGTCGGACGAAATCTACGACGTCATGACCTATGACGGCCAGAAACACACCTCGCTGCTGCAATTCCCCGAAATCCGCGACCGGCTGGTCGTGCTCAACGGCTGGTCGAAGACATGGGCGATGACCGGCTGGCGCATGGGCTGGTCGATCTGGCCGAACGGCGCAAAAGGCGCACATCTCTACGACAAGGTGCGCAAGCTGGCGGTCAACTGCTGGTCCTGCGTCAACGCGCCGAGCCAATATGCGGGCATCGCGGCCATCGATGGGCCGCAGGACGAAGTGGACAGGATGATGGCCGCCTTCGACCGCCGCCGGCGCGTCGTGGTGGAAGGGCTGAACGCCATTCCCGGCATCTCCTGCATTACCCCGAAAGGCGCCTTCTACGCCTTCCCCAACGTCTCGGCCACCGGCCGCAAGGCCAAGGACCTGGCCTCGGCGCTGCTGGAGGAAGCCGGCGTGGCGTTGATCGGCGGGCCGGATTTCGGCGTGCTCGGCGAAGGCTACATGCGCCTGTCCTACGCCAATTCCGAGGAGAACATTTTACGCGCGCTGGAGCGCATCGAAGTGTTTCTGGGCAAAGCTCCGTAAGCTCTAAACCCGCTTCTCGAACCAGTGGTCGGCGTAAGGATTGTCGTTGTAGCGGCCGATCTCGCCATAGCCGCGCTTGAGGTACATGGCCTTCGCCTCGGTCAGCGTCCGGTTTGTATCGAGAAGCACGCGCCGGCAGCCGATCTCGCCGGCCAGCGCCTCCAGCCGGTTCATCAGCCGCCCGGCGACGCCCATGCCGCGCGCGGCGGGCGAAACCCACACCCGCTTGATCTCGCCGGTCGTCGCGTCGAGGCGCTTAAACGCGCCGCAGCCGATCGCCTCGCCATCCAGCCGGGCAAGCAGGAGCCAGCCGACAGGCGGGGTCATGTCGGCCGCGCCGAAGGAGCCGCCTTCGAAACCGCCTTCGAAGCGCTCGGCCAGTTCGGCGATATAGGCATCGAGACAACGGCGAGCGTCGAGGCTGCCCGCGTCTTCCGGCGCGATCGTCACAGCAGCCGATCGCAGAAGCCCCTCCACCTCGCCCATCGCGGCAACCAGACGCCGCCGCTGCGCGTCCCCCAGCGGCGCTAGAAGATCGCGGGCGAAAGCGTCGGACAGCGTGTCGTAGGCGGCAAACTCCTCCCTGCCCTTTTCCGTCAGCACGACGTCTCGGGCGCGCCCGTCCTCCCGGCTTTTTTTCAACTCGACAACGCCCTGACCTTCGAGCGAACGCAGCAGACGGCTGAGATAGCCGGAATCGAGGCCGAGTCGCTGGCGCAACGCCGCGAGATCGGTCGCACCTGAGTTGCCGAGTTCGAAGATCAGCCGCGCCTCGCCGAGCGGCCGCCCGCGCGCCAGATAGCTGTCGCCCAGCGCGCCGATGCGCTGGGTGACGAGCCGGTTGAAGCGGCGGACTTGCTGGATGTCCTGCGATTGCATTACCTGACTTTAGTCAGGTATTTTCCGCCATGCAAGAGCGGGACCGCGTAAGACCGAGATCGGACGAAGCGGCGCCAGGCCTCAACCCCGCCCGACATAGGGCATCTTGGTCGCCATCACCGTCATGAACAGCACGTTGGCGTCGAGCGGCAGGCCGGCCATATGCAGCACGGCGTCGGCGACGTGCCGCACGTCCATCACCGCTTCGGCGGCAACCGTGCCGTTGGCCTGCGGCACGCCCACCGTCATCGGCACGGCCATGTCGGTCAGCGCATTGCCGATGTCGATCTGCCCGCAGGCGATATCGAAGGGCCGCCCGTCCAGCGCCAGCGTTTTCGTCAGGCCGGTGATGGCGTGCTTGGTGGCGGTGTAGGGCACCGAGCCCGGCCGCGGCGCATAGGCCGACACCGAACCGTTGTTGACGATGCGCCCGCCCTGTGGCGTCTGCCGGCGCATCTGGCGGAAGGCGGCACGCGCGCACAGGAAGGAACCGGTGAGGTTCACCCCCACCACGTCGTTCCACACCTCGACCGGAATTTCGTCGATCGGCGTCGACTTGTAGCCCATGCCGGCATTGTTGAAGAGCAGGTCGACGCGGCCGAACGTCTCGACCGCCTTTGCAAACAACGCGTCCACCTCGTCGGCCTTGCTGATGTCGCAGGCAACCGCCAGCCCTTGCCCTTGCGTTGGGCCCGCGGCGGCGATCGCCTCGTCCAACAGGGCCTTGCGGCGGCCGCAGAACACCGTGTTCCATCCGGCGCTCAGCAACGCGCCGGCGACGGCCTTGCCGATGCCGGTGCCCGCGCCGGTGACGATGGCTGTCTTGCTCGCGCTCATGAGATCCTCCCGAAACGACCGTGGCATCGCAGATGCCGCCGCCGCTGGCAAGCCGCTCGCGGACCGCCGCACAAAAAGGGCGGTCATTGGCGACCGCCCTCAATCTGAACCGGCTTGGGAGGAGGAAAACCGATCCGACTGGTAAAAGGATGCGCTTGTTGGGTTAACGAAAGATTAACGCCGAAAGCCGCCCTATGCCGCAGGCACCTTCGCCGCCGACACCGTCGCCTCGATATGATCGACCAGCCCATCCGGCAGGCCGAGGCGCCCGGCGAGCAAGTCGAGATAGCCGCGTTCGGCGCGCGTGTCGGGCTCGATCGCCAGCCGCGAGGCGGTGTAGAGTTCGACCTTCTGCGCTTCCGTCCGCGCCGAGGCGACCAGCGCATCGAGGTCAAGCGGCGCTTCGAGTTCCTTGCGCAGGAACGCTTCCGCCTCGCCGCCGATGCCCGACAGGCTGAGCCTGTCGGCGATCCGCTTGCGTTCCTCGTCATCGATGCGGCCGTCCGCCTTGGCCGCCGCGATCATCGCGCGCACCAGCACCAGCGCGAATTCGTCCTCGCCCTGCGGCGCCGATGCCGGGTGGAATTCCGTGCCGGCGGGCGGCGGCAGAAGCTCCGGCTGGCGCGGCGTCGGCGCGGTGCCTTCGGCCGGCTGATCGCCGCTCTTGTAGTTCTGGTAGGCCTTGTAGGCGAGCCCGCCGATGGCGGCGATGCCGCCGAGCCTGATCGCCGCGCCGGTCAGCTGCCGGCCGGCGCCGGTGCCGAGCAGCACGGCGGCCAGCGCGCCGGCGGCCAGCGGATTGTCCTTCGCCATCTGCACCGCCTGCCCGGCCTTGTCGCGCACGGTGCCTTCCGTACCGGGGATTTTCGCGCCGAGCAGGTCGTCGAGCAGTTTCTTGGGATCCAGCATCAAGGTCTCCGGGTCATGCGCCGTCGGCGCGCGGCAGGGATGGTTTGCCCAGCAGACATAGGGACCCGGATGGTCGCTTTCCACCCGAAGCCGCGCCAAGCGCTGCCTTGAGCCCTGCCCTGCCGGATCGGCCGCCGATATGCGATGCCGCGCCGCGCTTGCGGGCAAGGTCCACCTGCCGCTGCCGCTCGGCGTAGCGGCCGCGGTCGGCCTCGGAGCGCTCGTCATGGCAGGCGGCACAGGAAATACCGGCGACATAATGCGGCGACTTCCGGTCCTGCGGCGTCAGGGGGCGGCGGCAAGCCCGGCAAAGCTCCGCTTCGCCTTCCTGCAACCCGTGCGTCACCGAAACCCGCTCGTCGAAGACGAAGCATTCGCCGTCCCACAGGCTTTCCGCTTGCGGCACATCCTCCAGATATTTCAGGATGCCGCCCTTGAGGTGGAACACGTCATCGATGCCGAGCGCCTTCACATAGGCCGTCGCCTTCTCGCAGCGTATGCCGCCGGTGCAGAACATGGCGACCTTGCGGCCGGCAAGGGCGCCTCGATGCCGCTCCACCCAGTCGGGGAACTGCCGAAAGCTTTCCGTCGCCGGATCGACCGCGCCACGAAAGCTGCCCAGCGAAACCTCGTAGGCGTTGCGCGTGTCAATGACCACCGTGTCGGGATCGGAGATCAGCGCGTTCCAGTCCGCCGGTTCGACATAGGTGCCGACGCTCAGTGTCGGGTCGATGCCTTCGACCCCCATGGTGACGATCTCGCGCTTCAGCCTCACCTTCATGCGATGGAACGGCATTTCGGCCGCGTGGCTGTATTTGACGTCCAGCCCTGCCATGCCCGGCATCGCTTCCAGATGAGCGACCAGTGCGGCGACGGCGTCGGCGCTGCCCGCCACCGTGCCGTTGATGCCTTCGGCCGCGACGAGCAGCGTGCCCTTGATGCCATGGCCGGCGCAGAAGGCGGCCAGCGACGCCTTCAACGCCTCGTTCGCGTCCAGCCGGCAGAACCGGTAAAGCGCGGCGACGTGGAACGGAACGGGGGACAAATCCATGGTCCTGCCCGTACCCGCTCGCCAGGACGGTTTCAAGCCGCGTCGGATTCGTTTCGAAATACAAGGTCTTGTCAAAACCGGCGAAGCGGGCAAAGTCCGCCGGACGGGATTCCACGGCTTCCGTTTATCCCCGCTACGCCGCCAGCGGCGATACTCACGCGGCCGGCAAGGAGGCGGTCGCAATGTTCAGCAAGGACGTCGTCAAGGAAATTACCGAGGCAGCCGGAGCGCTCGGCCTGGAGCCGGCCTCGCTGCTGGCGGTCGCCGAGGTCGAAAGCAACGGCCAGGCCTTTGCCGTCGTCGCCGGCCGCCGCGAGCCGCTGATCCGTTTCGAAGGCCACTATTTCGACCGGCGGCTCGACGAAACCCGGCGCGCACTGGCGCGGGAAAAGGGGCTTGCCTCGCCGGTCGCCGGCGCCGTCGCCAACCCTGCCACGCAGGAAGCGCGCTGGCGCATGCTCGAGGAAGCGGCGGCCATCGACGCCAAGGCCGCTTACGAATCGGTTTCGTGGGGGCTCGGACAGGTGATGGGCGCGCACTGGGAATGGCTCGGCTATGCCGGCGTCCAGGCGCTGATGGCGGAAGCGCGCGCAAGCGTCGCCGGTCAGGTGCGGCTGATGGCCCGCTACATCGAAAAAGCCGGGCTGGCGGCGGCACTGCGCGATTGCGACTGGGACGCCTTCGCGCGCGGCTACAACGGCCCCGCCTACAAGCAATACGGTTACGACGACAAGATCGCCGCCGCCTATGCGCGCTACGGCGGGAAAAGCCCCCGCAAGGCCGGCTCCGCCGTCGGCGGCGAGGCCGCGTCGGCTCCGCTCCTACTCGGTCGCGGCGCCAAGGGCGAAGCCGTGGCCGATTTGCAGCGGCAACTGGTTTCGCTCGGCTATCCGCTTACAGCCGATGGCGCCTTCGGTCCGGCAACGGCCGAGGCCGTCATGCGCTTCCAAAAGGCCAGCGGCCTGCGGGCGGACGGCATCGCCGGCCCGGCGACGCAGGCCGCCCTTCGCACCGCCCTGGCCAAGGGCAGCCCGTTCGCCCGGCTTTGGAACTGGTTCAGGCGAAAGTTCGCCGGTCTCGCCGGGGGAACCTGATGCGGACAGCGCGTGGACTTCACCGGGCCGGTCTGCTAGACGAACGCTAAATCGGTTGAAAGCGGTTTCGACCGGATGGAAGCGGCACCGGAGGCCCGATATGGCGACCAAAACTGGGGCGACCAAGACCGAAAGGCTGCTTGCCCTGCTGGACGGCCAGCCCGTCATTCCGGTGCTGAAGATCGCCGATGTGACGCAGGCGGTGCCGCTGGCGCGTGCGCTCGCCCGCGGCGGGCTGAAGGCGATCGAGATTACCTTGCGCACGCCGGACGCGCTGGAGTGCATTCGCCGCGTCGCGGCCGAAGTGCCGGAAGCGGTGGTGGGTGCCGGCACCATTCTTTCCGCCGCCCAGTTCGGCGAGGCGGCCAGGGCCGGCTCGCAATTCATCGTCAGCCCCGGCATCACGCGCGAACTGCTTGCCGCGGCGAAGGACAGCGAGGTGCCGCTGCTGCCGGGCGCCATCACGCCGGGCGAAATCATGGCCGCGCGCGAAGCGGGGCTGGATTTTCTAAAGTTTTTTCCGGCCGAACAGGCCGGCGGAGCGGCCTTCCTGAAGGCGCTCGCCTCGCCGATCGCCGACGTGAAATTCTGCCCGACCGGCGGCATCGGCCCGAAGAACGCCGCCGACTATCTTGCCCTGCCCAACGTGCTGTGCGTCGGCGGCTCGTGGGTGGCGCCCGACGACATGGTTCAGGCCGGCCGCTGGGACGCCATCGAGGCACTGGCGCGCGACGCGAACGCCTTGCGCAAGACCCGCTGACCCGCGGCCGTCACCGCAGAAAGACAAAAGCCGCAACGGACCTTCCGCTGCGGCTTTCTCTTTGACATTTTCCCGGCGAGCGCGCCTCGGAACGATCCCGGTTTCATCGCGCCACGCGGAACCGTTCGGCCTCTTTGCCTCAGCTCATTCCCAAGGCGCGGACCCGCGCCGCGCCTTGCTGAAACGCCCTACTTGCCGAAACGGGCGACCGAGATGAACTTGACGGCGGAGCCGGTGAAGCGGTTGGCCTGCGCCATCTGGTCCTCGCTGGTGAAGCCGGTCGTATAGACCTCGACCGGCGCCGTGCGCACGAGGTTGTAAGCCAGCCGCGGCGCCGCCTTGTCCTGGCCCGCCTTGGCGGCGGCTTCGTCGCCGTCGAGCGCCCAGCGCGCCAGCTTCGGCGCCGCCGGAACCACGACCGTCTTCGGGCCGGGCTTGATGTCCCCGGCGCCGGCACGGTTTTCCTTGGGGGTCGTCTTCACGCTGCCGCCAAACGCCGCGACCGGATCGGAGCCGGCGGGCCGGCCCGCGACGACGGCGCGCGGCGAGGCCGCATCGACGCCGGCGGGATCGCTGAACGCCGAACGCGGAGCGGTCGAAAGCGAGGCGACCCGATAGTCGTCAGTCGAAACCCGGTCGAGCACCGCCTTGATCGGGTCGGGGCGCGGCGACGGCATCGCAGCAAGCGCCTGGCTGGCGTCGTTGTCGCGCACATCGGCGCTGGCAAGAGCCATCAGCACCGCCTGCTGGTTGCCGCCCTGCGGCAGCGCCGGTGCGGGCGCCTCGGGACGCCAGGTCGGCAGCGGCACGTTGGCCGCGGCGGCCTGTTCGGTCGCCGCAACCGCCTGTGCCGGATCGCCGGCGGAAGCATCGGCCGTACCGAACGGCATGCTGTCGGGCGTCGGCGCGGCCGAAGCCACCTGGACCGGCTGGACGTCGACGCTCGGGCGCGGCGCCGAGGCGTCGGCCATGCCGAACGGAACGATTTCGGGCGTTTCCCGGGTATCCGCCTGCGCAACGGCAACGGCGCCGATATCCGCCTTGGGGCGCGGCGCGAAGGCCGGCAACGGCACTTCACGCGCCGGCAGGGCGGCGATGATGGCTTCCGGCGTCTCCGGCTTTTCAGGCGCGGCCGCAGGCGTCTCGTCGGCCGCGTCCTCGACCATCGGGATGTCGGCGCGCTGCGCCTTGTCAGGCGACACGATGGCGATGCCCGGCGTGGCTTCCTTGGCAGCGGGCGCGGGCTTGACGGCCTTTCTCGGCGCCGGCGCCGCGGACGCGACATCGGCCTCGTCGTCCGCCTCGTCGGCGCCGCCGCCGAAGAAGGCCGACCACAGATTGCCCGACTTGCGGGAGCTGCCGCCGGCGCTCGCCAGCTCGATGTTCGGCGTGCCGTTGGCCCGGCGCGACTTGTAGGCGGCCAGCGCCTGCTCGTAACCAGGCAGCGGCCGGCCGTCGGAAGGCACATGCAGCGTCTTGCCGTTCGGGAACACGCGCGCCAGTTCCTGGCGGCTGATGCCCGGCCAATGGCGCACGTTGCCGACGTCCATATGGACGAAAGGCGAGCCCGAAGTCGGATAGTAGCCGACCCCGCCGCCCTGCATCTTGAGCCCGATGTCGCGCAACTTCTTCAGCGGCACGCCGGGAATGAAGAAGTCCATCGCCTTGCCGAGCACATGCTGGCTCTTCTCGGCGACGCCCCTCGAGCGGCTGCGCAGCATGGAATTGGTGGCCGGCGCGCGATAGCCGCAAATGACCTGGATATAGCCGGTCGAACCGCTTTCGCGGTACGCTTCCCAGACAAGATCCAGCAGCCGCGGGTCCATCTTGACCGTCTCGTTGCGGCGCCAGTCGCGCAGAATGTAGTTGATCTTCTTCAACCCGTCGGGGAGATAGCGGCCGTTGCGCTTGTAGACGATCTCGGCCTTCTCGTGCGTATGCAGGTGATAGAGCTTCAGCGAGCGCGTCTCGGCGCTGGCCGCGCCCGCCGTCGCCGCGATGAGCCCAAGGGCAAGCGCCGCTGCCGCCAGCCATTTCGGCCAAGCGTTCGCCTTCGAGTGCGGCCCGTGTCTGAGTCGTTCGATTCTGTTCAAATCAAATGGCCTTGCAGGCTGCCGTTTGTCCCCGGATTTGACAAAACGGACGTGAGTACGTCCGAATATCGATCCTATTGGTTAATCATCGCTTATTGAAGCAAATTGCGCCAACACCATGGCCGCAACACGGCGAAAAAGCTACTCTGCCGCTCTTGGTAAACCGCTGGTTTAGATCACATTTCCCCGATTTTGTGAACACGAACCGTTACCGTTCGCCACAATGCGTGAGAAAAGCCGCTTCACAGGCGAATACCCGGAAAGCGCGGCAAACGGCGACAAAAAGGCTGAGATGCCGCGCCGATCAGGACGCGAGTCGCTCGACCCGGCCCGCTTCCGGATCGATGCCGTATTCCTTGAGCTTGCGGTAGAGCGTCGAACGGCCGATGCCGAGCCGCCGCGCCACCTCGCTCATCTGGCCGTTGTAGCGGTCGATGGCAAATTTGATCATTTCCAGCTCGACCGCCGCGAGCGAGCGCACGTTGCCGCGCTCGTCGAGCGCGAGCAAGGTCCCGAAGCGCTGGGCGGCGACCGGTGACGGCTCCCGTTCCAAGGCGCCCTCGTCTTCCTCTCCCCCTTCGGCCGCACCGGCCGGTTCCGCCCAAGCCTGCCGGGGGCCCGCCGCCGCGTCGAGCTCCACCACGCCCTCCACCTGGGCGCGGATCTGCGGGAACTCCTCCGGCGTCAGCACAGGCCTCTCGGCCAGCACCGAGGCCCGGTAGACCGCGTTTTCGAGCTGGCGGATGTTGCCCGGCCAGTCGTAGGCCGCGAGCATCGCCAGTGTCTCGCCGGTGATGCCGTCGATATGCCGGTGGGGATCGGCCGCGCCGACCCGTTCCATGAAATGCCGGACCAGATACGGGATGTCGTCGCGCCGCTCGCGCAGCGGCGGCACATGAATCGGGTAGACGTTGAGGCGGTAGAACAGGTCCTCGCGAAAGGCGCCGTCCTTGACCCGTTGCAGAAGATCGCGATGCGTCGCCGAAATCAACCTGATATCGACCCTGACTGTGGCGCGTGCGCCGACCGGATCGACCTCGCCCTCCTGCACGGCACGCAACAGCTTGACCTGCACGTCGAGCGGCAGGTCGCCGATCTCGTCGAGAAAGAGCGTGCCGCCATGCGCCTCGACGAACTTGCCGGTGTGCTTGTCCGTCGCGCCGGTGAAGGAGCCCTTTTCGTGGCCGAACAGGATGGATTCGACCAGATTGTCGGGAATGGCGCCGCAGTTGACGGTGACGAAGGCCTTCGAGCGCCGCTCGCCCGCCCCCTGGATGGCGCGCGCCACCAATTCCTTGCCGACGCCGGATTCGCCTTCGATGAGGATAGGAATGTTCGAGGCCGCCGCCTTCTGGCCGAGCCGGATGACGCGGTCCATGGCGGGGCTTTGGGTAATCATGTCCTTGAAGGTGAGCGTGCCGCCGCCCCTGCGCGCGCCGCGCTTCACCTCGCCCTCGACCGCCTCCACCTTCAGCGCGTTGGCGATCGCCGTTTGCAGCCGGTCCGGCGAGGCCGGCTTGACGACGAAGTCGAAGGCGCCGTGGCGCATGGCCAGCACCACCGTCTCGATGCCGCCCTGCGCCGTCTGGACGATGACGGGCACGCGGATGTCGCGCTCGCGCATCGCCTTCAGCACGCCGATGCCGTCGATATCCGGCATGGCAAGGTCGAGGATCATCACCGACACCGGCCGCGCGCCGGGGCCGTCGAGCGCCTTCAGCCCCGCCTCGCCACCTTCGGCGACGACGGCCGTGTGGCCGAAGCGCGTCACCGCCGCTTCCAGTAGGCGCCGCTGCACCGGATCGTCATCGACTATGAGGATGGAACCTGTCATCGGTTGTTCGATTTCTCAGGCCGCACGGCCCTTCCCTATGGATCATCCTGGCACAGGGTTCTAAATAAGCTTTCAAAAAAGCCGGTGAACGAATTGCATCGCATTTGACCGGCTTCCGTCCCACACTCGCTGAAGGTACTGGCATGAACATCATCTCGCGCCGCCCGCTTGCCGCGGCTTCGACGGCAAGCGGTTCGACCGCCTTTGGCGACCTGCCGGAATGGAACCTCGCCGACCTCTACAGCGGCATGGACGCCCCGGACCTGAAGCGCGACCTGGACAAGGCGGCGGCCGACGCCGTCGCTTTTGAGAGCCGCTGGAAGGGCACGCTCGCCGCCGAGGCCGGGCGCGGCAGCGAAGGCAGGCTGGGCGAGGCGCTCAAACAATACGAGGCACTTGAGGAATTGATCGGCCGCATCGTCTCCTATGCCGGGCTGGTCTATTCCGGCAACACGGTCGATCCGCAGCGCGCCAAGCTCTACGGCGACGTGCAGGAGAAGATGACCGATGCCAGCGCGCATCTCCTGTTCTTCGCACTGGAGTTGAACCTCGTCGACGACGCGGCGATCGAGGCCGCGCTCGACGCCGATCCCGCCTTCGACCACTACCGGCCCTGGGTGCTCGATCTCAGGATGGACAAGCCTTTCCAGCTCGAAGACCGCATCGAGCAGCTTTTCCACGAAAAGTCCGTGACCGGGCGCGGCGCCTGGAACCGCCTGTTCGACGAGACGATGGCGGACCTGCGCTTTACCGTCGACGGCGAGGACCTGACGCTGGAGCCGACGCTGAACCGCTTGCAGGACGCCGACGGAGAAGTGCGACGCAAGGCATCGGAAGCGCTGGCGGCCACCTTCTCGAAGAACCTGCGCACCTTCACGCTGATCACCAACACGCTGGCCAAGGACAAGGAGATTTCCGACCGCTGGCGCGGCTTCCAGGACATCGCCGATTCCCGCCACCTCGCCAACCGGGTGGAGCGCGGCGTCGTGGATGCGTTGGCCGCCGCCGTTCGCGAAGCCTATCCGCGCCTCTCGCACCGCTACTATGCCATGAAGGCGCGCTGGCTCGGCATGGACGTCATGAACAGTTGGGACCGCAACGCGCCCCTGCCCGAAACGCCGAAGGCGACGATCGCATGGAACGACGCGAAAAGCACGGTTCTGTCGGCCTACCACCGCTTCTCGCCGCAGATGGCCGACATCGCTCGGCAGTTCTTCGACAGGAACTGGATCGACGCGCCGGTGCGGCCCGGCAAGTCGCCCGGCGCCTTCGCGCACCCGACCGTTCCGTCAGTGCACCCTTACGTTCTGCTCAACTACATGGGCAAGCCGCGCGACGTCATGACGCTGGCGCACGAACTCGGCCACGGCGTGCATCAGGTTCTGGCCGGCGGACAAGGCGCGCTGATGGCCTCCACGCCGCTGACGCTGGCCGAAACGGCCTCCGTCTTCGGCGAGATGCTGACCTTCCGCTCGCTGCTCGACGCCACCGCCGACAAGCGCGAACGCAAGGCCATGCTCGCCCAGAAGGTCGAGGACATGATCAACACGGTCGTGCGCCAGATCGCCTTCTACGAATTCGAGCGCAAGGTGCATACCGAGCGCAGGAACGGCGAACTGACATCCGACAAGCTCGGGCAGTTCTGGCTGGAGGTGCAGGCCGAAAGCCTCGGTCCCGCGATCAGGCTGCGCGAAGGCTACGAGACGTTTTGGACCTACATTCCGCACTTCATCCACTCGCCCTTCTACGTCTATGCCTACGCCTTCGGCGACTGCCTGGTGAATTCGCTCTATGCGGTCTACCGGGGCTCCGAGCGCGGCTTCCAGGAGAAGTATTTCGACATGCTGAAGGCCGGCGGCACCAAGCACCACTCGGAACTCCTGAAGCCCTTCGGCTTGGACGCCACCGATCCGTCCTTCTGGCAGATCGGCCTCGGCGTCATTTCCGGGCTGATCGACGAACTGGAAGCGCTGGATTGATTTTGGCCCGAGCGTCGGCACCTAACTTTGAATCGTGCGGCCATGCCGGCGCCTGACGCACGGTTCATCCTCTTCCGCGACGATTTCTCCGGCGACGAAGTGCTCTTCGACCAGCCCTCCAGGATCATCGTGGCGGACGAGGCCGACGACTTCTTCCCAGCCCTGGAGGAAGCACAACGCGCGCATGAGGCCGGGAAATGGCTCGCCGGCTATTTTTCCTACGAGGCCGGCTACCTTCTGGAGCCGAAACTCGCCGGCATCATACCCGCGAAACGCGACACGCCGCTGATGGTGCTCGGCGTCTTCGACGGCCCGTCCGATACCCCGAGGCCCGCCGATCGCCGGGCGGCCACCAACGGTCCGATCCATGGCGTGCGCGCCACCTGGTCGTTCGAGGACTATCGCCGGCGCTTCGAAACGCTGCACCGGCATCTCAGGCAGGGCGACTGCTACCAGGGCAACCTGACCTTTCCGGTCGAGGCCGAATGGAGCGGCGATCCGCTGGCCGGTTTCGATGCGCTGGCCGTGCGGCAGAAGGTGAAATACGGCGCGCTGGTCGATCTCGGTGGCCCGGTCATCCTGTCGCGCTCCCCCGAACTGTTCTTCGAGGTCGACGCCGACGGCTGGATCGAGACGCACCCGATGAAGGGCACCGCCCCGCGCGGCGCCACGCCCGAGGAAGACGAGAAACTGAGGGAATTCCTGCGCAACGACCCGAAGAACCAGGCGGAAAACCGCATGATCGTCGACCTGTTGCGCAACGACATCTCGCTGATCTCGGAAGTCGGCTCGCTCGGCGTGCCGGAACTGTTCCGCATCGAAAGCTTCGCCACCGTGCATCAGATGGTGAGCCGGGTCCGGGCGAAGCTTCTGCCGGGCCTCACCATCCGGCAAATTTTCGCAGCGCTTTTCCCCTGCGGCTCGATCACCGGCGCGCCGAAAATCCGCGCCATGGAAATCCTGCGCGAACTGGAAGGCACCCCCCGCAACGCCTATTGCGGTTCCATCGGCTGGATCGCGCCGGACGGGCGCATGCGCTTCAACGTCGCCATCCGCACGATCACCCTCTTCGCTGACGGCAGGGCGGTCTACAATGTCGGCGGCGGCGTCGTCTTCGATTCCACGGCGCAAGAGGAGTATGCCGAATGCCTGCTGAAGGCGCGCTACGCCACGGGACAGGCCCCGACAGCGGACAACCCGACTTCGAACTGATCGAGACGATGCGCTGGGAGCCGGACGCCGGCTTCCTGCGTTTCGAGCGGCATCTGGCGAGGCTCTACGCCTCGGCGGCCGAACTCGGCTTCGCCTGCGATCCGCAGCGCGTGGGCGAAGCCTTGTCGCATGCGGTCGCTCAATCCGGGGGCACACTGCGCGTCCGCCTCGCTTTGTCGCGCCACGGCGACGTGACGGCTTCGGCCCAGCCTTACGAACCGCTTGCGGTGGACAAGGTCTGGGCCCTGCGGCTCTCCCGCTCCCGGCTCGATTCGACCGATCCGCTGCTTCGCCACAAGACCAGTCGGCGGCAGGTCTACACCCATGCCCGCTCCGAATATCTGATCACCCAGGCCGACGAAGTGCTGCTCGCCAACGAGCGCGGCGAACTGTGCGAAGGCACCATCACCACCCTCTTCGCCGATTTCGGCGGGCCGGCGCTGGTCACGCCCCGCCTCGATTGCGGCCTGCTCGCAGGCGCGCTGCGCGCCGAAATGCTGGAGACCGGCAAGGCTGAGGAAGCCGTGTTTTCCTTCGACGACCTCAAGGCGGCGAAGGCCGTGTTCGTCGGCAACTCGCTGCGCGGCCTGATCCCGGCGCGGCTGGCGCATTGACCCCGAAGGGTCGCGCGAATACATTGTGTTCAAATGTGTTGGAATGAGGTTTCCGCCATGTCGGACACGACCTTCTCGATCCGCATACCCGACGACCTGCGGCGGGAAGTGGACGCGCTGGCGAAAGCCAACAAGCGCTCCCGCTCCTTTCTCGTCAAGGAAGCGCTTCAGGCCTATGTCGACGAACAGAAAGCCTATCGCGATGCCATTAAGGAAGCCATCAGGGAAGCCGATGAAACTGGCGAGTTTATTTCCTGGGGGGCGACCCAGCATTGGCTGAAATCCTGGGGAACAGACAACGAATTGCCGCCACCTGAACCGGATATCTTTCTGAAGAAACAGAAATGAAAATCCGGCTGATGAAGGCGGCGATCAGGGATTTGCATGAGACCCGCGCCCATATCGCCGCGGACGATCCGAAAGCTGCGATGCAGGTGTCGACGCGTCTGGAGAAGGCAATCATCTTGATCGCGGAAAAACCGAACATCGGGCGTCCTATTACCGATCAAAGCCTTCGCGAATGGTCCGTGCCCGGTCTTCCATTCGTTATTCCATACCGGCTTTCCGGTGACACCATCGAGATTATCCGCGTCTTTCATACCAGCCGCCGCAGACCACCGACATGGCAATGATCATCCCAACTCACGCCCCCTATGACGGCTCCTCGAAACCCTTCACCATCGGGTTGAAGCCGCTCGACCTTGCGGACTGGATCGAGGTGGATGCCAGCCTCGCGACCCATCTCGCCGAAAAGCACCGGCTCTATGCCGAAATCCCCGAAAAAGTCTTCGTCGAGGAACCGCAAACCCGCCCGGCCCAGCAGGAAGTGCTGGATCTTCTGACTACCCATCTGCCAGCCCGCTATCCGGAAACCTACCGGGCGACGGAGAACGGCGTCGAGATATTGGAGGCGCGACCCGTCCCGCCCCCTGCCCTCGACGCGCCGCTGGTCGCCGCCTCGCTGCTGGTGCAGGAGGACCTGATCCTGATGCGGCGCGGCGACGACGGCTGGCGGCTGGCCGCCGGCTCGCTATGCTTTCCCTCGTCCTGGACGCTGACGGAAAAGTTCGGCAAGGCGCTGCACACCATCCACATTCCGGTGCCCGGCTTCGGCCCCGGCTCGCGGCCGGACGAACTGATCGCGCGCATGTTCGACGGCCTGCAAGGACAGGCGATGGAGCGCTTCAACTGGTCGATCCAGGCGGGCGATGCGCTCTATCATCCGCTGTCGAACATCCAGCGCGACGACCGCGCCACCACCCGTCCCTCGCGTTTCGCCGACGAGGGCGAGATCAACGCCGGCGCCTTCATCCGCGTCGAGCGGCAGACCTTGCGCAAGCTGCCAGTCTCGCGCGACGTGCTGTTCACCATCCGCATCCATCTCGATCCGCTGGCCGTACTGGCGCGGCATCCGGACAAGGCGAGGCTGGCGGCCTCCTTTGCCGCGCAATTGCTGGCGCTGGACACCGCCCAGCTTGACTATAAGGGCCTGACGGCCGACCGCGACCGGCTCGTCGCATGGCTGCAAGCGGCCACCGCGGACTAACCGTCAGCCGGCGTAGATTCGCTTTCATCGAACCGGGCGTGTATGGGTGACGGCCGCAGCCGGGCGCCGTGTCCGGCCCTGCCGTAAAGTCTGCTTGTTCGAGAAGGAGTGCCCCGGAAAATGGCGAATGAAAAATGGCCCGTCTACGGTGAGATTACCGGCCCCGTCGTGATGATCGGCTTCGGCTCGATCGGTCGCGGAACGCTTCCCCTCATCGAGCGCCATTTCAAGTTCGACAAGTCGCGCATGGTCATCATCGACCCCAGCGAGGAAAACCGCAAGCTGGCGGACGAACGCGGCATCGCCTTCGTCAAGGAGGCCGTCACCAAGGACAACTACAAGGACCTGCTGACCCCGCACCTGACCAATGGCGGCGGACAGGCTTTCTGCGTCAACCTGTCGGTGGACACCGGTTCGGTCGACCTGATGCGGCTGACCCGCAAGCTCGGTGCGCTCTATGTCGACACCGTGGTCGAGCCGTGGCTGGGCTTCTATTTCGACGCCGACGCCGACAACGCCGCGCGCACCAACTATGCGCTGCGCGAAACGCTGCTGGCTGAAAAGCGCAAGCATCCCGGCGGCACGACCGCCGTCTCCACCTGCGGCGCCAATCCCGGCATGGTGTCGTGGTTCGTCAAGCAGGCGCTGCTCAACCTTGCCGGCGATCTCGGCCTGAAGTTCGACGAGCCCGCCACCGGCGACCGCGAAGGCTGGGCCAAGTTGATGAAGAAGGCCGGCGTCAAGGGCATCCACATCGCCGAGCGCGACACCCAGCGCGCCAAGAAACCCAAGCCGATGAACGTGTTCTGGAACACCTGGTCGGTCGAGGGCTTCATTTCCGAAGGGTTGCAACCGTCGGAACTCGGCTGGGGCACGCACGAGAAATGGATGCCGAAGAATGCCCGCAAGCAGAAGCACGGCACGCAGGCGGCGATCTTCCTCGAACAGCCGGGCGCCAACACGCGCGTCCGCACCTGGGTGCCGACGGCCGGACCGCAATACGGCTACCTCGTCACCCACAACGAGGCGATCTCGATCGCCGAATTCTTCTCCGTCTATGGCAAGGACGGCAAGGTGAAGTACCGGCCGACCTGCAACTACGCCTACCATCCCTGCAACGACGCGGTGCTGTCGCTGCACGAGATGTTCGGCGCCGGCGGCAAGGCGCAGCCCGTGCTGCACGTTCTGGACGAGGACGAACTGGTCGACGGCATCGACGAACTGGGCGTGCTGCTCTACGGCCACGACAAGAACGCCTATTGGTACGGCTCCCATCTTTCGCTGAAGGACGCGCGCCGGCTGGCGCCTTACCAGAACGCGACCGGCTTGCAGGTGTCTTCCGCCGTGCTCGCCGGCATGGTGTGGGCGCTGGAAAATCCCAATGCCGGCATCGTCGAGGCCGACGAGACGGACTATCGCCGCTGCCTCGAAGTCCAGGCGCCCTATCTCGGTCCCGTCGAGGGCTATTACACCGATTGGACGCCGCTGGAAGGCCGCCCCGGCCTGTTCGCCGAGGACCTGGACGAGAAGGACCCGTGGCAGTTCCGCAACATCCTCGTCCGATAGGCTAACCCCGCTCTCCTTGCCGCGCCTTGCAATCGCCCGGAAATCGGGCGATTGAAGGGGGCGGACCGAGGAGAGGATTCCCGATGATGACGATCGCTCACAGAATGCTTGGCGTTGGCATGGCCGGCCTCGCCGCGTTGGCGCTGGCCGCCTGCACCACCGCCGGTCCCGGCGAACCGCTGCCGAAAGCAGCGCCGAAGGGCGTCGAGGGTTCGTGGATCGATGCGCAGGGCACCGGCCTGTCCACCCTGACGGCGGGCCGCTTCCAGACGGTCGCCACCGACACCGGCCAGAAGCTCGCCGACGGCAGCTACAAGCTGACCGGCGCCACCTCGGTCGAGATAACCGGCACCTCGCTGATCCGGCAAGCGCCCATCAGCTTCAACTGCCTGCTCGTCTCGACCAGCCAGCTCAACTGCACCAGCGCGACCGGACAAAATTTCGTACTCACCCGCCGCTCGTAAGACCGGTCCGGACCAGCAAGGCAGCGGGACCCCGTTCCGCTGCCTTTTTCGTGCCCGCGCTTCCCAGGTGCCCGGCGGCGAAGCGTCGCCCGAATCCGCTTGCCCGAATCCGCTTGCATCGCCAAAAGCGTGATGGGAACATGAAGCGGGACGGGTTGTAAAAATCCAGTCAGGCAAAGCCTGTAGAGACTGTATCGGCCTCATTCGGGAGAGGAAGAATGAAGAAGATCGCTGCCATCGCCGCCCTGTCGGCTTCCGCGCTCGGCCTGTCGGCCCAGGCATCTTTCGCCGACTACACGCTGAACATCCTGCATTTCAACGATTGGCACAGCCGCATCGAGAGCAACAACAAATACGAATCGACCTGCTCGGCGGAAGAGGAGACGAAGGGCGAATGTGTCGGCGGCGCGGCGCGGCTGATCACCGCGATCCGCCAGGAGCGCGACAAGCTCAAGGGCCAGAACGTGCTGCTGCTCAACGCCGGCGACAGCTTCCAGGGCTCGCTCTTCTACACCACCTACAAGGGCGCGGCGGAAGAGGAATTCCTCAACCAGATGGGCCTTGACGCCGTCACCCTCGGCAACCATGAATTCGACGACGGCGAAACGGCGCTTGTGCCCTATCTCGACAAGGCGAAGTTCCCGGTGGTGTCGGCCAACGTGGTGCCGAACGACAAGTCCGGCGCGTACGGCAAGGTCAAGCCCTCCATCGTCGTGGAGATCGGCGGCCAGAAGATCGGCATCGTCGGCGGCATCACCAACGACACGCCCGAGATCGCCTCGCCCGGCCCCAACATCGCCATCGAGGACGACGTCAAGTCGATGACGGCTGCGGTGGAAGCGTTGAAGGCTCAGGGCGTCAACAAGATCATCGCCGTCACCCATATCGGCTATCCGCGCGAGCGCGACGTCATCGCCAAAATCCCCGGCATCGACGTGGTCGTCGGCGGCCATTCGCATTCGCTTCTGTCCAACACCGACCCGAAGGCCGAAGGGCCTTATCCGACGATGGTGGACAACCCCGACGGCTACAAGGTGCCGGTCGTGCAGGCGGCGTCCTATTCGAAATATCTCGGCGAGATAAAAATCGTCTTCGACGACAACGGCGTCGTCAAGGAAGCGAGCGGCGCCCCGATCCACCTCGACAAGTCGATCGTGCCCGACCCGCAGGTGCTCGCCCGCATCAAGGAACTCGGCGCCCCGATCGAGGAACTGAAGGCCAAGGAGGTCGGCGAAACGACGGGTGTCGTCGACGGCAGCCGCGAAACCTGCCGCGCGCGCGAATGCTCGATGGGCAACCTCGTCTCCGACGCCATCCTCGACCGGGTCAAGGATCAGGGCGTCACCATCGTCTTCTCCAACGGCGGCGGCCTGCGCGCCTCCATCGATCAGGGCAAGGTGACGATGGGCGAGGTGCTGACTGTGCTGCCCTTCCAGAACACAATCGCCACCTTCAAGTTGGACGGCAAGGATGTCGTCGCAGCGCTCGAAAACGGCACGAGCCAGCTGGAAGACGGCGCCGGCCGCTTCGCCCAGGTCGCCGGGCTGAAATATTCCTTCGACAAGTCCAAGGCGCCGGGCAGCCGCATCAGCGATGTGCTGGTGGCGGACGGCCCCAACTGGGTGCCGATCGACGAGAACAAGGAATACATCGTCGCCACCAACAATTACGTGCGCCAGGGCGGCGACGGCTACAAGGTTTTCGCCGAGAAGGCCAAGGACGCCTACGACTACGGCCCGAGCCTGGAACAGGTGGTGGCCGACTACCTGAGCGCCCACAATCCCTACACGCCGAAGACCGAAGGCCGCATCACCGAGATCGCCGCGAACGCTGCTCCTGCGGAAGCGGCAAAGCCGGCTGAAACGACGGCGGCGGAACCCGCCAAGCCGGCCGAGGCCGCGCCCTCCATGCCGGCGCTTCCGGCCGGCTCCAGCGATATCGCAAACACGCCACCGAGCGTGCCCGCCGATGCCGCCGCACCGACCGCCAAGCCGGCTGAGACGGCTCCGGTTGAGGCGGCAAAACCCGCGGAGGCGGCTCCCGCCGAAACAGCCAAGCCGGCCGAGGCATCGGGCGCGGAAACCAGCCATGTCGTCGCCAAGGGCGACACCTATTGGGATCTGGCGGTGAAATATTACGGCGACGGCGCCAAGTGGAAGAAGATCGCCAACGCCAATCGCGGCCAGGAGCCGCGCCGCCTGCTGGTGGGCTCGACCTTGAAGATCCCGGCGGCCAAGTAAGGCGTCGGCTTCGTCCCTTCGCACCCGCCCTTGATCGGGCGGGTGTTTCCATTTTCGGCGGGTGCGGCCAGACGCGGCATTTGAATCGATGGCCGATTTGGCTAGATCGTCAGGCAGATAGACAAGGATTCACGGCACGCAATCCGTCCGGAGAAGAAAGATGCCATCAGTCGATACCGCTGCCGTTCCCGGCGCGCCTGCAAATGCGGCGCGGGCAACGTCTTCCGCATCCGCTGCGGAAAAGGTCGGCGTCATGCTGCTCAATCTCGGCACGCCGGACGGCACGGACTACTGGCCGATGTGGCGCTATCTGCGCGAATTTCTCTCCGATCCGCGCATCATCGAACTCAACAAGGCGATCTGGTATCCGATCCTCTACGGGCTGGTGCTGACGACGCGGCCGCAGAAGTCCGGCGCCAACTACGCGCGCATCTGGAACCGCGAGAAGAACGAGTCGCCGCTGCACACCTTCACCCGCGCGCAGGCGGAGAAGCTTGCCCCGGCGCTGGCCGACCTGCCGAACGTAACGGTCGACTGGGCCATGCGCTACGGCAACCCGTCCACTGCCAGCGTCGCCGAAAAGCTGGTGGCGAAAGGCTGCGACCGCCTGCTCGCCTTCCCGCTCTATCCGCAATATTCGGCCACCACCACGGCGACCGCCAACGATCAGCTTTTCCGCGCTCTGGCGACAATGCGGCGAGCGCCTGCGGTGCGCAGCGTACCGCCCTATTATGCCGAGCCCGTCTATATCGAGGCGCTGGCCGCCTCGATCCAAAAGCATCTCGCGACGCTCGACTCCGAGCCGGAGGTGGTCATCACCTCCTACCACGGCATCCCGAAACCGTATTCGGAGAAGGGCGACCCCTATCATCAGCACTGTCTTGAAACGACGCGGCTGCTGCGCGCAAAGCTCGGCTGGGACGAGAAGAAGCTGATCGCCACCTTCCAGTCACGCTTCGGCGCGCAGGAATGGCTGCAACCCTATACCGACAAGACGGTGGAGAAGCTGGCGAGGGAAGGCGTCAGGCGTATCGCCATCGTCAATCCCGGCTTTTCGGTCGATTGCATCGAGACGCTGGACGAAATCGGCCGCGAGGTGCGCGACGAGTTCCTGCATGCCGGCGGCGAGAAGTTCTCGCACATCCCCTGCCTCAACGACAGTCCCGAGGGCATGCACGTCATCGAGACGCTGGTGCGCCGCGAACTGGCCGGCTGGGCCTGAAGACAAGAGCTGCCGCCAGACCGGGCGGCCGGACAGCTTGCGATTGTAACGCTGCCCAATCCCCCCTAAGTGTCTTTATGACCGGTCGCCGCGGATAGGCCGCGCCGCCGATTATGAGGGGAGTAGCGAATGGGCTTCACCGGCTTCGACGTGGTCATTCCGGTTCTTGTCGTTCTCGTCCTGCTGGTCCTTTTCACCGGCATCAAGACGGTTCCGCAGGGCTATAACTACACGGTCGAGCGCTTCGGCCGCTACACCAAGACGCTGAGCCCCGGCCTCAACCTCATCGTTCCGTTCATCGACCGCGTCGGCGCCAAGATGAACATGATGGAACAGGTGCTGGACGTTCCCACACAGGAGATCATCACCCGCGACAACGCCATCGTCGGCGTCGACGGCGTCGCCTTCTTCCAGATCCTCAACGCGCCGCAGGCCGCCTATCAGGTGGCCGGCTTGCAGAACGCGCTCCTGAACCTCACCATGACCAACATCCGCACCGTCATGGGCTCGATGGATCTCGACGAGTTGCTCTCCAACCGCGACGCCATCAACGGGCGGCTGCTGCGCGTGGTGGACGAAGCCGCGCATCCGTGGGGCATCAAGGTCACGCGCGTCGAGATCAAGGACATCAACCCGCCGGCGAACCTGGTCGAATCGATGGCCCGGCAGATGATGGCCGAGCGCGACAAGCGCGCCCAGATCCTCGCCGCCGAGGGCCTGAAGCAGTCGCAGATCCTTGAAGCAGAAGGCCGCCGCGAGGCCGCCTTCCGCGACGCCGAGGCACGCGAACGTTCCGCCGAGGCCGAGGCACGCGCCACCCAGGTCGTCTCGGAAGCCATCGCCAAGGGCGACACGCAGGCGCTCAACTACTTCGTCGCGCAAAAGTACACGGAGGCACTGACCCGGATCGGCTCTGCCAGCAATTCCAAGATCGTGCTGATGCCGCTTGAAGCCTCTTCGCTGATCGGCACGCTGGGCGGCATCGGCGAGATCGCCCGCGAGGTGTTCAAGAACGACGGCCCGTCCGGCACCGCGCGGCAGACGGCGCGGCCGCCGCTGGTGCGCCCCGGCGAGACGTCGTAAGCGCGGAGGCCGGCTATGCTGGAGCGCATCGTCGCCGAACTCGGGCCGTGGAACTGGATGGTCCTCGGCTTCGTCCTGCTGATGCTGGAGATCGCCGTCCCGGGTGTCTTCCTGCTGTGGATCGGCATCGCGGCGCTGATCGTGGGCGCCGCCTCGCTGGCACTGTGGGACGCCGCCTTCTGGACGTGGCAGGTGCAAGTCCTCGTCTTTCTCGTCCTGTCGCTGGTGTCGGCCTATGTCGGCAAGCAGATCGTCCGAGGGCGCGAAGGCGAGAGCGACCAGCCGCTGCTCAACCGGCGCGGCGCGCAGATGATCGGCCGCACGGCGACGCTCTCGGAACCCATCCGCGATGGCCGCGGCCGCATCCAGCTCGGCGACACGCTGTGGCGCGTCTCCGGCCCCGACCTGCCCGCCGGCGCGCGCGTCAAGGTTACGGGCGCCACCGACACCGACCTGGAACTGACCGTCGAGCCGCTTCCGTAAGGCCGGGCTTTTACGCAGCCCCGATGCGCAACAGATCGTGGAAATGCACCACGCCGATCGGCCGCTCGCCCTCGACCACCACCAGCGCGCCGATCTTGTTTTCGTTGAGGTAGGCGATCGCCGCGCCCGCCGACATGTCGGGCGACACAGTCTTGGGCCGGCGCGTCATCACCTCGTCCACCGCCACGTCCTTGAGGTTGCGGTGGAGGTTGCGGGCGACGTCGCCGTCGGTGACGATGCCGGCCAGCAGGCCTGCCTCGTCGACGATGACGACGCAACCGACCTTCTTGTTGGAGAGCGTCATCACCGCTTCCGGCATCTTGGTGCCGAGCGGCACCAGCGGAATGGCGTCGCCGGTGCGCATCACTTTCGACAGGTGCGTCAGCGTGGCGCCCAGCTTGCCGCCGGGGTGATAACCGAGGAAGTCTTCCGGCGTGAAACCGCGCGCTTCCAAAAGCGCCATCGCCAGCGCATCGCCGACCGTCAGTTGCAACAGCGCCGAAGTGGTCGGCGCCAGCCCGTGCGGGCAGGCTTCGGCCGCCTTGGGCAAGGCCAGCAGCACATCGGCCTCGCGCGCCAGCGACGAATGCTCGCCCGCGGTCAGCGCGATCAGCGGGATGCCGAAGCGGCGCGAATAGCCGACGATGCCGCGCAACTCCGCACTCTCTCCTGACCACGACATGGCAAGGATGGCGTCGTCCGGCGTGATCATGCCGAGATCGCCATGATTGGCCTCGACGGGGTGGACGAAAAAGGCCGGCGTGCCGGTGGAGGCCAGCGTGGCGGCGATCTTGGAACCGATATGGCCGCTCTTGCCGACACCGGAGACGATGACGCGCCCCCGGATGCCGGCGATAAGCGCCACGGCGTCGGCAAAGGGTTCGGCCAATCCGTCACCGAGCGCCTCCGACAGCAGCGCCATGCCCGCCTGTTCGGTCGAAACCGTCCGCAACGCCGAAGCGATCGAAGCCTGCCGGTTGGGTTTCCTGTTCATCGGCGCTCCTGCAAACATGACCACGCGCTTACTGCTTCGGTCCCGTTTTGTCCAATGCAATCGCCGTGGCCGGCAGCGCCGCGAGGGGCACTCTCAACCGTCCGTTAACCATCCCGATTTACGGTCCGGTAAGCATGGCGCGCGCGCGCCGCCGAGGTGACGATGTCGCATGCCGAGCCCCGATTTCCACGCCGCAGGCGCCGAAAGGCCGCCTGCGCGCTGCTTTTGGCGGCGGTCGCCTGGCCGTCCGTGCTGGCGGCCCAGGAAACGGGCCTGAGCGCCGCCACGGATGCTTCGGCGCCTTCGACGAACAACGCCGCCGCCCCCGGTCAAACCAGGCAGAAGCCGGCGTCCGGCGCCGCATCGGCTGCCGCAGCCGCTGCGGCCGTCCCTGCCTACCAGCCCGTCAGCCCCGGCGCCGTTCCGGATGCGCCGGCCCCCGCAGCCGCCAACGCCGACGACGGCAGCCCGCTCGCCGACGACGGCACGTCGCTCACTGACGACGGCAGCGCCGACGATTCCGCCGGCACCACGCCCACCACGTCAGCTCTGCCCACACGCCGGCCGGCGAGCAAGGTCGATGCGGCGGCCGACGACACGCCCCAGCCGACGAACGAGCGGCAGCGGACCATCGACTACGCCGACCGCCAGCCGCTCGACCCGCGCGCCGACCGGACGGCCGCCATCGAGACGCCGCGCCCCAAGCCGGAAGACGATCCCTTCGCGCCGGTCGGCATCCCGTTCGGCACCTTCGTGCTGCGTCCCTCGATCGAGCAGGGGCTGACGGCGACGAGCAACGCCAACAACGCCCCCGGCGGCACGTCGGCCGTCCTGTCGGAAACGACGCTGCGCCTCAACGCCACCTCCGACTGGGCATCGAACTCGGCGACGATCGATGCCCTCGGCAATCTTCGCGAAAGCCTGTCGGGCGCGAGCCTGCATGACGCGAGCGGCAGCATCAACGGTACGCTCAACCTCGACCTCGAGAACGAATGGCGCGCCACCGCCAAGGCCGGCTACGAGATCGCGCCGGAATCGGCGTCCTCCCCGGTCGTCATCGGCGACGTCGCCTCGCAGCCGACACGCCAGTCCTTCGACGGCAGCCTGGCCATCAGCAAAGACATCGGCAAGCTGCGATTCGGCCTGACGGGGGCGGCGGCGCGCGACACCTACGGCGATGCGAGCCTTCTGGGCGGCGGCGTGCTGTCGCAGAAAGACCGCAACGAAACCCTCTACACGACGACGCTGCGCGGCGGTTACGCCATTTCGCCGGCACTGACGCCGTTCGCGGAAGTCGAGGTCGGCCGCCGGCTCTACGACCAGCGCATCGACGACGACGGCTACCAGCGCTCCGCCAACCGCCTCGGTATCCGCGCGGGAACCGAACTGGACCTCGGCGAAAAGCTGAACGGCGAAATCTCGGCCGGCTGGCTGAGCGAGAGCCCGGACGACGCAAGGCTGGCGGCGATCTCCGGCGCCTCGGTCAACGCCGACCTCAAATGGTCGCCCGAACGCGGCACGGTCATCGGCCTGGCCGGCACCACCACCGTCGAAGGAACGACGACGCCCGGCGAAACAGGCGACCTGCTCTATTCCGGCCAGTTGACCGCTGAGCGCCGCATCCGCTCCGACCTCACAGCCAACGCCGCGCTCGGCCTCGGCTGGCGTACCTATACCGGCACGGACGGCCACGACATGATCATGAGCGCCGAAGCCGGCCTGACCTGGTGGCTGAACCGCTATGTCGGCCTGAGCACGAAAGCCCGCTACGAAAAACTGGAGTCGAATCTGCCGGGCCGCAACTACGATTCCGCCTCCATCTTCGCCGGCATCAAGGTGCAGCGCTAACCGGCGAAGTCACCCCCTCGCGCGGTGCAACAGCGGCTCGTAGTCGTCCAGAAGACCCCGGATGACCCCGGCCATGCCCTGGTTGAGATCCTTGCGCCACAGCGCAAAGGCGACATTGGCCTCGATGAAGCCTTCGGGCGAACCGCAGTCGAAGGTGCGGCCCTGGTAGTGGTACCCGTAGAAAGGCTGTCGCTTCTCCAGCCGCAGCATGGCGTCGGTCAGCTGGATCTCGTTGCCGGCGCCCTTTTCCTGGCTTTCCAGGATCGAGAAGATTTCCGGCTGCAAGATGTAGCGTCCGTTGATGTAGAGATTGGACGGCGCCGTGCCCGGCTTCGGCTTCTCGACCATGCCGGTGATGCGGAAGCCGGTATGGGTCGTCTCGCCGCGTCCGACGATGCCGTATTTGTGCGCTTCGGCCGGATCGCACTCCTGCACGGCGATGATGTTGTTGCCGGTCTGCTCGTAAAGCTCGACCATGTCGCGCATGCAGCTCTTTTCCGACTGCATGATCATGTCGGGCAGAAGCAGCGCGAAAGGCTCGTCGCCGACCAGTTCGCGCGCGCACCACACCGCGTGGCCGAGGCCGAGCGGTACCTGTTGGCGGGTGAAGCTGGTCTGGCCGGGCGACGGCTGGAGCCGCTGCAAGCGCGAGAGCTGGTCGCTTTTGCCGCGCTGCGCCAGCGTGTCGTAGAGTTCGAACTGAACGTCGAAATGGTCCTCGATGACGGCCTTGTTGCGGCCGGTGACGAAGATGAAATGTTCGATGCCGGCTTCGCGCGCCTCATCCACGACATACTGGATGACAGGCTTGTCGACGACCGTCAGCATCTCCTTCGGAATGGCCTTGGTGGCCGGAAGGAAGCGCGTGCCGAGGCCAGCGACCGGAAAGACTGCCTTGCGAACTTTTCTCATCATGTCGATTTTCCGTTGGACGGCGCGCGCGCCATCCCATTGTGGGACATTTTGACGCCGGAATCGAGGTGTATCGAGGCCCGGTGCGAGCCAAACCTATAAGCAAGGCCTTGCTTTTTCGTTCCCGAGGTCGGTCCATGGTAAACCAATTCCTAACCCGGTTCGGCGATGAATGATCCTTCCTGCATGAAGTAGTAAGGAGGAAAAGATGACCGTACGCACCGCCATCAGACGCCTGGCCGGTCTAGCGGCGGCCGCCGGCCTCTCGATGGCGCTTTCGCTGTCCGCAAGCCCGGCCTTCGCCGATTCCGGATTCCGCAACTGGGTCGCCAGCTTCCGCGCCACAGCCGTCGCGAGCGGCGTGTCTGGCGCCATCTACGACCGCGCGTTCCGCGGCATCGACGACGCCGATCCAGAGGTGATCGAGAAGGCCCGCACGCAGCCCGAATTCAAGGCGCCGGCCTGGGATTACTTCGACAATCGCGTGCACGACCAGTCGATCGCCACCGGTCGCGCCATGGCGACCAAATGGAAGCCGTGGCTGGACCGCATCGAACAGCGCTACGGCGTCGACCGCTACACGCTGCTGGCCATCTGGTCGATGGAAACGAACTATGGCGAGATGCTGAAACGCACCGACGTCATGCGCTCGGTCGTGCGCTCGCTGGCGACGCTCGGCTACGCCGACAAGCAGCGCTCCAAATATGCGCGCACGCAGCTCATCGCCGCGCTGAAGATCCTGCAAACAGGCGACATCGACGAGAGCCACCTGCAAGGCTCGTGGGCCGGCGCGATGGGGCACACGCAGTTCATCCCCACCAGCTACCAGACCTATGCCGTCGATATGGACGGCAACGGCAAGCGCGACATCTGGAACTCGGTGCCCGACGCGCTGGCGACCGCCGCCAACCTCCTGCGCAAGAACGGCTGGCAGTCCGGCCGCACCTGGGGCTATGAAGTGACCCTGCCGGCGGGCCGCAAGTTCCCGAGCGGCCACCTGTCACTCGCCAAGTGGCAGGAACTCGGCGTCGTCCGCGCCAACGGCAAGCCGTTCAGAAGCACGTCCGACAGGGCCGAACTCAAGCTGCCGGGCGGCAGCGACGGTCCGGCGTTCCTGGTCATCAAGAACTTCTCCGTCATCAAGCGCTACAACAACGCCGACAAATACGCCTTCGCCGTCGGCCTCCTGGCCGACGAGATCGCCGGCTTTGGCGGGCTGGTGCACGACTGGAACCGGCCGTTCACCAAGCTGTCCTTCGAGGAAAAGCAGGAATTGCAGCAGCGGCTTTCCCAGCACGGCCTCTACGACGGCAAGTTCGACGGCAAGATCGGCAGCGGTTCCAAGGCCGCCATCACGGCCTACCAGGCGCAGATGGGCTTGGCCCAGGATGGCTATCCCAGCCTGGAAGTGCTCAAATGGCTGCGCAAGAAGTAGCGGCGCACGACGCGCCGCCGCGCAATGCAGCGGCTTGCGACAATGGAGGAACGGCTTGATCGCGGCAACCCGCATCGGCAAGGCCCTGCGGCGCATGGCGATCGCGCTCGTCCTCCTGTCCGTGTGCGTGGCCGGGGCCATGGCCGTTTCAGGAATGCCGGCCATGGCGCAGGACCAGGGCGGCGGTTGGTCGCTGCGCGACCTTCTCTTCCCGCGCCGGCGCGAGCGCGTCGAGCCGCCACCCCCGATCGAAACCGTCACGCCGAGGAAGAAGGTGCGGGCAAAGCCCGCCGTGCCCCAGGAACCGCAGGCGCCGGTCGTGGAAAAGGCGCCGGACGCCCGCACGGTGCTGGTCGTCGGCGACTTCATGGCGAGCGGCCTCGCCGAAGGCCTGAGCACCTTGTTCGCCCAGAACCCGGCCATCCGCATCGCCGACCGCGCCAACGGCTCGTCCGGCCTCGTGCGCGACGACTTCTATAACTGGCCGGCCGAGATCAAAGGCCTGCTGGAGAACGAAAGGCCGGTGGCCGTCGTCGTGATGATCGGATCGAACGACCGCCAGACCATGAGCGTCGGCGGCAATCGCGAGCCGCCGCGCTCGGATGCCTGGACCAAGGAATACGAAGCGCGCGCCGAGGCTCTGGGCAAGGACATTCAGGCCGGCAAGGTCCCGCTCCTGTGGGTCGGCATGCCCTCCTTCAAGATCGCCAGGATGACGTCCGACATGCTGGCCTTCAACGACATCTACCGCTCCGCCGCCGAAAAGGCCGGCGGCGAGTTCGTCGATGTCTGGGACGGCTTCGTCGACGAGAACGGCGCCTTCGTCTCGACCGGCCCGGACGTCAACGGCCAGCCGGTGCGCTTGCGCGCCGACGACGGCATCAACATGACGCGCGCCGGCAAGAACAAGCTCGCCTTCTATGCCGAAAAGCCGCTGCTGAAGATCCTCGGCCTGGGCGACCCGGCGGGTGCCGGTGCGATCTCGGCGCCGGCGGGCCAACCCGCCGTGACCGGCCCGGCGGCGCCGGCGGCGCCAACGACGGTGGATCGCACCCCGCCCATGCTGCTCAACGACCCGGCCCTGGACGGCGGCAGCGAACTGCTCGGCGCCGCGCAATCGGACACGCAGGCAAAGGACGACAAGGCTCCGGCCGAGAAACGGCTGGTCGAAGGCCTGGCCCCCGAGGCGGCGCCCGGCCGCGCCGACGACTTCTCATGGCCACCGAAAACGCCGCCGACCAGCCCCGCCGCCACCGGCGACAAGACGACCGCAATCAGCCGCTGACGGCGCTCACGCCGAAGGAAAAAACCTCAGCACGCCGGCCAGCCGCGACCGGCCGTTATTGTCCGCCGGGTGCTCGACGCCGTCGTTGACCGGAACCTCGGCAAAGTCGAACGGGCTCACGCCTTCCAGGCAGGCGACATTGATGCCGTATTGGCTGGTGTTCGACCGCCGCTGATGGTGGGTGTAGATGCCGCAACGGGAGCAGAAATAGTGCCGGGCCGTGCCGGTGTTGAAGCGATACTCGGCCAGCAGGTCCTCGCCCTGATCAATGGCGACGCCACCAACCGCGGCAGATACGGCGACGGCGCCCCGCATGCGGCAGTAGGAGCAGGTGCAGCGGCGTACCGCGCGCAGCCCGTCGCTTAACCGCACATGAAAGCGGACTCCGCCGCAATGGCAGGCGCCGGACATTTCGACCCTGTCGTCGCCCGGCGAAGCGGTCATCTCGGCAGCAAGGTCGAGCCCATCAACGCCTCGTCGATGGAGCGCGCCGCCTGGCGCCCTTCGCGGATAGCCCACACCACCAGCGATTGCCCGCGCCGCACGTCGCCGGCGGCCCACAGCCCGTCCACGCTGGTGCGGTAGTCGCGGTCGTTCGCCGCCACGTTGCGCGACCGGCGCGCATCGGTGGCGATGTCCATCCGGCCCTCGAGTTCCTTGACCAACCCGCCTTCCAGCGGCCCGGCGAAGCCGATGGCGATGAAGGCGAGATCGGCGCGGATGACGAATTCGGTGCCGGGAACGGGCTTGCGCTTCTCGTCAACCTCGCAGCACTTCACGCCGGTGAGTTGTCCTTCCTCACCGATGAACTCCAGCGTCGCCACCTGGAATTCGCGCTCGGCGCCCTCGGCCTGGCTGGAGGACGTGCGCATCTTGGTCGCCCAATAGGGCCAGATCGTCAGCTTGTCTTCCTTCTCCGGCGGCTGCGGGCGAATGTCGAGCTGGGTGACACGCACCGCGCCCTGCCGAAAAGCGGTCCCGACGCAGTCGGAAGCGGTGTCGCCGCCGCCGACCACCACGACATGCTGGCCGCCGGCAAGGATAGGTGCTGCCGGCCATGCGACGGACGCAATGTCCTCGCCGCCGACGCGCTTGTTCTGCTGCACCAGATAAGGCATGGCGTCGTGCACGCCTTGGAGGTCATCGCCGGGAATACCGGCCGGGCGTGGCGTTTCCGAGCCGCCGCAATAGAGGACGGCATCGTACTCAGCCAAAAGCTCGTCCGCCTTCCTGTCGACGCCGACATTGACGTCGCAGAAGAAGGTCACGCCCTCGCCCTGCATCTGCTCGACGCGCCGATCGATATAGTGCTTCTCGATCTTGAAGTCGGGAATGCCGTAGCGCATCAACCCGCCGGGCCGGCTCTCGCGCTCGAAGACATGCACCTCGTGGCCCGCGCGGCCGAGCTGCTGGGCAGCGGCCATGCCGGCCGGGCCGGAACCGACGATCGCGACCCGCTTGCCGGTCTTCACCTGCGGCGGATAGGGGCGGATATAGCCTGTCTCGTAGGCCTTGTCGGCCAGCGCCTGCTCCACCGTCTTGATGGCGACGGGGATGTCCTCGAGGTTCAGCGTGCAGGCTTCCTCGCAGGGCGCGGGGCAGATGCGGCCGGTGAATTCGGGGAAATTGTTGGTCGAGTGCAGGTTGCGGATCGCCGCGTCCCAGTTGCCGTTATAGACGAGATCGTTCCAGTCCGGGATCTGGTTGTGCACCGGGCAGCCCGTCGGCCCGTGGCAATAGGGCACGCCGCAATCCATGCAGCGCGCCGCCTGCTTTTCCACTTCCGTATCCGACATCGGCAGGGTGAATTCGCGGAAGTGGCGGATACGGTCGGAAGCCGGCTGGTACTTCGGCACCTGCCGGTCGATTTCGAGGAAACCTGTTACCTTGCCCATGGGCTTGTCCTTGGACTTGCGTTCGATCCGGGACGGCGCGGTCGCCGGACGGTCGTGCGTATTGGAGCGGAAATCCGGGGCCTGCCCCGGCATTGGAGACCGCGCCTGCGGTCCCGTCAATCAGCGCGGACGCGCCCCCGGTTTGAGTGAGGGCGGCACGCCCATCGGGAAAATCGCCAGCAACATCATTCCGCCGCCACGCTCATGCGGGCGCGCTCCATTTCCTGTAGGGCACGGCGGTATTCGACCGGCATCACCTTGCGGAATTTCGGCCGGAACGTCGCCCAGCCGTCGAGAATCTCCTTGCCCCGCGTCGAGCCGGTGAAGTGCACGTGGTTGGAGATAAGCTGGTAAAGCCGCTCCTCGTCGTGGCTGGTCATGTCGCCCGACACGTCGACGCGGCCCTTGTGGTCGATGTCGCCGCCGTGATGGAGCAGCTTCTCCATCAGGTCGTCTTCCTCCGGCACCGGCTCCAATTCGACCATCGCCATATTGCAGCGCTTGGCGAAGTCGCCTGCCTCGTCCAGCACATAGGCGACGCCGCCCGACATGCCGGCGGCGAAGTTGCGCCCGGTCTGGCCGATGACGACGACGATGCCGCCGGTCATGTATTCGCAGCCGTGATCGCCGACGCCTTCCACCACCGTCACCGCACCGGAATTGCGCACCGCGAAACGCTCGCCGGCGACGCCGCGGAAGTAGCACTCGCCCTCGATGGCGCCGTAGAGCACGGTGTTGCCGACGATGATGGAATTTTCGGCGACGATCTTGGCTTCCTCCGGCGGGCGGATGACGATGCGCCCGCCCGAAAGACCCTTGGCGACATAGTCGTTGGCCGCGCCCACCAGATCGAAGGAGACGCCGCGTGTCAGGAAGGCGCCGAAGGACTGGCCGGCCGTGCCCGTCAGCTTCACCTTGATGGTGTCCTCGCGCAGCCCCTTGTGACGGAAGCGCTTGGCCACCTCGCCGGCCAGCATGGCGCCGGTGGAGCGGTCGACGTTGCGGATCGGCACTTCGATCTCGACCGGCTGGCGCGCTTCCAGCGCCGGCTTCGCCCGCTCGATCAGGGTGCGGTCGAGCACGTCGTCGATCGGATGCTTCTGCCGTTCGGTCCAGTGCGTCGCTTGCGCCGGCGCGTCCGGCTTGAAGAACAGTTTTGAGAAATCCAGCCCCCTCGCCTTCCAGTGCTCGATGACGGCGCGCTTTTCCAACAGGTCGGTGTTGCCGATGATCTGGTCGAGATGGGTGAATCCCATCGCCGCCAGATGCTCGCGCACCTCTTCCGCGACATAGAAGAAGAAGTTGATGACGTGCTCGGGCTGGCCCTTGAAACGCTTGCGCAGCACCGGGTCCTGCGTGGCGACGCCGACCGGACAGGTGTTGAGATGGCACTTGCGCATCATGACGCAGCCCGCCGCGATCAGCGGCGCGGTGGAGAAGCCGAACTCGTCGGCGCCGAGCAGCGCGCCGATGACCACGTCGCGGCCGGTGCGCAAGCCGCCGTCGACTTGCAGCGCCACGCGCGACCGCAAGCCGTTCAGCACCAGCGTCTGGTGCGTTTCGGCCAAGCCCATCTCCCACGGCGAGCCGGCATGCTTGAGCGAAGTCAGCGGCGAGGCGCCGGTGCCGCCGTCATAGCCGGAGATGGTGATGTGATCGGCGCGCGCCTTGGCGACGCCGGCCGCCACCGTGCCGACGCCGACTTCCGACACCAGCTTGACCGACACGTCGCCGGCCGGATTGACGTTCTTCAGGTCGTAGATGAGCTGCGCCAGATCCTCGATCGAATAGATGTCGTGATGCGGGGGCGGCGAGATCAGGCCGACGCCGGGCGTCGAATGCCGCGTCTTGGCGATCGTCGCATCGACCTTGTGGCCGGGCAATTGCCCGCCCTCGCCGGGCTTGGCGCCCTGCGCGACCTTGATCTGCATCATGTCGGAATTGACGAGATATTCCGCCGTCACGCCGAAGCGGCCCGACGCCACCTGCTTGATGGCCGAGCGCTCGGGGTTCTTAGCCCCACCCGGCAGCGGCAGGTAGCGATCCGGCTCCTCGCCGCCCTCGCCGGTGTTCGACTTGCCGCCGATGGCGTTCATGGCGCGCGCCAGCGTGGTGTGCGCCTCGCGGCTGATCGAGCCGAAGGACATGGCGCCGGTGGAGAACCGCTTGACGATTTCGGCCGCCGACATGACCGTCTCCAGCGGCACCGGCTGGCGGCCGCTCTCCGCGGCCAGCCTGATCTTGAACAGGCCGCGAATGGCCTGCGCGCGCGCCGTCTCGTCGTTGATCTGGGCGGAGAATTCCTTGAACGTCGCCCACGATCCCTTGCGCACGGCGTGCTGCAAGGTGGCGACGGCGTCCGGCGACCACATATGCGCCTCGCCGCGCATGCGGAACATGTATTCGCCGCCGACATCGAGGCTGTTGGCCAATACCGGATCGTCGCCGAAGGCGCGCGCATGGCGCTGCACCGTCTCGGTGGCGAGTTGCTCGAGCCCGACGCCTTCGATCAGCGTGGCGGTGCCGGTGAAATACTTGTCGACGAACTCCGACTTCAGCCCCACCGCGTCGAAGATCTGCGCGCCGCAATAGGACTGGTAGGTCGAGATGCCCATCTTGGACATGACCTTGAGAATGCCCTTGCCGATCGACTTGATGTAGCGGGTGACGACTTCCGACGCATCCACTTCGGGCGGAAACGCGCCGCGCCGGTGCATGTCGGTCAGCGTGTCGAAGGCCAGATAGGGATTGATCGCCTCGGCGCCGTAGCCGGCCAGGCAGCAGAAATGGTGCACCTCGCGCGGCTCGCCCGATTCCACCACCAGGCCGACGGCCGTGCGCAACCCCTTGCGGATCAGGTGATGGTGCACGGCCGCCGTCGCCAAAAGCGTCGGGATGTCGATGCGGTCCGGGCCGATCTGGCGGTCGGACAGGATGATGATGTTGTAGCCGCCGGCCACCGCAGCCTCGGCGCGCTCGCACAGCCGCTCGATGGCCGCCGGCATGCCTTCCGCGCCCTCGGTCGCGGCATAGGTGATGTCGATGGTCTTGGTGTCGAAGCGTTCCTCGGTGTGGCCGATGGAGCGGATCTTTTCGAGATCGGCGTTGGTCAGGATCGGCTGGCGCACCTCCAGCCGCTTGCGGCGCGAGGAGCCGACGAGGTCGAAGATGTTCGGCCGCGGCCCGATGAAGGAGACGAGGCTCATCACCAGTTCCTCGCGGATCGGATCGATCGGCGGGTTCGTCACCTGCGCGAAGTTCTGCTTGAAATAGGTGTAGAGGATCTTGGTCTGGTCCGACATGGCCGAGATCGGCGTGTCGGTGCCCATCGAGCCGACCGCCTCCTGGCCGGTGGTCGCCATCGGCGACATCAGGAGCTTCAGGTCTTCCTGGGTGTAGCCGAAGGCCTGCTGGCGGTCGAGCAGCGACACGTCCTTGCGCAGCGCGCGCGCCTCGACGGGCGCCAGGTCTTCCAGGATCAGCTGGGTGTTGGCGAGCCACTTCCGGTAGGGATGCTTCGTCGCCACCTCGGCCTTGATCTCGTCGTCGGAAACGATGCGGCCCTTGGCGAGATCGATGAGCAGCATCTTGCCCGGCTGCAAACGCCACTTGGCGACGATGTGCTTCTCCTCCACCGGCAGCGCGCCGGCCTCGGAAGCGAGGATGACGCGGTCGTCGTCGGTGACGATGTAGCGGGCCGGACGCAGGCCGTTGCGGTCGAGGGTAGCGCCGATCTGACGACCGTCGGTGAAGCACACCGCCGCCGGCCCGTCCCACGGCTCCATCAGCGCCGCATGGTATTCGTAGAAAGCCTTGCGGTCCTCGTCCATGAGCTTGTTGCCGGCCCAGGCTTCCGGGATCAGCATCATCATGGAATGCGCCAGGCTGTAGCCGCCCTGGAACAGGAATTCGAGCGCGTTGTCGAAACAGGCGGTGTCGGACTGGCCCTCGTAGGAGATCGGCCACAGCTTCGAGATGTCGTTGCCGAACAGTTCCGAATCGACCGAAGCCTGCCGTGCCGCCATCCAGTTGTTGTTGCCGCGCACCGTGTTGATCTCGCCGTTATGGGCGACCATGCGGTAGGGATGCGCCAGCTTCCACGACGGGAAGGTGTTGGTGGAAAAGCGCTGGTGGACGAGGATCAGCGCCGTCTCGAAACGCGGATCGGCGAGGTCCTTGTAATAGGCGCCGACCTGGTAAGCGAGGAACATGCCCTTGTAGACGATGGTGCGCGCCGACAGCGACACGCAATAGGCGCCGACGTCCTTGTTGCCGTTCTCGGCATAGATGCGGCCGGAAATGACCTTGCGCAGCAGATAGAGCCGGGCCTCGTATTCCTCGTCGTCGTCAATATCGGCGCTGCGGCCGATGAACACCTGCCGGTGGAACGGCTCGGCGGCGGCGATATCGGGTGCCTTCGACAGCGAGGAATTGTCGACCGGCACATCACGGAAGCCGATCAGCGGCAGGCCTTCCGACGCGGCCGATTCGCGGATGATCTCGTCGATATGGGCGCGCAGTTCGGCGTCCTGCGGCATGAACCAGTGGCCGACGCCGTACTGGCCGGCCGGCGGCAGGTCGATGCCCTGCCTGGCCATCTCCTCGCGAAAGAAGCTGTCGGGAACCTGCACCAGCACGCCCGCGCCGTCGCCCATCAGCGGATCGGCGCCGACCGCGCCTCGATGCGTCAGGTTCTCGAGCATCGCCAGACCGTCCTCGACTATTCTGTGCGACTTGACGTTCTTCATGTTGGCGATGAAGCCGACGCCGCAGGCGTCATGCTCGTTGCGCGGGTCATAAAGGCCCTGGGCAGGCGGCAGCCCGCCGGTTCGATGGATTCCGCCGGTTTTGACGGTCGCGGCCTTCGTCTGCGCGGCCGGCACAAAATCCGTCGTCACAGATGGCATCGCTTCCATCATCGTCCTATCCTCTTTTGCCCGGCGGGGTTGCCTCATCGATGCGGGAAGCGCCGGCTTCCCATGTCCTGCACTGTCGGCACGTCATTCGGGTTCGTCGCGGGTCCCGCGAGCCGGTCCGGCACTTTCCTGCCGGGCCGGTCCTCAAGTCACGATGCCGTTCACGGCATGCCGGGACGCGCGTCCATTCTACGCCAACCCGTCCTGCTTCGTGAAATTAAATAAGACAGCATTACTGTCCTAAATTCGTATGACAGAATTCCCGGCGCCGCACAAGACCGATTCATCTCGATTGCGGCGCTTGAACGACATAAAATTTCGCCACGGCTCAATTCGGCATAATTTAAGGTGGAAACGGCGCCCGCTGGCCGTATGGCTGCGTGCGCTGGCCCCTTGCGGCGGCAGGCCGAAAGCGGCCAAGGTCGCGTCCATTCCTGCAATCCGGATTCCGTCATGATCTTTGCTTCCGACAACTGGGCCGGCGTCCACCCGGCCATCGCAGCCAACCTGTCCGAACATTCGGGCGGATTTTCCGTCGCCTACAGCGAGGGGGCCCTGGACAATGCGGTCTACGACCGCTTCAGCGAACTGTTCGAGCGGGAAGTCGCCGTCTTCTTCGTGGCGACCGGAACGGCGGCCAACACGCTGGCGCTGAGCGCCTACAACAAGCCCGGCGGCATCGCCTTCACCCACCGCGAGGCCCATCTCGTCGCCGACGAATGCGGCGCGTTCGGCTACATTTCCGGCGGCTCGCGGCTGCACGGCGTCGACGGAGCGCTGGGAAAGATGGACTTGGCGGCGCTGGAACAGGCGCTCGCCCGCTTCACGCCCGATTCCGTCCATGGCGGCCGGGCGATGGCCGTCTCGCTGACCCAATCGACCGAGATCGGCACCCTCTACAGCCTCGAAGAGATCGCCGCCATCGCGGCCTTGGCCAAGCGCCACGGCCTGCCGCTCCACATGGACGGCGCCCGTTTCGCCAACGCGCTGGCGGCGCTCGACGTCTCGCCGGCGGACATGACCTGGAAGCGCGGTGTCGACGCCATCTCCTTCGGCGGCACCAAGAACGGCTGCTGGTGCGCGGAGGCGGTCGTCATGTTCGACCTCGAAAGGGCGAAGGAACTCGCCTTCATGCGCATGCGGGCCGGCCAGCTCTTCTCCAAGTCGCGGTTCGTCGCGGCCCAGTTCGAAGCCTATCTCCGCGACGGGCTGTGGCTCCGGACCGCCCGCCATTCCAACGCCATGGCCGTAGCGCTGGCGGGCGCGATGGAAAAATCCGGCGCCGCCCGGCTGGCGTGGCGGCCGCAGGCCAACGAAGTGTTCGCCATCATGAAAAAGGCCGACGCCGAGCGCCTCAGGACGGCGGGCGCGGCCTTCCACCAATGGCCGGCCCCGCACGGCTTCACCGGCGCCGTCGCGCCGGACGAGGCCCTCTTCCGCTTCGTCACCTCCTTCGCCACCACGGCCGGGGACGTCGAACGGCTCGGCGCCCTGCTCGGCTGACATAAAAAAAGGCGGCGCCTCGCGGCGCCGCCTTCGTCTCGGGAGGAGACGGGATCGGTCAGGCGGCCTTGGCGGTCGCCTCGATCTGCCTGGCTTTCGCCGGGGCGGCCGAAATCGCGATCTTGCGCGGCTTCAGCTCCTCGGGAATGTTGCGCTTGAGATCGACGAACAAAAGGCCGTTCTTCAGCGCGGCGCCTTCGACATCGACATGGTCGGCGAGCTGGAAGCGGCGCTCGAAAGCGCGCGCGGCGATGCCGCGGTAAAGCAGCTCCTTGCCGTCCTCGTCGCTCTCTTCCTTGCGCTCACCCTTGATGGTCAGCACGTTGCGATGGGCTTCGATCGAAATCTCGTCGTCCGAGAAGCCGGCCACCGCAACCGAGATGCGATAGGCGTTCTCGCCGGTCTTTTCGATGTTGTAGGGCGGGTAGCTCTGGCCGCCTTCTGGCTGGCCGAGCGTGTCCAGCATGGTGAACAGCCGGTCGAAGCCGACGGTCGAGCGATAGAGGGGCGAAAAATCGACATGACGCATGGTGTGTTCTCCTTTGAGCAACATGTTTGCGTGATGGCCCTGGCGAAACCCTTGGGCAAAAGCCCTTGCGGCGCTCCGAACGGACCAGCGGCCCCGCCATCGGCGACCGCAAGGTTTAGGTGGGAGCCCGTTTCCCGCATTTCAAGATTGTTTTTCGCAGGCGCGCGGCCCGGTTCCCGACCGCCCGCGATGAACGCCCGATGAACCGGCGCTTCGGTTTGCGTTCAGGCGGGCGGCGATAGGCTTGCCGGACAGTTCAGCGGCCGCCCGCAAGGCGCCGCGACCGAGCGAGCCGGGTGTAACGTCCCTTCCTCCCGGATCGACGAGGCCGGGAGCGCCTGCACGGTGCTCCCGGCCTTATCGTGCCGCCCTGCCCCGATACGGCCGTCTTTGCTTTTTGCCGCGTTTGCTTCTATCACCCTACGGTGCCTATCAGGCGGCACGACACCAGCCGAAGCGCCGCATGACGGACGACCTGTTCCACGACATTCCCGGCAATCCTCGGCCCGAGAACGCGCAAGGCGGTTATTTCACCGCGCGCGACGGGCGCCGCATCCGTTATGCCTGTTTCGCCGCCACCGGCCGGCCGCTGAAGGGCACGGTGGTGATCCTGAGCGGCCGCAACGAGTGCATCGAGAAATATTTCGAAACCGTCCGCGACCTCGCCGCCCGCGGCCTCGGCAGCGCCGTCCTGGACTGGCGCGGCCAGGGCGGTTCCGACCGCCTGGTCCGCAACCCGCAGCGCGGTTACGTGAAAAGCTTCTTCGACTACGCCGCCGACCTCGAGCAGTTTTTCGGCGAAGTCGTGCTGCCCGATTGCCGCGGGCCTTATTACATCCTCGCCCACTCGACCGGTGCGCTGATCGCCCTGCTTGCCGCTCCCTCGATGGTCAACCGCGTGCGCCGCATGGTGCTGATCGCGCCCTTTCTCGCGCTGCCCGGCCAGAAAGTATCGATGCGCTGGGTGCGCCGCATCACCACGCTGCTCACCTTTCTCGGTTTCGGCCGCATCTACGCCGCCTGGGGGCCGCGCCCGAAGCAGGCGATACCCTTCGCCGCCAACAAGCTGACGACGGACCTCGCCCGCTACCGGCGCAACACGCTGCTCTACGAAACCTACCCCGAGCTTGCGCTGGGCGGACCGACGGTGCGCTGGCTGAGGGCGGCGAGCATCGCCGCCGAAACCGTCAGCGACCAGGATTACATGGGGCGCTTCCAGGTGCCGACGCTGATCGTCGGCGCCGGCGCCGACGAAGTCGTGTCCACCAGGGCGGTCGAGCACTTCGCCCGCCATCTGCGGCTCGGTTCGTTCCTGATGATCGACGGCGCCCGCCACGAGATTTTGCAGGAAGCCGACCTCTACCGCGAACAGTTCCTCGCCGCCTTCGACGCCTTCGTGCCGGGAACCGAAGACGGAGCGCTGCAAGCTTCCACCCAGGACGCCCAGGGCTGACCCGAGCCTGACTACCCCCGCAGCGCCGCCATTGCCGCTTCATGCAGTTCCGGCGTGGCGGCGGCCACGATGTCGCCGCCGTTCTCCGCCGGCCCGCCCTCGAACGTCGTGATGACGCCGCCGGCCTTCTCGATGATCGGGATCAGCGCCACGATGTCGTAGGGCTTCAGGCCGGGATCGGTGACGATATCGACATTGCCGGCCGCCAGCATCGCGAAGGCATAGCAATCGGTACCGTAGCGGGCGAGCTGCACCGTCTGCTCGAAACGGTCGTAGCGGCCGCGCGCCTCGCCCTTGAACAGCGCCGGCGTGGTTGTGAACAGCGTGGCGTCGGCCAGCCGCGTGGTCTTGCGCGTTTCGAGCCGATGCGGCCCGCCGGGGCCTTCGTAATGCGCGCCGCCGGCATTGGCATAAAACAGTTCGCCGGTGAAAGGCTGCGCCATCATGCCGGCAACCGCATCGCCGTCCACCGTCAGGCCAACCAGCGTGCCCCAAGTCGGCAGGCCGGAGATGAAGGCGCGTGTGCCGTCGATCGGATCGATGACCCAGACATGGCGGCTTTCGAGGTTCTGGCTGCCGTGTTCCTCGCCGAGAATGCCGTGGTCGGGGAATTCCGCCGAAATCACCGCCCGGATCGCGAGTTCAGTCTGCCGGTCCGCCTCGGTGACTGGATCGAAGCCACCGACCTCCTTGTTGGCGACGGCACCGCGGGTACGGAATCGCGGCAGCGTCTCGGCGGCCGCAGCAGCGGCGATGCGCCGCATGAAATCGGCTGAAATATCCAAGTCACCCTCCTGAGCCCGCCAGTGCACGCCCGGCATTTGCTGCATAGCAAAACCGCCGCCGCCCTGTCACGCGTCGCCTGCGCCGCAGACTGCGGCCAGAGCATTTCCAGCAAAAGTGTGAAACGGTTTTGCGTCCGGAAATGCGGGAGATCCAAGCGATAGAGCGGTTCCGACGATTCCGTTTGAACAGGAACCGCACTAGTGAATTCAAGAGCGATGCCGCTTGACATTTGTGCAATGCAAAATACGATTGTTGCCGGACAGGTTTCCTGTCCATGCCCTTCTTGGGCGTTTCCTCCCTAGACTCCGGCCGCGTCGTGCGAAAGATGCGGTCTTTTTTTGCCGGCAGCCGTATCGCCTATTCGGCCGCCAGCGGCAGGTCGAGGAAATGATGGTCCGGCATCGCCATCAGGTCGGCGGAAAAGCGCGCCAGGTCCTCGGCTAACGCGTCGAAACCGGCCGTCTTCTGGAACGTCCGCTCGTTCATGTAGAGGCCGCGGTTGACCTCGACCTGGAGCGCGTGCAGCCGGCGGGCGGGACGGCCGTAATGCTCGGTGATGAAACCGCCCGCATAGGGTTTGTTGTGCGCCACCGTGTAACCCATGCCGCATAAAAGCGAGATGGCCCTTTCCGTCAGCGCCGCGGCGGCGGCCGTGCCGAAGCGGTCGCCGACGATGAAATCCGGCCGGAATCCGGCATCGCCGACGCGCACGCTGGCCGGCATGGAATGGCAGTCGATCAGCACGGCATAACCGAACGTCGCATGGGTGCGCGCGATGAGCCGCTTCAGCGTTTCGTGATAAGGCTTGTAGACGGCCTCGATGCGCGCGATCGCCTCGGCCAGCGGCAGCCGGCCGGCATAGATATCGAGGCCCTCGCCGACCAGCTTCGGCACCGTGCCCAGCCCACCGGCGACGCGGGGCGAGCGGATGTTGCAGTATGGCGGCACCGGCTCGGCGAACATGCGCGGATCGAGTTCCCACGGCTCGCGGTTGACGTCGAGATAGGCGCGCGGAAAATTCGCCTTGAGCATGGGCGCGCCCAGCGTCACCGCCGCGCCGAACAGTTCCTCGACATAGCAGTCCTCGGACCGGCGGATGGCGCTCCTGTCCAGCTTGGCCATGGCGAGGAAGCGTTCGGGGTAATATCGGCCGCTATGCGGCGAGGAAAAGACGAAGGGAACGCGCTGCTCGGCCCCCGACCACACTTCAAAGGGCGCAACGACCGCGAAGTCTTCGGCAGCCGTCGTCACTTCGCAAGGACCCTCAACCACAGGCACATCATCGCCAAAGCCTGCCATCGCCGCGCACGCATGTCCAGCTTTTCAACGGGTTTGCACCGGCCGCGGCAAGACATCTGCGGGCGCGCGCCATTCACTTGATGTTTACCGTCGCCACCTCATATACGATGGTTAACGGGATCGCATGGCAGTATCCCGGCTGGGTGATTCGGACGGCAATCGACATGGCACGCATTCTACTGGCGGAAGACGACGACGACATGCGCCGTTTCCTGGTCAAAGCGCTCGAACGCGCCGGCTACCAGGTCAGCGATTTCGACAATGGCGCCAGCGCCTACGAGCGCCTGCGCGAAGAGCCTTTCTCGCTGCTTTTGACGGATATCGTCATGCCCGAGATGGACGGTATCGAGCTGGCCCGCCGCGCCACCGAGATCGACCCCGATCTCAAGGTGATGTTCATCACCGGCTTCGCGGCGGTGGCGCTGAACCCCGATTCGAAGGCACCCAAGGACGCCAAGGTGCTGTCGAAGCCGTTCCATCTCCGCGACCTCGTCAACGAAGTCGAAAAGATGTTGCAGGCCGCCTGACGCGGCCTTTTTCGCGGTCTTGCAGAACGGCTCGGTCGAAGCCCGCAAACAGTCCGATCTTTTCGCCAGGCCGCTATTGACGCGCCGCAGCAAAAGTGGTGTATGCGCGGCCTTGGATGGGCGTATAGCTCAGCGGGAGAGCACTTCGTTGACATCGAAGGGGTCCCAAGTTCGATCCTTGGTACGCCCACCATCCAAACCCTTCACGACGCTAATCTTTTTGCGGGCGCTGCGGATATGTACCGTTCCGTAGCCCATCGGCGCCGCAGGAGCGAGGCGCGGCCGGCTGCCGCGATTGCGTGGCGGGGCCGCCCCCCGGGTTCACCGAAAGCCGAGGAAGGACAGGACGGCCACGACGGCCATCGCAAGAATGCCGGCATAAAACGCATACTGCATGACGATCTCCCACGTTGCACATCATCGCGGGACGACAGCTATCCGCAAACCGGCGATGCCACATTGCGGCAGGACAAACAGAAATCGCGAGACTAAGAATTCACGCCAGCGCAGCCGGCCGGCGCAGGTGGTTCAGCGACTGCCGCAGCCCCGCGAACTCGTCCGGTTCGATACGATAGCCCTGCACCGAAATCGCCACCACGCGCTTGTCCGGCCCGTCGAGCCGATCGATCGCCACCAGCGCGTCCTCGATGTCGCGGCACGGCAGGTCGATCTCGGCCACGCCGCCCGAGCGGGCGGTGAGATAGATGTGCACGGGGGATATCTCGTCGGCGCGCGCGCTGCGGTGTCTCATGGGATTTTCCAGATGGGATCGGGGTTTCGCCCTCCTCCTCGGATCAATCACCCGCCGGTAAACAATGTCTAAATTTTTAGGCGAATCCCACAGATGATTCGCACCGGAGACGGAGGACCACGGGCGCTATACGCCGGCCACCGCGCACAAGCTCTTCATGCGCGCGACGGCAAGGTCCGGATCGGCAAGCAGGCCTGCCTTGTCGGCCAGCCGGAAAACGTCGGCGTAGTGCAAAATGCCGCGCGCCGACTGCATGCCGCCGACCATGGCGAAATGATCCTGATGGCCGTTCAGCCAGGCGATGAAGACGATGCCGGCCTTGTAATATTCCGTCGGCGCCTCGAAGATTTTGCGCGACAGCGGCACGGTCGGCGCCATCAGCGCATCGTAGCCGGCATGGTCGCCCTGCGCGAGCTTTACCAGCGCCGCATTGGCGACCGGCGCGATCGCGTCGAAAATACCGAGCAGCGCATGGGAATGCCGGCGCCCGTCGCCGGCGATCAGTTCGGGATAGTTGAAATCGTCGCCGGTGAATAGGACGACACCGTCCGGCAGGCGGTCGCGCAAGGCGACTTCCTTGTCGGCGTCGAGCAGCGAAATCTTGATCCCCTCGACCTTGTCGGCATGGCGCTCGATGATGCCGACCACCGTGTCCAGCGCAGTCTCGAAATCGGCGGCGCCCCAGTATCCCTTCAACTGGGGGTCGAACATGTCGCCCAACCAGTGCAGGATGACCTTGCCCGACGCCTGCTCAAGAATGCGGTCGTAGACGCGGGCGTAATCCTCCGCGCCCTTCGCCGCCCGGGCGAGCGCCCGGCTCGCCATCATGATCGCCTTGCCGCCCTGCCCCTCGATGAAATCGAACTGTTCCTCATAGGCGGCAATCACGTCGTCCAGCGAGCGTGCCGCCGCCGGCGCGAGTTGGTCCGTGCCGGCACCGGAAGCGAGGTCGGCGCCTGTCACCGTCTTCGCCTCGGCAATCGAACGACGGATCAACTCCTTCGCGCTTTGCCAGTCGAAGCCCATGCCGCGCTGCGAGGTGTCCATCGCCTCGGCGATGCGGAAGTCCAGTCGCCACAGGTGATGGCGAAAGGCCATCGTGCGGTCCCAGTCCACAACCGGCTTCGACCATGGGTCCGACATCGCCAGCGGGTTGGCCACGACATGCGCCGCCGCATAGACGACGCGGGAAAAGCGAGGCGCGGCAACAGGGCGCACAACCTGTCCCGTCAGCGCGTAAGAGCGCCGGACGCCGTTGGCTTCAGGCAGGACGATGGCCATGGAAATCTCCCTATATCGCCCTGATAAATGGAACGTTCCAATAAATCAAGAAGCATGATTTTAGAATTGACCCATATTTTATGGACATTGACGGAACACAGCGGATGTGATTTAGAACGTTCCAATAATTTCAACCAAAAGCGATGGCTCGGAAATGGCCGCCAGGAGCAAGACGACGATTCTCGACATCGCCCGCGAGGCGGGCGTGTCGAAGTCGACCGTCTCGCTGGTTCTACAAGGCAGCAGCCTGATCCGCTCCGACACCGCCAGCAAGGTGCGCAAGGCGATCGAGGAGACGGGCTACGTCTACAACCGCGGCGCCGCCAATCTTCGCAAAGCGTATTCCAACGTCATCGGCATGGTGGTGAACGACCTCACTAACCCCTTCTATGCGGAACTGGCGGTCGGCATGGAGCGCGCCTTCCAGTCCGCCAGCGTCGTGCCCTTCATCGCCAATACGGCGGAAAGCCCGGTGCGGCAGGAGGAGGTGCTGAAATCCATGCTGGAGCAGGGCGTCGCCGGCCTGATCGTCTCGCCGGCTCGCGGCACCCGGCCGGATGCCTTCCGGCAGATCGAGGCGGCCGGCATTCCCATGGTCTTCGCCATGCGCCGCCTGCCGGAAAGCCGCGTCCCCGTCGTCGTTCCGGACAACTGGCGCGGTGCTGCCCTTGCCGCCCGCCATCTTCTTGCGAAGGGCCACCGCCGCCTCGCCTTCCTCGCCGGCTCGCCTGACCTCGTCGTCTACCGCGAGCGCGTCGGCGGCTTCCGCGAAGCCTGCCAGGAATTCGGCATTCCCGCTTCCGACATCGCCGTGCTCGAGGGCGAGACAAGCCGCAAGGGCGGCATGGCCTGCCTCGACAGGGCTCTGACAGCGGAAGATCCGCCGACGGCTGCGCTGTGCTTCAACGACGCGGTCGCCTTCGGCGCGCTTTTGGCGCTGCGCCGGCGCGGACTGGAGCCCGGCCGCAACTTCGCCGTCGTCGGCTTCGACGACGTCGCCGAAGCCGAGCATTATATGCCTGCGCTGACCAGCGTGGCGGTGGACACCGCCGGCCTCGGCGAACGCGCCGCCCATATGGTGCTGAAAATGATCCAGTCGCGCACCACCCGCGCCGAAGACCACATCGGCGCCGTCAACCTCGTGGTGCGCGAAAGCTGCGGCCCGGACCGCAGCTCGGAATACGACACCGCAAAACATGACACCCCACAACAGGGAGCAGCCGCATGACCGTCCGCTGGGGCCTGATCGGCGCAAGCACGATCGCGAAGCAATACATGATCGCGGCGATCCGCAACCAGCCGGACGGCGAGGTCGCGGCGGTGATGAGTTCCAGCCCGGAGCGCGCCGCCGCCTATGCGAAAGAGAACGGCATTCCGACCGCTTTCTCTTCCCTGCCGGACCTGCTCGCCGCCGACATCGACGCCGTCTACATCTCCACCACCAACGAACTGCATCTCGAACAGGCACTGGCCGCGGCCAAGGCCGGCAAGCATGTGCTGTGCGAGAAGCCGCTGGCGCTCAACACCGCCGACGCCCGCAGGATCGTCGCCGCCTGCAAGCAGGCCGGCGTCGTCATGGGCACCAATCATCACCTGAGGAATGCCGGCGCGCACCGCGCCATGCGTGAGGCTATAGCCGCCGGCCGCATCGGCAAGCCGGTCGCCGCGCGCGTCTTCCATTCGGTCTATCTGCCGGAACACCTGCAAGGCTGGCGCATCACGAAGCCGCAAGCCGGCGGCGGTGTGGTCCTCGACATCACCGTGCACGACGCCGACACGCTGCGCTTCGTGCTCGCCGACGATCCCGTCGAGATTTCCGCCTTCACCCAGTCGGCCGGCATGGCCGGCGCCGGGCTGGAAGACGGCGCGATGTGCGTGTGGCGCTTCAAGTCCGGCGTCATCGCCCAAAGCCATGAAGGTTTTACCACGAAATACGCCCATACCGGTTTCGAGGTGCACGGCACCGAGGGGTCGCTGTTTGCGAAAGACGTCATGACGCAGAAGCCGGTCGGCTCGGTGACGCTGCGCACCGCGAAAGGCGAAGAGGAACTCACCTTCGACCGCGAGGACCTCTATACGCGCTCGCTCAAAGCCTTCCACGCCGCGATCCGTGGCGAAGGCCGCCCGTCGGCGACCGGCGAGGACGGCGTGTGGTCGCTCTGCTGCGCCGAGGCCGCGCTGGAGTCGGCGCGAACGGGACGCGCGGTCAAAATCGAGCCGGGAATTTAGTGATGACCAAACTCATGACCGCCGCCGAGGCGGCCGCCCTCATTCCGGACGGGGCCGTCGTCTCCGTCTCCTCCTCCTCCGGTCTCGGTTGCCCGGACGCGGTGCTGGCCGCCATCGGCGCGCGTTTCGAGGCGGAAGGCCATCCGAGGAACCTCACCACGCTGCACCCGATCGCCGCGGGCGACATGTGGGGCATCAAGGGCATCGATCATCTGGCCAAGCCCGGCCTGTTGAAGAAGACGCTCGCCGGCTCCTATCCCTCCGGCCCCTCCTCCGCCGAGCCGCCGAAAATCTGGCAGATGATCGGCGACAATGCCGTCGCCGCCTACAACGTGCCCTCCGGTATCCTCTTCGACATGCACCGCGAGGCTGCCGCCAAGCGGCCAGGCGTGCTCACCAAGGTCGGCTTGGATACCTTCGTCGACCCACGCCAGCAGGGCTGCGCCATGAACGAGGCGGCGTCAGACCCGATCGTGCGGGTAGAAAACTTCGACGGCGAGGAATGGCTCTATTTTCCGGCAATAGCGCCGCAAATCTCTATCATCCGCGCCACCAGCGCCGACGAGCGCGGCAACCTCACCTACGAGCACGAAGGCGCCTATCTCGGCGCGCTGGAACAGGCCATGGCCGCCCGCACCAACGGCGGCGTGGTTGTCGCGCAGGTCAAGCGCGTGGTCGAGAACGGCACCCTGAAGCCGCACGACGTGCGCGTGCCGGGCGTGCTGGTCGACCACATCGTCGTCGATCCAGACCAGTTACAGACCACCCAGACGCCCTACGATCCGGCGATCTCGGGCGAGATATTCCGTCCGCTCTCGACCTTCCGCACCCCGGCCTTCGACATCCAGAAGGTGATCGCGCGCCGCATCGCCATGGAACTGGCCGACGGCTGGGCGGTCAACATCGGCTTCGGCATCTCGGCCAACGTGCCGCGCATTCTCCTGGAAGAAGGCCAGCACGGCAAGGTGACGTGGGTGATCGAACAGGGCGCGGTCGGCGGCGTGCCGCTTCTCGACTTCAAGTTCGGCTGCGCCTCCAACGCCGAGGCGATCATGCCTTCGCCGCACCAGTTCACCTATTTCCAGGCCGGCGGCTTCGACGCCTCACTGCTGTCCTTCCTGCAAATCGACCGGCACGGCTCCGTCAACGTCTCGAAACTGTCGGTACGCCCGCATGTGACGGCCGGCTGCGGCGGCTTCGTCGACATCACAGCTAGAGCGAGGAAGATCGTCTTCTCCGGCTTCTTCAACGCCGGCGCAAAACTCTCCGTGGCCGACGGCACCGTGCGCATCGACAAGGAAGGCAAGGTGAAGAAGATCGTCAGCGAGGTCGAGCACGTCTCGTTCTCCGGCCGCCGCGCGGTCCAGCAAGGGCAGGACATCACCTACATCACCGAGCGCTGCGTCATGAAGCTGACGCCGGACGGGCTGATGGTGACGGAAATCGCCCCCGGCGTCGACCTCGAACGCGACGTGCTCGGCCAATCCGAGATTCCGCTGGCGGTGGCGAAGGACCTCAAGGTCACGCCGGCCGCGCTCTACCATGAAGCCCCGATCGGGTTGACCCTGAACGGCGGCGCTTCGCTTGGAGGCAATCATGGCTAGGATATTTGCCTTGATACCCCCACCCCTAACCCCTCCCCTCAAGGGGGAGGGGAAGCTGCCGCGCCCTGAATCCCCCTCCCCCTTGAGGGGAGGGGTTAGGGGTGGGGGTTCATTCCCACCAACGCATGAGGCCCACCATGCCTGACCTCGTCACCTTCGAGCAGGACGGCTCTATCGGCACGATCACGCTCAATCGTCCGGAAAAATTCAACGCGCTCGATATCCCCATGCTGCGCGCTCTGGAAGCCGCGCTGGACTCCGCCGAACTTGCCGCTGACGTTCGCGTCGTGCTGCTGCGCGGCGAAGGCAAGGGGTTTTGCGCCGGCGGTGATATCGAAGCCTGGGCGGCCATGAGTGCGGCCGACTTCCAGCACCAGTGGGTGCGCTACGGCCACCGCGTCTTCGACCGCCTCGCGCGATTGCGCCAGCCGACCATTGCCGTTTTGTCCGGTCATGCGCTCGGCGGCGGGCTGGAACTGGCCGCCGCTTGCGACCTGCGCGTCGCCGAGCGGCAGATCAAACTCGGCTTCCCCGAAACCTCCATCGGCGTCGTGCCCGGCTGGTCCGGCACGCAGCGCGCGGTGCGCCGCTTCGGCGCGCAGGCGGTACGCCGCATGGCGCTGGGCGGCGAGATGTTCGCCGCGCCCGAGGCGCTGCCGCTCGGCATCGTCGATCGCGTCGTGGAAACCGGCGCCGCGCTCACCGAGGCCAAGGCATGGGGAGAAAAGATCGCCGCGCGCGGCCCGCTCGCCACCGAAGCGGCCAAGCTGATGATCGCCGTTGCCGAAGGCGAGGAAAGCGCTTCTTCAGCCGAAGCCTTAGCCAGTGGATTCATCGCCTTAACGGGCGACCTGAAAACAGGGGCAGAGGCCTTCCGAACCAAGACAATTCCTGAATTTTCAAGATCCTAGACCAACAGCCGGAATCAAGACATCACATGAACGCGCCCCTCCAAATCGCCATGCCGAAAGAGGCTTCGGCCTCGCCGAAGACCTACCGGCTGCTGATCGGCGGCAAGCACGTCGAGGCCCGCGACGGCCGCACCATCGAACGCCGTTCGCCCGGTCACGGCTTCGTCGTCTCACGCTATGCACAGGCAGGCGCGGCCGATGTCGAAGCGGCCGTGCAGGCTGCCCACAAGGCCTTCCAGAGCGGCCCATGGCCGCGCATGAAGGGTTCGGAACGCGCTGCCGTCCTGCTGAGGACCGCCGACCTGATCGAGTCCCGGCTGGAGGATATCGCCCGCCTCGACGCGCTGGAATCCGGCAAGCCGATCGCCCAGGCGCGCGGCGAGATCGCCGGCAGCGTCGACATTTGGCGCTATGCCGCGGCGCTCGCCCGCACGCTCCATGGCGAATCTTACGCCAACCTCGGCGACGCCATGCTGGGCGTGGTGGTGCGCGAGCCGGTCGGCGTGGTGTCCATCATCACGCCGTGGAATTTCCCTTTCCTCATCGTCAGCCAGAAGTTGCCCTTCGCGCTCGCCGCCGGCTGCACGGCGGTGGTGAAGCCGAGCGAGATGACCTCGGCCTCCACCTTCCTGCTCGGCGACCTGCTGCTCGAGGCCGGCCTGCCGGAAGGCGCCGTCAACGTGCTGGCGGGCTACGGCGCCGACGTCGGCGCGCCGATGGTGGCGCATCCGCTGGTCGAGATGGTCTCCTTCACCGGCTCCACCCGCGTCGGCAAGCTCACCATGGCGGCTGCGTCCGACTCGCTGAAGAAAGTGTCGATGGAACTCGGCGGCAAGAACGGCCAGATCGTCTTCCCCGACGCCGATCTCGAAGCGGCCGCCGACGCAGCCGTCTTCGGCGGCTTCTTCAATGCCGGCGAATGCTGCAACGCCGGCTCGCGCCTCATCGTCCATAAGGCCGTCGCCGACGACTTCCTCGCCGCCGTGCGCGCACTGACGGCAAAGGTCCGCGTCGGCGACCCGCTGGACGACGCCACCAAGGTCGGTGCGATGATCTCGACCGATCATCTCGCCAAGGTCGCGTCCTATGTCGAGGCGGCGGCAAAAGACGGTGCCGCCATCGCCACAGGCGGCGCCGGCCTGCCCTCAAACGCCGGCCAATATCTCGACCCGACCATCGTCGCCGGCGTGCGGCCACAGATGGCCATCGCCCGGGAGGAAGTGTTCGGACCGGTGCTGTCGGTGCTGACCTTCGCCACGCCTGAAGAGGCGATGCACATCGCCAACGATACGCCTTACGGTCTTTCGGCCGGCGTGTGGAGCGGCAGCATCGACACCTGCATGGAAATCGCGCGCGGCGTGCGCTCGGGCACCGTCTGGGTCAACACCTTCATGGAAGGTTATCCGGAGCTTCCCTTCGGCGGCTACAAACAATCCGGTCTCGGCCGCGAATTGGGCAAGCGCGCCGTCGAGGATTACACCGAGGAAAAGACCATCCAGTTCCATCGCGGCCGGCGTACCGGCTGGTGGGTCGGCTGACGGCATCGGAGGGCCGGGGCAGGAAGATGAGACAGGCACGTTCCAACCGCAGGACGGAGGCGTGGGAGGGCCAGGCAGCGGCAGTTGCCCGGCCAGCTCGGTCATCCGGTCGCGTTGGAACAAATCGATTGAAATTCCGGAGTCGCTCTCTTGACGGCTTTGCGGCAATGCGATTAGATCGATCTAACAGCCGGCATATCTTACAAACAGACCGGCACGGGAGGAGGGTTCCGGTGTCGTTGCGCGCACGAGCGACCGTGCTTGATATCGCCCGCCAGGCGGGCGTTTCGCGCGCGACCGTCTCGCTCGTCCTGCGCGGTTCGGACCGCATCAAGCCGGAGACGGCCGACAAGGTGCGCCAGGCGATGAAGGAGGTTGGGTACGTCTACAACCGCGCCGCCGCCAATCTGCGCTCCGCCCGCACCAATTTCGTCGGCATGGTCATGTCCGACCTGAAGAACCCGTTCTTCTCCGAGCTGGCGGTCGGCATCGAGGACAGCCTTTACCGGCTCGGCCTCACCCCGATCCTCGCCAACACCAACGACGATCTCGCCCGCCAGCGGCAGGTGCTGCAATCGATGCTGGAATACGGCGTGCTGGGCGTCATCCTCAGTCCCGCGCGGGCGACCGATGCCGGCCATCTCGCGCTTCCGCCGACGGCGCCGCCCGTCATCCTCGCCATGCGCAAGATCGACGGCTGCGACCTGCCCTATGTCGGCCAGGACAACGCCAGCGGCGCGCGCAAGGCGGCCGAGCATCTCGTCGCGCTCGGCCACACCCGCATCGCCTTCTTCGGCGGCGACCCGGCCATCACCACCCAACAGGAGCGCTATCGCGGCTACTGCGAGGCTCTACGAGCCGCCGGGCTGCCGCTCCTGCCCGACCTGCTGTTCGAGACGGACGTCACCAGGGACGGCGGCGGCGAAGCCATGGAGCGCGCGATGGCGAGCGCCGCGAAGCCGACGGCAGCCGTCTGCTACAACGACCTGATCGCCATCGGCGCGACGCGCGCTCTGGCCATGCGCGGCCTCAAGGCCGGCGAGGATTTCGCCATCGTCGGCTTCGACAATCTGAGCGAAGCCAAGGACAATTTCCCGCCGCTGACCACCATCGACGCCGAAACCATGGCGATGGGCGACCGCGCGGCGCAGATCCTGATCGGCCTGATCGACGGGCCCGCCCGGTCGACGGCGACAGCCGTCACCGGCGGCAGCAGACTCGTCGTGCGCGATTCCTGCGGCGCGCGCTTGACCGGGCGCTCCGGCGCAGTTTCCAATCGGGTTTCATCGCGGGCCAGCCTGACGGGATAGAGGCTGGCCGCGCTGGGAGGTGCGGCGCTCCGGCGCCGCAGGCAAGATCAACAATGGAGGAAGACAATGTTGCGTAAACTGCTTATCGGAACCATGCTCGCGGGCGGCCTCGTCGCCGGCTATTCGGCGACGACCTACGCGGCGGGCGGCTCCGTCGAAGTGCTGCACTGGTGGACGTCCGGCGGCGAGGCCGCGGCGCTCGACGTGCTCAAGAAGAAGCTCGAGAGCCAGGGCATCACCTGGAAGGACATGCCGGTTGCCGGCGGCGGTGGCGAGCAGGCCATGACCACCCTGCGCGCCCGCGTCACCGCAGGCGACCCGCCGACCGCCGTGCAGGCGCTGGGTTACGACATCACCGACTGGGCCAAGCAGGGCGTGGTGGGCGACCTTTCGGACGTCGCCAACAAGGAAGGCTGGGACAAGGTCATCCCCGGCGCGTTGCAGAACTTCGCCAAGTATGACGGCAAGTGGATCGCCGCGCCCGTCAACGTCCACTCCACCAACTGGCTGTGGATCAACAAGAAGGACCTCGACGCCGCCGGCGGCAAGGCGCCGGAGAGCTGGGACGAACTGATCGCCGTGCTCGACAAGATGAAGGCCAACGGCATCATCCCGATCGTCGGCGGCGGCAACGCCTGGAACGCGGCGACCATGTTCGATTCCGTCGTGCTGTCGCTCGGCACCGACTTCTACAAGGCCTCGATGGTCGACCTCGATCCGGCCGCGCTCAGCGGCGACAAGATGGTCGAAGCCTTCACCCGCCTGTCGAAGCTGCGCTCCTATGTCGACGACAACTTCTCGGGCCGTGAATGGAACCTCGATTCCGCCATGGTCATCGAAGGCAAGGCCGGCATGCAGATCATGGGCGACTGGGCCAAGGGCGAGTTCGTGCACGCCAAGAAGAAGCCGGGCGAGGATTTCGTCTGCATCCGCTTCCCCGGCACGCAGGGCGCCGTCACCTTCAACTCCGACATGTTCATGATGTTCAAGGTCGGCGAGGACAAGAAGGCCGCGCAGTTGCAGATGGCGTCCGACATCATGAGCCCGGACTTCCAGTCGTCGTTCAACGTGGTGAAGGGTTCGGTGCCGGCGCGCACCGACGTTCCGGACACCGCCTTCGACGCATGCGGCAAGAAGGGCATCAAGGACCTCGCCGAAGCCAACGAGAAGGGCACGCTCTTCGGCTCGATGTCGCAGGGTTACGCCAGCCCGGCGGCGATCAAGAACGCCATGTATGACGTGATCACCCGCGAATACAACGGCGACATCGACCCCAAGGAAGCCGCCAAGGAACTGGCGGCCGCCGTGGCTGCCGCCAAGGGGTGAGCATCACGAGAGGCAGTATCGGCACCGCCGGCGCTGCCCCTCACCCTTACCCTCTCCCCGTAAACGGGGAGAGGGAGATCGCCGGCGTCGCCGCTTGTCCCTTCTCCCCGTTCACGAGGAGGTGAGGAGCGGTCTGCGAAGCGGACGAAAAGCCAATTGCTTGGCTTTTCGAGTGACGAACGCAGACAGGCGGATGAGGGGCGGCGCCGCCTTTCTTTCAGTTTCCAGGAACCCGGGCCATGACCCAGACACGAGCCGAGATCGCGCCGATCCTTGCAAGGACCCGCCGCGCGCCGAAGGAAGTCCTCCAGGATCTCTTGCCGAAGATCGTGCTGGCGCCGAGCTTCGCGCTGATCCTCGTCTTCGTCTACGGCTTCATCGTTTTCACCGGTTTCCTCTCCTTCTCCGGCTCGAAGCTGCTGCCCGACTTCTCCACCTGGGTCGGCTTCGACAACTACGTGCGCCTGTTCAAGCATCCGAACTGGATCGTCTCGCTGAAGAACCTGGCGATCTTCTCCGTCCTCTACATCGTCATCTGCTCGGTCATCGGACTGGCGCTCGCCATCTTCCTCGACCAGAAGATCCGCGGCGAAGGGCTCTTGCGGCCGATCTACCTCTATCCGATGGCGCTGTCCTTCATCGTTACCGGCGTCGCCTGGAAATGGTTCCTCGATCCCGGCATCGGCCTTGAACACGCCATGCACCAGCTCGGCTGGGCGAGTTTCTCCTTCCGCTGGATCAAGCAGGGCGACATGGCGATCTACACCATCGTCATCGCCGCCATCTGGCAATCGTCCGGCTTCGTCATGGCAATGTTCCTCGCCGGCCTGCGCGGCGTCGACAACGAGATCATCAAGGCGGCCCAGATCGACGGCGCCTCGACCGTCATGATCTACCGCCGCATCATCATCCCGCTGATGCGGCCGGTGTTCCTGTCGGCCTTCGTCGTGCTCGCCCACCTCGCCATCAAGTCCTACGACCTCGTCGTCGCCATGACCGACGGCGGTCCCGGCACCGCCACATGGACCCCTGCCCTGTTCATGACCAAGTTCACCTTCGGCCGCAACGAGATGGGCATGGGCGCGGCCTCGGCCATCATCATGCTGATGATGATCTTCGCCATCATCGTTCCCTATCTCTATTCCGAACTGGGGCAGAAGAAATGAGCGCCGCTTCGCAGGACGTCGCCACCCGCAACGGCATTTTCGCCCGCGCCGCCATCTATGCCGTGCTGATCCTTTTCGCGGTCTACTATCTCCTGCCGCTCTACGTCATGCTGGTGAACTCGCTGAAGCCGCTGGACGAGATCCGCCACGGCAACATGCTGGCGCTGCCGCACGAATGGACCATCGCGCCCTGGCTGTCGGCCTGGTCGACGGCGCAGATCGGCGTCTCGCCCACAGGCCTCAAACCGTACTTCCTCAACTCCGTGATGATGGTGGTGCCGGCCGTGGCGATCTCCACCATCCTCGGCGCGCTGAACGGCTATGTGCTGACCAAGTGGCGCTTCCGCGGCGACACCGTCGTCTTCGGCATGATGCTGCTCGCCTGCTTCATTCCCTTCCAGATCGTGCTGATCCCGTCCGCCCGCATCCTCGGCCTGCTCCATCTGGCAGGCACCGTGCCCGGCCTAGTCCTCATCCACGCCATCTACGGCCTCGGCTTCACCACGCTGTTCTTCCGCAACTACTACGAAGCCTTCCCGACCGAACTGGTCCGCGCCGCCCAGATCGACGGCGCCTCCTTCTTCCAGATCTTCCGCCGCATCCTGCTGCCGTCGTCGGCGCCGATCATCGTCGTCACCGTCATCTGGCAGTTCACCAACATCTGGAACGACTTCCTGTTCGGCTCCTCCTTCTCCAGCGTCGATTCCATCCCGCTGACGGTAGCGCTGAACAACCTGGTGAACTCGTCGACCGGCGTGAAGGAGTACAACGTCCACTTCGCCGGCGCGATCCTCGCCGCGCTCCCGACCCTCATCGTCTACATCGTCTCCGGACGCTATTTCGTGCGCGGCCTGATGGCCGGTGCGGTGAAAGGCTGAGCCCATGCCCTTCCTGGAAATCGACAATCTCGAAAAATCCTACGGCTCCGCCAAGATCCTGAAAGGCGTCACCCTCGACATCGAGGAAGGCGGTTTTCTGGTGCTGGTCGGCCCCTCCGGCTGCGGCAAGTCCACGCTGCTCAACACCATCGCCGGATTGGAGCCGATCACAGGCGGCGAAATCAGGATCAACGGCCAGCGCGTCAACGACCTGCACCCGTCGAAGCGCGACATCGCCATGGTGTTTCAGTCCTATGCGCTCTACCCCAACATGACGGTGGCGCAAAACATCGGCTTCGGCATGGAAATCCGCGGCGTGCCGAAACCGGAACGCGACAAGGCCATCGCCGAAGTCAGCCAGCTTCTCCAGATCGACCACCTGCTCGACCGCAAGCCGAGCCAGCTCTCCGGCGGCCAGCGCCAGCGCGTCGCCATGGGCCGGGCGCTGGTGCGCAAACCGCAGGTCTTCCTGTTCGACGAGCCGCTCTCCAACCTCGACGCCAAGCTGCGCATCGACATGCGCACCGAGATCAAACGCCTGCACCAGCGCATGGGAACGACGATCGTCTACGTCACCCACGACCAGATCGAGGCGATGACGCTGGCGAGCAAGATCGCGGTGCTCAAGGACGGCATCCTGCAACAGTTCGGCACGCCTTCCGAAATCTACAACAACCCCTCGAACATGTTCGTCGCCGACTTCATGGGTTCGCCCGCCATGAACCTGATCCCGGCAACCGTCGCCATGAACGGCAAGGGCCTCGAAGTCGTGATGGAGCGCGAAGCACGCGAGCCCATAAAACTGCCGCTCGCCAGCGCGCCCGCCGGCCTCGGCGCCTTCCAGGGCAAGAAGGTGATGTTCGGCGTGCGCCCCGAGGCGCTCACCGATCCGGGCGGCGCCGACAGGGACGCCAAGGCGGTGGCGACGGCGGACTGCCACATCGAGGTGGTCGAGCCGGCCGGTTCCGACACCTTCGCCGTCACCAATCTCGGCGGCAAGCCGGTGGTCGCGCGCCTGCGCGCCGACGCCCATATTCAGCCCGGCTCGAACGCTCCGCTCGCCTTCAATCTCTCCAAGGCCGTGTTCTTCGATCCGGCAACGGAACAGCGCATCGTCTGAAGGTCATGGCCAGTCCCGATATCGTCATCGTCGGCTCCGGCATGGGCGGCGCCACGATCGCCGCCGGCCTGACCGGCAGCGGCGCCAGGATCACCATCCTTGAAAAAGGCGAGCGCCTGCTCGATACGCCCGAGACGCGCGACGCCCGCGCCATCTTCCAGCGCGGCCATTTCCGGCCGAAGGAAACATGGCTCGACAAGGACGGCAGACCGTTCAATCCGGGCAACTACCACGTCGTCGGCGGCAACACGAAATTCTACGGCGCCGTGCTGTTCCGCTACCGCAAGCAGGATTTCTCCGAACTGGAGTTTCCGGGCAACGGCGTGTCGCCCGCATGGCCGTTTCCCTACGAGGAACTGGAACCCTGGTATTCCAGGGCTGAACAATTCTATCAGGTGCGCGGAACGACGGACGAAGACCCGACCGAGCCCTTCCATTCGCAAAACTACCCGCATAGGCCCGTTCCCGACGAACAGGCTATCGCGAAGGTGCGCGAGCGCCTGAAGGCGGTCGGCCTGCATCCGGCGAGCCTTCCCCTCGGCGTCGACATCGACCGCTGGCTGGCGCGCGCCAAAACGCCCTTCGATGCCTTTCCCGACACGCTGACCGGCAAGATGGACGCCGAAAGCTGCGGTCTGGCGGCCGCGCTGAAAGACCCCGACATCGACCTCCAGACCGGCGCGGATGTCATCCGGCTGGAAACCGATGCGGACAACCGCATCGCCTCGGTCGTCTACCGCCAGAACGGCGAGGAAAAGCGCCTGTCGCCGAAAATCGTCATCCTGTCGGCCGGCGCCATCCGCTCCGCCACGCTGCTGTTGAGCTCCGCCGACGGACGCAACCCGAACGGGCTGGCCAACAGTTCGGATCAGGTCGGCCGCAACTTCATGAACCACAACGCGACCTTCATGCTGGCCATCGACCCGCGTTCGGTCAACGATTCCGTCTACCAGAAAACCCTCCATTTCAACGATTTCTATTTCGACGACGGCAACGGCTCGGGACCGCTCGGGCAGGTGCAACTGCTCGGCCGCGTGACCGGAGCGATCCTGAAGAGCCGCCTGCGCGCCGTCCCCGAATTCGCGCTCAATTTGCTCAGCCGCCGCGCCGTCGATTGGTATCTCGTCTCGGAGGATCTGCCGCGCAAGGAAAGCCGCGTGCGGCTGGACGGCTCGCAGGTCGTGCTCGAATGGCGCTTCTCCAACATGAAGGCGCACGAGACGCTGGTTCAGCGGGTCAAGGAACGGATGCGGGCCGCCGGCTACCCGATCCTGCCCAGCCAACTCGTCGACGGCCGGCTGCCGTCCCACCAATGCGGCACGACGCGCATCGGCACCGATCCCGCAGCCTATGTCAGCGATCCCTGGTGCCGCAGCTTCGACCACCAGAACCTGTTCATCGTCGACGCCGGCTTCCTGCCGACCTCGGCGGCGGTCAACCCGTCGCTGACTGTTGCGGCGCAGGCGCTCAGGGTGGCCGACTATATTCAGCGCACGGAACTAGCGCGATGAAGACACCGCACCAATCCCTCTCAAGTCGGTGCCGCCCCTCACCTGCCTGCCGGCATCCTCTCCCCGTTGAACGGGGAGAGGGGCGCTTTCACGACCGATTTCGCCAATTGCCGACGATGCAGATCGAGTGTCAACGCCAAGGCCAGCCCGCCTCTCCCCGTTTACGGGGAGAGGCTTCCGGCAGGCAGGTGAGGGGCAGCGCCCACGCCTCTCAGGGAGGCAAATCATGACCCGCCCGCTCGCAATCGTTACCGGCGGAGCGCGCGGCATCGGCCGCGCCTGCGTCGAAGCTTTGGCCGAAGCCGGCTTCGACGTCATGGTGGCCGACCTGGTCGCGAACCCGCCGGACGGCCTCTCACCCGCCATCGAGACGTACGGCGCCGCCTTCGCCTACCACGCCTGCGACATCGCCGACCTCGCCGCCCACCAGCCCCTCGTCGATGCCGCGCTGCAAAAATTCGGCCGCATCGACTGCCTGGTCAACAATGCCGGCGTCGGCGCCGTGGCGCGCGGCGATCTGCTCGACCTCAAGCCGGAAAACTTCGACCGGGTGCTGTCGATCAACCTGCGCGGCACGGTGTTTCTCTCGCAGGCGGTCGCCAAGGCCATGCTCGCCACGCCGACCGACCATGCGAAATCCATCGTCACCGTCACCTCGATCAGCGCCGAGGCGGCCTCGCCAGAGCGGCCGGACTATTGCATCTCCAAGGCCGGACTCTCCATGTGGGTGAAGAACCTCGCCCTGCGGTTGGCAGCGGAAGGGATCGGCGTGTTCGAGGTGCGTCCCGGCATCATCCGCACAGACATGACCGCCGGCGTATCCGCCAAATACGACGCCCTCATCGAAAGCGGCCTTGTGCCGGCGAAACGCTGGGGCGAAGCCGCCGACGTAGGTCAGGCAGTCGCCGCGCTGGCATCGGGAAAATTCGCCTTCGCCGCGGGCTCGGTCGTCAATGTCGACGGCGCCCTGTCGGTGCCGAGGCTGTAAAGCATGGTCCCGAACCAGAGATCCGCGCCAGCGAAAAGTAGCCCTCGGTTTTCGGACAAGACCATGCGACAACGTCAGGTGAAGAGATGACCGATTTCATCATCGTCGGCGGCGGCCCCGCCGGCTGCGTGCTCGCCAACCGGCTATCCGAAGACCCGGCCAATTCGGTCCTGCTGCTGGAAGCCGGCGGCAAGGATTGGCATCCGCTCATCCACATGCCGGCGGGCTTCGCCAAGATGACCAAGGGCATCGCCTCCTGGGGCTGGTCGACCGTGCCGCAAAAGCACATGAAGGACCGCGTCTTCTGGTACACGCAGGCCAAGGTGATCGGCGGCGGCTCCTCCATCAACGCGCAGATCTACACGCGCGGCAACGCCGCGGACTACGACGGCTGGGCGAACGAGGAAGGCTGCGAGGGCTGGAGCTACCGCGAGGTGCTGCCCTACTTCAAGCGCGCCGAGAACAACCAGCGCTACGCCAACGACTACCACAGCTACGGCGGACCGCTCGGCGTCTCCAACCCGATCGCGCCGCTGCCGATCTGCGAGGCTTACTTTCAAGCCGCGCAGGAAATGGGCATCCCCTTCAATCCGGACTTCAACGGCGCGAGCCAGGAAGGCGTCGGCTATTATCAGTTGACGCAGAAGGACGCGAAGCGGTCCTCGGCCTCCGTCGCCTATCTGAAGCCCATCGCGGGGCGGAAAAACCTCGCCGTGCGCACCGGGGTCCTGGTGACGCGCGTCGTCGTGGAAAACGGCCGCGCCGTCGGCGTCGAGGTGGTTGACAGGCCGGGCGCGCAGCCGCAGATCCTGCGCGCCGAGCGCGAGGTGATCGTCTCCTCCGGCGCCATCGGCTCGCCGAAATTGCTGCTCCAGTCCGGCATCGGCCCTGCCGACCATCTGAAGGCGGTCGGTGTGACGCCAGTGCACGACCTGCCCGGCGTAGGCTCCAACATGCAGGACCATCTCGACCTGTTCGTCATCGCCGAATGCAGCGGCGACTACACCTACGACAATTACGCCAAGCTGCACCGCACCGCCTGGGCCGGCATCCAGTACCTGCTTTTGAAGAAAGGCCCGGCCGCCTCCTCGCTGTTCGAGACGGGTGGCTTCTGGTACGCGGACCCGACCGCCGGCTGGCCCGACATCCAGTTCCACCTCGGCCTCGGCTCCGGCATCGAGGCGGGCGTGGAAAAGCTGAAGAACCCGGGCGTCACGCTGAACTCGGCCTATCTCAGACCCCGCTCGCGCGGCACGGTGCGGCTGGCCAGTTCAGACCCGGCCGCCATGCCGCTGATCGATCCGAACTACTGGGCCGATCCGCACGACCGCGGCATGTCGATCAAGGGGCTAAGGCTGGCGCGCGAAATCATGCGCCAGAACGCCCTGAAGCGCTACGTGCTGCGCGAGGTGCTGCCCGGCCCGTCGCTGGAGAGCGACGACGACCTGTTCGCCTATGCCTGCCGCGCAGCCAAGACCGACCACCATCCCGTCGGCACCTGCCGCATGGGGCATGACGCCATGAGCGTGGTGACGCCGGACCTGAAAGTGCGCGGCATCGAAGGCCTGCGCGTCTGCGATTCGTCGGCCATGCCGCGCGTGCCGTCCTCCAACACCAACGCGCCGACCGTCATGGTGGGCGAAAAAGGCGCCGATCTCATCCTCGGGCGCGAGCCGCTGCCGCCGGCCGTCTTCGCCTCCAACCGTGCCGCGTAAGGAAAAGGCGATGACCCATCCCAGGATTCGACACTGCGTCTTCGGCAAGGTCAGACCCGATGTGAGCGCGGCCGAACTTGCGGCGATCCACGCCGACCTTGAAGCGTTGCGCGGCGTCATCGCCGGCATGGGACCGGTCGCTTTCGGCGCCAATGCCAGCTCGGAACCCTTCGCGCGCGGCTTCACCCATGGCTTCACCGTCGATTTCCATGATGCTGCCGCCCGCGACGCCTATCTCGCCCATCCCGATCACGGCCGCGCCGGCGCGCGGCTGGTGGCGGCACTGGAGGGCAGGACGGAAGGCCTGTTCGTACTGGACTTCGAACTCGCCGGCTAAAGCATGATGCCGAAAAGTTGCAGACTTTTCGGAAAACATCATGCTTCAAAAACAAATGGTTAGAGCGAAATATCGATTCAGGGAAACGGCATTTCGCTCTAAGGTCAGCCCATCCTGAGCGCGATCACCCCGAAGACGATGGACAGCGCCGCCGCTCCACGCCAGCCGGTCATCTTCTCGCCCAGCGCCAGCACCGAGATCAGCATGGCGAACAGGATCGACGTCTCGCGCAGCGAGGCGACCGAAGCCACCGGCGCCTTGGTCATCGCCCACATGGCGATGGCATAGGCTGCCGAGCTCAGGACGCCCGCAACGATGCCGCTTGCCCATTCGCCGCCCGTAGCCGTGAGCAGCTTGCGGCCACGGTAGAAGAAGCCGATGGCGATGGCGCAAAGACCGTCGCAGACGAACAGCCAGGCCGCATAGCTCGCGGCCGTCGAAGCGAGCCGCACGCCGCTGCCGTCGGCCAGCGTGTAGCAGGCGATGCACAGCGAGGTGGTGAGTGCATAGCCGACCGCCGCCCGGTTCAGCGTCGCCAGATGGCCGCCGCCGCGCAGCGACATCAAAAGCGTGCCGAGCGAGAGCAGCAGGATACCGACGATCGCAAGGCCGCTCGGCACTTCGGAGAGCACGAAGACGCCGCCGATGGCCGTGATCAGCGGCGCCGTGCCACGCGCCAGCGGATAGGTCTGGGCGAGATCGCCGTGATCATAGGCGCGGATCAGGAACAGCCGGTAGCCGATATGGATGATGACCGAGGCGACGATCCACGGCCAGACGTTCGCGGCCGGCACGTCCACGAAGAACAGGAACGGCGCGGCCGACAGCGTCATGCCAGCCGAGGTCAGCGTGATCGAGGCGAAACGGTCGCCCTGCGCCTTGACCAGCGCGTTCCAGATCGCGTGCATGGCGGCTGCGGCCAGCACGGCCAGAAAGACGAAAGGCGTCATGGCGCGCTGTTCCCCGCTGCCGGCCCGGCCGTGCCAGCACTGAAAGCGCCCGGATCACCGAGATCCAGTGGCCTCCTATGCTTAACCGGCTCATTTCCGGGAAACGGCGTAGCCGTTCGAGCCGCTGGTTGCAATGTGCAGCGCCGCCGCGCTGGCTTGGACCAGCACGATATCCGCTTCTCAGGCGGCGAGGCTTGCCGAAAGCAGGGCCAGTCCGAACAGGAAGACAAGGGCTGCGCCGCCGATCTCGATTGCGGTATGCAGGCCGCTTCCCAAACGACCGTCACCGGCGAGCCAGACGGCCCAATCTTTCGCCGTCACCGCCAGTGTCGCGAGAAGCGCCACGGTGATCGCCGTGCCGACCGACATGGCAAGCACCGACAGGATGCCGCCCGTCCACAAGCCGTTGAGGAAAGCGAAGGAGAGCACGATCAACGCACCCGAGCAGGGCCGGATGCCGACCGCCGCCACGGCCGACCAGGCGGTGCGCCAGTCGAACCGGTCGCCCGACAGCAGCGCCGGGTCCGGCGCATGGCTGTGGCCGCAATCGGCGCAGACGGTGTCCGGCGCGTGATCCTGCCCGCAGCCGAAAGCAGCGGCCGGACTGGCGTCCGGATGGTTGAGGCGGGCGCGAACCATACCGCGCCCGACAGTCGCCGGCCCGACGCGAACAGGGCCTGCCCGCACGGCCGACAGGCTGTAGGCCGGCGCGGCACCGAACAACCGTGCCAGCAACGGCCAGGCCTTCTTCCACAGCAGCCAGGCGCCGAAAGCGGTGACGAAGACGTAGCTGGCGATTTCCAGGAACCACGCGGCGTCGGTCATCGACACAGCCGTGCCGCGCAACACGAAGAAGGCCAGCAGCATCACCGCGATCGCCGTGAAGGCTTGCAGGAAGGCGGAGAGGAAGGAGAGCAGGATGCCGCGCTTCAGCGCCACCTCGTTGGCCACCATGTAGGAGGAAATGACCGCCTTGCCGTGACCGGGGCCGGCGGCGTGGAAGATGCCGTAGAGGAAGGACAGGCCGATCAGCAGACACAATTTCGTGCCGTCCTGCCGCATCGCCTTCATGGCGCCGGCCAACGCCCGGTAGAATTCCTGCTGCTTCAGGTTGATCCAGGCAAGCTGGTGGGCGAACAAGCCGGTGGTGGCCGGCATGGCGTCGTTGGTGCCGATGCCGAGCGAGCTTTGCGCATGGGCGGTGGTGGCCGCAAGCAACGCTGTGCCGACGACCACGAGCGCAGTCAGCGCCCCACCCCCACCCCTAACCCCTCCCCTCAAAGGGGAGGGGTTAGGGGTGGGGGTCTGCGACCGTCGAGGCGGCTTCGACGAAAACTTCATAACGATGCGCAACCCTTCACCCACCATCCTCGTCCACATCACGGCTTGCAGGTCAGCTCGAGCTTGGTCGCAAAAATCTTCGACATGTCGGTGCCGGTCGGATCGTTGAAGAAGGCGTCGGTCAATGTCTTCTGGTTCTGGGCGATCGCCGTATCGGGATCGGGGCGGATCACCTTGCGCGTGCAGGTCGCCGGCAGGCCTTCGACGGCCATGTTGGCATCCTCGGTGAAATCGATCGCCGTATAGAACGTCGGATCGTAGACGCCGAAATCGATGGTGCCGGCAAGCTTGATCGGCGTCGCCGGCTCGGATTCGAACAGCACGATCAACTGGTCGTGGTCGAAATTGGTCATCACCTGCGACGGCGCGTTCATATGCACGTCCTTGCCGTTGACAGTGACAAGCTGGAAATAGTCGTATTCGGCCAGTGAGGAAAAGATGGTGTCGGCGACATCCTTCAGTTCCGTATCGTCGAGCTTCAGGTCGGAGTTCTTGTCGAACTGCATCAGCACCGTGCTCGAAAACAGTTCGTCGAACCGCCAAAGGTGTCGCAACGCTTTCACGCTTTGGTGATCGGGGCTGAGCACAACGTCGAGACGGGCTTCGGCAAAGACATGCGGATGCGCGCCGGCCGGCATGGCGACGCCGAGTAGTGCTGCCAGCGCCGTTGTGACGCGCAAGAAGATCGTGCTCGAAATCATCCCCACTCCTGGACCGGTCGGGACGAGGGTCGCGACAAAGCGGGCGAAATTGGGACCGCGCGACGGCGCCGCCTCACGCCGCCTCGCGCGCCTTGAACCATTGGGCCAGGAAATCCACGAACACCCGCACCTTGGCCGGCAGGTAGCGGCGATGCGGATAGACGGCGAAAATGCCGCCGCCTTGCAGAATGCGGTCGTCCAGCACCGGCACCAGCCGGCCGCTCATGATTTCAGGCTGGGCGATGAAATCGGGCAGCACCGAAAAGCCGAGTCCGGCGACGGCCGCGGCGCGGGCGGCCATCGGGCTGTTGACCTCGATCGGCCCCGAAACGGCGACGCTGGTGGTGTCGTTGTCCTCGCCGCGGAACGGCCAGTTGGCCAACCAGCGGCCGTTGGTGTCGATGATGCAGGGCAGGCGCGCAAGGTCGCGCGGCTGCGCCGGCATGCCGTGCTTTTCGATCAGCGTCGGCGCACCGCAGATGCGCACCGAGAACGGCGCCAGCCGCTTGGCGATGAGCGACGAATTTTCCAGCCGTGAAATGCGCACGGCAAGGTCGAACCCCTCCTCGACGAGATCGACGAAGCGATCGTCCAGGTGGATTTCCAGCACGATGTCCGGATGCTGGGCGGCGAAGTCGATCAGCGACTGGCCGATCGGCGCATCCGCGAAGGTGCGCGGCGCCGAAAGTTTTATCCGGCCACGCACATCGCCCGACGATTCGCGCACCGCGTCCGCCAGGCTGTCCACCTCGCGCACGATCTCGGAGGCGCGGCGATAATAGGTGTGCCCGGCCTCGGTCAGCGAGAACTGGCGCGTCGTGCGGTTGAGCAGCAGGGCGCCCAGCTCGTCCTCCAGTTCGCGCACATATTTCGACAGCAGCGCCTTGGAACGGCCGATCTTGCGCGCGGCGGCGGAAAAACCTTCCGCCTCGACCACGTCGATGAAGGCGCGCATGCGGGTAAGCGTGTCCATGCGAATCAGTTCCTTGCCGCGACCGGATACGGTCGCCCTACAACGAAGAAGCCTGCTATTCTCCATGCGCGCCGCAAATTCCCGAAACCTGGAAATAACGGAACGAAATCAGAGGCCTGCACTCAATTGACCGCGGTGTAACGCCGGCTTTGGCGTTCTCCCAGCGGATACAATCGCCGCAGGATTGTTCGCTGTCGCGATTTTTTCAACCCGGCCCGAGATTTTAATTGATTGTGAAGGGTGATCTTCTTATATCGCCGCTTGCCCAAAGTCGCACGTGCCTGTGGGCGTCCCCCGATCCTCGAAACGGCGAGGCAATCGGGACGGTACCCGGGAAGTAACGAGCCCGGTCGGATGAGCGGCCAACCGCATATCCGAGGACGCCTTGAAGCAACGACGGTGCGGGCCTTTCTGGTGTCTCCCGGACGTCCATAGACCGGGGTTACTGAAGAGGCACACCCTCATTGCCGGCAGTGCGGTTGGGATTTCCCATCCAAGCCAAGGCAGACAAAGCGGATCGTGGCCGGGCGGCCATGCTCCATCGCCGCGGGACGGCGAAGCGCGGGTCCGGCGTCTCCACCGGCAGGCTCCGCGAAAAGTCATCCCGCCTTTGTTTGACCCGCGTGTCCGCGAGGCCGAGTGCCCGCGCGCGCAGCCTTGATGACGCGCCGACAGGCGCGATGGGAGTGACCGATGGCAACCCAGCGCATCCTCGATTTCCTCTCCACCCGACGTCCCAGCGGCCCGTGCCTTGTGGTCGACCTCGACGTCGTCCGCGACAATTTCCACGCTTTCCGCAAGGCCCTGCCGGAATCCAAGATCTACTACGCGGTGAAGGCCAATCCCGCGCCGGAGATCCTGCGCCTGCTCGCCTCGCTCGGCTCGTCCTTCGACACCGCTTCGGTCGCCGAGATCGAGATGGCGCTGGACGCCGGCGCGCCGGCCGAGCGCATCAGCTACGGCAACACCATCAAGAAGGAGCGCGACGTCGCCCGCGCCTACGAGCTCGGCATCCGCCTGTTCGCGGTCGATTGCCTGGAAGAGGTCGAGAAGGTGGCGCGCGCCGCCCCCGGCTCCAAAGTCTTCTGCCGCGTGCTGACCGACGGCGAAGGCGCCGAATGGCCGCTGTCGCGCAAATTCGGCTGTGTGCCGGCGATGGCGGTCGACGTGCTCCGCCACGCCGCCGGCCTCGGGCTGGACGCTTACGGCGTGTCCTTCCACGTCGGCTCGCAGCAGACCGACCTCGATGCCTGGGACCGTGCGCTGGCCGACGCCAGGCAGGTCTTCTCGACGCTGGCCGACGAAGGCATCGTGCTGAAGATGGTCAACATGGGCGGCGGCTTCCCGACGCGCTACCTGAAGGACGTGCCGGCGGCGCAGGCCTATGGCGAGGCGATCTTCGGCGCGCTGTCGAAGCATTTCGGCAACCGCATTCCCGAGACGATCATCGAGCCGGGCCGCGGCATGGTCGGCAATGCCGGCGTCATCAAGTCGGAAGTCGTGCTGATCTCGAAGAAGGCGGACAACGACAACGTGCGCTGGGTCTATCTCGATATCGGCAAGTTCGGCGGCCTCGCCGAGACGATGGACGAGGCGATCCGCTACCCGATCGTCACCGGGCGCGATGCCGATGACAAGGCGCCATGCGTGCTCGCCGGTCCGACCTGCGATTCGGCCGACGTCATGTATGAGAAGACGCCCTACCCGCTGCCCCTGTCGCTGACCATCGGCGACGAGGTGCTGATCGAAGGCACCGGCGCCTACACCACCACCTACTCGGCGGTGGCCTTTAACGGCTTCGAGCCTCTCCGATCCTACGTGATCTGAAGACTCACGTCTTCAGATCACCCGGCAGGGCGGCGTTTTTAGTCGCGCATGATCCTACCTCGGCCGTTGGCCTCGGATACATGCGCCGGCCGCCACCCTCCGGTTCGCTTGTGGAAGAAAAACTCCGCTCGTGAAGGATCACGGACATGGAATTCGCAGAAATCCAAACGGCCGCCCAACCGGCCTTCATCATCACCGCCGAGACCGCCGCTGACATTGCCGCGCGCGAGGCGCTGCTCGACCGCGCCATGGGGCCGGGGCGGAAGAAGAAGTCGTCGGAGAAGCTACGGCGCGGCCGCCGGCCGTCCGAAGGGCTGGCCTTCATCGCACGCGATGCGGCGGGCGCAATCGTCGGCACGGTCAGGCTGTGGGATGTTAGGCTTGGCGAAAACGGACCAAAGGCCCTTCTCCTCGGCCCGCTCGCTGTCGAACCGTCGTTGAAGAGCGCCGGCATCGGCTCGGCGCTGATGCGCCATGCCATAACCGAGGCTGCGCGGCTCGGGCACAAGGCAATCCTGCTGGTCGGCGATGCGCCCTATTACAGCCGTTTCGGTTTCTCCTCGCAGAAAACCGGAGCGCTCGCCATGCCGGGTCCCTACGAGCGCCATCGGCTGCTGGCGCTGGAACTCGCGCCCGGCACGCTCGACGGCGCGCACGGCACCATCCGCCCGGCAGGCCGGAAGGCGACGAGGCCTGCACGAATGCGGCTGATCGCCTGAGACAGCCTTCCTGAAACAAAAGGCGCAGCGGTCCGGCCGCTGCGCCTTTCTGCATAAAACAGGCCTGTGGTTCAGCCGATCAACTGGCTGAGCGCCATGGCGACCGACATGTCGCCCTCGATCTTCAGCTTGCCGGTCATGAACGCCATGGTCGGGTTGAGGTCCCCGGCGATCAGCGATTCCAGGTCGTCCAGCGAAAGCTTGATGGTGCAGTCGGCCGGACCATCGGTGGTGGAGACGGTCGCGCCGTCGATGACGATGACGCCGTCGGCGCCGGTATCGAACTTCACCGACCGGTCGAAGCCGGCGCTGGCGACCTGCGCCTTGAGCCTGTCTGCAATATCCTGAACGCCCATGCTGGGACTCCTCGTCTCTTGCGCTGTCATGCGCGCTGTTGTTTGCCGGACTTTGCCGATCCGGCCCGGCATGGCAAGCCTTTCGCCATGCCGTCCGTCGCTTTTCGTATAGATCTAGATTGACGTTAACGTCAACGTCATTGAAACGCGGCAAACGGAGGAGAATCTTCCCTGCCGAGCCGCCGGCCGCGGCATGCGCCGTCCGGACTTCTGCTATAAGGCGCCTATGCCGCCTGCCCCGCACACCGTCGATCCGTCGCGCTTCATCGCCGAGAAACTGCCGCTGGCGGCCGTCCCGTCCGTGCCCGGGATCCGCTTGCATATGGCAACCCCTGCAAGCGGCCTGCGCCGCATGCTGGAGGCAGCCGGCCAACTTGGTTCGCCCTATTGGGCCTATCCCTGGGCCGGCGGCGCAGTGCTCGCGCGCTTCATTCTCGACCGGCCGCAAACCGTTGCCGGGCGGCGGGTGCTCGATCTCGGCTCAGGCTCCGGCCTCGTCGCCATAGCCGCGGCCAAGGCCGGCGCCGCAAGCGTCATCGCCGCCGATCCCGACCGCAACGCCATGGCGGCGCTACGGCTCAACGCCGCCGCGAACGACGTCGAGATCGAGGCATCGGCACGCGACGTGACCGCCGGGTCGCCGCCGGACGTCGATATGGTTCTCGCCGGCGATGTTTTCTACGAGGCGAAGCTGGCTGCGCGCGTCACGGCTTTTCTCGACCGTTGCCTTGCAGCCGGCATTCCGGCGCTGGTCGGCGATCCTGGCCGCGCGCCCTTGCCCCGGCGCCGCATGCGGTTGTTGGCCGAATACGCGGTGGCCGATTTCGGCGCCGCAGCGCGAGGCGGAGAAACGCCGGCTTTCGTCTTTGTCTTCGAGCCCGACGCATCGACCGGAAAAACGGCCGGCGCCTCCGGATGATCCTCTGTTCGCCGGCCCTCAGTGCAGAACCAGCACGTCCCCGGACGAAAAGCTGATCTCGGCCTTGTCACCCACCACAGGCGGCGGGGTCGAGGAGTTGTTGAAGGTGTCGAGCGAAATCTGCTTGCCGCCGACGCCGATCCGCACCCGGATGACGGAGCCGAGGAAATGCACGTCCGTGATCTCGCCGGCAAGCCGGCTGTCGTTGCCAGGGCGCGCGCCCAGCGCGATCGCCTCGGGCCGAAGCGCGAGCGACAGCGTATCGCCGGTCTTCGAGCCGTTGAGTTTGCCCGCCAGCGCCAGTTCCTGGCTGGCGACCCGCACCTTGCCGCTGCCGGCGTCGGCCACCGTGCCTTCCAGCACGTTGAGCGTGCCGACGAAGTTGGCGACGAACTTGGTCGCCGGTCGGTTGTAGATCTCGAACGGCGTGCCGACCTGCTCGGCCTTGCCGCCGTACATCACCGCGATGCGGTCGGAGATCGACAGCGCTTCCTCCTGGTCGTGGGTGACGAAGATGGTGGTGATGCCGAGTTCCTTCTGGATGGCACGGATTTCCTCGCGCAGCGACACGCGCACCTTGGCGTCGAGCGCCGACAGCGGCTCGTCGAGCAGGAGCAGCTTCGGTTTCGGTGCCAGCGCGCGCGCCAACGCGATGCGCTGCTGCTGGCCGCCGGAAAGCTGGTAGGGATAGCGGTCGCCGTATTCGCTCACCGGCAGCTTGATCAATTCCAGCATCTCGCCGACACGCCTGTCGGCTTCGGCCTTCGGCACGCCGCCGACCTTGAGGCCGAAGGCGACGTTCTGCGCCACCGTCAGGTTGGGAAACAGCGCATAGGCCTGGAACACCATGCCGACATTGCGCTGGTTGGGCTTCAGCCGCGTCACGTCCTTGTCGCCGACGACGATCTGGCCGGCGCTCGGCTCCTCGAAGCCCGCGACCATCCTGAGCACCGTCGTCTTGCCGCAGCCGGAAGGCCCGAGGAAGGAGACGAACTCGCCGCGCGCCACGTCGAGGTTGAAGTCGTCGACGACGGTGACGGACCCGAAAGTCTTGGAGATGTTCTTGATGGAGAGGAACGTGTCTGACATGGGCACTTTCCGGCTGTTCAGCGCGAGTTGGGCGAGCGCGGGGCGAACCGCGCCAGCACCTGGATGACCGACATGCAGCCCCAGGTGATGATGAAGGAAATGACGGCGAGCGCGGCCGGCTCATAGGCGCGGTTGGCGCCGACGAGCTGGAGATAAGGGCCGAAGGCCGGGCGGTTCAGCAGGCTTGCCATGGTGAATTCGCCGATGACGATGGCGAAGGTCAGGAAGGCGCCCGACAGCACGGCGATCAGGACGTTCGGCAGGATGATGCGGCCGATGATCGTCACCCAGCCGGCGCCGAGGATCTGTGCCGCCTCCGTCAGCGTGCGCACGTCGATGGTTCTCAACCCCGTATCGACGGCGCGGTACATATAAGGCAGCGATAGCATCGCATAGCCGATCACCAACAGAACGTTGGTGCCGCCGGTGCTGGCCAGCAGCGGCAACGGCGAGTTCGAGCCGTACATGCGGATATAGCCGAAGACGATGACGATGGCCGGGATGACCAACGGCAGCAGCGTCACGAATTCCACGAAGGGCCTGAGTTGCGGCAACCTCAGCCTGATCCAGTAGGCCGTCGGCACCACCAGAAGCACGCCGAGCAGGATGGTGAAAATGGCGACCGTCACCGAATAGAGGAACGTTTCCTGGAAACGCGGATCGCCGAACACGACCTGGTAGGCCTTGAACGAATAGACACCGCGCTCCATGCGCAACGAGAACTCGAAGGTGGCGATCAGCGGCAGCAGGAAATAGGCGGCGCCGACGAAGAAGGCGAGCCATGCCCAGGGAGAGGATTTGCGGTTCATTTCAGCCACCGCTCCGAGCGCGTGCGGAACCAGATGTAGAAGCCGTTGGCGAGCCCGGTGATGACGATCATGCCGAAGGCCAGCGCATAACCGAGATTCGGGTTGTGCAGCACGTCGCCGCGGATTTGCGCATAAAGCAGGATCGGCACGATGTTGAGCGACGACCCGGTCAGCGCATAGGCCGTGGCGATGGCGCCGAAGGCGTTGGCGAACAGCAGCACCAGCGTACCGAGGAAGCTCGGCCACAGCACCGGAATGACGACCATGCGCCAGTATTGCAGCGTGCTGGCGCCGAGCGTGGCGGCCGCCTCGCCCCATTCCTTTTTCAACCCGTCGATGGCCGGCGTGATGATGACCACCATCAGCGGGATCTGGAAGAACAGATAGGTCAGCGTCAGGCCCCAGAAGGACAGGATGTTGAAGCCGAGCCGATAGATGTTGATGCCGATCTCGTTGAGCAGCACGGTGACGAGGCCGAGGCGCCCGAGCGTCGCCAGGAAGGCGAAGGCCAGCGGCACGCCGGCGAAATTGGAAGCAACGCCGGAGAAGGTGATGGTGGTCGAGCGCAGCCACTCCGGCAGCCCGCCGCGGATGATGGCGATGGCGATCGCCAGGCCGGCCAGCGCGCCGATGATGGCCGAAGCGAAGCTGACCTTGATGGAAATCCAGTAGGCGGCGAGAATCGAAGGCGTGAACAGATCGCGGATCGAATTCAGCGAGAAGGCGCCATCGGCGTTCTGGAAGGCGCCGACGATGAGGTAGAGCGTCGGCAGGATCAGGAACAGCAGCGCGAACAGGATGAACGGCGCGATGCCCAGCCAACGGGTGGGGAACCGCGCGGCGGTCCGTGCCGTCGGCGGCGCCGACGGGGCAATGGCTGTGCCGGGTGCCGTCACATCGGCCATGTTGCGGCTCGCTCCGGTAGAGTGGCGACGTTTATTCAAAGGCAGAAGCGGTCTCGTCGCCCGGCCAGCCGCAAAGCTGGCCGGGCGACAGGAAGCGTTACTTCACGGCAGCGCCGACCACCGAGTCCCAGTTCTTGGTGATCTCTTCCTTGGCAGCGCCCTGCTCGTCGAGCGTCGGGAAGACGGCCTTGGCATAGTTGTCGGCCGGCGGAAGCTTGTCGAGCAGGTCCTGCGGCACCTTGCCGTCCTTGGCCAGCGCGTTGAAGCGGATCGGGTGGCAGTAGCCCTTCAGCCAGGTGAGCTGGCCCTCGTCGGAATAAAGATACTCCATCCACAGCTTCGCGGCGTTCGGGTGCGGCGCATAGGCGCTGATCGCCTGCACGTAGACGCCGGCGACGACGCCGCTCGACGGGATGACGATGTCGGTCGGCGGGTTGCCGTTCAGCGTGTCGCGGCCCGACAGGTTGTTGTAGTCCCAGTTGATGAGGATCGGCGTCTGGCCCTGCGCCAGCGTCGCCGGCTTGCCGATCACCGGAACGAAGTTGCCGGCGGCGTTGAGCTTCTTGAAGAAGTCGAGGCCGGCGGTGCCCGCATCCTTGCCGGCGGCGGCACCGGTCGAAAGGCCGGCCGCGTAGACGGCCTGGATGGCCTGGTTCGAGGCGCGCGGATCGCCCGCGAGCGCAACCGAATTGGCGAACTCCGGCTTCAGCAGGTCGGCCCAGTCCTTAGGCGCATCCTTGACCAGATCCTTGTTCACCATGAAGGACAGCACGCCGTAATAGTCGCCGTACCAGTAGCCTTCCGCGTCCTTGGCGCTATCGGGGATCGAATCCCAGGTCGATACCTTGTAGGGCATCAGCAGGCCTTCCTTCTTGGCCGACGGGCCGAAGGAAAGGCCGACGTCGATCACGTCGGGAGCCTGGGCGCCCTTGTTGTCCTTGTTGGCGCGGATCGCCTCGACCTCGTCGCCGGAGCCGGCGTCGGGATTGAGCTCGTTGACGGTGATTTCCGGATATTTCTTCTTGAAGGCATTGAAAACATCGCCATAGGCGCACCAGTCATGCGGCAGCGCGATGGTGGTGAGTTGGCCCTCGGCTTTGGCCGCCTTGACGAGATCGTCCATCGAATCGGCGGACGAAATGACCGTCGACGCCATCAGCGCCGCGGCCGAAAGGGAAAGCAGTTTCCCTGTGAATTCGAACATCTTGTTCTCTCCGTTGAACTGACGCCATGGGACGCCGGCGCTGCGGTATCCCCGTTGTGTGACAGCCCGATGAAACGGACCGCCCCGCACCCTTGAAGGTGCGGAAATTAAACTCCTTTTGAAGACCGCCCGCAATCGCATGCGGCCTTCGTCGCTTGTCCGGCTAAGTTTTTTTGCCCTCCTCCCTCAAGCTTTCGGTTCCCCTTGCTGTTCTTATTTTTCGCAAGTGATACGAAAACAGTCGCACCAAATCCGCAATTCGACTAGACGGTTCCCGACAAACTGTTTTCCAGCAGCGACAACGCAGCCTTCTTGGTCAGCTTGACCGGATTGCCGCCGGCAGTCGGATCAACCACCGCCATTTCGGCGATCAGCACCTTGCGCTTCTTGTCCATCTCCAGCCCCTTGATGAGGCCCGGCAGCGCATGCGGCACCTTGAGGTCCTTGCGCAGCTTCATGACAGCCTTGGCGAAGCCGTCGAAGCCACCCTTGATACCGCAATAGGCGGCCAGCCGCACGATCTTGTCCTCGATCGCGTCACGGTTGAAGGCCAGAACATAGGGCATGAAGACGGCGTTGGTCATGCCGTGATGGGTGTCGTAGAGCGCGCCGATCGGATGCGACAGCGAGTGAATGGCGCCGAGCCCTTTCTGGAACGCGGTGGCGCCCATGGCGGCGGCGCTCATCATGTGGGCGCGGGCGGTAAGGTCCTTGCCGTTGGCGTATGCCTTCGGCAGGTTCTCGAACACCAGCCGCACGCCTTCGACGCCGATGCCGTCGGCCATCGGATGATAGCCCGGCGCGCAATAGGCTTCCAGGCAATGCGCCAGTGCGTCCATGCCGGTGCCGGCGGTAATGAAGGGCGGCATTCCGATCGTCAGCTCCGGGTCGGCGATGACAATGGCTGGCAGCATCTTCGGGTGGAAGATGACCTTCTTGGTGTGGCTGGCCTCATGCGTGATGACGCCGGCGCGGCCGACTTCCGAACCGGTGCCGGCCGTGGTCGGAACCGCGATGATCGGGACGATCTTGCTCGAATCCGCGCGCGTCCACCAGTCGCCGATGTCCTCGAAGTCCCACACCGGGCGCGTCTGCCCCGCCTGGAAAGCGATCAGTTTGCCGAGGTCAAGCGCCGAGCCGCCGCCGAAGGCAATGACGCCGTCATGCTTGCCCTTCTTGAACGCCTCGATGCCGGCTGTGAGGTTGGACTCCACCGGGTTTGGCTTGACCTCGGAGAAAACACCGTAAGGCACCTTGGCGGCGTCGAGGATCTTCAGCGTCGAGGCGACGACCGGCAGCTTCGCAAGACCGGGATCGGTGACGAAGAGCGGCCGCTTGATGCCGGTCGCTTCCAGCACCTCCGGCAGTTCCTTGATGCGGCCGGCGCCAAAGCGGACGGTGGTGGGGTAGTTCCATTTGGAGACGAGGGTGGTCATTCTTCTACTTTCGGAAAATCAGATGGCTTCACGCAGGTGATAGGATTTCGGCCGCGTCAGGTTGTCGTAGCCGATCTGGCTGAGGCCGGCGCCCTTGCCGGTGTCCTTCACGCCGGTCCACACCAGCGCCGGGTCGAGATAGTCGCAGCGGTTCATGAACACGGTGCCGGTCTCGACGCGGTCGCCGATGGCCACCGCATGCTCGGTGTCGCGGGTCCAGATCGAGGCTGTCAGCCCGTAAGGAGAATCGTTCATCAGCGCGATGGCCTCCTCGTCGTTGCGCACCTTCATGATACCGACGATCGGGCCAAAACTTTCCTCGCGCATGACCGACATCTGGTGGTCGACATTGGTCAGGACTTCCGGCGCGATGTAGGGCGAGCCGGCGACGTCCTTGTCCACCTTCATGTTGACGTGCGCTTTGGCTCCCTTGCGCAGCGCCTCGGCCTTCTGCTCCCGGATCAGGTCGGCGAAGCGCGCCTGCGCCATCGGCCCCATGGTGGTCGCCTGCTCCAGCGGGTTGCCGACGACGTAGTTCTTCGTCTCGGCGATGAAGCCGTGGACGAAATCGTCATAGACCTTCTCGTGCACATAGACGCGCTCGATGCCGCAGCAGCACTGGCCGGAATTGTAGAAGGCGCCGTCCACCAGGTTGGCGATGGCATGGTCGAGCTTGGCGTCGGGCAGCACATAGGCCGGGTCCTTGCCGCCGAGTTCCAGCCCGAGCGTCATGAAGGTGCCGGCCGCCGCCTTCTCGATGGCGCGGCCGCCGGCGACCGAACCGGTGAAGTTGACATGGTCGATCTTGCCCGAGCCGAGCAGCTTTTCCGTCTGGGCATGGTTCAAGACGATGTTCTGGAACACGCCCTTCGGCAGGCCGGCCTTCTCGAAGGCCTGGGCGAAACGCTCGCCGACCAAAAGCGTCTGCGCGGCGTGCTTGAGGATGACGGCGGAGCCCGCCATCAGCGCCGGCACGATGGTGTTGACGGCCGTCAGATAAGGATAGTTCCACGGCGCGATGACCATGACCACGCCGAGCGGATCCTTCTTCACGTAGCGGCGAAAACCGTCCTTCGGGTTCGAGGCCGGCACCGGCGCCAGCGCCTTCTCGGCGATCTCGACCATGTACTGGGTGCGTTCCTTCACCCCGCCGAACTCGCCGCCGTAGCGCACCGGTCGGCCCATCTGCCAGGCGATCTCCGGCACGATCTCGTCGGTCATGGCGACCAGCGCCTCCAGCATGGCGAGCATATACTGGCCGCGCCGGGCGACCGGCACCTCGGCCCACCCGACCTGCGCGGCGCGCGCCCGCTCGACGGCGGCGTTGACCTGCGCGTCGCTGGCAACGGGCCGCTCGGCATAGATCGAGCCGTCGACGGGGGATTTGAGCTTGACCGTTTCGGTCATCATGTTTTCCTTCTTCCAAAGTCGGCGCTCGGGCCGGCAAGTCCGAGGCGCATAATACGCGGCGTCTTAGTACCGCTCAAAACCGCGATGCAATTCCCAGTCGGTGATGCGGCGGTCGTATTCGAACTGCTCCCAGCGCGCCGTGTGCACGTAGTGCTCGATGACGTCCTCGCCGAAGGCGCCTTTCAGCATTTTCGACTTCACCAGCGTTTCGGTGGCGTCGCGCAAGGTCTTCGGGATCTCGGGCAGGCGCGCCGCCTGGTAGGCGTCGCCGACGAAGGGCTTTTGCAGTTCCAGCTTCTCGTCGATGCCGGCAAGGCCGGCGGCGATCAGCGCCGCGAAGGCGAGATAGGGGTTGAGGTCGGCGCCGCCGATGCGGCACTCCATGCGGATGCCCTTGGTGCCTTCGCCGCACAGGCGGAAGCCGGCCGTGCGGTTGTCTTCCGACCACATGATCTTGGTCGGCGCGAAAGTGCCGGACTGGAAGCGCTTGTAGGAATTGATGTAGGGCGCCAGGAAATAGGTGAATTCCTTGGCGTATTTGAGCTGCCCGGCGCTCCACTGCCGGCCGAGCGTCGACAGCGTCCATTCGGCGTTCTTGTCGTAGAACAGCGGCGACTTGCCGTCGGCGCTCCACAGCGAGTTGTGGATGTGGCTGGAGTTGCCGGCCAGCCCGTAATTGTACTTGGCCATGAAGGTGACGGCCTTGCCCTCCTGGTCGGCGATCTCCTTGGCGCCGTTCTTCAGGAAGACATGGCGGTCGGCCATCTCCAGCGCCTCGGCGTAGCGCACGTTGATCTCTTCCTGGCCGGGACCCCACTCGCCCTTGGAATTTTCGATCGGAATGCCGGCGGCCTGCATCTCGTTGCGCAGGCGGCGCATATAGCCCTCTTCCTTGGTGGTGATGCCCATCTGGTAGTCGCCGATATAGGGCGAGGCGCTGTCGAGACCCTGCCAGTGCTTGGCGCGCGCCGTGTCGTAGCTCTCGTTGAGCAGGTAAAATTCCAGTTCCGAAGCGAAATAGCCGATGTAGCCGCGCTCGGCGAGCCGCTCGACCTGCCGGCGCAGGATGGCGCGCGGCGAATGCGGCAGGTCCTCGTGATGATGGTGGTCCTGGATGTCGCAGATCACCAGCGCCGTCTTTTCCAGCCACGGCACGCGGCGCAAGGTCGAAAGGTCCGGCTTGAGCACGAAGTCGCCGTAACCCTGGCTCCAGCTCGCCGCCTTGTAGCCCGGCACCGGCTCCATATCGATGTCGAGCGCCAGCAGGTAGTTGCAGCCATGCGTCTCGTCGTAGGCGGAGGTCGCGAAGAAGGAGGCCAGGAAGCGCTTGCCGAACAGGCGCCCCTGCATATCCACGCCGCAACACAGCACCGTGTCGATGTCGCCGGCGGCGATTTCCTGCTTCAACTGGTCGAACGAGAGATTGCCCGCCATTCTTTTCGCACTCCGGTCTGTCTGATGAACTGTTGGGAGAAGGCCATGGCCGGCGCTATGCCGGCCATGGCGTCGGTTGGGTGAAACTCAGTGGTTGCCGGTTTCGCCGACCGCCTGCTCGGCCGCCTTGATCGCCGCCTGGCGCGCCGCCACGATCTCGCCCATCGGCGGGCCCTGGAAACGGCGGTTCTCGAAGGCGAACCAGACGATCGCGGTCAGCACCAGGAAGCCGATGGTGATGTAGAGCGCCCAGTCGTTCGGCGGTTGCACGCCGATGACGAAGATCAGGACCATCGACAGGACGGAGAGGAGGCCGAACAGCATGAACACGCCCCGCCCCATGTTCCACGGCCCCATCTTGTCCCACTTCGAGGTGCCCCAGGCCATCATGCCGAGCACGATCGGCACGGTGAAGGACAGAAACAGGAAGATGACGGTGCAGGACACCACGATGGTGTAGGCCGAGGTGCCGGCGACCGACACCAGCGACGAGCCCCAGACGAACAGCACCGACAGGATCGACGCCGTCCAGATCGCCGCCACCGGCGTGCGGTAGGTCGGGCTCACCTTCGACAGCGCGCCCGACGCCGGCAAGCCGCCGTCGCGCGAGAAGGCGAAGATCATGCGCGAGGCCGACGTCACCGTCGCCAGCCCGCACAGGAGTTGGGCGACGAAGACGACGAGGTAGACGAACTCCTTGAGGCCTGAGGGAACGCGCTGGTCGAACGCCCAGAAGAAGACGTTCCAGCCCTGCTTGGCGGCATCGTCCATGTTGGGGATCATCAGCACGAAGGCGGCGAGGAACATGTAGCCGAACAGCGCCGACCAGACGACAGACATGACCATCGCGCGCGGCACCGAAGAGGCCGCCTTGATGGTTTCCTCCGACGTATGCGCGGAGGCGTCGTAGCCGGTGATAGTGTAGATCGGCAGCAACAGGCCGAGCGAGAAGACCCACCAGTCGGAGACCTGCGGCCACACGCCCGCGCCGGCGTCGCCGGAATAGTTCTTGAACGTGAACAGCCGCGAGAAATCCCAGGTCTGAGCCGAGAACAGGCACACCACCGCGATCAGGATGGCGCCGAAGAAGATCAGGTAGCCCGAAAAGTCCGTCAGCTTGGCGGTGAGCTTGATGCCGAGATGGTTGATGAGCGCCTGCGCGCCGGTGATGACGACGAGGAATATGGTCTGCGTCGTCAGCGTGTTCTCGATGCCGAGCGCCGGGCCGAAGGCGCCCATGAAGAAAGTCCAGGTGCCGACGTTGATGGCGCCGAGCACGGTGACGAGGCCGAGCAGGTTGAGCCAGGCCGTCACCCAGCCGGTGCCGCGGTTGCCGAGGATCGAGCCCCAGTGGTAGAGGCCGCCCGCCGTCGGGTAGGCCGACGAGATCTGCGACATGGCGACGGCGAAGGTCAGCGATACGAAGCAGCCGATCAGCCAGCCGATGCCGACGCCGATGCCGCCGGCGCCGGAGGTTGCCTGGGCGAGCGAGTTGATGCCGCCCGACAGGATACAGATGATGGAAAAGGAAACGGCGAAGTTGGAGAAGCGGGAAAGCCGCCGTTCGAGTTCCTGGGCATAGCCCATGGAATGGAGAACCTTCACGTCTTCCTGCTTGTCGGTGTCAGTGTATCCAGGCGCTGCCATAGGAGTGTCCCCTGTTTTGGTCAGATGGAACCTTCAATCGAACGGGCCGGATGGAGCGGCGGCGGTTTGGGCAGTTGCGCCGGGTCCAGTTGCCTGAAGATGTCGGAGAGCATGGCTCCCCATTTTTTCTGACCGGCCTCGCCGGCGATCTCGTCGTTGCGGATTTCGATCATCGCGCACGGCATGCCGCGCGCGCGCGCATGCCGTTCGAGCGTGAAATAGACGCGGTCGGCCGGCGAGTACGGCTCGTTCACCCCGACCGACAGCTCGCGCCTCGTCTTCAGTGCGGCGATGAGCGGCGAAGCAAGCCGCGTGTCGTCGTCATGGATGATGCCGATCTGCCAAGGCCGCCGCACATCCTTGTAGACCGGCGTGAAGGAGTGCACCGACACCAGCCAGGTTTCGTGCCCGGCGGCAAGCCGTTCCTCCATCACCGCCTCGACCGCCTCGTGGAACGGCTGCCAGCAGCGCGCAACCCGCGCCTCGCGCTCGGCGGCTGAAAGACCGGCGTTGCCCGGAATGACGGTCGTCTCGCTGACGGGCGGGATCAGGTCCGGCGCATCGAGCGGCCGGTTGCAGTCGAGCAGCAGCCGCGACAGGCGCGTCTCGACCAGCACGGCGTCGAGCGCTTGCGCCATGTAACGCGCAACCGGCAGCGCGCCGGGGTCCCATGCGATGTGGCGCTGGAGCGCGGTCGCCGGCAGGCCCAGCGTACCGAATTCCGGCGGCAGGACGTTCGAGGCGTGATCGCAGGTCAGCACGAGGCGGCCCTTGCCGCCCGGATTGGTGATCCGGACGGAATCCGCCGCTGTCCGTTTCGCGAGCCCGCTGCCTTGCATGCTTCGCTTCCCCCGAAGCGCGTATCTTATGGTACGTATTTTATCGCATTGCGCCTCTGTGGATGATTTCATACACTTTGCCGGACTTTGTCAAACTGGTTTTCGCGTTGTGCACCGGTGCCGTCCTGGGTGGGGAGATGACAGCCAGCATTGCCGAATTGATCGCCGACCGCGTCGACGCGATGCCCGCCGGCGAGCGCCGCGCAGCGCACACGCTGGTGGCCAACTATCCGCTGATCGGACTGAAGACGGTGGCCGAATTCTCGCAGGCCGCCGGCGTCTCTTCGCCGACCATCCTGCGTTTCGTCGCCCGCCTGGGTTTCCAGAATTATCCGGAATTCCAGTCGGCGCTTCAGGACGAGCTGGCGGCGCAGTTGCAGTCGCCGGCGGCGCGGCCGCTGCCCTCGGTCGCCGTCGCGGGCGAAGCCGCGCCGCTGCTGGCGGCGACGCTCGACAATCTGCGCGAAACGTTCCGCCATCTCTCCGATCGGCAGATCGCCGACATCGCGGCCCGCCTCGCCGATTCGCACGGCCACATGTATCTGGTCGGCGGCCGCTTCACCGACCCGCTCGCCCGCTACATGGCCGCGCATCTGGCCATCATCCGGCCCAACGTCTTCCACCTCGTCGGTCAGGAAAGCATGTGGCGCGACCGGCTCATCGACATGGGCAAACGCGACGTGCTGCTCATCTTCGACATTCGCCGCTATCAGGAAAGCCTGGTGCATTTCGCCGAGAAGGCGCATCGGCGCGGCGTGCACATCGTGCTGTTCACCGACCAGTGGCTGTCGCCGATCGCCCGTTTCGCCCGCCACGTCATTGCCGGGCGCACGGCGGTGCCGTCGCCGTGGGATTCCTCGGCCGCGCTTTTCGTGGTGGCCGAGACGCTGATCGGCGCTGTCACGCGCCAACTCGGGGCCGACAGCACCGCACGGCTGGCAGAAATGGAGCGCCTGCGGTAAGCGGATCGTCGCGACAGGGCGAACCTTACGCAGATTTAATGTGCGCCGGCGTTCAAGAGTTGCCATAAAGGCACGATAGAGCGTCGTGCATATCGTGGTGTGTCGCTTCGTCTGGTCCGGGCGGGAGGAACCGGGAGACGTGATGTCGGATCGTCAACCGGAGTGCCGATGGCCGCCTGGAAGCAGATAGTTTTTTCGCTGGTGATTCTTGCCGGGGCCGCTGCCGCGTGGGTGCTGTTTTTCCCCGGCGCCCCCGATATCCTTGGCCGCTGGGGCATCGAATGGGCGCACGCCTCGACGCCCAAGGCCGACGAAAGCGCGGCGGGCCGGGCAACGGCCAACCGGGGCAACGCCGCCGCAGCGCCGGCCACGGTCGTCGCCGCTCCCGTCACCAACGAGACGATCAACGACCGGTTGCAGGCGATCGGCACCGGCCGCGCCAACGCCACGGTAGCCGTCAATCCCTATTCGTCTGGCCGGCTGACCGAGATTCTCGTCCGGGCGGGCGCCCATGTCGAAGTCGGCCAGGTCATCGCCAGGCTCGATTCGGAAGTCGAGCAGATCGCCCTCGACAAGGCCGTCGCGACGCGCGACGACGCCAAGGCGAAGGTGGAACGCCTGCGCGCGCTGCGCGCCTCCAACGCGGCAACGGCCGTGCAGCTCAGCGACGCCGAACTGGAACTGCGCAACGACGAGTTGTCGGTGCACGACGCGCAGGTCACGCTCGACCGTCGCTCCGTCGTTTCCCCCATTGCCGGCACGGTGGGCATCCTGCCGATCGCCGCCGGCAATTACGTGACCAGCGCCTCGGCCATCGCCACCGTCGATGACCGCTCCTCCATCCTGGTCGATTTCTGGGTGCCGGAACGCTTCGCCGCCGCCGTCAAGGTGGACGCCCCCGTCACCGCCACCCTGCTCGCCAGCCCGAAAGACGTCTTTACCGGCACCGTCACGGCCATCGACAACCGCGTCGATGAAAAGAGCCGTACGCTGTGGGTGCAGGCGACCATCGCCAATCCCGCCGATTCCCTGCGCGCCGGCATGTCCTTCCAGATCGGCATGCACTTTCCCGGCGAAACGTATCCGGCAGTCAGCCCGCTCGCCGTCCAGTGGGGAACCGACGGCGCCTTCATCTGGGCCGTCAAGGACGGCAAGGCGCTGCGCGTGCCGGTGCGCGTCGTCCAGCGCAACACCGAAGCGGTGCTGGTGGATGCGCCGCTCGCCAGCGGCGACATGGTCGTGACCGAAGGCGTGCAAAGCGTGCGCGACGGCGGTGCGCTCCGCATCGCCGGCGAAGGCGGGCAGGAGCAGGCTGCCGCGGCCGGTTCGTAGACGGAGCCGCGCATGAGCGACACCGCCCACAGGAACGGCGAAGCGGGTTTCACCGCGCTGTTCATCCGCCGGCCCGTCCTGGCCTTCGTCCTCAATACCCTGATCGCGGTCGCCGGCCTCGCGGCCTTCTACGGCGTCGAAATCCGCGAACTGCCGGACGTCGACCGCGCCGTCGTCACCGTCACCACTGACTTCACCGGCGCCGCCGCCGAGACGGTCGACCGCGAGCTGACCGATACGATCGAGGGCGCGGTGGCGCGCGTGTCCGGCGTCAAGTCGATTTCGTCCACCTCCTCCTTCGGCCGCAGCCGCGTCACCATCGAGTTCAACGACGGCGTCGACCTGAACGTCGCCGCTTCCGACGTCCGCGATGCGGTCGGCCGCGTCGCCAACCAGATCCCGGAAGAGGCCGACCCGCCGCGCATCGTCAAGGCCGACGCCAATTCCGACGCGGTGATGCGCCTGGCGGTGACGTCCGACAGGATGACGGTCGAGGACATGACCGTCATCGTCCAGGATCAGATCGAGGATACGCTCGCCGCCGTGCCCGGCGTCGCCGACGTGCAGGTCTACGGCGACCGCGAGAAGATTTTCCGCATCGACGTCAACCAGGCCAGGCTCGCCAGCCTCGGCTACACGGTGGCGGACCTGCGCAACGCGCTCGCCTCGGTGGCCTTCGACACGCCGGCCGGCTCGATCACCACCACCAACCAGAACCTCGTCGTGCGCACCACCGCCGACGTCACCACGCCCGAGCAGTTCGGCGCCATCGTCATCGGCGGCACCACGCATATCCGCGACGTCGCGACTGTGACGCTCGGCCCCGATATCGGCCAGACGACGCTGCGCTCGGACGGCAAGACGGGCATCGGCATCGGCATCGTGCGCGCCGCCGAATCCAACACGCTCGACATCTCCGAAGGCGTCAAGGCGGCCGTCGCCAAGATCCAGCAGAACCTGCCCAAAGGCATGTCGATCAAGGTCACCTCCGACGACGCCGTCTTCGTCAACGGCGCCGTGCACGAGGTCGAGATCGCGCTCGGCCTGTCGGTGTCGATCGTGCTGATCGTCATCTACGTCTTCCTGCTCGACTGGCGCGCCACGCTCATCCCCGCTTTCTCCATGCCTGTCGCCATGATCGGCACCGTCGCGGCGATCTATCTCGCCGGCTTCTCGATCAACATCCTGACGCTATTGGCGCTGGTGCTGGCGACCGGTCTCGTGGTCGACGACGCCATCGTGGTACTGGAAAACATCGTGCGCCGTCGCAACATGGGGCTCGGCCCGCGCGCCGCCGCCGTGCTCGGCGCGCAGGAAGTGTTCTTCGCCGTCATCGCCACCACGGCAACCCTTGTCGCCGTCTTCGTGCCGATCTCCTTCCTGCCCGGCCAGACCGGCGGCCTGTTCCGCGAATTCGGCTTCGTGCTGGCGATGGCGGTGCTGCTGTCGTGCGTGGTGGCGCTGACGCTTTGCCCGATGCTCGCCTCCCGCATGCTGACGGAAGCCTCGCTGCATCACGAAGGGCAAGGCGGCCTCGGCGGCCGCATCGGCGCCGCGCTGGGCTCGCTCTATCGCCGCTGCCTGCACGCCTGCCTCGATGCCCCGGTCATCGTGCTTCTGGCGGCCGTCCTGTTTGCCGGCGCGGCCTTTGCCCTGTTCGGCACCATCCGCCAGGAACTGACCCCCACCGAGGACCGTTCGGTGGTACTTTTGCGCATCAACGCCCCGCAGGGCGTGAGCCTCGACTACACGACATCGCAAATGCGCAAGATCGAGGATCTGATTCAGCCGCTTCGCCAATCCGGCGAGATCGTCAGCACCTTCGAGAGCGCCGGCAACAACGGCCAGTACAACACCGGCTTCATGGTGATGACACTAGCGCCGTGGGACGAGCGGGCCCGCAGCCAGCAGCAGATCATGGCCGACATCGAAAAGCTGACGGCGGAAGTGCCGTCCCTGCGCGTCTTCCCCATCCAGCCGAACAGCCTCGGCATCCGCGGCGCCGGCAACGGCCTGCAATTCGCGCTGGTCGGCAACGACCGCAAGAAGCTGTCGGACGCCGCCGACAAGGTCATCGACGCGATGCGGCAGGACCCGCGCTTCCGCCAGCCGCGCCTGTCGGTGGACCCGACGCAGCCGCAGCTTGCGGTCGCCATCGACCGCGCCAGGGCCTCGGATCTCGGCATCGACATCACCGGCCTCGCCAACACCATGCAGGCCATGCTCGACGGCAACAAGGTCGGCGACGTCTACATCGCCGACCGCAGCTATGCGGTGAAGCTCGTCTCCACCACCGACCCGATCAACGACCCGACGGACTTGCAGAACGTCTTCCTCAAGACGGGGGACGGGCGCTACGTGCCGATGTCGACCATCGCCACGCTCGAAGAGCGCGCCGTGCCGCCCTCGCTGACGCGCGAGCAGCAGCAGCCGTCCGTCGCCATCACCTCCAACCTCAGGAGCGATTTCGCTCTCGGCGACGCGCTCAAGACCGCCCAAGGCATAGCCGCGCCGCTTCTGCCGCCCGGCGCGCGGCTCGTGCCGCTGGCCGAGGCGGCGACGCTCGGCGAAACCAATTCCGGCATGGTCACCATCTTCGGCTTCGCGCTGGTCATCATCCTTCTGGTGCTGGCCGCGCAGTTCGAGAGCTTCGTGTCGGCCGTCATCATCATGGCCACCGTGCCGCTGGGGCTTGCCTGCGCCATCTTCGCGCTCATCCTCACCGGCACCAGCCTCAACGCCTATTCGCAGATCGGCCTTGTCCTTCTGGTCGGTGTCATGGCCAAGAACGGCATCCTCATCGTCGAGTTCGCCAACCAGTTGCGCGACCGCGGCCTCGGGGTGCGCGAGGCGATCGAGCAGGCTGCCAACATCCGCCTGCGTCCGGTGATGATGACGATGATCTGCACCGTGCTCGGCGGCGTGCCGCTGGTGCTGGCGAGCGGCGCCGGCGCCGAGGCGCGCGTCGCGCTCGGCTGGGTCATCGTCGGCGGCCTCGGCCTCGCCACCGTCTCGACCCTGTTCCTCACCCCGGTCGCCTACCTGCTGCTCGGCCGCTTCGTCACGCCGAAAAGCCATGAGGAAGCCCGCCTCAAGCGCGAACTGGAGGAAGCGGCCTACGTCGACGCCGAACCAGCCGAATAGCGCTCATATTTCCTCCGCCATCGAGGAGAGCGAGAGACACCACCTTCCCGGATGACATTCCGCGCGGCACCCATTATTTCTGCGCCGAGCCAGCGCCACGCATAACCGGAGGCCGCATGTCCGCAACCACCGTTCCGCTTGAAACCCTGCTCGCCAACAAAGGCAAGGACGTGGGCCTGTCGCCCTGGCGCACCGTTACCCAGACGATGATCGACCAGTTCGCCGACGCGACCGACGACCACCAGTTCATCCATTGCGATCCCGCGCGCGCCGCAGAAACGCCTTACGGCGGCACCATCGCGCACGGCTTTCTCACGCTGTCGCTTTTGTCGGCCATGACCTTCGAGACGCTGCCGTTGCTGGAAAAATCGAAGATGGGTGTCAATCACGGCTTCGACGAGATCCGCTTCCTCGCCCCGGTCAAGACCGGCGCCCGCATCCGCGCCCGCTTCGTGCTGGCCGACGTCAAGGCCCGCCCCTCCGGTTGGGTGCAGATGACGCACGACGTGACCATCGAAATCGAGGGCTCGAAGAAGCCGGCACTGACGGCGCGCTGGCTGACGCTGGCCTTCGTCGAGCCGGAGCCGGAGGGCGCCTGAATCACCAGAGCATTTCCAGCAAAAGCGTGAAACGGTTTTGCGTCCGGAAATGCGGTCGAATCAGATAGATAGAGCGGTTCCGACGACTCGGCCAAACCGAAGCCGCTCTGGCCTGCCGTAGCGTGACCTTGCCGGGCACCGTACGGCGTATATAGTTCCGTTCTGAAAGGCAGCGAGGAAGAAAGACAGCCGGACCGTGCCGCAGACCGCACAGGAACGCCGCGACAGGCAGAAGGCGGAACAGCGCGCCGCGCTGGTGGCTGCGGCGCATGATCTGGTGCAGGAGGAAGGTTACGAAGGCCTGACCATCCGCAGGCTGGCCAAGCGCGTCGGCTACGCGCCGATGTCGGTCTATTCCTACTTCGCCGACAAGCAGGACATTCTGCTGGCGCTCGCCGAGGATGCCTTCGCCACGCTCGCCCGGCGCATCGAGGCGCAGCCGTCCGACGATCCGCTCGAAGCGCTGCGGGTGGTCATGACCGAATACGCTGCCTTCGGCCTCGGCAACCCGAACGAATACCGCACCGTCTTCATGACCGAGAAGACACGGCCACCGGCAGGCAAGACCTTCGCCGAGATGGAAGCCGACAATCCGGCCATGAAGGTGCTGGTCAGCCGCGTCGAAGCCTGCATAGCGGCCGGCGAACTGCGGGGCGACGCCCACGCCATCGCCAACATGCTGTGGGCGACCGGCCACGGCACCATCTCGCTGCTGATCACCTTCCCCTTCCATCCGTTCGGCGACCCGCAGGCTTTCGTCAAGCGCATGTGCGACTTTGCCTTGGCCGGCCTCTCCACGCAGGCCGTGGCGCCATTGGCCGGCGGCCCGACTGCCTGTCGCGCCGATCCGACGCGCTAGAAAAGTTCATTCTCCCGAGTATCGGATTCCCACCGTGCCGGCCCGAAGCGAACCGGCTTTTGCCGCAACGCCCCTGTCCCGTCGGGAAAACCTGACAGCACCGCGGATTTTCCTCGCTTTAAAAATTTTCGTACGCGCACGAAAACCGACTTGAAAGCCATGAACCGTCACCGTACATGTCCTAAGCATTGTACATGTACGAATAATCCTCGGAGACTGACGATGAAGAAGACCGCCCTTGTCCTCGCCGCGCTGATCGCCCTGCCGGGCGCCGCGTTCGCCGGCACCCACGCCGTCAAGGCAAACGCTCCCGCGCCGGCCGCCTGCGCGACATCGACCACCCCCGCCAATCTCGACTGCACCGCCACCGGCTCCGTCGAAAAGACGCGGCCGGCCGCCACCAACACCGCCACAGGCGGCAAGAAGCTCGGTATCGACGTCAACCCGTGGAGCATCTCCAACGGCATGTGAGCCGACGCGCAGCCGGAAAACCTTCGCGCGTTGACAATGAGCAAAAGCGGCCAGCAAGTCTGGCCGCTCTTTTTTGGGGGACAAGGCAAGGTCTTATGGGGCAAACGCAAAGTGCGGCGTTCCGTCGGTCGCCATGCCTGGGCTTGTCCGGAACAGCAGCACCGGACCGGTCTTACCGCCGCGGCTTCTTACCCGCGACCTTTTTCGGCTTGCCAGGTTTCAGCGGCGCGCCCGCAATGGACGTATCGGTGATCGAGATCGGATCGCTGGCCGGGAAGGTATCTTCCAGCCCTTCGTCCAACTCGTTTGTCGGAGCCGGATGGCGCCGCTCCTCCTCCAGCGACTTCACCGCTGCGCTCTTCTTGTCGCTGCCAGGTTTCGACGAAATGACCATAGTGCTGTCCTCGGCTTGTTCCAGTCAAACGGAGGAGCCGCGCCAACGGTTCCTATGCGGCGGCGTCGCGGGCGGCTTCGCTGAGGAAAGTAAAGACATAGTCCGAGAAGGAACGCCAGCACTCGACGCGGAAAGCGTCCGCTGCGGGACGGTAGAGGATGATCTCGGCTTTCCCGAGCACCGTGCGTGTCGAGGCGCCGACCGGAAACGCCGCCAGCGACAGGTCCTGCGGACAGCCGGCGCTGACGCAGGCCTCGGCCGCCGGGCCGCTGACGGAAATCGCCATGTTGCGGTGCGAGATGCCGACCGCCGAATGCAACTGCTTCGCCTTGGCGCAGTCCCCCAGCAGGTCCTTGCCCTCTTCGTCGAGCACCAGCCACTCGTCCGGCCCGAGCCACAGCACGACGCGGCCGCCCTTGGCGGCGGAAGTCTTCGGCTTCTCCGGCAGCGTGACGCCCAGCGCCCGCGACAGCGAGGCGGCCGATTCGGCCGGCGCCCGCAGCGAAACGCGCTCGGCCGGCCCCAGTGGCTCGACCTTGACGCCGGCGCCGAGCGCTTCGCGGCCCGCCAATGCGGAACGGCGACCGACTGACAGAGATGCAGGCGCGGTCTTTGCAGCAACCTTAGCCATTGAGGCGTTCTCCCTTCTCGTCGAAGAACACGGCGCCCGACACCTCCACTTCGATCACCCGGTCGGGCATCGGCACGTAGAGCGTCTGGCCCATCTTCTCGCGCCCGCCGGCGACAAGGCCGAGCGCGATGGAGCGGCCGCAATTCTCCGACCAGTAGCTCGACGTGACGTGGCCGATCATCTTCATCGGGATCGGCTGGTTGGGATCGGCGACAATCTGCGCGCCCTCCTCCAGCACGACGTTGGGGTCCTTCGTCTTCAGGCCGACGAGTTGCTTACGCCCCGGCGCCACGAGATCGGGCCGCATCATGCCGCGCATGCCGACGAAATCGGCCTTCTTCTTGCCGATAGCCCAGTCGATGCCGGCATCGTTGACCGTGACGGTGCCGTCCGTGTCCTGGCCGACGATGATGTAGCCCTTCTCGGCGCGCAGGACGTGCATGGTCTCGGTGCCGTAGGCGCAGGCCCCGTGCTTCTGGCCCTCGGCCCACAGCGCTTCCCACACGGCCTCGCCGTAGTCGGCCGGCACGTTGACCTCGAAGCCGCGCTCGCCCGAGAACGACATGCGGAACAGCCTGGTCGGCACGCCGCAGATTTTCCCCTCGCGCACCGACATGTGCGGGAAGGCTTCATCCGACAGGTCGATGCCCTCCACCAGCGGCTCGATGATTTTCCGCGAGTTCGGCCCCTGAACCGCAATCACCGCCCATTGCTCGGAAATCGAGGTGAGCCAGACTTTCAGGTGCGGGAACTCGGTCTGGAGATAGTCCTCCATCTGGTTCATGACGCGCGCCGCACCGCCGGTCGTCGTCGTCACATGGAAGCGGTCCTCCGCCAGCCGCCCGACCACGCCGTCGTCGTAGATAAAGCCGTCCTCGCGCAGCATCAGCCCGTAGCGGCAGCGGCCGGGCGCCAGCTTCTGCCAGGGGTTGGTGTACATCAATTCCATGAAGGTCGCGGCGTCCGGCCCGACCACCTCGATCTTGCCCAGCGTCGAGGCGTCGAACAGGCCGGCCGTCTTGCGCACCGTCACGCATTCGCGGTTGACGGCGGCGTGCATGTCCTCGCCCGCCTTGGGGAAATACCAGGCGCGCTTCCACTGGCCGACGTCCTCGAACACGGCGCCGTTCTTCTCGGCCCACCCGTGCGTCGTGGTGCGCCGCGTCGGGTCGAACAGCGCGCCGCGTGCATGGTTGGCGATGGAACCGAACGTGACCGGCGTATAGGGCGCTCGGAAGGTGGTCAGTCCCACCTGCGGGATCGGCTTGCCGAGTTCCTCGGCGGCGATGGCAAGCCCATGCATGTTGGACGTCTTGCCCTGGTCGGTCGCCATGCCGTTGGTGGTGAAGCGCTTGACGTGCTCGATCGAGCGCATGCCCTCATGCACCGCCTGGCGGATGTCCTTGGCGGTCACGTCGTTCTGGAAATCGACGAAGGCCTTCACCGTCGTGCCTGGACCGGCGCCGGGGGCGGCGCCCAGCATGCCGCGCGACCAGCCTTCGCTGGCCTCCACCTTCGGCTTGGCGGATTTCGCCGCCTTGCCGCCGGCCTCTTTCGCCGCCTTGGCACCGGCCGCATAGGCCTCGTCCACAGAGGCCGCCAGCCCGTCGGTGCCGTTGCAGGCGCCGGCAGATACGCAATCCTGCGCGTAGGTGCCGGGCAGGAAACGCTTGACCTCGTCGTTGAAGGCGACCTTGCCGCGCGACTGCGAGAACAGATGCACCGAGGGCGTCCAGCCGGCCGACATCAAGAGCGCATCGACGGGCAAGGTGCGCTCGCCGCCGCCGGTGCGCTTCTGCACGGTCATGGAATTGACGCGCAGCTTGCCGCCGACACGCACCACGGCGCGGCCGTCATGGATCTCGATATTGGCCGCGCGCGCCTGGTCGACCAGTTGACCGGACGGGTTGTCGCGCAGGTCGACGATCGCCGCCACGGTAACGCCGGCCTTCTTCAGGTCGAGCGCCGCCGCATAGGCGGAATCGTTGGCGGTGTAGATGCCGACGTTGCGGCCCACCGCGACACCGTAATGGTTCAGATAGGTGCGCGCTGCGGACGCCAGCATGACGCCCGGCCGGTCGTTGTCGGCGAACACCATATGCCGCTCGATGGCGCCGGTGGCAATCACCACCTTCTTCGCTCGCACCTGCCACAGCCGCTCGCGCGGCACGTCGCGTCCGGGAGCCGCGAGATGATCGGAGACGCGCTCGACCAGCCCGATGAAATTCTGGGCATAGTAGCCGAACGCCGTCGTGCGGTTGAGCACGCGCACATTGTCCATCGCCTTCAACTTGGCGACGACGCCCTGCGCCCAGGCCCAGCCGTCCTGCCCGTCGATCCGCGCGCCGGCCTCGAAGCGCAACGCGCCGCCGAAATCGGCCTGCTCGTCGGCGACGATGACACGCACGCCGGTTTCCGCCGCCGCCAATGCCGCCGCAAGCCCCGCTGCACCGCCGCCAAGCACAAGCACCTCGCAATGGGCGAAGCGCGCCGCATAATGGTCCGGATCGGGCTGGTCCGGCGCCACGCCGAGGCCGGCTGCGGCGCGGATCTTCGGCTCGTAGAGCGACTTCCAAGCCGCCTTCGGCCACATGAAGGTCTTGTAGTAGAAGCCGGCGGAAAACAGCGGCGAGGCAAGATCGTTCACCGCGCCGACGTCGAAGGACAGCGACGGCCAGCGGTTTTGTGAAGCGGCCTCCAGCCCGTCATAGAGTTCCTGCACGGTGGCGCGGACGTTCGGCGTGCGCCGCGCGGCGTCGCGGCGGATCTCGACCAGCGCGTTCGGTTCCTCGGCACCGGCCGAGAGGATGCCGCGCGGGCGGTGGTATTTGAACGAGCGGCCGGCAAGATGCACGCCGTTGGCAAGCAGCGCCGAGGCCAGCGTGTCACCCTCGATGCCGGCATACGGCTTGCCGTCGAAGCTGAACTTCGCGACCTTGGCATGGCTGAAACGGCCGGCGCCGGAAATGCGATAAGAGGCAGCCATTATTTTGCGACTCCCGGCAGCTTCTTCGGCTTCGGCTCGCCGGCTTTATAGGTCATGACGAACTTGTCGGTGACGGTGTCGCGCACCGCGTTGAAGAAGCGCGCGCAGCCATGGATATGGCGCCAGCGCTCATAGATAATGCCTTTCGGGTTCGAGCGGATGAAGAAGAACTTCTCGAAATCCTCGTCACTCTCGCCCGCCATGTTGGCCGAGCGCACGACATGCGCCTCGCCGGCGTTGCGGAACTCGAGTTCCGGCCGTTCTTCCTCGCAATAGGGGCAATGGATCAGAAGCATTTCGTCCCCCTCGCCTTTCTCAGTGCGCCACGGCGGCGGCGGCCGCCTCGTCGATCAGCCGGCCGGTGCGGAAGCGTTCCAGCGTGAACGGCGCGTTGATCGGGTGCGGCTCGTCGCGGGCGATGGTGTGGGCAAAGACGTTGGCCGAGCCCGGCGTCGCCTTGAAGCCGCCGGTGCCCCAGCCGCAATTGACGTAGAGCCCTTTCACCGGCGTCTTGGCCAGGATCGGCGAGCGGTCGGGCGTCACGTCGACGATGCCGCCCCACGAGCGCAGCATCTTCATGCGCGTGAACATCGGGAACATCTCGCAGATGGCGTCCAGCGTGTGTTCGAGAATATGCAGGCCGCCCGTCTGCGAATAGGAAATATACTGGTCGGTGCCGGCGCCGATCACCAGTTCGCCCTTGTCGGACTGGGAAATGTAGGCGTGCACGGTATTGGACATCACCACGCACGGCACCACCGGCTTGACCGGCTCCGACACCAGCGCCTGCAAGGGGTAGCTTTCCAGCGGCATGCGCACGCCTGCCATGTCCATGATGACGGAGGTGTTGCCGGCAGCCACGACGCCGACCTTCTTGGCGCCGATAAAACCCTTGGTCGTTTCCACGCCGCTGACCGCCCCGTTGGCATCGCGCTTGACGGCCGTCACCTCGCAATTCTGGATGATGTCGACGCCGCGCGCATTGGCCGCGCGCGCATAGCCCCAGGCCACGGCGTCATGGCGTGCCGTGCCGCCGCGCCGCTGCAAGGCCGCGCCCATCACCGGATAGCGCGCGTTCTTCGAGATGTTGAGCGGCGGGCAGAATTCCTTCGCCTGCTCCGGCGTCAGCCACTCGTTGTCGACGCCGTTCAGCCGGTTGGCATGGATGTGGCGCTTGAACACCTGCACGTCGTGGACGTTGTGCGCCAGCATCATGACGCCGCGCGGCGAATACATGACGTTGTAGTTGAGGTCCTGCGACAGCCCATCCCACAGCTTCACCGCATGGTCGTAGATGCCGGCCGATTCGTCATAAAGATAATTGGAGCGGATGATGGTGGTGTTGCGGCCGGTGTTGCCGCCGCCGAGCCAGCCCTTCTCCACCACAGCGACGTTGGTGATGCCGTGCTCCTTGGCCAGATAATAGGCCGTGCCCAGCCCATGCCCGCCGGCGCCGACGATAACGACGTCGTACTCCTTCTTCGGCTCGGGCGAGCGCCATTGCTCTTCCCAACCCTTGTGGCCGCGCATGGCCTCGCGGGCGATGGCGAATACGGAATATTTCTTCACGGTCTGGCCTCGAATGACTACCGGCGCGAGGTGTATCACTATCGAAACGGCTTCTCCATCCTTGCGCTGTTTGCGACGGCGATTGCCGCTTTGCGCGGGCGGCGTCGCGTGGACCGTCCATTCGCTTCGCAAGTATCGGGTGGAGAGGAGAGGGCTCGATTTGCCATCTGCGGGTCACGCTGGAAACAGCATCATCCGCAGGAAGGAAGCACGATGTTCGCTCTTATCAACAAGGTCGCAATCGTCACCGGCGCGAGTTCCGGCATCGGCCGCGCCACGGCGAAGCTGTTCGCCGCACAGGGCGCAAAGGTCATCGTTGCGGCAAGGCGGCAAGCCGAACTCGATGAACTGGTGGACGAAATCGCCACCGACGGCGGTGAAGCCGCAGCACTGGCCGGCGACGTGAAGGACGAGGCTTATGCAAAAGCATTGACGGACATGGCGACCGACAGGTTCGGCGGGCTGGACATCGCCTTCAACAATGCCGGCATTGTCGGCACGATGGGGCCAGTCTCCGATCTGGCGCAGGAAGCATGGCACGAGGTAATCGACACCAACCTGACGAGCGCCTTTCTTGCATCCAAATACCAGATCCCCGCCATGCTGGAACGCGGCGGCGGTTCACTGATCTTCACCTCGAGTTTTGTCGGCCACACCGTTGGCATGCCGGGAATGGCACCTTACGCCGCCAGCAAAGCTGGCCTGATCGGGCTGACGCAGGCATTGGCCGCCGAGTTCGGCCCGAAGGGTATCCGGGTCAACGCGCTGCTGCCGGGCGGCACGGACACACCCGCCGCAACCTTCAAGACGCCGGAAGCGCGCGCCTTCGTCGAAAGCCTCCACGCGCTGAAGCGGGTGGCACAACCCGACGAAATCGCCCGCTCGGCGCTGTTCCTGGCATCCGGGGCTTCGAGTTTCACCACCGGCACGGCACTGTTCGCCGACGGCGGCGTTTCCATCAACCGGACCTGAGCTTTCAAAATCACGCCTGTGGGTATTGCATCCGGGCGGTTCGCATCCGGCGGACACGATGTTAGAGCGTGTGCCAGGGTGATGCGATGAAAGTGGACATTGAGATGGGCGCGGCCGCCCCCGGAAAGCCGGCCGCGCTCGACCTTGAGGAATTGCTGGCGACCCGGTTGCTCGTGCAGGGCAATTCGGGGTCCGGCAAGTCGCACCTGTTGCGCCGCCTGCTGGAGCAGAGCGCACCGTGGGTGCAGCAATGCGTGATCGATCCGGAAGGCGACTTCGTCACGCTGGCGGATAAATTCGGCCATGTCGTCGTCGATGCCCAGCGCACCGAGGCGGAACTCACGCGCATCGCCGGCCGCATCCGCCAGCACCGCGTCTCCGTCGTGCTCAACCTCGAAGGGTTGGACGTCGAGCAGCAGATGCGCGCCGCAGCGGCTTTTCTGGGCGGCCTTTTCGACGCCGAGCGCGACCATTGGTATCCGATGCTGGTGGTGGTGGACGAGGCGCAGCTTTTCGCGCCTGCGGCCGCCGGCGAGGTGGCCGACGAGGCGCGCAAGGTGTCGCTGGGCGCCATGACCAACCTGATGTGCCGCGGCCGCAAGCGTGGGCTGGCCGGCGTCATCGCCACACAGCGCCTCGCCAAGCTGGCCAAGAACGTCGCCGCCGAAGCCTCCAATTTCCTGATGGGCCGCACCTTCCTCGACATCGACATGGCGCGCGCCGCCGATCTTCTGGGCATGGACCGCCGGCAGGCCGAAATGTTCCGCGACCTCGCGCGGGGCCATTTCGTCGCCCTCGGCCCTGCCCTGTCGCGCCGGCCGCTGCCGCTCACCATCGGCCCGGTGGAAACAGCGGCCCGCTCCTCCAGCCCGAAGCTGACGCCGCTGCCGGAGGCGCCGGAAGATGCGCGCGACCTGATCTTCACGCCCGGCCCGGACGAGGAGTTGCTGCGCCCGCCCCGCCGCACGGCTCCCCCGCCGCCGATGCCGACGGCGGAGCTTCTGGCCCAGCTTTCCAAGCCCAAGCTCGTGCTCGAACCGGCGCCGGAACCGGTTTTCCCGCTGATCGACGAAGCCGAACGCGAAGCCGGCATCGAAGCGGTCTTGCGCGAAATCCTCGAAGACCCGGATGCCGGCTTCCGCACCGACGCCGTGCTTTACCAGGATTTCCTTGTCCGCTGCCGCATCCGCCGCGTGCCGGGCGAGCCGCTGCACCTGTCGGCCTTTCGTCGCCGGCTGGCGGTGGCGCGCGCCGGCATCGACGCCCGCGCCGCAGGCGGCGACGCCTGGGCCAAGGCGCTGGAATTGTCCGAAACCCTGCCGGACGACCTGCAAGGCATCTTCCTGCTGGTCGCCCGCGCCGCCGTCACGCAAGGTCCCTCGCCGTCCAACGCGGCGCTCGCCCGCGCCTACGGCACCCATTCGGAGCGGCGGGCGCAACGCCTGCTCGACTATTTCGAGGAACGCGGCCTGCTCGTCGTGCGCACGGATTTCCAGAACCGCCGTATCCTCGCCTTCCCCGATCTCGGCTGCGAGACGACGCCCGGCGACCCCAACGCGCCCGAACCCGCCAGCCTCGGCGATGCGGCTGAATAGGGCGCGTTATCTCATATTTGGCCGTGGACAGCAGGCTTTGATTCTGCTAAAGCGCGCGTCAATTCGTGGCGGATGCCGCTGCGGAGACAATTGGCTTTCGCTTTTTGTCGATCGATCTCAAACCGGAAACAGCAGGATCGCCCGTGCAGGTACTCGTCCGCGACAACAATGTTGACCAGGCGCTCCGCGCGCTCAAGAAGAAGATGCAGCGCGAAGGTATCTTCCGCGAGATGAAGATGCGCGGCCACTACGAGAAGCCGTCGGAAAAGCGCGCCCGCGAGAAGGCTGAGGCCGTGCGCCGCGCCCGCAAGCTGGCCCGCAAGCGCGCCCAGCGCGAAGGCCTGCTGCCGTCGACGCCGCGCCCCGCTCCGGCCGCTGGCGCCGCTGCCCGCGCACCGCGCTGATACCGCCAATATTTCGTCCCTTTCGGGGGATAGTCGAGGTGGCGCGATGCGCAATCGCCGCCACCTTTTTGTTTGATGCGGAGTAACGGGACGCCGGCCGCGGGAGGGATCGGCAGCGCCAGGCAAGCGAGGACAAGGCAGCGATGACCACTTGGATCGGGGAGCGTCGTACTGGCACGCGCGGCTTCGCATTGGCGGCAGTCCTGCTGTCCGGCATTGCCCTGGCGGCCTGCCAGACCGGGCCTGCGGGCGAACTCGCCAGCATCGACAAGGCCCAGGGCTCCAGCGAAAACATCTCCTCGCTCAGTTCCGTCATCAACAGCAACCCGCGCGATCCCGAAGCCTACAATGTGCGCGGCTCCGCCTATGGCCGTAGCGGCCAGTATCAGGCCGCGCTGAAGGATTTCGACACGGCCATCCAGCTCAAGCCGGACTTCTACCAGGCTTACTCGAACCGCGCCCTGATCTACCGTTTCCTCGGCAACCAGCAGTCGGCACTGGCCGACTACAACCGCGCCGTCCAGATCAATCCGAGCTACGACGCCGCCTATATCGGCCGCGGCAACCTCTACCGCAAAGCGGGTCAGACGCAGCTTGCCTTCAATGATTTCCAAAAGGCCATCCAGCTCGACACCACCGACGCGCGCGCCTATCACAACCGCGGCCTGATCTATCAGCAGCAGGGTCAGCACAAGTTCGCCATAGAGGACTTCTCCACCGCCATCTCGCTGGCGCCGGACGCTTCCGAACCCTACAACGGCCGCGGCCTGTCCTATCTCGCCACCGGCGACGAGCAGAACGCCTTTTCCGATTTCAACATGGCCATCAAGCTCGACTCGAAGAACGCCGAGGCCTGGGCCAATCAGGCCCTGATCTACGAGCGGCGCGGCGACAAGCAGCGGGCGGCCAAGTCCTATCGCGAGGCGATCCACCTCAACCCGAACTACCAGCCCGCCAAGGATGGCCTGGCGCGGGTAAGCTGACGCCGAACGCCGTCGCACGAGCGCCACACTGTTGCCCGCAGGGCGCGCTAGCTGGAATCCGAACATCGTTCCCAGCCGCTTCCGGAACACCCGGCCGGCTCGGCCGTTGTTGCGTTCAGCAGAAGGAATTTCCATGATGAAAAAGCTTGCTCTCGCCGCCCTCCCCGCCCTCGCTCTCATCGGTATCGCCGGCTTCACGGCCCCGGCAGCCGCTGGACAGGTAAAACTTGGCGTTCTGCGCTGCTCGATCGATGGCGGCGTCGGCTACGTCGTCACCTCCAACAAGGCTTTGGATTGCACCTTCCGGTCCTCGCGCGACGGCAGCAAGGAACGCTACACCGGCCTCGTGACCAAGCTCGGCCTCGACGTCGGCAAGACGAACCAGGGCGAGTTGGTATGGGCCGTTTTCGCCCCCTCGTACGACTATGAGGACGGCGCGCTGGAAGGTTCCTATTACGGCGTCAACGCCGAGGCGAGTATCGTGACCGGCGGCGGCCTCAATCTTCTTCTCGGCGGCTGGCACAAGTCGATCAACCTCGAGCCGCTCAGCGCGCAGGCCCAGACCGGTCTGAACCTCGCCGTCGCGGTCGCCTCGATCGACCTCATCCACTCGCTGAAGTAAGCTCGTATGGGGCGGCGGGATGTCGTGTCCCGCCGGCCTTCCCCGCCCACCTGTTTCCCATAGACAGTCCGTCGCTGGTCTATCCCGTCCCGTCTGCCTGGCTCCAAAAACCGCTTGAGCTCAACCGCGCTTGAGGTTCTACGAATCGGGGCAGGTTCAGCATCAAGGGACAGGCAATGGGCGACACCGTGCGACGACAAGCCGATACGAACGCCGCAAGCATCGACTGGCAGGCGCTGTGGGCGAGCGGCGACCTCGGCCGCTTCTGCTTCGTCAGCCTCGGCATCCTGCTGCACGCCACCAACGAAACGATGGTAGCGACCATCATGCCCGCCATGGTCGGTGCGCTTTCAGGCGTGCAACTGGTCGGCTGGTCGCTGGCGATCTATGAACTCGGCGCCATCGTCGCCGGTGCCGCCGCCGGCCGGCTGGTCAGCTACCTGCCGCTGCGCACCAACATGACGGTCGCCGCCCTGCTCTACGGCTTGGGCGCGCTGATCTGCGCCACCTCCCCCTCCATGCCGGTCTTTCTCGCCGGCAGGCTCGTCGAGGGGCTTGGCGGCGGCGCACTCGTCTCGCTGGCCTTCGTATCGGTGCAGCGCCTGTTCGACCGCGCCATCTGGCCGCAGCTTTTCGGCATCCTGTCGGCGGTCTGGGGCGTCACCGCCTTCGGCGGGCCGATGCTCGGCGCCGTCATGTCCGAATATCTCACCTGGCGCTGGGCTTTCGGCGTCTTCGTCGCCGGCGGCCTCGCCATGGCGCTTGCCAGCCTTACCGTGCTCAACACGCGGCAGGGCCGCGCCACCGATGCACGCGACACGGCCATGCCGCCCTTCCCGTTCGCGGCGCTGGCCTGCCTTGCCGCCGGCGTGGTGCTGATCGCCGCCGCCGGCATCGACGTGCGGTTTGCACGCTCCTCGCTGCTGCTTCTCCTCGGCCTTGCCGGGCTCGTACTGTTCTTCCGCATCGATGCCATGCGGCCGCTTTCCCGGCTGTTCCCATCCAACCTGTTCTCTTGGCGCACACCGGTCGGCACCGGCATCACCATGGTCGCCGCCTTTTCGGTCGCGACCTGTTCGTTCGGCCTTTACGGCCCGCTGATCCTGACCAGCCTGCACGGCATCCCGATCCTGACGACCGGCTACATCATCGCCGCCGAATCGATCTCGTGGTCGGCCCTGTCGATCCTGGTGGCGGCTGTCACTCCACAGCGCGAACGGCTGGTCATCGTCGCCGGTGCCGTCATGATCGCGGCCGGCTCTGCCGGCTTCGCCTGGAGCGTGCCGCTCGGCTCCATCCCGCTGATCCTGCTGTGCGCCCTGCTGCAAGGCGGCGGCTTCGGCATCACCTGGCCGTTCCTGACCCGCATCATCGTCGCCGCAGCACCTGCCGAGGAACAGACCATTGCCTCGGCCGCCGTGCCGACCATGCAGCGTATCGGCTATGCCGTGGGCGCCGCCCTTGCCGGCATCATCGCCAACGCCAGCGGCTTTTCGGCAGGCCTGAACCGGGATGCCGCGGCCGGCGTCGCCCATTTCCTGTTCCTCGCCTTTATCCCGCTGGCGCTGCTCGGCGTGACCGCCGCCCTGTGGATCATGCGCGAGCCGGCAAGAGCGGTTCCAGCAAAAGCGTGAAGCGGTATGCAGCCGGCGATACGGCCAAGGCATGTCTCCCGAAAATTGGACCCGCCTTCGCGGCAAAAGACATGCGTAAAATCAAGGACCTGAAGCGCAGCGCGCGCCGGCGGGGTGACGCTTGCCGTCAAACGGCAACGGTCTTCAGCCTTTCGGCGATCAGCGCCGCAAGCCGCGCCGCCACCTCGTCCTTGCTCATCTCCGGCCATTCCTCGACGCCGGATGCCGAGACGATACGCACGCGGTTGCGATCGCCGCCCATGACGCCGGCCTCGCCGACACCACTGTCATGCGACACATCGTTGGCGACGATGAGATCGGCGCCCTTGCGCTTCAGCTTGGCTTCGGCGTTCTTCAGCAGGTCTTGCGTTTCCGCCGCGAAGCCGACGACGAGCATGGGCCGCCTGGCATGATGGCCGACGCCGGCGAGGATGTCAGGGTTCTCCACCATCTGCAACGCCGGCGGCCCCTCGCCCGCCACCTTCTTGATCTTCTCGCCCACGGAGTTTGCCGTGCGCCAGTCGGCGACGGCGGCGACGAACACGGCGGCATCGGCCGGCAGCAGCGCCTCCACCGCCGCCTGCATCTGCCGTGCCGTCTCGACATGCGTGGTCGCAACGCCAGCCGGATCGGCAATCGTCACCGGCCCCGACACCAGCCTGACGTCCGCGCCAAGCTTCGCCAGCGCCGCCGCCAGGGCATGGCCCTGCTTGCCGGAGGACCGGTTGGCGATGTAGCGCACCGGGTCGATCGGCTCATGCGTCGGCCCCGACGTGACGATGATCTTGCGGCCGGCCAGCGGCTTTTCACCGCCGTCAAGCAGCACCTCGACAGCCGCCACGATCTCCAAAGGTTCGGCCATGCGCCCCTCGCCCGCCTCGCCGCGCTCGGCCATCTCGCCCTTGCCCGGCCCGACGAAATGCACGCCGTCCTTGGCAAGCGTGGCACGGTTGCGCCGCGTCGCCGGATGCGCCCACATCCTCGGGTTCATCGCCGGCGCCATCAGCACCGGCCTGTCGGTGGCGAGCAGCACGGCGGAAGCGAGATCGTTGGCAAGCCCGTTGGCAAGCTTCGCCATCAGGTCGGCGGTCGCCGGTGCCACGACGATCAGGTCGGCGTCGCGCGCCAGCCTGATGTGGCCGACGTCCTGCTCGTCCTGCCGGTCGAACAGGTCGGTGAAGACGTGATCGGCCGTCAACGCGCCGACCGACAGCGGCGTGACGAACTCCCGCGACGCCGCCGTCATGACCGCGCGCACCGAAGCCCCCCGCTCGCGCAGCCGCCGGATCAGGTCGAGCGCCTTGTAGGCGGCAATGCCGCCGCCGACGATGAGCAGGATGCGCTTGGCCGTAAGGGTCATGTCGCTGCACCTTCCCAAGGATTGACGATCTCGATGCCGCAGTGCTCGAAATCACGGACATTGCGGGTGACGATGGCGAATGCGTAAGATCGCGCTATCGCGGCGATTTGGGCATCGAATTCGCCGATCGGCAGACCGCGCCGATGCCGGTAAGCAACGATCTCGGCAAAACATTCCGCCCCTCGGCTGTCGAAGGCCAAGACGGGCGTTTTCATGCGTTTCTCGAAAAACGCATGTATGGCCAAGTTCAATAATTGCTTACGCCTGCCTTCCGGCATTCGGGCAATACCCGCTAACGACTCCGCCTTTGTAATCGCTGTAACGTAGAGCTTCGAAAGGTCGGATGTTTCGAGCCAAGTTTCGACATTTCGATCAGGTGTCCGCCTGAATATCTCCGACACAACGTTGGTATCGAGGACGTACATCGCTTAGTCGAAAGATGGCGGTTCACGCATGCTTTTGCTGCGCGGTGGAATATCAAGTTCGAAGCCGCCATACGGCTCAACGAGTTGGCGAAGAGATTGGTACCAGTTCTCCTCGGGTTCTTCCCGCTGCCTGGCTTTCTCCGGCGACCGAATAGCGTCCCGCAATATCGCCCGCGCCTCCTGCTCCATCGACACGCCGTTCGTGGCCGCACGGTAGCGCAAACCCTGTTTGATTTCATCGTCCAGGTTGCGAATGGTAAGCGAGGCCATGATCACCTCCGAGATGCAAGCAACGCCATCAATGTAAGCATTGCTTGCAATGCAGTCAAACTACGCCAGCTTCCAGGCGATCCAAACCAGCGCCAGCGCGATCACCCACAGCGCCCAACGGCCGGAGCGCGTATGGCGCGCCTCGGCCTTGCCGATCGCCTGTGCCGTGGCGGAGTCGAAGCGCAGTCCGTTCTCGGCCATGGCGTCCAGTTCACGCGACAGCCGCTCGGCGCGGACGGCAAGGTCCGGCCCCTGCCGCGCCAGCGAAACCAGCGCACCAACCCCCTCGCGCGCATCCGCCAGCATGCCGCGCGGGCCGAGATTGCCGCGGATCCAGTCGCCCACCACCGGCTCGGCCGTCTTCCACATGTTGAAGGCGGGATCGAGCGTGCGCGCCACGCCCTCCACCACCACCATGGTCTTCTGCAACAGGATGAGTTCGGGCCGGGTCTGCATGTCGAACAGTTCCGTCACCTCGAACAGCAGCGTCAATAGCCGCGCCATCGAGATCGTTTCCGCCGGCTGGCCGTGGATCGGCTCGCCGATGGCGCGGATCGCCTGCGCGAACGCGGCGACATCATGCCTGGCCGGCACGTAGCCGGCCTCGAAATGCACCTCGGCGACACGCAGGTAGTCGCGGGTGATGAAGCCGTAGAGGATTTCGGCGAGGAACCGGCGTTCCTTCTTGCCCAGTCGCCCGGCAATGCCGAGATCGACGGCCACGATGGTGCCGCTGGCCTCGACGAACAGGTTGCCGGGGTGCATGTCGGCGTGGAAAAACCCGTCGCGCAGCGTGTGGCGCAGGAACGACTGGATGAGGTTCGCCGCAATCGCCTTGAGGTCGTGACCGGCCGCCGCGAGGGCCGCGACGTCGTTCATCTTGACGCCGTCGACCCACTCCATCGTCAGCACGTCGCGGCCGGTGCGCTCCCAGTCGACCGCCGGCACGCGAAAGCCGGGATCGTCCCGCGTATTCTCGCCGAGTTCAGAGAGCGCCGCGCCCTCCAGCCTGAGATCCATCTCGATCTTGGTAGTCTGCGCCAGCGTCTCCGTCACTTCGACCGGCCTGAGCCGTCGCGTCGAGGGGATGTATCTTTCCTGCAAACGTGCAGCGAGGAAGAAGCTTTCGAGATCGTGCTGGAAACGGCGGCGCACGCCGGGGCGGATCACCTTGACCGCGACCGTCCTGCGACCGTCGGGATAGTCCACCTGCGCCGGGTGCACCTGCGCGATCGAGGCGGCCGCCACCGCCTCGTCGAAGCTGGCATAGAGCGTGCCCACCGGCCGTCCGAGCGACCCTTCCACGGCGGCCGTCGCCTCGGCCTTCGGAAAGGTCTGCATCTTGTCCTGCAACATGGCGAGGTCGACGGCGATGTCGTTGCCGACGACGTCGGCCCGTGTTGCCAGGAACTGACCGAGCTTGACGTAGGACGGGCCGAGGCGCGCCACGGCGCGCGCCAGCCGGTCGCCGCGCCCGTGCCGAAGCGCCCGGCGCCGCGCCAGCAGGCGCGCCAGCCGCCAGCCGAACTTCGGCGCGCCGGAAAGCTCGTCGCCCGGCAGCGCGGCGACGACGCCTTCGCGCACCAGCACCCAGCCGGCGCGCGCGAGCCTGAAAGCCGCACCGATGGAACTCATGCCGTCTGTCCCGTCAAAGCGCGTCCCGTCAAAGCTTCCAGCCCGAATGCGCCGCGGCGATGCCGCCGGTATAGTTGCGGAAGGCGACGCGGCCGAAGCCGGCGCGCTCGATCATGGCGGCGAAATTCTGCTGGTTGGGGAATTTGGCGATCGATTCCACCAGGTAGGAATAGGGTTCGCCGTCGCCCGTCACCACCTTGCCGATCTTCGGGATGGCGTTGAAGGACCACGCCTCGTAGGCCTTGTCGAGCAGCGGCATCTCGACCTCGGAAAACTCGAGGCACAGGAAGCGCCCGCCGACCTTGAGCACGCGAAAAGCCTCCGCCAGCGCTACCTCGATGCGCGGCACGTTGCGGATGCCGAAGGCGATCGTATAGGCGTCGAACGTGTTGTCGGCGAAAGGCAGGTTCTCGGCATTGGCCTCGACAAAATCGAGCTGCGCCGCCAGCCCGTTCTTCTCGGCCCGATCCCGCCCGACCGACAGCATCGAGCCGTTGATGTCGAGCACGGTCGCATGCGCGTTGCGCCCGCTCGCCTCCACGATGCGGAAGGCAATGTCGCCGGTGCCGCCGGCCACGTCCAGCACCCGCCAGCCGAGCCGTTTCGGCGGGTTGAGCCAGGCCACCATGGCGTCCTTCCACAGCCGGTGCATGCCGGCCGACATCAGGTCGTTCATCAGGTCGTAGCGCCCAGCGACCTTGTGGAACACCTCGTTGACCAGCGGCTGCTTTTCGCCTGCGCCGACGGTGCGGAAACCGTAAGAGGTTTCCATGCCGCCCGTCGCTGTGGTTCTCTCGACTGACATATTTTTTGATCCGTCATAAAGCCGGCGGGACCATAGCCGATCGAGGATGCCGGCGCTATTGTTTAGACCACCATCCGCACGCGGCGGTCGGCCGCGCCGGACCCGCCCGCACCGGTAACGGCAAGGAATCAGCAATGCCCCTGAAAGCCGAGCTGCACTGCCACATCGAAGGGGCGGCGGCGCCCGATCTCGTGCTGCGGCAGGCGAGCAAATACGGCGCGGACCCGACGCCGTTCATCCGCGACGGCGCCTTCGTCTGGCACGATTTCACCTCCTTCCTCGCCGTTTACGATTTCTCCGCCGGCTTGTTCTGTTCGGAGGAAGACTATGCGCTGCTGGCCGACCATTACCTGACCAGCCTGGCGCGCGACGGCGCCATCTATTCGGAGATCTTCATTTCGCCCGATCACGCCGCCCAGGCCGGCCTTTCGGCCAAGGCCTATGCCGACGCGCTGGGCGAAGGCATTGCGCGCGCCAGGAACCGGACCGGCATCGAGGGCCGCATGATTGTCGTCGGCCTGCGCCACGCCGGCGTCGAGGCGGTGGAAAAGGCCGCCCGTTTCGCCGCCAGATGCGGCAACGCGCTGGTGACGGGTTTCGGCATGGCCGGCGACGAACGCGTCGGCGACCTGGAGGACTATGTGCGCGCCTTCGAGATCGCCCGCGAGGCGGGACTGGGCATCACCGTGCATGCCGGCGAGCTGATGGGCTGGGAAAGCGTCGCCGCCGCCCTCGACCACGTCCGCCCGGCCCGCATCGGCCACGGCGTGCGCGCCATCGAAAACCCTGATCTCGTGCGCCGCGTCGCCGGCAGCGGCGTGGTGCTGGAATGCTGTCCCGGCTCCAACATCGCGCTCGACGTCTTCCCCGACTTCGCCAGCCACCCCTTCCCTGAACTGAAGCGCGCCGGCTGCAAGGTGACGCTGAATTCCGACGACCCGCCCTATTTCCGCACCTCGCTGAAGCGCGAATACGACGCTGCCGCCGAACATTTCGGCATGGATGCGGCAGCCCTTGCCGCCGTCACCCGCACGGCCATCGAAGCCGCCTTCGTGGACAGGAAGACGAAAGCGGCCCTGTTGGCGCGTCTGGGCCGGTGAATGATCGGATCAAGCGGGGTCTATTTTCGTCAACTGTGGACCCGACGGCATAGGGATCGACAAAGACTCGCCAAACCATCCGCCATTCACTATTCACCGTTCACCCCTTTTCGTTGCCGGAGCACATCATGCAGGGCGTCACAGTCGTCGATCACCCGCTTGTGCAGCACAAGCTTTCCATCATGCGCAACAAGGACACGTCCACGGCGGGCTTCCGCCGGCTGCTGCGCGAGATTTCGCTGCTGCTCGGCTACGAGGTAACGCGCAACCTCGAACTGACGACGACGAAGATCGAGACGCCGCTGGAGACGATGGACGCGCCGATCCTCGAGGGCAAGAAGCTGGTCTTCGCCTCGGTGCTGCGCGCTGGCAACGGCCTGCTCGAAGGCCTGCTCGATCTGGTGCCGGCCGCCCGCGTCGCCCATATCGGCCTCTACCGCGACCACGAGACGCTGGAGGCGGTGGAATATTTCTTCAAGGCGCCGAGCGACCTTGCCGACCGTCTCGTCATCGTCGTCGACCCGATGCTGGCGACCGCCAATTCGGCCATCGCGGCCATCGACAAGCTGAAAGGCCGCGGCGCCACCAACATCCGGTTTCTATGCCTGCTCGCCGCCCCCGAAGGTATCGAGCGCTTCACCAAGGCGCATCCGGACGTGCCCGTCTTCACCGCCTCCATCGACAGGCAGCTGAACGAGAAGGGCTACATCCTGCCCGGCCTCGGCGACGCAGGCGACCGCCTCTACGGCACGAAGTAAGGCGAAGAAGGGATTGCGCCGCGCGTCGGAGCATTAATCGCCTCTTTACCCAACCGCTCAAAGCCGCCCCGTCTCCCCGTTCGTATTAAATCGCCGCACACCATGGCGTGCGATTATGGCGCAGTCACAGGGCAAAGGGCCATGCTGCGCAAGCTTTTCATCTTCGGCATCTGCGCCGGCTCGTCGGCCTCGGTGCCGGCTCTCTACCAGTCGAACCCGCATGCCTTCGAACAGGTCCTGCGCATGGCGACGGGATGGCAGCCCACCGCCCCGCAACCGGCGACGCCAGACCTTACGGCCGCCGCCACCGATCCTGCCCCGCAGCAACCTTTGGGCCGCAAGGTGCTGGTGCAAGCGGATGCGCGCGGCCATTTCCTTGCCGCCTTCAAGATCAACGGCCGGCCGGTCGACGCCATGGTCGACACCGGCGCCACCATGGTCGCGCTCAACGTCTCGACCGCCCGCAAGGTCGGCATTTCGCTCCAACCGGCCGATTTCCGCCACGAGGTCGACACCGCCAACGGCAAGGTCAAGGTGGCGCTGACGGAGATCGCTTCCTTGCAGATCGGCAAGATCGCGGTCGATCACGTCCAGGCCGTCGTGCTGGACGACAGGGCGCTGCAAACCAGTCTCATCGGCATGAGTTTCCTCCAGCGCCTCGGCAAGTTCCAGGTGCAGGACGGGACCCTGCTTCTGGCGCAGTAGCCGCCGGCCACAAGGCCACCCTCACCCCGCACCGCCCGTCTCTTCGCCACGGAAATGGCTGGGCGGCGCGCCGATCACCCGCTTGAAGGCGCGGCTGAAAGCCGCTTCCGAATCGTAGCCCAGCCGCGCGGCGACCACGGCGATGCGGGCGCGGTCGTGCATCAGCCACTGGCGGGCCTGGTGCATCCGCATTTCGGTGACGTACTTCAGCGGTGGCTTGCCGACGATGGTGGCGAAGCGCTCGGCAAAGCCTGAGCGCGAGGCGCCCATGAGGTGAGCGAGCGCCTCCACCGTCCAGTCCCGCGCCGGGTCGAGATGGATGGCGGCGAGCACGCGGCCGACGTCGCGGTCGCGCACCGCCGCCATCCAGCCGCTGGAATCGCCGCAGCCGCGCTCCACCCACGAACGGATGATGGTCGCGGCCAGCACGTCCGCCAGCCGCGCCAGAATTCCGCCGGAGCCGACGCGCTCCATCGTCACCTCGCGCGCCATCGAATCGAGCAGGTGCGGAATGCCCGGTTCATAGGCTTCCAGCCCGTGCGTGCGCATCACCTCCGGCATCATGCCGAGCAACGGGTGCAGGCTGTCCATGTTGAAATACATGCTGCCGTAGAACAGCAGCGTCGGCGGCTGGCAGGCCGCGCCGTCATTGGTCAGGCAAAAGACGTTCTTGCAGATCTCGGCGCTGCGGCAGTCGGCGACCGCCTTCGTACGGGCATCCGGTTCGCTCGCCAGCGCATGCGCGCCGCCGCGCGGCAACAACACCGCGTCGCCGGCTTGCAACTCCACCCACTCGCCGTCGGGCTGCCGGAGCCAGCAGCCGCTTGAACCGACGAAGTGGAAGCGGGCGGCCGCCTGCGCGGGAAACTCCAGCCCCCAGGGTGCCCGCATTTCGCAGCGGGCGTACTCGACGCCGTCGAGCCGCAACCCTCGCAATATGTCGGTCAGCGGATCGCCTGTGATGGGAAATTTGGACGAACGGTCAAGCATGTTGGCGTTTCTAGCATGGAAACTCCAGAATCCGCCACCCATTTTCCGTGTCCATCCTGACGGAGATTCACTGATGAGCCAGACAGCCATAGGCGTCGCCGACGCCACCCTGGACGACGCCGCATCGCCGGCGCCGTCGGTTCCGCAAGAGCGATCCGACCCGGCATGGGGCGCCGTTCTCTCGCTGACGCTTGGCGTGTTCGGCCTGGTGACGACGGAATTCCTGCCCGCCAGCCTGCTCACTCCGCTGGCCACCGATCTCGGCGTCAGCGAGGGTGCCGCCGGGCAGGCGGTGACGGCAACGGCCGTCGTTGCCGCTGTCACCGCGCCGACGCTCGCCATCCTCACCCGCACCATAGACCGCCGCTATGTCATGTGGGGGTTGACGGTGCTGCTGGTGGCCTCCAACCTGCTCGCCGCCTTGGCCACATCGCTGCCCATGCTTCTGCTCGCCCGCGTCGTTCTGGGCGTCGGCCTCGGCGGCTTCTGGGCGATGTCGGGCGCCATCGCCATGCGGCTGGTGCCGGCCGCGATGCTGCCGCGCGCCATGTCGATCATCCTCACCGGCGTTTCCGTCGCCACCGTATGCGCCGCCCCGATCGGAGCCTATCTTGGCAACCTGTGGGGCTGGCGCACCACCTTCCTGCTCGCCGCCGTCATCGGCGTGCTGACGCTTGCCGTTCAGCTTGCGACCATTCCGCGCCTGCCGCCGCTCGATGTGGCGAGCGTGCGCGCGCTTTTCGAGGTCGGCCGCAACCGCATGGTCCGCATCGGGCTCATCGCCATCCTGCTGGTGGCCTCGGGCAATTTCGCCGGCTTCACCTATGTGCGCACCTTTCTCGAACAGGTTCCCGTTCTCGATATCGACACGATCTCGCTGGCGCTGCTCGCTTTCGGCATCGCCGGCTTCTTCGGCAACCTCGCCGGCGGCTTCGTCGCCGGGCGCAGCCTGAGGCTGGCGCTCAGCCTTGCGCCGCTCATCATGGCCGTCGCAGCCCTCATCCTGGTCGTCGCCGGCGCATCGCCGCTCTTCGCCACCATCGGCATCGCCCTATGGGGCTTCGGCTTCGGCGGCGTGCCGGTCAGCGTGCAGACCTGGATGATCCGCGCCGCGCCCGAGCAGGCCGAGAGCGCCGGTGGCCTGATGGTCACGGCCTTCCAGGTGGCCATCGCCTCCGGCGCCGTCTTCGGCGGCCTGCTGGTGGACCATGTCGGCGTGCTCGGCCCGTTCGTCCTCTTCGGCCTCGCCGCATTGTCGGCCGCCGTCGTGGTCGCCCTGCTGACGCCGCGGCATTGAACCGACCTATTCCCCACCATGGGCCGGGTGCGCGAGCGCCCGGCCTTTCTCGTCAGTGGGCGGCGATGCGCCGGATGACAGCCTTTTCCGGCGGCGGCTTGGCCGGGCCGATCGCATAGGCCTCGCGGACCGCCGCGATCGCCGCCTCAGCCTGCTCCTGGCTACGAGCGTGGACCAGCGCCAGCGCATCGCCGACGCGGACTTCCGCTCCGACCGGCAGCAATTCGGTCAGGCCGACGGCCGGATCGACCTTGTCGTCGGGACGCCTGCGTCCACCGCCCAATTCGACGACGGCAAGCCCGACCGCCCGCGTCGCGATACCGGTGACGAAGCCCGACCGGCGCGCCTCCACCTTGCGGATCATCGGCGCGGCTGGAAGGTAGGTGCCGGCACGCTCGACGAAGTCCGCCGGCCCGCCGAGCGCGGCCACCATGCGCCCGAACACGGCGGCGGCGCGCCCGCCTTCCAGCGCTTCGCCGGCGCGGCGCAGTCCCTCCTGATTGGAGGCGGCGAGGCCCGCCGAATGCAGCATCTCGGCGGCGAGAGCCAACGTCACCTGTTCCAGCCGCCGGTCGCGCTTGCGCCCGGTGAGGAAGTCGACGGCGTTATGAACCTCGACGGCGTTGCCGGCGCACGATGCCAGCGGCTCGTTCATGCCCGTCACCAGCGCCGTGGTTTGCAGGCCGGCCCCGTTCGCCGCATCGACAAGGCTGGACGCGAGTTTTGCGGCGTCACGCGCACGCTCCATGAAGGCGCCGTTGCCGACCTTGACGTCCAGCACCAGCGATCCAAGGCCGGCAGCCAGCTTTTTCGACAGGATCGAGGCAGTGATCAGCGGCACCGATTCCACCGTGGCGGTGACGTCGCGGATGGCATAGAGCCGCTTGTCGGCCGGCGCCAGGTCGCCGGTCTGGCCGATGATGGCGCAGCCCGTCTCGCGCACCGCCTTGCGGAACAGGGCAAGGTCGGGCTGGCTGACGTAGCCGGGAATGGCATCCATCTTGTCCAGCGTGCCGCCAGTATGGCCGAGGCCCCTGCCCGAGATCATCGGCACATAGGCGCCGCAGGCCGCCACGATCGGCGCCAGCATCAGCGAGACGTTGTCACCGACGCCGCCGGTGGAGTGCTTGTCGGTGACGGGACCGGGCAGGTCCGACCAGTCGAGCACGTCGCCGCTGTCACGCATGGCGACAGTCAGCGCCACCGCCTCCTCGCGGGCCATGCCGCGCAGGAGCACCGCCATGGCGAAGGCGCCAGCCTGCGCGTCCGCCACCGAGCCGTCCGTCAGCCCGGTGATAAAGGCCGAAATCTCTTCGGCCGACAGTTTCAGGCCGTCGCGTTTTCGGCGGATGATTTCCTGCGGGAGCATGGCGCTATTCCCCCTCCCCCTTGAGGGGAGGGCTATCGCATATGGCGCAGTACCCCCACCCTTGTTCCCTCCCCTCAAGGGGGAGGGAGACGCCGACGCCGCCTTTTCGTTCAAAATCGTCTGCGTTGGCGTGTCGTGGCAATGCCCTGAAGTCCCC
>NZ_JAFKID010000054.1 GCF_017306545.1 Mesorhizobium sp.
ATGGTCGAATGGGCAAACCGAAGGTCAGATCACCCGCTTGAAGCTCATCAAACGGCAGATGTATGGGCGCGCAAAGCTGGATCTGCTGCAGGCGCGATTGATCGGTGCATCGTAGGGCTTGCACTTCAGCAAAAGTGCGTCAGAGCCCATTTTCGATGTCGATCCGCAGTTCGCCAACACGGAGGAATGGTATCAGTCCATCCCGGCCGAGGTACGGCCGCGCAAGGACCAGCCGTTTTATCACCTGTTGGCCGAAAATTCCGAAACCGAATACGTCGCCTATGTCTCGGAGCAGAATCTGCTCGAGGACGAGTCCGGCGAACCGGTGCGCCATCCGCAGCTTCGCGAGATGTTCGACCGCACGCCGGATGGCCGCTATGCGCCGAAGCGCCAATCGCGACACTGAATGAAAAGCCCCGGCGAACCGGGGCTTTTTCCGGAAGATCAGCCTTCCTTCTTCTGTGCCGCGACGCGCAGCGACAGTTCGCGCAATTGCTGCGGCGTGGCTTCCGAAGGTGCGTTCATCAGCAGGTCGTAGGCCTGCTGGTTCATCGGGAACATGGTGATTTCGCGCAGGTTCTTCGCCCCGACAAGCAGCATCACGACGCGGTCCACGCCCGCCGCCATGCCGCCATGCGGCGGCGCGCCGTACTGGAAGGCGCGGTAGAGGCCGCCGAAGCGCTCCTCGACCGTCTCGCGGTCCAGCCCGACGATCTCGAACGCCTTGACCATGGTTTCGGGCAGATGGTTGCGAATGCCGCCCGAGGCGATCTCGTAGCCGTTGCAGACCATGTCGTACTGGAACGCCTTGATCGACAACGGATCGGCGCCGTTGAGCGCATCTATGCCGCCCTGCGGCATCGAGAACGGGTTGTGGCCGAAGTCGATGCGTTTCTCGTCCTCGTTCCATTCGTAGAACGGGAAATCGACGATCCAGCAGAGTTCGAAGCGGTCGCGGTCGACGAGGTTCAGTTCCTCGCCGGCGCGCGTGCGCGCAGCACCCGCGAAGGCCACGAATTTCTTCGGATCGCCGGCGACGAAGAAGGCGGCGTCGCCGTCTTCAAGGCCGAGTTGCCGGCGCACAGCCTCGGTACGCTCCTCGCCGATGTTCTTGGCGATCGGGCCGGCGCCTTCGATCTTTTCGCCTTCCTTGCGCCAGAAGATGTAGCCGAGACCCGGCTGGCCTTCGCCCTGCGCCCACGAATTCATGCGGTCGCAGAAGGCGCGGCTGCCGCCGGTCTTGGCGGGAATCGCCCAGACCTCGGCCTTCGGGTCGTTGGCCAGGATGTTGGCGAACACCTTGAAGCCGGAATCGCGGAAATGCGTGGACACGTCCTGCATGACGATGGGGTTGCGCAGGTCAGGCTTGTCGGAGCCGTATTTGCGCATCGCCTCGTCATAGCCGATGCGCGGGAAATTCTGCGTCACCGGCTTGCCCTCGGCGAACGTCTCGAAGACGCCGCGCATCACCGGTTCCATGGTGGCGAGCACGTCGTCCTGCTCGACGAAGCTCATTTCGAGGTCAAGCTGGTAGAATTCGCCGGGCAGCCGGTCGGCGCGCGGGTCCTCGTCGCGGAAGCAGGGCGCGATCTGGAAATAACGGTCGAAGCCCGACACCATGATGAGCTGCTTGTACTGCTGCGGCGCCTGCGGCAGCGCGTAGAAGGTGCCGGGGTGGATGCGGCTCGGCACCAGGAAGTCGCGCGCGCCTTCCGGCGAGGAGGCCGTCAGGATTGGCGTCGAAAATTCGGTAAAGCCGGCGTCGCCCATGCGGCGGCGCATCTCGGCGATGATCCTCGTGCGCGCCACGATGTTCTTGTGCAGCGTCTCGCGGCGCAGGTCGAGGAAGCGGTATTTCAGGCGGATGTCTTCCGGATAGTCCGGCTCTCCGAACACCGGCAGCGGCAGTTCCTTGGCCGCCGACAGCACCTCGATCTCCTTGGCGAAGACCTCGATCTCGCCGGTCTGGAGGTTCGGGTTGATCGCTTCTTCCGTGCGCGCCTTGACCTCGCCGTCGACACGGACGACCCATTCGCCGCGCAGCGTCTCGGCCACCTTGAAGGCCGGCGAATCCGGGTCGGCGACGATCTGGGTCAGACCGTAGTGGTCGCGCAGGTCGATGAACAGCAGCCCGCCGTGATCGCGCACCCGGTGAACCCAACCCGAGATGCGGACGGTCTGGCCGACGTCGGCCTTCCTCAATTGAGCGCAGGTGTGGCTGCGATAGCGGTGCATGGCGGATTTTCCGTTCAAATAGGGCCGGGTCGCTTTGGAATCCGACCCTGAAATCGGCGCGAAAAGCGCATGCGGGGTGCGGTTTGTCAAGGCGAGCCGGTCGCAGCGGACCGGTTTCGGTGGTGCAAATGGCCGCTTAGCCTTGACGAAGCTTTCTCCGGCTGGAAAGGAAGAAGTGTTTCCTTCGTAGAAAAAGCAATTTCATGCACGTCATTACCACACAAGCCGAACTCGAAACCGCAGTCGCCGCGCTGGAGAAGTCGGAATTCGTCACCGTCGACACCGAATTCATCCGCGAAACGACCTTCTGGCCGATCCTGTGTCTGATCCAGATGGCCGCGCCCGGCGTTACCGCCCTGGTCGATCCACTGGCGCCCGGCCTCGACCTCGCTCCCTTCTTCCGCCTGATGGGCAACGAGAAAGTCACCAAGGTTTTCCACGCCGCCCGGCAGGACATCGAAATCATCGTGCACCTCGGCAACCTGGTGCCGCACCCGGTCTTCGACACCCAGGTGGCCGCCATGGTGTGCGGTTTCGGCGACAGCGTTTCCTACGACCAGATCGTGCAGAAGATCACCGGCGTGCGCCTCGACAAGTCGTCGCGCTTCACCGACTGGCGCCATCGGCCTCTTTCGGACAAGCAACTCGACTACGCGCTGGCCGACGTCACCCATCTCATCGACGTCTATAAGCACCTGACGGCCGAATTGGAGCGCGAGGACCGCGGCCATTGGCTGAACGAGGAGATGGAGGTTCTCACCTCGCGCGACACCTACGACCCGCGCCCCGAGGACGCCTGGAAGCGGCTGAAGATGCGCCTGCGCAAGCCGCAGGAATTGGCGGTGCTGCAAGCGGTCGCCGCCTGGCGCGAGCACGAGGCGCGCGAGCGCGACGTGCCTCGCGGCCGCGTGCTGAAGGACGACGCGATCTACGAGATCGCCCAACAGCAGCCGCGCGATACCGCCGCCCTCGCCCGGCTGCGCACCACGCCCAAAGGCTGGGAACGTTCGTCGAGCGCGGCCGGGCTTCTGGCGGCGGTCAATGCCGCGCTCGCCATCCCCAAGGACGATATGCCGAAACTGCCGAAGACGTTCCAGCCGCCGGAAGGCACCAGCGCCGCCGCCGAGCTGCTCAAGGTCTTGCTGCGCATCGTCGCCGAAAAGCAGGGCGTGGCCGCCAAGGTCCTGGCCTCCAGCGACGAAATCGACCGTATCGCCGCCGAAGGCGAGAAGGCCGACGTCCCGGCCCTACAGGGCTGGCGGCGTGCCGTGTTCGGCGATGCGGCGCTGAAGCTGGTGCGCGGCGAAATCGGCATCAAGTTCGACAAGCGCAGGATCGCCGTCTTCGACCTTTGAGCCGACTGCGGGTCAGACGGGCCGGCGGCCAGCCAGATAGAAGGTCGCGATGACGGCAATGGGCACGGCGGCGAGCGCAAAGCTCGTCACCGTCAGCGCCGAGGCGAAGGCCAGCGAATCCGGATTGGCGTTGAGAAAATTCGACAGAAGCCGGATCAGCACGATGTTCTGCACATAATCGGCCAGTGTGTAGGGAAGCACGAGGCCGAGGGCGAGCGTCGCCTGCGCCCGCGCCGGCATCGCCGCAAAGCGCGGCAGGCGGTGTCCGGTCCACAGGATGAGGCTGACGAAGGTCGCCGAAAGCAGCGCCGGAAACAGGAGATCGAACGTCAGGTAGTGCCAGACGATGATGATCTCGCTGCTGCGGCGGCCGAGCGCCGTCAGCCAGGCCATGCCTTCGTCGGGCGTGAAGCCGAAAACCCTGAGGTCGAGGGTCAGTATGCCGCCGCTCAGCCGCTGGAAATAAAAGAATTCCAGCGCCAGCATCGCCAGGAAAACCGCGACCGAGGCCGTCCCCAAGGCTGCGGCATGGCGAGAAAGGCCGGCGACGGCGTCGAGCAGACCCCCGCCGACGGTCGTCCGTTCAGGCTGCGCCCGGGTAGTTGGGGCTTTCGCGGGTGATCGTGACGTCATGGGCGTGGCTTTCACGAAGTCCGGCGTTCGAGATTCGTACGAAGGTGGCGCGCTGGCGGAAATCGGCGAGGTCGCGCGCGCCGACATAACCCATAGCGGCTTTCAGGCCGCCTGCAAGCTGGTGCAGCACGCCGCCCACCGGTCCCTTGTAGGGAACCTGGCCTTCGATGCCTTCGGGAACCAGTTTCAGCGTGTCGCGTACCTCGGCCTGGAAATAACGGTCGGCCGAGCCGCGCGCCATGGCCCCCACCGAGCCCATGCCGCGATACGCCTTGAAGGAACGGCCCTGGTAAAGATAAACCTCGCCGGGGCTTTCGTCGGTGCCGGCGAGCAGCGAGCCGATCATCGCCGCCCCTGCCCCGGCGGCCAGCGCCTTGGCCAGATCGCCCGAAAATTTTATGCCGCCGTCGGCGATCACCGAAACGCCGGCCTTCTCGGCCGTCTCGACGGCCGACATGATGGCCGACAGCTGCGGCACGCCGACGCCGGCGACAATGCGCGTGGTGCAGATGGAGCCCGGTCCGATACCGACCTTGACGGCGTCGGCGCCGGCATCGATCAACGCCTGCGTGCCTTCAGCCGTCGCTACGTTGCCGGCCAGGATGCGCACGGAATTGGAAAGCTTCTTGGCGCGCGTGACGGCATCCAGCACGCGCTGCGAATGCCCGTGCGCGGTGTCGATCACCAGCAGGTCCACGCCGGCATCGATCAGCCGTTCCGCGCGCTCGAAGCCGTCGTCGCCGACACTGGTCGCGGCGGCCGCCCTGAGCCGGCCCTGCGCGTCCTTGGTGGCATGCGGATTGAGCTGCGACTTCTCGATGTCCTTGACGGTGATGAGGCCGACGCAATTGCCCTTCTTGTCCACCACCAGGAGTTTTTCGATGCGGTGCTGATGCAGGAGCCGCTTGGCCTCCTCATGGTCGACTGTCTCCTTGACGGTGACGAGGTTCTCCCGCGTCATCAGTTCGTAGACCTTCTGCTCCGGATTGGAGGCGAAGCGCACGTCGCGGTTGGTGAGAATGCCGACGAGCCGCCCGGCGTTATGGCCGCCGCTGCCGCCGTTCTCGACCACCGGAATGCCGGAGATGCCGTGTGCCTTCATCAGCGCCAGCGCATCCGCCAGCGTGGCGTCTGGGCCGATGGTGACGGGGTTCACCACCATGCCGGACTCGAACTTCTTCACCTGCCGCACCTGTTCGGCCTGATCGGCCGGCGAAAAGTTGCGGTGGATGACGCCGATACCGCCGGCCTGCGCCATGGCGATGGCCAGCCGCGCCTCGGTGACGGTGTCCATGGCGGCCGACAGGATCGGCACGTTGAGATCGATATCGCCGGCAATGCGCGCGCGGATATCCGTTTCGCCCGGCATCACCTCGGAATGGCCGGGTTGCAGGAGCACGTCGTCGAAGGTCAGCGCCAGCGCGCCGGTTGCGGTTTCGATGATTTTCGCCATGGGCCACCTTGAATGCAGGAAAGGCGCTGCAAACCGGGGTGGACAGCGCCGACTCGTGATCTTCCCTTTCAGGATTGGCGCCGGCTGGTAACACGTCTCGCCGCCGATGGAAAGCAGACATGACGTCCGCCGATCGACCAATGTTCGCGGATCGTCGCACGAACGTGACAGGAAATTAACACGACAGTGCGGCCAAGGCGTGATAACCGGCGCGGCTGTCGATCCGCCCCGTCGGCAGTCGAGTCTCGCAATCCGGATACGGCCTTGAACCGCATCGTCCCGCTCATCCTCGCGGTCGCCCTGTTCATGGAAAACATGGACTCGACGGTGATCGCCACCTCGCTGCCGGCGATCGCGGCCGACATCAACACCAGCCCCATCGCGCTCAAGCTGGCGCTGACGTCCTACCTGGTGTCGTTGGCGATCTTCATTCCGGTCAGCGGCTGGATGGCCGACCATTTCGGCGCCAAGACCGTCTTTCGCGCGGCCATCGCGGTCTTCGTCACCGGCTCGATCGCCTGCGCCTTTTCCAATTCGCTCGGTGCTTTCGTCGTCTCGCGCTTCCTGCAAGGCATCGGCGGGGCGATGATGACGCCCGTCGGCCGCCTGGTGCTGGTGCGCGCAACGCCCAAGCACGACCTGGTAGCGGCCATGTCGTGGCTCAGCATTCCGGCACTGGTCGGGCCGCTGGTCGGCCCGCCCGTCGGCGGTTTCATCACCACCTATTTCTCCTGGCACTGGATCTTTCTCATCAACGTGCCCATCGGCGCGATCGGGATAGCACTGGCGACGCGGTTCCTGCCGGTCATGGAGCGCCAGCCGACGCCACCGCTCGATTTCATCGGCTTCGGCTTGAGCGGCATCGCCGCCTCCGGCATCGTCTTCGGCTTGTCGGTGGTGTCGTTGCCGGCGCTGCCGCCGGCCACCGGCTACATAACCGTGCTGGTCGGGTTGGCATGCGGGGCGCTCTACTTGCTGCATGCGCGGCGTGCGAAAAACCCGCTGCTGGCGCTCGATCTTTTCCGCAACCCGCTGTTTCGCGCTTCCGTCGTCGGCGGCGGCATGTTCCGCATCGGCGTCGGTGCCGTGCCCTTCCTTTTGCCGCTGATGTTCCAGCTCGCCTTCGGCCTCAGCCCGTTCCAGTCCGGCATGATCACCTTCGTCACCGCCATCGGCGCCATCGGCATGAAGCTGACGACGACCTGGGTCTTCCGTCAGTTCGGGTTCCGCCGCGTGCTGATTTCCGGATCGCTGATCGCGGCCGGCACGATTGCCGTCAACGGCTTCTTCACGCCGCAGACGCCCTACGCGGTGATGATCCTGGTCATCCTTGTCGGCGGCTTCCTCCGCTCGATGTTCTTCACCGGCGTCAATGCGCTGGCCTATGCCGACATCGCGCCGCAAGACATCAGCAAGGCGACGCCGCTGGCAGCCGTCGCCCAGCAGCTCAACATCGCGCTCGGCGTGGCGCTGGCCGGCGGCATCCTGGAAGCGCTGACCGGCATTCACGGCGGCCCGCTGACCCTCGGCGATTTCCACATCGCCTTCTTCCTGGTCGCCGCCGTCTCGGCGCTGGCCTCGTTCTGGTTCGTATGGCTGGCCCCCGATGCCGGCAACGCCGTCTCCGGCTACAGGGGACAGCCTAGCCGGGCCAAGGAAACAGTGACTTCCACCATCGGCTGAGAGCTGTTCTGAAAATCCGTGAGGCGGTGGCGAAACGACTTCGAGCGTCTCACACTTGCGGCGCGCGGCCGCGAAAATCCTTGGCGAGCAGGTAGAGTTCCACCGATTCGTCGCGCGAGGCCGGCGGCTTCACATGATGGACGGAGCGGAAATTCTTCTTCAGCATGTCCAACAACTCGCCTTCGGTGCCGCCCTGAAAAGTCTTGGCCAGGAAGTGCCCTCCGGGCTTCAGCACCGAGACGGCGAAATCGGCCGCCACCTCGCACAGATGCATGGTGCGCAGGTGGTCGGTCCGGCGATGGCCGGTGGTGGGAGCGGCCATGTCCGACAGCACGACGTCCGGCTCGCCGCCGAGCGCCTCGGCAAGCCTGGCCGGCGCGTCGGCGTCGAGGAAATCCATCAACAGGATGGTCGCGCCCGGCACCGCATCCATCTCCAGATAGTCGATGCCGACGACGTGCGGATTGTCGGCGCTCGATTTGGTGCGATCCGCCGCCACCTGGCACCAGCCGCCCGGTGCCGCGCCGAGGTCGATGACCTTCATGCCGGGTTTCAGCAGGTGGTGCTTGTCGTTGATCTCGATCAGCTTGTAGGCGGCGCGCGAACGGTAGCCATCGGCCTTGGAGCGTTGCACGTACGGATCGTTGAGATGCCGCTCCAGCCAGCGCCGCGACGATTCCTTCAGGCCGCTTTTCTTCTTCACGCGTGTTCGCAACACGCGCGATGCGGCCCCTCCCCCGGTCTTGCCCGGCTTCTTCGTCATGGCCGCCCCCGCGCCGTATCGCGCCAAACGCCGTCATCTGCCATCAGTTCGCTCAAGATACCTTCCCGCAAGCCTCGATCGGCCACGCGCAGCCGCTCGGCCGGCCAAACCGCACGGATGGCTTCCAGGATGGCGCAGCCCGCCAGCACGAGGTCCGCCCGATCGGCGCCGATGCACGGATTGGCGACACGCTGCTGGAAATCCCACCCCACCAGCTTCGCCACCATGCGGTCGACATTGTCACGGTCCATCCACAGGCCGTCGACGCGGCGTCGGTCGTAGCGCTCCAGTTCGAGATGGACGCCGGCCAGCGTCGTCACCGTGCCGGATGTGCCGAGCAGGTGAAAATCCGGCCCGTCGACCAGATGGTCCAGCCGCCCCCGCCCCTCGAACGCCTGCAACCGTTCGGCGACATCCGTCACCATGGCGTCGAACACCTCGCGCGTGACGATGCGGCCGCCGTAGCGCTCGGCCAGCGACACCACGCCGACCGGCAGCGACGTCCACGACACGATATGATTGGCAAGGCGCGGCGTGCGATGGCGCGTCAGGTCGATCAGCGCGATCTCCGACGAGCCGCCGCCGATGTCGAACAGCACCACGCCCCGTGTGTTTCGCTCCACCAGTGAGCCGCAACCGGAGACGGCAAGCCGGGCTTCCGTCTGGCGGTCGATGATTTCCAGCTTCAGCCCGGCCTCGCGCTCGACGCGATCGAGAAATTCCTGTCCGTTCTCGGCCGAACGGCACGCCTCGGTGGCGATCAGCCGCGCGCGCCGGACTTTTCGCGCACGCAGCTTGTCGCCACACACTTTCAGCGCTTCGACAGCGCGATCCATCGCCGCCGCCGACAGCCTTCCGGACGCCGATAATCCTTCGCCCAGCCGTACGATGCGCGAGAAGGCGTCGATAACGCGGAACTGACCGTGCCGCGTCGGTATGGCCATCAGCAGCCGGCAATTGTTGGTGCCGAGGTCGAGTGCGGCGAAGACGGGCAATTCATGGCGCGGACGGCCCTGCCCTGCCGCGGCTTTGCCCTGCTCTGGTGCCAACACGGAAAGCGCCGGCTGGGACAGACCGGCAGGAGCGACCTGCGGCGCCGGCCTGTCGACAACCGGCTGCTGCCCGTCGCGCGCGAAAACCTTGCGGCCGCGCCGGCGCTTGCGCCGTTTCCGCCCTTTGGGCGGCTGCCCGGCTGGTTGTGCAGGTCCGCCGGACGCATCGGCAGACCATCCGTTTACCGGCTGGACCGGGCGCGTGTCCTGATTGGCGCCAGACGCGCGGCTCATCGATACCGATGGTGCCGGAGCCTGCCGGGACGCGCCCGCTTCCGGCGCGTCGGCGCCGGTGTTGCGGTCTTTCACAGTCGATCCTTCCAGCGCCGCGCGAGCCGGACGGCCGGACGCCGCAGGCGCATCATTCCTTGAGTTGGCGTCACAGTAGCAGCGCCCCGCCCGATCACCAAGCGCAAAGCGGCTGCCGGTGCGTGAACCCTCGCCGAGGTTGAACAGCCGGCTTCAATCAGGCATTGCTTGCATAAGGAACGGGTTGGGCATGCCGTCGGACAGGACAGACAGGGAGAGCGTCGGCCAAGGGCCGATAAACGCACGGCGGTATTTCTGGCCCGCGGTCGGCCTGGCGGCGGTCGCCCTCTCGCTGTGGCTGCTGTACGGCGAATTGCGCGGCGTATCGCTGGACGACGTCGGCGAAGGGCTCGCCGCCATTCCGGCGCACCGCTGGCTGTTGTCGTCGCTTTGCGCGCTGGCGGCCTACGCAGCGCTGGCCGGCTACGATCACATTGCGCTCATGCATGTCGGCAAGCGGGTTTCCCGGCTCTTCGTCACTCTGTGTTCCTTCACCACCTATGCGCTGTCGCACAACATCGGCGGCTCGGTGTTTTCGGGCGCGGTGATCCGCTATCGCGCTTACGGCACGCGCGGGTTGACCGGCCATGACGTCGGCATACTGGTGGCCGTGTGCTGGATCACCTTCGTGCTCTCGACGCTGCTTGTCTCGGGCATCGTCCTTTTGCTGGAGCCGCATCTGCTCGACCGCTTTTCGGGCATGGGCTACGCGCCGCTGTCCGCAGGTGCCGGCCTGGCGATGCTGGCCATCGTCGCGGCCTACGCGCTCGGCGGCTGGCTGCGTCTGCGGCCGCTGAAAATCCGCGGCCTGGAACTCCACTATCCCCGCCTGCCGATCGTAGCACGACAGTTGCTGGTCGGACCGATCGAACTGCTGGCGGCGGCCGGGATCATCTTTTTCGCCCTGCCGGATGCCGGAAATCCCGGCTACCTCGTCGTTCTCGGCGTCTTCCTGGTGTCGTTTTCGATTGCCCAGATATCGCATGCGCCGGGCGGGCTCGGCGTGTTCGAGGTGGTTTTCCTGGTCGGTCTTTCCGACATGGATCCCGTCGGCGTGGTGGCTGCGCTGCTGGCATTCCGGCTTCTCTACCTGATCGTGCCGTTGGCGCTGGCGCTCGTCGTCGTGCTTCTGTTCGAGCGCTCGCAGTTCGGCAGGCCGCCGAGTGAGCGATCTCGAAATTGAAACGACGCGCAGACTTGACTATTTTGAGGCGGCGGCTAAAAGGCGCCGTACCGGGCGCGCGGCGTTTCGCCGAAGCGTCTCATGGCAGCCACGGAGACTCGAACCCGTACTGCCAAGGCATTGAAAAATATGCCCGTTGGGGAATAGGTTAACGGTAGACCCACGGACTCTGACTCCGTTAGTCCTGGTTCGAATCCAGGTTCCCCAGCCAAACCCCTCCCAGAAATCCTTGAACTCCACGGGATTCCGGACCTTTCGCAAGGTCGCCGTTCCGCGCTGTATCGGCCTTGTCCAAGTGGTGCCCATACCCGTGAGGCACGTCGTGCCCTGGCCGACTCGCTGCCGCTGTTAAAAGTGGCCGAGACTGTGACGGTCGTCACGGTCGTCACCGAAGTCGACCAATGGACCCGCGCAAACCTCTCAGACGTTATGGCCTTTCTTGGGGCTCATGATGTCGAAGCGCGGCCGGAACTGATTGAAGGCCCGGATGAACACCTCGCGCTGTTCGAGGCACTGGACAACATCGGTGCCGACCTGATCGTGTCGGGAGCTTATGGCCATAGCCGCTTGCGGGAGTGGGCCTGCGGCGGCGTGACGCGCTCGCTGCTCGATGAAACAGGCCGGAACCGCTTCCTGTCGAGTTGACTGCGGCCGCTCCTACCGTCTCACGGACGCAGCACGGCGGCTCTGCTGAGGTGGTCGGCACGCGGATCAGCCAGCGCTTCACTGGCACGAAGGACCGGATAGGTCGCGGTGTGCGTGCGCACGCCAGCTGCCTTCGATCGCCGGCATATTTTCCGACCCTGTTCGCTAAGCCGTGAATGCTTTCAGCGCCATCCAGAGGCCGAGAACCAGCACCACGCCCATCCACAAATGGAAATACCGCTCGAAGCCCATGGACTTATATGCCCTGGCCATTGTGTGAGGCGGCACGAAGAGCAACGAGAGTCCCTTCAGAAGCGCGACCCACCCCATCAGCGTAACGGCAAGGGAGAGCGCGCTGTCCGTCCAGACATTATGTGCGAGCACGATGGCAAGCCCCACCGCGGCGGCCACCATCCCGGAGAACAGCATCCAAGGTCCATTGTTGGCCATGTCGTCCAGCGTCGCCAGTGTCCGCCGTTTGCCAGTCAACATCGCAATGGAAATCGCAACCAGATAAAGGCCAAGGAGTTTGCCGAGAAAAATCGTGATCATGGCAGCCTGATCGATTGCGGCATGGTCAACAGCCTGTCGAAACTTCCTTCATTATCCGCCCACGCCCTATCCAAGTCCATTGCATCTCACCGTCTCACGGACCCTGAAGGTGTTCCTGTCAACGGAAACCCAAAAAAGCGGACCTGAGGCGCCGAAGGTCTGTATTGGGGAAAAACGGTTCCGGATGTCCATACAACGATGGAACTCAAACGCTTCATATTGAGGCATGGGTCGGCAAGAACGCCAGCGCGGCGGACAACCCCATCACCAGAGCGGCGACCCATCCCAGATAGACAACAGACCGGGGGACGATGAAGTCGCCCATGACCTTGCGGTTTGACGCCAGGAGAATGACGACCACGATCAACGGAACGGCAACGATGCCGTTAAGCACGGCGCTCCAGAACAGAGCACGCATCGGGCTAATCGGCGAATACTGTATCAACATGCCGGCGGTAACGCTGACGGCGATCACGCCATAAAAACCTCCAGCGTCACGAGCGCGCAGCTCGAGGCCCCATTTCCAGTTCAACGCCTCGCTGACGGCGTAAGCCGCCGAGCCAGCGAGCACAGGCACCCCGATCAGCCCAACGCCAAGGATGCCGAGAGCGAATATGACAAATGCGAAATTGCCGGCAAGCGGCCGCAGGGCAGCAGCCGCCTGGGCCGCGGTCTCGATGGTCGTCACCCCCGATACATGCAGCGTGACCGCGGTGGCGAGAATGACGAAATAGGCGGTTACGTCGGAGTAGAACATGCCGCTCCATGTGTCCCATCGGATACGACGAAGCTCGGAGCGGGCCGGGCACGGGTCCTGCAGCAGCGATACTTCATCGTGCCGCTTGCGCATGTCCTCGACTTCCTCCGAAGCCTGCCAGAAAAAAAGATACGGGCTGATCGTCGTGCCAAAAACGCCGACCACGACCATTGCAGCTTCCGGGGTCAGGTCGAATTTCGGCCAGATCGTGCGTAAGGCAACCTCGCCCCACGGAACATGGACGGTGAACAGGACGCCCGCGTAAGCGAGCAGGGAAAAGGTCAGCCACTTCAGGTAGGTGACGTAGACGTGATAGGGCACGAACACCTGCAGCAGCAATGTCGCGACGACGAAACCGACCGTCATCGACTGGCGGGAAAGCCCGGTCACCAACTCGGCCACCTCGCCCATGGCAGCGATGTCGGCGGCAATATTGCAGATGTTGGCCACTAGAAGCAGGAACACGATGCCGTAGAGCACAGCAGGCGAGAACGTGTTCCTGATGTTCGCCGCCAGCCCCTTGCCCGTGACGCGCCCGATCGATGCACACATCAGCTGGACTGCCGCCATCAGTGGCAGTGCGAGCGGCATGGTCCAGAGCATTCCCAGGCCGTACTGCGCGCCCGCCTGGGAATAGGTAGCTATGCCGCTGGGGTCGTCATCGGCGACTCCGGTAATGAGCCCCGGGCCTACCTTTGCCAGGGGATGTTGCCTGAGGCGGTCGCGGCCGGCTTTGAGGACGCTTGCCAGCGTGGCGTGGCGTCCTTCAGGGTGGCTAGGCACATGCCTCCGCTTGCCGTTTGATGGGAGAAACATCCGCCGCATCCCTCTTCGGAGGCTGAATATCGGGTTTCGCAAGGCTAGAAGGCCAAGGCTACTTCGGCCTTGACGCCGATCAATCGACCCAAATTCGGCATGTTCGGATACCAACGATGTCCCGCGATTTTCGATTGCGGCGCGATCGACTGTCGTCGTGATGGCACGATCTCAGGCTGCCGCGAGATTGACCGGCGTCAAGGTTGAAACGGACATGTGACCATAGCTTGCTGCCTGCAGCGGAGACCAGGCAGACGGTCATCGTCCAGCAAGGTGGCTGGCCGCCCGGCATAGGAATCAGACATGCGTTCGCTCTCTGAACCGCGTCCGACCGACAATGGCAAGGCCTATTGGGCCTTACCGGCCGAGCAGTTACTGACAGAGTTGCACACTGCGGCCGATGGCGTGTCGTCCGCCGAAGCCTCGGCCCGGCTTCGGCTGAATGGCCCGAATGTGATCGGCAGCAAGGGCGGAATTTCTGCGATTTCCGTCTTTGCCCGGCAATTCCGCAGTCCACTGGTGCTGATCCTGGTCTTCGCTGCCATTGTCTCGGCCTTCGTGGGAGAAGGCAGCGAAGCGGCGATCATCGGCATCATTGTGCTGGCGAGTTGCATACTTTCCTTCACGCAAGAATACGGGGCTTCCAGGGCGATGGAGGCACTGAATGCGCGCATTGCTCGCAAAACCACTGTGCTGCGTGACGGTCGCGAGGAATCCGTCGCCGTAGCAGAGATCGTTCCGGGCGACGTGATCCGGCTTTCCGCCGGCAACCTGATCCCGGCTGACGGCGTACTACTGGAATCACGCGACTTCAACGTCAGCGAGGCTGCGCTCACCGGCGAAACCTTTCCCGTAGTCAAGGCTCCCGGCGTTTCAGATCCGGGCGCCCAGATCGGTCAGCGCTCCAATGCCATCTTTACGGGCACCTCGGTTCGCAGCGGTACGGCCACCATGCTTGCCGTGCATACCGGCAAGGAGACGGAATTCGCGGCCATCGCAGGGGCGATCGCGCGTGCCGTCCCGGAAACCGATTTTGCCAAAGGCATCCGCCGCTTCGGCTATCTGATGACGGAGATCATGCTGGTCATCGTCATTCTTGTCTGCTTCGCCAATCTTCTGCTGCATCGGCCGATCGTCGACTCCCTGCTGTTCTCGCTGGCGCTGGCGGTCGGCCTCACGCCCGAACTGTTGCCAGCCATCATCAGCGTCACGCTGGCGCGCGGTGCCCGCGCCATGGCGGCAAGCGGCGTCATCGTGCGCCGGCTCGAAGCCATCGAAAATCTCGGCAGCATGGACCTACTGTGCACAGACAAGACCGGGACGCTGACCGAGGGCACGATCCGCCTGGACCGTTGTGCAGACGCCGATGGATCGGATTCACAACAGGTCCGACTGTGGGCGTTGCTCAACGCGACACTGCAATCCGGCATGGCCAATCCTCTTGACGAAGGGATCGCAGCCAGCAGGGGTTCCGGCGACGATCTTTCGGCATATGAAAAGATCGACGAGGTTCCCTACGATTTCATCCGCAAGCGACTATCCGTGATCGTGCGGCAGAAAGATGCCGGTGAAGACCTGCTGATCTGCAAGGGAGCTGTCCAGAATATCGTCGAGGCCTGCGCGCTCAACGAGCGCCAGGCGAAGGCGATCGACGAGAAGGTGCAAGGCTGGTCCATGCAGGGTTTTCGCGTGCTTGGGCTTGCGGCGCGCCGCCTTCCGTCACGCCAGACCTACAGCCGAGACGATGAAGCCGACCTTGCCTTCGCTGGATTCCTCCTGTTTCTCGACCCACCGAAGCCCGGCATGGCCGAAACCTTGAAGGCTCTGGCTGGGCGCGGCATCAAGGTGAAAATCATCTCCGGCGACAACCGCTATGTCGCGGCGCATCTGGCGCAGATCATCGGACTGCCACATCGCCGTATACTTACCGGCGACGACTTGGCGAAGCTGACCAAAGAAGCGCTGTTCGCTCGCGTCGCACATGTCGATATCTTCGCCGAGATCGATCCCAACCAGAAGGAGCACATCATCGAGGCGCTGCGCCGGCGCGGCCATGTCGTCGGCTATATGGGGGACGGCATCAACGACGCCCCGGCCCTGCACGAAGCCGATATCGGCATCTCCGTCGACAGCGCCGTCGACGTAGCCCGGGAGGCCGCGGACATGATCCTGCTCAAGCGGGACCTCGACGTATTGCTGCGCGGCGTTGACGATGGCCGGCGAACTTTCGCCAATACGATGAAGTACATCTCCATCACCACCAGCGCCAATTTCGGCAACATGGTCTCGATGGCCTTCGCTTCGCTTGCGCTGCCCTTCCTGCCGCTGCTGGCCCCGCAGATCCTGCTCAACAACCTGCTCTCTTCGCTGCCTTCGCTCGCCATAGCGCGCGACCGCGTGGACGCCGAACAGATCGAGGCGCCGCGCCGCTGGGATATCGGCTCGATCCGCCGTTTCATGATCTATTTCGGACTGGTCAGTTCCTGTTTCGATTTCGTGACCTTCGGCTTCTTGCTGCTCCTGATGCACGCGAATGCCGGAACGTTCCGGACGGGGTGGTTCGTCGAATCGCTATTGACGCAACTGGTGATCGTTCTCGTCATACGCACGCACCAGTCCTTCTGGCGGAGCCGGCCAAGCGCGCTCCTGGCCTGGCTGACGCTGGCCATCGGTCTGCTTGCATTGGCCATTCCCTATTTGCCGGGCTCCGCCTGGTTCGGCTTCGTGCCTCTTTCGGCCCGGATAATGGTAGGTCTCGTCGCGATCACGCTGATCTACCTGGCCGCGTCCGAAGCGACCAAACGCTGGTTCTTCGCGCGCGAGGGCCGGCTTGCCAGGCGCCGCCAAGCTTGACCACCATCAAGGCGCCGGCTCGCAGGCTGTGTAGCCGCGCTCGATCATCCGGAGAGCCGCTATGCCGCGCCGCATCCTCGTCGTCCTCGGTCATCCAGACGGCAATCCGAAACGCCTGTGCCGGTGGTGACGGAAACGCTGTTCGGGATGGTGGAAGGCGCAGGTGACGCCAAGCGCAGGAAGTGGATCTCCGCAATGCATGCGCTCGGGAAACGGGCCGGCTAGGCTCGCGGCACGAATACCCGACCCGCTGGTCCCTTCCCTTGGATGAAGGGGTTCAAATTTCCACCGGCTGAGGCAGAACGGATGTCCGCTGCGAACCATCGGGCGAAATCCGCAATGCGCGCAGCGCGTTCAGGATGACTGCCACGTCGATCGCCTCCTGAAGCAGAGAGCCCTGCACCGGCGTCAGGTAGCCAAGCGCGGCCGCGATCATCCCTGCGACCGAAAGACCGATACCCGCCGCTACGCTCTGAAACGCTATGCGCCTGGATTGGATAGCCACTTCGAGCCCGGCGAGGAGTCGGCCAAGATCGTCGACCAGCAGGACGACGTCCGCCGCCTCGGCGGAAGCGGCCGCACCCCTTGCCCCCATGGCCACGCCGACATCGGCCGCCGCAAGCGCCGGCGCGTCGTTGACCCCGTCTCCCACCATCATCACCGGTCCGTTCTTGCGTTCGCTCAGGACCAGAAGCACTTTCTGATCCGGCGTCAGTTCAGCATGGACTGCGTCGAGGCCAAGGTCTTTCGTCACCGCTTCGGCGACGACCCGGCGATCGCCGGTGGCAAGCAGGATTCGTCCGACGCCGAGGCGGCGGATGCCAGAGAGGAAATCGGCGGCTCCCTGGCGTGGAGAGTCGGCGAGGACCAGCAGGCCGGCAAGTTGGTTGTCCACGGCAACGGCGACCAGGGCCGAACCTGCGTCCGATGACCGCTTCAGGGGGGCGGCCGTGGCAACCCGGCGCTGGACGAAGTCTATTCCGCCGACGGTTACGGAATGTCCGTCGACGCGCGCCGCGACCCCCTCCCCCGGCACTTCCCCGATATCGGTCGGCACGGGCAGGAGCATATTCTGCGCGCGCGCCGAAGCGACGATCGCCTGGGCCATCGGGTGTTTCGACGCTTGGTCGGCGGCCGCGGCAAGATAAAGCACTTGCGCAGGCGACAAGGTGGCGAAGGTCTCGATGGAGACGATCTGAGGGCGCCCGTCTGTCAGCGTCCCAGTCTTGTCTAGGATCAGCGTTCGCGCCTGCGCGAGAGCTTCGAGCGGCTTGGCGCCCTTGATAAGGACGCCGAAACGCGCGGCACGCGACAGGCCCGCCACCAGTGCCACCGGTACTGCCAGAATGAGCGGGCACGGCGTTGCGACGACGAGGACGGCAACCCCGCGAATGGGATCGCCCGTCGTCCACCATGCCGCCGCCGCCAACGCGACCGTCACGGCGAGGAACAGGATCGAATAGCGGTCGGCCAACCGCGACATTGGCGCCTTCGAACGCTGCGCATCTTCCACCAGGCGCACGATGCCGGCATAGGTGCTTTCCGCCGCACGGCGGCTGGCACGCAGGTCGAAAGCTTCGCCCGCATTCGTCGAGCCGCTCATCACTTCCTTGCCGCGCATTAGCCTGACCGGCATCGATTCGCCGGTCATCGCGGATTGATCGAGCACGGCACGCTCACTCTCGACGGTGCCGTCAACGGGAGCGACGTCTCCCTGGCGGATCAACAGCAAGTCGCCGGGCACGATTTCGTCGAGAGGGATTTCGTCCAGCGCACCATCGCGATAGCGGGTCGCAGTGCGCGGCACACGCGAGAGAAGATCATGCATCTCGCGCTGGGCGCGCCCTTCGGCGAAACTCTCCAGGAAGGTGCCTCCCGAATACATCAGGGCGACGACGGCGGCGGCGAGTGTTTCGCCGAAGACAAGCGCGGCAGACATGGACAAGGCGGCTACAACGTCGAGACCGACTTCGCGTCTCAACAGGCTCCGGACGATTTCAACGACGAGCGCCACGAGGACGGGAAGCACGCCTGCCGCCCACGCGATGCGGGCAGATTCTATCCTTCCGGTCAGACTGAGTCCGATTCCCGCCGCGAGCCCGGCAAGGGCAACGACCAAAAGGACGATATTGAATCCGGTACGCGTTTTCCCGCTTGTCATCGAGGCACTATGGACCAGGCGTTCGATGAGACATCGGGCAAGACCGTCTGGCAACGCGTCATCAGCAGAAGCAATGCCTGAAGTTGCATGGATCACACCTCTGTTACGGCCCTTCTATGGACGAGCCTGCAGGTTCCGCCGGGAACTGCCGGTTTTCCTTGACCAAGATCAATCGTAAGCGAAGGACGTTTTGATCCAACGCAATGAGGCCGTCGGCGGAACAGACTATCGCTTCCGCACCAATCGAGACGCGAGGATCGGAATCATGGCGCTCAAGACAATCCTGACGATCACTGGGCCGGAAATCGGCTGGCGAAGCGATCTCAAGCTTGCTGCAAACCTGTGCGAGCAGGCCGAAGCGCATCTGTCAGTCCTGGTCATGGCCTTGGCCGCTCCGCCGCCGATCGGCGAATACACCGCCGTCATGTCGGACGGCTGGATGCAGGAGCGACAAGCCGACCAGAGACATTTGCGTGCTCGGACGGAGGAAATATCCGCGTTCGTTGCCGCCAATCCTGTTTCCGGCGACGTCGTCAGTGATTACGCGGAGGTCGGCTGGGCCGACGAGATGATCGGGCGCCGCGCGCGCTATGCCGACCTTACGCTGGCAGGACCCGAATTGCTTGCCTCGGAGACTCTACGGCAAAAAGCTATCGAAGGGGCGCTGTTCTGGTCGGGAAAGCCGCTTCTGCTGGTTCCCGAAGGCGCCAAGCCGACACTCAACCCCAAACACGTCCTGGTCGCATGGGACACAAGGATCGAGGCGACGCGGGCGGTGCGCGAATCCCTCGACCTGCTTGCCACCGCCGACGAGGTGCGGCTGGCCATCGTCGATCCCGTCGAAGGCGAGCGCTCCCATGGCGAGGAACCGGGCGCCGACGTGGCGACCTTCCTTGCTCGTCATGGCGTCAAGATTACCGTCGATCGCCTTCCGAGCGAAAATCATTCGGTAGCGGATGTGCTGCGCCGGCATGCCATCGACACGGGTGCCGAGATGCTGGTCATGGGGGGCTACGGTCACTCACGGCTGCGCGAGCGCATTTTCGGCGGCGTGACCCGCTCGATGCTGGAAAACCCTCCGCTGCCGGTTTTTCTGGCGCGCTGACAAGTCAGCCGCCGATGACCCTCGATACCTGACGGGCGATCGTCAGTTCTTCGTCCGTGGTGATGACGTGGATTTCGACGACGCTTTGCCGGTCGGCGATCCGCTCCTTGCCGGAAAGGTTGGCGCTCCTGTCCAGCTTTACGCCCAGCCACCGCAGCCGCTCGCAGACCGTCTCGCGGACCTGCCAGGCATGCTCGCCGATGCCGCCAGTAAACACCAGCACGTCCAGACCTTGCAGCGTGTTGGTCATCGCCGCGATTTCGCGGGCGATGCGGAAAGTGAAAAGATCGAGCGCCTCCTGCGCGTGGGGATGCTCGCTGGCGAGCAAATCGCGGACATCGCCCGACAGGCCCGATACGCCGAGCAGGCCGGAGCGATGATAAAGAATGTCCTCGATCTCCTTGAAGGACATGCCGCGAACCTGCTGCAAGTAGGGTATGATGCCGGGATCGATGGCGCCTGGCCGCGTGGCCATCATCAGGCCGTCGAGCGCGGTGAAGCCCATGGTGGTATCGAGGCTTTTTCCCGCGCGCATGGCGCAGAGGCTGCACCCACTGCCGAGATGCGCGACGACGGTGCGCTTGCCGAAGGACTCGGGGGAAATCTCCTGCAGCCTCCCGGCAATGAATTCATAGGACAGCCCGTGAAAACCGTATCGGCGGACGCCCTGCTCTTCGAATGCGCGCGGCAGGGCGTAGCGGCTGGCGGGCGGCTTAAGCGTATGGTGGAAGGCGGTGTCGAAACAGCCGACCTGCGGAAGGCCCGGGCGCGAGCGCATCAGGATCTTCACCGGCTCCAGGCAGGCTGGCTGGTGCAGCGGTGCGATCGGCGTCAGTTCGTCGAGGTCTCGAACGACCGCTTCGGACAGATTGACCGGAGCGACGAACCGGCTGCCGCCGTGGACGATACGGTGGCCGACTGCCGCCAGCGGCATGTCCGCAAGCCATGTTTCGAGACAGCCGAACAACTTGCGCAGCAGGGTTTCGACAGGTGGGTTCTCCTGCGGGACCGATCGATCGGCGACGAGCGCGCCATTTTGATCCCTTGCGGTCAGCCGCGGCGTGCCGTGGCTATCTTCGAAGCCGCCAGCCACCATGCGGCGCAACGTTCCGGCTTCGAACAGCCCGAACTTCAGACTGGACGAGCCGGCATTCAGCGCGAGGATCGAGCCCGCCATGACCAGTAATCCTTGCCGGTTCAACGGCCTGCGTGCGGGGCCGTCCTGTACGGCCAGTGCCAGTTCCGGATTTCCGGCATGTCCTCGCCATACTCCCTGACATAGCGTGTATGCTGGGCGAGCTTGTCGGCAAGTTCCTGTCTGGCCGCCGACGCCTTCGCGCTCAGCCCCGGCACCCTGTCTATGGCTTCCATCGCGAGATGGAAGCGGTCCAGTTCGTTGAGCACCGCCATGTCGAACGGCGTGGTCGTCGTCCCCTCCTCGTTGAAGCCGCGCACATGGATGTTGTCGTGGTTCGTCCGTTTGTAGGTCAGCCGATGGATGAGATAGGGATAGCCGTGATAGGCGAAGATCACCGGACGGTTTTTGGTGAACAGC
>NZ_JAFKID010000055.1 GCF_017306545.1 Mesorhizobium sp.
TCGAACAACGAGAAAGGATCAAACGACAGACGATCGAGCTCCGGCGCTTGCAGCACCGCAAACTCGCCGCTTAACATCAACCAAAGATCGAGGCCGACACTCCGCTAAATCAAGCAGCCATCAGCGCCAAATGTTCTGACGACGGACAAAGAGAGTGTCCACGAGCGCCTGTTCGCAGGTCGGGCATCTATCAGGCGTCAGCGCGGCAGCGACTCCCGAGTATCGCTGCAGTCGCTGCACGTCGAGATTCTTCACCAAATCGTCGTCAAGGGCAGCGATACGTCTCTGGAGCGACCGCATGTCCGCCAGCTTTAGTTGCTGAATTCCGTGAAGCCTAATGCGTTCGGCGTTCAGTTGGTCGACGTCCTGCGTGAGCTGCTGCAGCTTTTGCGTGACCTCTTCCGACTGCTCTTCGACGACCGGTACAGCCTTAGCAGCCAAGTCGGCGATGTTCGCACGGAGTTGCATAACGACCGTCGCCAGCGGAATCCACTCCGTCCCTTCTGCCAATTGCACATGCGCATTTGACAAAGCGGCCGGATCGGCCAAGGGGTTTTCGCTCAAACTGGCAACCCGGCCGCCTCCACGCGCAATGAAGCGATCCAACTCCTGCCTGACGACAGACCATTCTTTCGAATTGGCTGCGATACGTTCAGCCAGACGCTCGCGCTGAACTTCAAGCTTGTATACGTCCAAATCCATGATGAACTCGACTGCTCGCTTATGGACTTCGCGAATTCTCATGTACGTGGGAATTGCAGCCGGGATCGCTGTCCATCCGAATTTCTGCTCAACCCAAAATAACGGGAAGACGGTTTCAAGATACAACTTTGTCTCTGGCGCGTCATACCTCCGGACTTGGGGCAAGCGCCAACCTAGAAAACCCTCCAAGAAGTGGTGAAAGCCATCCTCTCGCTGAGCCGCACCCGGATCGAGGACAAAGAAGTTTTGTCGTTTGAGGTCAGTTGCCCCTCCGGACAGTGCAGGGCCGAAATCAACCGAGACAAGTCGAGTGTCAGTACTTGCCTTTACGGCACGGTTGACGGTGATGACCTGACTTTCTCCATTTGCAATTTCCAGCGACACGCTCGATTCAAGCACCTCAATGCGTTTCTCGTCATCAGTGTTCAAATAGGTCGTCATCGCATGCGGCAGGGGTATCTCGCGCCGGGGGCTCAGCATTCGCTCCAGACCCAACGCGTAGAGCATGCCTTGCATGCAGGTTGACTTGCCCTTGGTGTTATCCGCCCAGAGCACGGTCAGTCCGGATGCGAAAGGTATATCGGTGCCATAGACGCCGTCGGCGGTCACTGCACGAAGCCTCAAACGCCGAAAGCGTAGTGTCATAGCAAATCCTCCAAGCGCCATACGCGCTTCATCAGCGTATCCGTCATTCGCGGAGCCACGTCGGCCAGGAACCTCGCCTCCTCCCTTAGCGACTCACCCTCCTCCAGGATTGCCGTGGCCATCTTAATCCCTGCATCGGTGAGGGAGACTGACGTTCCCTTGTCAATCTTCACCAGTTTCAAAGCGTGCGCGAAGGCAACAGCGCGATTGAGAGATGGCTCGACACGGACGGAAACCTCCGTCGGCCGGTACTCTCCCGACAAAAGGCCGCGAACTTCCTCTCGTCCCTCCGGCAAACGAACCGAGTGCGCCAGAAACTGCAGCTTCTGAAAGTTGGATTTCTTTCCCCGGCTGTAGAACAGGGCCAAAACAAGAACCGCCAGGCCCCAAGACATGCGGAGGTCACCGGGAACTGGATCGGGACGGGCCGTGAACGTGAACGATCCACCCAAGATGAGATCGCGAAGTGCCGATTCACTAGACATTGGGAAAATCCAACGGACAGCGCATGATCCACTCGCAGATCGAGCCATATGCGATCTGCTCGGCATTCTCAGTGGAAAGGCTCGGTGCCGCCGCAGACATTGCGGCGATAAGCGCCTCGAGCTCCGCGCGAAGAATCTCTCCAGCGGATCCCCCCGCTGTTGGACCGGCAAACTCGAGCCGCCGAGCACGACTCTTGATCGCGGATACAACTTTTTCGTGAAGGTCCGGCGCCCCGGACCGCAGCGCATCGAGTACAGCGTTACCTTGAAGAAAAGAACGCACCGCTCCGGCCACAGCCTCATCGAGTTGATCTGCCGTGGCCCGCTTCTTCAATTTTTGGGTGGCGTTAGCCAGAAGGTCAGACGACCCTGCAGCCCAGGTTTCGAGTTCTCCTTGCGAGGGGGTGGGGATTGACAACGACACCTTCGACAAGGCGGACATGCCCATCGCTACCGCGTCATTCGGAAATGCACTCGCATCCTGAATCAGAACCTCAATCACAGGGTCTAGTGTGGCGCACCCGGCCGCACGGAGGTCCTTGGTCTTCTTTGCACAGTGGAGGTTGACTTCCTTGCTGTCGTGAAGCGGCGCGATCAGAACCCAATGCTTGATGGGTTGCCCGTGGAACATCTTGCCAACTTCAGCGTGGTTGGCGAGGAGCTTTCGAAGGTCGGTGGTAATTTTTTTCTTCTGACGCTCGGCGCGCGTCGCAATATCTACCGGCTCTTCCACCGCATAACATTGATACGCCACAGAATCCCTCGTGCAATAGTAATCGACCCCGTAATCTCCTTTATGTGCCGCAGGAATTTTTTGGACGTTCAAGGGGCCATGACGCCCTTGAAGCAAACAGAGAGCGAAAAGCTCCCACTCATCTGGGTTCCAGACCTGTACCGCGCTCAACATCGCGAATGATATCCCCCGAAGCCGAAGCCAGCTTAACGTTGATCTGTCATAATTCAACGATTGAAGGGACTCGGGGCGTCTTGGCACCTCTTTGCGTGATCGACGACTGGAGCCCACAGTTCTCGGCCCATCGCCTTCCCCGCAAGCCATCGTCATTCTTCGCATGCATTTCGCTGCGGATGGAGACCTTCGCTAGAACGCGAGTCGGTTCAATTTGCGATTCTAGATGATCCCCCACGCCCGGAAACTTCCTCTGCCCGTCATCTCGCGCAGGCCGAGCGCGCCGATCAGATCGAGCGCACCCTGCCGCGATACCTTCAGCGCCTTCTGGATCGTACCAGTCGACACCAGCGGCCGCGACAGCACGAGATCGACGAGCGCCGGCAGCTTCGAGTTGGCGCGACGGCCGCGCAGCACGCGCCCCATGCGCTCTCTCGCGAGCAGCAGGCGATCGTGTTCCTTCAGGCCGAAGCTGGCTGTCTCGAACAGGACGTCAATCCAGGCCAGTAGACGCTCGGTCCGGTCGCGCGCACGCCGCCGCTCGCGCGGGACCTTTTGCGCGCCGAGATGCAGGCAGGCGAGATGGTGGGCACAAAGACCGCCCTGGCGCAGAAGTGCGCCGACCAGCAGCGGCCCGATCCAGTCTCCGCGCTGCAGCACCTCGATATCGGTCCAGGCATCGAGCAGGACCGCCCCGCGCAAGACCAACGGCAGTTCCCGGGTCCGTTCCATTAGCTCGCGCCATTCAGCCAGGCGCGCGCCCTCGTCCCAATCCTCGTCATAGAGCACGGCCAGACGCGTATCGTCCTGCCGCGGCCGCGCCGGCGCAACGTGGGCGGCGCCGCTCAGCAGCCTCGACGATCGCGTCAGCACCGCGTCGATCTCGGCGAATTCTTGAGCGAGTACATCGTCCTCCGGCTCATCGGCCCCACCGGCTTCCGTTTCCGGAAAAGGCATCCCCTCCCCTTCCCGGTCGCTTTCGGATAGCGTCCTGCCGGTGCCGATGCCGGCGCGTCCGGCCAGTTCGCGCAGACCTTCGCGGGAAAAGGGCCAGTCCCGTCCCTGCGACAGGATCCTGCGGCGCTTGCGCAGCACGGCATGGGCGCGCGTGAGTTCGTGGGTCGGCGTGCGCTGATCCATCTCGGCGTCGTGGAAGACGAGGTCCTCGAGGTGGACGAGTTCGCCCTCGACCCAGAGCGCGGCAACCGCGTCATGGAAGTGCGAGCGTTCGATCCAGCCGTCGCGCACCGGGGAATGCGCCAGACGCTCGTCGAGACGGGCGAAAAGCTCGGTGGCCCGGGTGGCGGGTCCCACAAGACGCTCCAAGGGCAGTGTGCCGATTTCGTAAGCCATTGTTTTTTCTGTAGATGATTTGCGGATATCAAGCTAGATGGCTTTTTACTTGACTGGTCGGGGACTTTTCCTACGTTGCTTCTCACTATCGATAATGACCTCTTATCGATAGTGATTGATTTCGCCGCCCGGAATCGCTAGAATCGCCGTAGTTCACGGCCGCATCGGCCAGGGAATCCGTTCAAAATGGCCGAACCACAAGCAAACCCGCCCCCTGCCCTGATTTCCTGCGATGAAGCCGGCTTCACCGGCCCAACACTGCTCGACGACGACCAGCCGATCTTCGCCTATGCCGCGATCGATCTCTCGGCGGCCGAAGGCGACGCGCTGGTCACCGGGTTCCGGGCAAAATACCGGATCCAGGCGCCGGAGTTGAAATCGAAACTGCTGCGCAAGCGCGCCAACTGGCCGGCGATCGCGCTCGACCTCGCCGAGCAGGTCAGCAGCCGGGCTCTCGTCATCGCCGCCGACAAGCATCTCAACCTTGGCGGCAAGGCGTTCGAATATCTGGTCGAACCGGTCCTGCAGGCGAAAAGCGGCCTGTTCTACCACTATGACCTGCATCGCTTCGTGATGAATGCGCTCTATCGTGCTTTCTTCATCGCGGACAAGCCTGTTCCCCAGCTCGCGCACGAGCTGCAGGCTTTCATGAAATCCTTCGATCCGGCCGATGCCCGTCCCTGTTCCCCGCGGCGGCCGGCGAAAAGGAGACGAACGAGGTCCTCGACTGCGTGCTGCGCTTTGCACGCGGCTACGTCGCCAGGCTCGCCGCCAAAAGCGAGGATCTGCGCGCCGACGACAATCAGACCGCCAAATGGACGCTCGATCTCACCACATCATGCCTGTTCAGCCTGATCCTGCACGGCTGGGGGCACCGGCACGGTCGCCTCGACATATTGTGCGACGATTCCAAGCCGCTGAAGGCTATGGCACACGTCTTCGACGGAATGGTGGATAAGACGATCGAGGCCGATCTCCCCAATGGCCGCGAGAACGCGCGGATCCGGGCTCATCTGGTCAATCCGCTGCGGTTCGGCTCGTCGGCCGACAATCCGACACTGCAGATCGCGGACGTGCTTGCCGGCGCAACGGCGGACGTCCTGCAGCATGTGGGTGAGGAGCCGTATCGCGATCTGCTTCTCTGGGTCGGCCAGCACATGCATGATCACACCACACTGCCGATCGACGAACTTGCCGACATCCGCTTAGCTGGCCCTCGCGTCAACTTGGCCGTCCTGAAGGAGTTCTCTCGACGGGCGGACAGAGGCAAGGATCCACTCGAGCGCATGGAAGAATTTTACGCCCAGGAAGTCCGTGAGGTCATGTCACAGTCCCGCGGCATGCGCGCGCCTGTTAAGCGGCTTGCAAGGAGCGCACGATGACGGACTCTGCCATCGCCCGCGCCGGGGCGCTCGACGCGCTGGATTCGGTACTGCCCTATCACCGACGGGATTTCCTCGCCGGCATTTTGAGCGACGACGATGTCGAGACGTTGCGCCATCTTGCCAATGAGGGTATCGGCGAGAATTCACTACGGGCCCTATCGTCCGACCTCAGCTATCTTGAGGCCTGGTGCCAGGCGGCGACCGGAGTCCCCTTGCCCTGGCCTGCGCCGGAGGCGCTGCTCCTAAAATTCGTCGCCCATCATCTGTGGGATCCCGCCAGACGCGAGACTGATCCAGCCCACGGCATGCCCGAGGATGTCGCGGCGGCGCTGAAGGACGCTGGTCTGCTGCGCGCCAACGGTCCGCACGCGCCGAGTACCGTGCGCCGGCGCCTGTCGAGCTGGGCGACGTTGACGGGCTGGCGCGGACTGAAGGGAAAATTCAACGCGCCGGGGCTCCGCAGCGCGCTGAAGCTGGCCGTGCGGGCCAGTCCACGCCCAAGAAAGCGCAAGAGCGCGAAGGCCGTGACTGCTGATGTTCTTGCCGCCCTGCTGCAGGCCTGCGCTGGCGAACGGTTGGTCGATGTGCGCGACCGCGCATTGTTGCTCGTTGCCTTCGCCTCCGGCGGCCGCCGCCGCAGCGAGGTCGCGGCTCTGCGTATCGAGCAGCTGGTCGAACAGGATCCGGTCCCCGCCGATCCGAAAGACGCACAAACGCCGCGACTGCCCTGTCTCAGCATCAATCTCAGCCGCACCAAGACGACCGACAGCGACGACGACGCAAGCGTGCTGCTGATCGGTCGTCCGGTGACGGCGCTGAAGGAATGGCTAGAACGGGCGCTGATCGTCGAAGGCTCGGTATTCCGCGCTATCGACCGCTGGGGACACCTCGAGCGCAGGGCGCTGACACCCCAGGCCGTAAACCTGATCCTGAAACGCCGCGTCGCGGTGGCGGGGCTTGATCCGATGCTGTTTTCTGCGCACGGCCTGCGCTCGGGCTACCTCACCGAGACGGCGCGCCGCGGCATTCCTCTTTCGGAGGCCATGCAGCAATCGCAGCACAAATCGATCGCCCAGGCTTCGCGCTACTACAACGATGCCGAGCGGCAACTGGGACGAGCAGCTCGGCTGATCGTGTGAAGGCCGGTCCCTCTCCGCAACAGGTTTATCGATCCTCCGCATCTACCCTGCCCTTCGGTCTGGAGACGGGCCGTTTGCCTTCAGCGCGGCCATGAGCATGGGGCCGACTGTAAACTGCCCTGCCCTCGCCTTTTCGGTCAGCGCGCGCAAATAGCCGCCGGCCGAGTTGATGTGGCTGGCGCGCTGAAGGATGCAGGCCACGACGATCGCCGCGCATTCCTGCCCCATCACATGGCATGCGTCCTCGTAGGCGGAGGGCGAGATGCCCAGATATCCCCTCACCTGGGCCGCGACCATCATCAAATCGCGCCAGCTTCCGATCCCGTCAAGCGCATAGTCGATGATGTCTGGGCAGGCTTTCAGGACAAGTCCGAGTGGATAGGCTTTCAGCGGCTCCTGTGGTCCCGGTTTTGGCTCGGCCGTTGCTCTGCTTTGTTCTAAAGCTGGTTCAAATTCAGTAAGAGTGTTGGTGTTTGAATCAGATTGCTGCCGCTCATCGCGATCGGCATTGCCGTTTGAATCTTCGACATTCATATGAGAATTCAACAGGATATCGATCTCTTCCCGAATGGCCGCCAGATCGGCCACAATCGGCTCCAGATCAGCGATGGCCGCCCGGCGGGGGATTGCGTCCACGACAGCTCTGAATCGTCTCCAGATAGCTCCCCAATCACCCGGAACATCTTCCTCGACGGCTGCCTCGATCAGCTTGGATATATCGCGCCTGTGCAGCGTAATGCGTTCCCGCATGAGCTTCAGGGCGCGATTGTCCATGCGAACCCGTTCCGCGGCCTCTGAGAACTCGTCCGCGCGCGCCAGCATGGGGGCGAGGGAGAAGCCAAAGGCTTCCTCGAAGCCCCCTCCCCTGCCCTTCCGGGCATACCGTTTGCCGTTTGGGCTATCGCGACGGATGATCAGTCCGCAATCGACCAGCGCTGCCAGATGGCGCCGTAGAGTCGGTTCCGACATACCGTGGGCTCGTAGGATCAATTGCCTATTGGATGGAAAGACGACCAGGCCGTTTTCCTCCGACAGTTCGCTGTCTGGGTAGAACGACAACAAAGCCGCCAGAACCGCCAGGGATCGGTCCGTGACGCCGATAACGGACTTTCCTTCACAGAGATCCCTGTAGGTCTGCCATTTGTCTGTGGCTTTCCCTTCTGGGATTTCGTGAGATTCGTTTTGCACTGCCAATAAGGCAAGCGACATCGGCCGCCGCCCAAAGGGCGTCGTTGCGATACCCGTCTCCATTTTCTTTCACCCTCTCAATCAGGCAAAAGAAACCTGCTCGCCGAATCGACGCCTAAGACTCTTGACAGTGATTCGCGGAAATGTGATTCTCAACTTGCTTAGGATTGAGAAGGGCTTCCGCGAGAGATCGTTCGGGGGCCTTTTTCTTTTGCGGTTTCAGTTCTCCTGTTTCGACGTCCTGAACGCCTCATAGAGGCTGTCCAGATTGCTCGTTACCCATGCCCCGAACGCTTTACCGTCCGGATTCGAAAACTCGACTGTGAGCGTCTTGAAGCGCGTTTTAGTGATGACGCTAATTGATTTGTCTGCTGGAGCCCAGGATCGGGCCTCAGCTACCGTACGCTCAGCTTTGGTTGACGCCTTTTTCAGCAGATCGTAGAGGGCCTGAAAGCGGGCATCGCTCTTCTGGTCAAGGAACCCCTGCTCCTGAACGAATTTCAGGGCTTTCGCCCGATTCCCCCTTTCGTCGAGCATGTCGGCCAATTCTGCCCACCGCAGGCGCCCGAAAGAGGAAGCCGGACCCACTGCCTCGATCAGTTCAGGCGGCAACCGCTTGATCAGCGCTATCATGCGCGACAGGGCGGCCTTGTCGACACCAAGGGATGCCATGATGATTTCGCGAGGAAAGCCACGATCCTCAAGGCGAGCACCGAAGAACGACCGCTCGATGAACGAAAGATCCGTGCGGGAATTGTTTTCCTGCCCTTGTGAGACGACGAGCTGCTCGTCGGTGAGATCGCGTACAACCGCCCTCACCCGCAGCCCGAGCTCTTTGGCGGCGGCCAGACGACGGTGGCCATAGGCAACTTGATAGCGGCCTTCGGTCTCTGGATGCGGACGCACCAGGATCGGCACTTGCTGGCCGTGTTCCTTGATCTGGGCAACCAAGGAGGTTGTGTCTTCTGCGTCCACACCAAGGCGATCGACGACAAAGGAGCCGTCTACAAGGGCTGGATCGAGTTCGATGATGGTTTGCCCGGCCGCGAGCTGTCTCTCGATCTCCTCGGCCCTGCTGGCACGTGAATTGATGTTTTCCAGCGACTGCGAGATCGATCCCAGAGGGCTGGCAGGACGGATCGGACGCTCTAGGCCAAGCAAAGGACGCCCCAGTTTCGGCTGCGCGGGCTGAGGAGCCGCTTCGGCGGCCTCTGGGGCCAAATCGAAAACGTTCTTTCGGGCCATGGCTTACTTCCTCCCCCACACGGAGCGGATCAGGCCCTCGATTTCGCCATTCACTTGCGTAAGGGATTCCAACGCACGGTCGTAGGTGCCGCGCGTGAAGGCCGATTTCTCGACTTCGTAGAGCGTTTGTTTGGTCAATCCGGCGTCGGAGACTGCTGTTGACTTGAGCATTGGATGCTCGAGAACCCGCTGTCCGAAGATCGAGCGCATGAAACCAGCCATCTGGCTCTGCGGGCCATCGTTCGGCTCGTAGCGGGTCACCAGATAGCGCATCCAGTCGTATTCCGTGCTGCCACCAGCGTTTTCGACCACGGCCAGCAGATCGCCTGTCATGGTCAAGAACTGGGACATGCTCATGACGTCGAGCATCTGCGGGTGAACGGTGATCAGCACCGCGGTTGCCGCACACAACGCCGACAACGTCAGGAATCCGAGCTGGGGCGGGCAGTCGATAATGACGATGTCGTAAGCGCTCTCGATATCAGCCAGGCTTTCGCCGATCCGGGAGAAGAACATCGAGGTTCCGTCCGGACGGTCCACTAACGCCTTGGGCGTCGTGTGCTCGAATTCCATGAGCTCAAGGTTGCCTGGTACGCAATGCAGGCCAGGCGTATATGTCTCGCGGACGATCTCAGAGATGTGGCGACGGCTCTCGTCGTAGCGGATCGCCCCGTAGATCGTTTCCCCGTCACCAACATCCAGTTCCGGCTGGTGGCCGAACAAGGCCGACAACGAAGCCTGAGGATCGAGATCGATCGCCAACACGCGATATCCTCGCAGCGCGAGATATTGTGCAAGGTGAGCGGAGGTTGTCGTCTTCCCGCTGCCGCCTTTGAAATTCATCACGCTGACAATCTGAAGTTTTTCGCCGGGACGGCGATGTCGGACATATTTAGGTGTCCCTTTCCCTCCCTCGTCGAGAACCCGTCGCAGGTTTTCGAGATCGGCGACGGAGTACAGCCGCCGGCCATTCGGCATGGGTTCCGGACCGTGGCCATCGGCAACGATCTGACGAAGATAGCCCTCGTGAATGCCGATGAAGTCTGCGGCTTCGGCCGGGGTGAACAGGCGAATTGTTTTCTGAGAAGTGGGGGGGAATGTTCGCTGCTGATGCGCCTGTAATTGACGCGACAGCTCATTGGCGTCAGCGATGATCTGACTGCGAAGAGTTGGAACAACGGCGATAGGTTCGTTAGGGTTCGCGTTAGCCAAGAATCTTGTCCCCAGATCTGCGCGTTTTTCGGCAACAGCAGCAAAAATGCGCAGATCAAATTAGCCAGATTCGGAACTCGATGGCAAATCTTTTAAAGCTAACAGAAAGTTAATGCCATCTTGTCCCATCGGATGTTCTGAGTTGTACACGTGCAACTGAATTCGAAGAGGGTCTGGAGAGAGGTCCAAATTTCCTCCCCTGCCCTCAACGAGAATCACATGAAACAGTTGGGCCTTGTGGATGCTCTCCGCGGAGTCCGAGCGATGAGTTGTACACGTGCAACTCGACTTCGGCCTACTGTTCGCGCGCCCCGCAGAAGCTTGACCCCGTTAACGCGGCAGGTTGCCGGTCAAAAAGGAGGCTGCAACTTGTCTCGCGAGCCTGAAACGACTATCTTGCGTGCATCATGAGCAAGCAGTTGGCTTCAGTCCTGACGACGGTGAACGCGCCTTATAGCGAAAAGCTGGATGGCGCGATGCTGGCTTGTTGCCTGTCGGATATCGATGTGGCGAAGCAGCATCCTGGCCAAGTCAGTTCCTTTCTCGGTGAAGTTGCTCCCACGCAGCAAGTCGAGTTCGCCGCCGCGTACCACCTTCCGGTTGACGATCTGAAGGCTTTCGCCGGCGATTTCGCAGCTTGGTCCGGCGAAAGCTATCCGCTCGCTGTATAATGGCTGAACTTCATGGCCGACGTCCTTCCGAATGGCGGCGGCTTTTTCTCATCGCCGCCGACCTGATCGACCAGCTCCGGAAGAATGCCGGAGGTCACAACTTTGAATGATCGTTTGGCGGCGGCACGGCCATGATGATCCAGATCGGTCATCGCGAAAGCCATGACATCGATATTTTCCTCGATGACCCTCAACTGCTCGGCTTTATGGATCCATCCAAGAGCGAGCTGCGTCTTGAAATGATGCCATCGGCGTATCAGAAGGACGGCAGTAAGTTTCAGAATTCGCTTTCGAGCATGTGGGTGAGACCGACTTCATCGTTGCCGGAGCACTGACACGGACGCCCTTTGAGTTACGAGAAGTCGAGGGCAGGGCGGTCCGGCTTGAGACCATTCCTGAGATCATTACCAAGAAGGTCTACTACCGGGGATCAGAAGCAAGGCCGCGCGACGTCTTCGATATCGCCGCCGCTGCCCGTTCGCAATTGGGGGCCGTCGTGAAGGCTCCGGGTGATTTTCCAGAACAGGTTGCACTGAGCAAGGCGCGGCTGGAAAAGCTGCATCCGGAATTTGTCAGGCGCACGATCGCGCAGTTGATGATCATGCCTGACTACGAAGCGTCGGCCGCCGACAGTCTGGACACAGCCCTCGCTGTGCTCGATGAGGCGTTGTCGTCGCCTAAGACCTGACCGCCGTACCCCGACGATGGAGCGGGGGAGGAGGGGAGGGGGTTTCAGAGCCCCGAGGCCTTGGTGAGGTTGACGCGGAAACGATCGCGCCGCCGCTGATACTTGCGGGTCATTTCCGCAGAAGCGTGGCCAAGCTGTTTCTGTACATAGCGCTCATCAACCTCGGCCGATGATGCCAAGCCGGAACGCAACGAGTGTCCGGCAAAAAGCTTTCCACGCTGGCCCTCGGGTAAATCGCCGCGCACGCCGGCGGCGAGTGCGGTCCGCTTGACGAGGCGGGCGGCGCCGACCGCCTTGCCTTGCCCCGTCACGCGGCGGAAGAGCGGCCCATGGGCGATGCGGGCAAGTTTCAGCCAGGTCTCGAGCGCCACGATCGGGCAGGTCGTGTCGGACGAGCCGCGGCCGATCTCGACCTCGCGCCAGCCGGTCTTGCCGCGCAGGGTCACCAGCATCCCTTTTTCCAAAACTTCGATCCAGCCGGAAGAATCCTCGGTCTGGTCGCGGCCGACATCGAGGCCGACGATCTCGGAACGGCGTAGACCACCGGCAAAGCCGAGCAACAGCATGGCGCGATCGCGCAGGCCGCGCAGGGTGCCGCGGTCGAGCGTCTCCAGCATGGCGATCAGATCCTCGGGCAGAATGGCTTCCTTCTGGCGCGGTGGGGCGGCGTGGGTGTTGCGGATGCCGGCCATGACGGTGGCGATATGGCGGTCCCTGCGATCGAGTTTCTGGCCGCGCTGGGCAAAATTCCAGGTAAGCGCGGACAGCCGGCGTTCGATGGTCGAGACCGATTTTTTGGCCCCTGGGGCAGTGCCCGCGGCACTGCCGGAGGCCAGCGCGGTGATGTAGAGCCCGACCGTCTGCGGATCGGGCGGCATGGGCGCAAAACCCTGGCGGCGGCACCAGGAGGCAAAATGGCGCCAGTCGGCAGCGTAGGCGCGCCGCGTATTGGCGGAGCTCGCCGCCTCGACGTAATCGCGGGCACGGCCGGCGAGTTTTTCCAGATGCGCCGGCAGTCGTGGGGCAGCGACGGCCGGGGGAGGGGAGGGGGCGTGTTCCCGATCGTTTCCTTCGCTGTCTGGCGCCTCGCCCATTTCCATGACGACATCAATGATGTCGGGCAGTTTGTCACCATTGTTCGTATCGGCCGGCTTCATCGTTTGACCGATCCTATCTCTCAAAACCTTCACCCCGAGGTCGCTGCACGGCGATTCTTCGAGAGGTAACGTGCAGCCCAAGGACAAGATTGTCCACCGCGGAGCGACCGGACGCTCCAGCGCCGAAACGTTGCACCTCGTGAGCGAAGCGGGAGCGGGGGCAGTTCATCGGGGGCCAACGGCGGTGCCGGTCCGAAGCCGGGCGGCAAGCGCATTGTTCTTGCCTACTCGTTCAACATTTCTTATATTCCGTTCAACGCATGGAGACTACGATGCCAGCCCACACCGCATCAGCAACCGAAACCGACGAACGGGTCGCCCGCACCCGCAACCGCCTGGTGCTTGAACAGGCAAGAGCGGTCGGCCTTCTCGGCGCGGCCAAGAACACACGTCTTTCCGGCCGCGTACCCTCCGAGCTCATCGAAGCAGCCAAAAGGCGCGCACACGTCACCTCCGATACAGAACTCCTGGAGCTGGCCTTGTCGCGGCTGGCCCTGGAAGACGATTTCGGGGCGAGGCTCGTCGCCCGCAAGGGCAGCATTCCGGCAGATATCGACCTTGGCGTTTGATCTGCGGAGCGCGTTACGCTCGCTCAAGCCGCAAAAGCACGTTGCGAGCCTCGAACGACGGCCCGATGCCGAACTCGCGTGGGCCGCAGACGAGGCGGCGATCGGCGGCGCACTGCTCCTCGACACCAGCGTCTATCTCGATGTGCTGCAGGGCCGTACGCCGCAAGCGGTCGACGATCTCCTCACCTATCGCCTCTGCCACCATTCGGCCGTTTGCCTCGCCGAACTGACCCATGTGTTCGGTCGCCTGGACCCGGCCCACCCGACGACGAAATCGGTGCTGAAAGCGGTCGGGGAGACGATCGAGGACATTCCCGCCCATCGCCTCCATAGTCCCGACGCGAGCGTTTGGGGTCAGGCCGGAATCGTGGCCGGGCTGTTGTTTCGCCTGAGCGGCCTGCCGAAAGGGGAGGGGCATGAGCGCCGGTTCCTGAATGACACACTGATCTTCCACCAGGCCGGTGTTCTCGGCGCCGCCGTGCTGACGGGAAACATCCGGGATTTCGATATTCTCGGCCAGCTTGTTCCGGCGGGCCGCGTGATCTTCTACCGGGCAGCGACGCGCTGAAGCTCCGGTGACCGATGGGGGCGAAACCCACGCAATGGGCGCGGGCTCGAACGCGAAGTGGCCGACCGAATGTCCAGGCTCGGATCCGGACGTTGCGGAAGCGCCGAAAACAGGCTACGATCCCAGCAGTCGATCGGAATGCAGGCGTGATCTGCGCCACAAGAGCCGCGCCACGATGCACAAGCGGTGCAATGCACCGGTCGACGACAAGAATCTCAAAAATCCGCTCGAAAACCGCTCCAGGGGACGGGTTTCCGTGCCTTTTCAAAAACGACCGATAAGGCAACATTATCGTTCTTTTATCATCGGCGACGGGCGCGGCGGTTGTCGCGCAAAACAATTGCCAAAAGCGCCGCCGTGATTCATCTTGCTGGGGATGATTCTGCGCCCGAAAACGTCTCCTCTACACCTTGGCACGCCTGCCGGCACCACGACCGCCGCGCCAATGACGGCGGTCCCGGCCTGGCTGCGCCGCGCCATTCCGGATGCGCAAAGCCTTGCGGGCAAAGAGGTCGCGGACATCGCGCTCATCGCAGGCGCCGCCAGCGGCGCGCTCGACGCGGTGGTGCGCCGGCGGGAGCGGTGGGGTGGTGCCTGGCGCCAGCGCCTGGCGCTGGCCGCGGCGGCGGCGACGGCGAAGCAGGCCGGCCGCGTCGAGGATGAAGCCGCCTTGCGCGACGCCGTGCTGCTGACCAGGCCCGGAGACGATGTCGGCCCCGCGGGAAGGATGCTGCTGGCCTGGCGCCGGTTGGCAACGCGGCCTTCGGAAGATCTGCTGACGGAAAGAAACCTTGCCGCGGTGCTGGAGGAATTTGGTCATGCCCCCGACGATGAGGCGGTCAGCGATCTGAGGGGCGAGCTCCGCCGGCTCGCCGCCGGTGGGATGGTCGAGACTCTGACTGGCGCCTTCATCGCTGCCGAGCGATACGGTTTTGGGCGCGCCGTCGGCGCCTGGCTCGCCGACGTTCTTGTCGCCCAGCGCCTGGGCTGGGCCCACGCGGTGCCGCTGCTGGGCACCGAGGCGGCTTTGGGCTTGCGTGCCAGCCGATCGCTGAGTGGGCCCGTCGTTGTCACGGCCACCGGTATCGAGACAAACGGGGAATGGGCAAAAATACTGCTTGCCGCCCAGGCACGCACTGCATTGCGCGCCATCGATCTCTTTAGCGACCTCGAGCGCCGTGCGGAAAAACTGCTTGCCGTCGCGCCAAAACTCCGGGCCAAGGGAGCGGATGCGGTCGTTGACCGGTTGCTGAACGACGATGCGCTCGTCGCGTCGCGCGGCGGCAAAAGAGAACAAAAATGCGGCATGAGCGATCGCGGCCTGCGCCGCCTGTTCGACCGGCTGCAAAAACTCGGCGCCGTGCGCGAGCTCACCGGCCGGCCGACCTTCCGCATCTACGGGCTGTGACAATGATGGCGGACGCGCGAAGAAAGAGGACTGGGCAAGGGGATGGAGGCGAAGGCCTCTTTGACCGCGAGCTCGATCACCTGCCGCCGGAGGCGCGCTGGCGCGAATGGATGCACCGCGTCGAGGCGACCATCTTTGCCGCCAGCGAGCCGGTCGGCCGCGAGACGCTGGCGCGCGTCGTCGGCAAGAGTTGCAGCATCGACCTGTTGATCGACGATATTCGTGAGGAATTGCGCGGTCGGCCTTATGACCTGGTTTCCGTCGCCGGCGGCTGGAAGCATCTCACCCGGCCGGCCTATGCCGACGCCATTCGCGCGGCGGTTGGCAGCAATCAGAAGGCGGTGGACCTGACGCAGTCGGACGTGTTGGTGTTGATGTGCATCGGATATTTCCAGCCGATCACGCGCGGAGAGCTCTCTTCCTTCTTCGGCAAGGAAATCTCACGCGATCTGATCGGTCGCCTGCGCGGCGCCGGCCTGATCGCTTCCGGCCCGCGTAGCCCGACGCCCGGCGCGCCCTACACCTATGTCACCACGAAAGCGTTCCTGCTCGAGTTCGGGCTCGACACGCTGCGCGACCTGCCCGACTTCGAGGCGTTCGAGGATGCCGGGCTGCTCAGCAAGGACAAGCTGCTCGCCGGCGATATCATGCCGGATCTCTCCGGCGCGGAGAACGAGGATGTCAGCTTGAACGGTGATGAATAGGAGGCGACCTGGTAGCGACCTGACGGCCCGCGGCTACCGATACATGTGTCAAATTCGAGTGACGAGTGCGGTGAGACGCATGGGAATGCGGGTTTTTGTCGCGACATTTTGCGCCTGCGCGACCCATGAACGGGTTCAGTGGTCGCCGTCACACAGCGCGTGATCCGAGAGTGCCCGGATGACGTAGCAGTCCCCGACCGTCTCGCCCGTGCAGCAGGTGGCGATCCGCTCCAACTCCTTCTCCAGCCGCCGCAGCCGCACTATGCGTTCCCTGACCGCGCCCAGCTGCTCCTTGGCGATTCTGTCCGTGTCGCCGCATGGCCGGTCCGGATGCCCGCTAAGGTCGATGAGCTGGCGGATCGAGTCGATCGTCAGGCCGAGGTCGCGCGCGTGCCGGATGAAGGCCAGCCGTTCCAGTTCGGGCTTCCCGAACCGCCGCTGGTTGCCTTCAGACCGCTCCGGCGCTTCCAGCAATCCCATCTGCTCGTAGTAGCGGATGGTAGGCACCTTCACTCCAGTCCGCCGCGACAGGTCGCCGATCGAATGCATCGTCATTTTCCCTCTTGAACCTCTAGCCACTAGAGCAACTAGGTTGTCCGGCAGAGAATGGCAACAGGTGAGAGATCATGACTGCTGTTTCCGGCGGAACCCGTGACCATCCCGGAGTGATAGCGCCGCCGCCCCTGGTGTTTGCGGGCTTTCTCGCCGCGGGCGTGCTTGCCGACAGCTACGTCACCGGATGGTCTCTTCCGCAGTCCGTGGTCCTGGCGGTGCTCGCGGTCCTGTGCGGCGGAGCCGGCCTTGTCTTCCTGGCTGACGCGCTCGGCCTTTTTCGCAGAGCGGGAACAAGACCAGAGCCGTGGCAGCCGACGACCGCCATCGTGACGGGAGGCGTGTACGGGATCACCCGCAACCCGATGTACGTCGGCATGGCCCTGGTCTGTGCCGCTGTCGCCCTCGCTCTCGGCAGTCCGCTCGCGCTGGCCCTCCTGCCTGCAGCAGTCCTCGTTATCCATCGCGGCGTCATCCTGTGCGAGGAGCGCTACCTCGAGGAGAAGTTCGGCGCGGAATACCTGGCCTACAAGGCTCGGGTCCGGCGCTGGCTTTGACCGGGAAGATTTCGCTTGAACCTCTAGCCGCTGGAGGTCTTAGGGTCAGGCACAAACTAACATTGGAACGCACCATGGCAAACTCCTCGACACAGACCCGCTACCGCGTCAGCGGGATGGATTGCGCCTCCTGCGCGTCCAAGATCGATACCGCCGTCAGGCGAATGGACGGCGTGGAAGACGTGTCCGTGTCGGTGACCAACGGCAGCCTGACAGTCACGCATGCCGATTCCCTCGGCAGTGACGCCATTGCCCGGCAGGTCTCGCGGCTTGGCTACGGAGCCACGCCTTGGGACAGAGGGGACGGCAAGGCCGGAAACGGGACGGACGACCGTTCCTCATCACATGACGATGACGCAGGCGCCGCCGGGCAGGCTTGGTGGCGCTCCGGGCGAGCGAGGCTGACCATCGCCTCGGCAGCGGCCCTCGTCGTGGCTTACGGGATCGGCCTTGTCTATCCCGCTGCGGAGCACTGGCCATTCCTCGCAGCCTTGCTCGTCGGCCTCGTGCCCATCGCGCGGCGCGCGCTCTCTGCCGCCCTTGCCGGTACGCCGTTCTCGATCGAGACTCTGATGACGATCGCAGCCGTCGGAGCCGTGCTCATCGGGGCGACGGAAGAGGCGGCCATGGTCGTGCTGCTGTTCCTCGTCGGCGAACTGCTCGAGGGCGTGGCGGCCGGGCGCGCGCGGGCGAGCATCCAGGGTCTTGCCGACCTCGTGCCGAAGACCGCGCTCGTGGAAAGGAACGGCGGGACTGCGGAGGTGCCAGCCGCCACGCTGGCAGTCGGCGATGTCATCGTCGTCCGGCCCGGCGACCGCATCCCGGCCGACGGAGAGATCGTCGAAGGGTCCAGCGACATCGACGAGTCCCCGGTCACGGGCGAGAGCACACCGAAGCGGAAGGGCGAGAAGGACGTGGTCTTCGCCGGGACGATCAGCACCGATGGAGTGCTGAAAATCCGGGTGACTGCGACGGCCGAGGACAACACGATCGCCCGCGTCGTCAGGCTGGTCGAGGAGGCCCAGGAGAGCAAAGCGCCGACCGAGAGGTTCATCGATCGCTTCTCCCGCTACTACACCCCCGGGGTCCTCGTGGTCGGCGCTCTGGTGGCAATCTTGCCACCGCTCCTGTTCGGCGAGGCTTGGGACGAGTGGGTATACAAGGGCCTCGCCATCCTGCTGATCGGCTGCCCCTGCGCGCTGGTGATCTCCACACCGGCCGCGGTTGCCGCCGGCCTGTCCGCGGGCGCGCGCCGCGGCATGCTGATGAAAGGCGGAGCTGTTCTCGAGAGCTTCGGCCGGATCACCGCCGTCGCCTTTGACAAGACAGGCACGTTGACCGAAGGCAAGCCTGTCGTCACCGACGTGGTCGCCTACGGAAAGACGGAGCGCGAGGTCCTGTCGATGGCCGCCGCCCTCGAACAGGGGTCCAGCCATCCGCTTGCGGTGGCGATTCTCGAGAGGGCGAAGGCTGAAAAGGCGCCGATCCCGCCAGCGTTCGGCGCAAAGGCCGTTTCGGGCAAGGGCGTGGAAGGCAATGTCGGAGGCGTGGCGCTGTTCCTGGCCTCCGCCAAGGCAGCGGCCGAGCGCGCGTCGCTGACGCCGGAACAGGTGTCCCGCATCGGGGACCTGAACGGCCAGGGGAAGACCGTGTCCGTCCTGCTGGCGGGCGAAGCCGTGGCTGGGCTGATCGCCATGCGGGACGAGCCGCGGGACGATGCGAAGGCCGGGCTTGCCTCCCTCAAGGAGCTGGGCATCCGCACCGTCATGCTGACCGGGGACAACCGGAAGACAGCCGAGGCCATCGCCGCAGGCCTCGGTGTCGAGGCGCTGGCCGAACTGCTGCCGCAGGACAAGCAGCGGACCGTCGGCGAATTGCAGAAGGAAGGCCTGAAGGTCGCGAAGGTCGGCGACGGGATCAACGACGCTCCGGCGCTCGCGGCGGCCGACATCGGCATCGCCATGGGCGGCGGAACCGACGTGGCGCTGGAGACCGCGGATGCGGCAATCCTTCACGGGCGCGTCGAGGACGTTTCGCGTATGGTCTGGCTGTCGCGCGCCGTGATGGCGAACATCAAGCAGAACATCGCCGTGGCCCTCGGCCTCAAGGCCGTCTTCCTTGTGACAACCGTGATCGGCGTTACGGGCCTCTGGCCAGCCATCCTCGCGGACACGGGCGCGACGGTGCTGGTGACCGCGAACGCAATGCGGCTTCTGGGGTGGAACGGCCGCTGATAGAGGAAACAACCTCGATGTCCCGATCCCGGTTCTTTCTTGCCGCCCTTGCCGTGGTCGTCCCGGGAACCGTCCTCGCTGAAAGCCCCGAGCAAACGCCCGTCGGCGCCTATCTCTGGTATCCGGAAGCAGGCGGACCGAAATCGGACAAGGAGTGCCTGGACCTCGTCGCGCGCGTCCAGCCGACAAAGGAGAAGGCGGAGATGTCTCTGTGGGGCACGATTCCCGAGAGCGATCCTGCCTTCGGGTCGTTCTTTCTGCTCCTGTCCGAGACCCGCATGGAGCCGACCTACGGAGCCGAAGGCGACTATGATTTCGGCGACGTACGGCTTGGAAAGACCGTGAACGGAGAGACGCCGTTCAAGCTTGTCCCGGACGACCATCCGGGCGTGACGATGGACGGCGCGATCGTCGCCAGGGCGGGAACCGAGATCGTGACGGTGACCCTGCGCGGGGTTCCCATCAATGGCGGCCGCCGCGACCGGACAACCTATTTCTGCCGCTTCGAAGACGAGGGCGTCAAAACCTAGTCCGGCCAGCCGCTATCCTGAGACGTCTCGTTTGCTCCGTTTGGCATTCGCCCGGCACTTGACCTTCCACTCGCTGGAAGGAGCAGCATGCCTTGGAGAACAGGAGACGAGGTCATGCGCCAATGCAATCCGCCTCTCGACCGCACCATTCTTGCTGCGTTTGCGTCTGCGCATGAGGCCGGAAGGCTCGACGTGGCCGAACATCTGCTGTGCACTCTGGAGTGCCTCTGTAGCGAAGACGGCGAGGCCAACGCGGCCGAAGAGGCTTACCGGATCATCTGCCGCGCCTGCGATTGCGGTAACAAGCGGCCGAAGCATCGAGCCTAAGCGGTTCCAAGTCGCACGGTTGCCCGCTGTTCCGCGGGCCGTGCGGCAGGCCGAGCACGGGTCATGGCCGTTTGACGTTGTTCGTCAGTCCGTTAACATACATGACCAGGTTCAGCGGATCGAATCTGAGCCCGTGAAACTTGGCCGCAAAACGCCCGCCATGATCGATCCCATGGGTGACTACGCCGTGCATCTGCTGGCCGCCTTCGAGCGGATCGAAACGGACGTTGTATTCCTCCGACAGCTTGCGCGTCGCGTCCTCCGCCTGTCCCTCGCGAGTGGTCAGGAAGGTCCAGTTGTGCGAGTCCAGCCCGTGCGCCTCCCCGTATCCTTTCATGACCTCGGGCGTGTCCGCCGCCGGATCAGTCGTCACCGTCAGGAGCTGAACCATGTCCTTCATGGGCGTTTCGTTGACCTGTCCGTCGTCAGAACATTTGGCGCTGATGGCTGCTTGATTTAGCGGAGTGTCGGCCTCGATCTTTGGTTGATGTTAAGCGGCGAGTTTGCGGTGCTGCAAGCGCCGGAGCTCGATCGTCTGTCGTTTGATCCTTTCTCGTTGTTCGAT
>NZ_JAFKID010000056.1 GCF_017306545.1 Mesorhizobium sp.
CTCTGGTCGCAGTCTCCGGTGCGCGCGCCGCCGACGCCGTCGTCGTCGCCGAGCCGGAGCCGGCTGAATACGTCAAGATCTGCGACGTGTACGGCGCTGGCTACTTCTACATCCCCGGCACCGAAACCTGCCTGCGCGTTGGCGGCTACATCCGTTACGACGCGGGCCTCGGCGACATCGGCTCCTTCGACGGCGCCAAGACCACGGACCGCCTGAACGGCAAGGTGCAGGACACCTGGCACAAGAACGCCCGCTTCTCGCTCAAGACCTGGACCGGTCAGGAGACCGAGCTCGGCACCTTGAAGACCTACACCGAGACCCGCTTCAACTATAGCGGCGAAACCGGTAGCAAGTTCTCCCTGAACTTCGCCTGGATCCAGCTCGGCGGCCTGCGCATCGGCAAGGACGAGTCGGCCTTCAACACGTTCACCGGTTATGCCGGCAACGTGATCCAGGATACGCTGGTTCCCTACGGCGACTTCGACACCAACCTCATCAGCTACACCTTCGACGCCGGCAACGGCTTCTCGGCGATCGTCTCGCTGGAGCAGGGTGAGAATGACGGCTGGGGCAACTACCAGAAGGTCGGTGGCGCCTGGGTTGCGACCGTTTCCGACAACACGATCGACAGCTATGCCCCGCATGTGGTTGCCGGCGTGAAGTACACGCAGGGCTGGGGCGGCATCGCCGCCGTGGCCGCCTACAACAGCAGCTACGAAGAGTGGTCCACCAAGGTTCGCCTCGACGTCAACGCCACCGAGCAGCTCTCGCTGTTCATCATGGGCGGCTACGGCTCGGACGACCATCTGGCCCGCAGCTTCTACAAGCCGTGGGGCGGCAACTGGGCCCTCTGGGGCGGCGGTACCTACAAGATCAACGAGAAGACGAGCCTGAACGCCCAGGTTTCGTATGACGAGGACAAGAACCTCGGCGTGGCGGCGAACGTCGCCTACGAAATCGTCCCCGGCTTCACGATCACGCCTGAAGTTGACTATGTCCACGAAGGTAACTTCGGTGCGGCTGGCCCGCACATCAACTGGACCGGCGCGGACAAGAAGAACAGCGTCGGCGGCCTCATCCGCTTCCAGCGCAACTTCTAAGACAGGCACATCTGTCTGGAATGAGAACCCGGCGGGCAACCGCCGGGTTTTTTCTTGCCCTTATGCCGGCGACGGCGAAGACAGGCGCCTGTCGATTGCCGCGCGGCTTGCCTCGGCAAAAAGCCCGCTGTAGCAAGGTGTCGCCCCTGCCGGTCGGCAGGCTTGCCGGAATTCATAGAGCGACAGGTCCCCTCCCGCCATGCCCAAGCGCCCTCCCCTCACCCCGGTCGTCGCCGCGCTGCCCGCCACCGTTCCCTTCGTCGGGCCGGAAGCGCAGGAGCGCGAGCGCGGCCGCCCTTTCCGCGCCCGCATAGGCGCCAACGAGTTGAGTTTCGGCCCTTCGCCCGCGGTCATCGCGCGCATGGCCGACGTGGCGCGCGACCAGTGGATGTATTGCGACCCCGACAATTACGACCTCAAGGTCGCCGCCGCCGCCCATCTCGGCGTCGGGGTGGAGAACGTCGTGATCGGCGAAGGCATTGACGGCCTTCTCGGCCTCGTGGCGCGCATGTATGTCGGACCGGGCGTTCCGGTCGTCACCTCGCTCGGCGCCTATCCGACCTTCAATTTCCACGTCGCCAGCGTCGGCGGGCGGCTGGTGACGGTTCCTTACGAACGGGATCGCGAAAGCCTCGAGGGCCTGCTCGACGCCGTGCGGCGGGAAAAGGCGCCGCTGGTCTACCTGTCCAATCCCGACAATCCGATGGGAAGCTGGTGGGAGGCTAACGAGATCGACCGCTTCGCCGCCGCGCTGCCCGAAACCACCATGCTGGTGCTCGACGAGGCCTACGGCGAGCTTGGCCCCGCCTCGGCGCTGCCGGCCATTGACGTTTCCCGGCCCAATCTTGTGCGCATGCGCACCTTCTCCAAGGCCTATGGGCTCGCCGGCATCCGCTGCGGCTATGCTTTCGGCGAGGCGCAGGTGATTCGCGATTTCGAGAAAATCCGCAATCATTACGGCGTCAGCCGCATGGCGCAGGTCGCCGGCACGGCGGCACTTGCCGATCAGGCATGGCTCGCCGATGTCGTCGGCAGGGTCGCCGCCGGACGGCAGCGCATCGCGGCGATGGCCGAGCAGAACGGCCTGAAGCCGCTGCCTTCAGCCACGAACTTCGTCACCATCGATTGCGGCGGCGACGGCGCCTTCGCCGGCAAGGTCATGCAGGGCATGCTGTCGCGCGACGTCTTCATCCGCAAGCCGATGGCGCCCGGCCTCGACCGCTGCATCCGCGTCAGCGTCGGCCTCGACCACGAGCTCGACATATTCGGCGAGGAACTGCCGGGCGTGCTTGCCGCCGCCCGCGGCAACTGAGCTATCGCGCCGTCAATCCGGTGGCGCGCAACACCCAGCGCCGGCCGTCGCCGCGCAGGTCGGTGAAGCTGAAGGGTGTGACGTCGATGCGCGCGAAGCAGGCCGGTGGCGCGCCGAGGACGGCGAGGATCGTCGCCCGCACGACCGCCGCATGGGTGACGGCAACCGTGTGACCGGGTTCGCCGCGCAATCGTTCCAGCCAGCCGGCGACGCGATCCGTCACCTCTGAAAACGATTCGCCGCCGCCCGGCCGCGCCGCGGGGTCGACAAGCCAGGCGGCAAGCGCCTGCGGTTCGGCCTGCCCTACGTCGTCCAGGCTCTTGCCCGCCCAGCGGCCGAAATCCTGATCGCGCAACGCTTCTGCCGGCACCGCTTCGAGCATCAGCGCCGCAGCCGTCTGGAGCGTCCGTCGCTCCGGGCCGGCCAGAACGCGGTCGGCTCTCGCCAGCGCCGGTTTCAACACGGCCGCCGCTTCCGACGCCTTGGCGTCCAGCGCTTCGTCAACCGGAAAGGCACCGCGACGCACGGCGGAGGTGACGCCGCTGCAAACCAGTGTCAGGCGCGTCTGCATGCGATTCGGTTTCCCTGTTCGATCCTAAGAACGCCTGTTGCGGCCGCTCCGGTCGAAACGCCCGCGTTCATTGACAAGCGGCGACGGGCCGGCATAGTGTCGCATCCATATACAGGTGTGGAAGCCGGTGAAAGTCCGGCGCGGTCGCGCCACTGTGACCGGTTGTCGTTTTCGACGGCCGGAAGCCAGATCTTCCCTGTATATCTTGCGCAACGGGACGCTGGATCCCAGGAGAAGAAATCATGTCCAATATCGCCACCGCAATGCCGGACGTCCGTCCGATTCCGGTTCGGGAACTTTTGCCGTGGGCCATCTTCGGCGGCCTTCTTTTCCTGATCGCGATCTATTTCATCGGCACTGAGGAAGGCGCAACCGCGCTGTTCTCAGGCTCCTATATCCACGAATTCGTGCACGACGGTCGCCATCTGCTCGGCTTCCCCTGCCACTAGGGGGGGCCGCTGACATGGTTGGAAATCTTTTGCTCCGCGGCATGATTGTCGGGGTTATCGCCGGCTTGCTCGCGTTCGGCTTTGCCCGCGTCTTCGGCGAACCTCAGGTCGATCGTGCCATAGCCTTCGAGGAGCAGGCAGCGGCAGCCGAACAAGCGGCAAGCGGCCAGACTGCCGTCGAAGAACCCGAACTGGTTTCGCGCACCACGCAGGCTGGCATCGGCCTGTTCACGGGCGTCGTCGTGTACGGCGCGGCGATCGGCGGCCTCTTCTCGCTGGTCTTCGCCTATGCCTATGGACGGATCGGCGGCCTGGGCCCACGCGCGACGGCAGCCTTGCTGGCATTGGCCGGGTTCATCGCCATCGTGATCGTGCCGGACCTGAAATATCCGGCCAACCCGCCTGCCGTCGGCAACGGCGAAACGATCGGTGCGAGAACGGAACTGTTCTTCGTCATGCTGGTGGTTTCGATCGCCGCCGCCGTCGCCTCGATCAGCCTGGCGCAGCGGCTGTGGGCAAGCCGAGGCCCCTGGAACGCCGCCATCATCGCTAGCCTCGCCTTCGTTGCCGTCATCGCCATTGCGCAATATGCGCTGCCGACGGTCAACGAAGTGCCCGAGAACTTCCCGGCCGATCTTCTGTGGCGTTTCAGGATCACCTCGATCGGTCTGCATGCCGTTCTGTGGACGGTGATCGGCCTCGGCTTCGGCGCGCTGGCCGAGCACAGCATGGCCGGATACCGCCCCGTCGTTCGGGCGCGCACGGCCCTGCATTGATCGATCCCATGTCACGGCGCGCCATGATCCATGTCCGCGCCGTGGCTCTCTCGTTCCTTCTGGCCATCCTGCTGGCCGCCGGCATGGCTGAGGCGCATCGCAGTGCGGCCAATGCCGACGAGAGCGGCATCCCGATCCCAGCCCTTACCCACGGCCAGATGGCGGTGATCGCCGCCTATCGCGGCGAAATCCTCGACCTCGCGGCACGGCAGGCCAGGACCGACGAAACATTCCGCCGGCTGCTCACGTTCGGCAATATCCAATATGCCTACTGCCTGTGGGGGCTTGTGCCCGGCAGCCTGCGGGACGAAGCAAGCCCGTTCAACGAATGCAGCCATGCTTACCTCTCGGCCACGCAGGCGCTGCTCGTCCACATGCGCGCCGTGAACGCCGAAGGTTCGCCGCTTCGCCTCGACATCGAGGCACTCGTCTCGCGCATCGACGCCGACATGGTGCGCAACGGCGCTTCCTTCGTGCTGTGCCAGTTCAGCGGCCAGAATTTCAACACCGCCAGCATGGTCCGGCCGGACTGGATCGCGGTGCCGTTTCACCTGCCCAGCCTATCCGCCTTCGCCACGATTGCGGGCCTGATCGGCCTCGGAACCATGGCGCTGGCCCGCAAGCCGGCAAAGCGGAACGCGGCCTGAATCATACCCGGCCCCTTTCCCATGCGAGGTCCGACCGCAATCCCGCGCTCCTCGCGGCAAGTGCGCATTATCGGAACCTCCTTGAAATAATTGAACGTTCGTTTTATTAATGCACCAGAGGTAAGAGCATGGCGCGCACGACGGGCTCCGACGGCGAAAAAACTGAAGCGGCGATCCGCGAGGCGGCGACCGCGCTGATCGCGCATCACGGCTACGAAGCGACGTCGATGCGCCAGCTTGCCGCCGAAGTCGGTGTGCAGGCGGCAGCGCTCTATCGCTATTTCCCGACCAAGGAAGACCTGCTGTTCACCCTGATGCTGGAGCACATGGAGGCGCTGCTGGCAGCCTGGGGCGGGACGCACGCCCACGCCGGCAGCCCCGCCGCGCGGCTGTCTGCCTTCGTCGGAAACCACATCGCCTTCCATATCGAACGGCGACATTCCACCCACATCTCCAATATGGAGTTGCGCAGCCTGTCGCCGGAACGGCTGACGCGCATCCTGAAACTGCGCGGCGCCTACGAGAAGGAGCTTCGCGCCATATTGCGCGACGGTGCGGAAACCGGCGCTTTCGACCTTGACGATGTCGGACTGACCGCCATGGCATTGATCCAGATGATGACCGGCGTCATCGTCTGGTTCCGGCCGGGCGAGCGGCTGTCCGTCGCCGGCGTGACCGAGACTTATCTTGCCATGACCATGCGCCTTGTCGGCGCGACCACCGGCCGGGAGGAACCCCATGTACACCAACACGCTGAACTTCGGGCTTGATGCGGACATAGAGGCGCTGCGCGACACGGTGCGCCGTTTCGCACAGGAGCGCATCGCCCCGCTGGCGGCCGAAACCGACCGTTCCAACGAGTTTCCGATGCATCTTTGGCAGGAAATGGGCGCGCTCGGCCTGCTCGGCATCACCGCCGACCCGGATTTCGGCGGCTCCGGCATGGGCTATCTGGCGCAGACGGTAGCGATCGAGGAAATCAGCAGAGCCTCCGCCTCGGTCGGCCTCTCTTACGGCGCGCATTCCAACCTGTGCGTCAATCAGATCAATCGCTGGGCGACGCCAGCGCAGAAGGAAAAGTACCTGCCGTCGCTGTGCTCGGGCGAGACGGTCGGCTCGCTCGCCATGTCGGAAAGCGGTTCCGGTTCCGACGTCGTGTCGATGAAGCTGCGCGCCGAAAAGCGCAACGACCGCTTCATCCTCAACGGCACCAAGATGTGGATCACCAACGGGCCGGACGCCGGCACGCTGGTGGTCTATGCCAAGACCGAGCCGACGATGGGCTCGCGCGGCATCACCGCCTTCATCATCGAGCGCACGATGAAGGGCTTTTCCGTCGCGCAAAAGCTCGACAAGCTCGGCATGCGCGGCTCCAACACCGGCGAACTGGTGTTCGACAACGTCGAGGTGCCGTTCGAGAACGTACTGGGCGTCGAGAACCGAGGCGTTGAGGTGCTGATGTCGGGCCTCGACTACGAGCGCTGCGTGCTGGCCGGCGGGCCCCTCGGCATCATGGCCGCCTGCCTCGACACCGTCATGCCCTATGTGCAGACGCGGCGCCAGTTCGGCCAGGCGATCGGCGATTTCCAGCTCGTGCAGGGCAAGCTTGCCGACATGTATGCGACGATGAACGCCGCGCGCGCCTATGTCTATGCGGTGGCGGCCTCCTGCGACCGGGGCGAGACGACGCGCAAGGATTCGGCCGGCTGCATCCTGTTCGCCGCCGAACGGGCGACGCTGATGGCGCTCGACGCCATCCAGTTGCTCGGCGGCAACGGTTACGTCAACGACAATGCGACCGGCCGCCTGCTGCGCGACGCCAAGCTTTATGAAATCGGCGCGGGCACGAGCGAGATCCGCAGGTGGCTGATCGGACGGGAAATGATGGCGGAAGGATAATTTGTAATTTTACGTTTGACTTTATGTTTTATGAAATACATACTTATTTTATCGAATCGATAGGAGGCAACAATGAACATGCTGCATCGAACCGCGCGCACCGGCTCCGAAAAGGCGCGCATCTGGCAGATTTGCGACGAACTGTATGCCCGTACCGGCCGTGTGCCGAGCGGGCGTGAGGTGGTCGACATCTATGTTGCCGAAGGCGGCAACGAAGGCACCGGCTTTACCCAATATTCGCACTGGAAACGGGAAATTCTCGCTCAAGCCGAAGCTGAGGACGATACAGCCGCTACCGAGCCCGCATCCCTGCCATTCCGCCCGATGACGGTTTCTGCCGACGGCCAGTTGTTCCTCCCGCCGGACGTAAGGAAGGCAATGCTTCTCGAAACCGACGGGCGCGTGACCGTCAGTGTGGTCGATGGCGAACTCAGGGTCATCTCACCGATGACGGCGGTGCATCAATTGCAGAAGAAGGCGCTCAAGCTGGTTCCTCCGGGCACCCTCGTGTCGGACGAACTGATTGCCGAACGCCGCGCGGAAGCAGATATGAATGACTGACTTCGTCTTCGACGCATCGGCCATTCTGGCCATCGCCTTCAAGGAACCCGGCGCCGACAAGGCAATAACGCGAATGGCGGGGGCACGGGTCTCCGCGGTCAATTATTCCGAAGCCTGCGCCAAGCTGGTCGACAAAGGTTTCGCCGCGCAGGAGGCCTTCAACTGGCTCGAAGCGCTGCGCCTGGATGTCATCGGGTTCGACAAGGAGGATGCTTCACAGGCGGCATCGCTACGCGCGGCAACGCGTATGAAGCGCCTGTCTTTCGCCGATCGCGCTTGCCTCGCCCTCGCTCTGTCGCGCGATGCGACTGCCGTGACCACGGACCGCGCATGGGCCACACTCGATCTTCCCTGCGCCATTGAACTGATCCGCTAGGAGCCTTTCATGCCCGTTCTCTCCTCCTCCGTTTCCCCCTCATCCGAAGCCTTCCGCACCAATGCGGAAAAGATGCGGGCACTGGTGGCCGGCATTGCCGGCAAGGCCGAAACCATCCAGCGCGGCGGCTCGGAGGAAGCGCGCAAGCGGCATATTTCGCGCGGCAAGCTTCTGCCGCGCGAGCGGCTGGCGCAGTTGCTCGACACCGGCTCGCCGTTCCTCGAGATCGGCCAGTTCGCCGCCTGGGACATGTATGACGACGCCATCTCTGCGGCAGGCATGATCGCCGGCATAGGCCGGGTCGAGGGCCGGGAGGTGATGGTGGTGGTCAACGACGCCACGGTGAAGGGCGGCACCTACTACCCGATGACGGTGAAGAAGCATCTGCGCGCGCAGGAGATCGCGGCGCAGAACAATCTGCCCTGCATCTACCTGGTCGATTCCGGCGGCGCCAATCTGCCTAACCAGGACGAGGTGTTTCCGGACCGCGAGCATTTCGGCCGCATCTTCTTCAACCAGGCGAACATGAGTGCGGCTGGCATTCCGCAGATCGCCTGCGTCATGGGCTCCTGCACGGCGGGCGGCGCGTATGTGCCGGCGATGGCCGACGAATCCATCATGGTGCGCAAGCAGGCGACCATCTTCCTCGGCGGCCCGCCGCTGGTGAAGGCGGCGACAGGCGAGGACGTTTCGGCCGAGGAGCTCGGCGGCGCCGACCTGCACACGCGCGAGAGCGGCGTGGCCGATCATCTGGCGGTGGACGACGCGCATGCGCTGGCTATCGTGCGCCGCATCGTCAGAAACCTGAATCGAAACAAGACCGTAAGCCTGTCCTTACAGAAACCGATTCAACCGCTTTACGATCCGCATGAACTCTACGGCGTCGTGCCGACGGACCTGCGCCAGCCCTACGACGCGCGCGAGGTAATCGCCCGCATCGTCGACGGCTCGGAATTCGACGAATTCAAGGCCAGTTACGGCACCACGCTGGTGACGGGCTTCGCGCACCTTTACGGCATGCCGGTCGGCATCCTGGCCAACAACGGCGTGTTGTTTTCCGAAAGCGCCGTCAAAGGCGCGCATTTCATCGAACTCGCCTGCCAGCGCAAGATCCCGCTGATCTTCCTGCAAAACATCACCGGCTTCATGGTGGGGGCGAAATACGAGGCCGGCGGCATCGCCAAGGACGGCGCCAAGCTGGTGACGGCGGTGGCGACGGCGCAGGTGCCGAAGCTGACGATGATCATCGGCGGCTCGTTCGGCGCCGGCAATTACGGCATGTGCGGGCGCGCCTATTCGCCTCGGTTCCTCTGGATGTGGCCGAACGCGCGAATTTCGGTGATGGGCGGCGAGCAGGCGGCGATGGTACTGGCGCAGGTCAGGCGCGATGGCATCGAGCGCAAGGGCGGCAGTTGGAGCGCCGAAGAGGAAGCGGCCTTCAAACAGCCGACGCTGGAGAAATACGAGCGCGAAGGCCATCCGCTCTACTCCTCGGCGCGGCTGTGGGACGACGGCATCATCGATCCGGCCAAGTCACGCGAGGTGCTGGCGCTGTCGCTTTCCGCCGCGCTCAACGCGCCGGTGCCGGAAACGAAATTCGGCCTGTTCAGGATGTGAACGGCGCCGACGAACCGGATTGTCGCAGGGCGGCGACCACGAGCGTTCTGACATAGGGGAGCGGACATGAAGCCAGGAAACATCACCATCGAAACTGAGCACGCAGCGTTATCCGCGCTCGATTCCGGCGGCGAGGGCCGGCCCATCGTATTTATCCACGGCAATTCCAGCAGCAAGGAGGTTTTTGATCGGCAGTTTGCCGATCCGTCTCTGGCCGATTTTCGATTGATCGCCTTCGATCTTCCGGGTCATGGCGTATCGGAGAATGCCAGGAACCCTGCCGGAACCTATAATTTCGCAGGCTATGCCGACGCGGCCGAACAGTTGCTTCATGCACTCGCCTTGCACAAGCCGATCGTGTTCGGCTGGTCGCTGGGCGGCCATATCGCGCTGGAAATGGTGGGAAGGGACACGGAACTTGCCGGAGTGATGATCAGCGGAACACCGCCCATCTCGCCGAACCTCGAAAGCCTTATGGCCGGATTCAACATCGATCCGAACGCAGAAAACCTGACCGGCAAGCGCGATTTCACCGAGATGGATGCGATCGCCTATGCGACGCATACCTCCGCCACGGCGGATGGCCTCGATCCTCACCTGCTGGCCATGTGCCGCCGCACCGACGGCCTCGCGCGAGAACTGATGTTCGCCTCGGCCGCGCAAGGGCTGTTCCTTGACGAACGCGAGATCGTGGCGACGATGCGCGCGCCGTTGGCTATCGTGAACGGCGCCGGAGACCCCTTCATCCGCGCCGACTACTTCGACACGCTGAGCTGCAATTCCCTGTGGCGCGGCAAAATCGTCCGGATCGAAGATGCCGGCCATGCCCCGTTCCGGCAGCAGCCTTTTGAATTCAATCGCTTGCTCAAGGAATTTGCCGAAAGCGCCTGACCAGGCCAAGCCCGGCAAGTCATTGGAAAGACGTCACGCCGATGTTCCAGAAAATCCTGATCGCCAATCGCGGCGAAATCGCCTGCCGCATCATCCGCACCGCGCGCCGCATGGGCATCGCAACCGTCGCCGTCTATTCCGACGCCGACGCGCACGCGCTGCATGTGGAGATGGCCGACGAGGCGGTGCGCATCGGCGCGGCCCCTGTCGGCGAGAGCTACCTCGTGGCGGACAACATCATCGAGGCGGCGCGCATGCGCGGCGCCGAGGCGATCCATCCCGGTTACGGCTTCCTGTCGGAGAACCCGGATTTTGTCGACAAGGTCGTGGCGGCGGGCTTGACCTTCATCGGCCCGTCGGCGGCCTCGATCCGCGCCATGGGACTGAAGGACGCCGCCAAGAGGCTGATGGAAAAGGCCGGCGTGCCTGTCGTGCCCGGCTATCACGGCGAAGCACAGGACATCGTCCTGCTCGCTTCCAAGGCACGTGAGATCGGCTATCCGGTGCTCATCAAGGCGCGCGCCGGCGGCGGCGGCAAGGGCATGCGGCGCGTCGACAATCCCGACGATTTCGCCGAAGCGCTGTCCGGTGCCCGACGTGAAGCCAAGGCTGCCTTCGGCGACGACCGGGTGCTGGTGGAAAAATACGTCGACAAGCCGCGCCATATCGAAGTTCAGGTGTTTGGCGACGATTTCGGCAATGTCGTGCATCTCTACGAGCGCGACTGCTCGGCCCAGCGCCGCCACCAGAAGGTGATCGAGGAAGCGCCCGCTCCCGGCATGACAGCCGAATTGCGCGCTGCGATGACCGAAGCCGCCGTGACCGCCGCGCAGGCCATCGCCTATTCCGGCGCCGGCACGATCGAGTTCATCGTCGATGCCTCCGAAGGGCTGAAGCCGGACCGGTTCTGGTTCATGGAAATGAATACCCGCCTTCAGGTCGAGCATCCGGTGACGGAAATGGTCACCGGGCTGGACCTGGTGGAATGGCAGTTGCGGGTGGCTGCCGGCCAGCGCCTGCCGCTGACGCAGGACCAGATCGCACTGAACGGCCACGCCTTCGAGGCGCGGCTCTATGCCGAGGACGCCGCCAAAGGCTTTCTGCCGGCCACCGGCACGCTGCACCATTTGCGCTTTCCCGCCATCACCCCCGCCGGCGCGGAAATCCGGGTCGAGACGGGCGTGCGCGAAGGCGATGCCATTTCGCCCTACTACGACCCGATGATCGCCAAGCTGGTAGCGCATGGGCCGGACCGGGCGGCCGCGCTGGCGGCGCTCAGTTCAATGCTGGCGCAAACGGAAGTGGCCGGCTCGACCGTCAACACCGCGTTCCTTGCCGCGCTGGCGACGGACGCCGACTTCGCCGCCGGCGATGTCGATACCGGCCTCATCGGCCGCAAGCAGCAGGCGCTGACCGCCGTGCCTGCGCCCGGTGCGGGCGTGATCGCGGCGGCGGCGCTGGCGGCCTCCGGGGCCGAGGACGGGCCCGTTTCGGACGATCCATGGGCGGCACTCGCCGGCTATGCGCATTTCCATGCGGTGCCGAAACGGGTGATGCTGAAGTTCGGCGGGGAGGAGTTGGCGGCGCGTGTTTCCGTAGAGGAAGGGCGGTGGTTGGTTGCTCCAGGTACCAATGCAACCCTATCGCCTTCTTCTGTTGGCGCTGCCCCTCACCCTTACCCTCTCCCCACAAACGGGGAGAGGGGGGCGCCGGCGTCGGCGCCAGCCTCCTTCTCCCCGTTTGCGGGGAGAAGGTACCGGCAGGGGGATGAGGGGCAGCGCCAGCCGAATACAGGTTCGAACCTCCCTTCCCTCGCCCGCTGGCCGGGGCATATCACCGTTTTCGACGGCGCCATCAGCTACACCTTCGCCGTTCCCGATCCGCTGGCGAGCGCCGATGAGGCCGGAGGCGGCACCGGATCGCTGCGCGCGCCGATGCCGGGCCTGGTCAAGGTTGTGCGCGCGGCGGTAGGGGAGCGCGTGGCGAAGGGCCAGCCGCTGCTCATTCTGGAAGCCATGAAGATGGAGCACACCATCGCCGCTCCGCACGACGGCATCGTCGCCGAGATCGCCACCGAAGGCGCGCAGGTGAGCGACGGCACCGTGCTGGTGCGCTTTGCCGAAGAAGCCGGCGATTGACCTGGATTGTAATCGGCAGATCGCCTTTTTGGACTCTGACTGCCACACCTCGATGACGATCAACGCCCTTTCATTGACTGCATAAACAAAATGGCCGGGACGAACCCGGCCATTTCGCACTCAAAAGGTCAATCGATCAGGGCTGGATCGGCGCGTACTTGCCGTCGTGCCACTGGTTGATATCGTAGCTGGCGTTCTTCATGTCGCCCTTTTCGTCGAAGACCACGTCGCCGACGACGGTGTGAATCGCCTCGCCGTTCTTCAGCGCTTCGGCGACCTTGGCCGGGTCTTCGCTGCCGGCGCGCTCGATGCCTTGAGCGAACGCCTGGATGACGGCGTAGGAGAACAGGGTGAAGCCTTCCGGCACGAAGCCGCCGGCCTTGATCTTCTCCACGGCTTCCTTGGCCTCAGGCTTGGCCTGCGGGTCGGACGGGAAGACGAACATGGTGCCCTCGCCGGCCGGGCCGGCGACCTGCCAGAACTCCGGCGAAGCGATGGAGTCGGGCATGATGAGCTGGAACTTGAAGCCCTGCTCGGCAGCCTGACGCAGGATCAGGCCGGCTTCCGGGTGATAGCCGCCGAAATAGACGACGTCGGCCTTCTTTTCCTTCAGCTTCGTCACCAGCGCCGAATAGTCCTTCTCGCCGGCATTGATGCTCTCGCTCAGGATTTCCTTGAGGCCGTTCTCGTTCATCGTCTTGCGCACGGCGTCGGCGACGCCCTGGCCGTAGGCACTCTTGTCATCCAGAATGACGACGTTCTTGCCGGCATACTTCTTGGCGATCCATGGGCCGATGAAGGCGCCCTGCGCGTCGTCGCGCGTATAGAGGCGCATAATGGTCTTCCAGCCCTTTTTGGCGGCATCGTCGGTCAGGACCGGGTTGGACGAAGCCGGGCTCATCATCAGCGCGCCGCCCTCGGCATAGACGGCGGAAGCCGGGATGCTGGAACCGGAGCAGGCGTGGCCGTCGATGAACATGACGCCGTTGCCGAGGATGCGGTTGGCGATCGAGACGGCCTGCTTGGGGTCGCACTGATCGTCCTCGATCTCGAGCTTGATCTGCTTGCCCATGACGCCGCCCTTGGCGTTGATGGCGTCGGCCGCCGCCTGGGCGCCCTGTTTGAACTGGTCGCCGATGGTGGCAAGCTGGCCGGTCATCGGGCCGGCGACGGCGAAGGTGATGTCGTCGGCATAGGCGGCGGAGCTTGAGAGCGCCATCGCCAGCAGCGTAGCGCCCAGATATTTCTTCCCAATCATTTACATACCTCCCCAAAGCGCGCGAGGCCCCCTTGGCCCGCGTCGGCGGTGATGGGCCGCAACATTCCATCGCCGGAGGCCGTTGTCCAGACGCTTTGGCGGGTTGGCGGCGGTTCTTCGCCAAGACAGTGAACGCCGGCACGCGCCGCGCGCGGGCGGCGGCCTCGGGTGGCCAATTTCGCAGATGTCGCGGTGCCCGCCTGCGCCGGCTGCTGCGGTGCGTCTGAAAGGCAAAAGCCGCGCCGGCCTTATGGTGGCCGGTCGCGGCTTTTGCCCGTCGAATGATGCTCCGGCGCCCCCGCGTTCCGGCCTCATCCGCCTTCCCTGTCATTGTGCCGGCGCCTTTCTTCCCGCGGCGCCTGGCGAAATCAATGCATCGTCATCCATTCGCGCGCTTCACGCAGCGCCTTGGCGATCTCGATCTTGCTCATGGTGGCCGACAGCTCCGAGCGCAGTTCGGCGGCGCGCGCCGAGCCCTTGATGGCGGCGATGTTGAACCATTTGTGGGCGGCCACCACGTCCGTCTCGCAGTCGCGGCCGGTCGCATACATCATGCCCAATTCAAAAAGAATGTCGGCCTGCGCCGTCGCGCCCATGGCGCCGAAGCCTGTCTCAAGCATCTCGAAACGTGCCATTTCCAGTCCCCTTTTCCGATCCCTGTCTGCCCCTGAGAGCCGCCTTCCTTGTCCCTCGGCGACGTGCCCTTTCGATGCCTCGAAGAATGGTCCCGAGCCTTGAATTGCGCGTTAAATGGCGTGCTTAATTTGGAGAAAACAAAGCTAAAACAAGAGGTAAACGTGAGGAATCGTTAAGGATGAGAAGCCTTGCGCCGGCTGGATTTCGTCTCGATTTCGATGAAAATACGAACGGCGGCAGGCAAGACTCCGCTAACCACGCGCAAGCATCGCCGGCGCCGCCGCTCCTAAAAAAGCGGCTTTTGCGCCTCGAAAAATCTTTCGGACTTCCGTTGCGGCACCGCCTTCCGCTTTGATCGCCGGCGGAATAGCTTACCTTTGCGTAAGGGGCGCACAGGCCGCGAGGGAACGGCCGCAGCAAGGGAGATGCTCGATGTTTCGCAAGGCAAGCCTGGCTCTCGCAGCCACCCTGGTGATGGCCGGCATGGCGCTGGCCGATCCGATCGAAGGCAACTGGAAGACGCAGTCCGGCGAGACGGCGTCGATCTCCGGTGGAGGCTCGTTCTCGATCACGCTCAAGACGGGCAAGCACGCCGGCAAGACCATCGGCTCGCTGAAGGCGGCGGGCGACGGCAAGTACGCCGGCTCGATCACCGATCCCGCGACGGACAAGACCTACAGCGGCAAGGCCTCGATTTCCGGCTCTACGATGAAGATGAGCGGCTGCGTGCTCGGCGGCCTCATCTGCAAGAGCCAGACCTGGCACAAGCTCTAGCAGGCCCGCGTCCCGACAGCGCGACGGCGGGCGGGGCGACGGCCTCGCCCGTTTTCGTCTGCGCCCGCTAGACGGCGCCGACGCGCGCCCCGTCCCGCATCCTTTCGCAAGTTTTAATCAATTTGAACCGCACATGAACGGTCGCATCAGAGGCGGTTCAGGCCAATCCAGGCATTGTTGTGTCCATACCAAGGAGACAACCGATGCTCGCCCGCCGCTTCACCATCGTGTGCCTGTTGATGACGCTGTTCGGCATGGGCTTCGCCGTCCTCGTCGCGGAAGCCGGCCGGCCGCATCGCAACTGGGACGAGGCCGGATCGGGCACATGCGGGGTCGCCTGCCTGAGCCAGACGCCGCGCTGGAGCGGCCGGTGAGCGCGCGGCGGGAGGCGACGGCAATGACGATGCCGGTATCGAACCTGCGTGGGGCGGCCGGCCTTATGGCGCGCGCCGCCGCCATCCTGCTATGCCTGGCGGCGCCGGTGCTGGCCGTTCCCGTCGTCAAGGCCGGCCACGGTGCGACGATCGAAGCGCCGGCGATGAAAAAGACCGGCATGGGGCTGGTCCTACTGGTCAGCCTGCGGCGCGGCTGAAGCACTGCCGGCGCGCGCCCCTCGAAACGCGACGCCATGCCCCTCCCCAGCGCGGTTCCGAGTCTCTATAATGAGTCATGGAAAAGCGAATCTACCCCCAGGCCATCGAATCGATCGCCACGCCGGAGCCTTATGGCCGGCGAACCTTTGACGATGCCGGCAAGGCGGTCGCCGCGTTGCAGGAGCTTTACAGCCGCAACACCGGCTTTCTGCGCGATTCCTTCGCGCGGCTGGCGGCGAGCGGCGATTCCAGCCAGCGCTACCGTGCGTTCTACCCCGAGGTCGGCCTGACGACGACGTCCTTCACATCCGTCGATTCCAGGCAGGCATACGGCCATATGCCGACCCCCGGCCATTTCACCACCACCATCACCCGGCCGGACCTGTTCCAGCGCTACCTGACGGAACAGCTGCAACTCATCATGCGCAATCACGGCGTGCCGGTGACGGTGTCGGAATCGGAAACACCGATCCCGCTGCACTTCGCCTTCCTGGAAGGCACCTATGTCGACGCCGCCGCCGCCGAGCGCATCAAGCGGCCGATCCGCGACCTGTTCGACGTGCCGGACCTCGACGGCACCGACGACCACATCGCCAACGGCACGCTGGAACTCGGGCTGGGCGACCCCAGGCCGCTCGCCGTGTTCACCGCCCAGCGCATCGACTATTCGCTGCACCGGCTGACGCACTACACGGCGACCAGCCCCGAGCATTTCCAGAACTTCGTCCTGTTCACCAACTACCAGTTCTACATCGACGAGTTCTGCGCCCAGGCGCGCGAAAAGATGGCGAACGGCGGCGACGGCTATGCCGAATTCGTCGAACCCGGCAACATGGTGACGCGGGCCGGCGAGACGCAACCGGGCGAAGGCGCGGCGCCGCTGAGGCTGCCGCAAATGCCGGCCTATCATCTCAAGAAGGCCGATCACGGCGGCATCACCATGGTCAATATCGGCGTCGGCCCGTCCAACGCCAAGACCATCACAGACCACATCGCGGTGCTCAGGCCGCATGCCTGGGTCATGCTCGGCCATTGCGCCGGCCTACGCAACACGCAGGCACTGGGCGACTACGTGCTGGCGCACGCCTATGTGCGCGAGGACCATGTGCTCGACGACGACCTGCCGGTGTGGGTGCCGATCCCGCCGCTGGCCGAGATCCAGGTGGCCTTGCAGGAAGCGGTGGCGGAGGCACTCAGGGAGATTCCGCGGTCGAAGCCGTTCGAGAGCCTGGACGAGCTTTCCCGACTCGATCTACCCGTACTGGTGGTCGCCAGCCACGACGAAGCCGACCCGGGTCACCCCTACGAGGTCGCCGTCAAGTGGGCCGAGACGATCCCCGGGGCGGACCTGGTCAGCGAGGAACCGGGCGAGTCACCGCTCGCCTGGCAGGGCGGCCGGCTCTCCCGCGAGATCACCTCGTTCTTCGACCGTCACGGCGTCGGCTAGATAGCCTTGGCTTCATGGACGAACTGACCACCGAGGCGCCCGGGGAGCCACCCCATCCCGGCATGGTCTGGGTCCCGGGAGGGACCTTCACCATGGGCAGTGAGAAGCATTACCCCGAGGAGAAGCCCTCCGGCCCGGTCTCGGTGGAAGGCTTCTGGATGGACGAGACCGCGGTCACCAACCGTCAGTTCGCCGAGTTCGTCGAGGCGACCGGGTACGTGACCACCGCCGAGAAGGCGCCGGATCCGGCCATGTACCCCGGGGCCGACCCGGCCATGCTGGTGCCCGGTTCGATCACCTTCGCCAAGCCCAACGCGCCGGTCAGCCTCTCGAATCCGATGCAGTGGTGGGCCTGGACCCCGGGTGCCCAGTGGCGCCACCCCTGGGGGCCGGCCAGCAACCTGGCAGGCAAGGAGGACCACCCGGTCACCCAGGTCACCTTCGAGGACGCCGACGCCTACGCCCATTGGGCCAAGAAGGAACTGCCGACCGAAGTGCAGTGGGAGCGAGCTGGACGGGGCGGCATCGAGGGGGCCGAGTTCGCCTGGGGTGAGCAGATCGCCCCCGGCGGCGAGGAGAAGATGAACCGCTGGATCGGCGAGTTCCCTTGGAAGTTCCGGCCCCGCCCGGGCGGCGCCCGCAAGCCGGGAACCGTCGCCGTGAAGACCTTCGAGCCGAATCCCTTCGGCCTATACGAGATCACCGGCAACGCCTGGGAGTGGACTCAGACCTGGTTCTCGGACAGCCATCCCGAGCCGACCAGCCGCTGCTGCGCCCCGGCCAATCCGCGTGGGCCGAGCGTAGACGCCAGCCGTGACCCGGCCAGCGGCATCCCGCGCAAGGTGCTCAAGGGCGGATCTTTCCTCTGCGCCGAGAACTACTGCTCGCGCTACCGGCCTTCCTCTCGGATCCCCGAGAGCATCGAGAGCTCGACCGTCCACATCTCGTTCCGCTGCGTGGCCCCGGCCGTGGCCTAGCGACCCGGGCTCCGGTTTAGTCATCGGCGGCGGATAGGGTTCAGCTCGTCGCCGGTCCGTCCTGCGGCCTGCTGCCAAACCTGAAATCGATGGAGGAGTCGTATGTCTGAAACCAGTGGTTCCAAGGCCCCGCAAGGGTCGGGTGCCTGGGGCTCATGGGTCGCGTTCGCGGGGATCATGCTGATGCTGATCGGTGTGTTCAGCGTGATCGCCGGGCTGGCCGCCGTGACCGACAACGGCTACATCACCAAGACTTCTTCCGACCACGTCTTCCTGATCAGCTTCCAGGCACTCGGCGTGTTCTGGATCGCGCTGGGCATCCTCAAGACCTGGGCCGGCTTCGCCCTGATCCAAGGGCGTGAATGGGCACGGATCGTGACCATCATCCTGGTCTTCATCAGTGCGGTGAGCCATCTGCTGGACCTCACTTCCCAGCCCGCCTTGAGCATTCTCTTCATCGCGATCGACTTGACCATCCTCTACGGGGTCACGGTCCGCTGGGAAGCAGCGAAGATCGGCATGGGGGACTGACTCGAAGGCCCGGGTTTCACAGCTGAAGGTCTGGGCTTCGAAGCTGCCGCAACCGTTGAGGCGGTTCGGGGCCGCCTGCTGGGAGGTGCTGCTGTCCTTCGACCGGTCAGCCGGCACCCGGCAGGCGGCCCAGCTTTCCTTCTTCGTCCTGCTGAGCTTCCCGGCCCTGATGCTGCTGGCGGTCTGGATCCTCAGCAACGTCTTCGATTCACCCGACGTCCGGCACGACCTGATCCAGGAGATCATCGACAACCTGCCGATCGAGCAGGTGCAGGGCCGGAAGGAGCTCGAGGACATGCTGGATCAGCTCACCGAGGGCGCGGGCGGGCTCGGGCTGCTCTCGGTCGGGGTGCTGCTGTACTCGGTCAGTTCGGCGATCGGCGGCCTGCGCCACGCGATCGAGACCGCCAACGAGAAGGGTCTCCACGGGCCGCCCTTCCCCGAGAACAAGGCGATCGACATCGGCATCACGTTGGTCACCCTGCCGGCCGCACTCGTTTTCGTCTCCCTGGTGCTCTCGCGCGATCTGGCCAAGGTGGTCGACGACAGCGTCTTCCTCTCCTGGACGGCCGCGCACCTGGGCGGTCCGGCCGGGATCTTCGCCGCGGGCCTGGTCTTCTACACCTGGATCTTCTGGGTTCTGAACCCGGGCCCGACCACCTGGTCGAGCGCCGCGGTGGGATCCGTGGTCACCTGCCTGTTGATCTGGCTGATCTACACCGCCTTGCAGGTTTGGTTCGGGATCACCGGCGGCAACAGCGCCGTCTACGGCGCCCTGGCCGGGTTCCTCGGGCTGCTGCTCTTCCTCAACCTCGCCTCGATGGCGGTCGTGCTGGGCGCCCATGTGGCCGCGGTCTGGCGGGTCCACCGGGGTGAAGCGGTTGCTGCCGGGCGACTAGGTTAGATTCCAGCCATGGGCTGCTTCGTCGTTTTGTTCGCACTGATCTCGCCGCGCCTGGCGCTCTTCTTCATTCTGATCTTCTCCGACTGGGTCGGTCAGGCGCTCGACGGCTGGGTGGTCCCGGTGCTCGGGTTCTTCTTCTTGCCGTGGACCCTGCTCGCCTACATCGTGATGTGGCAGGTCAGTCCGCAT
>NZ_JAFKID010000057.1 GCF_017306545.1 Mesorhizobium sp.
ATTGCCGACCTCCAGCGCATTGAAGCGGTGCTCGTGACAATGATCTCGCAATGCTCTGGCGAAGACGTGCCGGAATGCCCGATCCTTAACGCGCTCGCCGCTTGACGGGCGCTTAGGGTGTCATTTCGCCCCATACCGGAACCGACCCCCAGAACGCCGGCACGCCGTGCTCGCGGCCACCGTCCTGCATCTTTCCCGCCATCTGACCGATTGCGCAATCGACGTGTTCAAGAAACTGATCGGCGCCTTGACGCGGCGCGCCGACAATCAGGCGACCGCCCGCATCACCCGTTCCGTCCGGGAGGTTCAAAAGCCGCTCAGGGACGTTTCGAAAGTTTGCCACGCGATCATCGAGGCCAGGGAGAAAGGCGAGGATATCGGCAGGGCGCTCGAACGGATCATTCAATGGCCGGGCTTCACGACCAGCGTTCAGGCGGTCGACACGCTGATTGCCCCGGACAGCATCGACGGGAAGATCGAAATGCTCCAGCGCTATCCGACAATCCGAAAAATGGCGCCGGAATTCCTGTCGGCGTTCGTGTTTCGTGGCCACGCCGTGGCGGCAAACCTCCTGCGGGCGCTGTCCACGGTCGCCGATCTGTACCGCACCCGGAAAAGAGCAATACCCGACAGGGCGCCCATATCGTTTGCGCCGAGAGGTTGGATGCCTCTCATCCTGCAGGATGGCAAGATCGATCGCAGGGCCTATGAACTCTGCCTGTTCAGTGAATTGAGACGCCGCCTCGATGCTGGCGATGTCTGGGTGGAAGGAGCCAAACGCTTCCAGTCCTTCGAGAGCTTCCTCATTCCCACGCCGACATTCGAGCTGATGCGCGAGGAGGGTCCGCTTCCGGTCGCCGTCGATACCGACGTGGAAACCTATCTGAAGCAGCAACGCCAGATCTTGAACGACGGGCTGAGTGACCTTTCCCGTTTGGCTGCCGCCGGCGAACTCGACGATGTCGAATTGACCGGCGCGGGTTTCAGCGTCACGCCGCACAAGGCCATGTTTCCGGATATCGCGAAGGCGCTGAAACGACAAGTGGAAGGCCGCCTGCCGGCGATCCGCATCACCGACCTTTTGCTTGAGGTGGATACACACACGGGATTTTCCAACGCCTTCACCCATCTGCGCACCGGGCGGACAGCCGACAACAAGCTTGCGCTTCTTACCGCCATCCTGGCGGACGGCATCAATCTCGGCCTCACCAGGATGGCGGATGTCTCTCCCGGGCTGACGATGCGCCAGCTCGCCTGGGCGCACGACTGGCACATCCGGGAAGAAGGCTACACTGCCGCGCATGCCATCCTCGTCAACGCCCAGAGGCAATTGCCGCTGGCCGGATTGTGGGGCGACGGAACCACTTCTTCCTCGGATGGGCAGTATTTTCCGGCGGGAGGGCATGCCGAGGCGATCGGCGACCTCAACGCCCGCTATGGCCCCAATCCCGGCGCCAAATTCTATCGCTTCACCTCCGACCAATATGGCGCTTTCCATATCATCGCCATGAATGCCAATGCGAGCGAGGCCATATATGTCCTCGACGGTCTCCTCTATCATGGCAGCGACCTCGCCATCGAAACCCACTATGTCGATACCGGCGGGGTCAGCGACATGAGTTTCGCCCTCTGCCACCTCGTCGGTTTCCAGCTCGTGCCTCGCCTGCGCGGTCTCAAGGATCGCAAGCTTTATCTATTCCCGGGCGACACGCCTCCCGAAAACCTGGCATCGCTCGTCGGCGAGCCCATCAACGTCGAGCGGATCAAGGCAAACTGGAATGACATCCTGCGCCTTGTCACGACGATCCGCTCCGGCCAGGTCCGCCCTTCGACCCTGCTGGCAAAGCTGTCCGCATTCCCGCGCCAAAACGGACTGGCGCTGGCGCTGCGCGACATCGGGCGCATCAATCGGTCCATCTTCCTGCCCCAATGGTGGCAGAACCCCGAAATGCGCAGGAATGCCACCGCCGGGCTCAACAAGAGCGAGGCCCAAAATACCCTGGCTCGCGCGCTGTTCTTCAACCGGCTCGGAGAGCTGCGGGACAGAACCTTCGAGAGCCAGTTCTATCGGGCGTCCGGACTGAACCTGCTGATCAACGCCATCGTCTACTGGAACACGCTCTATCTCGAACCGGCGTTCGTCGAGCTTAACCAGGAGGGCGTCGCCACGCCGCCCGACGTGATCAAACACATCGCTCCGCTCGGATGGCAGCATATCAGCCTCACCGGCGATTACATCTGGACCCCGACAGACAGCCTCGATCTCAGGCCGCTACGGTGCGAAGCATCTATGCTGGCAGCCTGATCACCCTATGTTCTCAAAAGTCGGACAGATTCATCACTTTCGTGTCGTGACGCCTCTCTGATCGGCCGGGCGGTGTGACCATGAAACGCATGTCGTTTGATTTCCAGACCGTCATGTCCGGCCTGGCGGTCATGGGGATGATCCTGGCCATAGTCGGGATCTGGCCACCAGCGAAAGAGCTCTCCGCTCTCCGATGGCCCGGCTTGGCATTGGCCTATTTCGCGGGCGGGCTTCCCGCCGCCTGGGGCGTCCTGTCGGCGATGTGGCGCCGGCACGTCCTCGACATCGACTTCCTGATGGTGGTTGCTGCCGTGGCTGCTGCTGCCGTTGGAGCGCCATTCGAGGGAGCCGTGCTGCTGATGCTCTTCAGCGTTTCGACTACGCTCGAACATCGGGCTCTCGGGCGTGCGCGCCGTGCTGTCGGGGCACTGATGGCGCTACGCCCGGAAACAGCTTTCCGCAAAGGCGATCTTCTAGACCGAGCGAGCGGCAGGTTTCGATCGCGGGTGACATCCCCCACCGCTTCATGATCTGGCCCGGCGCTGAATGCGCCGACGACAGGTCTTCCTTGCAGCAGGAACCGCAGAAAGGCCGCAAATGCCAACATTGAAATCGCTCGGCGCGGCTGGGACCGTCACCGGGTCGAAACATCTCCTCACACATGACGGCCACCACGTCCTCATCGATTGCGGCCTGTTCCAGGGGCTCAAGAATCTGCGTGAACTGAACTGGGAGAAGCTTCCGGTTCAACCGGGGGCGATCGACGCGGTCATCCTGACGCATGCCCATCTCGACCATTCCGGATACCTGCCCCGGCTCGTCAGGGACGGCTTCCGTGGCAAGATCTACGCGACGGAGGCGACACGGGACGTCGCCGAGCTGATCCTGATGGACAGTGCCTTCCTCCAGGAGAAGGATGCCGAGTTCCTCAACCGACACCATCTGTCGAAGCATTCGCCCGCCTTGCCCCTCTACGGTGCGCATGACGCACGGCGGGCTCTCGAACAATTCTCGACCGTTCCGTTCGACAAGACCATCTCGTTGCCCAATGGCCTGACGCTGCGCTTCCGTCACGCCGGCCATATTTTGGGCGCCGCGCATGCCGAGATTCGCTGGGGCGATCGCAGCCTGATCTTTTCAGGCGATATCGGGCGCTACGACGATGCGCTGTTTCCAGACCCGGTCTCCGGTGGTGAGCCCGACTACGTCGTGGTCGAATCGACCTATGGCGACCGGGTTCACTCGGCGGACGATCCGGCCGAGGCGCTGGGTGCGATTGCGGAACGGACGGTCAAGCGAGGCGGCACGCTCATCATACCAGCCTTTGCCGTCGGGCGGGCGCAACAGCTTCTCTACTATTTCTGGACGCTGAAGCGGGCCGGACGTCTCGCGGCCATACCCATCTTCCTCGATAGCCCAATGGCCACCGATGCCACCGACATGATGTGCCGCCACCCGCGCGATCATAAACTGGACCATGCGACATGCCGTGAAGCTTTCGGTGTCGCCCAGTACACCAAGGATGTCGAAGCTTCGAAGGCGATTACGGCAAGCCCATTTCCGAAGATTGTCATCTCTGCTTCCGGTATGGCGACCGGAGGACGCGTGCTGCACCATCTCAAGACATTCGGCCCCGATCCGAGATGCACGATCCTCCTCTCGGGGTTCCAGGCTCCTGGAACACGCGGGCGTACACTACAGCAAGGGGCGAAAGATCTTAAGATCCATGGCGCTTGGGTGCCGATCAATGCGGAGATTGCGCAGATCGACATGCTCTCGGCCCATGCCGACAGCAACGGATTGATGCGTTGGCTTTCAGGTTTCAAGCGAGCGCCCCGGCGTGTGTTCATCGTCCACGGTGAGCCAGAGGCCTCCGAGGCTCTCCGGGTCCGGATCGAGCGCGAACTGGGCTGGCCGAGCGTCGTGCCGCGACAGGATCAGAAGTTTCGCCTGTAACCGCGGGCACATGGTCAGACTCGCCACGATCTCATTTGCGCCAGATCAAGAAAATGCCATCGCAAGTCGCGTATGAGGAAGAAAAAGAAGGATCAGATTGTGGTTGAAGCCAAAGAACTCCCCCCGACGTTCCGCCATGTGCGGCTGCTTCTTGCGCGCGACAAGAGACATCCTGACGGGGACCGCGACGAAGGCTACGATCTTCTTTTACCGCTCGATCGCGAAGGATTTCTCGATCCGCACGAGTGGAAGAAGTCTCAGGAAGCCTGCCGCGTCCGGTATTTCCAGAATGGCGAGACCGTCAAGATCGGCCGGTTACGGCGCAAGCCCGGCGGACAATGGTATTTCGACTATGAGGAGGGGGATCGAGACGACGAGATCGGCTTCCGCCTGGGCGAAGAATGTTTCCGCGTTGGTGAATATGTCTCGGTCGGTCGCGGAGACGAGTTTCATACCTATCAGGTCGCGCGCGTCGAAAAGCCCTGATACCGGGCAACAGCTACTCGAAAGGAGAGCAAAACCTTGTCCAATACCCCCACACGCTTGGCGACGAATTCCCGAATAGACGCCATTCATGCCCTGAAAGCGAACAGTTCGGAATTCGCGCTTGTTCTGACGGAATATGATGAGGTGAATGACAAGATTCATCGCGCCGAGACGGACCGCTGGCCGCGGCGTGGCACTCCAACAAATTCCTGAACCCGAAGGTGGACGGCGCCATGTTCCGGCGATAAGAAGTCTGTGATCCTCCAGAAGATCGTGGATGCCGCTGAACAGACCGCACCGGGCCACGGCCTCGCCTTCGTCATTCCTGTCTCAGGAGTCGCAGGCATCGTCCATCTCGTGGAGGACCCTACACCGCAACCACCATAATGCGTGCCAAACGCAGTTTTCCGCTCGATAGTGTTTGTCAATGTGATTCGCGAACCTAGGGTCCGGACCCATAAAGGGGTTCCGTCACGCGCCTTGATATGATTCACGGGCTCCAAAAGGAGGACAGCGATGAATCGGGATCATTTCTGGCTGACCGACGAGCAGTTCGCGAAGCTGAGACCGCACCTTCCCACCGACACCCGTGGCAAGCCTCGCGTGGATGACCAGCGGGTGATCAGCGGCATCATCCATGTCATCAAGAGCGGAGGGCGTTGGGTTGACGCACCTGCTGTCTACGGCCCGAGGAAGACACTCTACAACCGCTTCCAGCGCTGGGCCGCCAAAGGCATATGGAGTTCCATATTCCACGCCCTTGCCAATGCCGGTGGACCACCTGCTCAGCTGCTCATCGATTCCACTGCCGTCCGAGCCCATCGCAGTGCGGCGGGAGGAAAAAGGGGGAACTCAACCAGGCGATCGGCAGATCGCGCGGCGGCCGCACCACCAAGATTCATGCCCTGACCGATGAACTTTGCAGGCCTGTTGCCTTCCTCCTGACCGGAGGCCATGTCGCCGACTGCAAGGCGGGCGAAGTGCTCATCCAGCAGATGCCATCGTCATCTCTGCTGAACGCGGACAAAGGCTATGACAGCGACGCCATCCGTCGTCAGGTCAAGGAGCGCGGCGCCTTTGCCAACATACCGCCGAAGGCAAACCGGAAGTGGAAGAACTGCTTCTCGCCCTATCTCTACCGCGATCGCAATGCCATCGAGCGCATGTTCTGCCGCCTCAAGGACTTCCGGCGCATCGCCACCCGCTATGACAGGCTTGCCACGAACTTCCTGGCTGCCACCTGCATCGCGGCAACCGTCAGCTACTGGTTATGAGTCCGGGCCCTAATCGCCTTCTGGTCTCTTTAAGACAAGCAAAAGCGGTGTCGGCCGTTCGCCTGTTCACGCCTTCGTCCCCCTTCACCTGATCGTGGGCAGCGGTGAGATGGAAAGATCGCCGCTTCGCGCGAGAGCCACTGCCAGAAGGAATACCGCGAAGAATGGCGATCACTTAAATGGAAGCGGTGGCATTTCACCTTCCGCCGTGCGCCAAACCCAAGCGTCAACCTCCGGCCTCGAAGCGATCATCTCGCCAAGAGACTCCTCATAGACCTCGTCCGCTGAGGGAGGAACCACATACATAGCAAGTGGCACAGGTTGACGTTGCATCCATGCCGCCGCGAACGGCAGGTCATTAGGTAGGTTGTAGCGCAGACCCTTGACGCTCCGCAGCTTCATTTTCGCCAAAGCGTCGACCAATCTCTTCTCGTAGAGCGATTCGTAAGGAACCCAATTCTCCGCCACCACCATCAATGCCAATTCCTCGACGCTTGCCAGCCCTGCCGACGAACGACCGAAGGTGGCGACCGTCACAAGATGGGAGGCGTTATCAGCAGCCCAGAGAGCCAGCTCGTTCTCATATCGGCCCTGAAGTCGGCGATGCAGACTATCGTCCAGCATGAACGGGAAATCCGGCAAGTGCTTGATGATCAAGCGTCGACCGCTACGAGCCGGCAAGATTTCCTTAATCTCACCGACCAGGATCATCAATCTTCGGGGCCCTTTCTTGGATGCAACACTTGGTGCCATTTCAGCGGCACGCCGCTGTTCGATCGCTGCCTTGTCCGCGGCGCGAAACGGCTCTGGAACAAACAGGACATCAGCCAGGGTACCGCCCTTCACAACCATCTGCCGCGCGGCTTCGATGAGGTGCCACCGAATGTTCCACCAGTGACGTTTGCCTTGCCATCGAGAGGTCCATTCCGTCAGCTCGGCCTGATGCCATAGGTAGTGCAGCAGACTTCGCAGGGATAGTTTCTTGGCGTCGCCGCTGACGCCCTCAGTGCTCCCAGCACTGCTTACCGGTGTTGGGCGCGACCCTGTTTTTGTGAGGGCGAAGCTGACCTTGAGTGCCGAAATACCGGTCGCTGGATCCACCTGAATAGCGCTGCCCATCAGTACACCTAGGCCCGAGAGTTCGTCAGGCGGTTCATAGGATGGGCATTGGGAGTCGTGATCACTCCCGGAAAGCGGCATTCGTTTGACAATGTACTGATTGTCGACTTTGGCGACATACATCGCTAAGCCAGGTTCCTTACAAAGGCAGAGAGGTCGAATGCGCAAATCATATGCATTTGCCAAAATACTCTGGAGGCCTGGATCCGTTTCGTCGATCACTCGACCAGCAAGTCTGAAACGTCGCATCTCCTCGATACTCCGAAGCCCGCCGCGTCCCCGCCTTTATTGATTCACGGTTTTCGGGTCGGCGCAACCCTCCGGGATCCGCTCCAGTGAGCGGATAGTCGCTACATCCGCGACCACGGCAAACTGGCTCAAGAACAAATGCACCAAGCGACAGGAATTTGTTGTGAGTGATTATCGCCCGAGTGACGCCGGGCGCGGCTTGGCGTCCCTGATTCTTGGCACCTACGAGAATGGCAAGCTGATCTATCGCGGCCGCGTCGGTACAGGCTTCACCGAGGCGATGCGGCGCAACATCCTTGGGCAGCTCGAAAAGCTCCACGTTGACAAGCCCGCCTTCGCATCGGTGCCGCAGGACATCGCCCGCCGTGCCCGATGGGCGAAGCCTGACCTTCTCGCGGAAGTGACCTATGCCGAGGTGACGCCGGACGGCAGCCTGCGCCATCCGAGTTTCGAAGGCCTCCGCGAAGACAAGGCCGCCGATCAGGTTGTACTCGAAACGCCGACGGCCGCGGTTCGGCGCACGAGCCGCGCTCAACCCAGACACGGATCCTGAAGGCAATTAATTGTCATTCAACCCAGCTGCCTTCAGGAAAGGGAGAATCGGGGTCGGGCTCACCCGACAATATTGACGCCGATGCGCTCCGCGAGCACCAGCAGGTCTGTGTAAATGCCGATATCATCGATGACGCTTCGCGACGCACTCGCAAGAGCGAGATCAGTGGTTGCGGTCCGATCGCCGAAAAGCACGACGGCGCGAGCGCGATCGTCCTGACGGGAGACCCAGCATAGCCCATCGACCGCGGGGCATTGCGCGTGGATCGCTTCCGCCCATTTTCTCGTTTCTGGGTATTGGTCTTTTTCCGTATCAATTAGCTCGCTGCGACGCAGGCCGAGCGCCTTCAATGCCGTCGCACTCAGATCGGCCAGAACGAGGTCACGTCGCGGTGTCACTATGGAGTATGCCTGGTCCGTGAGTTTAGCCTTGTCGAAGGTCTTGAGCCCGGGCGCGAACGGCACATCATGGAATATGGTCTCCATCGCAGCGCAATCGAAAGTCGTACCGCCGTAGAGAGTCGGGATGCTCGCACCGGCCACGTCCTGAATCGGGCTGAAGCGAGCGTTACCTTTCATGCCAGGATTGAACGCGTTTCCGTCGTAGCTATCGAGGTGGACACGGTGAATGGCCTGGCCCGAAGGCCAGGTCATAGTCTTCACCAACCCGCTGAGGTCGCTCAGAGGCTCGGGAACACCCGTGCGCGGGATCATGCCGCGCGCCTGCGACTTCCTTTTAGCCATGAAGCACGCCGGCCACCTCGTCCGTGGCGGCAGCAACGACACGGTCTGGCTGACCGATCAGCAGGTCCTGTGGCCGCCTCCCACCAAGGAAACTATTGACGGAGGCGAACCAATAGGCGAGGCCCCAGTCGTCCTTCTTTCCACGAAAGACGTCCAACACCTTTGCCAAAGCTTTGACCGGCCGGAAATCGGCTGACGGGTCGAGCGCATATCCGGGGAAATAGTCGACGCCACGATGCCGCAAGGCAAAGATCTGGCCCTCCTTCTTCCACTTGTTCGGCTGAGCACTGGGATTGGTCGCGCTGAACCCGGCCACCTTCGCAACCCCGGCCGCTGTTAGCCAATCGCCGCTTTCCAGAACTGCCTTACGGGCGTCCGCGACCATACGCGCCTCGACGAGCTTGTGGTACGGAGGTGGAACCTCCGGCACAAGAGCCTCGACGATCGAGTTGAGCGTCTCATCCTGCCGCCGCTGCATGATGGCGCCGACCAGCGGAGCAAGGCCCGCGACCGTCTGGGCAAGCGCCTTGGCTGTGGTTTCATTGCCATGCTCGATCGTCAGTGCGACGACCTGTTCGGCGCGCAGTCGGTCGAGACCCGTCCGAACCTGCTCCGGTGTTCCCGTGAGCGTTCCAATGCCGGAAAACTCGGCTATTTTGGTGCCAGCGACCATGTCGAACCGCTCCAATTGGTTATCATGGTTATGTATATAGCACGATAATCGCAATCATCAAGTCGTGACACGCGGTGGGGGTGCCGCTCCGTCGGCCGGGATGCGCCTCGCGCTGGTCCTGACTGGCAGCTCCAATCACCGGCAAAGGCCGACGATCTGCCGTCTGTCCGAAAATTGCCACATCTTTCGGACGAGCACCGATCACCCGCTAGAAAAGCACCAACTGGCGAGTCTCGTCGGCATGATCGAGGTTGTCCAACGACGAGAGCGTCACCCCGAGCAGCCGGACGCCCTTTTTGAGCGGGAACAAAGCCGACAGCAAGGAACCCCGCCAGAGCCGGTAACGGGCGCGGCAAGCGTCCGACTGCGTGTGATCTGCTGGAAATCAGCGTACTTCACCTTGAGGGTTACGGTTCGACCGCTCAATTGCTTGCTCTCACAATGCCCCCAGACCTTGTTGGCCAAGAGCGCCACTTCCGCACGTGCTGCGTCGAGCTCGAAGATATCCGCAGAGAACGTATCCTCCACGCCGATGGACTTTCGGAGCCGGTCGGGCTGTACCTCGCGGTCGTCGATCCCGCGCGAGATGTGATAGTACCAGATACCGGCCTTCCCGAAATGCTCCTGCAGAAACGCCAACGGCTTCTCGCGCAGATCGGCGCCGATCTCGATACCAAGGCGCTGCATCTTCGCGGCCGTCGCGGGACCGATGCCATGGAATTTTTTCACCGGCAGCTTTGCCACGAACTCCGGTCCCATGGCAGGCGTAATGACGGCCTGACCGTTCGGCTTGTTCAAGTCGCTCGCCATCTTGGCCAAGAACTTGCAGTAAGAAATCCCGGCCGAGGCGTTGAGCCCCGTCACCTCCTTGATCCGCGCCCGGATCAGGGTGGCGATCTCGGTGGCGGAGGGGATGTTCTGCTTGTTCTGGGTGACGCCGAGATAGGCTTCATCGAGCGAGAGCGGTTCGATAAGATCGGTATGCTCGGCGAAGATCTCATGAATCTGCGCCGAGACCGCCCGATAGACCTCGAAACGGGGCTTGACGAAGATCAGGTCGGGGCAGCGGCGCTTCGCGGTCACCGACGGCAAGGCCGATCGCACGCCGAAGGCGCGCGCCTCGTAGCTTGCCGCCGCGACGACGCCTCGTGCCGCCGATCCGCCGACGGCCACCGGTTTGCCGCGCAGCTCGGGATTATCGCGCTGCTCCACCGAGGCATAAAAAGCATCCATGTCGCAATGGACGACCTTGCGGACGGGTCTCGCGCCATATTCTTCGCCGGTGTCAGGCTGCGCGGCGTCGACCGATTCCTCTGTCATCACCGCCTCCTTCCCGCGAAACGATCATGGTGACGCCATCTCCATTTAACGCCACATGCCGCGCATGCGCGCCCCGACATCGAGCCGGACCTGTCGCGGTCCGGCGCCGCCTGTGGCTCCAGACGCGACCACCGGCCAGGTCCGGCACTCGAACAGTTTCAGAAGACTAGCCGGAATGAACCGCGTCCGCGAGGCATAGACGTGCCGGTCGCCGCTCGAGGACTGGCCATGGGTGAAGAAACGCTGCGGCACGACGAGGTCGAGACGATCCCTGGCGCGTGTCATTGCGACATAGAGCAAACGTCGCTCCTCCTCGATCTCGTCGGACGTGCCGACGCCGAGATCTGAAGGAATGCAGCCCTCGACTGTGTTGAGCACGAAGACCGAGCGCCATTCCTGGCCTTTGGCGGAATGGATCGTCGAAAGGATCAGATAGTCCTCGTCGAGCAGTGGCACGCCGGCCTGCCCGGACGTTGCGTCGGGAGGATCGAGCGTGAGCTCGGTGAGAAAGCGCTCGCGGGTAGGATAGCCGGCAGCGATGTCCTCAAGCTGCAGCAGATCGGCCCGCCGCAACTCGAAATCCTCATGAATGCGTTCGAGGTGCGGTTCGTACCAGGCGCGGGCCTGTCCAATCTCTGCCGGCCATCCTGAAGAGCCAGCACGCAGGCCGGCGATCAACTCGACAAAGCCCGGCCAGTCAGCCTGGGCGCGGGCAGGGCAGGGGAGATTGTCTAGCGTGACGATCGGGTCAACGCTTTCGGCCACCGCATCGAGGACGGATTGCGCCGTGGCGGGTCCGACGCCGGGCAGGAGCTGCAGCACGCGAAAACCCGCAACCCGATCGCGCAAGTTCTGCGCGAACCGCAGGGCCGCCAGCATGTCCTTGACATGGGCACTATCGAGAAACTTGAGCCCACCGAACTTGACGAAGGGAATGTTGCGGCGCGTCAGCTCCACCTCGAGCGGGCCGCTGTGGTGGCTCGCCCGAAACAGCACCGCCTGGTCCTTGAGGCGCATCCCGTTCTCGCGGTTCTCCAGGACCTCGTCCGCAACGAATTTCGCCTGGTCGTTCTCATCGCGCACGGTGACCAGCCGCGGCCGTTCATTCGAGGGCCGATCGGTCCAGAGGTTCTTGGTGAACCGCTCCCGCGCCAAGCCGATCACCCCGTTCGCGGCGGCAAGGATCGGCTGGGTCGAACGGTAATTGCGGTCGAGCGTGATCACGTCGGCCGCCGGAGAGAACTCCTTGGGGAAGTCGAGGATGTTGCGCACTGTCGCGGCACGAAACGAATAGATGGCTTGCGCGTCGTCGCCGACGACGGTCAGGCCGCGCCCTGCCGGCTTCAACCCTGTGAGAATGGTCGCCTGCAGGCGGTTGGTGTCCTGGTATTCGTCGACCAGAACGTGATCCCATTTGCCGCCGATCTCGTCGGCCAGCGTCGCGTCTCCCATGGTCTGCGCCCAGTAGAGCAGCAAATCGTCGTAATCGAGGACGTTCTGGACTTGCTTGGCTTCGACATAGCCGGCGAAGAGCTCCCGCAGCTCCTTCTCCCAGCCGGCACACCAGGGAAAGCTGGCGCGCAGGATCTCGTCGAGTGGCGCTTCGGCGTTGACGACGCGCGAATAGATCGAGAGGCATGTTCCTTTGGCTGGGAACCGACTTTCCATCTTGGAGAAGCCAAGATCGTGCCGGACGAGGTTCATGAGGTCCGCGGAATCCTCGCGGTCGTGGATGGTGAATTGCGGATCGAGCCCGAGCTCGACCGAATATTCGCGCAGCAGCCGGGCGCCGATGCCGTGGAACGTGCCCGTCCAGGCAAGCGCGTCGGTCAGGATACCGGCCTTGTCGCCGAGAACCCTGGCGCAAATCCGCTCGACGCGCTTGCCCATCTCGGCAGCGGCGCGCCGCGAGAAGGTCATCAGCAGGATGCGCCGAGGGTCTGCGCCGGAGATGATGAGCTGCGCCACGCGATGCGCCAGGGTGTTGGTCTTGCCCGATCCCGCCCCGGCGATGATCAGCAGCGGCCCGCCAACCCTGCCGTCGGGCAGGCCGATGCCGTGAACGACCGCGGCACGCTGTCCGTCATTCAATTTTTCCAGATGCGCCGCATCCATGCCGCCCCGCTCCTATGCGCCTGACTCGCAACGACAATCAGCCAATACTGCGCCGTTGCTTTCCCCGAGGTCCCCGCTCGCTTCCGAAAGACTCTCGCCGGAGTCCGATTGACTCATTTTCCGAAAGAGAACAAATAATGAACATAACAGCCCGTTGGCGCGTTGCAAAGCCCTCAGGAGACCTAGATTTTGGCCGATCGCGCGGCAAAACCTCATATCGCCCAACTTCGGGAACGCATCGCGCGGCTCGAGGGTGGCTCTGCACGCCGGCGCGAAGTTCTGCCTTTCGGCGTACCGCAGATCGATCGGGTGCTGCCGGGAGGAGGGCTGGCGCTCGGGGCCTTGCATGAGGTTGCGGGCGGCGCCAACGGGGCTGTGGATGGCGCTGCGGCCGCCCTCTGGGCGGCCGGCATTGCCGCCCGAACGCGCGGCCGGGTCCTATGGTGCGTCACGCGCCAGGATCTCTTCGCGCCCGCGCTCGCCCAGGCCGGTCTGCCGCCCGGCCGGGTGATCTTTGTCGAGGCCGGCGACGAGGCCGCCGTTCTCGCCTGCTTTGAGGAAGGGCTTCGCCATGGCGGGCTCGGCGCCGTCGTCGCCGAACTGGCCCGCCTGCCGATGACAGCCTCGCGCCGCCTGCAGCTTGCCGCCGAGGCGTCTGGTACACTCGGCATCGCTATTCGCCGGTGGCGCCGGCAGACCGAAGCCACTGATTTTGGACAACCGACCGCCGCGGTCAGTCGCTGGCGCGTCTCCGCTCTTCCCTCCCGACCGCTTCCGGTCCCCGGCGTCGGCCGCCCTCGCTGGCGGCTCGAACTGCTGCGCGTCAGGGCAGGGGAAAGCGCCGACTTTGAAGTGGAATCCTGTGATGAAAAGGGTCGTCTCGCTCTATCTGCCGACCTGGCCCACCGATCGCCTGCGCCGCAATCTCGGAGCGTCGGCGCCATCGGCTGATACGCCGATCGTGCTGTTCGGCCGGCAGGGCCGCCGCCGCGAGGTCCTGGCGCTCGACGCCGCCGCGCGACAGGCGGGCCTGCGCGTCGGTATGCCGGCGAGCAAGGCGCAGGTTCTCGTTCCCGGTCTTGTCAACGTCGAGCTCAAGCCGACGGAAGACGCGGCGGCGCTCGATCGCCTCGCCCTCTGGGCGCTGCGCTACGCACCCATCGTCGCACCCGATCCGCCGGACGGTCTCATCATCGACACCAGTGGCGCCGATCACCTGCATGGCGGCGAAGAAGCCATGCTCACGAGCCTGGTCACGCGGATGGAGGCATCCGGCATCGCGGCATGCGCCGCCGTTGCCGACGCTTGGGGCACCGCCCATGCCGCCGCCCGGTTCCTGGCGCGACCGATCGCCGTCATCCAGCCCGGGCAGGCCGCCACCACCATGCTGGACCTGCCGATCCGCGCGCTGCGCCTGCCGGCGCAAATCGTGGAGGGCCTTCATATTCTCGGCTTCGAGCGGATCGGCGACCTCGAAAACACGCCGAAGGCGCCGCTCACACATCGCTTCGGGCCCGAGCTCATGCGCCGGCTCGACCAGGCCATGGGCCGCGCAGCCGAACCCTTCGACCCGGTCCGCTCAGCGGAGCTGGTCGAGGTCCGACGGGCCTTCGGCGAACCGATCGGCGCCGCCGAAACCATCGCGAAATATACTGGCAGGCTGGTCGACGCGCTCTGCGACGCCCTTGAACAGAAGGCCCTCGGTGCGCGCCGGCTCGATCTCCTGTTTCATCGTGTCGACAACCGCATCGAGGCCATACGTGTCGGCACAGCCGCGCCGGTGCGCGACACCCGCCGTCTGACCCGGCTCCTCACCGACCGTATCGAAACCGTGGACCCCGGTTTCGGTATCGAGCTGATGACGCTGACCGCGACGCTGGCCGAGCCGCTGCGTGACCGCCAGACGATTTCATCGCTGGTCGAGCCCGCCGAGACGGACATCTCCGACCTGATCGATGTCATCGCCAACCGTCTGGGCTCGAGCCGGCTCTACCGCTTCGCGCCGGTCGAAAGCGACGTGCCGGAGCGCTCGGTCAAGCGCGTGACACCGACCGCGCCCGACGACGACGCGAGCTGGCCGGGCGAGTGGCCAAGGCCGTCGCGCCTGCTCACCCCGCCCGAGCCGATCGACACCATGGCGCTGCTGCCCGACCATCCGCCGGTCTGGTTCGCCTGGCGCGGGGTGCGCCGGCGCGTTGCGCGAGCCGATGGCCCGGAACGCATCTTCGGCGAGTGGTGGCAGCGCGAGGCCGAGACGCAATCGGTGCGGGATTATTTCCGGGTGGAGGATGAACAAGGCGAGCGGTTCTGGATCTATCGCGCCGGCGACGGCGAGAATCCTGCGACCGGAAGCCACAAATGGTTCATGCACGGGATATTCGCATGAACGGGCCGCGCTATGCCGAATTGCAGGTCACCTCGCACTTCTCGTTCCTCCGTGGGGCGAGTTCCTGTGACGAACTGTTCGCGCAGGCAGCGCTGCTCGGCATCGAGGCGCTTGCCGTGGTCGATCGCAACAGTCTCGCCGGCATCGTGCGCGCCCACGAGGCGGCCAAGGCGACGGGGGTTCGGCTGGTCGTCGGTTGCCGCCTCGACCTTGCCGACGGCATGTCGTTGCTCGTCTATCCCAAGGACCGACCAGCCTATGGCCGTCTCTGCCGGCTGCTATCGCTGGGCAAGTCCCGCGCCGGCAAGGGGCTATGTCATCTCGAGTGGGCGGACGTCGTCGCCTATGGCGAGGGCCTGATCGCGGTCCTGCTGCCCGATGTGGCCGACGATACCTGTACCTTGCACCTGCGCCGCATGCGCGAGGCGTTTGGAAAGGATGCCTATGTTGCGTTGACCCTGCGCCGGCGCCCCAACGACCAATTGCGCATCCATGAGCTTGCCAATCTGGCGACGCAGATGGGGGTGCCGACCGTGGTGACGAACGACGTTCTGTTTCATCATCCCGAGCGCCGGATGCTGCAGGATGTCGTTACCTGCATCCGGCACAACATCACCATCGACGATGCCGGCTTCCGGCGCGAGCGGCATGCCGACCGGCATCTGAAAGCGCCGGAGGAAATGGCCAGGCTCTTCAGCCGCTATCCGGAAGCCTTGGAACGCGCAGTCGAGATCGCCGAGCAGTGCCGCTTCTCCCTGGACGAGCTCGCCTACCAATACCCGGAAGAAAAGATGATGCCCGGCCTCACCGCCCAGCAGGCGCTCGAAAAGCTGACCTGGGAGGGAGCCGCCCGTCGCTATCCCGAAGGTCTCCCCGACAAGGTTGTCGGTCTGCTCAAGCACGAGCTCGGCCTGATCGAGACGCTGCAATACGCGCCCTATTTTCTGACCGTCAACGCGATCGTGCAGTTCGCCCGGTCACAGGATATTCTCTGCCAGGGCAGAGGCTCGGCCGCCAATTCCGCGGTCTGTTACGTCCTCGGCATCACCAGCATTGATCCCGACCGCAATAACCTGCTGTTCGAGCGCTTTGTCAGCCAGGAGCGCAAGGAGCCGCCGGACATCGACGTCGATTTCGAGCACGAGCGGCGCGAGATCGTCATGCAGTGGGTCTACGAGACCTATGGGCGAAATCATGCCGCGCTGTGCTCGACCGTCTCGCGCTATCACACCAGGGGCGCGGTGCGGGATATCGGCAAGGCGCTAGGCCTTCCCGAGGACGTCACCAAGCTGCTCTCCTCCCAGGTCTGGGGCAATGGCGAGGGCATTGACGAAACCCGTGCCCGGGAACTCAACCTCAACTTGGCCGACCGACGGCTGACCCTTACTCTCGAACTGGCGCGGCAGCTTGAGGGCACGCCCCGGCATCTGTCGCAGCACCCGGGCGGATTCGTTCTCACCCATGACCGCCTCGATGAACTGGTGCCGATCGAACCGGCGCGCATGGTCGATCGGCAAGTGGTGGAATGGGACAAGGACGATGTCGATGCTCTCAATTTCATGAAGGTCGACGTGCTGGCGCTCGGCATGCTCACCTGCATGAAGCGCAGCTTCGATCTCCTGGCCGAGCACAAGGGCATCGAACTCGACCTAGCGACGATCCCAGCCGAGGATCCGGCGACTTACGCCATGATCCGCAAGGCTGACACGATCGGCGTCTTCCAGATCGAGAGCCGGGCGCAGATGAGCATGCTACCGCGGATCAAGCCCCGCACCTTCTACGATCTCGTCGTCGAGGTCGCGATCGTGCGGCCCGGTCCGATCCAGGGCGACATGGTCCATCCCTATCTCCGCCGCCGGGAAGGCAAGGAGCCGGTCGAGTTCCCGACGCCCGAACTCGAGCGCGTGCTCGGCAAGACCTTGGGTGTGCCCCTGTTTCAGGAACAGGCCATGCAGGTCGCCATGGTCTGTGCCGGCTTTTCCGCCGGCGAGGCGGACCAGCTCCGACGCGCCATGGCCACTTTTAAGCACACTGGCGGGGTCAGCAAATTCAGGGACAAGCTGATCGGCGGCATGATCGCCAACGGCTACACGCCCGACTTCGCGGCCAACACTTTCAAGCAACTCGAAGGCTTCGGCAGCTACGGGTTTCCCGAAAGCCACGCCGCTTCGTTCGCCTTGATCGCCTACGCCTCCTCCTGGATGAAATGCCACCACCCGGACGTGTTCTGCGCGGCGCTCCTCAACTCGCAGCCCATGGGCTTCTACCTGCCGGCCCAGATCGTGCGCGATGCAGTCAGCCATGGCGTCGAGATCCGGCCCGTCTGCATCAATGCCAGCCGCTGGGATTGCACGCTCGAGCCCATGGGAGAGGATGGTCGTTTCGCGGTTCGCCTCGGCATGCGCCTCGTGAAGGGCCTGGCCAATGACGATGCGGCCGCCATCATCGCCGCCCGCGGCGATGATGCCTTTTCCTCGGTGGACGATCTCTGGCATCGTGCCAGCGTGCCGGCCGCCTCGCTGGTGCAGCTCGCCGAGGCTGACGCTTTCCGTCCGTCGCTCGGCCTGGCGCGTCGTGAAGCGCTCTGGTCGCTAAAGGGTCGCCACGACGACCCGCTGCCGCTCTTTGCCGCCGCCTCGGACCGCGAGCGGCGCATCATTGTCGAGCGCGTCGAACCACCCGTTGCATTGCGCCCGATGCTGGCCGGCCGCGAAGTGGTCGAGGATTACGGCCATGTCGGCCTGACCCTGCGCGAGCACCCGGTCGCCTTTCTGCGCACCGGCCTCGCCCGGCGGCGCATCGTCACCTGCGCCGAAGCCATGGCAGCCCGGGACGGCCGCTGGCTCGAGGCGGCCGGCCTCGTCCTTGTCCGGCAGCGGCCGGGATCGGCGAAGGGCGTGATGTTCGTCACCATGGAAGACGAAACCGGCGCCGCCAACATCGTCGTCTGGGTCAAGGTGTTCGAGAAATTCCGCCGCACCATGCTGTCGGCCTCGATGCTGGCCGTGCGCGGCCGCATCCAGCGTGAGGGCGAGGTCGTTCACCTCGTCGCCAATACCGTCACCGATTTGTCGGCCCAACTCGCCAGCGTCGGCAATCGCGGTGTAGCCTTTCCGCTGCCGCACGGCCGCGGCGACGAGGCCCATCACGGCGGACCGGGTCTTGATCCGCGCAGTTTGCCGAAAGGCTTCCGGCCGCGCGACCTCGTCGACCCCACCCTCAAGGTCAAACCGATACAGATAAAGACGCGGGATTTCCGGTGATGGCGACCGAGGCGAACATCCTTCATGCCGATCTCGATGCGTTCTATGCCTCGGTCGAACAATTGCTGAACCCCGACCTTCGCGGCAAGCCGATCGCCGTCGGCGGCGGTGTAGTGCTTGCCGCCAGCTATGAGGCCAAGGCCTTCGGGGTCAAAGGCGGTATGGCGGGAAGGAAAGCACGCGAGCTCTGCCCGCACCTCATCTTCGTTGGTGGGAATTTCGGCGAGTATCAGCGCCTCGGCGATGCGGCCATTGCCGTCCTCAACGACTTCACGCCACTCGTAGAGCGAATCTCGATCGACGAGGCCTTCGCCGACGTCACCGGCTGCACGCATCTGTTCGGCTCGCCCATCGACATTGCCACGGAGATCCGCCGCCGGGTGCGCGACCAACTCGGCCTGCCGATCTCCGTCGGCGTCGCCCGCACCAAGCATCTGGCCAAGATCGCCTCGCAGGTCGCCAAGCCCGACGGCCTCGTCGCTGTCGATCCCTCACACGAGCTCGAATTCTTGCATCCCCTCCCTGTTGGTATGATGTGGGGAGTCGGCCCAGTCACAGAAACGAAGCTTCACGCCCAAGGAATTCTCACCATAGGTGACCTCGCCCAGGCGCCGGGAGGGTCGCTCGAACGCTTGCTCGGCCCAGCAGCCGGCGAAAAGCTCGCGGCTCTCGCTTGGAACCGCGACAAGCGTGAAATCCGCACGCAGCATCGCGCCCGCTCAGCCGGCGCCCAATCAGCGCTAGGGCATCGGTACATTATTGGGACACGGATATACGGTAGACAGGTTCTACCGGCGTAGATCATGGAAGCCGAGTTCCTTCCACATCCACTCGAAACTGTAGGTTGCCATTGGATCGGTGGGACCCGCCTGTTTTGCGGACTGGTTTTCGAG
>NZ_JAFKID010000058.1 GCF_017306545.1 Mesorhizobium sp.
CCCGAGCCGCGCGCAAGGGCTGACTCCCTCCTTCGCTACGCTTCGGCCCTGCGGGTGCGCGCGGCTCGGGGGGTGGCGGCGCGCATCGAGCACGCCGCCACCCCTGGGGGGAGCGGCTAGCCGCCTCTCCCTCCAGACCCCCCACTCCTTTCGGACTGCTTCGCAGCCGGCCTTTCGGCCGGTAGAAGGACGCTGCCGCGACTTCGCCAATGCAGCCGGGCAGTTCGCTCGGCGTCAGCCTGCATGTGCGGCTGGCGCCTTCGCTCCTGCCCTGCCGGCGCGCTCACGCCTCGATGGCGCTGCAGCTTCGCAGCCCGTCGCTGCGCTCCCGGCTGCTCGCCGCGACGCTATCTCGGCGTTCGCTTCGGCCTTACAGTGGAAGACGCGAGGGCCGCTCGCCGTGAGTCGGCGTCCTTCGGACGCCCGCCGCTGACCGTTCGGCGCTGGCGCGCCGCCCGGGGTTCATCGACGACGGCGAGCGGCCCTCGCGTCTTCCACTGTAAATGGCAGGATAGGCTATCTGTATACAGATAGCCGTTGCACCCGCCGGGTGCTTCCTCGCTGCGCTCGCCATGGATGTTAATTTGCTGCTTATCGAGATCGTCTCGAAGAGCGCCGCCGTGCCGGAATCTGCGATTTCGTGATTGTGGCAATCCGCGATTACGCGATTGACACATTGCGCATAGGCGTCATTGCGACCATCCGCGTTTGTGCCGTTCCGCCAATATACGGTTCACGCAATGCGTGATTTTGCGATCGTCGGATTGCGGGGTTGCGCGGTTGCGACGTTTGCGGAATCCGCCCTTGCGCGATGGAGCCTATGCTGGCAAGAGTACGTCATGAATTGCACTATCGTATAAGTTAAGTGCTGGCGACCGCACCGTGTCGTCGTCGCCACGGTCCCAAATATACAGTGGGTTCATTGTCCGATGACCATCACACCGAAGCAGCCGGCCGTCTCCCTCGCTCTCTCCACTTTCAAGGGCGGCGCAGGTAAAACGGCATTGAGCATCAACCTCGGCGCCGAGTTCGGCAGCCAGGGCAGCAAGACCCTCATCATCGATTGCGACCTGCAGCAATCCTCCTACCGCTGGTACATGACGTCAAAAGCGCGCAAACTGATCACGGATGCCGACAACCTCGAAGTAATCCCTGTTTCCCCGGAGCAGAACCTTCAAGAGCGCCTGGCGCTCGCCCCACCTGCCGATATTCACATCTACGATGTCAGCGGCTATGCGCACGACCGTGCCGTTGAAGTCTTCAAGCGCGTGCATGCGGTTGTAATCCCCGTCATCCTCGAGCCGACCAGCGCGACCCAGGCCATCAACATTTCCCGCTTGCTGAACGAGATCGCAGCCTCGCGTGGCGCGCCTGTGACGCCACATGCGGCAATTTGGAACCATGTCGATCACATAGCCCTGAGAAGCAACCGCGCCATTCCCGAAGTGACCAGGATTCTCTCAAGCAGCAACGTTCCGCTCTTTGAAACGATCATTCGCAAGACCAACCATTTCAGCGACGTCGTCGCCGGCTTTGGCACGCTCTACACCAAGCTCCGCGCCATCGACGCCAATACCAACATGACCCCATCCGCCAGAAGGCGCGCCCGAGAAAGCGTTCTCGATGCGATCGATCAAATCAAGGGTCTGAACAACGAATTCATCTCGCTTATCGGAGCATAGCCATGGCGGAGACTCCCAAGGAACGCATCGAGGTTGGCGCAAGCATCGTTCAGATCGCCAGGAATAAACCTCCGGTAGAGCCCGACGATCCAGCGGTCGCATTCGTGCCGACACCGGTGTCACTTGCCCAACTGACCTCGGCCTCGCCAGCAAATTCCGGTGCGACTAAAACCAGCCATCCCGCCGATGGGGAGCCTGAACAACAAACCCCGATGCCGACTGCGCGCTCTCGACCGAAGCCGCCTTCAAAACCCGCTGCGCCGTTTGCACGAAACAAATCGAAATCCCCCGACTATGCGCGCGTCAACCTGCAACTCCACAACGATGTGGTCACGCGCCTGTTCGTCATTGGACGATCGCGCGGCAAGCGATACACGACGTTGATCGAGGAATACATCCTCGCCGGCCTCGAGCGCGACAAGGGATGACATGGCCAGCGTTCCGGTCATGTTTCGGCTACCAGCCCAACTGTCGGATCAATTGGCAGCGCTTGCTCAGCGCGTCGAAAGCAGCCCTGGACTGATCGCACGCCTTATCGTCACGCGCGATCTCACCGAAACAGCCGCCATGCTCGAAACGCATGATGAGAAGCTTGAGCACATCTTCCTGATGATCAAGGATATCGCGCAGGTCCACCGGGATCTTATGCGCGATGAGGTCGTCGCGACCGGCCAAGACACGATCCGGGTCCTGGAAAAGCTCGACGAGATTGCGCGCGCAATCGACTCTATCCGCGACGCCGCTTTTGTGCGATCTTATACGATAGTGAAAGATTTGATCGCCGCGCACGATGAGAAAGCCACGCAGGAATCCCTCCCGCTTTAAGCGTCGCCTGCCGTTCTACCACGAGCTGATCGAGGACGATCGGCGCGGCGGCGGCGGAGGAGGCAGTGGTGGCGGTGGACGGTCCCCCCATTCTCGTCGCCCCTATAGCTCGACCAGATCACGACCTGGCCTCCATGCTGCCAGCACCGCGCTGAGCCGAGCCACCGGCCACAATGCCGTCGTCGTCAAAGTGCTGTCCTATGGCGCCGGCGCAGGTTCCGCGCGCAATGTTCTCGAATACCAGGCCAAGGAAGAGCGGGCGATCGATCAGGACGGCCGTGAAGTCATCAGCATCAAGGATGCGCTCGCGCAATGGGAACGCGATTTCACGACGCGCGAGGGTTCGAAGGACATTCTCCTCCTCGCCTATGAACTACCGACCACTGACCGCGAAACCGTCGCTAAGGCTCTGGACGATCTGGCGCGTGACGGCATCTTCCAGGACGGCGACACGCAGCGCACCTACGCCTACAGCATTGGCCCGGGCGTGAAGGATCAGACGCGGCTGAAGCTTGCCGTCGTCCTCGTCCATGAGAAATCGGACCGGGCGGACCGTACGACCGACAACCACGTTCCGGCATCGATCGAAACTGTTCGGGCAATCGATCGTCGTGTCGACACCCGCCTCGCGGAGCAGAGGATCGCGCCAATCTCCCGCTATCCCGCAGAATCTGCATCCGGCCCAAAAGGGCTCAACGCCACCCTGCACGCCATGCAGCGCCAGGACAACGCGGTCACGCTGTCGACCCATGCTCATCTGGTCGAACGCGGCAACAAAACCCCGATCTACAAGCGCACCGGCGAGCGCCGCTCGATCACGACAGCCGATCACAAGGAGCTCACGCGAGAGGGTCGTACCGTCGGCGCCCTTCTGCAAAGCCGGCAACCTCGCGACTTCATGCATTTGCTTCTTTCCGGTCCCGCCAACGTCGATCGGGACAAGTTCATTGAGGCGGCAGGCGATTTTCTCGGTACCCAGTTCCATGGACATCGCTATGCCTATGCGGTCCACAATCGTCACGAGGCGACTAAACACCCGCACGTCCATGCCATCGTCAGCCTGAAGGGCCCCGGCAGGACCCGCCTCAATCCCAACATCCGCGATTTCACGGAATGGCGCGAGCGATTTGCCGACAAGGCGCGCGACCGCGGCCTGGCCATCGATCATCAGAAGCGCCTCGATCGAGCCGGTCCGCCTCCCGTCAAACGCTGGGAGTGGGAGATGTTCCGCCGGATGGGCGCCTACACGCCGCCCAACGTCATGACCAAGGTCATGAACAAGATCCGCGACACACCGACAGCGCCCACGATGCAGGCCGGCATCGATCGCTTCAACACATCGAAGAACGCTCTCGGCCGCGTCATCGACATGCTGGACACGATCGGGAAAGACCGGCAGCAACCGAGCACGGCGCGCGAGCTCTCCAGGGATCTGTCGATCGGACTGCGGCGCGAATATCGCCGCCTCGAAGACGCCGTCTCGCACGGTGAACTGCCTTCGCACGAGAAAGGAGAAATCCACATGCTGCGCAACACACCCATCACCTCCAACCAGGCGAAGACCGCGATGGATGCGATCGCCTCCTCGGCGGCAGCCGTCGCGAAAGCGATCACCAATCCCACCGAACGCGCGATCTTCGAATCCGCAGCCAGGGTGATCGACAAGGTCGTCAAGCTTCAACTCGACTCTCGTGTCGCCAAGGACAAAGACCGCAGCGACGACAGGGCTTCAAACGCGACGGCGACCAAATCGGCCGCCGGGCGCGACGCCGTGCTCGAGAAGGGTGAGATCGACCGGACCTCTACCAATCGCAGCGTCGACGTTTCGCGTATCGCCCAGGCCAATCAGGGCAGGGCGGTGCTCAACGATCGCCAGGAGCGCGGCCGCGACCGGGCGGGGGAACGGGACGAGGAAAAACAGCCGGACCGGCAGATTCCGTCCCGCGTGGTCCTGACCCCTCCGAAGGATCGCGATCGCGGGGATCGCAGCCGGTAGTACGGGCAGGGGGCTTCCGATGATTGCCCGAACAGCCTGGCCCGACCGTCATTCCGTGGTGGATCCGATTGCGGCAATATGAGTACTGCGAGGACAGTGATTTTGAGCGCGTTGCCGGGTCTGATCCTTGGCGGTTTCGCTCTATCCGTTCTCGCCGGCGCCGGCGAAATTCAACCTGCCGCCAATCCGCAGCGACGATCAACTCGTCACCGCCTTGAGCCATACCCGCTTCCTTCGTGGAGCGATGACGATGAGTACCGCCGCCTGTTGAGCACGCTGTGCCCTACAAGATACACACTGTGCTTCCCGACAACGGCATCCAGTTCACCCCCCGGGGGCCGGCGGTTCAGCCGTGCCATTGATCAAGGAGGCGATCGCCAATGGTGAGATCTTCTGCGCCCATGTCTTTGAATACACCTGCGTCAGGAACGACATCGAACACCGCACGACAAAGGCTAGGCGTCCGTGGACCAACGGCCAGGTCGAGCGCATGAACCGGACCATCAAGGAGGCCGCCGTAAAGCACTTCTATTATGAGAGCCACGACCAGCTCCGCAGCCATCTAGCCGACTTCGTCGCAGCTTATAACTTCGCTCGCAGGCTCAAGACCCTGAAAGGCCTCACATATACGAGTTCATCTGCAAGGCGTGGGCGTCACAACCGGAACGCTTCAAACTCAATCCGCTCCAGCAAATGCCGGGACCAAACATCTAACGGTCACGTCGGGCGGCCGTCGTCATGCCGATTGCAAACAAGGCACTTCAGGTCTCATGGTCGATGGTCCATAACCATGCCAAGCCCTCCCGCTTGACAAAATCTGATTCCCGGCTAATTTACCTAAACGATTAGGTTGGCTTCGGAATGAAGCTTGGGAGGATGGTTTGGCTCGCTCGACCATGCGCGATATCAGCCGTGTCACGGGATTTTCCGTGTTCACCGTCTCGCGTGCGTTGAGCGGCGGCGACGGCGTTTCGGAGCAGAGTCGGGAGCAGATCATCAAGGCTGCGCGCGAACTCGGCTACGTCGTGAACAGGGCGGCGCAGGAACTGCGGCGCGCAAAGCGCGATACCGTCGCGATCATCACCGCGAGCACCTCGAACTCCTACTATCTCGACCTGATGGCCGGCATCCAGCGGGCGCTCGATCCGTCCGAATGGACGGTGATCGTCGGCGACGTGGCGGTCAACGGCGCTTACGATGCACGGCTGGAAGCGCGCATGATCCAGCGCCTTATCGAATCCCGCACGGCCGGGGTGATCTCGGCACTGACGCTGCAGCCGGAGCACGCGGAATTGTTGGCGAAATGGGATATCCCGGTTGTCTTCGTCGATTCCTCGCCGCCGCCCGAAGCCGCCCATTTTCCAAGCGTGACGACGAACAACCATAAAGCCAGCATGATGGTCGGGCAGCATCTGGCCGGGCACGGCTACAAGAACTGGCTGTTCCTCGTCTATCCGGCCAAATGGTCTTCCCGTTTCGGCCGCGAGAGCGGACTGCGCGATGCCGCGAGCATCGCCGGCGCCAACCTCGTCGTGCTCGAAACGGCCAACGATTCGGCATCGGCTCGCGAGACGCTGGCGCAGTATCTCGACGATCACGCGAAGCCCCCGCATGTCCTGATCGCCGGCAACAATCCCCTGCTGCTCGGTGCCATGGGCCTGTTGAAGGATCGCGGCATCCAGGTGCCAGGCGACATGGCGGTCGTTGCCTATGACGAGTTTGCCTGGTCGACGCTCACCGATCCGTCGATCACCGTGCTCAACGAAGACAGTGAGGAGATCGGGCGCCGGGCGGCGGTCATGCTGCGCGAGATCATCGACGGGCAGGAAGCCGCCGGGCGCAAGGGCCAATCGCAGAGCCCAGTCTATGTGCCTGAACATCGCCAGCAGGTGTCCGCCCGGTTGATGCTCAGGCGTTCGTGCGGCTGCTTGGAGAGCGGTCGCGAGACCGCGAAAGGGAGTTCTTTCCAGGCGGCATGAAGGAAAACAGGAACGGCTAGAAATCTAACCTCGAACCTAAACGATTAGGTGGAATGGAAGGCAGAAATCGCGGTGATCGTCGCGATCGGATTGTGTGAACGGCCCGTCACATCACGGCGGGTGATCGAAGAAGGAGGAATCCATGCAGTTCAAAACCCATATGCGGCTTGCGATAACGGCATCCGCCCTTGTTCTCGGCTCCATGTTCGCGGTCCAGCCCGCAGCTGCCGAGGACGCGAAGAAGATCGAGAAGATCGGCCTGATGGTGCAGGACATGTCGAACCCGTTCTTCTCGGCGATGACCAAGGGCGCGGAAGATGCCGCCAAGGCGATCGGCGCTACCGTCAACACCCAGGACGCGCAGCTCGACCTCGCCAACCAGAACACGCAGATCGATGCCTTCATCCAGCAGGGCGTGAATCTCATCGTCATCTCCGCCGTGGACGAGGCCGGCATCGAGCCCGCCATCCTGCGCGCCAAGGAAGCCGGCATCATCGTGATCGCGGTAGACACGCCGGCCAAGGGCGCCGACGCGGTGATCATGACCAATGCGGTGCAGGCAGGCGAGCGCTCCTGCGATTATCTCTTCAAGCAGATGGGCGGCAAGGGCGAGGTGCTTCTGGTGGACGGTACGCCGATCCAGACCATCATCGACCGCATCAACGGCTGCAAGAACGTCGCCAAGAACTATCCCGACATCAAGATCGTCGGCCAGCAGGCGTCAAAGAACGACCGTGCGTCGGGCCTCGCCGTCACCACTGACATGCTGACGGCTAATCCGGACGTCACCGGCATCTTCGGCATGAACGACCCCTCCGCACTTGGTGCGGTTTTGGCGGTCGAGCAGGCCGGCAAGGCCGAACAAATCAAGGTGACCGGCGTCGACGGCAGCCCGGAGGCGGTGGAGGAATTGAAGCGCGAGGGCTCGCCCTTCATCGGCACTGCGACCCAGAATCCGGCCGAGATGGTCCGCCAGGCAGTCAAGGTCGCGGAGGCCATGGTTGCCGGTAATCCGCCGGCGGAAAAGACCATCCTGATCGAAAGCGTGCTGGTCGACCGACAGAACGTCGGCGAGTACGCGGGCTGGTAGTCTCTATCTCCAGCCCGGCGGGAAGCGGTCTACTCCCTCCGCTTCCCGCTCCCCATTCGAGGCACGAGAACCATGTCCCAACCCCTTCTGACCCTTGAGGGAATTTCCAAGCGGTTCGGCGCGACGCTGGCGCTGAGCGGCGTGCGCTTCGACCTGCGTGCGGGAGAGGTGCACGCACTCATGGGCGAGAACGGCGCCGGCAAGTCGACGCTGATGAAGATCCTCGCCGGCAACATCGAGCGCGATGCCGGTGTCATCCGCATAGACGGGCAGGAGGTCGACATCCGCTCGCCGCGCGACGCTGCCCGTCACGGCATTGCCATCATCCATCAGGAACTGAACACGGTACCGGATATGACCGTCGCCGAAAACCTCGCCCTCGGCCGCGAGCCGAAGAAACGGTTCGGCATGCTCGACCGGACCGCGATGGAGCAACAGGCGCGCGAGAAACTGGCGCGTATCCATTCCGCGATCGACCCGCGGCGCAAGCTCGGCTCGCTCAGCGTCGGCATGCAGCAGATGGTCGAGATCGCCCGCGCGGTCGGCGAGAATGCGCGCGTGCTGGTGCTCGACGAGCCGACCGCCGCCTTGTCGCGCGCCGAAGCTCTCGAACTCTACAAGCTCATCGAGCAGATGCGGACGGCCGGTGTCGGCATGATCTACATTTCGCACCGTATGGAGGAGGTCTGGCAGCTTGCCGACCGAGTGACCGTGTTCCGCGACGGTACCTATGTCGGCACCGGGCCGCTTTCCGAAATCAGTCCGGCGGATGTGGTGCGCATGATGGTCGGGCGCACGGTCGCCGACCTCTACCATCACGAGCCGCGCGAGCCCGGACGTCCGCTGCTGACGGTTAAGGGCCTCGCCGGTCAGGCCGTGGGACCGGTCGACCTGTCGGTCCGCGCCGGCGAAGTCGTCTGCATGGCGGGACTTATCGGCTCCGGCCGCACCGAGGTCGGGCGGCTGATTTTCGGCGCAGACGTTCGCACCAGTGGCCGTGTCGAGATCGACGGGCGCGCGAGCAGCCCCGCCAATCCGACCGAGGCGATCGCCGACGGCGTCGGCATGGTGCCGGAGAACCGCAAGGAGCAGGGCCTGTTCCTCGACCACAGCGTGGAGGACAACGTCGCCATCAGTTCGCTCGACCGCTTCGTCTCCGCCGGTGTCATCCACCGGAAGCAGCGGCGCTCGGCGGTGCTCGGCGAGATGAAGCGCCTCAGACTCCGGCTCAACGCCGTCGACCTGCCGGTCAAGGCGCTGTCGGGCGGCAACCAGCAGAAGGCGGCGCTGGCGCGCTGGCTGCTGCGCGATTGCGACGTGCTGATCCTCGACGAGCCGACCCGCGGCGTCGACATCGGCGCCAAGCGTGAAATCTACGAACAGATCGACGGCCTCGCCCGTGCGGGCAAGGCGATCCTCGTCATCTCCTCCGACCTGCCGGAGGCGATCGGCATCAGCGACCGCCTGCTCGTCATGCGGCGGGGGCGCATTGTCGCCGAACTGGAGTCGGCGCGAACCTCCGAGGAAGAAGTGATGCTGCACGCGACAGGCACGGCGGTGAACGCGGCCAATACGGGAGCGCAAGCATGAACAGCGATGAAACCAATGCCCTGAAGGAGGCAAAACCGGCCCGCGAACCCTTCGACTTCGCCCGCTGGTGGGACCGTGTCGGCATCCTGATGGTGCTCGTGGTGCTTGTCCTGCTGATGGCCGCGATCGCGCCCAACTTCAACCGCGTGGACAATCTCCTGAACATCGCCCGCGCGATCTCCATCAACGCCATCCTCGCCGCCGGCATGACCGTGGTCATCTTGACGGGCGGGATCGATCTTTCGGTCGGCTCGACGATCGCCGTCTCCGGCGTGGTGGCGGTGATCGCGGCCATCGCCGGCGTGCCGGCGCCCCTGGCGGTGCTGCTCGGCATGGCAGTGGGCGGCCTGTGCGGCCTCGTCAACGGCTGGCTCACCGCTTATCTCGCGCTGGCGCCCTTCATCGTGACGCTCGGCACGATGACGTTCCTGCGCGGCCTCGCCTATACGATCACCGACGGTCAGCCGATCGTCTCTTCGGGGCTTAATTTCCGCGATCTCGGCAACGGCTATATCGGCCCCATTCCGATTCCTGTCATCGTCATGGTCGTCGTCTATGCCGTGGTCTGGTTCGTGCTGGAGCGCACACGCTACGGCCGCCATGTCTATGCGGTCGGTGGCAACGCCGAAGCCGCCCAACTCGCCGGCGTGCAGGTCAAGCGGGTCGTCACTTCCGTCTACGTGCTTGCCGGGGTCTGCGCCGGGCTTGCCGGCGTGATCTTCTCCGCCCGCGTCATCTCGGCCCAGCCGACGGCCGGCACGGGATACGAGCTCGACGCCATCGCCGCCGTCGTCCTGGGCGGCACCAGCCTTGCCGGTGGCCGCGGGCGCATCGTCGGCACGCTCATCGGCTCGATCATTCTTGGCGTGCTGAGCACCGGCCTCATCCTTCTCAACGTACAGTTCTTCACTCAGCTGCTCATCAAGGGCGTGGTCATCATCCTCGCCGTCGCCATCGACAGCCTGAAGCAACGTCCGCTGTTCCTGCGTGCCGGCGGACCCAAGCCGTAAGGCAAATCCCGATCCTCCTCCTTCCTGCCCGTGCCGACGGGCAGGGCCTTCATCGATGCCCTTTCGGAGACATGTCCATGGCCCATTCCATCCTGATCGCCGATCCGCTCGCGGGTGCCCGCGATCACGAACCCGTCGTGTTCTCGATCAAGGCGGAGCTGAGCGAGCCGCTCTGGTGGGCGCGCGACGATGCCGGCAGCCGGGTTCTGTGCCAGCGTCTCGAAGGCGATGCCGTGGCCGGCGAGACGCGCTTCGTTGCCTGCCTTTCCTTCACCGGTTCCTGCCGGTTGACGCTGGAGGAGCCTTGCGACGCGGCAACCGAGAAGCCGGCCGGCATCGCGGTGCTCGGAGGCAGGGAAGCCGATTGCTTCGCGCGCCTCGACACCGGCGCCTTCGATCTCGAATTGTGCTCGGGCACCGCCCAGGGCCTGGGCTCGTCGAAATGGGGAATCCGGCATTTCAAGGCGCTGGCCGACGGCTTCGAGCTGCTGCCGTCCGGCAACAACGCCATCGGCGGTTTCTACGGCCCGTTCTTCACGCCGGAGAACGGTCTCATCAACCCGCCCGAGCACACCACCGTGCGCATCGAGGTGATCGAGCGCGGCCCGGTCCTGCATCACTACCGCATGCACGGCGTCGTCCCCGATGGCCTGCTGGAGGAGCTGAAGGGCAAGCGCTTCGCCATCGACTGGAAATTCACCTATCGCACGCCCTGGTTCCAGCGTCGCTATGAGGTCGATCCGTTCCAGACCGTCATCAACGGCCGCTCCGTGACGGACAAGATCACCGTCGGCGACGAGTTCGAGGGCGGCAAGGGCGAACTGGTGTTCGACCGCTTCGCGGCCTTCGGCGGCACGCGCTACCGAGCCGGAGACCCCTATGCGGGCGAACTCGTTGACATGGTCGCGGACACCGTCGCCAACTCTGCGAACCAGAGCCGGAAGTTCGAGGAATTCCGCGCCCATCTGTCGGACATCGAATCCGCCCACTGGGACCTTTACTGGCGTCTGTTCTGTGCCTGGGAAGGCGTGTTGGGCGAAGCGGAGCTGCGGGAAAGGCTGGCGAAAGTGCGCGCCGCCGCCCATGTCAAGGCGGACCTCGGGGACAGGCCATGGATCCTGACGGATGGGTCGGTCGACGTCTCCGCCGTTCCCCACGAAACCATCTTTCCCGGACCCGCCGACAAGACGGTCGAATATCACACGGCCAGCGGCCGGGCGATGATCTGGTGGACCTCGAAACCCTCCGGTGCCTTCCAGATCGTCCAGCGGCGCCAATCGGGCTGGGTGAACTGGGGCAGCAACGGCGAGAACGAGTGCCCGGAACTGCCGGTCGGCGTCGACATCAAGACCGCCTACGGTCCCTTCGCCGACCGCTGGGAGCAAATCGCACTCCAACTGGAGACGCCGCCGGTGGTCGAAGTATGATTTGGCTGGCGAGCCTTCGACTTACGTGTCCGCCGTGCAACGTGCACTGAAGCAGTCAATTAGTATCGATCGGCGAGACGTCGCTGGATCCGTCGACCCGCCGCAAACATCTTGCCGCTCTGGACAAGTTTTACACTGCCGTCCAGCGCCAGCGTGACAGCGATTGTCTCGTCCGATTGATCGACGATACCGACGCTGACGCGCTTGTCCGACTACGCGCGCAAGGCGCTGACTGGGCTCGGTGTCGAAGTCAGGATCGGACAAGCGGTTTCCGAATGTACCGCCAAAGGAGTCACGATCGGGTCGGAACGCTTGCCGGCAAAGACGGTCATTTGGGCAGCAGGCGTGGCCGCATCGCCGGCGGCGCAGTGGCTTGACACGCCGGCAGATCGCGCCGGGCGTATTCTGGTGACGTCGAACCTTACCGTTCCCGGGCATCCGGATATATTCGTGATCGGCGACGCTGCGCATGTCGAGATGCCGAACGGGAAGATGGTCCCGGGCATCGCGCCGGCGGCCAAGCAGGAAGGTGCCTATGTCGCCGAAACGATCAAGGCGAGGGTGCGCGGCGGGGAAACCTCATGCCCACCCTTCCACTACAAGGATGCCGGCAGCCTCGCGACGATCGGCAAGCGCGCCGCGGTGGTCGATTTCGGCTGGATCAGGCTCACGGGCCGAGCAGCCTGGTGGCTCTGGGGCTTCGCCCACATCTACTTTCTGATCGGTCTGTGCCATCGTATGGCCGTCGCGCTGAACTGGCTATGGATCTATTTCACGGGACAGCGCAGCGCGCGGCTCATCACGCGGGAAAAGCGGCAGAGCGGCTGACGGACAAATGATGTTATATGAACAATATGGTCTCGCGAAAATCACATAGCACTTGCCGTGGATACAATGATCTCCAGGCCGTTCGTCTCCAGCTACAGGTCGGTCATGAAAAGCCCGCCGGGGAGGAGGGCCGGCGGGCTAATTAAAGAGGGCAAGCAAAGAAGTACTGCCTCTGATGTCGGCATCGAATCTGGGAGGAGGGGTTGGCCGACGATTGAAATGTAGATTCTGACGCTGAACTTGCCAAGTTGCGATTTTGCATAGCAACCTGCAAAACGATACGAACGTGACAGACGGTTGGCCACCAGGCATCGACATGCCTGGCCCGTATTGCATGAGAGTGTTAAAATCAGACAGATTTTCACTTTAAATTGGACGGAGCTTGCGTTAAGCATAGCCGCATGGTCAATTCGACATCGTCACATCATCTCATCGACCGCAAGGCTCGTCCACTGGTCGAGACTGCGCTGTCGGACACACGGGTCGTCCTTGTCGTCGGCCCGCGTCAGGCTGGCAAGACGACGCTCGCAAGGCAATTCGCCGGCCTCGACCGCCCCTATGTCACCCTTGACGACGCCGGCGCGCTGAGCGCGGCTCGTGCCGATCCGGTCGGATTCGTAAGAGGTCTCGACCGCGCCGTGATCGACGAAGTCCAAAGGGTGCCCGAACTGATTCTGGCGATCAAGGAGAGCGTCGATCGTAATGTCGAGCCGGGCCGGTTCTTGCTGACCGGTTCCGCCAATCTCTCCACCATGCCGATGGTCGCCGATTCGCTTGCCGGACGAATGGCGACGATATCGCTTCTGCCGTTCGCTCAGTCCGAAATCCGTTCCACGCCAGGGCGGTTGCTGGATCGGATGTTCGCTGGCGAGGAGCTGGTGGCGGCAGAGAATTCGCCCCTTGGCGGCGAACTGGTCGCGCTCGTCCTGCGGGGCGGCTATCCGGAAGCATTGCGCCGGACGGCGGCGTCCCGTCGGATCGCGTGGCTCGAAGATTATGTCGCCCAGATCCTGGACCGTGACGTGCGTGACATTGCCAATATCGACCAACTCGACCGGCTGCCGCGCCTGCTGCAGGTCCTGGCCGAGCATGCCGGTCAACTGGTCAACAACACAAGCTTCGGCGCGGCGCTCGGACTATCGAGCGTAACCGCGCAGAAATACGTCGCGATCCTCGAGCGGCTTTTTCTGATCAGAACATTGGCGCCGTGGTCGAGCAACCGGTTGAGCCGTTTGATCAAGACGCCGAAACTGCATTTCCTCGATAGTGGTCTTCTCGCCGCCTTGCGCGAAGACGAAGAACAGGCCTTGCGGCAGGACCGGTCCAGGTTCGGCGCGTTGCTGGAGAGCTTCGTCGTCTCGGAGCTGCTGAAACTCGCCTCATGGTCGGAGCGGCGCGTGTCGCTTTCGCACTATCGCACCAAGGATCAGGACGAGGTCGACGTCGTGATAGAGGATCGGCGCGGTCGGATCGTCGGCATCGAGGTGAAGGCCTCGGCAACTGTGCGCCCGCAGGATTTCCGGGGGTTGCGTCAGTTACAGGAGGCGGTAGGCGACCGGTTCGTGCGTGGGCTTGTGTTGCACGACCACGATCGTGTGACGCCGTTTGGCGAAAAATTGCAGGCAGCACCCTTGTCCGTCCTGTGGACGATGTAAAGTCGCGTAATCTTAATTATGGAACTTTTCGCAATAAAATCAACGACTTAGTTTATAATGCCGATTATGGCGTAGGATAATGGGTGTCCAGAAAGGCAGTAGCGGCGGCGGCCGTCGGAAACGCAGCCAATTGCTGTGGTTCTTCGTCCGGCCGCTGCGCCTGTCGGACCACCAGCACTTGATCGTCATCGAGTACCACACAGGGGCGCTCTCGAAATTTCAACCATTCCGCCTGCTTCGATTCGGCCAGAGCGCAGGCCACGTCGTAATTCTCGGCAACCCCGAGATGGGTCGAACGATCCCAGGCACCACCGTTCAGGCACCGGACCTCGATGCGGCCGTCCGACAGCGTAAGACCGTAAGGGCGGTCCCACCATTGATCGAGCTGCGCCTTGCTGCGCGCGTCATTCGGTGTTGCGTTGAATGCCTTGGGCAATTTGGGATCGAGCGGTATCCGATTTGGCATTGTGCCCTCCGATTTCGCCGAGAATGCCACATACCAAGGCAAAATCGATAGCCGAATTGGCGTGGCAGCGGATATCTACCTCCAGGTGCAAAAAGATCTCGATTGATTCCCTTATTCGAGCAACCGAACGTCGAGCTCAAAAGGTTCGATCCGCTCAATCCTGATCGCCGCCGCCGCGGGATGGCGGTGGTTGACGATCACGTTCCAGTCCGGGCTGCCGGCCACTGGCACGATCGCCGACGGCACGAACAGCAAAGCGTGTTCAAGCCGGGCCAGCCATTCGTCGCCCATCCGCTGGGTGTCGACTTCCCTACGGCGCCAGTCATCAGGCAGGTCGGACAAGGCTCGCTGCGCGCTCGGCGTTTCGTCGGGGACGTCGTAGACCACCATGGCAAGCGCCGGAAGCAATGCCGGATCCTCGACATGGACGAGCTTTTCGAGGACGCAAAGGGATGGCGACGTGGCCGTATAGGTCACCGGGCGGCCGACGGTGTTCCAGCGCCCGTCGAACAGCAAACCGTAGCCGCCATCCATAGATTCCGCGAATTTCAGGCTGGAAAGCCGCCAGAGCCGCATCAGGCGGCAGCGCCCCAGGCGATCTTGCCGAGGATGGTTTCGATGACTCGCGTGCCCGCCTCGGTCTGCGCCACCGTAAGGGGGGCCTCGCCGCCCAGTTCCGCCAGTTCCATGCGTAGCCAGCGGTTCGCCTTCTCAGGATCGTCAAAAGTCTCTTCCGCAAGCGACTGAATACGGGCGAGCCGTACGGCCCGGTCCGATTCCTCGACCGTCAAAGGCTCGTTCTTCTCCGCGCGATGCCGGCGTGTGCGCTGCGGAATGACGAAGCGCTCTATCTCCTGCTCACTGAGTCCGGCAAGAGACAGGCCCTTCAACGTCGCGAGCGGAAGCCGGCGCCGCACCATCATCGCGAGGTCCGCCTGCGACCGGATATCGGCTCCCAGCACCGCGGCGCCGCCGAGTTTGCGTGCTACATCGTCAATGAGTGCGGCCGAGGTGGTCATGTTCAATCTCCGGCAATCTGCCGACATATTTAGGGCATATTGCCGAGAATGCAAGCCGTGCTACCGATCTCGAACGTCGCTACCTGCCAACGCGCCAGACTTCCGCCTACGCTACGGCTCATAAACTCCCCTCCCCAACCGGATCCATCACCAACGCGGCATGGCCGCGAACAAGCTCTTTGGTCTCCTCAAATTCCATCCGGTCGATCGTCGCCCGCCACATAGACTCGAGGCCATCATTCAGGGCGAGTGCATCGACATCTTCGATGCCCTTGGCACTCTCGTCGAGCATGGCATGCAATGCAGCGTTCATCTTGCCAAATTGGTTGCTGACCTCTTGCCGCTTCAGAACCGGCGAGCGCACGACGTTGGCCTCGTGCCTCGTAACGTCCTGTCGCGACAATGATGGCGACCGACCGTGATGCGTGGGCGGGACGTAGCTCTCCTTCAGCAACGCACGCACATTGACCTCAAGATCATCATCGTCCGCGCGATCTCCCGGCATAAGCTCACCAGTGTCAACGTCCACAAGATCGTCCTCCCCCAAGTACGCGCGCTTCCGATCGGACTCCGACTTCTCCTCGGCCAAGCGATGCCCGTTTCTGTCCGGCCGACGCTCCCGCGCTCCTGTGCATTCCACCGAATCCTCCAACTGCGCCGGAGTTTCTCCGGGCTCTATTCCCGGCACGCGGGTCGCATCGAGATTCAGCCTGATGGTCAGCTCGTCGAGCGAGGAAAAGAAGATGTGCCGCTCGCCTCCAATGTCCTGCCACAGAAAATCGACCGGACGCGGCGTGGACGGCTTTTTCAATGCCGCGCTGGTTAGGCCGCCGGCCTTCAACGTCGCCACGCGTCGATGCACGACGCGAGCATCCGGATAGAGCATCTGACGCGTCATCACACCTTCGAAGGCTGCTGGCTCCGTCTTGAACTTCTCGTCTTCCTCGAGCGTCCAGGCCCTCGGCTGAATTTGCGGCTTGCGAACCTCCTCATATTTGTCCATCGCCCGGAATAGCTGCTCACCGCCGGAATCGAGCTTCATGATGCGCATGATCGGCATGCCTGTCACCTGGAGGATCGCCTCTTCCGGCTTCATCTGCATCAGCGCATGAACCGGCAGGAGTTCCACGCGCATCGGCATCATCGATCCTCCGCGGTCACGACGGCCATGCCGATACGAATATGAAGGCTGCGGCATCAGCTTTGTGTCGACACCTGCAATCTGGGACACAGCCAGCGCGTCCTCGACATTCTGGAAATTCATGTAGAGCTTGATCGTCGAGGTCCCCATCAGGATTTTCTGACCGGGCCTCTGGTAGAGCCGCTCGAGCTGCGCGCCGTCCTGCAGGATGAACACGAACCGCACCCCGTTCTTGCGGATCAGCGGGGCAAGCGTCAGCACCGTGTCGAGCCGGCCGCCATTGCCGAACTCGTCGAGCATCATCAGAACCTCGTGCTCGCCATTGCGCAGCGGACCGAGCCGCACCAGATTGTCGGCCATCTGCTGCACGAAGATCGAAATCAGCCGCTCATACATCTGGATGATATTCCAGTCGGCCTGCAGGTAGATGACCATCCGGCGCTTGCGGATCTCCGTTATCGGGATCGTCGTCACCGACGTCATCGCCTCGATGAGCTCGTTCTGCAGGAAGTTGAACTTCGCGCCGATCTCGGCCGCGATCCCTTCCCCGAGCTTTTCATGGCGGCCGATAAACTTTGTCAGTTGCATGCGCGTCTGGTCGGACAGATGATCGCCGTATTGCGACAGAAGCTGCGCGATCGCGGTGCGTTCATCCGACATGGAATTGAGGATACGATAGAGCTCGCTCAGCGATTTGCGCGTATCTGGACACTCGATCACAAAGCCCAGCATGGCGACCAGCAGGATCCTGGCGCTTTCCTCCCAGAAATCGTTCGAGTCCGAACGCAGCCGTTCCGGCATCAGCATCTGCGCGAGCTTCTGCAGATCGGTAATGCGCTGATGCGGGTCCTTGCTGGGCTCTGACGCACTTTTGCTGAAGTGCAAGCCCTACGATGCACCGATCAATCGCGCCTGCAGCAGATCCAGCTTTGCGCGCCCATACATCTGCCGTTTGATGAGCTTCAAGCGGGTGATCTGACCTTCGGTTTGCCCATTCGACCAT
>NZ_JAFKID010000013.1:0-29340 GCF_017306545.1 Mesorhizobium sp.
CGGGCAGTTCCATCATTTCCAGCACGCCGTGCGCCTCTCGCTGCGCCGACCGCCGGTCGGCGAGGCCGTGGCGCCAGATCGGTTCGGCGACGGCATCGGCGATCGTCATGCGCGGGTTGAGCGAATCGTAGGGATTTTGGAACACCATCTGCACGCGGCGGCGGAAGCGGGTCAGTGCCTCGCCCGACAGCGCCGCGATGTCCTCCCCGCCGAGCAGCAAGGACCCGCCGCTGGCCGAGTTCTGCCGCACGATGGCGCGGGCGAGCGTGGATTTGCCGGACCCGCTCTCGCCGACGATGCCGACCGTCTCGCCGGCACCGATATGGACATCGACGCCGTCGAGCGCGAGGAAGCGGCCGGTCCGCTTCATCAGCCCCGCCGCCTGCCGGTTCGGGAAGGAGACGGTCAGGTTTTCGATGCTGAGCAGCGGCGCTGTTTCAGGTGTTGTTGCCGGCACCGGCAGGGCTTTCCGGCCCGGCTGGGAGTCGATCAGCAACCGCGTATAGGGATGGCGCGGCCGCGCGATGACCTCGTCCACCGGGCCTTGCTCGACCACCTCGCCATGGCGCATCACCACGACGCGCGAGCAGATGTCGGCGATCACGCCGAGGTCGTGCGAAATGAGGATGATGGCGATGCCGCGCTCGCGGTTGAGGTCCTTCAGCAAGGTGAGGATGCGGGCCTGCACGGTGACGTCGAGGGCGGTGGTCGGCTCGTCGGCGATCAGCAGTTTCGGGCCGCAGCCGATGGCGGCGGCGATCATGGCGCGCTGCTTCATGCCGCCGGAAAATTCGTGCGGATAGGAGCGCGCCCGCTTCTCCGGCTCGCGGATGCCGACGGCGTCCAGCAGGGCCGTGGCGCGCCGCAGGCCTTCGCGCCGGTCGATGCCGAGATGGCGGACCATCGGCGCCGCCACCTGCGCGCCGATGCGGCGCAGCGGGTCGAGATGCGAGGCCGGGTTCTGGAAGATCATGCCCATGTCGCGGCCGCGCAAGGTGCACCAGTCCGGCTCGGACAGGCCGAGCAGTTCGCGTCCTTCCAGCGTGACGCTGCCAGCGGCCTGCGCGGTGCCCGGCAGAAGGCCCATCAGCGCCCGGCAGGTAACGGATTTGCCCGAGCCGCTTTCGCCGACGATGCCGAGGATTTCGCCCGGCCGCAGCTCGAACGACACGCCTCTCACCGCCGTGACCGCCGCGAAGGAAACGGCAAGGTTTTCGACCCGCAGCAACGGCTGTTTTTTCGCCTGTGCGCTCATGCCGTGACCTGCCGTCGCTGCATCCGGCCGAGCCCGTCGCCGAGGAAGGCAAAGCCGAGCCCGAGCGAGACGATCGCCAGGCCGGGGAACAGGCAGATCCACCAAGCCTGCTGCACGAAGGCCTGGCCGTCGGCGATCATGACGCCCCATTCGGCGTTGGGCGGCTGGGCGCCCATGCCGAGAAAACCGAAGCTGGCGCCCGCCAGCATGACCAGCACCGCGTCGCTGACCGCATAAGCGATGACCGGACCGACGGCGTTGGGCAGGACATGCCGCGTCACGATCACGGCGGGCGCGTAGCCGAGGCATTGGGCCGCCTGCACATATTCGCTTTCGCGGATGGTCAGCACCTCCGCCCGCACCAGCCGCGCATAGCTGACCCAGCCGACGAGGGCTAGCGCGATGACGAAGTTGATCAGCCCCGGCCCGAGCACGCCGACGATGGCGAGCACCAGCACGAAGAAGGGAAAGGCGACGAACAGGTCGTAAAGGCGCATGAATAGCGTGTCGACGACGCCGCCGAAATAGCCGCTGGCCAGCCCGACCGTCGTGCCGATCAGCAGCGGGGGCAAAACGCCGATCACGCACAGGAAGACGTCGATGCGGGCGGCGAACAGCACGCGGGAGAACACGTCGCGGCCGACCTGGTCGGTGCCGAACCAGTGCTCGGCGCTGGGCGGCGCCAGCATGTTGAGGATATCGACGGCGTCGGGATCGTAGGGCGCGAGGATGGGCGCGGCGATTGCCACGACGAGCCAGCCGGCGAGGATGGCGAGCGCGACCGCCATCGACACGGTGAGCCGCGGACGGGCGGCGGGAGGTGAGACAGGAACCGCGTTCGCCATGCCGTCTCCTCAAAGCCTGACGCGCGGGTCGATGAGCGCCGTCAACAGATCGACGGCGAGCGTCACCAGCACGGTGGCGAAAGCGAAGACCAGCGTCAGCCCTTGGACGACGTAGTAGTCGCGCCCGAGCAGGGCGCCGATCATCAGCGAACCGAGGCCGGGAACGGCATAGACCGTCTCGACGATGATGGCGCCGCCGATGAGGAAGGCGACCATGACGCCGAGCAGGTTGAGCGTCGGCAGCACCGCGTTGGGCAGCACCGTCTTCCAGAAAATCTCGCGCTCGCCCGCTCCTTGCGCGCGGGCGGCGGTGACGAAGTCGGCACCGGCACGGTCGATGAGCGCGGCGCGCAGGCTTTGCGTCAGCACCGGCACCACCCAGATCGCCGTCGACAGCGCCGGCAGGAAAAGATGATGGAGGTGATCGGCGAAGCCGTTGCCGTAGCCCGAGACGGGGAACCAGCCGAGCGTCACGCCGAACAGGCGCGACAGCATGATGCCGAGCCAGAACACCGGAACGGCAAGCCCGACCGTGCCGAGCAGGCGGATCGCCTGATCGGCCAGGCCGCCCGGCCGGCGCGCGCTGGCGATGGCCAGCACCATGGTGACAGGCACGGCCAGGCACACGACGTAGCCGGTCAGGAACAGGGTCGGCCACATGAAGCGCTGGATCAGGTCGGCGACAGGCTGCTGGAAGCGCAGCGAGCGGCCGATGTCGCCGCCGAGCAGGTTTTCTATGTAGACGAAGAACTGCTGCCAGAGCGGCAGGTCCAGCCCGTATTGATGGCGGATGGCGGCGATCGTCTCCGCGCTCGCCCGATCGCCGGCCAGCAGCCGGGCCGGATCGCCCGGCGCCAGCCGCAGCAGCAGGAAGGTGACGACGGCGACACCCGCCATCACGCCGACAAGTTGCAACAGGCGCCGCGCCACTGTGGACAGGATGTTCAAGGCGCTACTCCGCAGGCGACCGGACGCGGCATACCATGCAGCATGCCGCGCCGCGATGGCTCACTCAGGTCACTTGGCGATGGTCGTGTCTTCCAGCGTCCATTGCAGCGACGGCGTCAGCTTGATGCCTTGCAGGCGCTTGGAATAGGCGACCGCGTTGGGCGCATAGTAGAGCGGGATCTGCGCCACCTCCTCGGTGGTGATCTTCTGGATTTCCTTGTAGATCGCCGCGCGCTTGGCCGGATCGGCCTCCTTCGTGCCTTCCTCGACCAGTTCGTCCACCTTCGGGTTCTCGTAGAAGGTGTTGTAGGAGTTCGAGCCGCAGGTGCCGCACACCGCCCAGCGCACGGCCAGGTCCGGGTCGGGCGTCTCGTTGTACCACCAGTTTGCGGCGGCGTCGTAATCGCCCTTGCCGGTGGCGTCCCACCAGGCGCCGCCGTCGACATTGACGATGACCGGCTTGAAGCCGATCGCCTGCCATTGCGCCTGCAACAGCAGCGCCATCTGCTGCGCTGCGGCGTCCGCGGTCGCGAGGATCTTCACCTCCTTGCCGGCCATGCCGGATTCGGCCAGCAATTCCTTCGCCTTGGCGGGATCGTAGGGGATGCCGGGATAGTCGTTGTCGTGGAACTCGATGCTGCCCGGCAGCGTGGTGTTGGCCGGCGTCGCGTAGCCGCGCGTGATCGCCTTGGTCAGCGCCTTGTTGTCGATGGCGTAGGCCGCCGCCTGCCGCGCCTTCATGTTGGAGAAGGGCTCGCGCTTTTCGCTGAGCAGCGTCATGTAGATGGTGGTCGAAGGCTCCAGCCGCATGTCGATCGTGTCGACCTTTTTCAGCGCGTCGATCTGCGCCCACGGCACGGCGCGCATGACGTCGACCTCGCCGGCGGTCAGCATCGCCTGCCGCGTTTCGGGCGAGGCGATCTCCATCAGCTCGACCGTCGCGTCGGATTTCGGATAGCCCTCGCGCCAGTAGTGCTTGTTCGGCTCAAGCACCAGCTTCTCGTTCGGCTTCCACTCCTTGACCGCATAGGGGCCGGAGGTCAGCGGCTCCTTGACGAAGGCGTCCTCGCCGCGCTTGTCCACGTCCGCCTTGGAGACGATGCCCATGTTCCAGATCTCGACATTGCCGAGGAAGGGCGCGAAGGGCGACTTGAGCTTGACGACGACCGTCTTGGCGTCGGCCGCGCTGACCGTGTCGAGCGCGCCGAGCGGCGCCGGGTAGGCCGATTTCTTGTCGCTGTGGATGCGTTCCAGGCTGAAGACGACGTCGTCGGCGCTGATCGGCGAACCGTCGGAAAACTGCGCGTCGCGCAGGTGGAACGTGTAGGTCAGGCCGTCGGCGGAGATGTCCCATTTTTCGGCGAGGCCGGGTTCCAGCGCGCCGGTATCGGCGTTGCGGCGCAACAGGCGCGAATAGAGCTGGCCGTAGGTCTCGATGTTGCCGGCCGCGGCCGAGCGCATCGGGTCGAGCGTCGTTGTCTGATAAGGCGAAACGATGCGTATGACATCGGCCGCCCAGGCCGGGGACGCGGCGCCGATCCCCGAGGCAAGCCCCAAAGCGAGCAAAGCCGCTCCGAACCGGAGCCGTGTGCCGGAATTCATCATGCTGTCCTCCCAAACAGTGATCTGAGCCGTCCAAGGCTCGATCGAAGCTATGTTATATTTCAATCATGTGTCAATGTATGAGTTGTAAATATAACATAATCGGGTATCGAAGCGCCGCTGCGCCTGCAAACGCGCAGGGGAATGTCGCGGCTCCCGGCTTGCCTCACTGTGGTTTCCAACCGTCCGTCAGCGTGTTCAGGAAGGTGACGATGGCGTCGATCTCGCCGTCGTCAAGCCGAGGCGCATCGCCCTTTTTGCCGCCGAAGGGCGGGTCCATGTTGATGTTGTCGCGGTAGCGGGCCGGCAGGTCGTCATAGATATCGACGCTGCCGTCGGCCCGGCGCGGATACCAGCGGCCCGGATCGGTGTCGCGCGTGGCGTAGAAGGCGACCGCGTCCTTCAGCGAATGGAAAACGCCGTTGTGGAAGAAGGCCTTGCGGGTGGCGACGTTGCGCAGGGTCGGCGTGCGGAACAGGCCGCAATAGTCGGGGCGGTCGGCAAAGTCCGTCCTCAGCGGCCCGCACAGGCCGAGATCGTGATAGGCCGGATCGGCATTAGCCGGGATGGCCGGATTGCGCGGCACGGCCAGCGCGATCATGCCGTAGTCGGTGAATTGCGGCGGCGTGCCGTCATGCGCCCGCACGCTGAAATGGCAGGACGCGCAATTGCCCTTTTCCGAGTCTTCGAACAATTCCCGGCCGCGTTCCTCCTCAGGCGTCAAATCCGCCTTGCCCGCCAGCCAGGCGTCGTACTTGCTGGAATAGGGATAGAAGGTCTGCCAGGACTGCTGGTAGACCTCCAGCGCCTTGAGGATCGCCTCGAAAGTGGCGTCGCTGTCAGCAGCAAGCGGCTTGCCGGTGATGGAGGCGAGCTTCGGCCCGTAGCCGGCGCCGAGCGCGTGCCGCACGACTTCGTCGGGGTTTGCATTTCCCATCTCGAAGGGCGAGAGCAGTGGGATACGAGCCTGCGCATGGGCGGAATCGGCGCGGCCGTCCCAGGTGAGGCCGCCGGTCGGGCCGTTGTCGATGCTCTCGTCGGCCTCGTCCTCGGATTCGAAATAGTGCTCGGTGAACTGCGGCACCGCCTGGAGATATTTCAGCGACGGCACGGCGCGCAGACCGGGTTCGCTCACGTCGCGGCCGCCGAACTGCACGGAAAGCGCGTTGGCGGGCGCGAAAGCATGCGCGGGGTCGTGGCAGGAGGCGCAGGCGGTCTTGCCCGAATCCGACAACCGCGGATCGGAAAACATCTCCGCACCCAGGGCCGAGAGCTTGTCCGCCCGCTCCCGCGCCTCAGCCCGCGACATCGGCTGCGCCAATGCGGGGAACGCCATCGCCGTCAGCACAACAGCGACCGTTGTTAGCCGGGCAACGATTTGGCTTCCGAGCGAGCGAACGGTCTTGCCAAGAGGCGGCGGAGGTGGTGTCATCCCGCTTTGCTCCGGGAGGTATTGCGATGAAGCGATCCTATGGGCCTGCGCCGTTTTCCTCAACTCTTGCGCGGTTTTCCTCGGCTTTAGCCCGATTTTCCTCGGCTTCGGCATTGTGCGCCGCCGTTTCGGTTCCGGCCCTGGCGGCCGATCCCGGCGGTCCCCCGGACGGCATCGACAAGATCGACACTGTCGTCGTCATCTTTGCCGAGAACCGCGCTTTCGATAATCTCTATGGCCATTTCCCCGGCGCAGACGGTATCGACAAGGCCGGCAAGGAAAGCCTTGAGCAGCGCGACCGCGACGGTTCGGTGCTCAAGGAACTGCCGCCGGTCTGGGACGGGCTGACCGCCAAGGGCGTCACGCCGCCGGTGACGCAGGCGATGACCGAGCACCTGCCGAACGGGCCGTTCACTGTGAACGACCCGAAAGGCTTCGACGTTCCGCTCACCACCGTCACGCACGATCTGTGGCACCGCTACTACCAGAACCAGATGCAGATCGACGGCGGCAAGAACGACATGTTCGTCGCCTGGGCCGATTCCGGCGCCATGGCGATGAGCAACTGGGACGCCTCGAAGACCGCCATGTGGGCGGTGGCGCAGAAATACGTGCTGGCCGACCATTTCTTCATGGGTGGCTTCGGCGGTTCGTTTTTCAACCACCAATGGCTGATCTGCGCCTGCGCGCCCTATTATCCGAACGCCGACAAGAGCCCGGCCAAGCCGACGATCTCGGTGACGGACGACAGCGGAACGGCGCTCAAGATCGCCGACAATTCGCCGAAATCGGCGATGGACGGCATCCCGAAATTCGTCTCGGACGGCAACCTGACGCCGGATTTCCATGCCGTGAACACCATGCAGCCGCCCTACCAGCCGAGCGGCAACGAATCGGCGCCGGGAGGCGACCCGCGCTACGCAGACCCGGCAAAGCCGACCACCCTGCCGCCGCAGACGGAGCCGACCATCGGCGACATGCTGAGCCTCAAGCATGTCAGTTGGGCCTGGTATGGCGGCGCCTGGCAGTACACGCTCGACCATGGCAACCATGAGCCGACGCCGAACTTCCAGTACCACCACCAGCCGTTCAACTATTACGCCAATTTCGCCCCCGGCACCGAGGCGCGGCGCGAGCATATCCGCGACGCCGGACTCGCCGGCGTCAGCTTCATCCAGGCGATCGACGACGGCGCGTTGCCGCAGGTCTCGTTCTACAAGCCGCAGGGCAATCTCAACGAGCATTCCGGCTATGCCGACATCGAGGCCGGCGACCGCCACATCGCCGACGTCGTTGCGCATCTGGAGAAGAGCCCGCAATGGCCGCATATGCTGGTCGTCGTCACCTATGACGAGAACGGCGGCATCTGGGACCATGTCGCGCCGCCCAAGGGCGACCGCTGGGGGCCGGGCACGCGCATCCCGGCGATCATCGTCTCGCCGTTCGCCAAGCGCGGCACCGTCGACCACACACCCTACGACACGACGTCGATCCTGCGCTTCATCACAGAGCGCTTCGAACTGCCGGAACTGCATGGCATCGTCGTCCGCGACAAGGCCGTGGCCGCGCATGGGGAACCGCCGCTCGGCGACCTCACCGGCGCGCTCGAACTGAACTAGCCCGGATCGGAGCAACGACCATGAACGTCGAGAAAATCATCGCGCTCGTTACCGCCGCCGGCATCGAACTCACCGACCGCCGCCGTAACGCTAAGGGCGACGGCTGGTCGCTCAGCTTCGCCAACGGTGCGTCGGTGGAGGTTGGCGACGACGGCAAGATCGGCGCCGCCGGCAAGGGTGCCGAGACCGTGGCGCGCCTGCTGGACCTGCCCGCCGCGCCGGGTGGCGCCTGACCCGACTTTCTGGCGCGCATTGCGGCTGCCACGGCATGTCCCGCGCCGGATCGGTCGGACCTTTAGGCCATGTCCGGCGAAGGCGATTGTCGCCGGCAAGGGGGCAGCCTTCAAGTTTTGGACGCTTGCCCGTTCATGACGGGCGTCCGGTGTCCGGCAGCAGGGCCTTGGACGCCTGCCAGATGGCTTCCACCGTGGCGCTGCTCGTCTTTTCCGAACTGCGGTAAAGCCGGATTTCGAGATCGAGCGTCCAGATGGGATTGTGGGAGCAGGCGACGAGCCCGCCGTCGGCAAGATCCTTCTCGACGAGACTTTCCGGCAGCCAGCAGATGCCGGCGCCGATCAGCGCCAGTTCCCTGAGGCCGGCGCTGATCGTGCTTTCGTGCACCGCCTGACGCCGGAAGGGGGCGCGTTTCGAAAACAGCCTCCCCAGCGCCACGCCGAAGAAAGAGCCGTAGCCGTAGTCCAGATAGGGCAGGGCGCGCTTCGTCGTCTCCGGCTCGTCCAGAATGCCGGCGGCGGGCACCGCCGACGTCTCGACCCGCAGTTGCGGCGCCGCGACCGGGATGAGCCGATCCGATCCGATCGTCAGGAAAGCGAACTTGTCGCGGTCGAGATGAAACGGCACCTCGCGATGCGCGTAGGTCAGGAAGAAGTCGGCCTCGCCGTCCGTCAGCGCCGCCAGGTTGGCCTCGATGCCGCCTCTGTCGGCGATGAAGGAGGTGCCGAACCTGGGGGTGCCGCGTTGCAGTTCTTGCAGCCAGATCGGAAAGAAGGTGATGGTCAAGGTGTGGAGGGCGGCGAAGCGGACAAGCCCCTGTTCGGCCGGCGGGCGCAGCGATTCGCGCGCCGCGTAAAACATCCTGATGGCGTCGCGCGCCGTCAGGAGAAAATTCCGCCCGGCCGGCGTCAACTCCGCCGGCATGGTAGCGCGGTTGATGAGCGGCGCTCCCACCCACGTCTCGAGTTGCTTGATGCGCCGGCTGAAGGCAGGCTGGGTCACGTTGCGGATTTCGGCGGCGCGCGAGAAACTCGACGTTTCCGCCAGCGTCACGAAATCCTCCAGCCATTTGATTTCCATGCGATGCTTTCCACGCGCCCGGCCGCCGTTTCCAGCATAATGGTAGCCTTATGCAAATTTTGCATGACTGGTTGCGAAAACCGAATTGGCCATGTCGTCGCAGACACCACAACCTAGGCGCAACGAACAAGCCGGTTGGAGCCGGCGGTCCAGGAAGGGGACAATCAGGATTTCGCCGTCGATCCAGGCGGCGATTTCATAAAAATCGCAGCGAAATGGCGCGGCTTATCGCGGTGGCGGAGCGGATTGATCGCTCTCGCCGCATGCTTTGGCGACGCCGAGGGAGAATGAAAGCAACATGAATTCCGCGCGTAAAGCCGATCTCGTCCTGCATGGCGGCAAGGTCTGGACCGGTTATGGCAATCCGATTGCCGAGGCGGTCGCCGTCGTCGGCAACAAGATATTGGCCAGCGGCTCGAACGCCGACATCGAAGCGCTGACCGGGCCGGACACGAAGGTCGTGAACCTCGCCGGGCGCTTCGCCATGCCGGGCCTCAACGACGCGCATCTGCATCTGATCTCGACGGGACTGCTGCGCGGCAAGGTCGACGCCACGGCCGACGCCGCGCCGACCCGCGCCGTGCTGATCGCTGCCTTGCAGGCGCGTGCCGCCGAGACGCCGAAGGGCGCGTGGGTGATGGCGCGCGGCTTCGACCAGACCCGCTATCCCGACGGGCTGATGCCCACCGCGCAGGAACTGGATGCGGCGCTGCCCGACCATCCGGTTTCCGTCACGCGTGCCTGCGGCCACGTCACCGTGGTGAACTCGCGCGCCCTTGCGCTGGCGGGCATCGATATCGACACGCCCGATCCGGACGGCGGCCTGATCGGCCGCGAGAACGGCACGCTCACCGGCATGCTGGCCGAGAACGCGCAGAACCTGGTCTACGACATCCAGCCGACGCCCTCGCTGGCCCAGATCGTCGACGCCATCGAGGCAGGCGGCAAGCACCTTTTGCAGTTCGGCATCACCTCCTGCATGGACGCCGCCGTCGGCCAGATCGACGGCATGACCGAAATCGAAGCCTACCGGCAGGCCGAGCAAAGCGGCCGGCTGCCGGTCCGCGTCTGGGCGACGCTGCTGGGCGATCCGGGTTCGTCCATCGTCGAGCCCTGCCATGCCGAGGGCCTCGTCACCGGCGCCGGCAGCGACATGTTCCGCATCGGCGGCGTCAAGGTGTTCACCGACGGCTCGGCCGGCGGCCGCACCGCCTGGATGCGCCGGCCCTATGCCGGCCAGCCCGACAATTTCGGCGTGCGGATGTTGCCGGACGCCCAGCTTTTCGAACTGGTCGACCGTTATACGGCGATGGGCTACACCATGGTCTGCCACGGCATCGGCGATGCCGCGATCGACCAACTCGTCCGCGCCTATGAGCGCGTGCGCGCCGCCGATCCCGGCCACAAGCACCGTCACCGCATCGAGCATTGCGGCTATGCCGATGATGGGCTGAACCAGCGGATGCTGAAAGCGGGCATCCTGCCGGCGCCGCAGCAGGCCTTCATCTACGATTTCGGTGACGCCTACGTCACCGTTCTCGGGCCCGAGCGCGGCCTGCATTCCTATCCCATCGCCACCTGGGACCGGCTGGGGATGAAGCCGTCGACGGGCAGCGATTCGCCGGTCTGCTCGCCCAATCCCTTCCCCGATCTCTACGCTATGATGACGCGCAAGACGCACAAGGGTACGGTGATGGAGGCTTCCGAGATCCTGACGCCGGAACAGGCCTTGCGCGCCTATACCGAGCACGGCGCCTATTCGCAGGGCGCGGAGACGGTGAAGGGCCGGCTGGAACCGGGCATGCTGGCCGACATCGCCGTCTTCTCCAGCGACCTGCTGACCGCCGAGCCCGAAACGATCCTGCACGGCACGCGCTGCGACATGACAATTCTGGATGGGCGTATCGTCCATGACAGAGGATGAGGGGGAGGCCGGGCGCGCCCGGCTCCGATAGAAACAAAGCGACAACCACAAAGGGAGGACTTTAGATGTTGACCAGATTTAGCCTGATGGCGGCGCTTGCGCTTGGAACGGCGACTGCCGCATGGGCGCAGGACGCCACCCCGAAGGACGGCGGGAAATTCGTCTTCGTGGCGCCCTACGGCAATTCCATCACCTCGCTCGACGTCACGGCGACGCCGCACACGCAGGACGAAATCGTCGGCAAGGCGATCAACCGCTCGCTCTACAAGTGGAATCCGGAAAGCGGGAAGCCGGAACTCGACCTCGCCGAATCCGTCACCGTGTCGGACGACGGCAAGACCTATACCTACAAGCTCAAGGACGCGACCTTCCACAACGGCGACAAGCTCGACGCCGATGACGTGCTGTGGTCCTACAACCGCCTGGCCGACCCCAAGAAAGCGCTGCCGGGCGCCGAGCAGATGCTGCAGATCGCCGGCGTGGCCGAATATCAGGCAGGCAAGGCCGATCACATTTCCGGCCTGAAGAAGATCGACGACAAGACCATCGAGATCACCTTCATCAACCTGGCCAATCCGGGCTGGAACCTGATGTCGGACTTCGCGCCGATCTATTCCAAGGACTATCCGGAAGACCAGCTCGCCTCCAAGCCGAACGGCCTCGGCCCGTTCAAGCTGGCTAATTATGTTCCCGGCTCGAAGGTCGAGCTGGTGAAGTTCGACGACTATTTCGAGAAGGGCAAGCCGCACCTCGACAAGCTCGACATCATGCTGATGGGCGAGGCGCCGGCCCGCGACGTCGCCTTCCGCAACGGCGAGATCGACGTCAACGTCCTGGGGCCTGTGCAGTACGAAGCCTATACGCAGGACGCCGCGCTGAAGGACCATATCCTCGAAGTGGCCGAGGTCTATACGCGCAACATCGGTTTCAACCCGAAGATCGAGGCGTTCAAGGACAAGCGCGTCCGCCAGGCGATCAACTATGCCATCAACAAGGACCTGATCGTCGAGAAGCTGTTGAAGAACAAGGCCTATCCGGCGGTTTCGTGGCTGCCGATCTCCTCGCCGGCCTTCGACAAGAACGCCAAGCCCTACGCCTACGACCCCGAGAAGGCCAAGGAATTGCTGAAGGAGGCGGGCTTCGAGAAGGGCCTGAAATTCTCCGTCACCGCGACCTCGAATGAAAGCTGGGGCCTGCCGATCGTCGAGGCGATCATCCCGATGCTGGCCAAGGTCGGCGTCACGGTGACGACCGATCCGGTGGAGAATTCGGTCCTGTCCGACAAGATCCTGTCGGACAATTTCGAGAGCTTCATCTGGTCGAACTCGTCGGGTCCCGACCCGCTGAAATACCTGACTTGCTTCTATTCCAAGACGCCGCAGAACGCCTGCAACTACGTCAAGTTCAACAATGCCGACTTCGACAAGCTGATCGACCAGGCCGGCAACGAGACCGACCCGGCCAAGCAGAACGACATCCTGCGGCAGGCCAACAACCTGTTGGAGGAGGAGGCGCCTGTGTGGTTCTTCAACTACAACAAGGCGGTGATGGCCTACCAGCCGTGGGTTCACGGGCTGAAGCCGAACGGCGCGGAACTGGCGATCCAGGACTACGAGGACGTCTGGATCGACGACAGCGCGCCCGCCTCGCGCAAGTAGCGCGGTGACATGCCGGCGGTGGACGGGCGCACCCGCCCGCCGCCGGCGCCCACCCCTTGCGAGGCAAAACCGCTCATGCTGCGCTTCATCATCCGCCGTTCGCTCCAGATGATCCCGACCCTTCTGGCGGTCGTCCTCATCATCTTCGTGATCTTCAGCGTCGTTCCCGGTTCCTTCATATCGAGCCTGATGGCGGAAGGGCGCAATGTCATGAACGCGGAGGTGCTGGCGCATCTGAACGAGCAGTTCGGACTGGACAAGCCGCTGCCGGTGCGCCTGTGGGATTATCTCTGGGGGCTGGCGCATTTCGACCTTGGAATCTCCTACCGCACGCGCGAACCGGTGTGGAACGTCATCGAGCCGCGGCTGTGGCCGTCGATCAAGCTGGCGCTGACGGCCATGGGCTTCGCCGCGGCGGTCGGCGTTCCCCTCGGCTTCCTCGCCGCGCTCAAGCCCGGCAGCGTCTTCGACACCGGCACCATGATGCTGGCGGTTTCGGGCCTGTCGGTTCCCGAATTCTGGCTCGGCCTGCTTCTGATGTACGTCTTCGCCTTGCAACTCGGCCTGCTGCCCAGCTTCGGCTACCAACCCGGCAGCATCCGCCACATCATCCTGCCCGCCATCGCGCTCGGCGTCTCGCCGATGGCGTTGCTTGCGCGGACCACCCGCGCCGGCGTGCTGGACGTGATGAACGCCGATTTCGTCCGCACCGCGCGCGCCAAGGGGTTGTCGGAACCGCGTCTGGTGCGCGCCCATGTCGCCCGCAATGTGCTGGTGCTGGTGCTGACCACGCTCGGCCTCCAGATCGGTTCGCTGATGGGGCAGGCGATCGTCATCGAGAAGCTGTTTTCCTGGCCGGGCATCGGCTCGCTTCTGGTCGACAGCGTGGCGACGCGCGACATTCCGGTGGTGCAGGGAACCGTCATCGTGATCGTGCTGTGGTTCCTCGTCATCAACATGCTGGTCGACGTCGCCTATGCGGCCATCGACCCGCGCATCAAGGTGACCTGAGCGATGCGGCTGCGCTTCAATTTCGCCCTTGGCCTGCTGCTGGCGCTGCTCGTCATCGCCGCCGCGGTCGGTTCCGGCTGGCTGGCGCCCTACGATCCGGTCATGGACGCCGACCTGATGAACTCCGAAATGCCGCCGAGCTGGGAGCACTGGCTGGGCACAGACGGGCAGGGCCGCGACGTCTTCTCGCGCGTCCTCTTCGGCGCGCGGGTGTCGCTCACCGTCGGCCTCGTCTCGCAGCTGATAAATTCCTGCATCGGCACGGCGCTCGGCGTTTCGGCCGGCTATTTCGGCGGCTGGTGGGACGATCTGGTGAACGGGCTGACCAACGTCATGCTGGCGATTCCGTCGCTGGTTTTCGCGCTCGCCATCATGGCGGTGTTGGGACCGGGCCTGCCCAGCCTCTTGATCGCGCTCGGCCTGACCAACTGGTCGTGGACCTGCCGCATCGCACGCAGTTCCACCCTCTCGCTCAAGAGCCAGGGCTTCGTGCAGGCCGCCAAGACGGCGGGCTTCGGCGACACCAACATCATGCGCACGCAGATCTTGCCGAACATCCTCGGTCCCGTGCTGGTCATCGCCACGCTGGGCATCGGCGGCGCGGTGCTGGCGGAGGCGGCGCTGTCCTTCCTCGGCGTCGGCATACGCCCGCCGCAGCCGAGCTGGGGCAACATGCTGACCGACGCGCGCGAATTGATCCGCACCGCGCCGTGGGCGTCCGTCTTCCCCGGCCTCGCCATCTTCGCCACGGTGCTGGGCTTCAACCTTCTGGGTGACGGACTGCGCGACATGCTCGACCCGCATATGAGGACGCGCAGGACATGAGCGGCGCGCCTTCCGATTCTGTTCGGGCCGATCCCGTTCTGTCCGTCCGCGACCTGCGCATCGGCGTCGGCAGGAATAACGAACTCCTGCATGGCGTCTCCTTCGATATCCTGCCCGGCGAAACCTACGGTCTTGTCGGCGAATCCGGGTCGGGCAAAAGCATCACCGGCCTGTCGGTGATGGGGCTGCTCAAGCGGCCGCTGCAAGTCACCGCCGGCTCGATCTCCTTCCAAGGCGAGGACATGCTGAAGCTCGGCCGCCGCGCCCGGCGCAAGTTGCGCGGCGACCGCATGGCGATGATCTTCCAGGAGCCGATGACGGCGCTCAACCCGCTCGCCACCATCGGCCGGCAGATCGCCGAGATGTTCGTCATTCATCGCGGCATGGGGTGGTCCGAGGCGCGCCGCAAGGCCGTCGAGGCGCTGGAAAGCGTGCGCGTGCCGTCGCCCGAGGAGCGCGCCCGGTCCTATCCGCACCAGCTTTCCGGCGGCATGCGCCAGCGCGTCATGATCGCCATCGCGCTGGCCTGCCGGCCCGACCTTTTGATCGCGGATGAGCCGACCACCGCGCTCGACGTGACGGTGCAGGCGGGCGTGCTGGAGCTCATCGCCGAGCTTTGCAAGGCCGAGGGAACCGCGGTGCTGCTGGTCAGCCACGACCTCGGCGTCATCGCCAATATGTGCCGGCGCGTCGGCGTCATGGATCGCGGCCGGCTGGTCGAGGAGCAGGACACGAAGGCGCTGTTCGAGAACCCGCTGCATCCTTATACGCGGGGTCTTCTGGCCGCCCGCCCGCGGCTGGGTTCGCGGCCGGTTGCCGGGCGCGGCCGCCTGACCGAACTCGACGAGGTCGTCGCCGACGAGGAGCGCGGGCGCGAGGCGCCGACACTGACCACGCCGCGCGGCTTGCGGCTGGAGGCCACCGCATGAGCCGGCCGCTGCTGGAGATCCGCGACCTCACCGTCCATTTCCCGCTGCCGCGGCAAGCGCCGCTCGGTCGAAAGCGGACGCTGCGCGCCGTGCAGGGTGTGAACCTCACCCTGAACGAGGGCGAGTGCCTGTCCATCGTTGGCGAATCCGGTTGCGGCAAGTCCACCACGGCACTGACCGTCATGGGCTTGCAGGAGCCGACATCGGGCGAAATTCTGTTCCAGGGCAAGCCGCTGACCGGCCCCGGCGCCCCGTCGCGCAAGGAGCGCGCACGCATCGCCCAGATGGTGTTCCAGGACCCATATGCCTCGCTCAATCCGCGCCAGACCATCGGCCGCATGCTGTCGGCACAACTCGCGCTGCACGGCATCGCCAGGGGACGGGAGGCCGGCGACCGCGTCGCCGCCATGCTGAAGCGTGTCGGTCTGACGTCGGACCACGCCGACCGCTATCCGCACGAATTCTCCGGTGGACAGCGCCAGCGCATCGGCATCGCACGCGCCTTGATGCTCGACCCGAAGATCCTCGTATTGGATGAGCCGGTGTCGGCGCTGGACGTGTCGATCCAGGCGCAGATCATCAACCTGTTGATGGACCTGCAGGAGACGCTTGGCCTGAGCTACATCATGATCTCGCACGATCTCAGCGTCGTCGAGCATGTCAGCGACCGCGTGGCGGTGATGTATTTCGGCCGCGTGGTGGAGGAGGGCGATTGGCATTCGATCTTCAGCCGCCCGACGCATCCCTATACGCGCCGCCTGATCGGCTCGGTGCCCGATCCGGACGCCATCCTCACCGGCGCGCGCGGCCTGCCGGACGCCGCACCCGTCCCAGACGCATCGCGCTTCTCGCCCGACATTTCGCGCCGCCCGAACCCGGACGAGGAACCCGAGCCGAGCGCGCTCGTCCGGATCGGCGAGAGCCACAGCGTGCGCCTCGCACAATAGCCTTCACGATAGAGACTGCCGATGCCCTTCACCGTTCTCACCGCCGAGTTCATGCACGAGTCCAACACCTTCTCGCGCTACCGCACCGACCTGCCGCAGTTCGCAATTGACCAGCTGTTCTACGGCGACGAGGCGATCCGCGTCCGGCGCGACGCCAACACCGAGCTGGCCGGCTTCATGGACGTGGCCGAGCCCGCCGGCTGGACCGTCGTTCACGCGGTTTCAGCGCATGCCGTGCCCGGCGGGCGGGTAACGAAGGCGGCCTACGATCACATCGCCGGCGTCATCCTGGATGCGGCGCGGGCGAACAAGGGGCGGCTCGACGGCGTTCTGCTCGGCCTGCACGGCTCGATGGTGCCCGATTTCTGCGACGACGGAGAGGGCTACCTGCTCGGCCTGCTGCGGGCCGAACTGGGCGAAAAAGTCCCCATCGCGGTGACGCTCGACCTGCATGCGATGGTATCGGAGGACATGGTTCGCCACGCGCAGGTCTTCGTTTCCTACAAGACCTATCCGCATGTCGACATGCGCGAGATCGGCGCTCATGCCGCCCACATCCTGGATCGCGCGATGAAGGGCGAGATCGCGCCCTGCACCGTCCGGGCGCATGTGCCGATGCTGGACGAGGCGAATGCCGGCCGCACCGACATCCCCGAGACGCTGGCGCTCTACGACCGTGCCCGCGAGGCAGAAGCCGATGGCCTGCTCGCCGTCTCCGTCAATGCCGGCTTTACCGGGGCGGACGTTTCCTGCGTCGGGCCGACGGTGCTCGCGACCTATGACAGCCGCGATCCTCAGGCTGAAGCCGCCGCTCGGCGTATCACCGAGGATCTCGCCGACGCGATCTGGCAGGGGCGCACGAGAAAGCGCAACGTCTTCATCAAGGTCGAGGAGGCCGCCGCCGAGGCGCTCGCCTGGACGGGCGACAAGCCGCTGGTCATCGCCGACTATGCCGACAATCCCGGCGCCGGTTCCTACGGCGATTCGACGGCGCTGCTGAAGGGTCTGCTCGACGCCGGCGTGAAGGGCGCGGTGTTTGCGCCGATGGTCGATGCCGAGGCGGCAGCGGAACTGCATCGCCGCAAGGAAGGCGAAACCGTCACGGTGACGATCGGCGGCAAGGGCGCGCCGGATTTCGGCGGCGGGCCTCTGGAGGTGACGGGCACGATCCGTAAACTGTCGGACGGCGCCTATGTCGGCGACGGGCCGATCCAGGGCGGGCTCGCCCACAGTTTCGGGCCGACCGCCGTGGTCGATGTCGACGGCATCGAGGTGCTGGTCGTTTCGGAGGCGCAGCAGATGGTCGACCTGCAACAGTTGCGCGCCTTCGGCATCGAGCCGACTGCCCGCCGCGTGCTCGCCCTGAAGTCGATGCAGCATTTCCGCGCCGCTTTCGAGCCGATCGCCGGCAAGGTCATTGTCTGCGACTCGGGCGCGCTGGCGACGCCTCGGGCGGAGCGGCGTCCCTATGTCCGCGCCCCACGGCCGCTCTGGCCGCTCGACAAGGATTTCGAGCGGGATTGATTCCGGCCGGCGCCCGCATCGCTCGCGGCTGCGAAGGGTGCCGCCGGCTCCGCTACTCCGTCATTAGGATGGTGAAGCGGGCGCTGCCCTCCAGTGTCGCGCCCGGATCGAGCCTTGCCATGCCGTGCGCCAACGGACCTTCGGCAAGATTGAACGCATCGACCGGATGCGAGACAGGCTCGAAACAGAAGAAATCGGCATCACCGGACGGGGAAAACAGGACGTAGCGGTCGAGACGGTCGCTGGCTTCGATTTCGACGGCCAAGCCGCGATCCAGCCAGTCGATGCGGGCGCGTTTGTCCCAGCCGTCGAACCAGTTGTTGACCCATCGCGACGGAAGCCGCTTGCGGTTGTTGAAATCCAGATCGGGATGCGCGGAGACGGGTTCGACCACCCGTGGCAGGTGATCTTCATGTTCGAGCCAGACACGGTCGGCGCCGGCCGACAGGAAGGTATTGCGGTCGCGCACGAACCAGGGATGAAAACCCAGACCGTATGGCAGGGCCATCGCGGCCCGGTTCGTGACCGAAAGATCCATCACTAAGGCCGCGCCGTCCAGCCGATAGGTTACGACGGCCGAGTAGCGAAAGGGGCTCGGCCCTTCCGCGTCGAGTGAAAGCGCGACGGCCTCGGCCGTTCTTTCGGCGATGGTCCATTCGGCGGAGAAACCGCTGCCGTGGATTGGATATTTCTCGGTCGGCATAGTCCGCTCGACCGGATGGAAGACGCCCTCGAACGTGAAGCCTCCACCCGATATTCGGCCCGAAAAAGGGACCAGCAGAATGTTCGACAGGGCGAACGGATGATCCGTTGCGGGGTCGACCGAGCGGAAAACCGGCGTCCAGCCGCCCCGGCGCAGCACGTCGAACGACGTCAGCCCCGCGCCCAGGTCAGGCCGCACCACGGCCCTGGCGAAGCCGTTGGAAAGGCCGACCGGGTTCATCACCAGCCGCCGTCGACCATGATGTTCTGGCCGCTCACCATATCGGACGCCGCAGAGACCAGGAACAGGACGACGGAAGCGATATCGTCAGGCTCGATACGCCGCTTGAGGCACTGATTTTCAAGGACCCAATCGTTGTATTGCTGAAGCCGGTCGGCGAACACCCGTTGCTCGGCTTCCGAAACGACGGCGCCCGGCGAAACGGCGTTGACGCGAATGCCGTGCGGGCCGAGTTCACGGGCAAGCGATTTGGTCAGGCCGAGCATCGCGCCCTTGGACGCGACATAGGGCACGTAGCCGTCCCAGCGGCCGTTCAGAGTCACCGAGCAGAAATTGACGATCTTGCCGTAGCGCTTCCGCTTCATCGCGGGTGCCGCCGCACGGGCGAGCGCGAAGGCGGCGGAGGAATTCACCCGCACCTGGTCCTCGTATTCCTCGAGCGAGAAATCCTCGAACGGCTTGTTGATGATCAGGGCCGCGTTGTTGATCAGGATGTCGATGCCGCCATGCGTCTCGGCAAGGGTGCGCACCCGCTTCTGCGCCGCCGCAAGATCGTTGAGATCCTCGCCGACATAGACGCAGGCGGTCTTCTGCGCGCCGGCGATCCCGGCGGCGAAGGCCTCGCCGCCTTCGGCGCCCGGCCGGTCCAGCAACAGAAGGTTCGCCCCGGCCTTCGCCAAGGCGACGGCCTGCGCGCGGCCGAGCGTGCCGAGCGCACCGGTGAGCAGAGCGGTTTTTCCCGACAGCGTCTTCATGACAGCACTCACAGCAGTTCGTGGATTTCATCGATCGAGGTTTGCGCCGTCGGACGGTCGAAGACGATTTCCCCGCGCGCCATCGCCACGATCCGGTCGCAGGACTGGAAGACGTGCTGGATGTTGTGGGAAATGAAGATGCCGGTCAGCCCCTGGGCTTTCAGGCCGCGCACGAAGCCGATCACCTTGTTCGTTTCCTTGACCGAAAGGTGGTTGGTCGGCTCGTCGAGGATCAGCACCTTGGATTTGAAGTGCATGGCGCGCGCGATGGCGACGCCCTGACGCTGGCCGCCGGACAACTCGCCCACCAGCGCGTCCGGCGACCGCAGATGCAGATCGACATTGGCGATCGCCTGGACGCTTTCGGCGCGCATGCGCTTCTGGTCCATCAGGCCGAAATTGCCGACTTTCCATTTCAACGGCTCGCGGCCGATGAACAGGTTGCGAGCGATCGACATGGTGGGAACCATGGAATTGTACTGGTAGATCGTCTCCAGGCCGTGACGCATGGCGTCCTTCGGCGACCGGAAATCGACTTCCTTTCCCTCGATCAGAATCCGGCCGGAATCCTGATGGTGCACACCGGACAGTATCTTGATGAGGGTGGATTTGCCGGCGCCGTTGTCGCCGACGAGACCGACCGACTCTCCGGGCTCTATCGTCAGCGACACGTTCTTGAGGGCGTGGACGCCGCTGTACCATTTTTGCAGGTTGCGGCACTCGATGATCGGCGACGTCATTTGTGCGCCTCCACCTTGATCTTGCGCGACATCTTGGCCATCCACGCATTCGCGATCACCGCGAACATGGTGAGCACGCCGATCGCGAACTTGAACCAGTTGGCGTCGACGCGCGACAACACGAGGCCGTTGTCGATGGTGCGGATGAGCAGCGTGCCGATAATGGCGCCGAACACGGTGCCGATGCCGCCCGCCAGCGCGGTCCCCCCGATCACCGCCGCCGCAACCGCCTGCAACTCCAACCCCTCGCCGATCGATGGCAACGGGGAACCGAGGCGCAACACCTGAAGCAGACCCGCAAAACCCGCCAGCATCGAGCAGAGCATGAAGCAGACGATCTTCACCCGCCTGACCGGAATGCCCATCGAAGCGGCCGCCTCGTTGAAACCGCCGGTAGCGCGTATCCAGTTGCCGAAATTGGTCAGCGACAGGAGCGCGGCGGCCAGCAGCGCGATGCCCGCGAACCAGACGAAGGACATGCGCAGGATCGCCCCTTGCCAGATGTAATCGGTGAACAGCCAGGTCGGCAGGTCGTCGGGTAGCAGAGGAGGAAAACCGCCCGAGATGACGATGGTCAGCGAGCGGGCGATGAACAGCATTCCGAGCGTGGTGATGAAGCTCGGAACCGCGAATTGCAGGGTGATATAGCCGTTGATCAGGCCGACCAGCGCGCAGATCGCCAACCCCAGCAGCAAGGCCGCCGGGAAAGGAACGCCGGCATTGAGCATCACCGCGATGCTCATCGGCATCAGCGCGAAGACCGAGCCGACGGAGAGGTCGAATTCGCCGCAGATCATCAGGATCGTGACACCGATCGCGACGAGCGCCATTTCCGGCAGAAGCCCCATCACGCCGCGAATGTTCTCGAAGGAGAGCAACACGCCGTTCGACTTGATCTCGAACACCGCGATCAGGACGATGAGCAGGGCGAGGCCGGCAAGTTCGGGCTTGTCCAGATAGATTTTCAGGAACCGCTTCATGGACTTTTCTCTTGCTCCGGCGTCCCCGCCTCGAAAGGCCGGGACGCCGGATAGGAACGGGAGGTTTACCGCAGGCCCTTCTTCGACATTTCCATGATGGTCGGCACGTCCTTGGGCGTGACGATGCCCTGGCCGGTGTCGATGTCGGCGGCGGCCAGGCCGGCGGTCTTGTGGAGATAGGCTTCCATGACGGGCATGAAGCCCTGCATGTAGGGCTGCTGGTCGACCTGCACCTGCACGTAGCCGGCTTCCATCTGCTGAAGGACTTCCGGCACGAGGTCGAACCCGCCGAGAAGCACCTTGCCGGGCGCGACGCCGCGATCCTTGAGCACCTTGGCGACGCTGGCCTCCCAGAAACCGGTGTCGAAATAGGCGGTGGTGTCCGGATTGGCGTTGAGATAGGCGCCGATGCGGTCGGCCGTCAGCGCCAGGTCGGTCGCCGAGTCGATGCGCTGGATGTTGACCTCCCGGTCCTTGTGCTCGGCCTTGTATTCTTCGAGGAACTTCATGACACCGGCGGCACGCTGCTCCGACCAGGTCTGGCCGGGTGCGTTGACGCCGACGAGCATGTTGAGCGGCCCCTCCTTGGGGAAATTCTCGGACTGCGCCTTGGCCAGCGAATAGCCCGCCGCGACGAAGCTCTGCCCGATGAAGGCCTTGCGGGCATTGCCCTTGGCGCCTTCGCTGTCGTCCACGTTGACCGCCAGCACGAAGATGCCGGCGTCCACGGCTTCCTTGATCGCGTTGTCATAGGCCTTGTCGTCGACGATGGCGACGAAGATCGCGTCCGGCTTGGAGGCGATGGCCGCCTGCAAGTTGGAGACGGCCTGCTCGACGGAACCTTCCTGCTGCGTCATGACCAACTGGCATGACGCCTCGACCTTTGCGCAAGCGTCGTCATAACCCTTCTTCACCGATTGCCAGAAGGTGTTGGACGGCGACGAATGGCTGATGAAGACGATGTTCAGTCCTTCCGCGCTCGCCGCCGGCGCCATCAGCGACAGACAGAGCGCTGTACCTGCAAGAAGTTTCCTCAGCATGTTTTCCTCCTTCTGGATTGCTGTCGTATGTTCACGCGCTGCGTCAGGCCGCTTTCGACATGCGGCGGCTGACCGTGAATTTGCGGTCGAGATCGGCGGCCAGTTCAACGCCGTGGCCCGGACCCGGCGGGACGGTGATCATGCCGTTCGTGACGGTCGGCAACTGGGTGGTGAGGTCGGCGTACCAGGTTCTGTAATAAGCGCGCACGCTTTCCTGAACGAGCGCATTGGGCGCGTTCAGCGACAGGTGCGTGGAGGCCGAGAGCACCACCGGTCCGGTACAGTCGTGCGGCGCGACCGGCAGATGCCAGGCTTCGGCCATGGTGGCGATCTTCTTCGCTTCGGATATGCCGCCGCACCACGAAAGATCGAGCATGACGACGCCGGCGGATTCCGTTTCCATGAGGTCGCGGAAGGCCCAGCGGGTCGCCAGCGTTTCGGACGCGCACAAAGGCGCGCGGCTCGCGGCGGCATAGCGCTTCAGGCTGGACAGCGAATCCATCTTGATCGGGTCTTCGTGCCAGAAGGTCGCGTAGGGCTCCAGCGCCCGCGCGATCTGGATGGCCGGCATCAACTGCCACATCGAGTGGAACTCGACCATGACGTCGATGCGGTCGCCGACGCGCTTGCGTATCTTTTCGAACGGTTCGAGCGCCTTGCGGAGATCCGGCCCGGAAATGTACTGCCCGCCGGTCTTTTCCGCGGCAATGTCGAACGGCCATATCTTCATGGCCGTGATGCCTTCGGAGAGAAGATCCTCGGCCAGTTCGTCGGCGCGATTGAGGAATCCGTTCAGGTCGTCGTAGTCCCGGCGCGGGCCGCCGATGCCGTAATTGGCGGTCTGTTGGCCCTTGGCCTCGCGCATGTAGGTGTTTCCCGCGCACGTATTGTATGTGCGGATTTCGCGGCGCGAGAAGCCGCCGAGCAATTGGGCGATCGGCAGGTTCGTCGACTTGCCGAAGAGGTCCCACAGCGCAATGTCGATCGCCGAGTTGCCGCGCATTTCGACACCGGTCGAACGGAACCCGAGATAGCCGGTCAGGTCCTTGGAGATTTTGTCGATCTCCAGCGGATCGCGCCCCAGCAGTTTCGGGGCGGCGACTTCATGGACATAGGTTTCTACAGTCTCGGCCATGAAAAAAGTTTCGCCGAGGCCGACAAGCCCTTCGTCGGTATGCACCCGCACCCACAGGATGTTCGGATATTGCTCGACACGGACGGTTTCGAAACCGGTGATTTTCATCGGTCAGTACACTCCGGCGGCGAGAAGGGCCTTGACCGTCAGGTCGAAATGCGCGGCCATCGCTTCCTCGCCTCTCGCCGGATCGCCGTCGGCGATCGCCGTGGCGATGGCGATATGCGTATCCACGCTTTCCTGCCGCGTCGCGTTGCTGGCGCGGCTGGCCCAGCCGATCGGCCAGGTATGGCGGGTAACGACATGAAAGGAGCCGACGATCAGCGCGAACATCGGGTTCTTCGATGCCGTGCCGATCGCTTCGTGGAACGCTATGTCGTGTTCCATCACCTTTTGCGGCTCGTGAAAGTCGCACTGCATGGCTTGCGCCAGGGCAATGATTTCGTCCGCTTCCCTGTCTGTCCGCCGCAGGGAGGCGAGCGCCACCGTGCGCCGTTCGATGGTGCGCCGGACGTCGAAAATCTGCTGTATCGTCGCCTGGTTGGTGTGCACGGCATGGTCGGTGATCATCGCCAGCACGTCGGCCTTGGGCGCGGAAACGCGCGCCCGCCGGCCGTTGCCGATATCGATGAGGGCGAGCGCGGCCAGCGACCGATAGGCTTCCCGCACGATGGTGCGCGACGTTCCGGTCAGTTCGGAAAACGCGCCTTCGCTCGGCAGTTCGTCGCCGATCTGGAGGCTGTTCTCACGGATGTAGCGCTGCACGGCGGTCATGACGCCGGCAAGCAATCCTTCTCCGCCCTGTCCGGTGTCTTCCTGGTTGTGTGCCATCGACGGGGCCTGGGTCAAATCCGCATACCTATCATATAGGTCTATTTATATCTTGCATTAGGTCTGCCGATACCTATTGTCAACGCGGTTTTTGAATCGGGAGGCGAGATGCGGGCGGAGATTCTTTTCGAAGCGCGCGACAGCGTCGGCGAAAGCGTCATCTGGTCCGGTGCCGAAGAGGCGCTGTACTGGGTCGATATCGGCGGCAAGCGCATCCACCGGCTGGAGGTCGCGAGCCGCCGCCACGACGCATGGGCAACGCCGGACTTTCCGACGTCCATCGGCATGCGCAAGGATGGCGGCTTCATCGTCGGCCTTTGCCAAAGTGTCTGTTTCTGGCGGCCGGGCGAGGCTTTCGAGACGTTCGCGGTGCCCGAGCCGCACCTGCCGGACAACAGGCTCAACGAAGGCCGCGTCGCCCCCGACGGCTCGTTCTGGGTTTCCTCGATGCAGAACAACCTGAACGCGGACGGTTCGCCGCGGGACATGGATCGCCAGTCCGGCGCGCTATACCGGATCGCGCCTTCGGGGAAGATCGAACAGCTCACACCCAATGACTACGGCATCACCAACACGATGGGCTGGACTCGCGACGGCTATTTCCTGTTCGCCGATACGCTGGCGAACGAGATCTATCGCTTTACCTATGATCGGGCGGCGAATTCCCTTTCGGATCGGCGCACCATCGTGAAGGATTTCGCCCGCGGCTTGCCCGACGGCTCATGCCTGGATGCCGACGATCATCTATGGAATTGCCGGGTCGTAGGCGGAAGCGCGGTCGCGCAGTTCGACAAAGGCGGCGCGTTGCTGCAACTGGTCGAATTGCCGGTCAGCTGGCCGACGAGCTGCACGTTCGGCGGAGCGGATTTGAAGACGCTGTTCGTCACCTCGGCCCGTTTCACGATGACGCCGGACCATCTGGCCGCGCACCCGCAGGAAGGCAGCCTGCTTGCCGTCGAAGGAGCGGGCCGCGGCATTCCCGAGCCGAAATTCGGTTGACGCCGCAAGCCCGATGCAGGCCTCTCGACGACAATCGATTCCCTGAGGACGGAAGGACCGCAGATATGGAATTTCAGGGCAAGGGCGTCATCGTCACCGGCGGAAGCCTCGGCATGGGGCGGGCCTGCGCCGAACGTTTCGTCAAGGGCGGAGGGCAGGTGCTCATCGTCGCCAACGATGCGGAATCGGTCTCCCGCGCCGTTTCCGGGATCGGCGGAACGGTTGCCGGTTTCGTCGGCGACGTCAGGAGAGCCGAGGATATGGAGCGTGCGGTCGGCGAAGCCGTGTCGCGCTTCGGCGGTGTCGATGTATTGGCCTGCTGCGCCGGCATCCAGCGCTACGGCACCGTGGTCGACACGTCCGAGGACGTTTGGGACGACGTGCTCGACATCAATCTGAAGGGCATCTATCTCGCCTCGAAATACGCCATTCCCGAAATGAGGAAACGCGGCGGCGGCGCCATCGTGGCGATCTCGTCCGTTCAGGCCTATGCGTCGCAGGCCGGTGTCGCCGCCTACACCGCCAGCAAAGGCGCCATCAACGCACTGGTGCGGGCCATGGCGCTCGACCATGCCGCCGACAACATCACCGTCAATGCGGTCTGCCCCGCGTCGATCGATACGCCGATGCTCCGCTGGGCCGCCGATCTCTACAAGGGATCGATGAGCCAGGACGAGATGATCGCGCTGTGGGGCAAGGGTCACCCGATCGGCCGTGTCGGCAAGCCGGAAGAGGTCGCCGACCTCGTCGCCTTCCTCGCCGGCGACCGGGCCCGTTTCATCACCGGCGCCGACGTCAAGATCGACGGCGGCACGATGGCCAAGCTTGGCATCGTCCTGCCGGATTGACTAAAGCATGTCTCCCGAAAGTGGACCCGGTTTCGGGACAAAGACATGCGCAAAATCAAGAACCTAAAGCGTGCGGAGCGAATCTGAAAGATCGCGGCACGCTTTAGGCGCACTTTAAGATCAAGATCCGGAAGGACAGGCCATGAAACGCCCCCAAATCACCGACATCCGCGCCACCACGGTGACGGTGCCGCTTGAGGCGCCGCTCAGGCATTCCAACGGTGCCCATTGGGGCCGCTTCGTGCGCACCATCGTCGAGGTCGAGACCGATCTCGGCATCGTCGGCCTGGGCGAGGTGGGCGGCGGCGGCGAGAGCGCGGAGGCCGCTTTCCGGGCGCTCAAGAGCTACCTCGTCGGGCACGATCCGTTCGAGCTCGAGCAGCTTCGCTTCAAGATCTGCAACCCGACGGCAAGCCTTTACAACAACCGCACACAGATGCACGCCGCCATCGAGTTCGCCTGCATCGACATCATCGGCAAGTTCCTCGGCGTGCCGGCCTATGACGTGCTCGGCGGCAAGATGCGCGACGAGGTCGCTTTCGCCAGCTACCTGTTCTTTCGGCTGCCCAACAAGGACACCGGCAAGGGTGAGATCCGGACCGCCGACCAACTGATCGCGCAGGCGCTTGAGTTGAAGAAGACGCACGGCTTCACCGCCCACAAGCTGAAGAGCGGCGTGTTTCCGCCGGACTACGAACTGGAGGTTTACCGCGCGCTGGCCAAGGCGGTCGGTAAGGATTCGGTTCGCTATGACCCCAACGCCGCCTTTACGGTGGAAGAGGCGGTTCGCTTCGCCAAAGGCATCGAGGACCTCAACAACGACTACTACGAAGACCCGACATGGGGCCTCAACGGCATGCGCCGGGTGCGCGAGAACACGCACATGCCGCTCGCCACCAACACGATCGTGATCAATTTCGAGCAACTGGCGACCAACGTGCTGAATCCCGCCTGCGACGTCATCCTGCTCGACACCACCTTCTGGGGCGGCATCCGGCCCTGCATCAAGGCGGCCGCCGTCTGCGAGACATTCCAGTTCGGCATCGCCGTGCATTCGTCGGGCGAGCTCGGTGTCCAGCTGGCGACCATGCTGCATCTGGGCGCCGTGCTGCCGAACCTCGTCTTTACCGCCGACGCGCATTACCATCAGCTCGTCGACGACGTCATCGCCGGCGGCCCGATGCGCTATTCCGGCGGCAAGATCGCGGTGCCGACCGGCCCCGGTCTCGGCGTGGAACTGGATCGCGACAAGATGGGCACCTATTCCGAACTGTACAAATCGCTTGGCGGCTATCCCTATGATCGGGACCCGGCCCGACCCGGTTGGTTCGCAACCGTGCCGAACACGCGCTGGGCCGATCCCGAAGACGATCGCGTCGTCGAGTATTAGGCGAAGGTCGAGGACAGACAGTCCCGCCAGGCTATGAAAACCGGTCATTCAAAAACGAGGAACCAGATTGTGACAACCAGGCATGACGTGTTCGCCAGCGGTACATTCGTCGGCAGGGTCTGGAACCCGTCGGTCGCGGGCCCCTGTCTCGTGACTGTCCGCAACGGGAAGCTGATCGATATCACCTCCAAAGACACACCGACGATGCGCGATCTTCTCGAACGGGAAGACACTGCCGAATATGCGGCGCGGGCTGACGGGCCCCCGCTGGTGCCGCTGGACGAGCTTTTCTCCGACCCGCGCAAAACGGACGGCCGACAGGCCGTCCATCTGCTTGCACCGAATGACCTGCAAGCCGTCAAGGCGTGCGGCGTGACCTTCGCCCGTTCGATGATCGAGCGCGTGATCGAGGAACGCGCGGCCGGCGATCCGGGGCTGGCCTCGAAGATCCGGGACAAGGTCACGGCTGTGGTCGGCGCCAATCTGCGTGACCTGAAAGCCGGTTCCGAAGCCGCTTCGGAAGTCAAGAAGGCGCTGATCGAAGAGGGGCTGTGGTCCCAGTATCTCGAGGTCGGTATCGGCCCGGATGCGGAGGTTTTCTCGAAGGCGCAGGTGCTTTCCTCGGTCGGGCACGGGGCGGCTGTCGGTCTTCATCCGATCTCGCATTGGAATAATCCCGAACCGGAGATCGTGCTTGCCGTGGATTCCAGCGGCGCGGTGAAAGGCGCCAGCCTTGGCAACGACGTCAACCTGCGCGACGTCGAAGGCCGTTCGGCCTTGTTGCTCGGGAAGGCGAAGGACAACAACGCCTCCTGCGCCATCGGCCCGTTCATCCGCCTGTTCGACAAGACTTATACCATCGACGCCGTGCGTACGGCCGAACTCGGTCTGACGGTCGTCGGCGAAGACGGGTTCGTGCTAGAAGGGAGAAGCTCGATGAAGGAGATCAGCCGCGATCCGCTTGACCTGGTGGAGCAGACCATCGGGCCGCATCACCAGTATCCCGATGGGCTCGTCCTGTTCCTCGGCACATTGTTTGCACCGACCGAAGACCGCGATGCGCCCGGACAGGGGTTCACGCACAAGATCGGCGATCTCGTCACGATTTCCAACGACAGCCTCGGCCGGCTGACCAATCGCGTCCGCCTGTCGACGGAATGCCCGCCGTGGACGTTCGGAATTTCACAGCTCATGCGAAACCTGTCGGCCCGTGGGCTCCTGTAGCGGCTGTACTTTAATTCCAGAAAATACGCCAGAAAGCATCGCCTCCGCTCGCCCGGATAACGGCGTTTGGATGTGAAACGTTCAGATCGCTTATGTCCTGGGGCGGGCAACACAGCTGCCACCCCAGCCGACGAGCAAGCACGTAGTTTCGATCCGCGCCCGCGTGGGACGGGCGACCGTGTTCGGCGATGCTCGCTCCCGGTTCGGGATCACGTTTCGATCCGCGCCCGCGTGGGGCGGGCGACTCGTTTAAGGAGTACGCCGGCCAGCTGGACCTCCAGTTTCGATACGCGCCAGCGTGGGGCGGGCGACATCAGGTCCAGGTCCTCGGCGACGTCGACCGAGGCGTTTCGATCCGCGCCCGCGTGGGGCGGGCGACCGTTGTGACGGATGGTGCCGTTGCCGCCGACGATGTTTCGATCCGCGCCCGCGTGGGGCGGGCGACGCGCGATAGACGACGTTGCGATATTGCAGCTCGTAGTTTCGATCCGCGCCCGCGTGAACGGGATGGCGTATATGATCCGGCTGTGGCCATGCGCCGCCGCGTGGTCCAGCGCGAAGCCGAGCGAGGCGAGCGTCTTGCCGCCGCCGGTCGGCACCGTCAGCGTGAACAGGCCGGACG
>NZ_JAFKID010000013.1:29350-176674 GCF_017306545.1 Mesorhizobium sp.
GACGGCAGGCCGGCTTTGCCGCGCACATGGGCGAGGATGTCGCGGCGCAATGCGATGAGGTCGCCTTCCTGTTCCAACCCGGCCATATGGGCGTCGAAGCGAGCGCGTAAATCCGGCAGGAGGCCTTGCAAGGTCGGCCACTCACGGTCCACCTCGCGCTTTTCCAGCTTCGTATAGAATTCCTCGGTGTTTTTGAAATCCGCATCGACGAGGCAGGAGAAGAGGAAGCGGACGAGCACCGAAAGGTCGAATTTCAGGTGGGGGCTTGCGGCCAGCCTGGGCAACCATTCGGGCACGATGCCAGAGAGATCGAACTCGACTTCCTTTTTCCAGACGGTGTCGAGTTTGTCCTCAAAGCCTTCAACGCGCCTGACGAAGCAGGAAGGCTCATCCGTCTTCTTGTCCGGCAGGCCGGCGTGGTGACCGAGGATGGCGTAGCCGGCCAGTTCCGCCATGACTCGGGTATAGCCGTCGAGCCCACTTGCCAGTTCGCGCAGGACGCAGGCGCCGGCCGTGGAGTGATCGACCCGGATGTTCTTGCCCGTCAATCGCTCCTGGAAGCGCGGATCGTATTTGCCGAGGTCATGGAAGAGGGCGGTGAGGAAGGCCAGGCGCTCGAGCCCGAACGGCGCGGCGAATTTTGCCGCCAGGCTGGCGGTTTCAAGCAGATGGTTGTCGAGGCTTTGCCAGTCGCTTGTGTCGCCAGGCGTGCCGGAATGGGCGAAAAAGGGCATGCGTGCTCCCAATGGTCGTCGGAACCTTGAAAACCCGGCGGCTCCGTTTGCTGGTGACGAAGGAATCCGGACGCCGTAAACCGTCAGGTGCCGGATGCAGTCGACTCATGCCTTATGGTTGCGCCGAGTCGATTTGAATGCAACGCAAAGTAAACGCAAAGTATATGTGGCTGTCGCACAGCCGGCAGCTTTCCAGGATAGCCTGGCCATGTGCCGAGCTGATCGGGTGTCCGGTCAGATCCAGGCCTTCGTGCTGCGCGGCGTCGCCAGGAGCAGGCTGGTTTCACTGCCGGTGATGCCGGGAATGAGGCGAATTCGACGCAGCACCGCGTCGAATTCGGTGAGGCTCGCCGTGCCGAGTTCGACCACGAGGTCCCACCGGCCATTGGTGGTGTGGATGGTCGAAACCTCCGAGAAGCCGCCGAGCGCCCGCACCACTCGGTCTGCGGCGTGGCCCTCGATCTCGATCATCATGATGCCGCGTATGCGCTGGTCCACCGCGTCGGCGCGCAGGATCACCGTATAGCCGACGATGTCGCCCGACCGCTCCAGCCGTTCCATCCGCGCCTTCACCGTCGCGCGCGAGACGCCGAGGTCGACCGCGAGGTCCGAGACGCTGCGCCGCGCATCGTGGCGCAGCAGCGTGATCAGCTTGTGGTCCAGATCATCCATATTACCATAATGGCAAATATCGCCATCAAATTGCAATGTAGAGCGGCCATATCGTCAATTATCGCTATTCGATCCGACATTCGGCCGTGCTTCAATCGCGCGGCGTTTGGAGATCGATACGATGCGATGCAGGATCGTCGGGGCACCGGTTCAGGAAGGCAATTCCTATCCCGGCTGCGATATGGGGCCGTCGAGCCTGAGGGTCGCCGGCATCGTCTCGGCGCTGCGGCAGCTCGGTCATGAGGTCGAAGACCTCGGCTCCGTCCAGCTTGGGACGACGCGGCCTCTCGTCCATCCCAATCCGGCGATCAAGGCGCTGCCGGAAATTTCCGCCTGGACCGCGGCGATCGCCGAGGCGGCCTATCAGGCCAGTATCGACGCCATGCCGATCTTCCTCGGCGGCGACCATTCCATGTCCGCCGGCTCGCTCACCGGCGTCGCCCGCCGCGCCGCGGAGTTGAAGCGCCCGTTATTCGTGCTGTGGTTGGACGCCCATCCCGATTTTCACACGCTGGACACCACCACCAGCGGCAACCTGCACGGCGTGCCGCTGGCCTATGCCAGCGGGCTGCCGGGCTTTGCCGGCTACTATCCCGATCTCGCCGTCGCGGTCGATCCCAGGCGCGTCTGCACGCTCGGCCTGCGCAGCGTCGATCCGGCCGAGCGCACGGCGCTGGGCGAGGCGGGCGTGACCGTGCATGACATGCGCGCCATAGACGAGCATGGCATCGGCGCGCTGCTGAGGGCCTTTCTCGAGCGCGTCGCCAAGGCCAACGGTATGCTGCATGTCAGCCTCGACGTGGATTTCCTCGATCCTTCCATCGCGCCGGCGGTCGGCACCACCGTTCCCGGCGGCGCCACCTTGCGCGAGGCGCATCTGGCGATGGAGATGCTGAGCGACAGCGGCCTCGTCACCAGCCTCGATCTTGTGGAACTGAACCCGTTCCTCGACGAACGCGGCCGCACCGCGACCCTGCTGGTGGACCTGACGGCCAGTCTGATGGGCCGCCGCATCATGGACCGCCCGACCCGCAGCCATTCCGGGAGCTATTGATATGACCCAGCCTTCGCGCCTCGCCATCGTTCCGTTCGTCAGCGTCGATTCGATGATGAAACTCGTGCTGAAGGTCGGCATCGAGCGCTTCCTCACCGAACTGGCTGGCTATGTCGAGGAGGACTTCCTGCGCTGGGAAGCCTTCGACAAGACGCCGCGCGTCGCCTCGCACAGTCATGACGGCGTCATCGAACTGATGCCGACCTCGGACGGCACGCTCTACGGCTTCAAATACGTCAACGGCCATCCGAAGAACATGCGCGAGGGGCGCCAGACCGTCACCGCCTTCGGCGTGCTGGCCGATGTCGGCTCAGGCTATCCGATGCTGCTCACTGAAATGACGCTGCTGACGGCGATGCGCACGGCGGCGACTTCCGCCGTGGCAGCCAAGTACCTTGCGCCGAAAGGCGCCCGTACCATGGCCGTCATCGGCAACGGCGCGCAGTCCGAGTTCCAGGCGGTTGCCTTCAAGGCGATCCTCGGCATCGACACGGTCAGGCTCTACGACATCGACCGTTCCGCTTCGGAAAAATGCGCGAAGAATCTCGCCGGGCTCGGGCTGGAGACGGTGATCTGCTTGTCCGGGCAGGAAGCCGTGGAGGGCGCCGACATCATCACCACGGTGACGGCGGACAAGCAGTACGCCACCATCCTGACCGACAACATGGTGGGCGCCGGCATCCACATCAACGCGGTCGGCGGCGACTGTCCCGGCAAGACCGAGCTGCACCGGGACATCCTGCTGCGCTCCGACATCTTCGTGGAATACCCGCCGCAGACGCGCATCGAGGGCGAGATCCAGCAGCTTGCGCCGGACCATCCGGTGACGGAACTGTGGCAGGTGATGACGGGCAAGGCCGTGGGGCGCAAAAGCCCCAAGCAGATCACCCTGTTCGATTCGGTCGGCTTCGCCACCGAGGATTTTTCGGCGCTGCGCTACGTGCGCGACAAGCTGGCCGCGACCGGTCTTTATGAAGAACTCGACCTGCTCGCCGATCCCGACGAGCCGCGCGACCTGTTCGGCATGCTGCTCAGGGCCGCTGCGGTCTGACAGGGGCGCCGCGCTGTCGCATTGTCGGGACCGAAGCATCGGCGGCCCTGAGCGAATCTCAAGGATATCGAGATACCCGGACGCTGAGCGCCCTTTCGCTGGCCTTCGGCCTGACCTCCAGCGCCAACACGCCGATCCGATTTCCGCCATTCCTCCTATTGGGAGCGGCCGGAAATCTTCAACCGGGTCGTCCTCGGCTTCATCGACCGCCACAAGGCCGCCTGATCGGCCGCGCACGGCCCTCCCGATACAGGCTCCCGTCCCGAAACCTGCGCGGGAGCATTTGCTTTTGACGCGCCGGAAAGATGGCTTCGAGGCCGGCAAAGCGCATCGCCAAGCATCGTCAGATACTGCCTCGGCGGCTCCAGCGATTGACAAACGCATCGCGCCGGGCGCCACTTGTCTGCCTGACGGCTTTAAAAAGGACGATGTTCAACCAGCAGGGAGGCGGAAATTGGCCGATGATGTTGCGAACGTTCTAGACTGGCTTTCACGACACGACATACAGAGCGTACGGGCGGCCGTATGCGATTTGAACGGCGTCATGCGCGGCAAGCGCATTCCCGTCGAACAGGCCCGCAAGGCGCTCGAAGGCAAGCTGCGGATGCCTTATTCCGCCATCGGCCTCGATATATGGGGCGAGGATATCCAGAACAATCCGCAAGTGTTCAGCACCGGTGACGCCGACGGCCTCTGCCATTGGACCGGGCGCGACATCCTGCCGGTGGAATGGACGGCGCATCCGACCGCGCTGCTGCCGCTCTGGCTGGCCGACGATGCGGGCGAGCCCTATCTCGGCGATCCGCGCCGCGCGCTGGCGCGCATTCTCGAGCGCTATGCCGAACTCGGCCTGACGCCGGTGACGGCGACCGAGCTGGAATTCTATCTCGTCGATCCGCAGTCCCACCGGCCGCTCGGCCCGGTTTCTCCGGTGACGGGGCGCCGGCTCGATTCCGACGCCGCTTTGTCGATCGACGAGATCGACGATTTCGAAGCCTTCATCCACGACGTTTACGAGGCCTGCCGGGCGCAGGGAATCCCCGTCGATACGGCCATCGCCGAGAACGGCGTCGGCCAGTTCGAGATCAATCTCAACCATGTCGCCGACGCCTTGCGCGCGGCCGACGACGCCGTCTTCTTCAAGCGCACCGTCAAGGGCATCGCGCGCAAGCACGGCTTCGTCGCCTGCTTCATGGCCAAGCCTTACGGCGAGCGCGCCGGCAACGGCTTCCATGTCCATTTCAGCCTGCTGGACAGGGAGGGACACAACGTTTTCGACGACGGCTCCGACCAAGGGTCGGACATCATGCGCCATGCGGTCGGCGGCCTTTTGGCGGCCATGTCGGAAAGCACGCTGGTGTTCGCGCCGCATTTCAATTCCTACCGCCGGCTGCGGCCGAAATCGCACGCGCCGACGGCCGTGGGTTGGGGCTACGAGAACCGGATGGTGGCGATCCGCATTCCCGGCGGGCCGCCGGCGGCCCGCCGTATCGAACATCGCGTCTCCGGTGCCGACGCCAATCCCTACCTCGTGCTGGCCGCCATCCTCGGCGCGGCGCTGATCGGCATGGAACGGCACCTGTCGCCGGGCGAACCGTCGGCCACCGACGTTTACGACCGGCCGCTGCCGAAACTGCCGCCGGACTGGGCCTCGGCGCTGCACGCCTTCGAGGCCGGCGACATGGTGACGGAGATATTCCCGTCGCTGCTGCGCCAGTCTTTCGTCGCCTGCAAGCGGCAGGAACTGGAGACGTTCGCCGTGCAGGTCAGCGATTTCGAGCTGGAGACGTATCTGGAAGGCGTCTGAGCAGGGATTGCGCGTGGCCGGCCCATGGCGGGCCGGCCGCCTAAACCATGTAGCGCAGCGCTTCGGCGGCAGCGCGCAGGGGCGGCAGGAAACGCTCCGTCATTTCCGTGGCTTCCACCCGCGCCGCCTGCGTGCCGACGTTGATGGCAAGCTGCACGGAACCGTCCTCGCGCCGGACGGGCACTGCGATGGAGCGCAGGCCGAGTTCCAGTTCCTCGTTGACGGTGGCGTAGCCCTGTTCGCGCACGCCTTGCAGCACGACGAGCAGATCCTGTCTGTCGGTGACGGTGAACGGAGTGCGCCGCTCCAGCGGCACCCTGTCCAGATAGGCGTCGATCTCGGCGGCGGGGCGATGCGCGAGGATGACCCGGCCGAGCGAGGTGCAGTAGGCCGGCAGGCGGCTGCCGACGCCGAGCCCGATCGACAGGATGCGGCGCGTGGCGGAACGGGCGATGTAGACGATCTCGTCGCCGTCGAGCATGGCCGCCGAACTCGATTCGCCGGTTTCCTGCGAGATTTTCTCGAGGAAGGGCAGAATGCGGCTCGGCAGCGGCGCCGACGACAGATAGGCATAGCCGAGGCGCAATATGCGCGGCGTCAGGCTGAAGAAACGGCCGTCGAAATCGGCGTAGCCGAGCCGGGTCAGCGTGCGCAGGTAGCGCCGCGCCGCCGCCCGCGTCGTGCCGGTCAGCTTGGCGACGTCGGTCAGCGTCAATCGGGGCCGGCCGGCCTCGAAGGCCTCGATGACGGCGAGCCCTTTTTCGAGGCTAGCGACGAAGTCGCGCTCGTCCCGCCCTTCGCTTTCTTCAGTCATTCCAGTCGTCACGGCTTCTCCTTGGAGGGTTGCCGGTGCCCTTGACACTCGACACGGGAATAGTAGCATATGTTCGTATTGGCTCGCAATGTTCGCAATACGAACATTTTTGGCAGATCGGGATCTTCCAGGCAGCCGAGAGCGGGAGGTCGCTTGCAGGTGAATAGGACCGTCTCTGTGCGCAGCGGGTCGCATCGCTGTTTTCGCTCGGCCGGCCGGCAGCCGGTTGCCGGCGATTTCATTTCGGGTCGGGCGTAAGCATGGCGTTCGTCCAAGCGAACGGCCTCGTCTTCCATGGCGCTGATATCGGTCGCCGGGAGGCGCCGGCCATCGTCTTCAGCAATTCCCTGGGCAGCGATTTTCGCATCTGGCAGGACGTCGCCGAGCGTCTTGCTGGGCGCTATCGCATCCTTCTTTACGACAAGCGCGGGCACGGCCTGTCGGATGCGCCGCCCGGCCCCTACACGATCGACGACCACACCGGCGACCTGCTCGCCCTGCTCGACCATTTCGGCATTGCCGAGACGGCCGTCGTCGGCGTTTCCGTCGGCGGCATGATTGCCCAACGCGTCGCTGTCCGCGCTCCGCAAAGGGTCAAGGCGCTGGTCCTGTGCAGCACGGCGGTGAAGATCGGCACGGCCGAAGGCTGGGCCGCCCGCGTCGCCGCCATCCGTTCCGGCGGCATCGCCTCCATCGCCGATGCCATCCTGGTGAACTGGTTCACGCCCGGCTTCCGCCATGACCGCGCGGCCGACTATGCCGGCTGGCGCAACATGCTGGCGCGCATGCCGGTCGAGGGCTACATCGGCACCTGCGCCGCTCTCCGCGACGCGGACCTGCGCGCCAATGCCGCCGATATCGCGGCACCGACGCTGTGCGTGGCCGGGGAGCATGACGGCTCGGCGCCGCCGGAGCTGGTGTGGGCGACGGCCGACCTCATTGCCGGCGCCCGTTTCACGGTGATGGAAGGTGCCGCCCATATTCCCAGCGTGGAAAAGCCGGATAACTTGGCGGTCCTGATCGAAACCCATCTGCGCGAGGCCGGCCATGGCTGAGAAGAATGCCCGCTACGAGGCCGGCATGGCCGTCCGCCGCCAGGTCTTGGGTGATGCGCATGTCGACCGCGCCGGTGCGCAGGCCGGCGACCTCGACCGCGATTTCCAGACCTTCATCGCCGAAGGCGTCTGGGGCTCGGTGTGGACGCGGCCGCATTTTTCCCTGCGTGAGCGCTCCATCGTCACCATCGCGCTGCTGGCCGCGCTCGGCCACGACGACGAGCTTGCCCTGCACATTCGTGCCACGCGCAACACCGGCGCCACGGTTGACGATGTGCGCGAGGCGCTGCTGCACGTCGCCGCCTATGCCGGCGTGCCGGCCGCCAACCATGCATTCAAGATCGCCCGCACCGTCTATGCCGAACTGCCGGCCGGGACGGAGCGGTAGCCGGGGAGGGCGCTTCTTTGGCAGACAGGGACACCAACGCGATCCGCGACATGGGATCGTTCTACCAGCGCGACAGGGCCTGGCATCCGCCGGCCTTCACGCCGCAATACAAGACCTCGGTGCTGCGCTCGCCCCAGCACGCGCTGCTGTCGCTCGAAGGCACCGTGTCGGAAATGACTGGCCCGCGTTTCGGCCACGGCCTGCTCGGGCCGCTCGACAACGACCTGATCCGCAACTTCGCCAAGGACAGCGAGCCGATCGGCCAGCGCATCGTCGTCCATGGCCGGGTGCTGGACGAGAACGCGCGGCCGGTGTCCGGCGCCTTGCTGGAGTTCTGGCAAGCCAATGCCGGCGGCCGCTACCGTCACAAGAAGGAGGCCTACCTCGCCCCGCTCGATCCCAATTTCGGCGGCTGCGGGCGTACCGTCACCGACGACGACGGCCGCTACTGGTTCCGCACCATAAAGCCGGGCGCCTACCCTTGGCCGAACGGCGTCAACGACTGGCGCCCGGCGCACATCCATTTCTCCATCTTCGGCCATGCCTTCACGCAGCGCCTCATCACCCAGATGTATTTCGAGGGTGACCCGATGATCTGGCAGTGCCCGATCGTCTCCACCATTCCCGACCGTGCTGCGGTAGAGCAACTGATCGCGGCGCTCGATCGCAACAACACGCTGCCGATGGATGCGCTCGCCTACAAGTTCGACATCGTGCTGCGCGGCCGCCGCTCGACGGCGTTCGAGAACCGCATGGAGGGCAACTGATGGTGCAGAAGCTCGATATGCTGAAGGAAACCGCCTCGCAGACGGCGGGGCCTTACGTTCACATCGGCCTGACGCCGAACTGGTGCGGCATCGGCGGCGTCTACCCCGAGGATCTCGGCCGCGTCATGGTCGGCCCCAAGGCCAAGGGCGAGCGCATCGCCGTCGCCGGCCGTGTACTGGACGGTAGCGGCACGCCGCTCAAGGACGCGCTGATCGAGATCTGGCAGGCCGATGCGGCCGGCCTCCACAACAGCCCGCTGGAAAGGCGCGGAGTGGCCGATCCGCATTTCACCGGCTGGGGCCGCCAGCCGACCGATGGCGCGACCGGCGAGTTCCGCTTCGAGACGATCAAGCCCGGCCGTGTGCCCTACAAGGACGGCCGTTTGCAAGCCCCGCACATAACCTTCTGGATCGTGGCGCGCGGTATCAACATCGGCCTGCACACGCGCATGTATTTCGCCGACGAGGAGGCGGCCAATGCCGAATGCCCGGTGCTGGCGCGCGTCGAGCACAAGGTGCGCGTGCCGACCCTGATCGCGCCGCGCGCGGAGGGCGGGGCCGGCCCGGTCTATACCTTCGACATTCGCCTGCAAGGCGAGAAGGAAACGGTTTTCTTCGACATTTGAACCACCGCAATCCGAAAGCACAGCATGACCAAGTTCCAGAGCCTCCGCGAAGCCGTAGCGGAGAACCTGCACGACGGCGACACCGCCGCCTTCGAGGGTTTCACCCATCTCATTCCCCACGCCGCCGCGCATGAGGCGATCCGGCAGGGCCGCAAGGACCTCACCCTCATCCGCATGACGCCCGACGTCATCTACGATCAGATGATCGGCATGGGCATGGTGAAGAAGGTGATCTTTTCCTATGCCGGCAATCCCGGCGTCGGCCTCTTGAGGCGTATGCGCGACGCCATCGAGAATGCCTTTCCGCGTGGCCTCGAAACCGTAGAGCACAGCCATGCGGCGATGGCCAACGCCTACGAGGCGGGCGCTTCCGGCCTGCCTTGCGCGGTCCTGCGCGGCTATGTCGGCGCCGGGCTGAAGGCGGTCAATCCCGATATCCGCAGCGTCGCCTGTCCCTTCACCGGCGAGGAACTGGCCGCCGTGCCGGCGCACCGGCCTGACGTCGCCTTCATCCATGCGCAGAAGGCGAACCGCAAGGGCGACGTGCTGATCGAGGGCATCGTCGGCGTGCAGAAGGAGGTGGTGCTGGCCGCCAGGCGCGCCGTGGTGACGGTGGAAGAGATCGTCGACGATTTCGAAGGCCTGCACCCGAACCTGTGCGTGCTGCCGCACTGGACCGTGAAATCGGTCGTGCACGTGCCGGGCGGCGCCCATCCGTCCTATGCCTACGGCTATTATGCGCGCGACAACGCCGCCTATCTGGAATGGGACAAGGTCTCGGCGGACCGCGCTTTGTTCGCCGAATGGATGAAGACAAATGTGCTCGGTGTCGGGCCCGACGTGTTCGCCGCGCGCGTGAAGGGGCTTTGAACCGATGACCGATTTTACCCCCAACGAGATGATGACCATCGCGGCCGCCCGCGCGCTCTCCAACGACGACGTCTGCTTCGTCGGCATCGGCGCGCCGTCCGCGGCCTGCAACGTCGCGCGGCTGACCCATGCGCCGGACATCACGCTGATCTACGAGAGCGGCACCATCGGCACCCGGCCGAGCGTGCTGCCGCTCTCCATCGGCGACGGCGAGCTGTGCGAGACGGCGCTGACCACGGTTTCGGTGCCGGAGATGTTCCGCTACTGGTTGCAGGGCGGACGCATCACCTTGGGTTTTCTCGGCGCCGCCCAGCTCGACCGCTTCGGCAACATCAACACCACCGTCATCGGCGATTATTTCAAGCCGAAGGTGCGTCTGCCCGGCGGCGGCGGCGCGCCGGAGATCGCCACCTCCTGCGGAAAAATCTTCATCACCATGAAGCAGGCGGTGCGCGGCCTAGTCGAGAAGCTCGATTTCTACACCTCCTTCGGCCATGGCGACGGCGGCGACCATCGCCGGCGGCTGGGCATCCGCACCGCCGGGCCGGCGTTGCTCATCACCGACCTTGCCGTCTGGGAGCCCGACCCCGAGACGAAGGAATTCACCGTCGTTTCCCTGCATCGGGGCGTGACGCGCCAGATGGTACAGGATACATGCGGCTGGACGGTGCGCTTCTCCGATCGCCTGGAAGAGACGCCGCAGCCGAGCGAACTGGAACTCGGCACGCTGCGCGACTTGCAGCGGCGCACGGAACTGGCCCATGGCGGCCGCAAGGGGAATTGAAATGCCGGAAGCCTTCATCTGTGCCTATGTGCGCACGCCCATCGGCCGCTACGGCGGCGCGCTTTCGTCGGTGCGCACGGACGACCTCGCGGCGGTGCCGCTGAAGGCGCTGGCCGAGCGTCATCCGCAGGTGGACTTCGAGGCGGTGGACGACGTCCTTTTCGGCTGCGCCAACCAGGCGGGCGAGGACAACCGCAACGTGGCGCGCATGGCGCTGCTCCTCGCCGGCCTGCCGGAAAAAGTGTCCGGCACCACCATCAATCGGCTGTGCGGTTCGGGCATGGACGCCGTCATCGCCGCCGCTCGCGCCATCAAGGCCGGCGAGGCGGAACTGATGATCGCCGGCGGCGTGGAGAGCATGTCGCGCGCGCCCTTTGTCATGAACAAGGCCGAGACGGCTTTCTCGCGCTCGGCCGAGATTTTCGACACCACCATCGGCTGGCGTTTCGTCAACCCGCTGATGAAGGCGCAATACGGCATCGAGTCCATGCCGGAGACGGGCGAGAACGTCGCCGCCGATTTCCACGTCTCGCGCGCCGACCAGGACGCATTCGCGCTGCGTTCGCAGAAGAAGGCGGTCGCCGCGCAGGAGAACGGCCGGCTGGCCAAGGAAATCGTCGCCGTCACCATCCCGAAGCGCAAGGGCGATCCGGTGGTGGTTGCCAAGGACGAGCATCCGCGCGGCGACACGACGGCCGAGGCGCTGGCGAAGCTGCCGACGCCGTTCCGCGCCGGCGGCACGGTGACGGCCGGCAACGCTTCGGGCGTCAATGACGGCGCCGCAGCCCTCATCGTCGCCTCGGAGGCGGCGATGCGCAAATACGGGCTGGAGCCGCTGGCGCGCGTCGTCGGGGGTGCTGCGGCCGGCGTGCCGCCGCGCATCATGGGCATCGGCCCGGCGCCGGCGACGAAGAAGCTGTGCGCCCGTCTCGGCCTGAAGCCGTCCGATTTCGACGTCATCGAGTTGAACGAGGCTTTTGCAAGCCAGGGCATCGCCGTGCTGCGCGAACTGGGCATCGCGGAGGATGCCGCGCACGTCAATCCGAACGGCGGGGCGATCGCGCTCGGCCATCCGCTCGGCATGTCGGGCGCCCGCATCACCGGCACGGCGGCGCTGGAATTGAAGCTGACGGGCAGGCGCCGGGCGCTCGCCACCATGTGCATCGGCGTCGGCCAGGGCATTTCCGTCGCGCTGGAAGGCGTCTAGTCTGGCGCGATGACCGGCGCACCGTCCCGACCGCTTCTGTCCGCTCTCGTCGGCGACGAGGAGGTCGAGGCGCTGTTCTCCAGCGAGGCGGAGCTTGCCGCGCTGCTTGAGGTCGAGGCGGCACTTGCAGAGGCGGAAGCGAAAGCAGGCTTGATCGGCGCGGACGCCGCCGTTCGTATCGGCGACGCCTGCCGGGATTTTTCGCCGGATTGGAATGCGTTGGCGAAGGGCCTTGCGCGAGACGGCGTCGTCGTGCCCGAACTGGTGCGCCAATTGCGCGACGCCGTCGGCGAGCCGCATCGCGGCGCCGTCCATATGGGCGCGACCAGCCAGGATATCGTCGATACGGGCCTGATGCTGCGCCTCAGGCGTGTCGTCGCCATCCTGTCGGGCAGGCTGGAAGCGCTTGTCATAGCGCTGGAGGAAGCGAGCGTCCGCGACGGTGCCGTGCCGCTGACGGCGCATACGCGCATGCAGGCGGCCCTCGCCTTCACCGCCGCCGACAAGATCGAGACCTGGCGCGCGCCGCTGGCGAGGCAGGCCGGGGCCTTGCGCGCCCTCGCTCCCCGCATTCTTGCGGTTCAGCTTGGCGGACCGGTCGGCACGCGCGGCAGCTTCGACGGCAAGGGTGATGCGATTGCGGGCACGATGGCCGATATGCTCGGCCTCGCCGATGCGCCCTGCTGGCATTCCGGCCGCGATCGCATCGCCGAACTCGCGGCGTGGCTGTCGCTGATCTCCGGCCTGCTCGGCAAGATCGGCCAGGACGTCGCACTGATGACGCAGAGCGAGGTCGGCGCGGCCGGAATTTCAGGCGCCGGCGGCTCGTCTTCCATGCCGCACAAGGCCAACCCGGTGCCTGCCGAGGTGCTGGTGGCGCTGGCGCGCTTCAATGCCGGCCTGCTCGGCGCGCTCAATCAGGCGCTGGTGCATGAGAACGAGCGCTCGGGTGCCGCCTGGACACTGGAGTGGCTGGTGCTGCCGCAAATGGCGGTGACGACGGCCACGGGTCTGGCGACGGCGTTGAGGCTGGTTAAGTCGCTGCGCATCCTGCCCTCGGGCGGCCGGGCCAGACCGGGCTAGAGTGTTTTGCAGCCAGACGGAATCGTCCGGCGTCGCACAAATGCGGCTAAATCTAGGGCAGCCGAACGCGAGAGGGGGGACAAAATTCGCACGCAAGTCGTCATCGTCGGTGCCGGTCCCGCCGGTCTGCTTCTCGGCCGCCTCCTCGAAAACCACGGCGTCGAAACCGTCATCCTGGAGCGGCGCAGCGCCGCTTACGTGCTCGGCCGCGTCCGCGCCGGCGTGCTGGAGCAGGGCACGGTCGAATTGTTGGAGCGAGCCGGCGTTGCCCGGCGGCTGCATGAAGATGGCCTTGTGCATGAGGGCGTCGAATTGCGCTTCGACGGCGAGCGCCATCGTGTCGATTTCCGCGCGCTCGCCGGTCGCACCGTCACCGTCTACGGCCAGACGGAGGTGACGCACGACCTGATGGATGCGCGCGCGGCATCCGGTACGGCAACCGTCTATGAGGCCGAGCAGGTGTCTCTGCATGATTTCGACGGCGCTTCGCCGACGGTTCGCTACGTCAAGGACGGTGTCGGTCACGAGATCGTCTGCGATTTCATCGCCGGCTGCGACGGTTTCCACGGCGTGTCGCGCGCCGGCGTTCCGGCAGCCGCACTGCAAACTTTCGAGCGCGTCTACCCCTTCGGCTGGCTCGGCCTGATGGTGGAAAAGCCGCCGTTTTCCGACGAGCTGATCTACGCCAACCATGAGCGCGGCTTCGCGCTTTGCTCGATGCGCTCGCCTCATCGCAGCCGCTACTATGTGCAGGTGCCGCTGGACGAGCGGCTGGAGGACTGGTCCGACGCCCGCTTCTGGGACGAGTTGCGCCGCCGCCTCGATGGCGAAACCGCGCAAAGGCTGCTTACTGGCCCGGCGCTAGAAAAATCGATCGCGCCGCTGCGCTCCTTCGTTGCCGAGCCGATGCGCTTCGGCCGCCTGTTCCTCGCCGGCGATGCCGCTCATATCGTGCCGCCCACCGGCGCCAAGGGCCTGAACCTCGCCATGGGCGACGTGGGCCTGCTGGCCGCCGGACTGGCCGAGTTTTATGAGGAACGATCCGAAGCCGGCATCGATGCCTATTCGAGCCGCGCGCTGGCGCGCGTTTGGGCTGCCGAGCGCTTCTCCTGGTGGATGACCTCGCTGCTGCATCGCCTGCCGGATGCGGACGGCTTTACGCGCCGCATCCAGCGCGCCGAGTTCGATCAACTGCGATGGTCGCAGGCGGCCGCACGGGCACTGGCGGAAAACTACACCGGGGCCTTCGGCCGCTAGGCGCTGATCGGCTTGGCGGCCCACGCTTCAAGGCGGCTATCGCGCAGCGCCCGGATAGAGGCCACGCCCTCGCGGTCGAGCGCGCGGCTCATGTCGGACAAAATTCGGCCGGGCAGCGCTGGGCCGCCATAGATCAGCCCGGTGTAGAATTGCACGAGGTCGGCGCCGGCGCGGATTTTCTCCAACGCCGTCTCGGCCGAATCGACGCCGCCGACACCGATGAGGACACGCTGCGGCCCCAGCAGCTTGCGCATCCGGGCCAGCATCGCGGTCGAACGTGTAAACAGCGGCCGGCCGGAAAGGCCGCCGGTTTCGGACCCATGCGCCGATTTCAGCGGCGGCCGAACGATGGTGGTGTTGGCGACGATAACACCCTCGATGCTCTTTTCCGTTACTTCGGCGGCGATGTCCTCGAGATCGGCCTCGGCAAGATCGGGCGCGATCTTGAGGAAGACAGGCGGCTGTGTTGCAGCCTCGCCGCGCGCGGCGACGACGCGGGAAAGAAGCTCGGCGAGCTGCTTGCGCCCCTGCATGGTGCGCAGGCCCGGCGTGTTCGGCGAGGAGATGTTGACGGTGAGATAGGAGGCGAGCGCCGCGAAACGGGCGACGCCCGCCTCGTAGTCTGCGATGCGGTCGGCGCTGTCCTTGTTGGCGCCGATGTTGACGCCGACGACGCCGCCGCGCCGCTTGCGCGCGCTGAGCCGCCGTTCCGCCGCCGCATGGCCTTCGTTGTTGAAGCCCAGCCGGTTGATGACGGCGCCGTCCTCGGTCAGCCGGAAGATGCGCGGCTTCGGATTGCCAGGCTGCGGCAGCGGGGTGATCGTGCCGACTTCCGCGAAGCCGAAGCCGAGCGCCAAAAGCGCGTCCGGCACCTCGGCGTTCTTGTCGTAGCCGGCGGCCATGCCGAGCGGGTTTGGAAAGGTCAGCCCGCAGGCCGAAACCGTGAGCCGGCTGTCGGTCGCTGGCCGAAAAGCGACCGGCAAGCCTGAGCGCAGGGCGGCGATGGAAAGACCGTGCGCGCGCTCGGGGTCGAACGAAAACAGCAGGCGCCGGCCGATCGCGTCGAACGCGCTCATTCGCCCTCCAGCGGCGGAAAGACGTGCGCGCCGTCGGCGCCGAGCGGCAGCGGCTTCACCCACAGCACCGTGTCGAGGGGCAGCGTGCCGTAAAGATGCGGGAACAATGCCCCGCCGCGCGAGGGTTCGTAGCGCAGCGCGGCGCCGAGCTTGGTTCCGTCGATGGCGGCCAGGAAAAGGTCGGATTGCCCGGCGAAGTGCCGGGCTGCCGTCTCGCGCGCCTGGCTGGCCGTCGAGAAATGGATAAAGCCGTCGGCAAGGTCGACCGGCGCGCCGTCGAAGCGGCTTTTTTCCTCGGCCTCGCGCCACAGCGCTTGAGGGACTATCTTGTAGATGATCGCGGACATGGCCGCCCTATAGTGCCAATGGCCGTTCGGGAAAAGGGCGGGGCGGCGTTGTCCCCATTTCGGGCGCAAAGCCGTGCCACTTGAGGCCGGTCGATGGAGGAAAAGATGCGTTTTGCCAGCCTTGCCGCCTGCCTCGCCTTCGCGCCGCTGCTCGCGGCTTCCGCGCATGCGAACGATGCCGACCGCTACCGGCTGGAGAAATCCGCCGACGGCTACGTGCGCATGGATACCGAGACGGGCGCCATGTCGATCTGCCAGGAAAAGGACGGCCAACTCGTCTGCCGTGTGGCGGCCGACGAGCGCGGCGCCTTCCAGGACGAGATCGACCGGCTTCAGGATCGGGTGAAAAACCTGGACGAGCGGGTCGCCAAGCTGGAGAACTCGCTGTCGCAGAAGCTGGAATCCAGCCTGCCGAGCGAAGAGGACTTCAACAAGACCATGGGCTACATGGAGCGTTTCCTGCGTTCTTTCATGGGTATCGTCAGGGACATGCAGAAGGACGAGCCGGTGCCGCAGAAGACCTGATGCGGCTGTTGAAAACGGCCGTTCCGGTCTTTGCCGCTTGAAAAGCGCGGGCGCGGCTTCATAATCCCGCCTACCGGTCCCATAAGACGAAGAGCACGGGGTCGGGGGAGGGAACCATTGCCGGGCGGCCACAGCTTCGTCATCGCCGACGACCACCCCCTGTTTCGCGGTGCCTTGCGCGAAGCGATCGCCGGCGCGGGCAATGTCGCCGCCATCCATGAGGCCGGCGATTTCGAGAGCGCCAAGGCGCTGCTTGCGGCCAACGAGGAGGTGGACCTCGTCCTGCTCGACCTCGCCATGCCGGGGGCGAGCGGCCTGTCCGGCCTCATTTCGCTGCGCGGCGTCCATCCGACGGTTCCGATGGTGGTGATCTCGGCCCATGACGATCCGGCGACCATCCGGCGCGCGCTCGACCTCGGCGCGTCCGGCTTCATCTCCAAGTCGGCCAGCATGGAGGAGATCCGCTCCGCCATTCAGGCGGTGCTGGCCGGCGATATCGCGGCCCCTGTCGGCATGGATCTCGGCGTTGAGGGCGATCCCGAAGTGTCGGACCTCATCAGGCGTCTGCAAACGCTGACGCCGCAGCAGACCCGCGTGCTCGGCATGCTGGCCGAGGGCCTGCTCAACAAGCAGATCGCCTATGAACTCGGCGTCTCGGAAGCGACGATCAAGGCGCATGTCTCGGCGATATTGCAGAAGCTCGACGTCGACAGCCGCACCCAGGCGGTGATCCGGCTGGCGAAGATCGGCGTCGATCCCTTGCAGCCGCCGGGCTGATACGGTTCCCCTCAGGTCGCGTCGCCGTCGCTCCTATTCGGCCGCCGCCAGCATGCGCATGCGCGCCATCGTCGTGCGCAGCACAGCCGGCTTGAGCGGCTTGTTGACGACCGGCACGTCCATCTCCGCCGCCGCCGCCCTTACCTCGCTGCTGCGGTCGGCAGTCACCAGCACGGCCGGGGTCTGTTCGCCATGCAGCGCCCGGATCGCCGCGATGGCTTCCAGCCCGGTTTCGCCGTCGAGATGATAGTCGGCGAGCACGATGTCGGGGCGCGGCATGTCGGTGCCGATGCCGTGCGAGCCAGTGAGCGTCGTCACGCTGCATCCCCAGCCTTCCAGCAGCAGCCGCATGCCTTCCAGGATGCGTGCGTCGTTGTCGATGCAGGCGACTTTCAACCCGGCGAGAGAGGCCGTTCCGCGCGGCCGGGCGCGCGCGTCTGCCTCCCGTCCGGGTGCCGCCGCGGCGGTCGCCGGCAAAAGGAGAGAAAAGCGCGTTCCCTTGCCCTGTTGCGAGAAGATGCGGATTTCCAGCCTCAGCATGCGCGCGATGCGGTCGACGATGGACAGGCCGAGGCCGAGGCCTTGCGCCTCGCGCGCGCCTTCGTCGAGGCGGGTGAATTCGCGGAAGACGGTGTTGAGCTTGTCGTGAGCGATGCCGATGCCGGTGTCGATGACCTGCACTTCGGCCAGCGCGCCGCGCCTGCGTACGCCGACGAGGATGCGGCCGCTGCGCGTATATTTGACGGCGTTGGAAACGAGGTTCTGGATCAGTCGCCTGAGCATGTTGCGGTCGGTGGTCACGCAGAGCGAGGACGGCACGATCGTCAGGGCCAGCTTCTTTTCGGCCGCCAGCGGGCGGAAGTCGGTGCCGATTTGACGCAGCAGGCCGTCGAGCCTGAACGTCGTCTCCTCGGGTTTCAGCGCCCCGGCGTCGAGGCGCGAAATGTCGAGCACGACGCCGAGGATCGTCTCGACCGATTCCAGCGAAGATTCGATGTTGGCCGCGGCCTGGCCCGTCGGTCCCTTGCCGGCCTTTTCCATCAGCGAGGCGCAATAGAGCCGGGCGGCGTTGAGCGGTTGCAGGATGTCGTGGCCGACGGCCGCGAGGAAGCGCGTCTTGCCGAGATTGGCTTCTTCGGCCAGCATCTGTGCCTGCGCCAGTTCCTCGTTGACGCGGGTCAACTCGGCGGTGCGCCGCGCGACGCGCTGTTCCAGCGATTCGTTGGCCCGCTTCAGTGCCTCGTCGGCTTCGACGCGGGCGGAGATGTCGGCATAGGTGGCGACGATGCCGCCGTCCGGCATCGGATTGGAACGCAGTTCGAGAATGCGCCCGCTGGTTGCCAGCGCCATCTGCCAGGGGCCGTCGAAACTGGTGAAGCGGTTGAGGATGGCGACATGCTGGTCGGCGTCGATGTCGCCGCGCGCCGCCAGGTGGCGCAGGATGCGGTCGAGCGAGACGCCGACCTGTCCCATCTCGTCGGGCAGGTCGAACAGGGCGCGGTATTGCCGGTTCCAGCAGGTCAACCGGAAATCCTGGTCGAAAACGGTGATGCCCTGCTCCATCTGGTCGAGCGCGATCTGCAACAGGTCGCGATTGTGTTGCAGGGCCTCGGTCGCGTCGTCGAGCAGGCGCAGCGTGTCGCGCGTCTCGCGGTCGTTGCGGCGCAACAGCAGCGACAGCACCAGCCGCGCCGAGGAGGAACCGACCGCGCTCGCCAGCAACTGCTCGGAAAAGCGCAGCAGATCCATGCTTGCCTGTTCGTTGCCGTGCAGGGCGAGGCCGTTCTCCCGCTCGAAGGTCTGGAAGGAGCGTTCCGTGCGCTCGACGCCGAGATAGCGCGAAATCGTGTCCTTCAGGTCGTTGACGGTGGTGGCGGTGCGGAAGCGCCGGAGCGAGGGCATGGGGCTCGCCTCGCGCGGCACGAAAATCGCCGCCTGGATGCGCTCCAGCGGCACGGACGCACGGGAAAGCGAGCCGAGCACGAAAAACAGGAGGTTGACGGCCAGGCTCCAGATGGCGCCGTGGTTCAGCGGCTCCGCCACGGTGCCGAACAAGGCCTGAGGCCTGAGCGCCGTCCAGCCGAACAGCCCGTTTGTGACGATGGCGTTGTCGGGCGAGGCGAGCGAGGGAAACAGCAGCGTGTAGGCCCAGACGAGAATGCCGGCGCTCATGCCGAGCGCCGCGCCGCGCGCGTTGGCGCCGCGCCAGATCAGCCCGAGGATGAGAGCGGGGGCGAATTGCGCGATGGCCGCGAAGGACATCAGCCCGATCGACGACAGCCGGGCGCTGTCGGTGCTGGCCCGGTAGTAGAGGAAGGCCGCAAACAGCATCACGAAGATCGATGCGCGCCGGACGTTGAGGATCAGCGCCGACCAGTCGCCGTCCTGCGAGGCCGGCTTCCTGACGACGCGGCGCACGAACAGCGGCATGACGAGGTCGTTGGAGATCATGATGGCGAGCGCGACGTTCTCCACGATGACCATGGCCGTGGCCGCCGAAAGCCCGCCGACGAAGGCGACGAAGGCGAGCAGGTCGTGCCCCGAAAGCAGCGGCAGCGACAGGACGTAGAGGTCGCTGCTGGTGCTGGCGCCGATCCGGGAAAGGCCCGTCAGCGCGATCGGCAGCACGAAGAGGTTGATGGCCACGAGATAGAGCGGAAACACCCAGGTGGCGGTGCGCAACTCGGCTTCCGAACGATTCTCCACGACGGTGACGTGAAACTGCCGCGGCAGCATCAGGATGGCGAAGCCGGAAAGCAGGCTGAGCACCAGCCAGGTGGCGAGCGAAGTGCCGCTTCCCGATGTCTGGTCGGCCCGCATGTCGGCGGTCAGCGTGCGGATCATGTCGCCCGGCCCGCCGAAGACCATGAACGTGACCATCAGCCCGATGGCGAGGAAGGCGGCGAGCTTCACCACCGATTCCACCGCCACCGCCAGCACCAGTCCGTCCTGGTGCTCCGTGGCGTCGGCGTGACGCGTGCCGAACAGAACCGCGAACAGCGCCAGCAGAAGCGCCACCACCAGCGAGATGTCGCTGACGAACGGATCGAATGACGGCGGCGCGCCGGTATAATGTTCGATCATCAGGCTGACCGAGCCGGAAATCGACTTGAGTTGCAGGGCGATATAGGGAACCGCGCCGATTGTCGCGATCAGCGTGGCAATCGCCGCCACGATCGGGCTCTTGCCGTAGCGCGAGGCCAGGAAATCGGCGACGGAGGTGATTTTTTCGGATTTCGCCAGCTTCACGATGCGGCGCAGCAGCGGGAAGCCGAACAGGAAGACCAGCGCCGGGCCGATATAGATGCCGAGGAACTCCAGTCCGCGCTCGGACGACAGACCGACGGAACCGAAGAAGGTCCACGACGTGCAATAGATGGCAAGGCTGAGCGCATAGATGAACGGGCGCGGCCGGCCCGAGCCAAGCGCGTTCGACCGGCGGTCGCCGAGGCTCGCCACGCCGAACAGCAGCGTGACGTAGAGAAGTGCGACGAAGACGATGAACCAACCCTGCACGCGGCGGGAACCTCCCGCTCGGCAGGCAATCACAGCGGGACGGGCAAGTCCACCGCGACCTTGGGCGGTGCGGGATCGCGCTGACGCAACGTAAACATTAGCGTTGGCAAATCAAAACGGCCGTTACCTTTTGCCAATGGTGCGGCCACGGCATTTTGCTATTGTGCCGCCGTGATGCCGCCGGATGCGTGACAACGAGGCGGTGGCAAGCGATTGAAGGGGATACGGAGGACCACATGCTCAAAGAGTTCCAGGAATTCATTTCCAAAGGCAATGTGATGGACCTGGCCGTCGGTGTGATCATCGGCGCGGCCTTCGGCAAGATCGTCGATTCGCTGGTCAACGACATCATCATGCCGATCGTCGGCGCCATCTTCGGCGGCCTCGACTTCAACAACTATTTCTTCGGACTGACTTCGAGCGTAACCGCGACGACGTTGGCGGAAGCCAAGAAGCAGGGCGCCGTCTTCGCCTACGGCTCCTTCATCACCGTGGTGCTGAACTTCCTGATCCTCGCCTGGATCATCTTCCTGATGGTCAAGGCGGTGAACAACATGCGCCGCCGCCTGGAAGGCGAGAAGCCCGCGCCTGCCGCCGCACCGCCGCCCGCCGATGTTGCCCTTCTGACCGAAATCCGCGATCTTCTGGCCAAGCGCGCCTGATCGCCGCTATCGCCTGAGGCGAATCGAAAACCCCGGTCCTTGCGGCCGGGGTTTTTCTCGGAGTGTCGAAAGGCGCCTTGTCCGACTGCGGGCGGCCGGCGTGTCAGCCGCCGGACTTCGGCACCAGCAGAGGGATGATGCGCTCGCTCTCGGCGACGGCCGGGCGGCCGGCGGCGCCGTAGGGAATGCCCAGAGCGTCCCACGTCTCGACCAGCGCGGCCTGAAGCTCGGCGATCAATTCGTCGGTATGGAAGGGGCTGGGCGTAATGCGCAGCCGCTCGGTGCCGCGCGGCACGGTCGGATAGTTGATCGGCTGGATATAGATGCCGTGCACGCCGAGCAGCCGGTCGCTGGCCATCTTGCACAGTTCCGGATCACCGACCAGAACCGGCACGATATGCGTCGGCGTGTCCATCACCGGCAGGCCGGCGGCGGAAAGCACCGCCTTGGTGCGGGCGGCCTGGCGTTGCTGGGCATCGCGCTCGGCCTGCGAAGCCTTGAGGTGGCGGATGGCGGCGGTCGCGGCTGCTGCGATGGCCGGCGGCAGGGCGGTGGTGAAGATGAAGCCCGGCGCATAGGAGCGCACCGCGTCGATGACGCTCTGCTTGCCGGTGATGTAGCCGCCCAGCGTGCCGAACGCCTTGGCGAGCGTGCCTTCGATGATGTCGATACGGTGCGCCAGCCCTTCGCGCTCGGTGATGCCGCCGCCGTGCGGGCCATACATGCCGACCGCATGGACCTCGTCGATATAGGTCATCGCGTTGTACTGGTCGGCGAGGTCGGCGATTTGCTCGATCGGCGCGATGTCGCCGTCCATCGAATAGACGCTCTCGAAGACGATCAGCTTGGCGCGCTCGCGGCCGACCGTTTGCAGGATGCTTTCCAGATGCGCCACGTCGTTGTGGCGGAAGATCTTCTTTTCCGCACCGGAGCGGCGCACGCCTTCGATCATCGAGGCGTGGTTCAATTCGTCCGAGATGATGAGGCAGTTCGGCAGCAGCCGCGCGATGGTGGAGATCGCCGCCTCGTTGGAGATGAAACCGGAGGTGAAGACGAGGCCGGCTTCCTTGCCGTGCAGGTCGGCCAGTTCGGCTTCCAGTTGCACCAGCGGGTTGCTGGTGCCGGAAATGTTGCGGGTGCCGCCGGCGCCGGTGCCCATGCCGCCGGCCGCCTGCTGCATGGCGGCGACGACGTCGGGATGCTGGCCCATGCCGAGATAATCGTTGGAGCACCAGATGGTGATTTCCTGGGCGCGGCCGTTGGCACGCCACAGCGCGCGGGGAAACCGGCCGACGATGCGCTCGAGGTCGGCAAAGACCCGGTAGCGCCGCTCCGCGTGGAGTTGGTCGATCGCATCCTCGAAGAACCGCTGGTAGTTCATGTCGTCTTCCCAAGTTTGCACCGGATCATAATCGGGGCTCCCGCCGTCGTCCATTCCGTGCTTTCGGTCAAAATGCCACGCCCGTTCCATGCGCTAACGACGCTGACGGGACGTTTATTGCGAGGGCTGCGTTTCACGACGATGCTTCCGCGTGCAGCGCAATGTTACCATCGCTTTTTAAGCCTTTTGCGCTAGGAGGGGCACCAATAAAGCATGATGCCGAAAAGTTGCGGACTTTTCGGAAAACATCATGCTCAAAAACAAAGATTAGGGTGACATGCCGCTTCAGGGAAACGGCATGTCACGCTAACGGCTTGATAGTGTTTCACGCGGGCGAAGAGGTCCAGATGGCGGTTCTTGTAACGGGCGGAGCAGGCTACATCGGCAGCCACATGGTCTGGGAATTGCTGGACGCCGGCGAGGAGGTCGTCGTCATCGACCGCCTGTCCACCGGCTTCGACTGGGCGGTGGCGCCGGAGGCGAAGCTGGTCGTCGGCGACGTCGCCGACAAGGACCTGGTTTCCACGGTGATGCGCGAGAATAACGTCGATGCAGTCATCCATTTCGCCGGTTCGATCGTCGTGCCGGAATCGATGGCCGACCCGCTCGCCTATTACGAGAACAACACCTGCAAGACCCGCACGCTGATCGAGACGGCGGTGCGGCAGGGCGTGAAGAATTTCATCTTCTCCTCCACCGCCGCCGTCTATGGCGGGGCCGGCATGGAGCCGGTGCGCGAGGATGCCCGGCTGGCGCCGGAATCGCCTTATGGCCTGTCCAAGCTGATGAGCGAATGGATGCTGCGCGACGCCGCCGCCGCGCATGATCTGCGCTATACGGCGCTGCGCTATTTCAACGTCGCCGGCGCCGATCCGAAGGGCCGTACCGGCCAGTCGACGCCGGGCGCCACCCATCTCATCAAGGTCGCCTCGGAGACGGCCCTCGGCAAGCGGCCGTTCATGCAGGTGTACGGCACCGACTATGCGACGCCGGACGGCACCTGCATCCGCGACTACATCCACGTTTCGGACCTCGCGGCCGCCCATCGGCTCGCCTTGCAGCGGCTGCGCGCCGGCGGTGAGAGCATGATCGCCAATTGCGGCTACAGCCACGGCTATTCGGTGCTGGAAGTGATCGATGCGGTGCGCCGCGCCTTCGGCCGCGATTTCGACGTGCGCATGGGCGAGCGCCGGCCGGGCGACGCGACGGCCGTCGTCGCCAATTCCGATCTTGCCCGCCATGAACTCGGCTGGAAGCCGCAGCGCGACGATCTCGACCTGATTGTCAAGGACGCGCTGAACTGGGAACGCGCGCTGACCACGAAGAATTCCGTCCGCACCTGACCTTCTTCGCCGGCTGGACCAGCCGCCAAGGCTCGAAACGGCCGTGCGGACGCGCTATGAGGTTCGGCGGGGCGCCGTTGCGCCGCCGCACCACCTGTGAGGATTGCATGAAAGTTCTGGTTCTGGGCGCCGGCGTCGTCGGCACGGCTGCTGCCGCCTATCTCGCCAGGGACGGGCACGAAGTGACGGTCGTCGATCGGCACGATCAGGTGGCGCGCGGCACCTCCTATTGCAACGCCGGCCTCGTCTCGCCGGGCGATGCGACCGCCTGGGCTTCGCCGGCGGCGCTGAAGACGTTCATCCGCGGCATCTTCAACCACAATCTCGGCATCCGCGTCCGCTTGCGGGCCGATCCCTATTTCTATCGCTGGAGCCTGCGCTTTCTGCGCCAGTGCACGACCGCACACCTGCGCGCCAACAGCCTGGCGAAGCTCAGGCTGGCGCTCTATGCGCGCGATTGCATCAACGAACTCTCGGCCGAGGCCGGCATCGGCTACGACGAGCGCAAGCGCGGCCTCTTCTACTTCTTCCGATCGCAGCAGAGTTTCGACGAAGGTTCGGCCAACTATCGCTTTCTCGGTGAGCACGGCCTGCCCATCGAAATCGTCGGCCGCGACCGCATCGTCGAAATCGAGCCGGGTCTGGCGGCGGTGAAGGACAAGATCGCCGGCGGCATCTATTCGCCGATCGATCAGACCGGCGATTCGCGCCAGTTCACCGAGGGGCTGTCGACCTATGCCAGGGAAAAGCTCGGCGTCGTCTTCCGCTTCGGCACGACGGTCGAGGCGCTGGATATCGAGGGGGACCGGGTGCGCGCCGTGCGCACATCGGCCGGGCCGCTGGAGGCCGATGCGGTGGTGCTTTGCATGGGGCCGGAGAGCGGCCTGCTCGGCCGTCGTCACGGCCTCGACCTGCCCGTTTATCCGGTCAAAGGCTACGCCATGACCGTCCCGCTCGAAGACCCGTCGAAGGGGCCGACCATGGGCGGCGCCGACGAGGACAGCCTGATCGGCTATTCGCGCCTCGGCGACCGCTTGAGGGTTTCGTCCACCGCAGAGTTCACCGGTTTCGACCGCAGCTGGAAGCCACGCGACTTCGCCTCGATCTTCCGTGCCGCGCACGACCTCTTCCCCGGCGCCTTCGACGAGAAGAAGGCCGAGCTTTGGGCCGGCTTGAGGCCGATGATGCCGAGTTCCGTGCCGGTCATCGGCCGCGCGCGCTACCGCAACCTATACCTGAATACCGGTCACGGCCATCTCGGCTGGACCACGTCCTGCGGCTCGGGAAAGCTGCTCGCCGACCTCGTCGCCGGCCGCAAGCCGGAGATCGACACGCAGGGATTGGAGTATGGGCACGGATAGCGAATAGGGAGTAGCGAGTAGGGTAGGCAGAGGAAGACTCGGGACGTCGAACCGGCCCGAAGCCCCCCTATTCGCTATTCCCTACTCGCCACTCGCTTTGAAGTCATGCCGGCGTGAAGCTCAACGCCACGCCGTTGATGCAGTGGCGTAGGCCGGTCGGCGGCGGGCCATCCTCGAAGACATGGCCGAGATGGCCGCCGCAGCGCCGGCAGTGGACTTCGGTGCGCACCATGCCGAGCGTCGTATCCTGCCGCTCGCCGACCGCCTTGGGAATTTCCTGCCAGAAGCTCGGCCAACCGGTGCCGGATTCGAACTTCTTGTCGGATGCATAGACCGGCAGGGCGCAGCCGGCGCAGGCGAACACGCCCTTGCGATGTTCTTCGAGAAGCGGGCTGGAGCCGGGAGCTTCCGTGCCTTCATGCCGCAGCACCGAATACTGCTCCGGAGTCAGTTGCGCCTTCCACTCGGCGTCCGTCTTCGTCACCTCGAACGCCTCAGCCGCGGCGGCGCGGGCGGGCTCGGGGCGCCCCATGCGCAGCAGCGAAACGCCGCCGGCCACGAAGGCGATGCCGGCTGCGCCGTTCAAAAGAAAGTTGCGGCGGTTCATCGGTCGGTCCTCCTGTTTTCCATTGCCAGTTTTCAGGTCCGCGGGGAAATCAATTGCGGGTGAGGGCGCTGACCACTGGCCCGGTGGCGGGGCACATGAGCCGCGCCACCGGAACCTGTTCTCCAACTTCGTGGGAGAGCGGGGACTTGTTACATCTTCGGCAGGAGAACCTTGTCGATGACGTGGATGACGCCGTTCGATTGGGCGACATCGGCGATCGTCACATGGGCGACCGTGCCGTTCTCGTCCGTCACCGTCACCTTGCCGCCCTTGTCCTTCAGCGTCAACTTGCAGCCGCCGACGGTATCGACGACGTGCTTGCCGCCATCGGCCTTCACCATCTTGGCGACATCGGCCGACATGGCCTTGGCTGCCACCACATGGCAGGTCAGGATCTTGACGAGCTTAGCCTTGTTCTCGGGCTTCAGCAGCGTCTCGACGGTGCCCTTGGGAAGTGCGGCGAACGCTTCGTTGGTGGGAGCGAAGACGGTAAAGGGGCCTTTGCCTTCCAGAGTATCGACGAGGCCGGCGGCCTTCACTGCGGCGACGAGCGTGGTGTGGTCCTTGGAATTGACCGCATTCTGGATGATGTTCTTGGTCGCATACATCGGCGCGCCGCCGACCATCGGGTCCTTGGCATAGGCAACGGTTGCCAGGGTCATGAGGGCGACGGTGCCGGAGAGCAGAAGGGTGGCGAATTTACGCATGATGACGTTCTCCTTGGTTTCCCATTTTCTGGGGACGTCAGGAGATACGAGTGCTTTTCGCGAGAGTTTCGTCGGACGACGATTTTTTCGGTTTCAGATGCTCTTGAGGGCGCCGGAAGCCACGACCGGCCCCGTCGGCTGACCGGTCTTCGACCCGCCGGCCGGCTCGAGGCTGATGGCCAGAACCGCACCCTGCGCCAGCTTCTGCCGGACGGCCGCGGACAGTTCGATATGCGTGGCGGCGCCGGCCGGAATGACACCCATCGAGACAGGCGCATTCTTGCCTTCGATCATCCACAACTCGAAATCCTTGCCCGCTCCGCGCTCGCCGGCGAGGTGCGAGAGGCCAACCTGGTGCCGGGCGGCGTCGTAGACGGCAAGATATTTCACGTCGCTGTCTTGCGAGGTCAATGACGCCACGAGACGAACCTCGGGCTGAGGCGCCGGCGGGTTGACGAAGGGCAGGACGATGGAGATCGCGAGCACCGCCAGCGCCACGACGGCAAGACCACGCCAGAAAGCTAGGCTCGACCAGAACCCGATCCTGCCGCCGGCAGTCGCGCGCGGCGATGACGCACCGAAGAGCCGACGGTCGATCGCGGCCTTGAGATTTCCCGGCGGCGGCGTTTCGACATAGGCGCCGGATAGGGGCGAAAGCCGGACTTCCCAGCCATCGACCATATGCGCGAAGTCGCGATCGGCCTCGATGCGTCGGGCTACGGCCTGCCGTTCGTCCGCCGGCAAAACGCCCAGGACATATTCGGCGGCGATGAGGTCGTCGCCTTCCGGGTCCATATCGTTGTCAGCCGGCGTCATCGCTCCAGACATTCCCTAAGCTTGATGAGGCTTCGCCTGAGCCACGTCCTCATCGTATTGAGCGGCACGCGGTGGCGCTGGGCAAGCTCGGCGTAGCTTTCGCCACTCAGATAGGCGCTGCGAACCGCCGCCGCCCGGTCTCTGTCCAACTCGTCCAGGCAACGGTGGATACGCTGCGCCTCGCCACTCGCCACCGCTGCCACCTCCGGTCCGGGTGCGGGGTCGGCGACATCCACCGCCGTGTCGATATCCGCCGCCGGCCGCCTCCGCGTCCGGATCCGGTCGATGGCATGGTTGCGCGCGACCGCCACAAGCCACGAAATCGGACTCAGCTCGGAGACGACGAAACGATCCGCCTTGGTCCATACCTTGATGAACACCTCCTGAAGGGCTTCCTCGGCCTCGCTTCGGTCATTCAAGACACGCAGGCAGACGCCGAAGAGTTTCGCGCTGGTGTTGCGATAGAGCAGATCGAACGCGGCCCGATCCTTCATCGAGGTTCGCACGATCAGCTTGGCGATGTCTGGTGACGTCATCGCGGCCAAGTTATGCCAAACCCGCGCGTTTGCAACGGCCGGCAAGAACCGGCCGGGAGGTGGCCAATTGCTCCTCCTGCGGAAACCCGCTAAGACGCCGCCGTCTTCCAGCGAACCGGGATCAAGGCCGATGACGACGGACATTGCCGCCACCGCCGAGGCGCAGGCCACCCTGCTTTCGGCGGCGCTGCCCTACATGCAGCGCTACGAGAACAAGACCGTCGTGGTCAAATACGGCGGGCACGCCATGGGCAACCCCGAACTCGGCAAGGCCTTTGCCCGCGACATCGCGCTGTTGAAGCAGTCGGGCGTCAACCCGATCGTCGTCCATGGCGGCGGGCCGCAGATCGGCGCCATGCTCGACAAGATGGGCATCGAATCGAAGTTCGAAGGCGGCCTGCGCGTCACCGACGCCAAGACGGTCGAGATCGTCGAGATGGTACTGGCCGGCTCCATCAACAAGGAGATCGTCGCCCTCATCAATGCGGAAGGCGAATGGGCGATCGGCCTGTGTGGCAAGGACGGCAACATGGTGTTCGCCGAAAAGGCGCACAAGACGATCCGGGACCCCGATTCCAACATCGAGCGCGTGCTCGATCTCGGTTTCGTCGGCGAGCCGGTCGAGGTGGACCGCACCTTGCTCGATCTTCTGGCTCGCTCCGAGATGATCCCGGTTCTGGCGCCGGTGGCGCCGGGGCGTGACGGCCACACCTACAACATCAACGCCGACACCTTCGCCGGCGCCATCGCCGGCGCGCTCGGCGCCAAGCGTCTGCTGTTCCTGACCGACGTGCCGGGCGTGCTGGACAGGGACAAGAAGCTGATCGACGAGTTGACGGTGGCTCAGGCGCGGGCGCTGATCGCCGACGGCACGATCTCTGGCGGCATGATCCCAAAGGTCGAAACCTGCATCGAGGCGATCGACCGCGGCGTCGAGGGCGTCGTCATCCTCAACGGCAAGACGCCGCATGCGGTGCTTCTGGAACTCTTCACCGAACACGGCGCCGGCACGCTGATCGTGCCGTAACTCCCTTGTCCCTGTTTACAGGCAGAATGTGGCCCGAAGGGCCGCATGAGGGACAGCGCGGACAATCGAAAGCTCACGCTGCCCTCACCTGCCCGCAGGTTCAGCCCTTCGCAAGCTCAGGGCGTTCGAAGCTCGGAAAGCCAAGCAGTTGGCTTTCCGTTCGCTGCGCGAACCGCTTCTCACCCCCGCAAATGGCCCAGCGGCACGTGGCCGGGGCCCTTGATGTTTTGCAGTACAAGTTGGGTGTGCACGTCGCGCACGCCTTTCAGCCGCATCAGCCGGTGCATGACGAAGGTGTTCAACTCGTCCACCGACGGCACCATGACATGCAACAGGAAGTCGTGGTCGCCGGTCATCGTCCAGCAGGCTGAGACCTCGTCCATGCGCTGTACGGCGTTGATGAAGGTTTCCGGCGATTCGTCGCTGTGGCTGGTGAGCCGGACCTGGATGAACACCTCCACCGCAAGCCCCAGCGCACGGCGGCTGAGCTGGGCTGAAAACCCCTTGATCACGCCGGCCTGCTGCAAGGCCTCGAAGCGGCGTGCGCAAGGCGTCGTGGACAGGCCGATCTCCTGCGCCAGTTCCGACACCGGCTTGCGTCCGTCGCGCTGGAGCGCGTCCAGCATCCTGATCTCAAAGGCGTCGAATTGAGGCAATTCCACCTCCTCAGAAGAATTTCCGAGTGAATTCTAGGACGAATTGCCTGCAATGGCCACAAGAGAAGCGGAATCGCCTCGTTCCCGCGCACTATCCTCGCCACAGGTCCGAAACAGGACGAGGAGGAAACCATGTCCATCAGCGTCGCCGACTATGCGCGCGATTGCGCCGCGCAAGGCCTGCGCGGCAATTACGCCGCCTGCCGCTCCGATTTCACCGTCGCGCAGGATTATGACTACAGCGCCGAGGAGCAGGAGGTCTGGCGCACGCTGTGCGACCGCCAGACCCAACTGACGCGAAAACTGGCGCACGTCTCCTATCTCGACGGCATCGAGACGCTCGGCCTGCTCGACCGGGTTCCCGATTTCGACGCGGTGAGCGGCAAGTTGAAGAAATTGACCGGATGGGAAATCGTCGCCGCGCCGGGCCTCATCCCCGCCGCGCCGTTCTTCGAACATCTCGCCAGCCGCCGCTTCCCCGTCACCAACTGGCTGCGGAAGAAGGAGGAACTCGACTACATCGTCGAGCCGGACATGTTTCACGATTTCTTCGGCCACGTGCCGATCCTGACGCAGCCCGTCTTCGCCGATTTCATGCAGATGTATGGCGCCCGAGCCGAGGAAGCGATCGCGCTCGGCGGCGACCTGATGATCGAGCGCCTTTACTGGTATACCGCCGAATACGGGCTCATCCGGGAACCGGGCCGGCCGTTGAAGGCTTTCGGCGCCGGGCTGATGTCGTCCTATACCGAATTGCGGTTCGCCGTCGAAAGCGCCGATGCGCATCATGTGCCGTTCGATCTGGAAACGGTGATGCGCACCGGTTACGAGATCGACAAGTTCCAGCGTGCCTATTTCGTGCTGCCGTCCTTCGACGCGCTGAAAGAGGCCTTCCGCAGCGCCGATCTCGCCGCACTTGTCGGCCGCTGCAAGGACAAGCCTGCTCTGGACCCGTCGGCCGTCTGAGGGGTTTCGCGCCGTCCAAGGGTCGGCCGGACCGACCCTGGGCGTCAGTGCCCGGCGCTGCTCCGGTAGAGCGGCAGTTGTGAAAGCTGCTCGCGCTGAAGGTCAGCCGCCGAAGTCAGGAATTCCAGGATCGTGCCGAGTTCGGCGTCGCTGAACGCTTCCAGCATCTGCCGCCCCTGGCGCTGGATCGGGCCGTAATAGATATCGGCAAGCCGCCGGACTTCCTCGGTGGCCTCGACGATGACCTTGCGACGGTCGTCCGGGTCACGCCGGCGGGTGACGAAGCCGCGCGCCTCCAGGCGGTCCATGAGCGCCGTCACGGCGGCCGGCGTCAGCCCCGATACCGTCGCCAGCGCACCCGCCGTCTGCGGCCCGTGCAGCAGAAGGCCGAGGCAGCGCCGCTCGCCAGATCCCAACCCGCCGATCTCGCCCACGGCATCGTCGTAGGCCTGCGTTTCGTCTTGCCAGCGCATGATGGCGCGGTCGATGTCGGCAAGCAGCCGGATACGGCTCTCAAGGGACATTTTCAATTCCATGATCTAAATTTTTCGATATTGAAATTTTTGATCCTTTGACTGTAAGCGCCGGGTTGCCGCCATGCAAGCGGCCCTGCCGCCGGATGGACTCTCGCCTTGTTGCCGGCGCGGCGTCGCTCTTGCGTGACGCAACCGCCCGGCGCCGACCTTCGTGTCAGGCGGCCTTCGGCATCGTGTCGACGATGGCGAGGTTGCGGCCGCCGTGCTTGGCCTCGTAAAGCCGGCGGTCGGCGCTGCGCATCAGGTCTGCTGTGCCGACGTCCTGGCCGCACATGGTTCCGCCGATGCTGACGGTGAGGGGGACGGTCCGCTCGTCGACGGGCCGGAAGCGCACCAGTTCGACCTCGCGCCGGACGCGCTCGGCGATCGAGCGGGCTTCGTGTTCGTCTGCGCCTGGGAGAAAGGCGCAGAATTCTTCGCCTCCGATGCGGCCGAGCACGTCGCCGGCGCGCAGCGAGCGCTTGAGCGCCGCCGCGATCAGGAGCAGGGCTTCGTCGCCGGTCAGGTGGCCGTAGCTGTCGTTGATCCGCTTGAAATGGTCGGCGTCGATGATCAGCAGCGCGCCGCGGTCGGCCTTGCGGCGCGATCCTTCCAGCACGGCGAAGAAGCTTTCACGGTTCAGCATGCCCGTCAGGTCGTCGTGGCGAGCTTTGTGCGCCAGCCGGCGATGGGTGGCGGCGAGTTGCGCATGAGCGCGGGCGAGGTCCCGGTGTGCCGCCTTCAGCCTGGCGCTCTGGCTGAAAAGGACGGCGCTCACCGGCCAGGCCGTGAGCAGCGGGCACAGGATGCACAGCCACAAGGCGACGCCGTCGAGCCGGCCGCCCAGGGACGAGAGGACGAGGCCGCAGATCAACACCGAGGCGGCGATCGCGGCAATGGTCACGGCAGTGGCGCGCAGGGCAATCCGCAGCATCGGCAGGTCCTCCTGGCTGCCCCTTCGCATAGGGGTCTGAAGACCGGCTTTCGGCGGTGGATAAAATTCGAACGGTTGCGCCGTTTTTGCCCAAGTCCGCTCGCAAAGGTTGTGGATAACTCCCGCTGTCCCGGACGCCGTTTCGTGCGATAAGCATGCCATGACCGAGCTTCCAGATCCCGCCAGATTCGCCCACGTCACCGACTGGGTGTTCGATCTCGACAACACGCTCTATCCGCACCACTCGAACCTGTTTTCGCAGATCGACGTGAAGATGACGGCCTATGTCTCGGACCTGCTGTCGCTGTCGCGCGAGGAGGCGCGCAAGTTGCAGAAGGAGCTCTATCAGCAATACGGCACGACGCTGAACGGGCTGATGGAGCGACATGGCATCGACCCCGACGATTTCCTGCAAAGAGTGCACGATATCGACTATTCATGGCTGGTGCCGGACCCCACCCTCGGCGCCGCCATTCATCAGCTTCCGGGCCGCAAGTTCATCTTCACCAACGGCGACCGCCATCATGCCGAGCGGGCGGCGCGCCAACTCGGCATTCTCGAGCATTTCGACGCCATCTTCGATATCGTCGCCGCCGGCCTGACGCCGAAGCCGGCGCGCCAGACCTACGAGAAATTCGCCGCCCTGCACGCGGTGACGGGGCACAATACGGTGATGTTCGAGGATCTCGCCCGCAATCTCGCCGTGCCGAAGGCGCTCGGCATGACCACGGTGCTCGTCGTGCCGCGCAATTTCGAGCCGACATATTCGGAAATCTGGGAGCGCGATCCCGACAACGAGGACGACGTCGATTTCGTCACCGACGATCTCGCCGGATTCTTGACGCGGATATTGGGTGAGTAGGGGAGTAAGGCAATAAGGCAATAAGGCAATAAGGGAGTATTCCCTTATTCCCCTACTGCCCTATTCCCCTACTGCCCCAACTCATAAAACCGCTTGATGATCGCCCAGGCCTCGTCCGCCGTCTCGGCGTAGTCGATGATGTCCTGGTCGCCAGGCGTGATGGTGCCCTGCTCGGCGAGGAAGTCGAGGTCGAGCGCCTTTTCCCAGAAGGAGCGGCCGAACAGGATCACCGGCACGCGCTCCATGCGCCCCGTCTGGATCAGCGTCAGCGTCTCGAAGAACTCGTCCATCGTGCCGAAGCCGCCGGGGAAGACCGCGACGGCCTTGGCGCGCATGACGAAGTGCATCTTGCGGATGGCGAAATAGTGGAAGTTGAAGCACAGTTCCGGCGTCACATAGGCGTTCGGCGCCTGCTCGTGCGGCAGCACGATGTTGAGGCCGATGGAAGGCGCGCCGACGTCGTCGGCGCCGCGGTTTCCCGCCTCCATCACCCCCGGTCCGCCGCCCGTCACCACGACGAACTCGCGATAGTAGGAGGTGGCGGAATGCTGCGAGCACAGCCGCGCGAACTTGCGCGCCTCCTCGTAGTATTTGCTGTTTTTCTCGAGGTTCTTCTTCTGCGTCTCGTTCTTGGCGGCCCATGCCGCGCCGCCGGGCTCGGGCAGGCGCGCGCCGCCGAACAGGATGACGGTCGAGCGGATGCCGCGTTCGGCCAGGATCATCTCCGGCTTCAGCAGTTCCAGTTGCAGCCGCATCGGGCGCAGCTCGCGCCGCGTCATGAAATCTTCGTCGTTCCAGGCCAGCCGATAGGTGGCGGCGCGGGTCTGCGGCGTATCGGGCACGCTCTTCACCCGCTCGAGGTCCTCGTGCGAATGCGGCAGCGGCGTCCAGCCGTTCTGTTCCATCGGATCCATGGCGCTTATCCCAAATCTGCTCAATCGGCGCCATCCTGCGGCGCTGTCGCGATTGACCCCCATACTGCCTTCAAATAGGGTCCGCCCGCCTTTCAGTCAGGTTAAGAACCGCCTTTCAGCCCATTGGTAACGGAGAGATCATGTCGAAGCCCGATCTGGCCAGCCTCGAAACGACCGTCGACAAGGCCTTCGAGGAACGCGAGGGCATTTCCGCCACGACGCGCGGTGCGGTGCGCGAGGCCGTCGAATCGGCGCTCGACCTGCTCGACAAGGGCGCGGTTCGCGTCGCCGAGCGGCAGGCCGACGGGGCCTGGCGTGTCAACCAGTGGCTGAAAAAGGCCGTGCTTCTGTCGTTTCGGCTGAGCCCGATGGGGGTCATCTCCGGCGGCCCAGGCAACGCCGCATGGTGGGACAAGGTGCCTTCGAAGTTCGACGGCTGGGGCGCGCCGGATTTCGAGCGGGCAGGCTTCCGCGCCGTGCCGTCGGCGGTGGTGCGCCGCGCCGCCTATGTCGCGCCGGGCGTCGTGCTGATGCCTTCCTTCGTCAATCTCGGCGCCTATGTCGACTCAGGCACCATGGTCGACACCTGGGCGACGGTCGGCTCCTGCGCCCAGATCGGCAAGAACGTGCATCTGTCGGGCGGCGTCGGCATCGGCGGCGTGCTGGAGCCGTTGCAGGCGGGCCCCACCATCATCGAGGACAACTGCTTCATCGGCGCCCGCTCCGAGGTGGTCGAGGGCTGCATCGTGCGCGAGGGCGCGGTGCTCGGCATGGGCGTCTTCATCGGCAAGTCGACCAAGATCGTCGATCGCGCCACCGGCGAGATTTTCTACGGCGAGGTGCCGGCCAATTCCGTCGTCGTGGCCGGCACCCTGCCGGGCAAGCCGTTCCCCAACGGCGAGCCGGGACCGAACCTTTACTGCGCTGTCATCGTCAAGCGCGTCGATGCACAGACCCGCTCCAAGACCTCCATCAACGAGTTGCTGCGGGATTGACCCGGCAGGGCGGCGCCCGCAATCTGGCGCCGTTTTGATGAGGAGGGGGACATATGCAGTTCAGTGATTTCTTCGGTTTTGAAAAACTCGTGACGCCGAGCGTCATCAAGGTCGTCTATTGGCTGGGCATCGCCGTCTTGGTGGTGTTCGGCATCGCCAGCTTCTTCATGGGGCTGCTGTCGGGCTCGGTCGGCGCCGGCCTTCTGGCGCTGGTCGGCTCAGTGCTCGGCCTGCTCTTGTGGCGCGTCATGTGCGAACTCTATATCGTTATCTTCGGCATGTTCGACCGGCTCGGCCAGATTCGGGACGGACTCTCGCAACAGCAGCGGGGATATGCGCAGCCGCCGGTCTGACGGCAGCGTTTCCCCGCAGAAAACGGCCAACCTTGCCTGATAGAATTCAATTCGCCTGGCTTTTCTTCAAGACTTCGGGCCGCGTCAGCCGCGCGGCCTATTTTCTTGGCGGCCTGCTGGTCGCCATCGCGCAGGCCTTCCCGCTCTACCGTTTCACGCTGGTTCCCGAAGGCACGGCGGAAAGCGAAACCTGGGCGTTGCTGTTCATGGTCGCCTTCCTCGGTTCGCTCTGGTCGAACGTCGCGCTGGCGGTCAAGCGCCTGCACGATCTCGGCAGGCCGGGGCTGACGGCGTTGGTGCTGTTCGTGCCGGTCGTGTCCATCGTCGCCTTCCTGGTCCTGTGCCTGTTTCCGGGCGAACCCGGCCCGAATCGCTACGGATCGCGCACCAACGCCCCGGCCTGACCGTCAGGCGAACGCATCGGGCCCGAGTTTCGGCGGTCCCGCTCCGGCCCGTTCGGCCGCGCGGACGAGCGCGACGGTACGTTCGATGGCCGGTGCGGCGGTGCCGGTTCGTTTGGCCAGGTCGAGGACGGCTCCTTGCAGGGCTTCGATCTCGGTCGGACGGCGGTGCTGAAAATCGTCCCACATGGAGGAGCGAGCCTGCGGATCGATCGCCAGCAGCCGCCGCGCCAGCCGGCCGAACAGCCAATCGGGCAGGCTGAGAATGAACGGCAGCAGAGCGGGCGGCGCGCTGCCTGCCGCCGCTACGGGCCGTATGCCGCCGGCTTTCATCGCCGCCAGCGCCTCACGGATCTGGCGGGCCAGCACCAGCCGCCAGCGCCGTTCGGCCAGTTCCTGCGCCAGCGGCAGGTCCGACAGCGCCACCAGCGCGTTGTTGAGGTTGAAGAGCAACTTGCCCCACAAAACGCCCTGGATATCGGGATGGGCCGCGACAGCGCAGCCTTCGACGGACAGGAGCTCGGCCAGTCCGGGCATGCCGACTTGAACCAGCACCGTTCCTTCGCTGGCGCGGTGGACGTGCAGTGGTTGCTCGCCGTCCGCAGGCTGCACGACGTTGAACGGCACCATGCCGGCCAGCACCGGGCGGCCGGCAACGAGCGCCTTCAGGCGCGCGGCGTTGTCGATGCCGTTTTGCAGGCTGACCACCGTGGCGTCGGCGCGCGCGTGTTTGGCAATCAGCCGGGCCATGTCCTCCGTCGCGCCGCTTTTGACCGTGACGAGGACGATGTCGGCGCCAGTCAGCACAGCCGGATCGGTGCTGGCCGCAATGGCGTCGGCGTCGGCAAGACGGTCGCGACCGTCGAGATCGGAGACGCGCAGGCCGCCATCGCGCAGCGCCCGCTCGATTCGCGGCCGCGCAAGCAGCGTCACCTTGCGCCCCGCCAGCGCCAGGCAGCCGCCGACGTAGCAGCCGACGCTGCCCGCTCCGGCGATCACGATATGCTGGCCGGCACCGATCATCCCCTTCTCCCGACGTGACGATACGCAACGGAAATCATAATGCCGGTTGCAGCGCCTTGGTCCAACGGCCTGTCGTGACAGGCCGCGCGCTTTCCTCTATCGCTTGGCGCATGACGCTGCCCATCGATCCCGCCGCAAACCTCGCCGCCCTCATTCGCTGCCCGTCGGTGACGCCCGCCGAGGGCGGCGCGCTGGCAGCACTTCAGGCGATGCTGACACCGCTGGGCTTCGCCGTCGAGCGTCCGGTCTTTTCGGAAGACGGCATGCCGGATATCGAAAACCTCTATGCCCGCCGTTCCGGCAACGGGCCGCACCTGATGTTCGCCGGCCATACCGATGTCGTGCCGCCCGGCGACGAGGCGGCCTGGACGCATCCGCCCTTTGCCGCCGAGGTGGCGAAGGGCGAGATGTACGGCCGCGGCGCCGTCGACATGAAGGGCGGCATCGCCTGTTTCGTCGCCGCCATCGCCCGCCACGTGGAGCAGAAGGGCGCGCTGAAAGGCTCCGTCTCGCTGCTGATTACCGGTGACGAGGAAGGCCCGGCCATCAACGGCACCGTCAAGCTGCTGGAATGGGCGGCCAAGCGCGGCGAGACATGGGACGCTTCGCTGGTCGGCGAGCCGACCAATCCGGACAAGCTCGGCGATATGGTCAAGATCGGCCGCCGCGGCTCGCTGTCGGGCATCGTCACCGTCAACGGCAAGCAGGGCCACGCCGCCTATCCGCATCTGGCCGACAATCCCGTCAATGGCCTGATGATGATGCTCGACGCGCTGCTTGCTCCGGCCCTGGACGGCGGAACGAAGGATTTCCAGCCGAGCAACCTGGAAATCACGTCGGTAGACGTCGGCAATCCGGCCACCAACGTCATCCCCGCCAGGGCGACGGCCGCCTTCAACATTCGCTTCAACGATACGTGGACGGCCGAAACCTTGCAGGCGGAAATCCACAACCGGCTCGATGCCGCCGCCCGCCGCAGGAAATACCGCAAGGGGCGCAAGGAACCGGTGGACTACGACCTGGTCTGGAAGAAGGAGACGAGCCACGTCTTCCTGACCCGCGACGACAAGCTGATGGAGACGCTGGCGGGTTCGGTCCGCGCGGTGACGGGCCGGACGCCGGCGCTGTCCACCTCGGGCGGCACCTCGGATGCGCGCTTCATCAAGGATTATTGCCCGGTGGTCGAGTTCGGCCTGGTGGGCAAGACCATGCACATGGTGGACGAGCGCGTCGCCCTTGCCGATCTCGAGACGCTGACGCAAATCTATCAGCGCTTTATCGAAGACTGGTTCGGATAGCGGCGCTCATGCTGTCGGCGGAAGAAATATCGTCCTCTCTGCGGGGAGCCTTGCGGCTGATGTTCGGCAAGGCCGACGGCCTGCGTCTGCTCGACCTTTCCGCCGACGGCTTCTGGAATTCCTTTTTCGCCATCGTCCTCGCTTTGCCGGCGATGGCGGTCGGCTGGGTCGGCATCGCCAACGAATTGGGCGATCCGGATGCGGTGGCCGTGCGCTTCGTGGTGGTCGTGCGGCTGGCCGTCGTCGATCTCGGCACCTGGGTGCTGCCGCTGGCCGGGCTGGCGCTGGTCAGTCGACGCGCCGGCATCGGCGCCCGTTTCGTGCATTATGTGGTGGCCAGCAACTGGGCCTCCGCCATCATCGCCTGGATGATGCTGCCGGCGGCGCTGGCCAGGCTCGTGCTGGAGCCGGAAAGCCAGGTCGCGACGCTTTTGTCGTTTGTCCTCTTCCTGTTTTCGATGGTGTTTACCTGGCGCATGACCAATGCCGCCATCGGCAAGGGCGCGGCAATGGGAACCGCCGTGTTCGCCGGCATGTTCGTCGCCTCGCTGGCGGTGCTGTTCGCCTTGCAGGCGCTGCTCGATATCGCCGTGGAATAGGTACCGAAGGTCAGTCGGCGCCTTTCCACTGCTCGCGCGAAGCCGAGCGCGGATAGACGCCGACGATGCGCACCTCCCGGGTGAAGAAGCGCAATTCCTCCAGCGCGTTCTTGACGCCCGTGTCGTCGGGATGGCCTTCGATATCGGCGTAAAACTGCGTGGCGGTGAAGGCGCCGAGCTGGTAGCTCTCCAGCTTGGTCATGTTGACGCCGTTGGTGGCGAACCCGCCCATCGCCTTGTAGAGCGCCGCCGGCACGTTGCGCACACGGAAGATGAAGGTGGTCATCATCTTGGCGTCCGGCGTCGGCCGCTCGACCCATTGCCTCGATTTGGTCAGCACGACGAAGCGAGTGGTGTTGTTCTCGATGTCTTCGACGTCTTCCTCGATGACGTCCAGCCCGTAGAGCTTGGCGGCGAGCGCCGGCGACAGCGCCGCCATGGAACGCTGCTTTTCCTCGGCCACCAGCTTGGCGGCGCCGGCCGTGTCGCCGGCGATCACCGGCTTCCAGCCGTTCTTGCGGATGTATTTGCGGCATTGGCCGAGCGCGTGGATATGGCTGTGCACGGTCCTGATTTCCTCGCGCTTCACGCCGGGCAGGACCATCAGCTGAAAATGGATCGGCATGAAATATTCGCCGACGATGTGCAGCTTCGATTCGGGCAGCAGATGGTGGATATCGGCGACGCGGCCGGCGATGGTGTTCTCGATCGGGATCATCGCCAGGTCCGCCTTGCCCGATTCGACCGCATTCAGGGCGTCCTCGAAGGTCGGGCAGGGCAGCGGCTCCATATCCGCAAACATGTCGCGGCAGGCGCTGTCGGAATTGGCGCCGGGCTCGCCCTGGAAGGAGATTCTGTTGGTTTTTTCAGGCATGATCGTACTCAGTGTGAAAGAATCCGGCGGGCGCGTTCGAGGTCCTGCGGCGTGTCGACGCCGAGCGGCACCGAACGCACGATCTCGGCGTCGATGCGCATGCCGTCCTCCAGCGCGCGCAGCTGTTCCAGCCGCTCCCGCTTCTCCAGCGGCGAGGGGCCGAGCTTGACGAAACGCTCCAGCGCGGCGCGGCGATAGGCGTAGAGCCCGATGTGATGATAGAGGGGGCCTTCGCCCCACGGGGCGGTGGCGCGGGTGAAGTAAAGCGCCTTGAGGCGGGTCGCCGACAGCGGCGTGCCGACGATCTTGACCACGTTGGGGTTGGTTTTTTCTTCCGCGTCCTCGATCTCCACGCCCAGCGTGGCGATATCGACGGCCGGGTCCTCGAACGGCCGGAGCGCCGCCCCGATGACTGCCGGCTCGATGGTCGGCAGGTCGCCTTGCACGTTGATGACCGTGCTCACTTTCCCGCCCGGATCGAGCGCCTCGAGCGCCTCGAGCGCCTCGAAGATGCGGTCGGAGCCGGACTGGTGGTCGGCCCGCGTCATCGCCGCCTCGAAGCCGTGTTTCTGCACGGCCTCGGCCACGGCCGCCGTGTCCGTGGCGACGACCACCCGCCCAAGGCCGCTTTCAGCGGCGCGGCGCGCCACCTGGACGATCATCGGCGCGCCGGCGATATCGGCCAGCGGCTTGCCGGGCAGGCGCGTCGACGCCATGCGGGCCGGAATCAGGATGAGTGTGGACATGGCTTGCCGGACATTCGCAAGGAGGAGGAAAAAGTGTCAAAAAGTCTCACTGGCTGCGCTCTTATAGGTGTTGCAACGCCCAAGCAAAAGACCTAGTTTCCGCCCGATTTGGCTGCCTTGCGCGCGGCCGCTACGCCGACGGACGGATGGACGGATCGGTCCCGCCGGACAAGGGAGATGGGGTGCATGGACTCTTTCGAGATGAACAAGGTGATTGGCGGCCTGCTGGGCACCGTTTTCGTGGTGTTCTCGGTCGCGCTCGTGTCCGATGCCCTGTTCTCCTCGCCCGCGCCCGAGAAGCCCGGTTTCATCATCGAGGCGGCTGCGGAACCCGCCGCCGGCGGTGCCGGCGCTGAAGCGGCAGGTCCCAAGCCGGTCGCGGAGTTGCTGCCGGCGGCCAGCGCCGAGAAGGGCGCCGCCATCTTCAAGAAGTGCGAGGCCTGCCATTCCGGCGAGAAGGGTGGCCCGAACAAGGTCGGCCCCGATCTGTGGGACATCATCGACCGCCCGGTTGGCGAGCACGAAGGGTTTTCCTACTCGGCCGGCATGAAGGAATTTTCCAAGGGCGGTTCCGAGAAGTGGACCTACGACAACCTCTATCACTTCCTGATTTCGCCGAAGGCTTTCGTGAAGGGTACGGCGATGGGCTTCGCCGGTCTCAAGAAGGACGAGGACCGCGCCGACCTGCTCGCTTTCCTGCGCACCCTGTCGGATAATCCCAAGCCCTTCCCGGCGGCTGCGGCCCCGGCCGCCGACGCCAGCAAGCCCGCCGAAGCCAAGCCCGCAGATGCCAGCAAGCCGGCTGAAGCCAAGCCTGCCGAGGGGACTGCCCCCGCCGAGACGAAGCCTGCCGAGCCGGCTCCCGCGCAATAACGCATTTGTCAGAAACGGATTCTTGAAAAAGCCGGGTTCGTCCCGGCTTTTCTGTTAGGAAAAGCGCATAAGAGGCGGCAAAGCTTCCTATGGGCGGTTTCCAGGCGCGGTGGATGGACTAGATTGTCCCGGTCGGCCGCGATGCCGATCACGGGATGAGGATCAGGATGAAGGCGATACCGAAGACGACCATTGCGCTGGCGGGCCTCATTGCCGCTTTTCTGTTCGGCGCAGCGGTCGCCGCCTCCGCCGACGAATGGCGAACGTCCTCGACCCTGATCGGCGAATCCAAATACGGCGAGAATTTCCAGCACTACGACTACGTGAACCCGGATGCGCCGAAAGGCGGCACGCTGAATTCGACCGTCGTCGGCACCTTCGACAGCTTCAATCCCTACATCGTCCAAGGCACGCCTGCCGCCGGCTTCGCGGGTTTCGGCGGCGGCCTGCTCTACGACACGCTGATGGAGCAGTCGATCGACGAGGGCAGCGTTTCGCATGCCCTTGTGGCGGAAGCCTACAAATATCCGGACGACTATTCGTCGGCCACCTACCGCCTGAACCCTGCCGCGCGCTGGCACGACGGCCAGCCGATCACGGTGGACGACGTCATCTGGTCCTTCAACGTGCTGAAGGCGAACAGCCCGATGTACAACCGCTACTTCGAGAACGTCACCGAGGCGGTGAAGATTTCGGATCGCGAGGTGCTGTTCAAGTTCGACCAGAAGGGCAACCGCGAACTGCCGAAGATCCTCGGCGATCTCGTCGTGCTGCCGAAGCACTGGTGGGAAGGCACGGACGCCAGCGGCAAGAAGCGCGATATCACCAAGCCGACGCTGGAAGTGCCGCTCGGCTCGGCCGCCTACAAGATCAAGAGTTTCAAGCCCGGCGCCGAAATCATCTGGGAGCGCGTGCCCGATTATTGGGGCGCCAAGCTGCCGGTGAAGATCGGCCGCGAGAACTTCGACACGCGCCGCTACACCTATTTCCTCGACGAAAGCGCCGAATGGCTGGCCTTCATCAAGGGCGGCTGGCAGGACATCAATCCCGAGAACAGCGGCCGCGGCTGGATGACGAAGTACGATTTCCCGGCGATCAAGGCCGGCGACGTCATCAAGAAGGAGTTCAAGGCGCAGGCGCGGGCCGCCATGCAGGGTTTCGCCATGAACACGCGCCGGCCGCTGTTCCAGGACCGGCGGGTGCGGCAGGCGCTGTCCTATCTCTACGACTTCGACACCATCAACCGCACCCAGTCCTTCGGGCTGAACACACGCATCACCAGCTATTTCATGGGCAGCGATCTCGCCTCCAGCGGTTTGCCGCAGGGCAAGGAGCTGGAAATCCTGGATCAGTACAAGGACAAGCTGCCGCCTGAGCTGTTCACGCAGGAATGGAAGCTGCCCGCCTTCGACAATCCCCAGGCCGAGCGCAAGATCCTCAAGCAGGCGGTCGACCTGCTGGCCTCGGCCGGCTGGGTCATCAAGGGCGGCAAGATGGTGAACGCCAAGACCGGCGCGCCGTTCCGTTTCGAGATCCTGGATTTCCGCCAGGGCGCCGAGGCGACGTTGATGCCTTACGTCACCATGCTGCGGAAAATCGGCATCGACGCGCCGTTGCGCTTCGTCGACCAGTCGCAATATGTCAACCGCGTCAACGATTTCGACTTCGATATGACCACCGTGGTGCTGGCACAGTCGGATTCGCCCGGCAACGAGCAGCGCGATTTCTGGTCCTCGAAGGCCGCCGACACGCCGGGTTCGCGCAATTACGAAGGCATCAAGGACCCTGTCGTCGACGCGCTGGTGGATAAGGTGATCTTCGCCAAGGACCGTGACGACCTCGTTGCCGCCACCCATGCGCTCGACCGCGTTCTCCTGTGGAATTTCTACGTCGTGCCGCAGTTCACCCGGCCGGATGCCTGGCTGGCCTACTGGAACAAGTTCGGCATTCCCGACAAGCAGCCGACCTATATCGGCCCCGATATCGAATCCTGGTGGATCGACCCGGAAAAGGAAAAGGCGCTGGCGGCCAAGTACAAGAGCGTGGAGTGACCGGTTTGGGCCGCGCCGCCGTGGGCAGTCTCTCCCGTCGCAGCCTCCTGTCGCTCGGCGGCGCGGCTGCCGCCGCCGCGTTCCTGCCCGGCCGCGCCTTCGCAGCCACGCCGACGGAAACGAAACTGCACGGGCTGTCGGCCTTCGGCGACCTGAAATATCCGGCCGATTTCCCGCATTTCGCCTATGTCGACGCGGGCGCGCCGAAGGGCGGCACCATCAATTTCGCGCCGCCGAACTCCACCTACAACCAGAGTTTTCTGACCTTCAACACGCTGAATTCGCTGGTGTTGAAGGGCGATTCGCCGCCGCGCACCGAATACTGCTTCGATTCGCTGATGATCAGCGCGCTGGACGAGCCGGACGCGGTCTACGGGCTGTTGGCGAAATCCGTGACGCTTTCGGCCGATCGCAACGCCTTCACGTTCGATCTGAGGCCCGAGGCGCGCTGGCACGACGGCACCCCGCTGACGGCCGCCGACATCGCCTTCTCGCTGAAGCTTTTCAGGCAAAAGGGCCATCCGAACCTGTCGGAGGCGCTGCGCTGGATGACCGACGCCGTCGCCCTCGATGCGTCCACCCTCAAGCTGACCTTCGACGGCAAGCAGTCCAGCCAGAACATTCTGGCGATCGTGCAGATGCCGATCGTCTCGCTGGCCTACTATACGGCAAACGACTTCGAGACGGCGACCATGACGCCGCCGCTCGGCTCGGGGCCGTACAGAATCGGGCGCGTCTCTGCCGGCCAGTACGTCGAATACGACCGCGTCGCTGACTATTGGGGCCGCGACCTGCCGGTCAATCGCGGCCTCTACAATTTTGACCGTATCCGCATCGACTTCTACCAAAACCGCCAGGCCGCGTTCGAAGCCTTCAAGAAGGGCGACACGCATTTTCGCGAGGAATTCACCGCGCGCGTGTGGGCCACCGGCTATGACTTCCCGGCGCTGAAGGAAGGCAAGGTCGTCAAGCGCGAGTTTCCCGGCGAGAAGTGGCCGGACATGCAGGCCGTGGCGCTCAACCAGCGCCGGCCGCAGTTCGCGGACGTGCGGGTGCGCCGCGCCGTCGACCTGTGCTTCGATTTCGAATGGACGCAACGCACGCTGTTTTTCGGCTCCTATGAGCGCGCGCAGTCCAACTTCCAGAAATCCGACTACGAGGCGCAAGGCCAGCCGTCGCCGCAGGAGTTGGCGTTATTGGAACCGTTCCGCGCCGAGCTTCCGGCGGAGGTGTTCGGCGAGCCGCGCTTGCAGCCGGTGTCGGACGGCTCGGGCCGCGACCGCAAACTGCTCGGCGAAGCGGCGAAACTGCTCGCCGAGGCGGGCTGGAAGCGGTCGGGCGATCTGGTCGTCAATGGCAAGGGCGAGCGGCTGGCGGTCGAGATACTGGCGGAGGATGACGGGCTGGTGCGCCTGTTCACGCCGTGGATGGAAAAGATGCGCATGATCGGCATCGACGCCACGATCCGCCAGGTCGACCAGGCGCAATATGAGCAGCGGCAGAATAGCTACGATTTCGACTTCATTCTACTGCACTGGATGGTCGGCGCGACGCCAACGGAGGACTCGCTGGAAATCCTCTATCACTCGAATTCCGCTGAGCGGCCCGGCATGCGCAACTATCCCGGCACGAAAAGCCCGGCGGTGGATGCGCTGATCGCCGCTGCCGGACGGGCTGGAAACCGCGAAGAACTGGTTACGGCATTGCGGGCGCTCGACCGGGTCTTGCGCGCACGGCTGGACTGGATTCCAACATACTATCTGGCGAATCACCGTGTCGCCTACTGGGACATGTTCGGCTTCGTGGACCCGAAGCCGGACTACGGCTTCCCGGTGGAAATCCTGTGGTGGTTCGATCACGAGAAGGCGGTGAAGATTGGCAAAGCCTGAGAAGCGGACGGACAAGAGGGGCGGGGCCTGATGGGCGCCTATATCCTGCGCCGCGTCCTGTTGATGATCCCGACCCTGCTCGGCATCATGGCGGTGTCCTTCGTCATCGTGCAGTTCGCGCCCGGCGGCCCGGTCGAGCAGGTCATCGCGCGGCTGACCAACCAGGGCGGCGATTCCGGCGACCGCCTGGGTGGCGGCGGGGGTGGCGATGTCGCCGCCGGCGGCGGCTTCGATGCCAGCGGCTCCATGAATTCCAAATATCGCGGCGCTCAGGGCCTCGACCCGGAGTTCATCGCCAAGCTGGAAAAGCAGTTCGGCTTCGACAAGCCGCCGCTCGAGCGCTTCGGCCTGATGATCTGGAACTATTCCCGGTTCGACTTCGGCCAGAGCTATTTCCGCGACATTTCGGTGGTCGACCTGATCCTCGAAAAGATGCCGGTGTCGATCTCGCTCGGCCTGTGGATCACGCTTTTATCTTACCTGATCTCGATCCCGCTCGGCATTCGCAAGGCGGTCAGGGACGGCTCGTCGTTCGATACATGGACCAGCGCCATCGTCATCATCGGCTACGCCATTCCAGGCTTCCTGTTCGCCATCCTGTTGATGATCCTGTTCGCCGGCGGCTCCTTCTGGGACTGGTTCCCGCTGCGCGGCCTGACCTCGGACAACTGGAGCCAGATGTCCTGGCCGAACCGCATCCTCGACTATTTCTGGCACCTCACCCTGCCGCTGACGGCGATGGTGCTGTCGGCCTTCGCCACCACGACGCTTCTGACGAAAAACTCCTTTCTCGACGAAATCCGCAAGCAATATGTGGTGACGGCGCGCGCCAAGGGCCTGTCGGAGCATCGGGTGCTCTACGGCCACGTCTTCCGCAACGCCATGCTGATCGTCATCGCCGGTTTCCCCGGCGCTTTCATCTCGGCCTTTTTCACCGGCTCGCTCTTGATCGAGAACATCTTTTCGCTGGATGGGCTGGGCCTTCTCGGCTTCAAGTCGATCGTCGACCGCGATTACCCTGTGGTGTTCGCCAACCTCTACATCTTCTCGCTGATCGGCCTGTTCATCAGCCTGGTTTCGGACCTGACCTACACCTGGATCGATCCCCGCATCGACTTCGAGCGGAGGGACGTCTGATGTCGGACGTCCAGTTGAAGGCTGCGGTCGAGACTGAGCGCGAAGAGGTCGGCGCGCGGCCGGCGAGGCGGCCGTGGCTGTCGCCGCTCAACCGCCGCCGCTGGGCCAACTTCAAGGCCAACCGGCGCGGCTACTGGTCGCTGTGGATCTTCCTCGTGCTGTTCGTGCTGACGCTGTTTGCCGAGTTCATCGCCAACGACAAGCCGATCATCGCCTCCTATAAAGGCGAGATTCTCTTTCCCGTCCTCGTCGCCTATCCGGAGGAGAAGTTCGGCGGTTTCTATGCCGTGGCGGACTATCGCGATCCGGTCATCCGCGACGAGATCAATGCCCATGGCTGGATGATCTGGCCGCCGATCCGCTATTCCTACCGCACCGTCAACAATGCCGTCCCGGAGGCGGCCCCCGCCAAGCCGTCGTGGGAATACGATGCCAAGAGCCGCTGCGCCCAATATCCGCAAGGCGAGAATGACCCCGACTGCATCGTCGGCAACTGGAACTGGCTGGGCACCGACGACCAGGCGCGCGACGTGCTGGCGCGCGTCATCTACGGCTTCCGCGTGTCGGTGCTGTTCGGCCTGATCCTCACATTGGGATCGGCCGTCATCGGCGTCTCCGCCGGCGCCATACAGGGTTATTTCGGCGGCTGGGTGGACCTCCTGTTCCAGCGGTTCATCGAGATCTGGTCGGCGATCCCGGTGCTCTACCTGCTGTTGATCGTCGCCGCCGTGCTGCCGCCCGGTTTCTTCATCCTGCTCGGCCTGATGCTTCTGTTCTCCTGGGTCGCCTTTGTCGGCGTGGTGCGGGCGGAATTCCTGCGCGCCCGCAATTTCGAATACGTCAACGCCGCCCGTGCGCTCGGCGTGCCCAACCGCACCATCATCTTCAGGCACCTGCTGCCCAACGCCATGGTGGCGACGCTGACCTTCCTGCCCTTCATCCTCAACGGCTCGATCTCGACGCTGACCTCGCTCGATTTCCTCGGCTTCGGCCTGCCGCCGGGCTCGGCCTCGCTCGGTGAACTGTTGAAGCAGGGCCAGCGCAACCTCAACGCGCCGTGGCTCGGCATCGCCGGCTTCGTCACGCTCTCCATCATGCTGTCGCTGCTGATCTTCATCGGCGAAGCGACCCGCGACGCCTTCGATCCGAGGAAGACGTTCCGGTGAGCGCCCAGCCCCTCCTCTCCGTCCGCGATCTGTCCGTTGCCTTCTCTCAGGGCGGTACGGAAAGTGTTGCCGTCGACCACGTCTCCTTCGACATCGGCAAGGGCGAGACACTGGCGCTGGTCGGTGAGTCCGGCTCGGGCAAGTCCGTCTCGGCGCTGTCGGTGCTGAAGCTGTTGCCCTATCCGCCGGCCAGCCATCCGTCGGGCGAAATCCACTTTGACGGCAAGGACCTGATGAAGCTCGGCGAGAAGGAACTGCGCCAGGTGCGCGGCAACAAGATCACCATGATCTTCCAGGAGCCGATGACTTCGCTCAACCCGCTGCATACGATCGAGCAGCAGATCGTCGAGGTGCTGTCGCTGCACCAGGGCATGCGCGACGAGCAGGCGCGGGCGCGAACGCTGGAATTGTTCAAGGAAGTCGGCATCCGCAACCCGGAAAAGCGGCTCGGCGCCTATCCGCACCAATTGTCCGGCGGTCAGCGCCAGCGCGTCATGATCGCCATGGCGCTTGCCAACGAGCCGGAACTGCTGATCGCCGACGAGCCGACGACGGCGCTCGACGTCACCGTGCAGGCGCAGATTCTCGAACTGCTCGCCCGCCTGAAAAAGAAGAACGGCATGTCGATGCTGTTCATCACCCACGACCTCGGCATCGTGCGCAAGATCGCCGACCGCGTCTGCGTCATGACCAAGGGCAAGATCGTCGAGACGGGACCGACGAAAGAGATTTTCGACAATCCGCAGCACGCATACACCCGCCACCTGCTCGCCGCCGAGCCGAAAGGAAAGCCGCCGGCGCCGGACCCGGATGCGAAACCGGTGATGATCGGCGAACAGGTCAAGGTCTGGTTCCCGATCAAGCAGGGGTTCTTCCGCAAGGTGGTGGACCATGTGAAGGCGGTGGACGGCATCGACGTGACCGTCCGCGCCGGCCAGACGCTCGGCGTCGTCGGCGAATCCGGTTCGGGCAAGACGACGCTGGGATTGGCGCTCGCCCGCATGATTTCTTCAAAAGGAGAAATCCGCTTCGACGGCCGCGATATCGACAAGCTGTCCTTCAACGCCATGCGTCCGCTCCGGCGCGAATTGCAGATCGTCTTCCAGGACCCTTACGGCTCGCTGAGTCCGCGCATGTCGGTGGCCGAGATCATCGAGGAGGGCTTGCGCATTCACGAGCCGAAGCTTGACGCCGATGCCCGCGATGCCCGCGTCGTCGCTGCGTTGCATGAGGTCGGGCTCGATCCGGTGACGCGCTTCCGCTACCCGCACGAATTCTCCGGCGGCCAGCGCCAGCGCATCGCCATCGCGCGCGCCATGGTGCTCAACCCGAAATTCGTCATGCTCGACGAACCGACCTCGGCGCTCGACATGAGCGTGCAGGCGCAGGTGGTCGATCTGCTGCGCGGCTTGCAGGCCAGGCACAACCTCGCCTACCTCTTCATCAGCCATGACCTGAAGGTGGTGCGCGCGCTGGCCAACGACGTCATCGTCATGCGCAATGGCCGCATTGTCGAGGCCGGCCCCGCCGAGCAGATTTTTGGAAATCCGCGGACCGACTATACACGCGCGCTGATATCGGCCGCCTTCCGCATCGAGACGGCACCGAGCGGCGCGGTGAACGAGTAGCAGGGGGATCGAGAATGCCTGAGATGGACAAGGGCCGCGTTCTGCTGGCGTTGACGGGTTTTCACCCGCAGCGTTGGCACGAACTGCTTTCTACGGAGCGCGAGGTGGCGATGGAGCCGGCCGGGCCGGCCGATCCGTCCATCAGATACGCGGTCGTGTGGAAGCACCAGCCGAACCTTTTGGCATCGCTGCCCAACCTGCGCGTGATCTTTTCCATCGGCGCCGGCGTCGACCACATCTTCGCCGATCCCGGCCTGCCGGACGTGCCGATCGTCAAGATCGTCGCCGACAACCTCACCCAGCACATGACCGAGTATGTCGTGTGGCGGGTGCTCGACCACCATCGCCAGGGCATGCTCTACCGCACGCAGCAGACCAGGAAGACCTGGCATGAGTCGCCGCAGCGCCCGGCCGCCGATATCTCCGTCGGCGTCATGGGGCTGGGCACGCTCGGGCGCGCGGCCGCGTCCGCGCTCAAGTCGCTGGGTTTCCGCGTCAACGGCTGGTCGCGCCGGGAGCAGGCGGTGGACGGCGTGTCGGTTTTCGCCGGCGAAGCGGGCCTTATCCCCTTCCTCAACGCCACCGATATCCTTGTCGTGCTCTTGCCGCTAACGGCGGCGACGAAGGGTATCGTCGATTACGGCCTGCTCAGGCAATTGCGGCGGCGCAACGGGCTCGGCGGCGCGGTGCTCATCAATGCCGGCCGCGGCCGCTTGCAGAAAGACGCCGACATCCTGCGCGCGCTGGAGGACGGCACGCTCAAGGAAGCGAGCCTCGACGTGTTCGAGGTCGAACCGCTGCCCAAGACCAGCCCGCTCTGGACCCATCCGAAAGTGCATGTCACGCCGCATGCCGCCGCGACCTCGGACCCGAACCATCTGGTCCCGATCATTTTGCGGCAGATGGCCGCCTTCGAGCGTGGCGAGCCCCTGCGCGACCTGGTGGATCGCCAGGCGGGCTACTGAGGCGGCGGATTGTCAAGCCTTCGGCGGCGCGGGGATGCACTTGCGCCGCACCATCGAGCGGTTCATGGCGTCGATCTCGCCGCGCGCCTGTTCCGCGCCCTTCTGCCGCGCCGAACGCATGTCGGGCATGATCGGTCCGAGCCCCAGCGGTGTGTCGCCCATGATCGGCTTGGCGTCCTGCGAGAGACCGTAGCGCGCCATCAGGGTCGCCCGCTTGGCCTTAAGCGCATCGCAGGGCGTGCCGTCGTACGGCAGCGACGACATGATGTTGCTTTCCTGGTGTTCCCTGAGCGAGTCGACCCCGCAGCCGGCGAGTGGCAGGCACAGGCAGATGAAGCATAGGGTCGCACGCATCCTTGGCCTCCGTTTCCGCGATCGGGATCGCGCGCTTTGCGCTATTGACCGCGTCCGGGCGATTGTCGTCAAGAGCGCCGCCGGCGGCTATCATGCAGGCGATAGCACCAACCGGCGGTGGGAAACAGGCGCGCGCGCTTCCGGCTCCCGTGATTCCGGTCGACAAGCTGGGCGCGGGCCGTTACGGCGTGGGCGGTTTTTCGGGAGAACGAAGGCGAATGGCTGAAGGAATTGTGATCGCCCCGTCGGTGCTATCGGCGGATTTTTCCAGGCTGGGCGAGGAGGTCGAGGCGGTGGCCGCCGCCGGCGCCGACTGGATTCACCTCGACGTGATGGACGGCCATTTCGTGCCCAACATCACTTTCGGTCCGCCGGTCATCAAGGCGATTCGTGCCCGCACCGACAAGTTCTTCGACTGCCATCTGATGATCGCGCCGGCCGATCCCTATCTCGCCGCCTTCGCCGATGCCGGCTGCGACGGCATGACGGTGCATGCCGAGGCCGGCCCGCATCTCGACCGCTCGCTCCAGACCATCAAAAACCTCGGCAAGAAGGCCGGCGTCTCGCTCAATCCGGGAACGCCGGAAAGCGCCGTCGAATATGTGCTCGACCGGCTCGACCTGATCCTCATCATGACGGTCAATCCGGGCTTCGGCGGCCAGGCGTTCATTCCCGCGATGATCGACAAGGTGAAACGCGTGAAGGCGATGGTCGGCGACCGGCCGATCCGCATCGAGATCGACGGCGGCGTCTCGCCCGAAACCGCGCCGCTTCTCACCGCCGCCGGCGCCGACACCTTCGTCGCCGGCTCGGCCGTCTTCAAGGGTGGCAGCACCGCCGCTTACCGCACCAACATCGAGGCGATCCGCGCCGCGGCGGAAGCGGCCGGATAGGCCGCTTCAATCGAAGAAGATCCAGCTCGACAGGATGAAGGTCGGGATCAGGACAATGCCCGACCACGCCATATAGCCGAAGAAGCTCGGCATCTTCACGCCGCGCTGGCGGGCGATGGCGTAGACCATGAAGTTTGGCGCGTTGCCGATATAGGTGTTGGCGCCCATGAAGACGGCGCCGGCCGAGATCGCCGCCAGCGTCGTCGCCATGTCCGTCATCAGGTGGTGCGCGTCGCCGCCGGCCAGTTCGAAGAACACCAGATAGGTCGGCGCGTTGTCGAGGAAGGACGAAAGTCCCCCCGTCAGCCAGAAATAGGCGAGATCGTTCGGCCCGCCCGAGGCGGTCGTCACCATCGCCACCAGCGTCCTGAGCGCTCCTTCGTGGCCGGCTTGCAGGATCGCCACCACCGGCACGATGCACACGAAAATGGCGGCGAACAGCTTCGCCACCTCGGCGATCGGTCCCCAATTGAAGCCGTTCGCCTCGCGATACTCCTTGCGCGAGACGGCGAGCGAGGCCAGAGCCAGCAGCAGGATTAGCGCGTCACGCACCAGATTCTGCAACTCCAGCGCGACGCCGTAGATCGAAACGCTGACGCCCGGCTTCCAATAAGCCGAAAGCAGGATGGCGGCGATGACGCCGGCCAGCAGCGGCAGGTTCGGCAGGCCGCGCACGCGCACCTTGGAATCCGGCGTCGGGTCTTTGACCTTCGGCAGGCCGCCCTCGCGGCGGTGCAGGATGATATCCAAAACGAGGAACGCCGCCAGTACTACGCCGCCGACGAACAGCGTATCCGGCAGGATGTGAACGGTGGTCCAGAAGAAATCGACGCCGCGCAGGAAGCCGACGAACAGCGGCGGGTCGCCGAGCGGCGTCAGCGAGCCGCCGATATTGGAAACGAGGAAGATGAAGAACACCACGACATGAGCGTTGAAGGGCCGGTTGTCGTTGGCGCGGATGATCGGCCGGATCAGGATCATCGAGGCGCCGGTGGTGCCGACGACCGAGGCCATCAGCGCGCCGATCAGCAAAAGCCCGGCATTGACGAGCGGCGTGCCGTGAATGTTGCCGGCGACGAGGATGCCGCCGGCGATGGTGAACAGCGCGAACAGAAGGATGATGAAGGGCATGTACTCGGTGAGCAGCGCATGCAGCACCGCTTCGGTCGCCAGATGCGGGCCGAAGGCGAACGCCAGCGGCGCCACCACCAGCGCGGCCCAGCCCGCGGCGATCTTGCCGTAGTGGTGCTCCCACACATGCGCAAAAAGCAGCGGCCCGGTGGCGATGGAAAGCAGCAGCCCGGCGAAAGGCAGCGCCCACCACAAGGACATGGTGGCGCCCGGCAGCGCCTCTGCCGCCCAGGCCGGTTCGGCAGCGAGGCACAGAAGAACCACCGCCGTCATAAGTCTCGCCAGATGCACCGCGTCCCCCAAAAGATCGGATTTCCTCAAGCCAGCCGCACCCCGGCCTCGCGCATCCGGTTCAGCATGGCCTCCACCGAGCCGTTCAGGTCGATGCCGCGGCAGGCGTCCAGCCGCACCGTCGCCTCGAACCCTTGGGCGACCGCATCCAACGCCGAATAGGCGACGCAGAAATCGGTCGCCAACCCGACCAGCGTCACGCTGCCGATGCCGCGCTCGCGAAAATAGCCGGCCAACCCTGTCGGCGTCCTGTGGTCGTTCTCGAAGAAAGCGGAATAGCTGTCGATGGCAGGCCTGAAACCTTTGCGGATCACCAGTTCCGCCTTGGTCCAGGCGAGGCCGGAATGGAAATCCGAGCCGGCGCTGCCCTGGATGCAATGGTCGGGCCACAAGGTCTGCGGACCGTAAGGCATCTCGATCGTCTCGAAGGGCTGCTTGCCGGCATGGCTGGAGGCGAAGCTCGAATGGCCGGCCGGATGCCAGTCCTGCGTCATCACCACATGCTCGGCATGGCGGATCAGGTCGTTGACCAATGGTACGATCTCGTCGCCGCCTGTAACGGCCAGCGCGCCGCCCGGACAGAAGTCGTTTTGCAGGTCGATGACGATCAGCGCTTCCCCGGCCAAACCAGCCTCCTGTTCCGTGTGGATGCCGGTCCAGCCGCCGGCGGCGGTCGAAACTTGACCAGATGGCGCGCCGCGTCAACCCGCCGAATCCGGAACGCGCTCGCGCGGGTTGTCTTTGACAAAGGCGGACGGCTTGATATCATTCGTATACAAACGAATTGCCGGCCATCTGCCGGCAGCTCCTTGCGAGGGAAGGGGCAACGGAAGGCAGGGCGTGACACGCTACGCGAAACCCACGACATTACAGGAGGCGCTGGCCTTGCTCGGCGAGCGGTCGTGGCGACTGCTGGCCGGCGGCACGGATTTCTATCCCGCGCTCGGCAGCCGGCCGCTGAAGGAAGACGTGCTCGATATCAACGGGCTTGCCGAACTGCGCGGCATTGCCGAAACCGGCGATCATTGGGGCATCGGCGCGCGCACCACCTGGACCGATATTGCCCGCCACGAACTGCCCGCCGCCTTCGATGCGCTGCGGCAGGCGGCGCGCGAAGTCGGCTCGCCGCAGATCCAGAATGTCGCCACCGTCGCTGGCAATCTCTGCAACGCCTCGCCGGCGGCAGACGGCGTGCCGGCGCTGCTTGCCCTCGGCGCCGAGGTGGAATTGCAATCGGCGGTTGGCACGCGGCACCTGCCGCTGGCTGCCTTCATCCTCGGCAATCGCCGCACCGCGCTCGATCCTGGCGAGATGGTGACGGCCATCCGGGTGCCGAAGCGGGCGACGACCGGCCGCTCCGCCTTCGTCAAGCTGGGATCGCGCCGCTATCTGGTCATCTCGATCGCCATGGCTGCCGCCCGGCTTGTGGTGGAAGACGGCATCGTGCGGGAAGCCGCCGTCGCCGTCGGCGCCTGCTCGGCGGTGGCGCGGCGGCTGGCGGGGGTCGAGGATGCTTTGTGTGGTGTGCCCGTTCATGCCTTGCGCGATGTAGTTCTGGCGGCGCCCTTGGAGGAGCTTTCTCCCATCGACGACGTGCGCGGCACGGCCGGCTACCGCATCGAAGCCGCACGCGAGATCGTCGCCCGTGCCGTGGTCGCGGCCGCAGGGCCGGGCGAGGGGAGGCAGGCGGCATGAGCGACGGTCGCGTCGATATAGCCTTCCATGTCAACGGAGCGGCGGTGTCGCTCAGCCTGCCGCCGGTGCGGCGGCTGTCGGCCGTGCTGCGCGACGACTTACGCCTCACCGGCACAAAGGTCGGCTGCGACGCCGGCGATTGCGGCGCCTGCACCGTGCTGCTCGACGGCGAACCGGTCTGCGCCTGCCTGACGCCGGCAGCCGCGGTGGACGGCGCGGCGGTGACGACGGTGGAAGGGTTGGCTAACGGCGCGTTGTCGGCCTTGCAGGCGTCCTTTCTCGCGCACGGCGCGGCGCAATGCGGCATCTGCACGCCCGGCCTGCTGGTCGCCGGCGCGGCGCTGCTGCAAAAGGTGCCGCATCCGAGCGAAAGCGAAGTGCAGGATGCCCTTGGCGGCGTGCTCTGCCGCTGCACCGGCTACCGCAAGATCGTCGCGGCGGTGATGGATGCGGCGGACTATGGTGCTGTGTCCGGCGCCGGCGCCCGTCTGCCTCCCTCCGGGCATGCTGTCGGCGCGCGCATCGCTAGGTTGGACGGCGTGCCGAAAGTCACCGGTGTCGAAGCGTTCGGCGGCGATTCCTTCCTCGCCGATGCGCTGGCCGTGCTGGTCGTGCGCTCGCCGCATCACCACGCCCGCTTCGCTTTCGGTGATCTCAAGGCATGGGCAGGAGCCAGGCCCGGCGTCGTCGGCGTCTACACCGCTGCCGACATTCCGGGTAAAAACTGCTTCGGCGTCATTGCGCCCTTTGCCGACCAGCCGGCGCTGGCCGAAGGCGTGGCGCGTTTTCGCGGCGAGGCGGTCGCCATTGTGGCCGCGGAGCGTGATGCTGTCGCCGACCTCGACCTGTCGGATATCCCGGTCGAATGGACAGAACTGCCGGCCATGCTGGTTCCGGCCGAAGCGCAGGCGAATGGCGCACCGCTCGTCCATGCCAACCGTCCCGGCAATCTCCTGACGAAAGGTTTCGTCGAGCACGGCGACCCGGAGGTGGCGCTGGCGGGTGCCGCCGTCGCCGCCACGCAGACAATCGAAACCTCCTATGTCGAGCACGCCTATATCGAGCCGGAGGCCGGTTACGCGACCTGGGATGGCGACACGCTGACGGTCGTCGCCTGCACGCAGGCGCCCTACATGGACCGCGACGATACGGCCAAGGTGCTGGGCCTCGCGCCGGACAAGGTGCGCATCGTGCCGACCGCAGTCGGCGGCGGCTTCGGCTCCAAGCTGGACGTGTCGCTGCAACCGCTGATCGGGCTGGTGGCGATGAAGACGGGCCGGCCGGCGGCGCTGGCCTACACGCGCTCCGAATCGATGACGTCCACCACCAAGCGCCATCCCGCCGTCATGCGGGCCAGCATCGGCGCGGATGCGCGAGGCCGCATCACCGGCATGGTGTTCGAGAGCGATTTCAACACCGGCGCCTATGCGAGTTGGGGGCCGACCGTGGCGAATCGCGTGCCGGTCCATGCTTCCGGCCCTTACCGCACGCCGAACTATCGCGCCGAGGGCCGTGCCATCCACACCAACGGGCCGATCTCCGGCGCCTTCCGTGGCTTCGGCGTGCCGCAGGCGACCATCATGCAGGAGACGCTGTACGACGAACTGGCCGAAAGACTCGGCATAGATCGGCTCGCCTTCCGTCTCGCCAACTGCCTGCGCGACGGCGACGAAACCGTCACCGGGCAAAAACTCGAAGGCGTCGGCATCGCTGCCTGTCTGGAGGCGCTGGAGCCGCACTGGCATCGCGCTTTGGCGGAGACTAAAGCCTTCAACGCCGCGAACGCGGACCGTAAGCGCGGCGTCGGCGTGGCGTCGTGCTGGTACGGCTGCGGCAACACCTCGCTGCCCAATCCCTCGACCATCAAGATCGGCATTTCCACCGCCGGCGATGTGGTGCTGCATCAGGGCGCGGTCGATATCGGCCAGGGCTCCAATACGGTGATTTCCCAGATCGCCGCAGATGCGCTCGGCCTGCCGCTCGCCGCGATCCGGTTGAAGGGCGCCGACACCGCCATCACGCCCGATGCTGGCAAGACCTCCGCCTCTCGCCAGACCTTCGTCACCGGCAAGGCGGCCGAGAAGGCGGGCAGGGCGCTGCGGGACAAGATCCTGCGCTTCGCCAACGTCTCGGGCGAGGCGCAGCTAGCGCTGGAGGCGGGCGCGCTCGTCATCCACGAAGGGGAAGCCACCCGTCGCATTGACCTGTCGAAATTGACCGCCGATGCTGATGGTTTGGCCTTCGTCGCGCAGGAAAGCTATGACCCGCCGACCCTGCCGCTGGACGAGAAAGGGCAGGGCAAGCCCTATGCCGTCTACGGCTACGGCGCGCAGGTCGCCGAGCTTGAGGTCGACATGAAGCTCGGCACGGTGAAGCTGATAAAGATCACCGCCGCGCACGACGTCGGCAAGGCGATCAACCCGCTTCTGGCGGAAGGCCAGATCGAGGGCGGCATCGCGCAGGGCATCGGGCTGGCGCTGATGGAGGAATACATCCCCGGCCGCACCGAAAACCTGCACGATTATCTCATCCCCACCATCGGTGATGTGCCGCCGATCGAAACCATTTTGGTCGAAGTGGCTGATCCGGAAGGGCCGTTCGGCGCCAAGGGACTGGGCGAGCATGTGTTGATCCCGACCGCCCCGGCGATCCTCAACGCTATCCGCCACGCCTCCGGGATTATGGTCAGGAAGGTGCCGGCGACGCCGTCGCGGGTGCTCGCCGCGATCAGGGAGGCGCAGTCATGAGCGAACTCTCCGAACGCTTCGACACGCACGATCCCGGCGAGAAGAAGGTGGCGGAAAAGATCCGCTGCGACGCCTGCCCGGTCATGTGCTACATCGCCGAGGGCCGCACCGGCGCCTGTGACCGCTACGGCAATGTCGGCGGCAACATCGTGCGCATGGACCCGCTGACCATCCTCGATCACGCCACCGAGACCGGTGCCGCCGTCGTGCCGTTCGACGACGGTGAGGCGTGGGACGGCGAACTGGTCGACACCCGCCGCCGCTTCGTCTCGGCCATCGGCGCCGGCACCACCTATCCGGACTACAAGCCCGCCCCCTTCATCGTCAGCCAAGAGGTCGAGGGCGTCGATCTGGTGACGGTGGTGACGGAAGGCATCTTCTCCTATTGCGGCGTCAAGGTGAAGATCGACACCGACCGCCATATCGGCGACGAGACGGCCGTCGTGCGCGCCGGCGGCGAGGCGATCGGCCACGTCACCACCGGCGAATACGGCTCGCAGATGCTGTCGTTGGGCGGCGTGCATCATCTTACCGGCGGCTCCAAGCAGGAGGGCCGCGCCACCTGCGACGCCATGCTGGCGCTCTGCAACAAGCAGCCGGTCGAGCTTGCCATCGACGGCGGCGCTACGGTCATCGTGCAGGCGGGCCGCCCGCCGGTCATCGACGGCAAGGCGGAAAACCGCATGCGCGTCGGCTGCGGTTCAGCCACCATCGGCATGTTCGCCACGCAATGGCGCGGGCTGGTGGACGAGGTGGTGGTGGTGGACGACCATATCACCGGCGTCGTTTCCGAGCATCAGGCGGGCAAGGTTCTGGGCTGGCAGGATACCGGGATAAAAATCCTCGGCCGCCGCTCGACGCCCGGCCGCTATTTCAAGGTGTCGGAGCCGGGTCTGGGCTGGGGCGGCACGACGATTTCCGATCCGCTGTCGATTCTCGGCGAGTGGAACGCGAAGAAGGGTGCGCGGCCAGGCCTGTCGCTTTTGATGGTGTCGACCACCGGCGAGCAGTTTTCCTACTACGAGCTAGATGACGACCTGAAGCCGGTCGAAAAGCCGTTCCCCGAACGGCTGCGCAAGTCAGTCGACCTGATCGAGGACAATTGCGAGCCTGCCCTGTGCACCGTGCTGTTCGTCGGCGGCGCGGGCGGCTCGCTGCGCGCCGGCGTCACCGAGAATCCGGTCAACCTCACCCGCTCGGTGCATGGCCTGAAGACCTATGTGACGATCGGCGGCGCGCCCTGCTATGTCTGGCCAGGCGGTGGCATTACGCTGATGGTCGACGTGTCGCGCTTGCCGGACAACGCCTTCGGCTACGTGCCGACGCCGGCGCTGGTGGCGCCCATCGAATTCACGCTGCGCCGCGACGACTATGTGCGGCTCGGCGGTTACGAAGATGAAATCCGCAGTGTCGAGGACGTATTGGCGCGCGGCGGCGAATATCTGAATCCGCGCCGCACCGCCGGTGCTCCGGTGGACAATCCGTGGCCGCCGCTGGTGCAGGCGCGGCGGCGCGAGGGGCCGGCGCGATGAACGGCCCGCAGGCGCATTGGCTGGACGACGGGCGGCGGCTGCACCTCAACCACGGCCCCATCGACCTGATCGTGGAAGCCTTCGGGGCGGCCGGGGAACGGCAAGCAGCCTATGCGCAGGCGGTCGAGCGGTTCCAGACGATCCTGGCCGAACTGGTGGCGGAATTGCCGGAGTTACGGAAGCCGGCTCCCGCCGCTACCCGCACCCTCAACCGCTCCCCGCAAGGGCAGGGCGATCGCATATGGCGCTCCACCCCCACCCCTAATCCCTCCCCACAAGGGGCAGGGGGACTCTTGTGGCAGCGCCATGACATTGCAACCTCGGCAATTTCGAACGCAAGGGCAGCGTCAGCATCTCCCTCCCCCTTATGGAGAGGGATTAGGGGTGGCCAGGCGCTGCCGTCGCCGCAATTCATCGGCTCCACGGCTCGCCGCATGCACGCCGCCGTTTCCCCATTGGCCGAAACCTTCATCACGCCGATGGCAGCGGTCGCCGGATCGGTCGCCGACGAGATTCTTGCGGCGATCCTGGCCGGGCGCCGACTTGACCGCGCTTATGTCAACAATGGCGGCGATTGCGCGCTGCACCTCGCCGAAGGCCAATCCATGCGATTGGTGATCGCCGGCACCGGCCATGGCCTCGCTGATCGCATCGAAATCAAGGCCGAAAACCCGGTGCGTGGCGTCGCCACCAGCGGCTGGCGCGGCCGTTCCTTCTCGTTGGGCATTGCCGACGCCGTCACCGTGCTCGCCCGCACCGGCGCCGAGGCCGATGCCGCGGCGACGATCGTCGCCAACGCGGTTGACCTGCCCGGCCACCCGGCCGTTACCCGACAAGCGGCTTGCGATCTCGCGCCCGACAGCGATCTTGGCGCCCGGCTCGTGACCATCGGTGTCGGTGCGTTGTCCCTGGTCGAAATCGAAGAAGCGCTGGAGCGCGGTCTGGCCGTCGCGGAAGACCTGCGCCGTCACGGATTGATCGAGTCGGCAGCGCTGTTCCTTTCCGGTCAGTCCCGCATAAGCGGTTCGATGGTGCTTCCCACCGCTCCCGATACGACAGAAAAGAAAGAACTCGTCCATGCCTGAATTCCCCATCCGCAGGATCGCGGTCCAGATCGAAGACATTTTTCATGAAGGCGGTCCGGTGGCCAGGCAGCCGCGCCGCAGGGCGGTCGCCTTCGGCATCGTGAAAAACCCTTTCGCCGGCCGCTACGTCGAAGACCTGCAACCGGCGATGGATGACCTGAAGCCGCTCGGCCTCGATCTGACCGACCGGTTGATCGCCGCGCTCGGCGGCGACATCGCCGCCATCGACGGTTACGGCAAAGGCGCCATCGTCGGCACCGAAGGCGAGATCGAGCACGGCGCGCTGTGGCATGTGCCGGGCGGATACGCCATGCGCGAGAGGCTCGGCCAGGCCAAGGCCATCGTTCCGTCGGCCATGAAGGTCGGCGCCGCCGGCGCCACGCTCGACGTGCCGCTCGGCCACACCAACGCAGCCTATGTGCGCAGCCATTTCGACGCCGTCGAGGTGCGCGCCGCCGACGGCCCGCGTCCCGACGAGATCCTGTTCTGCCTCGCCATGGGCTGCGGTCCGCGCATCCACAACCGCATGGGCGGATTGGCGGCGAAGGACATCAAGGTCTGGGACGGCCAGCGATGACGGCGGACCCGGATGGCGGTTATCATCTGCACGAGCAGATCGGCTTTGTCCTGCGCAAAGCCAACCAGCGCCATCTGGCCATCTTTTCCGCGCGCATCGGCGACCTGACGCCGCCGCAGTTCGCTGCTCTCGCCAAGCTCAAGGAAATCGGCGAGACATCGCAGAACCAGCTCGGCAGCCTGATCGCGATGGACGCGGCGACCGTGAAGGGCGTCATCGACCGGTTGAGGGCGCGCGGTCTGGTCGAGATCGGCAAGGACGGCGCCGACAAGCGCCGCCTGCTGGTCAGCCTGACGGTCGAGGGCCGCGACCTGATCGAGCGGCTGGTGCCGCTCGCCACTTCTATCACCGGAGAGACACTGGCGCCGCTGACCCAGCGCGAGGTCGCGACCTTGCTGCGCCTGCTCGGGCGAATTGCCTGAAATGGTCTCTCAGTTGCCCATGCCGCTGCGTGGTAATTGAATGAGATCGCCGAAGCGGGCGCGCAGTTTCTCGTCGATGCTGCGCGGTACGTGGCGCGGGAAGCGCTCGGCCAGCACCCGCTTTTTCTCGGCGATGGCGCGCTGGAGAATGTCCGGCTTGCCCTTCTCGTTCCATTCTTTCGGCGAAAAGCGGTCGCCGACGGCCGGGTAGAAATATTCCGTCTGCATCAGTTTCAGCGTCTGCTCGTGGCCGAGATAGTGGCCGGGGCCGTTCAGGCAGACGTCTGCGATGGTGTCCACCGAGAGAGCGGCGTCGCTTACCTCGATGCCGCGCACGCAGCGCTGGCACATGCCCAGCATGTCGTTGTCGATGATCAGGCTTTCCAGGCAGAAGCCGAGCAGCGAGGCGTGCATGCCGGCTGATTCGTAGACGAGGTTCAGCCCGGACAGGCCGGCCATCACGTCGGTGATGCCTTTCTCGAAGCCGGACTGGATGTCGGGCAGCTTGGAATCGGCCATGCCGGCGGCCGAGCCGCCCGGCAGGTCGTAGAACTGCGCCATCTGCGCGCAGGCGGCCGTCAGCAACGCCTGCTCGGCTGAGCCGCCCGACATGGCGCCCGTGCGAAGGTCCGAAACGAACGGCCAGGTGCCGAAGATCGCCGGATGGCCGGGTTTTATCGCGTTGACGTAGATCAGGCCGACCAGCACCTCGGCCACCGCCTGAACCACGGCGCCGGCGATCGCGGCGGGCGCCGTGGCGCCGGCTTGACCGGCCGAGAGCAGCAGGATCGGGATACCGCCTTCGACGCAGGCTTCGAGCACGCCGCAGGCGTCCTCGGCGAATTTCATCGGCGGCACGACGAAACAGTTGGAGTTGGAGACGAAGGGCCGCGCGCGGAAATTCTCCTCGCCGCCGGCAATCGCATAGAGCATCTCCAGCGCCGGCTTGACGTTTTCGCGCACGGTGAATGAGGTGCCGACGTGCTTCGAGGTTCCCGATACGCAGGCATAGAGCGTGTTGAAATCCATATCGAGCGGGTCGGGAATGTCGCGCGGCACCATCGGCCGCTGGAAGAAATGGATGTTGTCCAGCCCGTCGACGATGCGGGCGGCGTCGTAGATGTCCTGCAACAGCGATTCGCGGTAGACGCGCTTCTCGACATCGACGAGGTGAACGGCGGCGCCCGCCGTGCCGTAATGCACGCGCTTGCCCTGGATCACCATGTCGTGCTTCGGGTCCTGGCCGTGCAGCGTGAAATTGCGCGCCGCGCGCTTGATGGTGTCGAGCACGAGATTACGCGGGAAGCGCAGCCGACCGTCCTCGCCCAAGGTCGCGCCGACGCGGGTCAGCGCTTCGATGCAGGAAGGGATGGCGTTGGCGAAGCCGACCGTCTCCAGCAGAGTCAGAACGGCTTCATGGATGCGTTCGAGATCGTTCTGCGACAGCGGCGCATAGCGGCCGCCTTCCAGGCCGGGGCGCACCGGCCTGATATCGTCGGCCAGCGGCGCGGCTCGCATGGCGCGGCGCGCTTCGCGACCGCCCGAGCGGCGTGAACGGTGCTCTTCACCGGAGACATCGAGTTTTTCGGCAGTTTCAGACATTGCAACAACTCCACCTTGGCGGCGAAGCCGGCCGGCGGCGGTTGTTCCGCCTTGGTCCAGCTCAGTTCCCGTGCCGAACTATGGCGCGACGACTGGCCCAGCAGCATGAGCCAGCCGATTCCGCCGGATGGGCCAGAGGGTGGAGGGCTTTCCCTCGCCCCGTCAACGGGGAGACGATGCCGGCAGGCAGGTGAGGGGCAGCGCGAATATCGGACAGTAAGGCACCGCCCCTCATCTGTCACTTCGTGACACCTTCTCCCCGTGAACGGGGAGAAGGAAGATCGAGCTACGCCGCTGCTGGCCGCCGTCCTGCCGCCGTCGCAAGCTCGCGGATGCCCGGCTCGATGTGCTGCAACGCGATGGAGGAGATGCCGAGGCGCATGAAGCGCGACGGCCGGTCGGAGCGGTCGAAGAAGCGGTCGCCCGGTTCGATGATGACGCTGCGGCTGGCCGCCGCCGCCGCCAAGTCGCGCGAATCGGTGCCGCGCGGGCCTTCCAGCCAGAGCGACGTGCCGCCGGCCGAATCGGTCGAGCGCCATTCCGGCAGGAAGGCGTCGATCGCATGCACCAGCCGCTTGCGCCGCTCCTCGAAGGCCGCCGAAAGCCGGCGCACCAGCGCCTCGTGATGGCCGAGCGAGAGGAACAGCGCGACCGCGCGCTGGTTGTTCGCCGGCGGGTGGCGCAGCATGAAGCGGCGCAGCGCGCGAAGTTCTGCGATGAGCCCGGCGGACGCCACGATGTAGCCGAGCCTGAGGCCCGGAGCGAGCGTCTTCGACATCGAGCCGACATAGACGACGCGGCCGGAACGGTCGATGCTCTTCAAGGCCTGCTGCGGCGCCTCGTCGAGCAACTGGCTGTCGTAGCCGTCCTCGATGATGATCTGGTTGTGGCGGTTGGCGCGCGCCAGAAGATCCTGCCGTCGCTCGACCGAAAGTGGCACCATGGTCGGGCAATGGTGGCTGGGTGTGACGAAGACGAAGCCGGAATCGGCCGGAATGGCCGAGGTCACGATGCCCGACTGGTCGACCGGCACCGGCTGCACGTCGGCGCCGGCGAGCTTGAAGATGGAGCGCGCGTCCGGGTAGCCGGGGTCCTCCATCGCCACCTTGGAACCCTTGGTCATCAGCAGCGAGGCGAGCATATAGAGCGCGTTCTGCGCGCCCAGCGTGACGATGATCTCGTCGGGATTGGCGAAGATGCCGCGCCGGGGCAGAAGCCGCGCCTGGATCTGCTCGATCAGCAGCGGGTCGTCGCGGTCGACCATGTCGGACGCCCAGTTGCGGATTTCCAGCACCGCCAGCGCCATGCGGTTGCATTCGCGCCATTCGGCGGTCGGGAACAGCGCCGGGTCGAACTGGCCGTAGACGAACGGATAGGAGGACTTGATCCAGTTCTCCTGCTTGTTGGGCGGCGGCATGTCGGAGGCGGCGATCTGCCGCCGCGCTTTCCAGTCGATCTCGTTCTGCTGCTCGGGTGTCTTCTGCGGCTTGGCCGGCGTCGCCAGCACTTCCGGGTTGACGAAATGGCCCCGCCGCTCGCGCGCCACCAGAAAACCCTGGTCGACGAGCTGCTGGAAGGCGAGCACCACCGTGCCGCGCGCCACGCCGAGCTTTTCAGCCAAGATGCGGCAGGAGGGTAGCGGCATTGAAGCGGCGATCTGGCGGTCGAGGATGGCGGCGACGATCGCCTGCCGGATCTGCGCCTGCAAGGTCTGGCCCGACTCGGCCGAAATGCGGAAAAGGCCGGACCAGATTGCCGTGTCGTTGCGCTGTGGCATAAAAGCTCTCCTCGATGGCCAGTCTTTTCCAGCTTTGTGGACCAGCAGAGATTAAGCCTGGCATAAGGGGTTGCGCCAATCAATTTTTCTGATTTCTTCGATTTATGCCAATGATCCATTCTCCGTTCGGGTACGTCGCGGAGAACGGTCGTGGCCGGTTGAATCGGTTGAAATTTCCGCCGATAGTCCGCCGCCCGCCCGCAGTGGACAAAACCGCGTGACCGCCCCTCTCTGGCGGCGCGGGGTCTGCTATGCTGCGGCGCAAACCGTTGAGGAGTCCGTCCGTGGATCACAAAGCTTTCGCCACGCAGCTCGCCGCGCTCGGCAAGCACCGCGCTTCCCTGTCGATGAACATGCGCGACGCCTTCGCTGCCGATCCGCAGCGCTTCGAGAAATTCTCCGCCACCGACGGCGACCTCTTGCTCGACTGGTCGAAATGCGCGGTGGACGAGGAGGCGATGCGCCAGCTCGTCGCACTTGCGGGTGCGGCCGGCGTCGAGGAAAAGCGCGCCGCGATGTTTGCCGGCAAGCACATCAACATCACCGAGGACCGCGCCGTGCTGCACACGGCGCTGCGGCATCTCGCTGGCAAGGGCCTGCATGTCGACGGGCAGGACGTGAAGAGGGACGTCGAGAGCGTCCTCGCCGCCATGGCCGCCTTCGCCGATGCCGTGCGCTCCGGCAAGGCGCCGGGCGCGACGGGCAAAAAAATCACCGACGTCGTCAATATCGGCATCGGCGGTTCCGATCTCGGCCCGGCGATGGCGACGCTGGCGCTGGCGCCCTATCACGACGGACCGCGCAGCCACTATGTCTCCAACATCGACGGCGCCCATATCCACGACACGCTGAAGGGGCTCGATCCGGCGACGACCTTGTTCGTCATCGCTTCCAAGACCTTCACCACGGTCGAGACGATGACCAACGCCGAGACGGCGCGGCACTGGATTCAGGAAAAGCTCGGCAAGGAGGCGGTCGGCCACCATTTCGCCGCCGTCTCCACCGCGCTCGATCTCGTGGCGAAGTTCGGCATCCGCAAGGAGCGCGTGTTCGGCTTCTGGGACTGGGTCGGCGGCCGTTATTCGGTCTGGGGCGCCATCGGCCTGCCGGTGATGATCGCCGTCGGGCCGGAGGATTTCCGCGCCTTCCTGCGCGGCGGCGCCGAAATGGACGCCCATTTCCGCGACACGCCGGTTGAGAAGAACCTGCCCTTCCTGCTCGGCCTCGTCGGCTTCTGGCATCGCGTGGTGTGCGCCTATCCGGCCCGCGCCGTCATTCCCTACGACCAGCGCCTGTCGCGCCTGCCGGCCTATCTCCAGCAACTCGACATGGAATCGAACGGCAAGAGCGTCACCGTCGAGAGCCAGCCGGTGACGACGCCGACCGGCCCGCTTGTGTGGGGCGAACCCGGCACCAACGGCCAGCACGCCTTCTTCCAGCTGCTGCATCAGGGCACCGACATCATCCCAGTCGAATTCCTTGCCGCGGCGAACGGTCATGAGCCGAACCTGAAGCACCATCACGACCTTCTGCTCGCCAACTGCCTGGCGCAGTCCGAGGCGCTGATGAAGGGCCGCACGCTGGAGGAGGCGAGGGCGCAAATGCTGGCCAAGGGCCAAAAGCCCGATTTCGTCGACCGCATAGCTCCGCAGCGCGTCTTTTCCGGCAACCGGCCCTCGGTCACCATCCTCTACGAAAAGCTCGATCCGCGCATGCTCGGCCGGCTGATCGCGCTCTACGAGCACCGCGTCTTCGTCGAGGGCGTGCTCTACGACATCAATTCCTTCGACCAGTGGGGCGTCGAACTCGGCAAGGAACTCGCCACCCAGCTTCTGCCTGTCGTGGAAGGCAAGGAGAATGCCGCGAAAAGGGACGCCTCGACCGCCGGTCTGGTGGGACATATCCGGCGACTCAGGGCGGGTAAGTGAGGCGGCAATTGGCAACCATCAAGGGGATTCTGTTCGACAAGGACGGCACGCTGGTCGATTTCAACGCCACCTGGTCGGCGGTCGCAGACTTCATGGCGATGGAAGCGGTCGGCGGCGACCGGCCGGCAGCCGACGAACTGCTCACCGTGGCCGGCTACGACTTCGGCGCCGGGCGCTTCAAGGCCGATTCGATCTTCGCCGCCGGCACCAACCGCGATGTGGTGGAACTGTGGTTCCCGCGTCTGTCGCGGCAGGAGCAGGGCGCGGCGCTGACCCGCTTCAACGAGATCACGGCGGTGGAAGGCTCGCGCAAGGCGGTGGCCTTGCCGGGCATTCCGGCCGCACTCGCGGCGCTGCACGGGCGCGACTATCGACTCGGCGTCGCCACCAACGATTCCACCGCCGGCTGCGAGAAAACTCTTTCGGCGCTCGGCATCGCCCAGCTTTTCGACGCCGCCTATGGCTACGACGCCGTGGCCAATCCCAAGCCGGCGCCAGACACCGTGCAGTCCTTCTGCGACCTGACTGGGCTGAAGCCGGCCGAGATCGCCATGGTGGGCGACAACCGCCACGACCTCGACATGGCCCGCGCTGGCGGCTGCGGCCTCGCGATCGGGGTTCTGTCCGGCACCGGCACCCGCGCCTCGCTGGCGCCTGTCGCCGACGTCGTGCTGGATTCGGTGGCCGACCTGCCGGCCTATCTGGAGCAGCGCGGCCGGGTTTGACCGGCTTCGTGCTGGAGCATGTCTCCCGAAAGTGGTCCGGTTTCGGGACAAAGACATGCGTAAAATCAAGAGGCTAAAGCGTACTGAGCGAACCTGAAAGGTCACGACACGCCTTAGATTAATTTTATCCGGATAATATTGACCTCGACGCCATGCGTTGTTAAATGCGCGGCATGGAACAGGAAATCCTCACCGTCACGGCCTTTGCCGGCGACCGGCTTTTTGCGGCCGGCCCGGCGTCCGAGGTCGCGCTGGCGCTGAAGGCCGTCGCTGAAACGGCCGAGGTTCCGCTTCTGGTCTTCGACGACCGCACCGGCCGGCAGGTCGATTTCGACCTGAGCGGCACGGACAAGGAGATCGTCGCCCGCCTGACGCAACCGGAAATCGAGGAAAAGCCGGAGCGCCGCGGCGCCGGTCGCCCAAAGCTCGGCGTCGTGGCGCGCGAGATCACGCTTTTGCCGCGTCATTGGCAATGGCTGGCCGGGCAGCCCGGCGGCGCTTCGGTGACGCTGCGCAAGCTGGTCGATGCCGCCCGCGCCGCCGACGATGCCGGCAAAGCGGCAGCGCGCGGCGCGCAGCAGGCGGCCGACCGTTTCATGGCGGCCATGCTGGGCAACCGGCCGGGCTACGAGGAGGCCGCGCGTGCGCTCTATGCCGGCGACCGGGATCGCTTTTTCGCTCTCTCCGAACCGTGGCCAGCGGACCTGCGCGATCATGCCCGGCGACTGGCCCGGCCCGCTTTTGCCTCGCAAGCGAAGCCGGCTTGATGGCAGAAAACAGCTAAGGTTCAGATGCCGTTTTCCACCCATGTGCTGATCAGCGTATGGGCGATGGCGCCTTTCGCCGGTGTGAACAGACCGCCCGGATGCGTGCGCGCCAGCATCTGCCGCACCTCGTCGCGATAGAACCAGCGGCAGTCCTCCAATTCGTTGAGGTCCGCCTGAATGTCCTCGTTCAGCGGCTCGCCGAAACAGCCGATCATCAGCGAATAGGGGAACGGCCACGGCTGGCTGGCATGGTAGACGACGCGGCCGAGCCGGATGCCGGCTTCCTCCAGCGTTTCGCGCCGCACCGCGTTCTCGATCGTTTCGCCCGGCTCGATGAAGCCGGCCAGTGCCGAATACGAACCGGGGGTGAAATGCGGGCTGCGGCCGAGCAGGCATTTTTCGCGCGTGGCGGTGAGCATGATCGCCACCGGGTCGGTGCGCGGGAAATGGTCGGCGCCGCAGGCCGGACAATGGCGCCGGTAGCCGCCGGCGCGCGTTTCGCTGGCATGGCCGCATTTCGAGCAGAAGCGGTGGCTGGCGTTCCAGGCGAGCAGCGCCGCCCCCTGCGCCAGCGCGCCGAGCGCGGCTTCGTCGAGCAGGCCCTGCATGTAGACCGAGCGGAAATCGATCGCCTTGATCGTCGCCGGCAGGGAGTCGGTGGCCACGCCGGCCGGCACCGCCAGCACCGGGCCGTTGGTGTCGAAGCCCAGAAACACGGCTTCGCCGAGTTGCGGCTCGAATGCCTCGCTGGCACCGAGTTCGTGCCAGGGGTCGAAGGTTTCGCCGTCGAGTTTCAGAAGGACGCGGCCCTCGCGCAGCAGCAACAGCCGGCTGCGCGGATCGGCAAGTGCCGTCTCGACGCAGTCGTCGGCGCGGGTCTCCGATTGCCGGTCGATCCGGTTGCCGGCGAACCCGACGAATTGGCTGGGTTCGCGCGGCGGCGCGTCGAAAAGACGGAAGGTCATGGGAGGACTCGAAGAGGATGCCGGATTGGACGGCGCTTTATAGCGCCGCCTTCACGGTTTGGGCAAACCGGTACAGTTCGGCGCGCTTGTAGGGCTCGCGCAGGCCGTGGCCCCACACCGGGCCGGGCCAGCCCGCATCGCCTTCCGTGCGCGCTACCACATGGATGTGCAGCTGCCGCACGATGTTGCCAAGCGCTGCGGTGTTGATCTTCGTGCAGTCGGTGGTTTTCTTCAGCGCTTGCGCCACCATGTTGACCTCGAAGGTCAGCATCGCCTGGTCGAGCGGGGTGAGATCGTGCACCTCCTCGATGCCGGGCCGCTGCGGCACCAGAAGGAGCCAAGGCCAGCGGCTGTCGTTCATCACCCTGAGTTCGCACAGGCCGAGCCAAATCAATGGCTCGCTGTCCGCTTCCAGCCGGGCATCGAGCGTAAATCCGGCCTTGAGGCCCGGCAGCATCGGCGTTTCCTTGGGTTAGGCAGGCGTTCGTTGCCAAGCGAGGCTATTGCGCCGTTTTGCCGGCTGCAAGAGGCTCCACGACGATTGTCCCCGATTGGCCTTGCATTCCGTGGCCGGATTGACGATATGGGAGCCGGGAGGTTGGTGGTGGACGATCCACTCGCCAACCGGGTCAGGTCCGGAAGGAAGCAGCCCTAACGAGCCCGGAACGGGTCATTGTTCCAGCCTCCCGCCTTCTCTTTCCCGCGGCCTCCGTTCGGCGATCCCATCCGGTGACGTTGACGGCGTGTCGGCATACGGGCGAAACTCGTTGCGGAATCGGCCGCCCCGGCGGCCCCTCACAGGAACCCCGTCGAGGCCGATGAGCGAAGCCGGACCAAGCGAATCGGAAAAAGGCGCGACGGACAAGGCTTCCGGCGCCTATCGCGTTCTGGCGCGGAAGTATCGTCCCACCAATTTTTCCCAGCTGATCGGCCAGGAGCCGATGGTGAGGACGCTCACCAATGCGTTCGCCACCGGCCGCATCGCCCAGGCCTGGATGCTGACGGGCGTGCGCGGGGTCGGCAAGACCACCACCGCGCGCATCCTCGCCCGTGCGCTCAACTACAAGACGGCCGAAATCGACCGCCCCTCGGTCGACCTCACCGTGCCCGGCGAGCATTGCCAGGCGATCATGGAAGGCCGCCATGTCGACGTGATCGAGATGGACGCGGCGTCCCACACTGGCATCGACGACATCCGCGACATCATCGACCGCGTGCGCTATGCACCGGTGGCCGCGCGCTACAAGGTCTACATCATCGACGAAGTGCACATGCTGTCCACGCCGGCCTTCAACGGCCTGCTGAAGACGCTGGAAGAGCCGCCGCCGCATGTGAAGTTCATCTTCGCCACCACCGAAATCCGAAAAGTGCCGATCACGGTGCTGTCGCGCTGCCAGCGGTTCGATCTGCGCCGCATCGATGCTTCCGTCATCAAGGCGGACCTTGCGCGCATCGCCGGCCTGGAGGGCATCGAGGTCGAGGATGCGGCCCTCGCCATGGTCGCCCGCGCCGCCGAAGGCTCGATGCGCGACGCGCAGTCGATTCTCGATCAGGCGATCGCCCATGGTGGCGGAACGATGGGCGGCGGGACGACGGGCGGCGGCAAGGTCGATGCCGATGCCGTCCGCGCCATGCTGGGCCTGGCCGACCGCGCCCGCATCGTCGATCTGTTCGAGCACGTCATGAAGGGCGACGTCGCCGCCGCGCTCAAGGAACTGCGCCAGCAATACGACGTCGGTGCCGATCCGGCTGCCGTGCTCACCGACCTTGCCGAATTCAACCATCTCGTCACCCGCCTGCGTTTCGTGCCCGAGGCCGCCGACGACGCCACCCTGTCCGAAGACGAGCGCCGGCGCGGCGGCGATTTTGCCGAAAAGCTGTCGGTGCGGGTGCTGTCGCGCACCTGGCAGATGCTGCTGAAGGGCATTCCGGAAGTGCAGAACTCCAACCGCCCGCTGGCGGCGGCCGAGATGGTGCTGATCCGGCTGGCGCACGCCGCCGACCTGCCGACGCTGGACGAGGCGCTTAAGACTTTGGAGAACGGCGCCGCATCGGCGCCGGCCACGCCGCGCCCGACCGTCGCGCCCGCCGGTCCGGCCCCTGCCGGTCCTGTCGCCGGTGCCGTTTCCCAGGCGCGTATGCCCGCCGGCGGCGGGAGCGGCGCGCAGGCCATGCGGCTTGTCCAGGCTTCGCCCGACCGGCAGGCTGGTGATCCCGCCCCGCTCGCCGGACAGCCGGCCGCCGAGCCGCCGATGGTTGCGGAAGCCTCGCCGGTGCCGGCGTTGAAGTCTTTGGCCGACATCGCCGCCCTGGCCGAGCAGCATCGCGACATGACGTTCAAGGTCCTGTTGAAGCGCTGCGTTCGGCCGGTGCGTTTCGAACCCGGCCGCCTCGACGTCGCGCTGACGGAAGATGCGCCGCGCACGCTGCTCAACGACCTCACCACGAAGCTGCGAGCCTGGACGGGCCGCAACTGGCTGGTGTCGCTCTCCAAGGAGGAGGGCGGCCAGACGCTGGCCGAGATGGAGTCCGCGCGCCGCGAAAGCGTCTTGCTCGACGCGCGTTCCGACCCGACTGTGGCGGCGGTGCTGGCCCGTTTCCCCGGCGCGCGCATTATTGACGTGCGCATTCCCGATGCGGCCGGGGACGTGTCGGGGGAAGGGAATGGCGGCGATGCCGACCTGCCGGCCGAGCCGGCGGCGGACGATGACGAATAGCCCGCCGGCCGAACCGGCAGGCGTTACCAAGAACGGAAGGACGCGATCATGAAGGACCTGCTCGGGCTGATGGGCAAGGCGAAGGAAATGCAGGCCAAGATGCAGGCCATGCAGGACGAGATCGCCGTGATGGAGGCCTCCGGCCAGGCCGGCGGCGGGCTGGTTTCGGTGACGCTGACAGGCAAGTTCGAGATGAAGGCGCTGAAGATCGACCCCTCGCTGTTCAAGGAGGACGACGTCGAGATCCTGGAAGACCTGATCCTCGCCGCTCACAACGACGCCAAGGCCAAGGTCGAGCAGGTGATGCAGGAAAAGACCAGGGCGCTGACCGCCGGCCTGCCGATACCGCCCGGCATGAAACTGCCGTTCTGATTTCGTTCGCGCGGTTCTGCCACAATTCAGGCCGTCATCACGCCGTGTAACGATGCGAGCGGAATTGTTGATCGCATCCAAGGCCTTGCAATGCCGCCTGTAAGCGGATCGCTAACCATTTGGCCATCTTTCTGCCCGAAACAGTCTCATTCTTGCCACGACCTGGGGACGGGAGCATCAGTGACAGTGAGGCTGATCTATTGACTAGCCAGCGATGGAAAGCGCCAGCCTTGCTGTGTGCCGCGTTCTCGCCGTTCCTTCTGGCCGGCTGTAGCCAGACGACGTCCCACGGCATGTCCGTAGCCAGTCTGGCGAGTTCCGTCCTGCCGTCCTCGGCTGGTTCGACGCATGTGCGCCCCTACCGCTACACGGCGCGCGACAAGGAATGCCTCCAGCGCGCGATGTTCTTCGAGTCCAACCGCTCCAGCCGCGACGGCATGGTCGCCGTCGGCACGGTGGTGATGAACCGGCTGCGCTCCGGCAACCACGGCAACACGATCTGCGACGTCGTCGGCGAGCGTAACCAGTTCGCGCCTGGCGTGATGACGCGCAAGATGAATTCCAGGGCGATGCCCGACGTGCAGGAAGCCGCCGAGGCGGTGCTCAAGGGCGAGCGCTCGAAGAAGCTGAAGAACGCCATGTTCTTCCACACCGCCGGCCTGAAGTTCCCGTACAACAACATGCACTATGTGCTGGTCGCCGGCGGCAACGCCTTCTACGAGAAACGCGGCCGCAACTGGCAGCCGCTGCCGGACGAGCAGCCGCAGCCGATGATCGCTTTCGCCGGCGATACGCCGAATGCCGCGCCGGCGCAGCCGGTGATGGTCGCCTCGGCAGCGCCGGCGAGCGATGCAGCCACGTTGCCGGGCGTCGCGGAGGCCGATCTGCCCGAAACGGCGCCGGTGGCGTTCGCCGCCGCGAAACCGGCGAAGACGCCTGCCGAAAAGGCCGTCGTGGTGGCGTCCGCCGAGCCGGCGCAACTGCCGCAAAGCAGCCCTTTGCCGAAGAACAGCCCCTTTGCGATGGCGTCTGCCGATTCCGGCTTTGACGACGGGATCGACAGCGCCGCACCGAAGGCTGCGCAGAAGAAGCGCGCCCGCGTCGCCGCTCCCGCGCCGCAGGCCGTTGTCGAGATGGCCTCGACCGAGTTGCCGGCGCCCAAGCCGATTATCGATCCCGATTCGGCGCCGCTGCCAACCGCCCGCGCCAGCATGTTCGGCCTGGCCTCGGCCAAGGCGAAGAAGACGGCCAAGGCGCCTGCCGTCGTGCAGGTCGCCGCAGAGCAGCCGCTTGCGGCCCGTTTCGGCCGGATGGACGATTCTTCCGACGACGGCGCCACTTCGCTCGGCTTCGCACAGTAAGGCAACGTTCCCTTTGTGCTTGATTGCCGCCGGTCCTGTCGGGCCGGTGTAGATGCCGGCTGCCTCTCCCCACCGCCGGGCATTCGGCTTATATGCTCTGCCATGTCGAAGCGAATCGCCGGTCCCGAAATCGAACGCCTGATCCAGCTTCTGGCCAAGGTGCCGGGGCTCGGGCCGCGCTCGGCCCGCCGCGCCGCACTTCATCTCATCAAGAAGAAGGAGCAGTTGCTGGCGCCGCTGGCCGATGCTCTTGCGCAGGCGGTGGACAAGGTGCGCGTCTGCTCGACCTGCGGCAATGTCGACACGACCGATCCCTGCATGATCTGCACCGATCCCCGCCGCGACCCCGCAACCCTGATCGTTGTCGAGGACGTATCGGACCTGTGGGCGCTGGAGCGCGCCTCGGCGATGAACGCGCGCTATCATGTGCTGGGCGGCACGCTCTCGCCGCTCGACGGCATCGGCCCGGAGCAGCTCAACGTCCGCGCGCTGGTCGATCGCGTCGCTTCCGGTGAGGTGAAGGAGGTCATCCTGGCCGTCAACGCCACGGTCGAAGGCCAGACCACGGCGCACTACCTCACCGACCAGCTTTCCGATTTCGACGTCAAGGTGACGCGGCTGGCGCATGGCGTGCCGGTCGGCGGCGAACTCGACTATCTCGACGAAGGCACGCTGGCGGCGGCGCTGAAATCGCGGACGGCGTTTTGACCATGACCGGGCTTGGTCGCGAAGGAGTGCGCTACGCCGGTTTCTTCGGGCTCCTGCTTCAAGCAGCCGCATTATTGCTTTTCTTTGCCGCGTCCGCATCCGCCGCGAAGATCGACGACCAGTTCCGGGCGTGGCTGCAAACCGACCTGTGGCCCGAGGCCGCGGCGAAGGGCATTTCGCACAAAACCTTCGATGCCGCCTTCGACGGCGTGAAGCCGAACCTCAAGCTGCCCGACCTCGTCATGCCGGGCGAGAAACCGAAAATCCCCAAGGTGCAGCATCAGGCCGAATTCGGCTCGCCCGGCGCCTATTTCGCCGAAAAGACGCTGGCGCCGGTGGCTTCGGGCGGCCGTGCCCGCGCCGGTCAATACGCCTCGACGCTGGCCGCCATCGAGAAGCGCTACGGTGTGCCGGGCCCCATCCTGCTGGCGATCTGGGGTCGCGAGACCGGCTACGGCGCGGCGAAGATGCGCTACGACGCCTTCGAGGTGCTGGGCACGCGCGCCTTCCTGTCGGCCACCAAGCGCGCCATGTACCGCACCGAGTTGATCGCCGCGCTCGAGATCGTCCAGAAGGGGCTGGAGCCGCCGGGCGCGATGAAAGCGTCATGGGCCGGCGCGCTCGGCCAGCCGCAATTCATGCCGACCTCGTTCCTGAAACACGCGGTCGATTTCGACGGCGATGGCCGCATCGACATATGGACCTCGGTGCCGGACACGCTCGCCTCCATCGCCAACTACCTCGTCCACTACGGTTGGGTGAGGGGCCGCGACTGGGGCTTTGAAGTGACGGTGCCGGCCAGTGTTTCATGTTCACTCGAAGGCCCGGATCGAGGCCGCAAAATTTCCGATTGGGCGAAGCTCGGCATCGCGCGCGTCGGCGGCAAGTCGTTCCCGTCCAGCGAGGCAAAGGCCGAAGGCTTCCTCATGATGCCGGCCGGCCGCTATGGCCCGGCCTTCATCGTCACGCCGAACTTCTACGTGCTGAAGGAATACAACACCTCCGACCTCTACGCCCTGTTCATCGGCCTGTCCGCCGACCGCATCGCCCATGGCGACCGGCGGTTCTCTGCCGAATGGGGCGCCGTCGGCGGCCTCTACCGCTCCGACATCGCCGCCATGCAGCGGGCGCTGGAGAAAAAGGGCTACGACGTCGGCAGCCCCGACGGCCTGCCGGGCTTCAAGACGCGCCGCTCCATCGGCGACTGGCAGGAGAAGAACGGCCTGCCGGCGACCTGCTTCCCGGACGAAAAACTGGTCAAGGCTTTGAAGTGAGTTCCTTCTCCCCGTTTACGGGGAGAAGGTGGCGGCAGCCGGATGAGGGGCAGTACAAGCTTTCGCGAGTGGGCGCTGCCCCTCACCCGACCCTTCGGGCCACCCTCTCCCCGTAAACGGGGCGAGGAAAGGGCGCTACGCCGCCGCTGCCATTTCCTTGTGCACGTCCGCCAGGATTTCGAACGAACGCACCCGCTGGGCGTGGTCGAAGACCTGCGCCGTCACCATCAGTTCATCGGCGCCGGTCCGGGCGATGAAGGCTTCGACGCCGCGCCGCACCGTTTCCGGTGAACCGACGACGGCCTCGGCGAGCGCATGGCCGAGCATGGCGCGGGCGTTGGCGTCCAGGTCGCGGTCGTAGCCTTCGACGGGCGCCGGCAGCTTGCCCGGCCGGCCGCTGCGCAGGTTGACGAAGGCCTGTTGCAGCGAGGTGAACAGGAAGCGCGCCTCGGCGTCGGTGGGGGCGGCGACGACGTTCAGCCCCAGCATGACATAGGGCTTGGCCAGATATTCCGACGGCTGGAAGCGCGAGCGGTACACGGAAAGCGCGTTGTCGAGTTCCGCCGGCGCGAAATGCGAGGCGAAGGCGTAGGGCAGGCCGAGGATCGCGGCAAGCTGCGCGCCGTAAAGGCTGGAGCCGAGGACCCACACCGGCACGTCCTGCCCCTCGCCGGGCACGGCGCGAAGGCGCTGCCCTTCCGCCGCCGGCTGGAAGTAGCCCATCAGTTCGACCACGTCCTGCGGGAAATTGTCGACGCCGGCATCGAGATTGCGGCGCAGTGCCCGCGCGGTCAGCATGTCGGTGCCGGGCGCGCGGCCGAGGCCGAGATCGATGCGGCCGGGAAACAGGGCGGCGAGCGTGCCGAACTGTTCGGCGATCACCAGCGGCGCATGGTTGGGAAGCATGATGCCGCCGGCGCCGACGCGGATCGTCTTCGTGCCCGCCGCGACGTGGCCGATGACGACGGCGGTGGCCGCACTGGCAATGCCCGGCATGTTGTGGTGCTCGGCCAGCCAGTAGCGCTTGTAGCCCAGCCGCTCCGCATTGCGGGCAAGATCGAGCGAATTGGCCAGCGATTGCGAGGCGGTGCCGCCCTCGACGATGGGAGAGAGGTCGAGAACGGACAGGGCGGCCATGCGAAAATCTCCGATGCTCGGACCCATATGGGGGCAGGGCGACGATGGCGCAAGCGAACGCGCGGGGAGGTCCAGGGCAATCACCTATGGAGTTTTCTCTATTCTGGCCGGCGCGATACCCCCACCCCTAATCCCTCCCCGCAAGGGGGGAGGGAGACGCCGAGGCCACCGTTTCAGCCAAAATTGGCAAGATTGGCGCGCTGTAGCGGTGCCGCAAAGTCCCCTTCCCCCTTGCGGGGAGGGGTTAGGGGTGGGGGTCGGCAACGGTCGAGGTCGAGGAAAATTCCATATGCGATAGCCCTACGGAGAGGTCCTCGCGGCGGCGTAGCGCCTCAGGCTTTCCGGGCGGCTTGCCTTGCCGGTGCCGGCTTGCGGGCCGGGCGGCCGTTCGAGGCGGGCTTGGCAGTCTCCTGCGGGGCCGAAACGGCCGCGGCGGGGCGCCGCCGCCGCACCGGCCGCCGTTTCGGCAGCGCCTTCAGCGGCTTGGCGCCTTCGTCGGAAAGGGCGCGGCGGATCGCCTCGGCAATGGTGGCGGTGACGAAGTCGGCGCCGGTTCCTTCCTCGGTGATCCGGCCGCGCCGATCGCCATCGGCCTCCATCGGCACCAGCAGCCCGACGCGCAGCTTCGCCTTGCGGCGCTTCAGCCGCCGCACGGCATGGCGCGCCTGCGCCAGCGAGGCGGCGTTGAGATAGGTCACGACGACGGTGTCGGCTTCGCCCAGCGCCAGCGTGCCGAAATGCTCCGGCTCGAACGCCTGATGGCCGATGGTCGCGGCCACGGCGCCCTGGATTTCCAGCACCTGCGCCACCATCGCAGCAGCCGCGTCGTCGATCTCGCCGCGCCCGCCGATAGCGAGCAGCCGGCGGCCTTCGCCGTCCGGCAGATCGGGGCCGGCGTCGTTCTCGCCGTCTTCCGTACCGGACCGGGCGTCGCTCTTGTCCGCCTCGTCGTCGGCGCCGTTTTCCTCCTCCTCTTCTTCGGCGAGGTCTTCGAGTTCCTGCACCAGCGTGCCGGCGGCGGTGGCGAAACGCACACGCTGCTCATGGGTCATGACGCCGCGCTGGCGGTCGATTTCGCCGAGCACGAGAGCGGGCATCGCCACTTCGTCGTAGAAGGTGACGAGATATTCGTCTTCCAGATAGTCGTCCGCGTAGTCGGCGGCTTCGTAGGGGTCGCCGGCGAGCAGGCGCTGGTAGACGCGGGCGTGCGGCTCCAGCACCGGTTCGTTGCCGAGCAGCACGCCGAGGAACTCGAACTGCGAAACGTGGCGGCCGAGCACCACCAGGCACACCGTCAGCGGCGTCGACAGCACCAGCCCGAGCGGCCCCCACAGCCAGGCCCAGAAGATCGCCGCGACGATGATGGCGAGCGACGACAGGCCCGTTTCCGAACCGTAGAGCCACGGCTCCAGCACATTGCCGGAAATCAGCTCCATGGCGATGAACAAGGCGGCCGTCCACACCAGCGGCATCCAGCCGGGCGAGACGGCGAGCGTCAGAAGCAGCGGCATGAGCATGCCGATAGCCGGCCCGATATAGGGCACGAAGCGCAGCACCAGCATCAGCCCGCCCCACAGAAGCGCGTTGGGAATGCCGAGCAGCCACAGGCCGATGGTGATCGGCACGGCATAGATGGTGTTAATGATGAGTTGCATCAGAAGATAGCGGCCGACGCGCTTGCCGGCGTCCTGCAAGGCTTCGGTGGTCTTGTGCAGGTCGCCGTAGCCGACCAGCCGGATGAACCGGTCGCGCAGGTCCTCGCGCTCCAGCAGCATGAACACCACCACCACGATGATCAGGCCCGCCGTCGAGAACGGGCTGATCAGCGGCACCACGATGTTGCGCAGGATGTCGATCGGGCTTTCATGCGCGACGATTTCGACCGGCATCGGCTTCTGGTCGGGAACCTTTGCGGTCTGGGTCCCGGCTTGCAATTCCTGGCCGACGCGCTCGGCCGCGCCCGTCAGCCGCTCGACGATGCCGCCGCCGGCGCCCAGTTCCTTCAGCGAATGGATCTTCCCGATGACGTTCGCCTGATAGGTCGGGATGTTCTGCGCCAGGTTGGAAACCTGCGTCGCCACCAGGAAGGCGAAGCTGGCGATGACGACGAAGGCGGCCAGCACCGTCAGGATCACGGCGAGGGTCCTGGGCATCGACAGCTTGCGCATTGCCGCGACGATCGGCGCCAGCGCGAAGGTGAGCAGGAGCGCAATGGCCAGCGGCAGGAATACGTCCTTGCCGAGATAGAGGATGGCGGTGACACCGATGATGGTGACGACCGGCGGCAGGGCGATGCGGGCGTAGACGCCGCTCGCTTCTTGCGCGCCGGACACGGTTTCGCGCCGGAGTTCGGAACTGTCGGTCATCGATCCCCCCAATTGGACGTCTGCCGGTAGCGCGCGGCAGGCCGTTATCGCTTTCCGAACCCGTCGCGAAGGCCGCGGCAGGCATTCGGCCGTGCGCAGGAACGCCGGTTGGTCGGCAAAGTTCCATCGGCTTTCGAAAGCACCCGCCAGCCGGCCGGAGCTTCCGGTACCGGCGCGGCCTTTGCGCGCATTGCTTGCCGAACCATGCGAAATCCACGGATTTTCATGGCTGGCATACCGATTTGGCGCTTGAACTTGCGATTACGGCGCGTATGTAAGCCTCGCAAATCGACTTCAGGGAATGACACTTGGCTATCTACAGGGAAAAAGACATCTTCGAGCGGCGCAACGCCGCCAATCAGGCAAAGAAGGCGCTTCTGGAGCGCTTCAAGGCAAGACCCGCGGCGGACGATCCGGCCGTGCTGGCTCGTCAGGCGGAACGCAAGGCCATTCTTGAGGCCCGCGCCATCCGCGACGCCGAAAAGCAGAAACTGAAGCAGGAGAAGCTGGCGCGCGAAGCCGCCGAAAAGGCTGCCCGCGAGGCCGAAGAGGCGCGCCTGCGCGCCGAAGCCGAGGCGAAGGCTGCCGAGGAAGCGAAGGTCCGCGCGGCCGAAGAAGCTGAACGGCTCGCCAGCGAGCTTGCCGACGAAGCGGCCCGCAAGGCCAAGCGCGACGCCCGCTACGCGGCGCGCAAGTCACGCGTCGGCCGCACCCCGCCGGGCTTCTCCGCCCGCTGATTCTTTCCCGTTTTGAAAAGACCCCCGGCCGCCATGTGGTAGCCGGGGCTTTTGGCGTGTCCTGCACAAGTCTCGAAAAGTCTCCGCTTTCGGGAGGTCTGCAAAATCAAGGGCCTGAGGGGTTCCAAGCAAATCCTGAAGATCGCGCCCCATTTCAGGCCGCGAGCTTGAGGCCGGCGATCCCGCAGACGATCAAGGCAATGCAGCCGAGCCGGACAGCCGTCGCCGGCTCGCCGAGCAGCCACATGCCGAGGATCGCCGTGCCGACCGTGCCGACGCCCGTCCACACCGCATAGGCGGTGCCGACCGGCAGGTCCTTTAGTGCCAAGCCCAGCAGGCCGAGGCTGACGATCATCGAGGCGACCGTCAGCACCGTCGGCAGCGGTCTGGTGAATCCTTCGGTGTATTTCAGGCCGAGCGCCCAGCCGACTTCGAAAAGCCCGGCGAAAATAAGAAGAATCCACGGCATCGGCCGCTCCTTATGACATGGCGGGCCGTCCAGCCGGGTTACGTTTCGGAAAACTCCGAAAGCGAGGTCGTCCCCGCACGGTCGATATAAAGAGCGGCGCAGGCTCGTTCAATATGAACGATGCGCCGCATTACGGTCGCGCAATCGAGCCGAAGGCACGTCCCTTGGAGGGAGCGGGCCCGCTCTGCCAGACGCCCGCGGTCGCTATTTCTCCTTGATCCGGATCGCCTGCACGGGCGCGGGCGGGGTCTTGCCGGCGGCGGCCGGCTTCTTGGCGTCCTTCTTGGGTTTTCGGGTTTCTTTCTTCGCCTTCATCGCGCCTTTGGCCATGATCGTTCTCCAGTCTCCGGTTCGGCGAGCAAAGCAAGAGATGCGGCGGACCGCAAGTGGGATTGCGCATGCCGACGAACGACGAGGCGGCAATGCACAGGTCGTTGCGCGGAACGCCCTGTGCATCGAGCTTTCCGGCGCTATTGTATTGCCTGGCGTTCACGGAAGACGGCATGGCAGGACACGGCGGCTCGAGACGGGTGATCTATGCGGCGCTGGCCGGCAATCTGGCCATCGCGCTGACCAAGTTCGCCGCCGCCTTCTTCACCGGTTCCTCGGCCATGCTGTCGGAGGGCGTGCATTCGCTGGTCGATACCGGCAACGGCGGGCTTCTGCTCTATGGCATGCATCGCGCCGCGCGGCCGGCGGACGCCACGCATCCGTTCGGCCATGGCCGCGAGCTTTATTTCTGGAGCTTCATCGTCGCACTTCTGGTGTTCGCGCTGGGCGCCGGCGTTTCCTTCTACGAGGGCGTCATGCACATCATGGCGCCCGAGCCGGTCGCCAACCCGGTGGTGAACTATGTCGTCCTCGGCTTCTCCCTGCTGTTCGAAAGCGGCTCCTGGTGGGTGGCCCTGAAGGAGTTTCGCCGCACCAAGGGCCGGCTCGGCTGGTTCGAGGCTGTTCGCTCGAGCAAGGACCCCAGCGTCTACACGGTGCTGTTCGAAGACAGCGCCGCCCTGCTCGGCCTCCTCGTCGCATTCGCAGGCATTGCGGCCGCCGAAATCTTCGACGTGCCGGAGTTCGACGGCATCGCTTCGCTCGGCATCGCCGTTATCCTGGGAGCGACGGCCATCTTCCTGGCGCGCGAGAGCAAGGGCCTGCTGCTCGGCGAGCCGGCGTCGCGCGAGATGCAGGCGAAGGTGCTGGCGATCGCCGGGCAGGACCCGGCCGTGCAGCGCGCCAACGGTCTCGTCAGCGTCCATATCGGCCCCGAGGAGATCATCGCCGGCCTGAGCGTCGAGTTCGAGGACCATGTCGCGGCCCCGGAGATCGAGGCCTGCGTGGAGCGCATCGAGGCGCGGTTGAGGGCAGAGGTGCCGACGGTCAAAAGCCTGTTCGTCAAGCCGCAGACGGCGCGGACATGGGAAAGGCGCCGGCAGGAGATGGCCGATGCCTCGGATGACGAGGTGTGAACCACGGGCGGATCGGCGAGGAACCAGAGCCGGGAGATGTGACATGAAGATTGACGGCGGGTGCCATTGCGGCGCTATCACCTATGAAGCGGAGGTCGACCCCGAAAAGACCTCCATCTGCCATTGCACGGATTGCCAGCAGATCACCGGCACGGCCTTCCGCGTCACCGTCTTTGCGCCGGAAAGCGACTATCGCATCACCGCCGGCACGCCGAAGGAATACGTCAAGGTCGCCGACAGCGGCGCCCGGCGCATACAGGCTTTTTGCGCCGATTGCGGCTCGCAGCTTTATTCGACCGCAGTGGGCGACGGCCCGAAGGTCTATGGCATCCGCGTCGGCACCGCGAGACAGCGGCAGGACCTCGTACCGAAGCGGCAGACCTGGCACCGCTCGGCGCTGCACTGGCTGCCGGAGTTCGAGGGGCTGGAGACGGTGGAGAAGCAGAGCTAGGGCGCGCTTTGCAGGCGCCGCCAGGCGCATACGTCGTAGACCCCCACCTCTAACCCCTCCCCGCAAGGGGGAGGGGGATTTGCGGCGGCGCTGCAGGCTGCCGACATTGGCAATGCCGAACGCAACGATTGCGTCGGCGTCTCCCTCCCCCTTGCGGGGAGGGGACAGGGGTGGGGGTGTGCGCCGTACGCGACAACGCTCCGGCCGGCCTGACGCGACTCACTCGTCGCCTTCGACCACGCGCAGCCTGAGTTGCCCGGTCTTTGAATCCGCGACGCGCTTGCCGGCCGCCGCCGGTTGGCGCGTTTCTTCGTCTGCGTCCTCCGCCGCCGTCCCGAACTCCAGCGCCTCGATCTTCTGGCCGCGCTTCGTCACCTTGGACGACGAGACGAGAATGTCGTCGATGTCCTTCGCCGCCTGGCCGAAATGCGCCTGCAATTTGCGCACGCGCTCGTCGAGGCGGCCGACGTCCTCCATCAGCCGCACCACTTCGCCCTGGATCAGATGCGCCTGCTCGCGCATGCGCGCGTCCTTGAGGATCGCCTGCACCACCTGGATCGACAGCATCAGCAGCGACGGCGAGACGATGACGATGCGGGCGCGATGCGCCCGCTGCACCAGCGCCTCGAAGTTCTCGTGGATCTCGGCGAACACCGATTCGGACGGCACGAACATGAAGGCCGTGTCCTGCGTCTCGCCCTGGATGAGGTATTTTTCCGAAATATCGCGGATATGCACCTCGATATCGCGGCGGAAGGCCTGCGCGGCCACTTTTTGCGCCGACTCGCCCTCGGCGGCGCGGATGGCGTTCCATGCCTCCAGCGGGAACTTGGCGTCGACGACCAGCGACGGCGTGTCGTTCGGCATCTTCACCAGGCAGTCCGGCCGGCTGCCGTTCGACAGCGTCGCCTGGAACTCGTAGGCGCCGTGCGGCAGGCCGTCGGCGACGATCGCCTCCATGCGCGACTGGCCGAAGGCGCCGCGCGTCTGCTTGTTGGAGAGGATCGCCTGCAACTGCACCACCTGGCCGGCGAGCGACTGGATGTTGCCCTGCGCGGTGTCGATGACGGCCAGCCGCTCCTGCAATTTGGCCAGGCTTTCATGCGTCGAGCGGGCCTGCTCGCTCATCGATTGGCCGAGCCGCCCGGTCATCGCGTCGAGCCGGTTGCCGATCGCCTGCGTCAGTTCCGCCTGACGCGAGCCGAACACCTCGGCCAGCGTCCCCATGCGCCCCTGCATCTCGGCTTGTGCCTGAAGAATCCCGGCCATGCGCGCCTCGGCTTCGCGCGCCGCCGCCGCCTGTTCGGCCGCAGCGGTTGCCCGCGCCTTGCCGGCGCGCCAGACGGCGGCGACGAGCAGGGCAAGCAGGATGAAAAGCAGCACGCCCGCGAACGCCAGCGCGCCGCCCACCGTGACGGTGCTGGCGCCGAGGCGGAAAAGCGGGGCGGACAGGAAGGCGGCACTTTCGTTCATCGCGCCAGCATAGACGATTCGCACCGCCTCGAAAGATCAAAACGTGAACGATCATTGCCGTTGACGCTCGCGGGCCGAGGTCTTAGGTGAGGCGCATGCCGATCAAGCCACTCATCATCCTTCCCGATCCCGTGCTGCGCCAGATGTCCAGGCCGGTGGAGCGCGTCGACGCGCCGCTCAAGCAACTGGCCGACGACATGCTGGAGACGATGTACGACGCACCCGGCATCGGGCTCGCCGCCATCCAGATCGGCGAGCCGCTGCGCATGCTGGTCATCGACCTCGCCAAGGAGGACGAGACGCCCGCGCCGCATGTTTTCATCAATCCCGAGATCCTTGAAAGCGCCGACGCCCGCTCGGTCTACGAGGAGGGGTGCCTGTCGATCCCGGACTATTACGCCGAGGTCGAGCGCCCGGCTTCGGTCAGGGTGAAATATCTCGACCGCGACGGCAAGGAGCAGGAAATCATGGCCGAGGGGCTGATGGCGACCTGTCTCCAGCACGAGATCGACCACCTGAACGGCGTGCTGTTCATCGACCACATCTCCAAGCTGAAGCGCGACATGGTGGTGAAGAAGTTCCGCAAGCTGGCCAAGGACAAGGTGCCGGGCCGTCTCGTCGGCTGATCCGGTTTCACGACAGGATCTGCACCAGCCATTTCACCGCGATCTGGGCGAAGGCGGCGAGTCACGGCCATAGGCTGGGTGCCAGCGCCACCACCATCCACAGGCCGAGCGGCCGGATGCGGAACTCCAGCGTCCGTCGCCGGACCGTTTCAGCAACGCCGGCTCTGTATTGTGTCTCACATGCTTCCACGCCTGCGATGGCGGAATGCAGGGCAGGACGAGATTCGCGCTGCTTGCCCATGGCGCAACTCCTTCGATGTCGGATGCCCTGAGGGTAAGGCCGCGCAAAGGACCGTGGATAAGTCCGGCGCAGGTTCCTGCCATTTCTCGCCAGCGGCTTGACCCGAGACACGGAAAGCCGTTCAAACCGTCCCCACCGGATCGAAGCCGGGGAGAAAAATGCCGCTTCGCATCGTCTTCATGGGCACGCCCGATTTCTCGGTACCGACCTTGCGCGCGCTGGCCGGTGCCGGTCATGAGATCGCCGCCGTCTACACCCAGCCGCCGCGCGCCGCCGGCCGGCGCGGACTGGAACTGACGCCCTCGCCGGTGCAGCGCGAGGCCGAACGGCTGGGCGTGGAAGTGCGCACGCCGACTTCGCTGAAAGGCGAGGCCGAACAACAGGCCTTCGCCGCGCTGCACGCCGACGTCGCGGTCGTCGTCGCCTACGGCCTTCTGTTGCCCAGGCCGGTGCTGGAAGCGCCTCGTCTCGGTTGCCTCAACGGTCATGCCTCGCTCTTGCCGCGCTGGCGCGGCGCCGCCCCCATCCAGCGCGCCATCATGGCCGGCGACCATGAAACCGGCATGATGGTGATGAAGATGGGGGAGGGGTTGGATACCGGTTCGGTCGGGCTGGTTGAAAAAGTCGCTATTGGCCCCGATATGACCGCCGGCGACCTGCACGATCGCCTGATGGACGCAGGCGCCGCGCTGATGGTCGAGGCGCTTCGGCGGCTGGAAAGCGGCTCGCTTTCTTTTACCGAACAGTCAAAAGAAGGCGTGACCTACGCAAAAAAGATCGATAAAGGCGAGACCCGCATCGATTGGAGCCGGCCGGCGCCCGACGTCCACAACGCCATTCGCGGCCTGTCGCCGTTTCCCGGCGCATGGTGCGAGGCTCCTGTCGGCGGCAAGCCGGAGCGGCTGAAGCTGCTGCGCTCGACACTGACGGACGGGATGCAGGCCGGCGAGCCGGGCGAGATCCTGGACGGGCAATTGACGGTCGCCTGCGGCAACGACGCCGTGAGGCTCACCGAAGTGCAGAAGGCGGGTGGCAAGCCCGCGGCCGCCGACGATTTCCTGCGCGGCACGAGACTGGAAAAAGGAACGAGACTGTCATGAGCATGATGTCGATCCGCGCGGCCACGCCGCGCGACCGCGAGGCGATCCGCCTCGTCGAGGAACATGCCTTCGGCCAGCAGGCGGAGGCGGGTCTTGTCGACGCGCTGGTCGGCGGTGGCGATACGGTGCTGGAACTGGTCGCGGTGGACGAGGGCCAGGTGGTCGGCCACATCCTGTTTTCGCGGCTCGCCGTCAGCAACGGCGGCAAGTCTTTCCCCGCCGTGGCGCTGGCGCCGCTGGCGGTCGAGCCCTCCTTCCACGGCACCGGCATCGGCGGCGCGCTGGTGCGCGAGGCGCATCTCAGGCTGAAGAATGCGGGTGAGAAGCTCGCCATCGTGCTCGGCGACCCGGCTTATTACGGCCGCTTCGGCTACGGCCATCAGCGCGCCGCCGGCTTCGACAGCGAATACCAGGGTGAAGCCTTGCAGGCGCTGGCCTGGAGCGAGGCGCCGGAAAGCGGACAACTGGTCTACGCGCCGGCTTTCTCGGCGCTGGCCGCCTGACCTCTTTTCCGGGATGCCGCGCTTCCGCCTCGACATCGAATATGACGGCGGCCCCTATGCCGGCTGGCAGCGGCAGGCCGATCAGCATTCGGTGCAGGCGGCCATAGAGCAGGCGCTGGAAAAATTCTGCGGCGAGACGGTGACCTTGCGCGGCGCCGGCCGCACCGACGCCGGCGTCCACGCTACCGGCCAGGTTGCCCATATCGAGCTGGCGAAGGACTGGCGGCCGGATACCGTGCGCGACGCCGTCAACGCGCATCTGCAACAGGCCGGCGAGCGTGTCGCCGTTCTTGCCGCGACCGCCGTCGCGGACGATTTCGACGCCCGCTTCTCGGCCAGGGCTCGCCACTACGTCTACCGCATCGCCAACCGGCGCGCCCCGGCCGCACTCGACAAGGGCAAGGTCTGGTGGGTGCCGAGGCGCCTTGATGCCGAGGCGATGGATGCGGCGGCCAAGCAGCTTCTCGGGTGGCACGACTTCACCACCTTCCGCTCGGCGCAGTGTCAGGCCAACAGTCCGCTGCGCACGCTCGACCGGCTGGATGTGACGCGCAGCGGCGATACGATCGAGGTGTTCGCCTCGGCGCGGTCCTTCCTGCACAACCAGGTGCGTTCCATGGTTGGTTCACTGAAGAAGGTGGGCGAGGGGGCGTGGACGTCCGACGACCTGAAGGCCGCGCTCGAAGCCCGCGACCGCGCCGCCTGTGGCCAGGTCGCGCCGCCCGACGGGCTGTTTCTGGTTAGTGTGGATTATTAAGGCAGTTTGCAGGGGCTTATCGCGTAGGGCTGCGTACACCCACCCCTAGCCCCTCCCCACACGGGGGAGGGGAACTTCGCGGCGCTGCTACGACCTGTCGATGTTGGCTTATTTGGGATGAACCGGTGGCGTCGGCGTCTCCCTCCCCCGTGTGGGGAGGGGACAGGGGTGGGGGTGCGCGACGGCGGGAAGGAAAGAAAACCCCATCCGCGATAGCGCTTCCGCGATCCTCATCCTCGCAGCTGCCGCCGCAGGATCTTGCCGACATTGGTCTTCGGCAGTTCGGTGCGGAACTCGACGTGGCGCGGGCGCTTGTAGCCGGTCAGCCGCTCGCGGCAGAAGGCGAGCAGGTCGGCCTCGGTCAGCGCCGGGTCCTTCTTGACGACGAACAGCTTCGGCACCTCGCCGGACTTCTCGTCCGGCACGCCGATGGCCGCCACTTCCAGCACGCCGGGGTGCTGCGCCGCCACTTCCTCCAGTTCGTTCGGATAGACGTTGAAGCCGGAGACCAGGATCATGTCCTTCTTGCGGTCGACGATCTTGGTGTAGCCTTGGGGGTCCATGAAACCCATGTCGCCGGTCTTGAAGAAGCCGTCGGGCGTCATCACCTTGGCCGTCTCATCGGCCCGCTGCCAGTAGCCGGCCATCACCTGCGGCCCGCGGATGCAGATCTCGCCGACTTCGCCGAGCGGCACCGGCTCGCCGTCGTCGTCGCGGATGGAAAGCTCGGTGGAAGGAAGCGGCAGGCCGATGGTGCCGGTGAAGGCATCGGCGTCGAAGCGGTTGGCGGTCGCCACCGGCGAGGTCTCCGACAGGCCGTAGCCCTCCGAGATCATGCAGCCGGTCAGTTCCTTCCAGCGGTCGGCGACGGACTTCTGCGCGGCCATGCCGCCGGCGAAGGTCAGCACCAGCGGCCTGAAGTCCAGCTTGCGGAAATCCTCGTTGTTGAGCAGCGCGTTGAACAGCGTGTTGAGGCCGGGGAAGATGTTGACCTTGTACTTCGCCAGTTCCTTGACGAAACCCGGAATGTCGCGCGGGTTGGTGATGAGCAGGTTCTGCGCGCCCTGCTGCATGCCCATCAGCGCGTTCACCGTCAGCGCGTAGATGTGATAGAGCGGCAGCGGGCAGACATAGACGAGGTTGGCCGGCCGCGGCCGCTTGATGAAGGCCGTTTCCACCCACAGCGCGTTCTGCGCCACATTGGCCAGCACGTTGCGGTGGAGCAGTGTCGCGCCCTTGGAAACGCCCGTCGTGCCGCCGGTATATTGCAGGAAGGCGACGTCGTCGGCCGACACCTCGGCCGGCTTGAAAGTGCCGGCGCGCCCGGTCCTGAGCGCGGCGGCGAATTTTATGTGGCCGGGCAGCGACCACGCAGGCACCAGCTTCTTCACCCGTCGCACGACGAAATTGACGATCGTCCCCTTCAGGCCGCCCAGCATTTCGCCGAGCGAGGCGACGACGACGTGCTTGACGGCGGTCTTCGCCACCACCGCCTGCAGGGTGGAGGCGAAATTCTCCAGGATGACGATGGCTTCGGCGCCGGAATCCTTCAACTGGTGTTCCAGTTCGCGCGGCGTGTAGAGCGGGTTGACGTTGACCACGACGTAGCCGGCCCTCAGCACCGCCATCATCGCCACCGGATATTGCAGCGTGTTCGGCATCATGATGGCGACGCGCGCGCCCTTCGCCAGACCGCGCGATTGCAGGAAGGCGCCGAAGTCGGCCGACAGCCGCTCCGTCTCGGCATAGCTGATGGTCTTGTCCATGCAGGTGAAGGCCGGGCGGCTGGCGAAACGCTGGCAGGCCTCCACCAGAAGCGCGCCGATGGAGGCCGCCGGCAGCGGGCCGATCTCGGCCGGGATGATATCGGGATAGCTGGCCAGCCACGGCTTTTCGACGGCCGGCGCAATATCGGCGTTCGCCTTCGGCAAGGTTTTCGGCGCCGGCCGGGAGGCCGGCTTGCGCGCCGCCGGGGCGGCTTTTGTCTTGGAGGAGGCGGGAGCGGCGGCCTTGGCCGTTTTCTTGCTCGCCGGTACGGCGGCCGGCTTCATATCCTTCGGCGGTTTGGCGTCGGCCTTCTTGGTCGTGCCCGCGGCTTTCTTGCTGGTTGCCGTGCCGGTTGACTTCGCCACCTGCTCCTCCCCGATGCGGTTCGATTGATGCAGGACCGATTTTGCCGGTGCCGCATCGTCTCCGGCTATCTATCGCGACAATCTCCGACCGGTGCAAGCCTTGCCCCAAGGGCATCCGGGCGTGGAATTTTTCATCCGGCATTTTTCGCTCGACCTTGCCGGTCATCTGACGGGCCGATCGGTGACGACATAACCCAATGGGTGGAGAAAATTTTGCTGATCACGGGAAAAAGACAGCGATGAAATGTGCGTGATATATCACGAAGTGGATATTTTTGCCAATAGGAAAGCCATTGTTGGAAAGTTGTTCCGCTTGCTGCCCGGTAGGCAAACAGGGAGTTCCAAACCACTGAAAACGATGCTTATATGCGGCCTCCGCGAGCCTGAAGAGGGGCTTGGAAAAACATCAGGGAGTTCTCGATGAAAAAGAAAATGGCTTTTGCGGCTGCGTTGCTGGCCGCAACGGTGCTGGGGGGCGTGGCCAACGCAAAGACGCTTGTCTACTGCTCGGAAGGGTCGCCGGAAGGCTTCGACCCCGGTCTTTATACCGCCGGCACCACGTTCGATGCGTCCTCGCGCACCGTCTATAACCGCCTCGTCGAGTTCAAGCATGGCTCGACCGAACTCGAACCCGGCCTGGCCGAAAGCTGGACGATCTCCGACGATGGCCTGGAATACACCTTCAAGCTGCGCCAGGGCGTCAAGTTCCAGACCACCGATTTCTTCACGCCGACCCGCGACTTCGACGCAGACGACGTGATCTTCTCCTTCGAGCGCCAGCTCAAGGCCGACAATCCGTGGAACAAGTATGTCGCCGGCGCGTCCTGGGAATACTCGGCCGGCATGGGCTTCCCCGACCTCATCAAGTCGATCGAGAAGGTTGACGACCACACCGTCAAGTTCGTGCTGAACCACCCCGAAGCGCCGTTCATGGCCGACCTCGGCATGGACTTCGCCTCGATCCTGTCGAAGGAATACGCCGACAAGCTCCAGGCCGACGGCAAGCTCGAGCAGATGAACCAGAAGCCGCTCGGCACCGGTCCGTTCACCTTCGTCGCCTACCAGCAGGACGCGGCGATCCGCTACAAGGCCAATGACAGCTACTGGAACGGCAAGCCGAAGATCGACGATCTCGTCTTCGCCATCACCACCGACGCCTCCGTGCGCCGGCAGAAGCTGGAAGCCGGCGAATGCCAGATCTACCCGTATCCGAACGCCGCCGACGTGCAGGCGCTCAAGGATAACAAGGATCTGAACGTCGAAGAGCAGGCCGGCCTGAACGTCGCCTATCTCGCCTACAACACGCTGGTCGCGCCTTTCGACAAGGCCGAGGTCCGCCTTGCGCTGAACGAGGCGATCAACAAGAAGGCGATCGTCGACGCGGTGTTCGAGGGCCAGGCGCAGGTCGCCAAGAACCCGATCCCGCCGACCATGTGGTCCTACGACGACTCCATCAAGGACGACCCGTACGATCCGGAAGCCGCCAAGGCGGCGCTGGAAAAGGCCGGCGTCAAGGATCTCAAGATGAAGATCTGGGCGATGCCGGTGTCGCGTCCCTACATGCTGAACGCCCGCCGCGCGGCGGAGCTGATGCAGGCGGATCTGGCCAAGGTCGGCGTCACCGCCGAGATCGTCACCTATGAGTGGGCCGAGTATCTCAAGCGCTCGTCCGACAAGGACCGCGACGGTGCCGTCATCCTCGGCTGGACCGGCGACAACGGCGATCCGGACAACTTCCTCGACACGCTTCTGGGTTGCACCGCCGTCGGCGGCAACAACCGCGCCCAGTGGTGCAACAAGGAGTTCGACGATCTGGTGAAGAAGGCCAAGCAGACTTCCGACCAGGCCGAGCGCGCCAAGCTCTACGAGCAGGCGCAGGTGGTCTTCAAGAAGGAGGCGCCCTGGGCCACGCTCGACCACTCGAAGGTGTTCATGCCGATGTCGAAGAAGGTCGTCGGCTACACCCAGGACCCGCTCGGCATCCATCGCTTCGACAACGTCGACATCGCCGAATAACATCCAAGACAGCGCCCGGCTCCGGCCGGGCGCCGCTTTTCGGCCTGGCCGCTGGACGCGACCGGGCCGGGATGCCATAGGATATCCATGTTCAAATTCTTCATCGGCAGGCTTCTGGTCCTGATCCCCACCTTCATCGGGGTCTCGATCATCGCCTTCTCTTTCATCCGGCTTCTGCCGGGCGATCCGGTCATGCTGCTTTCGGGCGAGCGCGTCATGGACCCGGCGCGCCATGCCCAGATCATGCACGAACTCGGCATGGACCGGCCGATGGTCATGCAGTACCTGTCCTACATCGGCGGCATCCTGCACGGCGACTTCGGCACTTCGATCGTCACCAAGCAGCCGATCATCCAGCAGTTCTTCGCGCTGTTCCCGGCGACGCTGGAACTGTCGCTGTGCGCCATTCTCATCGCCATCGTGCTGGGCATTCCGGCCGGCGTGTTCGCGGCGATCAAGCGCGGCTCCTTCTTCGACCAGTCGGTGATGGGCGCGGCCCTCGTCGGCTATTCCATGCCGATCTTCTGGTGGGGCCTTTTGCTGATCATCCTGTTTTCCGGCATCCTGCGCTGGACGCCCGTCTCGGGCCGCATCGACCTGCTCTATTTCTTCCCCTCCGTCACCGGCTTCATGCTGATCGACTCGCTGCTGTCGGGGCAGAAGGGCGCTTTCACCTCGGCGCTCAGCCATCTCATCCTGCCGGCCATCGTGCTGGGCACCATCCCGCTGGCGGTGATCGCGCGCCAGACGCGCTCGGCTATGCTGGAAGTGCTGTCGGAGGATTACGTCCGCACGGCGCGCGCCAAAGGCCTGTCGCCGTTCCGCGTCGTCGGCATCCACGCGCTGCGCAACGCCATGATCCCGGTCATCACCACCATCGGCCTGCAAGTCGGCGTGATGCTGGCCGGCGCGATCCTGACCGAGACGATCTTTTCCTGGCCGGGCATCGGCAAGTGGATGGTGGATTCGGTGTTCAAGCGCGACTATCCCGTCATCCAGGGCGGTCTGCTGCTCATCGCCGGCATCATCATGATCGTGAACCTGATCGTCGACCTGCTCTACGGGCTGGTCAACCCGCGCATCCGGTATTGAGGGCGCCATGACCGACGCCACCGCAAAGACCGCCCCCTCCCTCGACGAAATGTCGCCGCGCCGGCGCCAACTTGCCGAGTTCTGGTTCTATTTTTCGGAAAACAAGGGCGCCGTCATCGGCCTGTGGTTTGTCCTTGCCCTCATCATCGTGGCGGTGCTGGCGCCGCTGATCGCGCCGCACGAACCCTACCAGCAATACCGCGACGCCGTGCTGGTGCCGCCGGTGTGGCAGGAAGGCGGGCGCTGGGAGTTCCTGCTCGGCACCGACGCGGTCGGCCGCGACATCCTTTCGCGCCTCCTGTTCGGCGCGCGTTATTCGCTGTTCATCGGCATTGTCGTCACCGCCATCGCGCTGGTCGCCGGCATCCTGCTCGGCGTCATCGCCGGCTATTTCCGCGGCTGGATCGACACCGTCATCATGCGGCTGATGGACATCATCCTCGCCTTTCCGTCGCTGCTCCTGGCGCTGACCTTGGTGGCGGTGCTGGGGCCTGGCCTCGACAACGCTATGATCGCCATCGCGCTGGTCTACCAGCCGCATTTCGTGCGCCTGACGCGCGCCGCGGTGATGTCGGAAAAGGCGCGCGACTATGTCGTGGCCGCCCGCGTCGCCGGCGCCGGGCCGCTGAGGCTGATGTTCAAGACCATCCTGCCGAACTGCATGGCGCCCCTGATCGTGCAGGCGACGCTGTCCTTCTCCAATGCCATTCTCGATGCCGCGGCCCTCGGCTTCCTCGGCATGGGCGCGCAGCCGCCGACGCCAGAATGGGGCACGATGCTGGCCGAAGCGCGCGAATTCATTCTGCGCGCCTGGTGGGTGGTGACGCTGCCGGGCATCGCCATCCTGATTACCGTTCTGGCCATCAACCTGATGGGCGACGGCCTGCGCGACGCGCTCGACCCGAAGATGAAGAGGTCGTGACGATGGCCCTGCTCGAGATCGAAAACCTCGTCGTCGAATTCGACACGGCCTCCGGTCCGTTCCGGGCGGTGGACGGCGTCTCGCTCAAGGTTCATGAGCGCGAGGTGCTGGCGATCGTCGGCGAATCCGGCTCCGGCAAGTCGGTGTCGATGCTGGCGATCATGGGGCTTCTGCCGTGGACGGCGAAGGTGTCCGCCGACAAGGCGCTGTTCAACGGCAAGGACATGCTCGGCATGAGCCCGTCCGAGCGCCGCCGCATCGTCGGCCGCGACGTCGCCATGATCTTCCAGGAGCCGATGGCGAGCCTCAACCCGTGTTTCACCGTCGGCTACCAGATCGAGGAAGTGCTGCGCTTCCATCTCGGCCTGGACAAGCGCAAACGCCACGCCCGCGCCGTCGAGCTGTTTTCGCTGGTCGGCATTCCGAACCCAGAAGAGCGGCTTGCCTCGTATCCGCACCAGATGTCGGGCGGCCAGTGCCAGCGTGTCATGATCGCCATGGCGATCGCCTGCAACCCGAAGCTTTTGATCGCCGACGAACCGACAACGGCGCTCGACGTCACCATCCAGAAGCAGATCCTCGACCTGTTGATGAACCTTCAGACCGAGCACGGCATGGGCATGATCATGATCACCCACAATATGGGCGTGGTGGCAGAGACGGCCGACCGCGTCATCGTTCAGTACAAGGGGCGCAAGATGGAGGAGGCGGACGTGCTGTCGCTGTTCGAGGCGCCGAAGAACGCCTACACGCGCGCGCTGCTGGCCGCCCTGCCGGACAACGCCACCGGCGACCGGCTGCCGACCATCGCCGGCCTGATGCTGGAAGGCAACGCATCCGTGGCGGCCTCGCAATGAGCGCCGGTGCCGAAATCGTCGTCGAAGGCCGCGACATCAAGCGCGACTACATCGTGCCGGGCGGCATGTTCAAGCCGGCGCGCACGGTGCATGCTGTCAAGGGCGTCTCCTTCAAGGTGGAGAAGGGCAAGACGCTGGCCATCGTCGGCGAATCGGGCTGCGGCAAGTCCACGCTGGCCCGCATCATCACCCTAATCGACCCGGCGACCTCCGGCGACTTGATGCTCGACGGCCACAAGGTCGATATCGGCGCCGCCCGCCCGACGCCGGAACTGCGCCGCAAGGTGCAGATCGTCTTCCAGAACCCGTACGGCTCGCTCAATCCGCGCCAGAAGATCGGCGACGTTCTGATGGAGCCGCTGGTCATCAACACCGACACGCCGGCGGCCGAGCGGCGCGACCGCGCCTACGACATGCTGCGCAAGGTCGGGCTGGAGGACAAGCACTTCAACCGCTACCCGCATATGTTCTCCGGCGGCCAGCGCCAGCGCATCGCCATCGCCCGCGCGCTGATGCTCAGGCCGAGCCTGCTGGTGCTGGACGAGCCGGTCTCCGCGCTCGACTTGTCCGTGCAGGCGCAGGTTCTCAACCTTCTGGCCGATTTGCAGGACGAATTCCAGCTCACCTACATCTTCATCAGTCACGACCTGTCGGTGGTGCGCTACATCGCCGATGAGGTGATGGTGATGTATTTCGGCGAGGCGGTGGAATACGGCAGCCGCGACGCGGTCTTCACCGACCCGCAGCACAGCTACACCAAGACGCTGTTCGCCGCCACGCCGCGCGCCGATGTCGACAGCATCAAGGCCAGGCTGGCCAGGAAGGCCGCCGCCTGAGGGGCCGAAGGCGGCACCTTGCATTTTCGGACAACGAAACGAACCCGCAGGGTTCGCAAGCCCGACCGGGCGTCGCGCGTCCAGCGCGCCCCATCGGAGCCGTGAACGAAGCGAACTGGCGTGAGATAGAGAAACCTAAGATCGAAAAATGGTGCCGCTTAGGTGACTCGAACACCTGACCCTCGCATTACGAATGCGATGCTCTACCAACTGAGCTAAAGCGGCCCGCGAAGCTTGACGCTCCGAGAATGCGGCGGTGATAGCCGCAAGCGTCGGCAAATTCAAGATGCGTCGTCGGCTATTATGCAGGGTGGGAAACGGTGCCCCGGCACGCTGGTTTGTCGGTATCCGGCCCGCCCCCGTTGATTGATCGCGCGGCTGCGTTTAACCATCATGTTCTGACGCCGCGTAAAGGATTGGTGCTTGGACCCGATCGAAAAAGCCATCCGCAATGCCTTCGAGAAAGGCAACGCCGACGACAGGGCGTTCCGCGAGAGAGTCTATCGCTCGGCCTTCGCCGCGCTCGACCGCGCCTTGCAGGCCAATCCGGGCGTGACGGTCGAGGCCGCCATCCGGCGCCGCAAGGCGATGCAGGCCAAGATTTCCGAGATCGAATCCGAGTTCCTGCCGGCCGTCGACAGCGTTGCGCCGACTTCGGACGGCGGCTCCGCCGCGCCTGCGGTGGACATCGGCGGGGCAGGTCAGCCATCGGGACCCGCTGCCGCACCCGCCGTAGACGCTCCCGGCGCCGCGACGGGGCGGCAGGTCCCTGCGGTTGAGGTGCCGTCGGCTGGCGTGGCTTCCGCAATCCATGCATCGGGCGCCCAAGCCCCGGTCGGGACGGCCCCGTCCGTGGACATGGATCAGGCCGCGTCGTCCGGCCGCGTCGAACCGACGATCGGAGCACTGGATCCGCAGGCGGGGGCCTCGTCCGGGCCGTCTGTCGATATGCCGAGACTGGAACGGGAATCGCGCTCGGAGGCGGCCCCGGCCGACACCGAGATGGAGCCGGCCTTGACCGGCAGCCGGCCTGCTCGCGCCGCCGCGGAAGTGACACCCGACCGCGACGAGCGGCGGGCGCGGCGCCGCTTCCCCACCGGTTTGGTGCTGGGCATTCTTCTGCTTGTGATCATCGCCGCGGCGGCATGGTGGGCGCTGCGGTCCGGCCTGTTGCGTATGCCGGAAGGCGGTATCCAGTCGCCGCCGGCCGCCGCCGACGACAGCGGCGAGATGGCCCCTGCCGGCGAGGCGGGGCCGCAAAAGCCGGGCGCGGCCGACCAATCGCGCAACTGGATCGTCGTGTTTTCGCCGAGCGATCCCACGCACGTTTCCACGCCTTCGGACGCGAGGGCCGAAGTGATGCAGGACGAAAGCGGCTCCTTCCTGCGCATCCGCTCCGGCGGTTCCGGTTCGGCCGTCAGCTTCGACGTCGGCCAGGGCGTTCTGGAACGGCTCGCCGGCAAGCATGCCGTCTTCGATATCGTCGCCCGTGCCGAGGAGGGCAAGGACACGCAGATGTCTATCGACTGCAATTTCGGCGAACTGGGCGATTGCGGCCGCAAGCGCTACGCGGTCGGCCATGACCGCAACGACTATCTCTTCGAAGTCCAGTTTCCCGACAAGCAGCCGGGCGCGGCGGGCGCCATCGCCGTCAATTCCGATTTCGACAGGCAGGGCAAGGCTGTCGACGTCTATGAGATCAAGGTTTCGATCGACGAGTGAGGTCGGCGGCTGCGTTCAGTCGAGCAGCGCTTGCAGCGTCTCGAGACGGTCGGCTTCGGCCGCCGGCTTGTCCCAGCGCAGCCGTGAAATGCGCGGAAAGCGCATCGCCACCCCCGATTTGTGGCGGGTTGAGCGGGCCAGCCCTTCGAACGCCACTTCCAGTACCAGCCCGTTTTTCCGGTCGGCGCGCACCGAACGTACCGGGCCGAAGCGCTCGGTGGTGTTGTCGCGGACATATTTGTCGATCTGTCTCAGTTCCTCGTCGGTGAAGCCGAAATAGGCCTTGCCGACCGGCACCAGTTCTTCCTCGCCCTCCGGTCCCGTCCAGACGCCGAACGTATAGTCGGAATAGAAGGATGAGCGCTTGCCGTGCCCGCGTTGGGCATACATCAGCACGGCGTCGATCGTGTGCGGGTCGCGCTTCCACTTGAACCACGGCCCTTTCGGCCGCCCGGCCAGATAGGGCGAATCCCAGCGTTTCAGCATTACGCCCTCGATGATGGGATGCGGCGGCGCCGCGCGGGTGCGTTCCAGTTCGGCCCAGTCGCGGAAGGAAACGAACGGGGAAAGGTCGAAGCGCGCCGGATCGGGTTCCCGGATGAAGGCTTCCAGCCGCGCCCGCCGCTCGGCGAAGGGCAAGGCGCGCAAGTCTTCCTCGCCGTGCTGGAGGATGTCGTAGCAGCGCATGAAGGCCGGGTAGCGCTCGCGGAGCTTCGGCGACACGGTCTTGCGGTTCAGCCGCTGTTGCAGGTCGGAGAAGGTGCCGGTGGCAGACGGTGTGCCGACCAGCAGTTCGCCGTCCAGGACCGCCTCAAAATCGATCGCCTCGGCGAGGTCGGGGAAGGCGCCGGCGATATCGTCGCCGGTACGGGAGTAGAGCCGGATGACGCCGCCTTCGGCCACGGCCTGCACGCGGATGCCGTCCCATTTCCATTCGACGGCATAGTCGGCCGGGTCGAGCTTTTCGAGGTCGCTGTCCTCGATGGCGTGGGCGAGCATGACCGGCCGGAACAGACCCTTCGCCGCCTTCTCGGGCTTCGGCGCCTTGCCCTCCAGCCAGGCGAACAGCGCCGTGTAGGGCGGTTCGAGCCCGTGCCACAACTCCTCGATTTCGGCGACGTCGACCTTGCCGAACTGAGCCAGTGCCTGCTTGGCGAGACGGGCGGACACGCCGATGCGCAGCCCGCCCGTCACCAGCTTGATGATGGCGAAGCGCTCCGACGTGCCAGCATTGTCGAGCAGGCGGGCAAGCACGCGCGGCCCGTCCGAGCGGCTGGCCGATTGCAGGGCTGAGACGACGTCGGCGAGCGTCGGACGACGATCTGGGGCGGGCGACGTATCGGGTTCCGGCCAGACCAGCGAAACGGTCTCGGCGAGATCGCCGACATAATCATAGGAATAGGAAAACAGCACCGGGTCCATGCGCTCTTCCACGAGCGCCCGCAGCATGGCGGGTTTTACGGACGCAATGGTGAGATCGCCGGTGATGGCGGCCAGCGCCAGCCCGCGGTCGGGGTCTTCCACCGAGCGGAAATAGTCGGTCAGCAAGGTGAGCTTGCCGTTACGCGACGGCGTCAGCACCAGCCGGTCGAGAAGTTCGGCGAAGCGGTTCATTTCGGCTGGCCGATGCTTGAAATGCCGGCGTGCTGCAACACCTTCTCCCTCAGCCCTTGGGTTCTGGAGGCAGGCCGATGAACCTCGAAATCCTGCGTGTCGTACTGTTGCCGATCGCCATGGCCGTTTCGACAGCCTCGGCGGCGGATTTCTCGATCGGCTTCGACTGGAGCAACCTCAAGATATGCACCAGCGGAAATCCGAACATCGTCCCCAGCCCCCGGTTCAGGCTGCGCGGCGTGCCGGCCGGCACGGCGGCGATCCAGTTCAGGATGACGGACCTCGCGGTGCCGGACTATCACCACGGCGGCGGCAAGGTCGCCTACAAGGGAGGCTCCGTCGTTGCACCGGGCGCATTCACCTACCGCAGCCCGTGCCCGCCGGACGGGCGGCACACCTATCGGTGGACGGCGACCGCCTTCGATGCCGCCGGCAAGAAGCTCGGCGAGGCGGAAGCGCGCAAGCCCTATCCCTGAGGGTGCAACCTCTAAGAACGGCATCACTCTCCCTCATCCTCGTAGCCGACGAGATTGAGCGGTCGCGCGGCGATCCCCTGCAATTCGCACCAGCGCACCAGCGCCTCCTCGCGGCCATGCGTGACCCAGACCTCCCGCGCGCCGGTGTCGCGGATGGTGGCGGTCAGTTCGTCCCAGTCGGAATGGTCGGAGATGATCAGCGGCAATTCCACGCCGCCCTGCTTGGCGCGCTGGCGGATGCTCATCCAGCCTGAGGCGAAGCAGGACAGCGGATCGGGAAAGCGCCGTGCCCAGCGGTCCTGGAAGGCCGAGGGCGGGCAAACGACGATGGCGCCGGCGAAGTCGCCTTTCGAGCCGCCCTCGACGGTGGCGGGTTCGAGCCGGCCGAGGTCGATGCCGCGGCTCTGGTAATAATCCGAAATGGTCGCCAGCGCGCCGTGGATGTAGAGCGGCCTGTCGTAGCCGGCGTCGCGCAGGAGCCGCATGACGCGCTGCGCCTTGCCGAGCGCATAGGCGCCGACCAGATGCGCGCGCTCCGGAAACTGCGCCACCGATTTCAGCAGCCGGCCGATCTGGTGCTGGGCCGGGGGGTGGCGGAACACCGGCAGGCCGAAGGTCGCCTCGGTGATGAAGACGTCGCAGGCGACGACTTCGAACGGCTCGCTGGTGGCGTCGGGAATGCGCTTGTAGTCGCCGGAGGCGACGATGCGCAGCCCGCCGTGCTCGACCGCGATCTGCGCCGAGCCCAGCACATGACCCGCCGGATGGAAGGTGACGGAAACGCCGCCGATAAGGATCGTCTCGCCGAACCTGGCCGCCTGTGTCGAGCCGGCGAAATCCTCGCCGTAGCGCAGCGCCATGATGTCGAGCGTTTCGCGTGTGGCGAGCACCGAGCTGTGGCCGGAACGGGCGTGGTCCGAATGGCCGTGGGTGACGAGCGCCCGCGCCACCGGCCGGCCCGGATCGATGAAGAAATCGCCGGGCGGGCAATAAAGGCCTTCGGGACGGGAACAGAGCAGATCGCTGGCGCGCATGCGATCAAGATAGGCTTTTATGCGTGGCTGCAAAGGCATGCGGCAGAGACTGCTGACTCCATCTTGCAACTTTGCCGCGGCTGGATCATAGCAGCGCACCGGCGATCTCCGCCGGCGGAATCCTACACCATGAAACCGCTTCAGGCTTCGTCCGGTGACGTGCTTGCCGATCGTCGTGCCGGCTATGCGGAAATGCTGTTCTCGTCCGGCGACCATGCCGCCGCCGCCGACCTGATGCGCGACGCGCTGGACCTTTCGCCCGGCTGGGCGCTGGGCTGGTTCAGGCTGGGCGAGATGCGCGAAGCCGCCGGCGCGCTCGACGCCGCCGCCGAAGCCTGGACGACGGTGTTGGAACTCGATCCGCGCGACCGGCCGGGCGCCGCGCTGAAGCTGGCGCTGATCGGACGCGCGCCGCAGGCCGAAACATCGCCCAGCGCTTTCGCAGAGGCGTTGTTCGACCAGTACGCCGACACTTTCGATGCCGCCCTGGTCGAGAAACTGGCCTACCGCGTGCCGGCTCTGCTTGCCGATGCGATCCACATGCAGGGCGGGCGCCTGTTTCGGCTGGCGCTCGACCTCGGCTGCGGCACCGGCCTGATGGGTGAGGTTTTGCGGCCTTACGTGCAGCGGCTGGAGGGTTTCGACATTTCCGCCCGGATGCTGGCCAAGGCGCGGGCGCGCGCCGTCTACGACCGGCTGGAAAAGGCCGACTTGCTGGACTTCCGCTATGAAGGGGGCCGGCCGGACCTGATCGCCGCCGCCGACGTCTTCCTTTACCTCGGTGCGCTGGAGCGCGTTGCGAAGACCGTCGCGGGCCTGCTTGCGCCGGACGGGCTTTTCGCCTTCTCGGTCGAATTGCTGGCGGGAGATGGCGATTTCGCGCTCCAGCCGTCCCGCCGCTATGCACATTCGGAGCCGTATATACGCCGTATTCTGGCGGAAGCCGGGCTGGACGTGCGGTGGCTGGAAGAACAGGTCATCCGGCAGGATCGCGGCCAGCCGGTGATCGGGCTGATCGTGCTGGCGGGCCACGCGACCGCGTGATCCCTTTTTGTTCCAATTTTCGCTTGGCCTTTGACCGGCCTCGCGCTACCTGTGTCGCGTGACCGCCGAGCCTCGCCCGACCGACGTCAATGCAGCCGCCCACCTGCCCGAACCCTTCGTCAGATGGTTCGCCACCAAGGGCTGGGCGCCGCGCGCGCACCAGCTGGAACTCCTGGCACGCAGCCAGGCGGGCTGTTCGACGTTGCTGATCGCGCCGACCGGCGCCGGCAAGACGCTGGCCGGTTTCCTGCCCTCGCTGACGGAACTGGCGGTGCTGCCGAAGCGGAAACCCGGCGAGCGGCATCGCGGCATCCACACGCTCTATATCTCGCCACTCAAGGCGCTTGCCGTCGACATCGAGCGCAACCTCGGCAAGCCGGTCGAGGAGATCGGGCTGCCGATTTCCATCGAGACGCGCACCGGCGATACGCCCGCCCACAAGCGCCAGCGTCAGAAACTCAGTCCCCCGGACATTCTGCTCACCACGCCCGAACAACTGGCGCTGCTGATCGCCGGCAGCGATGCGAAGCGGTTTTTCGAGGATTTGCGCTATGTGATCTTCGACGAGTTGCATTCGCTGGTGACGTCCAAGCGCGGCCATCTCTTGTCGCTTGGGCTGGCGCGATTGCGGACGTTCAAGCCGGACCTGAGGGCGATCGGCCTCTCGGCAACGGTGGCCGAACCGGACGAGTTGCGACGGTGGCTGGTGGGACAGCGTATCTCCCTCCTTGAGGGGGAGATGCCCGGCAGGGCAGAGAGGGTTGCCTCAGAAGGCACAACCAGAAAGAGGCCGGGCACTCCCGCATTGACCTCCGCCGCCGCCTTCGGCGGCGCCTCCCCCTCAAGGGGGGAGGGTAACTTGGCGGGCCTCGTCACCGTCGCCGGCGGCGCGAAGCCTGACATCTCCATCCTCGATTCCGAGCAGCGCGTGCCGTGGGCCGGCCATTCCGCGCGTTATGCCGTTCCCGAAATCTACGACCAGATCAGCCGTCACCGGACGACGCTTCTGTTCGTCAACACCCGCAGCCAGGCCGAGCTTCTGTTCCAGGAACTGTGGCGCGTGAACGAGGAGTCGCTGCCCATTGCCCTCCATCACGGCTCGCTCGACGTCGGCCAGCGCCGCCGCGTCGAGAAGGCGATGGCCGACAACGCGCTTCGCGCCATCGTCGCCACTTCGACGCTCGACCTCGGCATCGACTGGGGCGATGTCGATCTCGTCGTCCATGTCGGCGCGCCGAAGGGGGCGAGCCGGCTGGCGCAGCGCATCGGCCGCGCCAACCACCGCATGGACGAGCCGTCCAAGGCGATCCTCATCCCGGCAAACCGCTTCGAGGTGCTGGAGTGCCGCGCCGCGCTCGACGCCAACTATCTCGGCGCGCAGGACACGCCGCCGCTGCTCGCCGGTTCGCTTGACGTGCTGGTCCAGCATGTATTGGGCACCGCCTGCGCCGCTCCCTTCAATGCCGATCAACTCTATGAGGAAGTGACCGGCGCGGCCCCCTATGCCGGGCTCGACCGCGCCAGCTTCGACCGCGTCGTCGATTTCGTCGCCACCGGCGGTTATGCGCTGAAAAGCTACGAGCGCTACGCCCGTATCCGCAAGACGAAGGAAGGACTGTGGCGCGTCACCCACCCGCGCATTGCCCAGCAATACCGGCTGAACATCGGCACCATCGTCGAAATGCCGGAACTCAACGTGCGCTATGTGCGCTCGGGCCGGGTGGCCGGCTATGGCGGCAGGGTGCTCGGCAAGGTCGAGGAATATTTCGCCGAGACGCTGCGGCCCGGCGACAATTTCCTCTTCGCCGGCAAGGTGCTGCGCTTTGAGGGTATCCGCGAAAACGAGTGTATCGTCTCCTCGGGCGGCACCTCCGCGCAGATCATCGTGCCGTCCTATGCCGGCGGGAAGTTTCCACTGTCGACCTATCTGGCCGACCAGGTGCGCGGTATGTTGGCCGATCCCGGCCGCTGGCAGGCGCTGCCGGAGCAGGTGGCCGACTGGCTGCGGCTGCAAAAGGAAAAGTCCATGCTGCCGAAGCGCGGCGACCTTCTGGTCGAGACATTTCCGCGCAACGACCGCCACTTCATGGTCTGCTACCCCTTCGAGGGCAGGCTGGCGCACCAGACGCTCGGCATGCTCCTGACGCGCCGGTTGGAGCGGGTCGGCGCCCGCCCGCTTGGCTTCGTCGCCACCGACTATTCGCTGGCCGTGTGGGCGCTGGACGACATGGGCGCGTTGTTTTCGGCGGGAAAGCCGTCGCTCGGGCAACTGTTCGACGAGGACATGCTGGGCGACGACCTCGAGGAATGGCTGAATGACAGCTGGATGCTGAAGCGCATGTTCCGCAACTGCGCCGTCATCTCCGGCCTGATCGAGAAAAAATTTCCGGGACAGGAGAAGACCGGCCGGCAGGTCACGGTTTCGGCCGACCTGATCTACGACGTGCTGCGCAGCCATGAGCCGGACCATATTCTCTTGCAGGCGACGCGCGCCGACGCTTCCGCCGGCCTGCTCGATGTCGGCAGGCTCGCCGACATGCTCTCGCGCATCAAGGGGCGAATCGTGCATAAGCCGCTGGAGCATATCTCGCCGCTCGCCGTGCCGGTGATGCTGGAGATCGGGCGCGAAACGGTGAACGGCGGCGCCAATGAGAGCCTTTTGATGGAAGCCTCCGACCTGATCGCCGAGGCGATGGGCAAAGCTGCCGGCGACGAGACGCCGGCGCGCAACGGACCGGTGGTGGCTTTGCACGGCACCGCGCCGAAAGCCGGCCGCGGCGAGCGAAAAGGGATCGGGACCGCGGACTATGGCCGCCGCAGCGTGAGATCGAAATGACCGCAGCCCTTCGCGCCAACGCCATCGCCGCTGCCGGCCTTGTCGGTGTGGCCGGCGAGTGCGCGCTGTGCGATCCGCGCGGGGTGCTTTATTTCCCGGATATCGGCCTGCTCTGCGTTTCCGACCTGCATCTGGAAAAGGGTTCTTCCATAGCCCGCCGCGGCGCGCTGATCCCGCCTTACGACACGGCGGCGACGCTGGCGCGGCTGGCCGAGGCGGTTGCCGCCTATCAGCCGAAGATCGTCGTCAGCCTCGGCGATTCCTTCCATGACGGCTGGGGCGCCGAGCGCCTGCCTGTGCCGTTCCGCGATACGTTGGAAGCCTTGATGGCCGGCCGCGACTGGTTCTGGGTGACGGGCAACCACGATCCGGACGCGCCCGCCGACCTGCCGGGCGAGACGGTCGGGGAACTGGCCGTCGGCGCGCTGCGCTTTCGCCATGAGCCGTCGCGCGACGGGGCCGAGGGCGAGGTGGCGGGGCACCTGCATCCCTGCGCCCGCATCGTCCAGCGCGGCCGTTCGGTCAGGCGCCGTTGCTTCGCCGGCGACGGCGCCCGCATGATCATGCCGGCCTTCGGCGCCTATACCGGCTCTCTCAATGTCCTCGACCGCGCCTATCACGGCCTGTTCGACCGTGCGAGGCTGATGGCCTACATGCTCGGCGCCGACCGCGTTTTCGCCATGCCCGGCTCGATGCTCAGGCCGGGGTGATTTCCCTCGAGACCGTTTCTTGCGCTTTGTGCGTCGAGCGCTCGCAGAGGGGCCCCTGTGCGATAATCCTCAATCCTTGCGGAAGACGATGCGGCCCATCCAGCCGGTCAACATGGCCAGCGACACCGACAGGAAGCCGTAGAAGAAGCCGTGGTTGTGGGCCAGCCGGAACACCGCCTGCTCGAAGCCGGACTTGCGGATTTCGAGCTGCGCCGAGCTTTCCTTCACGAACACGCCGTTCTTGAACAGGAAGGCGCGTGCCTTGTGCGTGCCCACCGGCACGTCCGGTGCCAGTCTGACCGTGGCGCGGAAGAGGTTCTGCGACAGGAATTGCACGCCGCCGACGTTCTCGCTGTAGAGGCCCGTCGCCGCTTTGCGCTGGCGCAGCGCCTTGGTGAACTCGGCGATGGTCGCCGGCGGCGATTCCGGGTCGGCCGGTTGCATGTAGATGTTGCCGGCGCCGAGCGAGAGCTGCTTGTAGCTGTCGGGCTGGGTGATGTCCTGGAAGGGCCGCGTGGAGGCCACCGAATAGGAGACGGGGACGTTGTCGAACTGCTCGGATTCGAGGTTGATCCAGACGCCGAGCACCCGGTCCTTGCGCCGCACCACGACGGGCCTCGCGGGTCCTTCCAGCACGACGATGACGTCGTAGCGTCCCTGCCGGGCGATCTGCGGGTCGGCGTCCTCGAGCGAGCCGAAGATGGTGAGGTCGGCGCCGGAGAAACCGGCCGTGATGGAGACGGCGTCGGTGGACAGTCCGATCTGGATGCCTTCGTCGTGCGTCGCCTGGGCATGCGCGGCCGCCGCCGGAAGCGAAATCGCCAGGGCAAGCAGGGTCGCCATCGCCGCCGTGCGCATCAGCCGGCCCCCGGCACGGACAGCGAATAGATGTTCGGCGGCGTGACGAAGAGGTCGATGGCGAGGCGGATCGCGACGGCGAGCACGAGCATGGCGAGCAGCGCGCGCAGCTGTTCGCCGCGCAGCCGCTGACCGGCCTTGACGCCGTATTGCGCGCCGGCGACGCCGCCGACCATCAACAGGAAGGCCAGCATTGCGTCCACCGTCTGGTTGGTGGTGGCGTGCACCAGCGTCGTATAGGCGGAGGTGAAGATGATCTGGAACAGCGAGGTGCCGATGACGACGTTGGTCGGCACGCGCAGCAGGTAGATCAGCGCCGGCACCATGATGAAGCCGCCTCCGACGCCCATGATCGAAGACAGAAAACCGATTGCCGCACCCAGTGCGATGATCGGAATGACGCTGACGAACAGCTTCGAGGCGCGGAAGCGCATCTTCAGCGGCAGGCGGTGAATCCAGTTATGCTGGCCGGATTTCTTCAGCGTCGGCGCCGCTCCCGAGCGCGTGGCGCGGATGGCGTTGACGCTTTCATAGAACATCAGCCCGCCGACGGTGCCCAGCATGACGACGTAGAGCAGCGAGATGAACAGGTCCAGCTGGCCGATCGAACGCAGCAGCGAGAACACCCATATGCCGACGGTTGAGCCGACGACGCCGCCGGCAAGCAGCACCCCGCCCAGCTTGAAGTCGAGCGTGCCGCGCTTCATGTGCGACAGCGCGCCGGAGAAGGAGGAGGCGATGACCTGGTTGGCGCCGGTGGCGACCGCGATCGCCGGCGGGATGTTGTAGAAGATCAGCAGCGGCGTGATGAGGAAGCCGCCGCCGACGCCGAACATGCCCGACAGGAAGCCGACCGCTGCGCCCATGGCGAGCAGCACGAAAACGTTGACCGAAATTTCCGCGATCGGGAGATAGATGCTCACCCGTCAGTCTCGACCCGTTTGTCCTCGGGCCGGTAAAGCCCAGGTCGGTATAACACCGAAAAGCTAATCTGTTCTTGCACCGGCAGCGCGGCGGGACAAATCCCGCCGCGCTGCCGAAACGAAAACCATCTCAACTGTTTAACAGGCGAAACTGTGGCCGGGCGTCACGTCAGCGACGCCATCCGCCTCATTTGCGCGCCAAAAGCGCCTTCACCAGCTTCTCATCCACCGTGCCGGTCGCCTGCATGCCGTTGTCGGTCTGGAAGGCCATGATCGCCTTCTTGGTCTTGCCGCCCATGACGCCGTCTGTGCCGCCGGCGTCGTAACCGTTCTTGTTGAGGATCTTCTGGATGTTCTGCACCGCCTTCTTCATGTCGATGCTGGCGGTGACTGTCGGCGCTTCCTGCCAAGCGTCGGGAATGTCGACGCTGTTGGCGGCCGGATCGAGCGGCTTGGCCTTCCACAATTCGACCGCCGCGCGCGCCTTCTCGAGCTGCTCGGGGCGAAGCGCGTTGGCGATCTCGTCGCGTTTGGTGGCGGCGTCCTTGTCGCCGGTCTTGGCGACCAGAGCGAACCACTTGTAGGATTCCTCCAGGTTCTGCTTCATGCCGGCGCCCTTGGCGGCAAGAATGCCGAGATTGAACTGGCTGTCCTTGACGCCGAGGTCGGCCGCCTCCTGGAACCAGTGCGCCGCCGACTGGTTGTCGGTGGTGCCGTCCGCGGCCATGGCATAGAGAACGGCCAGGTTGTGCATGGCGCTGGCGTTGCCCTGCTGGGCCGCCAGCTGATACCAGGTCTTCGACTTGGCGATGTCGCGCGTCAGGCCGATGCCCTTCTCGTAGAAATTACCGATGCGGTATTCCGCCGGCGCGAAACCGAGATCGGCCGCCTTCTGGTACCATTTCGCCGCCTCGGCCATGTCTTCCTTGACGCCGCGCGCCTCGGCATAGCGCGAGCCGATCTCGAACAGCGCCTTGGGGTCGTCCTTGGCCGCGGCTTCGCGCAATGCCGGCGGATTGATGCTGTCCGGAACCGTGAGGCCGGCATCGGTGGCGGAGGCCGCCGGAGGGACGGCGCCGGTGGTTTCCTTCGACGGGGTTGCGGCCTGCGCGGGCGCATTGTCGACCGCAGGCGCTGCCTCGGCCGCCATGGGCGCGGCACCGGCCGTGCTGTCGATTGCCTTCGCGGCTGCCTCGGCCGCGCCGATATCCTCGGCATCCGACCCGACCTTGGCGTCCGCAGGCTCGATTGCCGCGCTTGCGCTTTCGGCCGGCGGGGCGGCATCCTGTCCGATCATGCGGACCGGCGGCTCGTTTCCTGTCGCGGCGGTTTCGGCGGGCTTGGCATCCACGGCCTTCGCGGCCGGCACCTGCGCCATCGCCACGGAAGCGGTTGCGGGCTTGGCGTCGGCCGCCACCGAACCCTGGCTGTCCACGATCGGCGCCGGCTGGTTCGCCGCCGTCCGCTGCGGGTCGGAAAGGAAGGCCTTGCCCAGTTGCAGGCCGGCCAGTGCCAGCATGATGGCCGCCGCCGCCATCAGGATCGGCTTGCGTCGCGCCTTGATGAGATCGCCGATGCGCAGCGCCTTGACCGGCCCGGCAAGCGTGGACTGGCGTTTCAGCGCCTCTGCCTCGGCCGCCGCTGCCTGGGCGGCGCGGCGGGCTGCGGCGATGAAGTCGGATTTGGCGGCGTCGCCGTCGCCGGGCCTGGCATGCTGGCCGCGCTCGTCGCGCACCCGCTTCATGATGGCGCTGAGGTCGGGCGCGCCCGAGCCGGGTTCGAGCGGCCGGTTGACCAGCTTCGGCTCCAGCGGCTCGTCGATGTCGATCGTCGGCGCCTCGGCCGTGGTTGCGGCCGTTGCGACGGCTTCGGGCTGCTCGGCTGCGCGGCGCAATTTCAGGGCGCGCGTCAGGCCGCCCAGCATCGACTTGCGCGGTTCGCTTTGCTCGGCCTTGTCCTTGTCGTCACCCAGCGCGGCGCGCGCGGCCTCGGCCGCCGCCTCTGCCGGCGTGCGTGCGGCCGGCCTTGCGACGGGAGCTGGAACCTCCCCTTCTGCCTCGTTCGCCAGCGCCAGGGTTTCGCCGATATCGAGCGCCGGCGCCTCGCGCACGGAGATTTTGCCGCGCGGCTGCTCCGTCGCAGCGAGGGGACCGTCGCTTTCCAGCGAACCCAGCCGGTCGACGATCTTGAGCAGCGTGTCGTGGATCGCCTCGAAGGTCTTGGCGTTGCGCTCGTCGGAACGGCGCGTCAGGCCCTCCAGCGTCTTGAGGTCTTGCGCCAGACCGGAAACGGCGGCGGTGTCGGGGTTGGCGTTGCCCAGCGCGCGCACCGCGTTCTCGGCCGCCTCGCGCGCCGTTTCCAGGATGGTGTCGCGATTGGAGGCCAGCGCCGTTTCGATCCGTTCGATGCGCGGGGCGATGTCTTCGAACTCAGGCAGCGGGCTGCCCGGCCGGGAAAGATGCGCCGAAAGGCCGGCCACCTGCGCTTCCAGCGAGCGGATCAGGTCGGGATCGACCGCGGCGACCTGCGCGGCGGAGGAATCGAGCCGGCTCGAAATGCTTTCCAGCCGACTTTCGAGGGCGCGGATGGCGTCCTGGCCGCCCAGATCGGCTGGCCGGGTTTCCAGCCGCTTGGCAAGCGCGGTGAAACGGGCGTCGATCGCCTCCATGATGCCGCTGGTTTCGAAGGCGGCGTCCGGGGTGCGCCGGTCCAGCCGCTCGGCGACTTCGCTCAGGCGGTTTTCGAGATCGTTGAAAAGCAGGTTGCCGTGCTCGATGGCGTCGCCCTGGCGGCGCTCGATCATGTCGGCGATGGCGTCGAAGCGCTGCTCGATGCCTTGCAGGAGACTGTCGGCATGGGGAAGGGCAGGGGCCTGCCCGACGCGCTCGGCGATGGCGGCGATCTGCTGGCCGAGCCGCTCCATCGCCTGCTCGGGCAGGCTGGCGCGGGCGGCGAGGGTGTCGACGCGGTTCGAAAGCAGGGCGAGGCGGTCTATCATCTCGCCGGCGGGACGGTCGGCGGCGACCTCATCGATCTGGGCGGCGAGCGAATCGATGCGTCGCTCGATGCGCTCGAACGAGGCGGGGTCGAAGGCGTTGGATTGGGCTGCGACGGTCGAGGCGACGATGGCGCGCGAGATTTCGTCGAGCCGCTCGTCGATCATGCCGAACGTGTCGTTGCCGCTGCCTTGCTGGTTGACGAAATGATCGACGGCGCCGGCCAGCGTGCGCACCTTTTCCTCCAGCGAGCGCAGCGACAGCGTTTCGGGCAGGTTGGAAACGGCCGAGCCGATCTGCTCCAGCCGTTCGGTCAGCGCGGCGATGCCGGCATCGCCCTGCGCAGCGCGTCCGCTGGCGCCGAAGCGGTCCTCGAAGGCGCTCCAGCGGCGGTCGAACTCGTCCCAGCGACGGTCCAGCCCGCGCACGCTTTCCTCGCGCGCCAGCGTGTCGAGCGCCGCCTTGACCTGCTCCAGTTCGAGCCGGAGCAGGTTGACGCTCCTGTCGTCGCTCTTTTCGGCCAGCGTCTGAATGGCGCCTGAAAGCCGCTCGAACTCCAGCCCGAGTTCGGCGCTGCCCTTGGCCGACGACGACCCGGAGCGATAGGCGCGCTCGATGTCCTCGCGCAAGGTCTGGAATTCGCGGCGCACGCCGACCGTCATCTGCTGGCGCAACTCGTCGCGCAGGCCGCGCAGCTCGCCGGCGATCTTGCCGACCGCCGCCACGCTGTCTTCCTGGCCGCGCACGCGGTCGATGTCGCGGGCGATGGCCTGGTAGCTCCGCTCGGTCGGCGCCCCCGGCCTGCGCGGCGGCTGGGCGGGGCGCTGTTCATGGGCGCGGACCGCCTCTGGCGCGCGGGGTTCGCCGTAGGGCCGGCTGTGGCCGTAGCGCGGCTCGCCGTAGCCGGCGGCGCTGTCGCGCGGCCGTTCCAGCCGCTGCTCCAGCGTCTCCAGCGACCGGTTCAGCTCTTCCAGCGTGGTGTACGACCTGCGCTGCCTGCCGGCATTGACCGTATCGAGATAGGACCGCCTGCTGTTCATCGAAACGTCCGCTTCCGAAATGGCCGGCAAAGCCGGCATTCTGTCCCCGTCGGGAACCGAAACCGCGAACGGCGGGAGCCAACGAAAAGCAGGCGTCCCGGTCTTCGACCGCGCTCCGAGAAACCGTGAACAATGCAAGACAGGATAGACACGGATGACCGACATCCGCACATTTCGCCCAACGTGGTAAACAAGCCGTTAACCAAGCTTAAGAAGACGCGCAGTTTGGCCGGCGGGATTTCGGCGGAAAGTCCGGTTTGCAGGCAGTGCATAGCCGGTTTGCAGGAAATGCTGTTGCATGGCGCGTTAACCACCGCTATGTCCTTACGTAAACGTAAGAGGCGTGCGAGGGCGCGCGCTTGCGGACTTTCGTGCAACCGACTGGAAGCCAACACCCCGACTGCTTCCGCCAGGCGACGGCAGGTGCATCACCGCCGCGCCGCATCCGGGGAAAGTCTAGATCCATGACCATGATGACGGCCGGCGAAGCCCTGGCCAATACAAACGGCATTCCCAACGATCATATGGACGATTTCGTGCGTATCGGCGAAATGGCCAAGCAGTACGGCGTGACGCTGCGCACGCTGCGCTTCTACGAGGACAAGGGCCTGCTGAACCCGAAGCGCGACGGCGCCACCCGCCTTTATACGCGCCGCGACCGGGCGAGGCTCAAGCTGATCCTGCTCGGCCGCAAGGTCGGCTTCTCGCTGCGCGAGGTCAAGCAGATGATCGATCTCTACGACCCGACCGGCTCCAACACCAGGCAGCTTCGCCTGACGCTCGACAAGTCGGAAAAGCAGCTCGCCCGCCTCCAGAAGCAGCGGACGCTGATCGACGACGCCATCGCCGAATTGACGGCCATGACGGACACGGTGCGCCAGTTGCTGGCGGAGCGCGCCCCGGCCCAGTCCAGCGCGGCCAACTGAGGCCGGTCGGTCCTCGTCTCGCCTGCTGAATTAACCGGTTCGGAAGCCTACGCTGCTATCGGTCGGCCATGTACTGGGGCTGGATGATTGTTAGCGTCATTCTGGGCGCCGTTTTTTTGCCATCGCACGTTGCTGCTGCGAATCGCAAAACCGGCGCAGAGGCGATTTTCAACAAGCCCGGATTGATCTTGTTTTTGGCAGCTCTCGGTGCGTGTGGCGGTTGGGGCATACTTTATTATGCGCCGTTGGCGTTTTATCGCGCCGGAGTTGCTTTCGTAACTCTGTACAACGATCCTAGGAATCCCCTGCTTCTCCTGGTTCCTCGGCTCGTCGGCTTCGCGGTTGCCCTCGCGTTCGCATACGCAGGCATCCGCGCTTGGCGTTCAAGTGTGCGTGCACAAAAGGAAAAGCTCCATCGGTTGAGCACCGCCGCCTTGTTCTTGTCTTTGGCTCTCTGGCTTGCCGCGTTTTGCATTTTGATGGCTGGACTATACGTTTCATTGGAAATGCAGCGAAATCTATAGGTCCGATCCGATCAAAATTTGGCTCGTTTCAAAATTGACGTTTACGCAAACGTCAATATTTGCTATGCGCCTGTCAAGATCGATCCGCCCCGCGCTTCGGGCCGCGCGGGGCGGCCATTGAGGGTGGAGGAAATCATGCCGATTTATCAGGCGCCGGTGCGCGATACGCTGTTCGTGCTGAACGAAGTGCTCGGCATCGAGCGTCATTCTAACCTGCCGGGCTTCGCCGACGCCACGCCGGACATGATCGAGGCGATCCTCACCGAAGGCGCTCGTCTGGCCGAGGAAGTCATCCAGCCGACCAACCGCGCCGGCGATCTCGAAGGCTGCACACGCCATGACGACGGCACGGTCGCCACGCCAAAGGGGTTCAAAGAGGCCTATCGGCAGTATTGCGAAGGCGGCTGGATGGGGCTGGCGGTGCCGGAAGAGCATGGCGGGCAGGGCCTGCCCTACGTGCTGCACAACGCCGTCGGCGAATATGTGGCGGCCGCCAACATGGCGCTGCTGATGTATCCGGGCCTGACTCAAGGCGCCATCGCGGCCATCATCGCCCATGGCAATGACGAGCAGAAGAAGCGCTTCCTGCCGAAGATGGTCGAGGGTGTTTGGACCGGCACCATGAACCTGACGGAGCCGCATTGCGGCACCGACCTCGGCCTCTTGCGCACCAAGGCCGTGCCGAACGGCGACGGCACGTATAAAATTTCCGGTCAGAAGATATTCATCTCGGCCGGCGAGCACGACATGGCCGACAACATCGTCCATCTGGTGCTGGCCCGCATCGAGGGCGCGCCGGAAGGCACCAAGGGCATCTCGCTGTTCATCGTGCCGAAGTTCAAGCTCGACAAGGAAGGTAAGCCGGGCGCCCGCAACGCCGTCTCCTGTGGCTCCGTCGAGGAGAAGATGGGCATCCACGGCAACGCCACCTGCGTCATGAATTACGACGAGGCGGAAGGCACGCTGCTGGGCGCCGAGAACGGCGGCCTCAAGGCCATGTTCGTGATGATGAACGAGGCGCGCCTCGGCGTCGGCCTGCAAGGCCTATCGCAGTCGGTGGTCGCCAGCCAGAACGCCGTTGCCTATGCCAAAGAGCGTTTGCAGGGCCGCTCCCTGACCGGCCCGAAGGCGCCCGACAAAAAGGCCGATCCGATCATCGTCCATCCCGATATCCGCCGCATCCTGATGACGATGAAGGCCTGGAACGAGGCCGGCCGCGCCTTCATGCTGTGGACGGCGCTGAAGTCGGACATCGCCCACCGCTCGCCCGACGCGAAGGACGCCGAGGCGGCCGACGACATGCTCGGCCTGATGACGCCGGTGCTGAAGGGCGTCCTGACCGACAAGGGCTTCGAGCATGCCGCCATGGCCCAGCAGGTGTTCGGCGGCCACGGCTATATAGAAGAGCACGGCATGAGCCAGTTCGTGCGCGATGCCCGCATCGCCATGATCTATGAAGGCGCCAACGGCATCCAGGCGCTCGACCTTGTCGGCCGCAAGCTGGCGATGAACGGCGGCCGCGCCATCCAGGCCTTCTTCAAGGAAGTCGGCGACTTCTGCGAGCAGAACCGCGCCGACGAGAAGATGGCGCCCTTCACCAAGGCGCTGAAGAAGGGCCTCAACGACCTGCAGGCCGCGACCATGTGGCTGATGCAGAACGGCATGAAGAACCCCGACAATGCCGGTGCCGCTTCCACCGACTACATGCATCTCACCGGCCTGGTGGTACTGGGCTACATGTGGGGCCTGATGGCGAAGACCGCGCAGGCCGCACTTGCCCACGGCGCCGGCGATGCCGCCGCCTTCTACGACAACAAGCTGGTGACGGCGCGTTACTTCATGGAGCGCGAGATGCCGCAGACCGGCGCGCACCTCGCCCGCCTTTCGTCCGGAGCCGACGCCATGATGGCGCTGCCGGCGGAGGCGTTTTAAGGTGAGCCGTGCCGCCGTCCCCCTCTCCCTTGAGGGGAGGGTGGCCCGAACGGCCGGGAGGGGTCCGAGCGGCCGTGCGCCGTCGTTTCACTTCGACCCGCGCTCAGGGAGGATCGTAGGAATGCCTCGTACCCATATCAGCTTCGAAATGAGGCAGAAGGCTCGTGCGCTTCGTCTGCGTTCGACGAAGGCTGAATCCCTGCTTTGGTACGAACTGCGCTTGTTCAGATCTGAAGGTTTGATCTTTCGTCGTCAACAGCCGATCGGCCCCTATATCGTGGACTTCGTTTGCTCATCAGCCCGGTTAGTCGTCGAGGTCGATGGTGATTTTCATGAAACCGATGCCGGAAAGCGTCACGACGCCAATCGGGATTCCTACCTGCACTCTCTTGGCTACTCCATCCTCCGGATCGATGAGCCGGATGTGATGAACAATGCGTGGCACGTCGGCCAGTTGGTGAAGGACGAGGTCGAGGCTGTCGCCACCGACCCCTCCCGACCGCTGCGCGGCCACCCTCCCCTCAAGGGGGAGGGAAACGACGGAGCAACTCTATGACCAATCCCGCAGAAGTGCTCGCCCTGCCGAAACCTGCATGGATAACCGAAGACGTCGCCATGCTTTACGATATGGCGCACCGTTTCCTGTCGGACGAGATCGCGCCGCATTACGACGCCTACGAGAAGAACGAGATTGTCGACCGTTCGGCGTGGGGGAAGGCGGGCGCGGCGGGCCTCCTATGCGCCTCCATGCCGGAGGAATACGGCGGTGCCGGCGGCAGCTTTGCCCATGAGAGCGCCATCATAGAGGCGATCGGCCATGTCGGCGTCGACGGCTTCGGCATCGGCCTGCACAACGCCATTGTCGCGCCCTACATCCTCCACTACGGCTCGGAAGAGCAGAAGAAGAAGTGGCTGCCGAAAATGGCGAGCGGCGAACTGATCGGTGCCATCGCCATGACCGAGCCCGGCGCGGGATCGGACCTGCAAGGCGTCAAGACGCGCGCCGAAAAGGGGGGCAACCAGTACCGCATCAGCGGCTCCAAGACCTTCATCACCAACGGCCAGAACGCCAACCTGATCGTCGTCGTCACCAAGACCGATCCTGCCAGGGGCGCCAAGGGCACCTCGCTGATCGTCGTCGAGACAGACGAGGTCGAGGGTTTCGAGCGCGGCCGCAACCTCGACAAGATCGGCTTGAAGGCCAACGACACGTCCGAACTGTTCTTCAATGACGTTCGCGTGCCGACCGCGAACCTGCTCGGCGCCGAGGAAGGACAGGGCTTCGTCCAGCTCATGCAGCAATTGCCGCAGGAGCGACTGATGATCGGCACCGGCGCCATCGCCATGGCCGAGCGGGCGCTGGCCGCCACCATCGACTATGTCAAGGAGCGGCAGGCCTTCGGCCAAAAAATCATCGATTTCCAGAACACCCAGTTCAAGCTGGCCGAACTGAAGACCGAGATCACCATCGGTCGCACCTTCTACAACGATTGCGTGGCGCGCCACCTCGCCGGCGGCCTCGATCCCGTCACGGCCTCGATGGCGAAATACTGGCTGTCGGATTTGCAGGGCAGGGTGGTCGACGAATGCCTGCAACTGTTCGGCGGCTATGGCTATATGAATGAATATCCGATCGCCCGCATGTACCGCGACGCCCGCGTGCAGCGCATCTACGGCGGCACCAACGAGATCATGAAGTTGCTGATCGCGCGCTCGCTCTGACGCGCCTTCGCTATCCGAGGAGAAGACCATGGCCGAAGCTTACGTTTACGACGCCGTGCGCACGCCGCGCGGCAGAGGCAAGAAGGACGGATCGCTGCACGAGGTGCCGACGCCGCGGCTGGCGGCCAAGACGTTGGAAGCGCTGCGCGACCGCAACGGGCTCGACACCTCGGCCGTCGACGACATCATCTTCGGTTGCGTCGATCCGGTCGGCGAGGCCGGTGCGGTCATCCCGCGCTCGGCCGCCTTCGAGGCGGGCTACGACACGAAGGCTCCCGGCATCCAGATCTCGCGTTTCTGCGCCTCCGGCCTTGATGCCATCAACCTCGGCGCCGCCAAGGTCGCGCAGGGCGCCGACGACATCGTCATCGCCGGCGGCGTGGAATCCATGTCGCGCGTCGGCATGGGCATGTCGGGCGGCTCCTGGTACATGGACCCGTCGGTCGGCCTGCCGGGCTGGTTCGTACCACAAGGCATCTCGGCCGACCTGATCGCTACCAAATACGGCTTTTCGCGCGACGACGTCGACGCCTATGCGGTGGAAAGCCAGAAGCGCGCGGCGCACGCCTGGGAAAAGGGCTGGTTCAAGAACTCGGTGATCCCGATCAGGGACCAGAACGGGCTGGTGATCCTCGACCATGACGAGCATATGCGCCCGTCCACCGACATGCAGTCGCTGGCAGCCCTCAACCCCTCCTTCGTCATACCGGGCGAAATGGGCGGTTTCGACGCGGTGGCCGTGCAGAAGCACCCCGAGATCGAGGAAGTGAACCACGTCCACCACGCCGGCAATTCGTCCGGCATCGTCGACGGCGCGGCCGCTGTGCTGCTCGGCTCGAAAAAGGCCGGCAAGGCGATGGGGCTGAAGCCCCGCGCCCGCATCCGCGCCTTCGCCAACATCGGTTCGGAGCCGGTGCTGATGCTGACCGGCCCGGTCGACGTGACGGAAAAGTTGTTGAAGCGCGCCAAGATGAAAACGTCCGACATCGACCTGTTCGAGCTCAACGAGGCCTTCGCGTCGGTCGTGCTGCGCTACATGCAGGCCTTCGACATTCCGCACGACAAGATCAACGTCAACGGCGGGGCGATTGCCATGGGCCATCCGCTCGGCGCCACCGGCGCGATGATCCTCGGCACCGTGCTCGACGAACTGGAACGGCGCGACCTCAACACCGCGCTGGTGACGCTGTGCATCGGCGCCGGCATGGGCACCGCTACGATTATCGAACGGGTGTGATTATCGCCCTTCTCCCCGTTTACGGGGGTGAGGAGCGGTCCACGTAGTGGACGAAAAGCCCCTGAATGGGCTTTTCGAGTGACGAACGCCCGAAGCGATAGCGGAGGGCGGTGGCCCGAAGGGCCGGATGAGGGGCAGAGCCAGCGTTCCAAGGTTCGCGCCGCCTCTCACCTGCCTGCCGGCATCCTCTCCCCGTAAACGGGGAGAGGCGAGCAGCTTCAACGCGGCGCTCATCGCCGCAACCAATTTCAAGGAGGAACCGCTCCAATGACCGCCTACAAGAACTTCTCCGTCGAAACCGACGCCGACGGCATCGCGCTCGTCACCTGGGACATGCCGGACCGGTCCATGAACGTCTTCACCGAGGAGGTGATGGACGAACTGGACGTCATCATCGACCAGGTCGTGGCGGATGCCGGCGTCAAGGGTGCCGTCATCACCTCCGGCAAGGAAACCTTTTCCGGCGGCGCGGACCTGACCATGCTGAAAAGCCAGCTCGAGCGCTTCCATGCGGCGAAGGCGAAGGACCCGCAGGCGGCGACGAAAATGCTGTTCGACGGCGCCGGCCGCATGACCTGGCTGTGGCGCAAGCTGGAAACCTGCGGCAAGCCGTGGGTGTCGGCCATCAACGGCACCTGCATGGGCGGCGCGTTCGAGCTGTCGCTGGCCTGCCACGCCCGCGTCGCGGCCGATTCCGACAAGGTCAAGATGGCGCTGCCCGAGGTCAAGGTCGGCATTTTCCCCGGCGCCGGCGGCACCCAGCGCGTGCCGCGCCTGACGGACCAGCAGCAGGCCTTGCAGATGCTCACCTCCGGCCAGAATCTTTCGCCGCAGAAGGCGAAGGCCATGGGCCTTATCACTGAAATCGCGCCGCCTAAGAAGCTGGTCGAGGCGGCCAAGGCGCTGATCAAGGGCGGCCTGTCGCCGGTCGCGCCGTGGGACCAGAAGGGCTTCAAGCTGCCTGGCGGCCCGGTCTATTCGGCCGCCGGCGCGAACCTTTGGCCGCCGGCCATCGCCATCCTGCGCCGCGAGACATACGGCAATTATCCGGCCGCCACGGCGATCCTGAAATGCGTCTACGAGGGCCTGCTGGTGCCGTTCGACACGGCCTTGCGGATCGAGCAGCGCTATTTCACCGAGATCATGCAGTCGAAGGAAGCCGCTGCCATGATCCGCTCGCTGTTCGTCTCGCTTCAGGAGCTGAACAAGGGCGCGCGCCGCCCCGAGGGTGTGCCGCAGACCAAGTTTAAAAAGATCGGCGTGCTCGGCGCCGGTTTCATGGGCGCAGGCATCGCCTATGTCACGGCAAAGGCCGGCATTCCCGTCGTGCTGCTCGACCGGGACGTGGAGTCTGCCGAGAAGGGCAAGGCGCATTCGGCCGGCATCATGGACGGGCTGATCAAGAAGGGCCGCGCCAAGCCGGAGGACAAGGACAGGCTCCTGTCGCTGATTACGCCGACCGCCGACTATGCCGACCTCGACGGCTGCGACCTCGTCATCGAGGCCGTGTTCGAGGATTCGGCGGTGAAGAAGGCCGCGACCGAGCAGGCCGAGGCAGTGCTGAAGTCCTCCGCCGTCTTCGCCTCCAACACCTCGACCATTCCGATCACCGCGCTGGCGAAGAATTCGGCGCGGCCGAAGAATTTTGTCGGCATCCACTTCTTCTCGCCGGTCGACAAGATGATGCTGGTCGAGATCATCCTCGGCAAGAAGACCGGCGACAAGGCGCTGGCCCGCGCCATCGACTATGTGCGCGCCATCAAGAAGACGCCGATCGTCGTCAACGACACGCGAGGCTTCTACGTCAACCGCTGCGTGCTGCGCTACATGTCGGAAGCCTACAAGATGCTGATCGAGGGCGTGCCGGCGCCGATGATCGAGAACGCCGCCAAGGCCGCCGGCATGCCGGTCGGGCCGCTGGCGCTGACCGACGAGACGGCCGTCGACCTTGCCCAGAAGATCATGAAGCAGACCGTCCGCGATCTTGGCGAGAAGGCCGTCGACCCGCGCCAGATGGCGCTGATCGACACCATGGTCGACAAGTTCGACCGCAGGGGTCGCAAGAACGGCAAGGGTTTTTACGACTATCCCGCAAAGCCCGCGAAGAAGAAGCTGTGGCCGGGCTTGAAGGACCTTTTCCCGCAGAAGAAGCCGGAAGAGGTGGACTTCGAGGAACTGAAGCAGCGGCTGCTCGCCGTCATCGCGCTGGAGGCGGCGCGCGTGATGGAGGAGAAGATCGTCACCGATCCGCGCGAGGCCGACGTCGGCTCGATCCTCGCCTTCGGCTTCGCGCCCTATACCGGCGGCACGCTGTCCTACATCGACGGCATCGGCGCCAAGAAGTTCGTCAAGCTGGCCAAGGACTTGCAGAAGAAATACGGCGCCGAATTCAAGGCGCCGAAGCTGCTCGCCGACATGGCCGAGAAAGGCGACAGCTTCTACCGGCGGTTCGATCCGTATGGGAAAGCGGCGTAGCACCGGCTGTCCCTCCCCCTTGAGGGGAGGGTGCCGCCCGAAGGGCGGTGGGAGGGGGCCTTGCGGCAGTACGCCGACCCCTTTTGCGTCGGAGCAGTTGAGGTGACCCCTCCCGGCTCGCTCCGCTCGCCACCCTCCCCTCAAGGGGGAGGGGAAACGGAGCATCCCCATGTACGTCTGGTTCCGTCTCGCCCGCATGGCACTCACCGCGAAAGCGCGCGGCCCGTATCGCATGGGCGGGGAGAGCCGGCTTGCCTTTCGCTGCCTGCCGACCGACATCGACGCCAACCTGCACCTCAACAACGCTCGCTACATGATGCTGGCCGATGTCGGCCGCATCGACATCTTCCTGCGCGCCGGCTTGCTGAAACTGGCGCGCGAGCGCGGCTGGGCGCCGATGCTGGGCGGCCTGCAGACGGTGTTCGTGCGCGAGATTCGGCTGTGGCAGCGCTTCGAGGTCGTCTCGACCGTCGAGACATGGCACGGCACGCAGGTGATCGGCGGTCATCGCTTCGTGCTGGAGGACGGCCGCACCGCCGCGCAGGTGCTGACCACCGCGGGCATCTACGACCGTCGTGGCAAGCGCTTCGTCGAGATTGACGAGGCGCTCGCCGCCCTTGGCCACCATGTCGTGCCGCGTCCGCCGACCGAGGCCGAACAGGTGTTCATGACCTCCCACACCCGCCTGCGCGATCTGGCCAAGAACGCGGAAACCGGCAATGGCTCGGTCAACAACCGGTGAAAGCCGGCCGGCGCGGCTGGACAAGCCGCGTCGCGCTGCCTAAAACGGACAGGTATTTTTTCCTTTCGAAAGGCAGCCATGCTTTCGCACGACCGCGTCTGGGCGGCCATCGACGCGCTGGCCGAGCGCTATTCGCTCTCGGCTTCGGGCCTCGCCAAGCTGGCGGGGCTGGATTCGACCGCCTTCAATAAGTCCAAGCGCCTGTCGGCCGACGGGCGGCCGCGCTGGCCGTCCACCGAATCGCTGGCCAAGGTCATGGAGGCCACCGGCGCCTCGCTGGACGAATTCGTCGCGCTGGTCGAGGCTGGCGTTGCCGGCCGTACCGGCCGCCGGACGTCCGGGCGCGGGGCGCCGGTGCCGTCCTCCTTTTTCGGCCATCCCCCTTTTGACAGGCCCTTGCCGCAGCAGCGGCCGACGATTCCGCTTGTCGGCTTCGCGCAGGCCGGCGCCGGCGGCTTCTACGAGGATGCCGGCTTTCCCGCCGGGCACGGGCTCGATCTGATCGAACTGCCGGCGCAATCCAGCGAGACCTCCTATGCGCTGAAGGTGCAGGGCGATTCCATGCTGCCGCTCTACCGTGACGGCGACGTGCTGATCGTCCAGCCCGGCGCCACGGTGCGCAAGGGCGACCGCGTCGTCGTCAAGACGACCGGCGGCGAGGTGATGGCCAAGGTGCTGGAGCGGCAGACGCCGCAGGCCATCGCGCTTCTCTCGCTCAACCCCGCGCATGCGAACCGCGAATTGCCCATAGTCGAGATCGAATGGGTGGCGCGCATCGTCTGGGCGAGCCAGTAGGCGATGCGTCCCGCCCACGCCGCCGCTGCCGCGGCGATCCTCGTGGCCATGTCCGGGGCTATCCTCGCCGGCGGTCATCGCTTGGCCTCGCCTCAGGATGAGATCGTCATCGCGCCGGAGGATGTTCCGGACATGCCGCCCGAACCGGGAGCTGGGCTTGAAGACGGGCAGGCCGGGGACGAAGCCTCAACCGAAGCGATCGAACCGCAACAGCCTGACGAAGCCTTGATCCGGTCTCGCGCCATCGATCCCGAATTCGTCGCCCCGCCGTCGACGGGCGCCGCGCCGCTGGAGCGAGCCGATCCGCGCCCGCCGCTTAGCAAGCTGTCGCTGGCGCTGCCGCCCAAGCCGAAGATGCCGGACGAATGGAAAGGCAAGCCCCTGTTCCAACCGCTGGCGACCGCCGCCGGCGTCTTCCAGGCGATGGGCTACACCGTCGCCATTTCCGGCGTCGATGCCGTCAAGCCGGACGAGAGCTGCACCGACGAGGCGGGAAAGACGTGGAACTGCGGAGTGAGGGCGCGTGGCGCGTTCCGCGCCTTTCTGCGCGGGCGCGCGCCGGTCTGCACCGTGCCGCCCGAGGGCGGCCGCGACACCATTTCCGCCACCTGCCGCATCGGCAAGCAGGATATCGGCGCCTGGCTGGTGGCGAACGGCTGGGCGCGGGCGGCCAGGGGCGGCCCCTACGCCGAGGCCGAGGAGGTTGCGCGCAAGGAGCGCATGGGCATCTTCGGCGCGGCTCCGGGCCTGTCGAACCTGCCGCCTGAGCCGCCGCCGGTCGAGGCGCCTGTCGAACCCTCGCCGTCGATCCTCGACCTGTCGGGCGAGCCGCCGCCCCCGTCCACAGCGCCGGCGGCTACGCCAGATTTCCCGCCAGCGCCCGCTCAATGAGCGCCCGCGTTTCGCCGATGCCGTAAAGCGCCGCGAACGAACCGAAGCGCGGGCCGCGTTCCTGGCCGATCAGCACCTCGTAGATCATCTGGAAGAAGGCGACCGAAACGCCGGGGCCGCCCTCGGGCGCCTGCTTGGAATGGTCCTGGTAGCGCTCGATCTTGCGCGCCACGTTGAGCGCGGCGTTCTGGATCGCCTGGCTGTCGGCATTGGCGGGCAGCGTCGCCAGCGCAGCAGACAGCTTCTCCAGCGCGTCTTGCTCGACCTCGTCCGGCGCGCGGTACTTTTTCTGCGGCTTCACGAAATCGTCGAAGTAGCGGATCGCATAGCCGACCAGCCGGTCGAGTTCGGGATTGGTGGCCGCCGTCACGCCCGGCGCGTAGCGCGAGATGAAGCCCCACAGCACGTCGCTGTTCTGCGCGTTGGAGGCGCTGACGAGGTTGAGCAGCAGCGCGAAACTCACCGGCAGGTCGATGGCCGGCGGCTGGCCGTCGTGCATGTGCCACACCGGATTGCCGAGCCGGTTCTTCCAATCCTGCTTCGGATAGGCCGACAGGAAGGAATAATACTCGTCCACCGCCTTCGGGATGACGTCGAAATAGAGCTTTTTCGCCTGCCTTGGCCGCTGGAACATATAGAGGCCGAGGCTCTCGGTCGGCGCATAGGTCAGCCATTCGTCGATGGTCAGCCCGTTGCCCTTCGACTTCGAGATCTTCTGGCCGTTCTCGTCGAGGAACAGTTCGTAGACGAAGTGCTCGGGGGCGCGGCCGCCGAGGATGACGCAGATCCTGTCGTAGATCGCCTGGTTGGTCTGATGGTCCTTGCCGAACATCTCGAAATCGACGCCGAGCGCCGCCCAGCGCATGCCGAAATCCGGCTTCCACTGCATCTTCACCGCGCCGCCGGTGACCGGCAGCGTGGTTTCTGTGCCGTCCTCGTCGTCGAAGGTGATGGTGCCGGCCTTGGCGTCTACCTTCTTCATCGGCACGTAGAGAACACGCCCGCTCTTCGGCGAGATCGGCAGGAAGGGGCTGTAGGTCGCCTGCCGCTCCGGCCCGAGTGTCGGCAGCATCACTTTCATGATGGCGTCGTATTTTTCCACCGCGCGCAGCAGCATCGCGTCGAAGCGGCCCGACTTGTAGTAGTCGGTGGCGCTGGCGAATTCGTAGTCGAAGCCGAACGTGTCGAGGAAGCGCCTCAGCATAGCGTTGTTGTGGTGGCCGAAGCTCTCGTAGTCGCCGCCGAACGGGTTCGGCACGACGGTGAGCGGCATGTGCAGGTAAGGCTCGAGCGCCGCGCGGTCCGGCACGTTGTCGGGGATCTTGCGCATGCCGTCCATGTCGTCGGAGAAGCACAGCAGCCGCGTCTTCACCTTGTCCTGCGTCAGCACCCGGAAGGCGTGCCGCACCATGGTGGTGCGCGCCACCTCGCCGAAGGTGCCGATATGCGGCAGGCCGGACGGGCCGTAGCCCGTCTCGAACAGCACGGTTTCGGGAAAGCCCGTCTTCTCGTAGCGTTTGACGATCTTTTTCGCTTCCTCGAACGGCCAGGCCTTGCTCTCTGCTGCCGAGCCAAGGATTTCGGGCGAAAGGTCGATCATGTTGGATCGCGTCATGAAGCTGGGTCCTACGGGGAAGAGGCCGCGGGTGGCGGCATGCCGAATGCTCTATGCGCGCCGGCCGCGAGCGTCAACGGCAGCCGGCTTTTTCCTTGCGGCCGCACCGGTCCCTTCCTACCTTGCGGCAGGCCGCCGCGAGTGGCCGCAGCGAGGGGAAAGCCATGTCGAAACCGTCCGTCCACGAAGCTCTGATCTACCTGATGGTGATCGCTTCGGCCTCCGACCGCGACATGTCCGATCCCGAACTCGGGCGCATCGGCGCGGTGGTGCGCGGCTGGCCCGTCTTCGAGGATTTCAACGCCGACCGTATCGTCGAAGTGGCGCAGGACTGCCAGAAGAGGTTGAACGGCGCGGAAGGACTGGAAGGCGTGCTCGGCCTCGTCGCCGGCGTGTTGCCGGAACGGTTGCGGGACACCGCCTATGCCGCCGCTTTCGAAGTGGCCGCGGCCGATCTCGAAATCCGGCTGGAGGAGATGCGGGTGCTTCAGTTGATCCGCCGCAGCCTCGATCTCGACACGCTGACGGCAGCGGCGATCGCGCAAGGCGCCAAGGCCCGCCATCGCACGCTCACATGAGCCGCTTCAGTAAAAGCTGATCGGGAAATAGCGCAGGTAGAGTTCGGCGAAGGTGCCCTTCACCGAAATCTGCTGGAGCGCATAGTCGAAGGCGGCGGCAAGCGCCGGATTGTCGGCCTTGACGGCGATCGAAAGCCCGGTGCCGAAGTATTCGGGCGCGATATAGGGGCCGCCGGCAAAGCGGCAGCAATCGGCGGCGTCCGCGCCGCCGAGCCAGAAGGAAAGGCGCATGCCGTCGCCGAAGGCGGCGTCGAGCTTGCCGGCCTTGAGGGCGGCGTGGAGATCTTCCGGTTTCGGGTAGGTAACGATTTCGACCTTGCCGAAGTCGTCGCGCAGCATGTGTTCGTGGCCGGTGCCGGCCACCACGCCGACCTTCTTGCCTTGCAGCGCCTGGTAGACGGGTTCGGTGATCGGCTTGGTCCTGGGCACGACGAAGCGCGCCGGGAATTGCAGGTAAGCGCGCGAAAAGGCATAGGTTTCGCGCGCCTGGGCCGTCACCGCTATGCCGGCGATGATCGCCTCGCCCTCGCCTTTTTGCAGCGCCGTTTCGAGTTCGTCCCACGGCAGGGCCTGGATCTCGCATTTGCCGGCGAGTTCGAGTTCGGCGCAGATGGCGCGCGCCAGGTCGATGTGGAAGCCCGACAGCCGGCCGCTGCCGTCGAGGAAATTGAACGGTGCAAAATCCGTGGTCGTGAGAAAGCGCAGGCGCGGCATGGCGGCAAGGTCGGGCTTGGCAAGCCGTTCCTGGGTGTCCCACAGGATCGGCGCCTGCGGCCCGGCGGCAGGCGCCCGCGTCGCCGAAACGACGGCGCCGAGGCAGATCAATGCGGCGGCAAGGCGGCGTAGAGCCACGCGGGGTCCTCCATCATTGCCTCTCGATCAGGCATCGGCTTGTCGTATGAAATCAGCATGACCGCAACGGATTTCGATGCCTTCGGGGGAAATAACGGCTATGCTCGCCAAATCCGATGCCGCGCTGAAAGGGGATGACGGGCGGCGGTGCGGCCGTTGGCCTGAGGAGGAGAAACGCCGCGTCTCGTGACGGCGGCCGGAGCGGGGGACGACGAGCCATCATGGGCTCTTTTGGATTCCGTGGCGGGGAGGGGTTTCCGCGCGGAACGAGCGGCGGTGTTCCGCCGGAGCGGATCGACACGCAGGAGCAGGATTACGGGATTCTGCTCGCGGAGGTGTTTTTTCCCGAGCTGGTCGAATGGCGCGGCGTGTTGGCGCGGCTCGACGTGCCGCCGCAGGAGGCGTTCGAGATTGCCGCCCGGTCGCACGTCGAAGGCGGCGATTTCGCCACCGGTCTCGTCGGTTTCGGTGTCCATCCCGATCGTCTCGTCAAGGCGATCGCCGCCGATCTCGGCATTGCCGTGGCCGGGCCGATAGAGCCCGATCGGCTGGTGGTCGACCAGCAGCATGCGCTGGCGCTGCTGCGCCGCCGCGGCGGCCACGTTCCCGTCAAGTTCCTGGAGCGCGGCGGCGAGGTCTCCTTCCTGATCACGCCCGAGCGCATCCAACTCGGCCTGGTGCGCCGGCACATCGGTGCCAGCCCAGCCCTGGCGGCGCGGCTGCGGCTGGTGCCGGCGGCGGTCTTGCGTGCGGCGGTCCTGCACCGTTCCCAACCCTTCCTGCTCCGTCGCGCGGTGAGCGGGCTTTTCGAGCGCTTTCCGCAGATGTCCGCCCGCATCGTCGTTCATGCCTGGCAAGGCATCGTCGTCGGTTTCGCCATCGCCGCGGTGCCGGTCGGCTTCCTGTTGGCGCCGCTGGCGATGCTGGCGGTCCTGCACGGGCTGGCGACCTTCTTCTTCCTTGCCTGCGTGGCGCTTCGCTTCGCTGTCGTTGCCTCGCCCAGACCGCCTGCAATGCGGCCGCGATTGAGCTTGCCGCCGCCGGACGCGCCGCGCTTTTCCGTGCTGGTCGCGCTCTACCGGGAGGCCGCTATGGTGCCGCATCTGCTGGCGGCGCTCGACCGGCTCGTCTGGCCGCGCGAGCGGCTGGAGATCAGGCTTGTCTGCGAGGCCGACGATGCGGCGACGCTCGCGGCCATCCGCGCGCATCCCCTGCCGCCGCACATGGAGATCGTCGAGGTGCCGCCGGGCGAGCCGCGCACCAAGCCGAAGGCGCTCGCCTATGCGCTGCCGATGACGGGCGGCGAGTTCGTCACCCTCTACGACGCCGAGGATCGCCCCGATCCGATGCAGCTTGTCGAGGCGTGGCAGCGCTTCCGCACCGGCGGACCGGACCTTGGCGTCGTGCAGGCGCCGCTGGAAATTTCCAACAGCGAGGCCGGCGTGATCGCGCGCATGTTCGCTTTCGAATATGCGGGGCTTTTCAGGGGCCTGCTGCCCTGGCTGTCGCGTCGGAAGCTGGTGCTGCCGCTGGGCGGCACCTCCAACCATTTCCGCCGATCCGCTTTGGAAGAGGTTGGCGGCTGGGACCCTTTCAACGTCACCGAAGATGCCGACCTCGGCGTCCGGCTCGCCCGCTTCGGCTATCGTGCCGAGACGATCGCCTGTCCGACCCGCGAGCCGGCGCCCAGGCGCCTCGGCGTCTGGCTGCCGCAGCGTACGCGCTGGTTCAAGGGCTGGGCGCAGACATGGCTGGTGCACATGCGAGCGCCGCGCCGTCTCGCCGCCGATCTCGGCTGGCCCTCCTTTCTGGTGGCGCAGGTGCTTTTCGCCGGCATGCTGGCCTCGGTGCTGCTGCACCCGCTGCTTTTGCTCACCTTTGTCCTGCTCGCCGCGGAACTCCTGTCGCACGGGCCGATCGGCGCGGCCCGCTCGCTGCTGCTCCTGGTCGACATCGTCAACATCGCCTGCGGCTACCTGTCCTTCCTGCTGCTCGGCTGGCAGACATTGGCGAGGCGGGAGCGCAAGGGCTTCTGGAAGGTGGTGCTGGCGACGCCGCTCTATTGGGCGATGATGTCGGTTGCCGGATGGCGCGCGGTCTGGCAGCTCTGGCGGCAGCCTCATAAATGGGAAAAGACGCCGCACGACGATGTGGCCGCCGGGTCGTGAGCGGTTCCGTGCGACGGATATGGAGAAAGGCCCGCTGTTGAGGGGACAGCGGACCTTTCAAAGAGGGGTGGCGTTCCCTCTGGCCGCAATACGCGGCCATCTCAAAAACTTGCGACGGCGCGGAAAGTTCCCGTCGAAAATGCCTCTGTCGCCATGCGTGGCGGCGGCGCTCAGCGGTCCATGCCGCGCAGGAACTGGTCGAACACCGAGCCCATGTTCTTCTCATAGTCGTCGCGCTGCTGCCTTCCCGTTTCGAACATCTTGCCGAAGATGTCGTCGTAAGGGTTGCGCGGCTTGTCGCCGGTGTTTCCCGAACCTGGTTCGGGCTGCGGCGTGCGCTGCGGCCGTGCGCTTCCCGCCTGCTGGCCGCCGCCCAGCATGTCCTGAAGGATCTTGCCCCAGGGATTGTCGCCGAGCGGGTTCTGGGCTTGCTGCGGCTCTCTTTGCGGCTGCGCCTGACCGGCAGCGCCGCCGAACATGTCCTGAAGCACCTTGCCGAACGGGTTGTTGCCGAGCGGGTCGAAAGGATTCTGCCCTTGCGGGGCTTGCCGCTGCTGCGGCGCCGGCTGGCCGCCCATCATGGAGCCGCCTTGCTTCATCATCTCCTCGATGATCTGGCCGAGTGGATTGTTGGCGCCGCCGAAGCCGCCCGCCTGTGCGCTCTGCGCCTGGCCGGTCGATTGCTTGAACAGGCCGCCCATCACCATCGAGGCGATGACCGGAAGCATCTGCTGCAACACCTGCTGGCCGATGCCGGTCGCCTGCGCGGCCTGCGCCGCGACCGCCCGCGACAGGTCCTTGGAGCCGAAAAGCTGGCCGAGCACGTCGTTGCCTTGATCGACGCCCTGCTGCGAAAAGGCCTGGCCGGCGTTGTCGAAATAGCGGCCGTACTGTCCGCTCGCCAGCGCGTTGAGGAAGCCGCCGAGACCGTAGGGATCGGAGGTCGTGCGTTTCAGGCCCTGGCTGAAGGCGGGCAGCAGCGCCTCGACGGCCAGCTGCGCCTGTTGCTGCGACAGGTTGAACTGCCGGGCCAGGAGTTCCATGCCGCGCCCGTTCTGCGCCTGCGATAGCATGTCGAACAAGGGAAGCATGTCTGTCCTCCGGATGGATGCCGTTCGACGGAGCCTAACGCATGTTTCCCGCAAGAGGGAACCGGTTTCGGAGCGAAACATGCGTAAAATCAAAACCCTGAAGCGCTCCGGATAAAACCGGGGATCGGCGTGGGGTCGGGGGCTCTCGCTGGAAGCAGCGGCGCCGTCGCGGCTCTCGTTACGGTCCGGATGGGTGGACGCGACGGAATGTCGCCTGAGGCCTCCGCCCGCGCAATGCATGGGTCGGCCACCGCCGCGTCCTGGCAAAGCCTTAGGTCAGGCAAATCGGCAAGGATAATGACGTTTTGTTTCAATCTGAACGAAAGCGTTTTGAATCAATTCGCCCCCCGTTCCTTCGCTTTTCGGTGAGAAGCCCGTGCTAGACCAAACCCGGCGGCGGAATCCAGGAGGCAAGATGCAGACCGATTACGCCGCTGTGCGGCAATATCTCGAGGGTGCGTGGCTTCACGTGCAAGGTGAAGACGACTTGGCGCATCAGTTGCGCGAGGCGCTCGACTACCTGATAGAGACGGTGGCCACGGCCGAGTGCAGCCGCCCCCGCCGGCCGGCGGAAATCCTGCACTTTCCCAAGCGGGCCAGCGGCTCCTGAGCGGAGCGCGGCAGCGCGTCAGTAGGCGTATTCCAGGAAAACCGGTTCGATCGAGCCGCCCCAGCGCGTGTGGTAGGCGTTGAGCATTTCCTCGGCACTGGTGGTGCCGCGCGCCACCACCTCGTCCAGCGTCGACAGGAAGGATGTCTCGTCGTAGCCGTCGCGGTTCAGCCTGCCGCGCCGGGCCAGCCCGTCGCGGGAAATGGCGAGCACGTCGCGCGCCACCTCGCGCAGCGTCGTGTTGCGGAAGGGCGCCGCGATCCCCTGCTCGGGCACGGCGTCGCGCATGGCGAGCGCTTCGGTATAGGTCCAGTCGGCCGTCAGCGCCTCGGCGGCGTCGAGCGCGGCCTCGTCGTAGAGCAGGCCGACCCAGAAGGCGGGTAGGGCGCAGATGCGGCGCCATGGTCCGCCGTCGGCGCCGCGCATTTCGAGGAAACGCTTCAGCCGCACGTCGGGGAACAGGGTCGAGAGATGGTTCGCCCAGTCGCCCATGGTCGGCATGCCGTCCGGCACTTCCTTGCGTGCCGCGCCCGCCATGAACTGGCGGAAGGTCATGTGGGTCATGTCGTAATAGCGGCCGTTGCGGATGACGAAATACATCGGCACGTCGAGCGCCCATTCGACATAGTCGGCGAAGCCGAAATCGGGCGAGAAGCAGAATTCCAGCATGCCGGAGCGCTGGTTGTCGGTGTCGCGCCAGATGTCGCCGCGCCACGAGACGAAGCCGTTGGGCCGGCTGTCGGTGAAGGGCGAATTAGCGAACAGCGCCGTCGACAGAGGCTGGAGTTTCAGCGACACCTGCATCTTGCGGCGCATGTCGCGCTCGCTCTCGAAGTCGAGGTTCACCTGGATGGTGCAGGTCCGATACATCATGTCGAGGCCCTTGGTGCCGACCTTGGGCATGTAGCGCGTCATGATCTCGTAGCGCGATTTCGGCATTTTCGGCGTTTCGGCAAGCGTCCATTTCGGGCTGCCGCCGAGGCCGAGGAAGCGGATGCCGAGCGGTTCGGCGATCTCGCGCAACTGGGCGAGGTGCGCGTTGCCTTCGCGGCAGGTCTGGTGGATCGTCTCCAGCGGCGCGCCGGAAAGCTCGAACTGGCCGCCGGGCTCGAGGCTGATGGCGCCCTGGCCGGTCGGCTCGACCAGGCCGATGATGCGGCCTTCGTCGAGGATCGGGTCCCAGCCGAGCTTTTCCTGCATGCCTTCGAGGATGGCGCGGATGCCGCGCTCGCCGCCATAGGGCACCGGCGCGTTGCCGTCGGTGTAGAAGGGGAATTTCTCGTGCTCGGTGCCGATGCGCCACTTGTCGCGCGGCTTGTTGCCGGCGGCGAGGTAGGAGACAAGCTCGTCGAGGCCTTCAATGGGCCGGAAATCCGTCGTGTCGCGCGCCATGTACCCTCTTCCGGCGCCCCTGTCGACCGCGCCACGCTTGCAGCGGCCTCGGGCCGCGGCGGTTTGATGGACGATAGCAGGCCGCGCGATCAAGCAAAATTTGCTGAGCCATGCGTCAACGGAGTTGAATGTTTGTTCCCGCGCAAACGCGGCGGCGACAAGAACCTGTCGTCGGCACGGAACCTACCAGTCTCCGGCGGTCGCCTGGATGACGGCAAGGGCCGCCACCGCCGCCGTATCGGCGCGCAGGATGCGCGGCCCGAGCGGAATGGCGGTGACGAAAGACAGCGCCCTGAGCATCTTTCTTTCTTCGTCGGAAAACCCGCCCTCCGGCCCGACCAGCAGGCCGAGCTTTTTCTCCTCGATCTTTTTCAGCGCCGGCAGGGGATTGTTGGTCGAAGCGTCTTCGTCGCAGAAGATCAATCGTCGTTCCTTGTCCCAGCCGGCCAGCAGCCGGTCGAGCTTTTCCGACTCGCGCACTTCCGGCACCGCCAGGATGCCGCATTGCTCGGCCGCCTCGATGACGTTGGCGCGCAGCCGCTCGATGCCGGGCTTCACCACCTGCGTATGCTGGGTCGCGACCGGCTGCAAAATGCCGGCGCCCATTTCCACCGCCTTCTGCACCAGATAGTCGAGCCGCCCCTGTTTCAGCGGCGCGAAGCAGTAGACGAGGTCCGGCAGCGGCGGTTGCGGCCGCTGTTCCGTCAGCACTGTCAGCCGCACCGCCTTTTTGGTCCGGCCGGAAATCGCCGCCGACCATTCGCCGTCGCGGCCGTTGAACAGGAGGACTTCGGCGCCTTCGGCCAACCTCAGCACGTTGAGAAGATAATGGCTCTGCTGCTGATCGGCTTCGACCTCGGCCCCGGTGGAAAGGGCGTGCGGCACGAACAGCCGCTGCATTTTGTAATTGGCGCGCATCGCCGATCCATGCGGCAGGCGACGGGCGCGGTCAAGGCTGGGTCAGGTTGGCCGCCTGAACGCCTTGCGCTCCGCCTCGACCTTGGCGCGGCAGGTACAGCCTTCGAGATGGTCGTTCACCAGCCCCATCGCCTGCATGAAGGCGTAGACCGTGGTCGGGCCGACGAAGCTCCAGCCGCGCTTCTTCAACTCCTTGGAGATGCGCACCGACACCGCCGTGGTCGGATTGGCGCGGATATGAGCGAGGTCCACCACCGCCGGCCGCTCGTCCGGCCCCGGTTCGAAGCGCCAGAAAAAGGCCGCCAGCGAGCCCGCCTCGTCGGCCAGTTCGCGCGCCCGCTTGGCGTTGTTGATGGTGGAGACGATCTTGCCGCGATGACGGACGATGCCGGCATTGGTCAGCAGGCGCTCGACGTCCGCTTCGGTGAATTTCGCCACCCGGTCGATGTCGAAGCCGTCGAAGGCCTCGCGAAAATTCTCGCGCTTGCGCAGGATGGTGAGCCAGGAAAGGCCGGACTGGAAGCCTTCCAGGCAGATCTTCTCGAACAGCCGCCGGTCGTCGGCCACCGGCCGGCCCCACTCGGTGTCGTGATAGGCAAGATAGTCCGGCAGGTTGCCGTGCCAGGCGCAGCGCATCGCGCCGTCGGGGCCGGCCGTCAGTCCAGTCTTGTCGTCCATCGCCATCCCAATCGTTAAGCGGCGCAAGCGTGCCTTTACGCGCGCTTTACCAGATTCTTGAACCGGCCAGTAACCGTACCGAAAGGTTTACTGACAAAGCGGCATTTTACTGAATTCGATTCACTTTTCGGTTTCTCTCACGCGCCACCATGGCGTCAGGCGAAGCAACGGGACACCCGTTTTGCGCCGCCAAGACGATCGAGTTCGAGAGTGCGTCCCGATGATCAAGTTTCTTCTGCCGCTCGCCGGTGCTGTGGCGCTGTTGGCCGCGCCGGCCAACGCCAACGACCGCTATGCCGAGCGTCCGCCCGTGGTGGTGAGCCCCGACCTGTCGGCGCCGTGGGTGCTGCAACTTCAGGGCGCGCCGCGCGTCATGCGCCAGAGCCCGCAGGCGGCCGGACAGCCGCGTCTGTTCCAGCGCCGGCAGGTTTTGCGCCAGGTCGAGCCCGACCAGACGCGCACGGCGGCCGTGCCGCGCCCCGCTGCCGGCCAGGCCCAGCCGCGCCGCACCATCATGGTGCCGAAGCAGATGAACCCGATCTATCTGCCGCAGGAAGTCGCCTATGACGGCAAGGAGAAGCCCGGCACCATCGTCATCGATACGCACCAGAATTTCCTCTACCTTGTCCAGAAGGACGGCAAGGCGCGGCGCTACGGCGTCGGCACCGGCAAGCCGGGCTTCGAGTGGGCCGGCACGCACAAGATCACCAACAAGCGCGAATGGCCGGACTGGCGTCCGCCGGCGGCGATGATCAAGCGCGAGGCCGCCAAGGGCCGCTACCTGCCGACTTTCCTGGCCGGCGGCATCGAAAATCCGCTCGGCGCCCGTGCGCTCTATATCGGCAGCACCGAATACCGCATCCACGGCACCAACCAGCCCTGGACCATCGGCGGCGCCGTCTCTTCCGGCTGCATCCGCATGCGCAACCAAGACGTCGTCGATCTTTACGAGCGGGTGCCGGTTGGCACGACGGTCGTCGTCATGTAGATTCGACTCGATAACGGGGGACGGGCCGTGTGGGGACATGGCCGGTCACGGAAGGGCAGCCGGGAAACCGTGCTGCCCTTTCTGTTTTTCGCCACAGCGAGCGTGGCTTCGAAGCAACAGGTTTTGCGCTGCCGCCTACATCACCTGATTTGTGATTGGACAGCGCCGCGGAGCGATGGAACGCCACGTGCATTGATCCTGGAGGGGATTTCGATGACGATTCGGCACGGTGTACTCTCGGTTCTGGCGCTGGCTGTGGCCATGGCTGCGGGAACATCGGCAAGTCGGGCCGAGGTCGCGATCTCCCTCTACAGCGGCTATCAGGGCGCGTTGAATTCCAACGTCTCCGGCAGCGATCCGGCCGGCGTCGGCGCGTTCAATTTCGATCAGCGATGGGACGGCCGCTCGTTCAGCCAGAATCCGATCTACTGGGGCGCGCGCGGCACGCTGTGGCTGGACGGCTTCGACCTGCCGAACTGGGGCATCGAACTCGACTATACCCACGCCAAGGTTTACGCCGATCCGCTGCCGGCCGGCTGGAAGACTTTCGAATTCACCGACGGCCTCAACCTCTTCACCGCCAATGCGATGTACCGCTTCCAGGACCCCGACCGTGCCTGGACGCCCTATGTCGGCGTCGGCGCCGGCATTTCCATGCCGCATGTCGAGGTGCAGACAACCGCCACGTCGCCGAAAACCTTCCGCTACGAGATCGCCGGACCGGCGATCCAGGCGCAGGCCGGCATCGACTACGCCCTGACCGACTGGGCCTCGATCTTCGTCGAGTACAAGTTCGACTATGCCTGGAACGATACCGACCTCGAAGGCGGCGGCTCGCTCAAGACCAACATCGCCACCAATGCGGTGGACGTCGGCCTGACCTTCAAGTGGAAATGACGCCGGCCGGCTTTTGCCCGCCATAGGCCCAGTCGAGCAGCTGCACCGTGTGCACCACCGGCATCTTCGCCGCCGAGGCGATCTGGGTGATGCAGCCGATGTTGCCGGTGGCGACCAGTGCCGCCCCCGTCGCCTCGATGTTCTTCACCTTGCGGTCGCGCAGCCGCGCCGAAATCTCGGGTTGCAGCATGTTGTAGGTGCCGGCCGAGCCGCAGCATAGATGCCCCTCGCGCGGCTCCCTGACCGTGAAGCCGGCCCGCGCCAGAAGTTCCTTCGGCTGGCGCGTGATCTTCTGGCCGTGCTGCATGGAGCAGGCCGAATGATAGGCCACCGCGATTCCCGGCTTCCTCGCCGGTTCCGGCAGGTCCAGCGTGGCGAGATATTCCGTCACGTCCTTGGCCAGTGCCGAGACTTTCGCCGCCTTCGCCGCATAGGCCGGGTCGAGCCGCAGCATGAAGCCGTAGTCCTTGATCGTCGTGCCGCAGCCGGACGCGGTAATCACGATGGCGTCCAGACCGCCCGACTCGACCTCGCGCGTCCAGGCATCGACATTGCGGCGCGCGTCGGCCAGCGCTGCGTCTTCCTTGCCCATGTGATGCACCAGCGCGCCGCAGCAGCCTTCGCCGCGCGGCACCACCACCTCGACGCCGAGGCGCGTGAGAAGCGAAACCGTCGCCTCGTTGATGGCCGGGTCGAGGACCGACTGGGCGCAGCCGGTGAGCAGCGCAACGCGCCCGCGCCGGGCACCCTTTGGCGCGTGGCTTCCGGGCCGCGACACAGGCGATGCGGCCGGCACCGTCTTCGGCGCCAGTTTCAGCATGGCGGCGAGCGGCTTCAGCGCCGTGCGCTCGAACAGGCCGGCAAACGGCCGGCCGAACTTCGCCAGTTTCAGCGCGGCGCGGAAGCGGGCGGGGTAGGGCAGCACGAAGGCGAGCAGCGCCCGCACCAGCCGGTCGGGCAGGGGCCGCTTGTAGGTCTTTTCGATATGGGCGCGGGCATGGTCGACCAGATGCATGTAGTTCACGCCCGACGGGCAGGTCGTCATGCAGGCGAGGCAGGAGAGGCAGCGGTCGATATGGGTGATGATTTCCTTGTCAGCCGGCCTCCCGGCCTCCAGCATGTCCTTGATGAGGTAGATGCGGCCGCGCGGGCTGTCGAGTTCGTTGCCCAGCGTCACATAGGTCGGGCAGGTGGCGGTGCAGAAGCCGCAATGCACGCATTTGCGCAGGATCTTTTCCGATTCCGCCACATGCGGATCGGCGAGTTGCTCGGGCGAGAAAGTCGTCTGCATGATACCTGCCTAGGCCATGCGGCCGGGGTTGAGGATAGCCTTCGGGTCGAACTGTTCTTTCAGCCGTGCCGAAAGGGCGGCGAGCGCCGGCGGCTGCGGCTGGAACACTGGCAGCGCCGCGCGATCCGCCGCGCTGGCGCGCACCAGCGTCGCATGGCCGCCGCCGTGTTTTCGCACGAAGGCCCGCAACAATTCGGCTTCCGGGTCGCCGCTTTCCATACGCAGCCAGACGAGTCCGCCCTGCCAGTCGTAAAAGGCATCGACGGCTGTCTGCCGGCGCAATGCCATGACCATGACGTGACATTCGGACGGCGCCATCGAGACGCGCCAGACCGGCCGGTCGTCGGCCCCGGCGAAGGGGGCGCAGTCGCGCACGTCCCGCCATAGCGATTTCGACGCCTCGGCGGCAATCTCCTCCAGCGGCCCGGCGTTCTTGAGCAGCGCCGTCAGCATGGCGAGCCTTGCGGTGACGGACGGCGCGAAGCCTTCGACGCGCAGCAGGGTCGCGGCGTCGCTGCCGAAGCGCCCGCCGTTGATACGCGCGACGGCCGGATAGGGCAGGTGCGCCGCACTTGAGACTTCCGCGCTGGAGCCCATGGCGAGCGCCATGGCGGCCGCCGCCTGCTCGTCATAGAGGCCGCGCACGGCCAGCGTCGTCTCCGTTTCGGCGGCGGGCAGCACCTTGAAGGTAACGTCGGTGACGACCGCCAGCGTTCCCCATGAACCGGCGAGCCCTTTGGAGAGATCGTAGCCGGTGACGTTCTTGACGACGCGCCCGCCCGACTTGAACGCCTCTCCACGCCCCGACACGGCATGGATGCCGAGGATATGGTCGCGCGCTGCGCCCGCCTTGAGCCGGCGCGGGCCGGAAAGGTTCGCCGCCAGCACGCCGCCGATGGTGCCGCGCCCCGGTGCCTCTCCGAGCAGCGGCCCGTAATCCATCGGCTCGAACGCAAGCTGCTGGCCGTTTCCGGCCAGCAGGGCTTCGATTTCGGCAAGCGGCGTGCCGGCTTTCGCCGACAACACCAGTTCGGCGGGTTCGTAGAGCGTGACGCCTGTCAGCTTTGACAGGTCCAGCACATGCTCGACCTGCACCGGCCGACCAATGCCGCGCTTGGAGCCATGGCCGACGATTTCCAGCGGCGCTTCTTCCGACAGCGCCCATTGGGCGGCGGAAAGCATTTCGGCGGCGGTGGTAGGGGTGAAGGTGGTCATGGGTGTGCCAACCCCCTCTCCGTCGCAGGCTCCGCCCGCGCCACCTCTCCCCCGCTTCGCGGGGGCGAGGAACTGCCAATCGCGAACGCCTCGGTTCCTCGCCCCCATGGAGTGGGGGAGAGGTGGCGCGCGAAGCGCGACGGAGAGGGGGCCGCGGCCGTCACGATGCGCGATCTTTGCCAGCTTTGGCCATGACGAAGCGCAAATCGGCGGAGATGATGTCCTCGGCCAACCGCCCCTCAACCGCGGCCAATATCGTTTCGCAAACGCCTGGCATGTGCTTCAACGCATCGGCGCTCCAGAAGCGCAGCACAGAATAGCCTTTCGCTCGCATGAATTCGTCACGTTGTCGGTCATAGTCGTTGTCAGCATGCTGACTGCCGTCCAATTCCACCACAAGCTTGTGCTCGCGACAGACGAAATCAGCGAAGTAAGGACCGATTGGCACCTGACGTGCGAATTTATAGCCGCCGAGCCGCTTGGCCTTTAATTCGTTCCAGAGAATTGCTTCGGCCATGTTGTCGCCATGGCGAAGTCGGCGGGCACGGGCGATTCTTTCCGGTGAGCGACGGCTTCGCTGATCGGGAGCCCCCCTCTCCGTCGCGGGCTTCGCCCGCGCCACCTCTCCCCCGCTTCGCGGGGGCGAGGAACCCAGGTCGTGTGATGCCCTCGCCATCAAAACCTCGGAATGTCCGGAAACGCCACCTGTCCGCGATGGACGTGCATCCGTCCCAGCTCGGCGCATCGCCGCAACTGCGGGAACACCTTGCCGGGGTTGAGCAGGTGGCCGGGGTCGAAGGCGCATTTCACTCGTATCTGCTGGTCGAGGTCAGTTTCGTTGAACATTTCCGGCATCAGGTCGCGCTTTTCGACGCCGACGCCATGTTCGCCGGTCAAGACGCCGCCGACTTCGACGCACAGGCGCAATATGTCGGCGCCGAAGGCCTCGGCAGCCTCCAGTTCGCCCGGCTTGTTGGCGTCGTAGAGGATCAGCGGATGCAGGTTGCCGTCACCCGCATGGAACACGTTGGCGACGCCAAGCCCGTATTTCTCCGAAAGCTCTCTCATACCGTGCAGAACGCGCGGCAGTTCCTTGCGCGGGATGGTGCCGTCCATGCAATAGTAGTCCGGCGAGATGCGCCCGACGGCCGGGAAGGCCGCCTTGCGGCCGGCCCAGAAGGCCAGTCGCTCGTCTTCGGATTGCGAAATCCGACAGGTGGTTGAGCCGTTCCGTATGGCGATCGCCTCGACGGCGCCGATCAGGTGGTCGACCTCGACCGCCGGCCCGTCCAGTTCGACGATCAGCAGCGCCTCGCAGTCGAGCGGATAGCCGACCTGGACGAAATCCTCCGCCGCGCGGATGGCCGGAGCGTCCATCATCTCCATGCCGCCGGGAATGATGCCGGCGCCGATGATGTCGGCGACACACTGGCCGCCCTGCTCGCTGGTCGGGAAGCCGATCAACAGCGCGCGCGCCGTGTCCGGCTTTTTCAGGATGCGCACCGTCACCTCGGTGACGACGCCGAGCAGCCCTTCCGAGCCGGTCATGAGCCCTAAAAGATCATAGCCTTCGGCGTCGAGGTGCCGGCCGCCGAGGCGAACCACCTCGCCGTCCATCAGCACCATTTCGATGCCCAGCACGTTGTTGGCGGTGAGCCCGTATTTCAGGCAGTGCACGCCGCCGGAATTCTCCGCCACGTTGCCGCCGATGGAGCAGGCGATCTGCGAGGAGGGGTCGGGGGCGTAGTAAAAGCCCTCTTCCTCCACCGCGCGCGTGATGCCGAGATTGGTGACGCCGGGCTGGGCGACGACGACGCGGTTCGGGTAGTCGATCGAGAGAATGTGGTTGAAGCGGCTCATCACCAGAAGCACGGCGTCCTCCAGCGGCAGCGCGCCGCCCGACAGCGAGGTGCCGGAACCGCGCGGCACCACGCGGATTTTATGTTCGTTGCAGTATTTCAGCACCCGCGACACCTGCGCCACCGTCTCCGGCAGTACGACGACCAGCGGAAGCTGGCGGTAGGCGGTCAGCCCGTCGCTCTCGAAGGCGCGCATCTCGTTGACCGTCTCGACCACGCCTTCGCCGGGCACGATGGCGCTGAGATCGGCGACGATGGTAGCACGGCGGGCCAGCGTCTCGCTGTCTGCCTTCGGCATGGCAAGGCCGGACATGGGATATCCTTCCGTCGAACTGGTAAAAAGCTTTTACCAATCCGTGCAGCTGCATGCAAATGCTGCTTTCGGTGAATTCGGAAGCGGCGCAGCGCGTCGCATTCCGCAGCGGCAATTGGCCGCTGGCAATAATTGTATTCGAACTCTAATCTCGAAAACTTGGGGAGGGGAATATGAAGTTTTTTCTCGTATATCATGGGCTTTTACCGGGATCAGGAAATAAACCCAAACCAGATGTTGTCCGCGACATCCGCGACAAATTTCATCCCCAACTCGACCATCTATGGAAGGTCAACGCGACGCTTAGGCGGCTAAGGCAAGCGGCGATTGTTCCAAAGGGAGACAATGTCGGCTTGGCTGTATCTGACACGCCTTTTTATGAAGGTCGAGATGTAGATGCCTATCCCGCCAGAGAAGATGAAGTTGATCTGTGCGCTCCAATTGATCAGAGCGGTAAATTATATATTCCTCTAGTAAGGGGGTCGCTTCAGCTAAATTGCCATCTCTCAATCACATTTTTAAGACAGGAAGATCCTGGATCCTTGGTCCTTCAAGGCGGTGACCTAGACAATAGAATTAAAACACTCTTTGACGCTCTACGGATGCCCGATCCGTTTGTCCAAACGTCCTACCCTCAAGCCCAAAATCCTACTTATTGCCTCTTGGAAAGTGATTCACTCATTTCCGGTTTCGACATCAGAACAGGTAGGCTTCTTTTCCCCTCCTCAGACAATCATCATCACGAGGTTCATTTGTCGATAGAGGTGGCCATTGATGTGCTTAAGGTCGGTGAATGGAACATTCCCTTGATAGGAAACTAAGCCCTCTTATTCCTCCGCTGCCTTGCCGGTCTCCGGATGCGAATGGCGGATGCGCCTGACACCCCACCACACCGCAAGCACCACGACCGGAACGGCGGCCGCCGTCACCGCCTCCGGCGCGATGGCATGACCGAAGACCGAGGCGCCGCCCTTGGCGAGATAACCGATCAGGCCGACGACGTAGTAGGAGACGGCCGCCACCGACAGGCCCTCCACCGTCTGTTGCAGGCGCAGTTGCAGGCGGGCGCGGTTGTTCATGGAGGCGAGCAGGTCGCGGTTCTGCTTCTCCACCTCGACGTCGACCCAGGTGCGCAGCAGCGTCGTGGCGCGGGTGAGTTTCCTCGACAGGTTCGCCTGCCGTTCCTCGACCGAGCGGCAGGTCCGCATGGCCGGCGCCACGCGCCGTTTCAGGAAGCCCGCCCAGGTGTCGTGGCCGGGCACGGGTTCCTCGTCCAGCGCCTCCAGCCGCTCGCGCACGATGCCGTCATAGGCGCGGCTGGCGCCGAAACGGTAGAGGCTGGCGGCGGCGTCGGCTTCGAGTTCGGCCGCCAGTCCGGTGAGGTCGGCCAGAAGCGTCTGGCTGTCGCGCGTCTCGACCGCCTTCATCTCGCGCGTGATCGTCGTCAGCCGGTCCTCGATGCGCCGCACGCGCCCCGACAGCGGCAGCGCCATCGGCAGGCCGAGCATCGCCAGCGTGCGGTACGTCTCGATGTCGATCAGCCGCTGCGACAGCGCGCCGGTCGAGGCCGGCGTCAGCCCGCGGTCGAGCACCAGCATGCGCGTCAGCCCGTCGCCGTCCTGCCGGAAATCGGTGACGATGGCCGCCTTGCCGTGCTCGACAAGGGAATAGCACAGGCTGGTCGGATCGAAGGAAGCGATGCGTTTTTCCGCCGAGGGCGTCCACTTGCGAATTTCGAGCCGTATGCCGGAAATCACTGTGCCCGGCGGCGAGAAGCCGTTGCCGAAGGGCGTGCCGGACTGCCGGGTGCCGGCGGTTTCGGGCAGGCCGTCCCACAGATAGGTGGAGAACTCGGTGTGCCGCTCCCAGGTCAGCGTCCCCTTGCCCCACTTCATGGCATGGTGACGCGCCTGCCGGTCGGGCGCCGCGAGGCCGAGCCGCCGCGACAGTTCCGACAGCACCGCCTGGTCGACGCCGGCGCCGGCTTCGGTCATGAAGGAAAGCTGCACCAAAACGCGCGGCGTCGTGACCAGCGGGTGAGGCCGGGCATGCACCTCGCCCAGCGCGCCGGACCTGCCCTCATGCGCGGGAAACCCCACCACCGCGCCGCCGGCACGCGGCCTGAACTCGAGATCGGACGGTTCGTCGGACACCGCTGCTTCCCCGGTTTGGCCCTTGCGGGCGACGGTTGGCCTCTACGCCAGTCTGCGGCGGAGGCAAATACGGAATTGGGCGAGCTTCGCACCGGTCACTGTATAACCCATCTCAGGGATGTTGAGAAATTGGATAAATTAATTGACCAGTTGGCGGCATTGCCTTTATCTTCGGCAGCGGACCATTGGCGGCATTTCCGTTGAGCGACATCTTTTCCCGCATCGAGCATTCGCGTACCGCGGACGAGGTGGTGGCGCAGATCGAGACGCTTATCCTCGAAGGCGTGCTCTCGACCGGCGACCGCCTGCCCGGCGAGCGCGACCTCGCCCAGCGTTTCGAGGTATCGCGGCCGATCCTGCGCGACGCGCTGAAGGTGCTGGAATTGCGCGGCCTGCTGGTTACGCGCCATGGCGGCGGCACTTATGTGGCGGACGTCATCGGCCAGGTCTTTTCCCGGCCGGTGGTGGACCTCATCTCGACCCACCGCAAGGCGGCGGCCGATTATCTCGAATACCGCCGCGAGATCGAGGGCGTCGCGGCCGAATACGCCGCCCGCCGCGCCACGTCCGACGACATCGCCCTGCTCGACGCCATCATGGCGCGGATGGACGAGGCCTACGACAGCGGCGACTTCGAGGGCGAGGCCGGGATCGACGTCGAGTTCCACCATGCCGTCGGCGAATGCGCCCACAATATCATCCTGCTCCACACGCTGCGCTCGTGCTACCGGCTGCTGTCGGAGGGCGTCTTTCGCCACCGCCTGCTGGTCTTCACGCTGCCCGGCGCGCGCGAGGAACTGCTTTCCCAGCACCGCGCCATCTACACGGCCGTCAAGGCGGGCGATCCCGCCGCCGCGCGCAAGGCGGCGATGGAACACATCACCTATGTCGAACGCTCCATGGCGGAAGCCGAGCGTACCGGCGACTGGCAGCGCGTGTCGCGGCTTCGCCTGAAGCAGCGCGGCGGCGACCAGGAATTGCAACGCAAACGATCCTGAACGGGACTTTTTAGATGAGCCTTCATCTCACCATCGACGACCTCAAGCAGCAGGCCCGCCGGCGCGTGCCGACGATGTTCTTCGATTATGCCGATTCCGGCGGCTGGACGGAGAGCACCTATCGCGCCAACGAGGAGGATTTTAAGAGGATAAAGTTCCGCCAGCGCGTGCTGGTCGACATGGACAACCGCACGCTGGAAACGACGATGATCGGCGAGAAGGTGTCGATGCCGGTGGCGCTGGCGCCGACCGGCTCGACCGGCATGCAGCACGCCGACGGCGAGATGCTGGCGGCCCAGGCGGCCGAGGAATTCGGCGTGCCGTTCACGCTCTCCACCATGGCGATCTGTTCCATCGAGGACGTCGCTTCGGTGACGAAGAAGCCGTTCTGGTTCCAGCTCTACGTCATGCGCGACAAGGACTTCGTCTACAATCTCATCGACCGCGCCAAGGCGGCGAACTGCTCGGCGCTGGTGCTGACGCTGGATTTGCAGATCCTGGCACAGCGCCACAAGGACCTGCGCAACGGCCTCTCCGCCCCGCCGAAGATGACGCCGTCCAACATCCTCGATATGGCGATCCGGCCGCGCTGGGTGATGAACATGTTGCGGACGCCGCGCCGCACCTTCCGCAACATCGTCGGCCATGCCAAGGGTGTCACCGACCTCTCTTCGCTCAAGGCCTGGACCGACGAGCAGTTCGACCCGTCGCTGTCGTGGAGCGACGTGGAATGGATACGCCAGCGCTGGGGCGGCAAGCTGATCCTGAAGGGCATTCTCGACAAGGAGGATGCCGAGATGGCGGCGAAGACCGGCGCCGACGCCATCATCGTCTCCAACCACGGCGGCCGCCAGCTCGACGGCGCGCCGTCCTCCATCTCTGTACTGGAAGAAATCGTCGACCAGGTCGGCGACCGCATCGAGGTGCACATGGACGGCGGCATCCGCTCGGGCCAGGACGTGCTCAAGGCGCTCTGCCTTGGCGCCAAGGGCACCTACATCGGCCGCCCGTTCCTTTATGGGCTCGGCGCCGACGGCAAGCGCGGCGTCACCAAGGCGCTGGAGATCATCCGCAAGGAACTCGACATGACGCTGGCGCTGTGCGGCCGGCGCGACATCAAGACTGTCGGCAGAGACATGCTCTATCGCCGGATCGGCGATCGAACCTGAAACGGCAGACTGTCGATGCCGGCAATCCATTTGGACGAGGCGCGCGCCCCTGAAGGCATGCGCCTCTACGCCATCGGCGACGTTCACGGCCGCCTGGACCTGCTCACCGCCATGCACCGCGCCATCGCTGCCGAGATCGGCCGCGACAGGCCGGCCGACTGGCGCATCGTCCATCTCGGCGACTACATTGACCGCGGCCCTCAATCGAAGGGCGTGCTGGATTTCCTGATCGCGGCGCGCGAGCGCGATCCACGCAACGTCGTGCTTGCCGGCAACCATGAACTCGGACTGCTGGAGTTTCTCGCGGCGCCGAGCGCCTCGGGGCTGTTCGCCCGCTACGGCGGCGTCGAGACGGCGCGTTCCTACGGTGTCGATCTGCTGTCAGGTGCGATTGAGGAGGGCCACCGCGCCCTTGCGGCGGCGCTGCCGCAAAGCCACGTCGCCTTCCTGAAGTCGCTCGCTTTCTCGTTCGCCGCCGGCGACTTCTTCTTCTGCCACGCCGGCATCCGCCCCGGCCTGCCGCTGGACAGGCAAGAGCCGCGCGATCTCGTCTGGATACGCGACGAATTCCTGGCGCATGCCGGCCTCTACGAGAAGGTGGTCGTGCACGGCCACACGCCCGGCGAGAAGGCCGACGTGCGGCCGAACCGGATCAATCTCGACAGCTATGCCTGCGGCACGGGCCGGTTGAGCGCGCTGGCGGCCGACGGCGGCGCCAAGCGCATCCTGGAGGCGACGGTCGATGCCGTCGCTCAGCGGATCGCCGCGACGACGCCGTAGCCGTCCACGGCATTGTGGTTGTTGGCGGCGTCCGCCGCATAGATACCGACGCCGCACACGATGATGGCGGCCAGCATGGCGAAGGACAGGAGAGCTGCTTTCACGGAGGTGATCCCAGGTTTTGGAGCCGTTCTCATCGCTGCATGGACACAGTTACCAATGCGTTGAAAACGCGGCCTTTGCTTCAAGGTTTCGACAATTGCGCACTTCTGGAGCTGTTCTGTTTCGGCACTGTGTCGCGCCGGCAACAGCCGAAGGCACCGCCGGTTGCCAATGTCGTTACGGAGCGGCCGGGCTGTTAGGCTATCGGCCGGCCACAGGCCAAGCGCGAAATCGGCTGTCCACAGCACATTTCCGGCGCCGTGGCCTATATGTCACGCCTGCCGCTTGTTTCAGATCGCCGCCACCCAGGCGCGCGCGATCATCATGCCGGCGGCGTCGGCCTGCGGCGCGTTGGCGGCGATTTCGGCGGCCAGCCGGCCGGACCAGCCGGGGTGCCGCGCCGCGATGAGATCCGCGAAGGCCTCGCTCCATTCGCTCACCAGCCGCGTATCGGCCTCGAAATGGAACTGGAAGCCGTAGACGGCGCGGCCGATGCGGTAGGCCTGGTTCCCGGCCGCGGCGTTGCCGGCAAGCCGGGTGGCGCCCGCCGGCAGCGAAAAATGGTCGTCATGCCATTCGAAGATCGGAAACGTTTCCGGCAGGCCGGACAGCACCGCGTCCGTTTTCGCTTCCGGCGTCAACGAAACGCCGTGCCAGCCGAATTCCTCGAAGCCGCCGATGTGGTTGTCGCCGCCGAAGGCGCGCGCGATCAACTGGCTGCCAAGGCAGATGCCGAGCACCGCCCGGTCGCGCGCGGCGAAATCGCGCGTCAGGTCGAGCAAGGCGGGGAAGTAGGGATGCTCCTCGTCGGCCAGCGCATTCTGCCCGCCGCCCAGAACCACCATGGCATCGTGGCCGGCCGCGTCGGCAGGCAGCGCTTCGCCCTCAAAGGGCCGGCGCAGGTCGATCTCCGCGCCCGCTTCCTCAAGCGCCGCCCCCACCAGTCCGAGCCCGGTCTTGTCGTAATTCTGGACGATCAGTACGCGCATGGTCATCCTTACATGAATTGGAACGTGCGAGCGTTATCATGCCGGCTGTGGACGGGCCAGAAGCGCGTGTCCGACAAGCAAAGGAAAGTCCTGTGCCACTGCAAAACCGCGTCGATCCCTTTGGAGCCATCCATGCCGTGCCGGAGCGCGGCCTGTTCACCGGCAACCGCGGCATCATCCACGATCCGGAGACGAAGACGCTGCTCAGGAAGCGCTGGGCGCTGCCGGCCTGGATCATCTGCGAATGCACCTTCCGCGACGTGCGCCGCGAGCCGATGGGCCGCAACCGCAAGGGAAAACCCGGCGAACCGGACAAGGCCGGCTGGACCGAACTGTTCTTTCTCGACGAAGTGACGGCGCTGGCGGCGGGGCATCGCCCCTGCTTCTATTGCCGGCGCGAACGGGCGTCCGATTTCCTGGCGCGTTTCGGCACGGCCTTCGGCATTCAGGAGCCGCGCGCGCCCATGCTGGACAAGCGCCTGCATCGCGAGCGCCTGGCGTCAGGCGGCGTCCCGGTTGCTGTCGAAGCAGGGGCGCTCGCCGCCCTGCCGGACGGCGCCGTCGTGACGGAGGGCGCGCGCGCCTATGCGCTGCGCGGCGGCGCGGCTCTGCCGTGGAGCTTCGCCGGCTACGGCGAGCGGGTCGGTTTCAATTCGTTGAAGAACGGGCTGAAACTACTGACGCCGGCCACGACGCTCGCCGTGCTGCGGCAGGGGTATCGTCCGGTCTGGCACCAGGGGCAGCGTCCCTGAAAGATCAGGCACCGCCGCCCGAGAGCATGAAGCCGACGACGACGGCGGCGACCGTCGCGAAGGTCGGGTAGACGATCAGCAGCCCGGTGACGAGCGCCTGCCCCAGCATCGAGCTTTTGGGGTGTGGCGCGGCCGGCTCGAACGGTCCGGCCGGGCTGCCGGGCGATGCACGCAGGCTTGCCGCCGCCGGCCTCAGCCTTGCCGCACTCTTGCCGATGCTTCCGATTTCGCCGGTTGCCGCCATGGCCGAACCCCAATGCCTTGGCTGCCCTTATGAGCGCCGATTGTGTCGCCACCATGCCGCGAAAACGGCGAAATTGTTTCAAAACATGTGCTTTTTCTTTCGCCGCGAGGGAAGGCAACCGGCCATCGCCTGCTTGCCGCTGCAAACGCCATCGGCTAGGACGCTCTCGCCCGCCCGAACCTGTCACCGGGGCGCGGCGATCAAGCTGAGACAGCGGGGACCGACCATGGCCGACAAATCGCAGAAGATGCTGGCACGCCTGCCGCGCGGCTTCGTCGACCGCCATGCCGACGACATCCGCGCCGTCGAGTTGATGATGGGCAAGATCAAGGCCGTCTACGAGCTCTACGGCTTCGAGCCGGCCGACCAGCCGCTGATCGAATACACCGACGCGCTGGGCAAATTCCTGCCCGACCAGGATCGGCCGAACGAAGGCGTTTTTTCCTTCCAGGACGACGACGAGCAATGGCTGTCGCTGCGCTACGACCTGACCGCGCCGATGGCGCGTTTCGTCGCGGAAAATTACGACCGCCTGCCGAAGCCTTTCCGCAGCTACCGCGCCGGCTGGGTCTTCCGCAACGAGAAGCCGGGGCCGGGACGCTTCCGCCAGTTCATGCAATTCGACGCCGATACGGTCGGTACGCCCAATGGGACGCAGGGCGTCGCCGCGGACGCCGAAATGGCGATGATGATGGCCGACGTGATGGAGGCGCTGGGGTTGAAGGGCCAATATCTGATCCGCGTCAACAACCGCAAGGTGCTGGACGGCGTGTTGGAGGGTATTGGGGTCACGGAGGAATGGCAGAAACTGGCGGTCCTGCGAGCCATCGACAAGGCTGACAAGTTTCCAATCGCTGACGTAAAAAAGCTCTTAGGCGGTGGTCGTTGGAGCGAAGAAAACGAAGAAGGAGATTTTACCAAGGGAGCCGGCCTGAATGCCGATCAAATAGAGGTAGTAATTGGCATGACAAACTCTTTGTCGGCTGCTTCCGGTGAACTGGGAGAAGAGCAATTTCAGCGTCGCGCTGTATTGCGAACGGAAGGCCGGGCCGGACAGTTTGCATGGTCGATTAGGAGTTTTCCCGAGCACAACGTTATGGAAAATCCAACATTTGTGCAGGGCGAAGATCAATTAGCGCAAATACAGGAGCTTTGTGTGCGTGCCGGCTATGGCCCCGACCGCATCCGCATCGATCCCTCCGTCGTGCGCGGCCTCGAATACTACACCGGCCCTGTTTACGAGGCCGAACTGCTGGCGGAAATCCCCAACGACGAGGGAAAAATCGTGCGCTTCGGCTCCGTCGGCGGTGGCGGGCGCTATGACGGGCTGGTGTCGCGTTTTCGCGGCGAGCCGGTGCCGGCGACGGGCTTTTCCATCGGCGTGTCGCGGCTGATGACGGCGCTGAAGAACCTCGGCAAGCTCGACACGTCCGACTTGATTGCGCCGGTGGTGGTGCTGGTGATGGACCGCGACACGACAAGCCTCGGCCGCTACCAGAAGATGGTGTCGGAGCTGCGCAAGGCCGGCATCCGCGCCGAAATGTATCTCGGCGGCGCCGGCATGAAGGCGCAGTTGAAGTACGCCGACAGGCGCGGCTCGCCCGTCGCCGTCATCCAGGGCGGCAACGAGCGTGAGGCCGGCCAGGTGCAACTGAAGGACCTGATCGAAGGCGCCAGGCAGGCGGCGGCCATTGCCGACCACGCCGAATACAAGGAAGCGCGGCCGGGCCAGGCGACGGTCGCCGAGGCCGATCTGGTGGCCGAGGTGCGCAAAATCCTCGACGCGCAGGCCGCGGAGCGGGACCGTGGGTAAAGCTGCGCCTGCACTTTCCCTCCCACTCGATCGCAGGGTAATCGGACATGGCGGAGCGCCCCCACCCCTAACCCCTCCCCACTGGGGGGAGGGGGATTTGGTGGCATTGCCACGATGCACCAAGCTTGGCGACTTTGGGCGAAAAGGCGGTGTCGGCGTCTCCCTCCCCCGTGTGGGGAGGGAACAAGGGTGGGGGTGTGCGCCCATCGAAAATTCCATAGGCGATGGCCCTTCCCTCGAGGGGGGCCGAAGGCCGGCAGCGAAGCGGTCGGGAGGGGTTTCCGCGGCCGTGCTCGATGTTCTTTGGGGCCCTCGTGCTGCGGCGAAGACCCCCTCTGGCCGCTTTGCGGCCATCTCCCCCTCAAGGGGGGAGAGTGGGTGGTGCGCACCATGACGGCCCTGCCGTCCTTCGCCGCCGATATCGCCATGCTGCTTTCGGAGCGCGGCGCCGGTATCGCCGACGTGCCGGTCTTGCAGCCGGCCAACCCGTTCCTCGATATGGCCGGCGAAGACCTGCGCCGCCGCATTTTTCTCACCGAGAGCGAAACGGGCGAGACGCTGTGCCTGCGGCCCGAATTCACCATTCCCGTCTGCCGCGACCACATCGCCTCGCAGGCCGGCACGCCGCGCCGCTACGGCTATATCGGCGAGGTCTTCCGCCAGCGCCGCGACGGCCCGGCCGAGTTCTTCCAGGCCGGCATCGAGGACCTCGGCGAGCGCGACACGCCGGCCGCCGACGCCCGCTCGGTGGCCGATGCTCATGCGCTGCTGGCGCGCGTGCTGCCCGGCACGCCGCTGGCCGTCACGCTCGGCGACCAGACGCTGTTCGAGGCGGTGCTGGCCGCGCTCGGCCTGCCGCGTGGCTGGCGCATGCGCCTTGCCCGCGCCTTCGGCTCCAAGCCGCTGCTGGAGTCGGCCCTTGCCGATCTCGCCGACCCGCCGCGCAACGGAGCCCTGCCGGCTCCGGTGGCGCTGCTGGCGCTGGACGGCGATGCCGAGGCGCTTGCCGCCCATGTCGCCGAAGGCATGGAGAAAGCGGGCCTGCCGGCGACCGCCGGCCGCGCGCCGGCCGACATTGCCCGCCGCCTGATCGAGAAGGCACAACTGCGCTCGATCCGCCTGTCCGGCGAAGCCTTCGCCGCCCTCAAGGGCTTTCTGGCCATCGAGGCGCCGCTGGCTGATGCCGCGGCGGCGCTGAAAACCTTCGCCGCCGATGCCGGCCTGCTGCTCGGCCCGGCGCTGGAGAATTTTACCCGCCGCGCCGAGGCGCTCGCCGGCCATGGCCTGCCGGTCGAGACGATCCGCTACGACGCCGCCTTCGGCCGCCCGCTGGATTACTACACCGGCCTCGTCTTCGAGATCGGCATGGCAGGCGGCCAGCGCCCGCTGGTCGGCGGCGGCCGTTACGACCGGCTGTTGACGCTGCTCGGCGCCAAGGCGCCCATCCCCGGCGTCGGCTTCTCGGTCTGGCTGGACCGCATCGCGGCGGTGCGGGAGGACTGGCGGAAGCTCTCCGCGATGCCCGGATCCGGTTCCGGCGCGCGGCCGGCGTCGATGTCCGCG
>NZ_JAFKID010000059.1 GCF_017306545.1 Mesorhizobium sp.
GCGCCATGTCCTCCACGACCGCGAGACCGACTGGCGTGAGCCCGAACGTCGCAATCACGATCAGGTGAGAAGCCTCGTCCGCTCCCCAAAGCGCCAACTCGTTCTCGAAGCGGGCCTTGAGACGTCTATAAAGACCTTCTTCCAACATGAGCGGAAAATCCGGCAGGTGTTTTATGATCAGCCGATGGCCGCTGCGCGCCGGCGCAAAATCCTTCACCTCACCGACCAGGATCATTAATTTGCGCGGCCCGCTCTTCGGAGGGAGAGCAGATGCAAGCGCTGCGGTTCGCCGTTGTTCGATCGCGCTCTTGTCCGTCGCTCGAAACGGCTCTGGTATGAATAGAATTTCGCTGAGCGGTCCGCCCTTCACCGTCATCTGGCCGGCAGCCTCCGTCAGATGCCACCGAATATTCCACCAGTGCCGCTTGCCCGCCCATCGCGACGTCCACGCTGTCAGCTCGGCCTGCTGCCAGAGGTAATGCAGCAGGCTGCGCAACGAGAGCTTCTTCGCATCCCCGACGATAGTGTCGGTCGCATTTGTTCCCGTATTCGGCGCCGCTCGCGTCCCGATTTTCGTCAGGCTGAAGCTCACTTTCAGCGCCGACATTCCGCTCTCCGGATCCACCTGTATGGCGCTACCCGTCAGCACGCCGAGGCCTGACAGTTCGTCCGGTGGTTCGTAGGATGGGCAGTTGGGATCGTGCCCACCACCTGAGAGCGGCATGCGCTTGACCAAGTACTGATCGCCAATTCGGGCGATGTACATTGGAAGCCCACCTTCCTTGCACAGACAACGCGGCCGAATCCGTTTCCGGTAAGCATCCGCTAACGCACTCTGCAAATACGGCGCCTTCTCGTCGATCACCTCGTCAGCAAGTCTGAACCGTCGCATCGCCTCCATTGCTCCGGACGCCGCCACATCCCCTATCGTCATTGACTCACGCTTTCACCGACGACGCAACCCTCGGGATATCTGAATGCGGGCACTGTTTCGACGATGCGCGGCCTGCGACCGGCCGATGCGGCAGCGCGCCGCGCTTCGCGCGGGCTGGCGCAGGTAGAGGCAGAGGGGAGGCCGGTTAGCGGCGGCGAGTGAAGGACCGGGGGAGAGGCTCCCGGCACCCGTTGCGGAGCAAGACCATGACCCAGATGGAAATTCAGGCACCATCACGTATTACGTCCAACGGCTACAAGGTCGACGTCAGCAGGGGCCAGAACATTGGCCGCGTGTCGTCGGAATGGTTCAACCGGCCGCCCGACGACCGGTATCTGTCACTCACGGACCTGCATAATTCGGTGAAGCACCGATCCGAACGTAGCAAGACCCGCATCGTCGAAAGCGAGGCTATCCGCGTCGAAGCCTCTCGTGACAATCCTGAGCGGCTGACGTTGATGCTACCCGATGCTCATGCGCCGGTCACTCCGACACACTGGAGCTTCGGTCAGCTTGCCAGCCTGGTCGGCGCGCCCGCCACGTATCTGCGTCAACTTCCGGCGCCGCTCGCCGGGATAAATCTGCAGCACGGACTGCTCAATCACCGGGCCGAACAGGTCAAGACACTCGAGATCGAGAACGGCCGCCTTGAGCTGCGAGCGGTAACCGGTCCGGACTACGGCAGAATATTCGACCATGAACTTATCGAAGCGGTGCAGAAGATCGCCGGCAACGGCACCGGCGACACGCGCTGGAAGGTGCCGGGTTTGCTCGACTGGTCCACCCATATCTACAACCCGAATGTCGATATCTCGAAAGATACGACGACACTCTATGCCTCCGACCGCGATGTCTTTGTGTTCCTGGTCGACGATCTCAACCCCATCGAGGCCGGCCGGTTGCCGAACGGAGAACCAGATCTCTATTTCCGCGGATTTTATGCGTGGAACAGCGAGGTCGGGTCGAAAACCCTTGGAATTGCAAGCTTTTACCTACGCGCAGTGTGTTCTAACAGGAATCTCTGGGGCGTCGAAGATTTCCAGGAGATCACCATCCGCCATTCGAAATATGCTGCCTCGCGCTTTGCGCTTGAAGCTGAACCAGCGCTGATCCAGTTCGCCGAATCCTCGCCGATGCCCTTTGTCAACGGCATCAAGGCGGCACGCGAACGCATCGTGGCGCGCGACGATGACGATCGGACGACATTCCTGCGCAAGCGCGGCTTTTCGAAGGGTGAAACCGCGAAGATCATCGACACGGTACTCAATGAAGAAGGGCATCCGCCGGCGTCGATCTTCGACTTCGTTCAGGGGATCACTCGAATAGCCCGCGACAAACAGCATCAGGATGTCCGGCTAGAGATGGAAGGCAAGGCCAAGAAGCTCCTCGACCTCGTTCACTGATCCATTTCGACGGATGATCTGCTGATCGCATATCCGGTTTTCCCATGATCGCCCCATGCAAAGCGCCGTCCCCCCGTCCGGAGGGCGGCGCTTTTCGCCGTCGCCGGTCACTGGGAGTAAACATATAAGTGCGAATGACCGAGATTGGTGGATTCCTGCCTGACGGCTCCTGGGTGGCGAGGCCGGGATAGCTGCCGTTCAGGTGTCGGGCTTAATGCGGCGGCTTTGCGCCCTATTCTCAGCCGTTGAGGTCAGCTTTGCCGCTGCCCAAAAGCGGACGTTGGCTGGCCGTTGGAAGTCGTGGAAAGACCAAGTTTTCGCGCTCGGGCACAGTCATGGATCATCATCGAGACGCGGGACGCATCTGCGCTGGGTCCACGGAGCGGTCACCGACGCTGCGCGCGGCTTACAACGCAGATCGAAGAGGTCCATTCAGAAAATAGACTGTTGCCCACGGATCACAGGTGCGACCGATCTGACTTCTATTTTCGTTGCGTTGCGATGCCGGATTCCCTCGCTAGGAGTTCTGTGTCACAAATCGGCCTGCAGGGATTTGCGTTGCAGTGGCCGCAGTCTTCAATGGCGCCACCCCGATTTTGTCAGAGCGGAGATGGATGGCGTGAACGTCGACGATTTTCTCGATGATCTTTCGGGGCTCAGATTTCCTCACGCCTTCAATCCTTACTCTGAGAAGTGCGCCGTTCACGATGTAGACGAGGCCCCGGCTATCCGGCGCAAGAACCTAGAGGCAATACTCCTCGCTGCGACAACGAACGGAATTGATTCGGTCTGGATCGGCCGTGATCTCGGCTATCGCGGGGGAAGACGAACAGGCCTCCCTCTGACAGACGAGGCCCATTTATCATCCCATGCCGCAATCTTTGGCTGCGCCTCCCTTTGCCGAGCTACAAAAGGACCAATGGTAGCGGAGCGCACCGCGACAATCATTTGGCGCATGCTGGAGAATATTGGGCGGCCCGTGTTCCTGTGGAATGTATTTCCCCTTCATCCCTACGAGCAAGGCGATCCCCTTTCCAACAGATGCCACACAAGGGCGGAGCGCCAGGCTTGCAGGAGCCTGCTGGTATGGCTCTTGCGGACTTTGAGCCCACAGCATGTGGTTGCCATCGGCAAGGATGCGCAAAACGCGTTGGCGGATCTCGATATTCCCGCTGCCGGCGTGAGACACCCAAGTTACGGCGGGCAGACCGAGTTCATCACCGGTATCAAGACGCTTTACGAACTGCCGCAGGCAAGACGCGAGAGCCCGCAACTGTCTCTGTCGCTGGCCTGAAATTCACGGATTTGGGGAATAGGCGAGCGTTCTGTTTTCGAGATCCGCGGTGACAACGCCGCCCCGGTTGGCCTGAAGTTCGCGGAAGACTTCGTAGCCCGACAAGATGGACTCCTCCCAAAGCCACAGTGGCATACTCGCAACCTCGTAGCCTTCAACGAATTCTCTGACCGTTTTCAGAAGGCCGTAGTCGAGTGCGGGAACACCCTCGAAAAGTCTCAGCCGCTGCGCGTGATTGAACACCCAGGTGGAAACGCCCTCTTCGATCAACACCGCACGCGCGCCATCCTCAACCTCGTCGATTTTCGGAACGCTCTTCCGCTTGCGCTTCAAAAGGCGTCTCAGATTGGGCGACCATCCGAGTTTGGCGGCGAATGCCATGTGGAAAGCATCGTGAAATCGATAGTCATCGTCCTCCATACGGTTGTCCGTCAGCTTGTCGCCGAGCGGGCTCCCCTCATAGTAGGGCGTGACCTGGCGCTTCCCGGGTTCGCCGTTCTCGACAAGCGTCAGAGAAAACCGCCGAGGAAGCCTTTCGTGCTCAGGAAAATCCGCATCCAACAGCTGCGGATAGCGCTTCTCCTGCGGCCAGCGGTCGTACGTTTTCCTGAGGTTCTCCGCCGCCGCATCAGCAAGACTGAGTCCAGCTTCCTCGGCAGCGTCCCTAAGGCATCGCAGTATTGCAACGAGCCTTCCGACGATCGAGGCTTGGTTGTCCTCTAGGCGGCCCGCCTGGAAATCCACAACCAGTAGCCCCACCTCCGACGCCAGTTTCAGCAGGCGTTGTTCAAACCGGCTGCTCGGTTCAGACGCTTTCCTTCCGACAGGCTTCTGCAGATCCACAAACTTGAGATCTTCGGGTGCCGAGAACTGCCAATCGTCCACCGGCCGGTCAATATTATGCCCGACGTAGGCGAGGCTGATGTTTGACCTGCATGCAATCGCGCTAAGATACCATAGAGTATCGCCAAATTCCTCAACCACCGTTTTCTGGTATCCAATATAGGCCGCTCTATCTCGCTGCTTTTTCTTTACTTCACTCAATATGCTTCCGGCCTCTCCGAAAATCCCTAGAAGGGGAAAAGAGAGATGTCGATTGGTTCTGAAGAGCTTATCTGTCTTGTTGGCAGCCTTCTGATAGGCGCTAAGTGTCAAAGTTCCTGCTGAAAACTCGATCATGCTGAAAACCTTTTGAGCTATTCGACAATCTTGTCCATGCGTTTCGAGTAGCGCGAGCTGCTCTTCATGAACTGATACGGTATTCCGATAACGGTGTTAATTTGTCCCTTGTATTGATCTTGGATCCAATCCAGCAATGGCTGCGCTTGGGCCAAGGTGAATTTTCTATGGCCGATCCCGTTGTGATAACCGAGCTGCGTAAGGATTCCCCCGGGAACCACAGGAGCTGCATTGCCGAAGTAGTAGAAATTGCGGGAGAGCAGTACTCGATTCGTCTGAGTGTCGTTTTTGATATTCGATGGTTCGGGGCTGCCATCGATTTGGCTGTGATGTGAATCCTCCTGGATCCATGCCGTCATTCCTTGCGGTCGATGATAGATATTGTCGCCCATGATGGTCTTGCGACTGCCATTGCGGACAGGTCTCTTGCAGCGATACTCGGGATCGTCCCAGTACGCGTCGAAGGTGAGTGTCTCGGTCACCTGCATGGCGTATATGCAACGGCCGACTGCCTTCAGTTTTGCGCCGCCCATGCCAATGACCCAATCGCCAATCTGGGCCGTCTGACGAACCTTGGGTTTGCATGTCGCGAGTGTGCACACGCCGTGAAAGGGATTGGGTGCGAAGCCAAAATCTCTCGCGACCACATACATGAAAACGTTGGGCATGGAGGCTTCAGCACCGCGATGTTGCAGCGGCATGCACTGGTTCGCGAGGAGTGCCACTGCCTGGGTCCTCGAAGGGGCTGTCTTCGCCCTCAATAGCGTCGATAACGCTGTCGGAGTTCCAGTTCACCAAGGCGTCGCCGAATTCCTCGAACGCCGGTGGAATGTCGGCCTGCGTTCCCCCATGCGTGAACACGCCAACGATCCGCTTCCCCAGTTCATTTGCCTTGCGGATTTCCCAATCCACCCATGGCCGTCGATGCGTCTCCTTGCCTATCAGCACGATCACGGTTCCGGCCCATGACATCTTCATACGCAGCAGCCGCTTGAGCGTTCTTTCGGGGATTTGTTTGGCGTCCAAGCGAGTCTGATTGGACGGCTTCGCACGGATCGAACTGTTACGGATATCGAAGCCTTTGCGGCCGAGCAGATTGGTCAATTTGGTCACATGGTCATCATCAGCATGGTGATGACTGATGAACACGTGCCGACGCTTCGACATCTTCGACACTCCCTGAGAGTTCTGCGAACCTAATCAAATTGTGTCACATTGTGTAACGAGTCGCGTACAAACGCTAGTATTCAGGATGTCCGTCGCTGGCACGAGCGTTCAGAAGTCGGCGAATCGATGGGGAGGTGAGCCTTGCCAGATAGCAGCCCGAGTACCTGGGAAGAAAAACTACGTCCGGGACTTTCGTCTAGCTCGACGTTTGACGGGTCGTTCTTCCAGCAGCACGGCCACAGGCCTTGGGCACCAAACGAGGCCGACCATCGGGCCGCCCTGTCGCTCCACGTTGAACTTATTTCACGGGTAGCGACCCAGAAACTCGATTACAGTCAAGGCGTCGAAGAGGCTGCCCTGACTAGCATTTTTGAGCTGTTCGCGAAAACTCGATCCTTCTGCGCGGCAAATGTGGGCTGCAGTACCTTCGAAATTGTAACCTGGCACGCTTTGAACGGCAGTGTACGTCCATTCACCTCCCGTTGGCATTCGATCAGCCAATCCGGCGGGCTGCGTGCGTTAGACACCAGCGACGAATTCAGGGCTGAATTGGAAATCGTTCAGCGTGCTTTGCTCGATCTGGATAGAGCATTGCAGTTAATCGCTGGACACGATGGCTACTCTGCGCCGCAAGAGTCGAACCCCCAGCATGCAGCTGTAGATAACGAGATGCGGCTATCTCCGGTGTGGCGGCCGATGGGGCTTTCTGAGGTCGATGAATTGGCTTCGCAGGAGAAGGAGCTTGTTCTGGTTCGTCGACGGCAATACGAGATCGATCAAGAGCGGAGGTGGGCTTCGGGAATAGCTCTCTCCGGCGGTGGAATAAGAAGCGCAACATTCGCGATCGGCGTACTAGCTGCTCTCGCTCGCCGAAATCTTCTGCCTCAGTTCGACTATATCTCCAGTGTCTCGGGCGGCGGATTTACCGCTGGCTTCTTGACGCAGCTTCTCGGCGGACCAGACAATGACCCTCATTTTGGACTGGATGCGAACAAACAGCCATTCGTGAGGGATGATGGCGAGTCGCTCATCCTCAGAAAAGTTCGCCAGAGCGCCAGCTACTTGTCGGGTTCGTTTCTCGAATGCTTGGCGCTAGGGACAATTCAGGCACACGGAATTTTCATAAATCTACTGGTGATCACACTATTGATCGCTATCTTTGCATATGGCGATTTTGCCGTCAGCGTCTTCATTCCTGGAAGTTTGACAGATATATTGTCGGCATTTCTCTCAATCGCTGCGGTATGCGGCATTCTGATCATCCCACTAGCAAGCAAGACATTCTACCGCGACAACAAACCATCCTTCTTGATGTCGTTTTTCGGCCTCCTATTTCTATTGCCGCCGGCGGTATTCGTCCTTCACCTGTTTCACGCTGGGGTGCGGTACCTCACAGGTCTATTCGTGGTTGGCATACAAACGACCGTCAGCTACGCTCCAGTCACACTGGGAGCCATCCTGACGTGGCTCGCATTGACCGTCTCCGGTTTTGTCGCAGCAGGTGCGATAGTCTCTCAGTTCAATCGGCTGCGTCCAGCGTTCCTGACGGCGTTTTTAGTTTTGTTTCTGCTGATGACCGAGTCCCTCTTTTACACCTTCTTTGTTGATGGCGGCCAATCGACCGGTATTATCTCTGCAGGGTTGGCCGCAGTCACCCTCTTCTTCCTGTGGCGATTTCTCGACATCAATGTTGCTTCACTGCATCATTATTACCGCGCCAAGCTGTCCGATGCATTTCTGCTCCGCCCTTCGGGTGAGGTCGCAGATCCGATAAATCTGAGTACGTTCGACGGACGTCGGGCTCTGTTTCCCATCATCAATTGCGCACTGAACGTCCCAAACTCAAAAAATCCGGTCATGCGCGGCCGCCTGTCGGATGTGTTTGCGATCACGCCTGTGGCAGCGGGTGCGGGTGTCCTCGGCTATATCGAAACCTCCAGTTGGGAAAAGTCCAACACAAACTTAGATCTCGGCTCCACCATCGCCTTGTCCGGCGCTGCGGTCTCACCGCAAATGGGCCTGCGGACAAAACGTTACGCAAGCTTCTGGCTCACGGCACTCAATCTTCGATTGGGCATCTGGCTGCGCAGGCCCGGGATCACGTCACGAGGGCCGGGACTATGGCATCTGGTGAAAGAAATGACTGCCACTGCCGACGAGCACGGCGCGTTTCTCAACATTTCCGACGGTGGCCACATCGAGAACTTGGGCGTCTACGAGCTGCTGAAGCGTCGATGCCGTTTTGTCGTGGCTATCGACGGTGAGAATGATCCAACCATGACGTTCCATGCGCTAACCAACCTGCAACGACTGGCGTACATCGATTTTGGAATCGTACTTGATATCAATCTAGACGACCTCAGGCTTGGGGAAGCTGGCTATAGTCGGTCGCACTTTCAACTCTGCCGGATATTTTACCCGCAAAGCCCGGATCAGGCGCTTCAGGAAATCGGTTACCTTCTCTATATGAAGCTCTCCCTCACCGGCAATGAGGGGGAGTATCTCAGACGTTACAAGCTAGACGAGCCGGCCTTTCCGCACCATTCGACGGCTGATCAGTTCTTCTCCGAAACCCAATTCGAAGCGTATCGGTCTCTTGGGGAACACGTGGGAGAAAAGATGTTCCTGCCCGCGATTACAGGTCCGCTCAGCCGGAAGGATGTCCAGCTGGAAGAGTGGTTTCGTTGTCTTGGCCACAGCTTGTTGCGCCCAATGCCTAGCAGTCAGGGTGCCCAGTAGCCTTGCGATCGTATGGCGGGCGATCTGCCCGCCTGCGCCGAGAATGAGAACGTCCCTCGTCTTTCCGATCCTCGTGATGGTTGGGCGAGTTGCGCGACCGGCCCTCGGGAACGATCCGTATCACGACGGTCGAGCATGGGGCAAAGACGATCCTCGGCAATCTTCGAGCCATTCAGATTCTGCTTGGCCACACCAAGATTGAAAACACAGTTCGATACCTCGGGGTCGACATCGATGGTGCACTGACCTTGGCCGAGACAACCGAAATCTGAGCCTAGCGGGCTAGAGATGGCGGGGCAGTGTTCAGCAAGGCGCCCGCGTTCCGGACATTCAGATAGATTTTGCGTTTACCTGAAGTCGACGTTTCAGCGAAATGCCGGGAACGACCTCTGAAACTGGTCTGGGTACGTACCGAGCGCGCGGTGATAGGCTTCCCGAGCTTTGATTTGATCCTTGGGCGGAAATTATAGGGCATGCCGATCTGCTTCAGGAACATGGTTTGGCCTCCGTAGCTTGGATGGCGAACCTGATTCACTTCCAGTTTGGGAGGTGGCCATCGCGAATGGACATTCCCTTGGCCAGGAGATCCTTGAGCTTCTTCAGACCTGGCCTGCTGCCGGTTTCGTGGACACCGAGATAAGGTGTTTAACGGAACTGGAGAGTTGGAATGCAGAGAAGGAAGTTCAGCCGCGAGTTCAAGCTCGAGGCGGTGAGACTGGTGAAGGATCGGGGCGTTGCGGTGGCGCAGGCAGCTCGCGACCTTGATGTCCACGAGAACGTGCTGCGCAAATGGGTGCGCGAGCTATCGACGGATCCGCATCATGCCTTTCCCGGCCATGGTCAGCTGAAGCCGGAGCAGCAGGAGATTGATCGGCTGCGCAAGGAAGTGGCTAAGCTGAAGGCGGAGCGCGACATCCTAAAAAAGGCCGCAGCCTACTTCGCGAGGGAAGCGATATGAGGTTCGCTTTCATCGCGAGGCACCGGAACATCTGGCCGGTGGCATGGCTGTGCGACGCGCTGGATGTCTCCCGCTCGGGCTTTCACGCCTGGCTCAACCGCAGCCCCAGCGCTCGCTCCCGGCACGACGAGGTGCTGGTGACGGCGATCGATCGCAGCTTCAAGAGCAGCGACCGAACCTATGGTGCTCGCCGCGTCTGGCATGACGTGCTGGCCGAGGGTCTCTCCTGCGGCCTGCATCGCATCGAGCGGCTCATGCGTCAGAACGGGCTGCGTGCCCGACCGCGGCGTCGTGGACTGCCGAAAGACACCGGCGAGCGAGCGACAGTGTCGGACAACATCCTCGACCGCGCTTTCGAAGCCTCGGCCCCGAACCAGAAGTGGATCGCCGACTTCACCTACATCTGGACCGCCGAAGGTTGGCTCTACGTTGCCGCCGTCGTCGACCTGTTCTCCAGACGCGTTGTCGGCTGGGCGATGAAGGCCGAGATGACGGCACAGCTCGTCACCGACGCCCTCATCATGGCGATCTGGAGGAGAGGCAAGCCCGACAGCCTGCTGCACCACAGCGACCAGGGCAGCCAATATACGAGCGAACAGTTCCAGCGCCTGATGGCCGACCACGGCATCACATGCTCAATGAGCCGGTCAGGCAACGTCTGGGACAATGCAGCGATGGAGAGCTTCTTCTCGTCGCTGAAAACCGAGCGGACAGCCCGCAAGGTTTACAGGACGAGGGATGACGCCAGGGCCGATGTGTTCGATTACATCGAGCGCTTCTACAATCCCCGGCGACGGCACTCGACACTGGGCTATATGAGCCCCGTCGAGTTCGAGGAGAAAGCTATGTTAGCTTAACCCCGTGTCCGAAAAACCGGCAGCAGGCCAACCCGCGTCATCTTCGTGGACATGACTGACAAACACATTCTTGGTCGAATCTTGTCCCATCGCTCTGCCTTTCAAAATATCTATACTTAGTTAAGTTTGAGTTCCGATTCTTTTCAAGCGTCGGATGAGAGGACGGTGAAACTATGCTGCCGCCAGTGCTCGAAATCTACATCGTTTGGCATCCTTCCGACCGGGCCGGTGAGAATATCGGGGAGGAAATTATTAGGCATTTCCGTGGCTCGGCCTTCACGGGACTCATTGGCGGAGCCGTCGAAGTCCTCGTGCGCAGCCAAGGCTGGGCTGGCGGTGCCGATGCTCCGCGCCCTATTCCGACCTCCTCCAGACCGCAGCCCAATGGCATTCCATGCGCTCGCTATACGGCTATTGTGCCGTTATGCGGCACGGAGTTGGCGGCCTCCGTTGAAGCCGGTTCACCTTGGCGTGGTTATGCGGAGGCGATCGTGGAGGCGCAACGCGAACATCCTGCCACAGTCGGGATTTTCCCGTATCTTCTGGCGGGCGGAGCACTGAGCGGCACCGTTCTGGGAGGGCTATTTGGAGCCTATCAGGCATTCGCAGCGGGCGCGACCGACGCGCCGCATGATACGGCGCAAAACCTCAGATGCCGCGACCTGACGCAGAGTCTGGCGCAGTTCCTAAGTCCGGAACAGAACCCCCGCGTAACGGCGTTCATCAGCCACACCAAGTACAGCGCGGCAGCGGAGGTTGGAGACGTAAAGGAGTTGGTCGCTCTCGTGCGGGAGGTTATTGCCAACACGCATCTCGCCGCATTCTTCGACGCAAGCGATCTGCAGCCCGGAACGGACTGGTCAGCGGAGCTTGTTGCCAACGCGGCGACAAGCGCGCTCCTGGCCTTGCGGACAGACCTGTATCCGAGCCGCGTTTGGTGCCAGCGGGAGATGTTGACGGCAAAACGCAACGGAATGCCGGTGATCATAGTAGATGGAATTGGATATGCCGAGGAGCGGGGATCATTCCTGATGGATCACGTGCCGCGCGCCCCTATTCATGTAGATGATGGCCGCTGGCGACGCCGCGACGTTTACCGCGCGCTAGACTTGCTCGTTGATGAGTGCCTGAAGCGTGAACTTTGGCGATGCCAAAGGGAACTCGCCGGTCCCCGTGACGACTTGAAGGTGTCGTGGTGGGCTCCTCATGCTCCCGAGCCGCTCACACTTATCCAGTGGCTAGAAGAGGCCCGCGCCGGCGGGTCGCTTCCCGCCGGCACCGAACCGTTGCGCATTATTCATCCCGATCCGCCACTCGGCACGGATGAAGCCGTGGTGCTTCAGCAGATCGCGCGTTTTGGCGGCGTGACTGGAAATCTGGATGTGATGACGCCCCGTCAACTGGCGGGACGGGGTGGCTGATGGCGCAGGACAAGAAATCTAAGGGCGACCCGCTACTGAAACCCGAGGCTCTGGAGGGACTGCGTATTGCAGTGTCCGTGTCCAACAGCCCCGATCTCGCGCGGCTTGGTCTGCACGAAATACACTTCAGGCTGGCGCTGGGAGAGATCGCGCGCAGCGTTCTTGTCGCGGGTGGAAAGCTCGCATATGGCGGGCATCTGCAGCCGGACGGGTACACGGCGTTCCTGGTCGGGGAGTTACAGAGATACAGCCGCCGGGACAGGCCGCTGCGAATATGCCTGCCTGCCTCCGAGCACGGGAAGTTGACGGACGCACAGCTTCATGATGCAGCCGCCGAGTTGGGCCTGTTCGGTGAGATCGTCTGCCTGTCTGCTGATGGCGAGCCAATAGCCTTCATTGCCAACCGAACCTTTGACCCCGATGACACACCACGCGCCCTGTCCGGTCTTCGCCGCTACATGACCGCAGAATCGCAGGGACGCATTCTCATTGGGGGAAAGCGGTCCGGGTTCCAGGGAACGATGCCCGGCGTCGTGGAAGAGGCGCTGTTTGCGCTCAAAGCCGGACAGCCCTTGTATGTTGCTGGCGGCTTCGGCGGTGCCGCAATTGACATTGTCGGTGCGATAAACAGAGAGGCAGCGGCCTGGTTCGTTCAGCAGGATGGTGCCGAGCGGGACGGGCGGCTGGATGATGCGCTCGGGATCATTCGTAGTCTCACGGAGGGGCGCAGCTGGACCGCGCTCGACAATGGCCTCAGTCACGATGAGAACGCAAGGCTGGCCGCCACACCGCGACCAAGCGAAATTGCCGCGCTGGTGAGCCTCGGGATGGGCCGCCGCTTCGCGGCATGAAGGTGCTTTTTGAGAACCCTAGTAGGCGACCCGCAATGGCCATCGTTCGACGTAAATGTTTCATTTCGTATCACCATGCAGACCAGGACGCTGTGAATGCCTTCGTGCGCCGATTTGACCACGAACGCGACAGTTTCATCGCGCGGGGGCTGGGCGAAGAAATGCCTGGCGATGTCATCAACAGCACGAACACGGATTACGTGATGGCCAAAATCCGTGAACGCTTTCTCTCCGACTCGACCGTCACCATCGTTCTATTGGGGCGGTGCACCTGGGCGCGCCGTTATGTGGACTGGGAGATTCAGTCCTCCTTGCGCAGAGGGGAACAAACGATTCCCAACGGATTGCTGGGGATCAAGCTGCCCAGCTTTACGAGCTTTCCCCAACGCTTCCATGACAACCTGTCATCGGATTGGCCGCGCGTCGATTGCTACGCGAGGCATATGGAATATCCTGGGAGTACGGAGGAATTGGTGAGCGGCATCGAAGCAGCATATCAACGGCGAGCGACCCATGCTCATCTGATTGTCAATCCCCGTGACCGCATGGGGTACAACCGGCAGTGCCAATGAACTGCATCATACATTTGATCACGGAATAGGGTCACTTGGTCTCCTACACCACCAAAGAAGAACTACGCGGATTTGTCCGCGATATTTCTGTCTTGCAGCGCACGCGAACGAGGAAAAGCGCTGAAGAGCGATCGCCGCAGGGAGCGACGTTTCTTTCTCATTCCAGCCGGGACGACGATCTCGTTGATGGCGCGATCCTCATTCTGGAGAATCACGGCGCAACCGTCTATCTGGACAAAATTGATCCAGAGTTGCCGCCATACACCAGCAAGGAAACTGCTGCAAAGCTCAAGACACGCATAAACCAGTCACGCAAATTCGTGCTCCTGGCAACGAAGAACAGCAAGGAAAGCAAATGGGTCCCGTGGGAGCTTGGTCTCGCGGACGGGTATAAGGGGCTTGGCAAGATTGCCCTTTTCCCCGCCGTTGATGCGCGATACGAAACGTCGTGGACCTCTTGGGAGTATATGGTAACCGGTGTTCTGCCCCCACGTTGCCCCGTCTTCCCTGATCTGTGATCGGCTTTCCATGGGCGAACGAAGGGAGTTTCTCCATGGAGACTACGTTGGAGATTCTCACGACCGGAAAGGTCGGGCGTGGAGGACATCGGCAATGGCCCGATGAGGTCAAGGCCAGGATCGTTTCGGAGAGCCTACGACCGGGTGCGACGGTGAATGAGGTGGCGGATCGTTATGGGCTGAAGCCCAACCACCTGTCGTCGTGGCGGACGATGGCGCGGCAAGGCAAGCTGGTTTTGCCTGAGCCCGAAGATGCTGTGGAATTCGCGTCGATGGTTGTCGAGACCCCTGCGGTCCGGCCGCCGATCAAAGCACCCAGTCGCCCCGAGATTGTTATAGGTCCTGTCGCGATCCGCCTGGAAGAAGGCGCATCTGCCGCTCGGATCGCGGCCATTGCGCGTGCGTTAGCGACGTCGGCATGATCTTTCCGTCGAACCGCGTACGGATCATGGTGGCGACGAAGCCGGTGGACTTCCGCAAAGGCCATGACGGGTTGGCGGCGCTGGTGAAGAACGAGCTGCGCAAGGACCCATTCACGGGAACAGTCTTCGTCTTCCGGTCGCGCAGGGCGGACCGGTTGAAGCTGATCTACTGGGATGGCAGCGGCATGGTGATGGCTTACAAGCGGCTGGAAGAGCATACGTTCACCTGGCCCGGCATCAGGGACGGCCTGATGACGTTGGGCCATGCCCAGTTCGAAGCGCTGTTTGCAGGCCTCGACTGGCGGCGCGTCCGTGCTGTTGAAACGAGAGTGCCGGAAGCTATCGAGTAGCTGCGGCACGATGACTCGGCCGGCCAATTCCAAAGGCGAACCGAGGCCGGATTTGATAACTTCAGCGCATGCTGAACGCCGCCGATCTTCCTGATGACATTGCCGCCCTGAAGGCGATGCTGATCGCGGCAACCGCGCGAGAGGTTCGTAAGGACGAGCGGATCGAACGGCTGGAAAGACTGGTCGCCGCCTTCAAGCAGGCGGCCTTCGGGCGCAAATCCGAGAAGGCCGATCCCGACCAGTTCGATCTGGCGCTGGAAGACCTGGAAACGGCCATCGCGGCCGTCCAGGCTGAGGACGAGGCCGATACCTCTCCAGGCAAACGGGTCACCAAACCGCGTGCAACCAATCGGGGGTCTCTTCCAGACCATCTTCCGCGTATCGAAGAGATCGTCGAGCCGGAAAGCCTGGTCTGCGCTTGCGGTGGATGCCTGCATTGCATCGGTGAAGATGTATCGGAGCGGCTGGATGTGATCCCGGCGCAGTTCCGCGTCATCGTCACCCGTCGCCCCAAATATGCGTGTCGCGCCTGCACCGACGGCGTCGTTCAGGCTCCGGCTCCTACACGTCTGATCCAGGCAGGCTTGCCGACAGAAGCTACGATCGCGCATGTGCTGGTCTGCAAATATGCCGATCATCTTCCGCTCTATAGGCAGGCGCAGATTATGAGCCGCCAGGGCATTGATCTCGACCGCTCCACGCTTGCCGATTGGGTCGGCCGAGCCGCCTTCGAACTGCGTCCCGTCTTCGATGCCCTGATTGCCGACCTGAAGCGCTCGAGCAAGCTCTTCATGGACGAGACCCGGGCCCCGGTGCTCGATCCCGGCTCACGCAAAACCAAGACCGGATACTTCTGGGCGTTGGCGCGGGATGATCGGCCATGGGGCGGCAGTGGTCCTCCGGGCGTTGCCTTCACCTACGCGCCTGGACGCGGGGGACAGCATGCAGAACGGATATTGCAGGGCTTCTCCGGCGTTCTGCAGGTTGACGGCTATGCCGGATACAATCGACTGATCGCGCCGGAACGCGTCGGTCTCGACATTCGGCTTGCCTATTGCTGGGCGCATGCCCGCCGCAAGCTGGTGGAGATCGCTCGTAACGGACCAGCGCCGATTGCCGAGGACGGCGTGAGGCGGATCGGCGAACTTTACCGGATCGAGGCCGAGCTACGAGGCCTCGATCCGGAGATCCGTCTGGCTGAAAGACAGGCACGATCAACGCCGCTGGTTGCCGACATGGAAACTTGGCTCGCCCTTCACCGTGCCCGCGTTGCCGCCAAATCATCGCTCGGCGAAGCCCTCAGCTACATCGCCAAATACTGGAATGGCCTGCGTCTCTTCCTGACCGACGGCCGCATCGAGGTGGACAATAACAGCGTCGAAAGAACCATCCGGCCGATAGCTCTCAGCCGCAAGAACGCGCTCTTCGCAGGCCACGATGCCGGAGCCGAAAACTGGGCGACCATCGCCTCGCTCATCGAGACTGCATTATGCCGTGCGCGGCATAAGCAGGTTTATGCCGGACGACGAACTATGCCGAGCGGGCAGTTTTTCTCCAATGTTTTCAAGATATAGCGGTAGCTGGATCGGCATAGTTTAGGGTCTCTCCGTCGCAATTGACGCGAAGGAGA
>NZ_JAFKID010000014.1 GCF_017306545.1 Mesorhizobium sp.
CCTAAAAAGGGTTTCTCCCCCTTTCAAAAGGCGAAAGGAATTTCGTCGAAGCCGACCTCCTCCCCGGCGACGACGAATAGGTCGGCTTCCTCCTCCTCCCTAGAGGCCGACCAGCAAAACGACACCCGCCGGATCTCCTCCCCCGGCGGGTGTTGTCGTTTTGAGGACGCTCCACCCATATTCCGCTGTTGGCCGAAAGCGCCGCGCGATTGCATCGGCGGCGGCAAGAGACTATCTCCCGCCCCATGAGCATCGATCCTATCCACATCGTCGGCGGCGGACTGGCCGGCTCGGAAGCAGCATGGCAGGCGGCGCAAGCCGGCGTGCCCGTCGTCCTGCACGAAATGCGCCCGGTACGCGGCACCGACGCGCACAAGACCGAGGGGCTGGCCGAACTGGTCTGCTCCAATTCCTTCCGCTCCGACGACGCCGAAACCAATGCCGTTGGCCTGCTGCACGCCGAGATGCGGCTCGGCAACTCGCTGGTGATGGCCTGCGGCGACGCCCATCAGGTGCCGGCCGGCGGCGCGCTCGCCGTCGACCGCGACGGTTTCTCGGCCGCCGTGACGGCGAAGCTGGAGGCGCACCCGCTGATCACCATCGTGCGCGAGGAAGTCACCGGCCTGCCGCCGGCGGAATGGGATCAGGCGATCGTCGCCACCGGCCCGCTGACCGCGCCGTCGCTGGCGGAAGCGATCGCCGCGGCAACCGGCGCCGACGCGCTGGCCTTCTTCGACGCCATCGCGCCCATCGTGCACTTCGACACCATCGACATGGACACCTGCTGGTTCCAGTCGCGCTACGACAAGGTCGGCCCAGGCGGCACCGGCAAGGACTACATCAACTGCCCGATGAACCGCGAGCAGTACGAGGCCTTCGTGCAGGAGTTGCTGGACGGCGGCAAGACCGAATTCAAGCAATGGGAAGGCACGCCCTATTTCGACGGTTGCCTGCCCGTCGAGGTGATGGCCGAGCGGGGCGTGGAAACGCTGCGCCACGGACCGATGAAGCCGATGGGTCTGACCAACGCCCACGACCCGGCGACCAAGCCCTACGCCGTCGCGCAGCTTCGGCAGGACAATGCGCTCGGCACCCTCTACAACATGGTCGGTTTCCAGACCAAGCTGAAGCACGGCGAGCAGGTGCGCGTCTTGCGTACCATTCCGGGGTTGGAGAACGCCGAATTCGCGCGGCTGGGCGGCCTGCACCGCAACACCTACATCAACTCCCCCACTTTGCTCGACGGCACGCTGCAACTGAAGTCTCGGCCCGGTCTTCGCTTCGCCGGCCAGATCACCGGCTGCGAAGGTTATATTGAAAGCGCCGCCATCGGCTTGCTGGCCGGGCGCTTCGCCGCCGCCGCACGCCTCGGCCGGCCGCTTGCCTCGCCGCCGCCGACCACCGCCTTCGGCGCCCTGCTCGGCCACATCACCGGCGGCCACATCGTTTCCGACGACGAACCGGGCAAACGCTCCTTCCAGCCGATGAACGTCAATTTCGGCCTGTTTCCACCGCTCGCCGCCGACACGAAACTCAAGCCGGAGGGCTTTGAGGGCCGCTTCCGCGGCAAGGACAAGGCGGTTGCCAAGAAAAAGGCGCTGACGGCGCGCGCGCTGGCTGACTGCCGCGCCTGGCTGGGCCGTGAATCGCAGGCGACAGCAGCCGAATAGATCAGACCGCCTACCAGCCTTTCGAGGCGCGTCGGAAAAGCAGCCAGTGCCGCCGCCATAGCGGCAGGCGCGGGCTTTCCCGCAACGCGGACGCGCCCGCCCGCTCGATCCGGTCGAGATTGGCGCGTGTCAGCGCCAGCGGCAGAAAGGCCGGGCGCAGGCTTTCCGGCAAGGCACTGGCGCCTCGCTCGAAGGCGGCCAGATGGTCGCGAGCCAAGGCGATCATCGCCGACAGCGCATGGCCGGCATTCGGGCCGCCGTCGCCTTTGAGAAATTCCTGTGGCGAGGAGCCGACCGAAGCCAACAAATCGGCCGGAACATAGCACTGGCCGCGTGCGCGGTGCAGCGGCAGCAACAGCAGCAGCCCGGTGATCGCCTGCGCGCAGCCGGCATGGCCGGCGAGATCGGCGAAACGCGGCGCATTTTCCGGGTCAAGCGCCAGCGCGGCAAGCTGGATCAGCGCCGACGCCGTCTCGCCGCAATAGCCCTCGAGGTCGGTACGCGACGGCATCGGATCGTCGTAGAGATCGAAAATGCGCGCCTCGAGATAATTGTCGAAGGCCTGGCGCGGCAGGTTGTGCGCGGTGATGGTCGCGCCCAGCGCCGTGGCCAGCGGATGCCCGGCACCGCCCGTATCCGTTCCTTCGCCGCCGGCTGCGATGACGTCGCGCCACCATTGCAGCCGCACCTCGCCCGGCAGCGCCTCGCGGATACGATCGCGCACGCCGGCGATCTCGGCGTTGAAGGCATAGAGCGAAAGCAGCGCGGCGCGCTTGTCCGCCGGCGCATAGAGGGCGCAAAGATAGCGGTCCGGGTCGGCCGCGCGGACCGTGTCGGTGACGATCCGGCCGCTGGCGTCCATATCAGTCCACGGCGACGAGGGCCGCGGCGACCGCGCGGTCCTCGGCCAGCAGCACGTTGTAGGTGCGCACGGCGGCCCCGGTGGACATCGGGTCCGCGGAAATCCCCGCTTCCTTCATCGCCGTCCGTAGCGCGGCCGGCAGCGGCCGGATGTCCGCCCCGGTCCCGACCAGCAGGATCTCGATCCCTTCGGTCTCGCTGAACACCCTGTCGAAATCGGCCGCCGTCAGCTTCGCGGGGTCAGCCGGCTCCCAGCCATGAATGCCGGACGGCAGGCACAATAACGAGCCGCGATGCGACATGTCGGCGAAGCGGAAGCCGCCGTTGCCATAGGCTTCGATGGGCGCGCGGCCCGGATAGTGGGCCTCGCGGATGATGATACCAGCCATCTTTGGGCCGGCCATCACTTGGCCGGCAGTTGCTGCGCCGGATGCGTGGCCTCGTACTCTTCCATCCCTTCCTTGGTGACGGGACGCAGGTGGAAGATGATGAGGATCGGCGCGGCGATGAAGATCGACGAGAAGGTCCCGATGAAGACGCCGAACAGCATCGAGGCGACGAAGGACCGGATGACCTCTCCACCCAGCAGGAACAGCGCCAGCAGGGCAAGGAAGGTCGTCAGTGAGGTCATCGTCGTGCGCGACAGCATCTCGTTGTCCGACAGGTCGAGCAACTGGCCGAGCGGCATCCTTTTGAAGCGTCTCAAATTCTCACGAACGCGGTCGTAGATGACGACGGTGTCGTTGAGCGAATAGCCGACGATCGTCAGGATCGCCGCCACCGTGGACAGGTCGAACTGCAATTGGGTGACGACCAGGAAGCCGAGGGTGAGCGTAATGTCGTTGATGGTCGCGAGGATCGAGCCGATGGCGAACTGCCATTCGAATCGCACCCAAACGTAGATCAGGATGGCGCCCATGGCGGCCAAGATGCCGAGGATCGCGGCCTTGGCCAATTCGCCTGAAACCGTCGGACCGACGAGTTCGGTGCGGCGGATGTCGTAGGCCGAGGTCAGGCTGTCCTGTGCCTTCTTGACAAGAACGTTGCCGGCCTCGTCGCCCCCGTCCGCCGTAGCGCCGATGCGGATCAGCGCGTCGGTCGCGTCGCCGAAGCCCTGCACCTGGATTTCCTTGACGCCGGCTGCCGAGAGCCGGGAGCGGATATCGCCGACGTCGGCGGCACCGGATTTGGCGCGAACTTCGATCAGCGTGCCGCCGGTGAAATCGATGCCGAAGTTCAGGCCCTTGGTGAAGAGCAGGCCGACCGAGGCCACGCACAGGATCACCGAGATGACGAAAACCTGTAGGCGCACGCGCATGAAGGGGATGCGCGTAACCTCGGGGACGAGGCGGACATAGCCCTTGGGCAATTCCTTCGGCCGCGTGCGGCGCAGCCATTCCGCCACCAGCCAGCGGGTCAGCGTGAAGGCGGTGAAGACGGTGGTAATGATGCCGACCGCCAGGGTCACGGCAAAGCCCTTGACCGGACCGGAGCCGAGGAAGAACAGCACGATGGCGGCAATCAGCGTGGTCACGTTGGAGTCCACGATCGTCGCGAGCGCCTTGGCGAAGCCTGTATCGACCGCCTGGATGATCGACCGGCCTGCCCGCCGTTCCTCACGGATGCGCTCATAGATCAGCACGTTGGAATCGACCGCCATGCCGACGGTCAGCACGATGCCGGCGATGCCGGGCAAGGTCAGCGTCGCCCCGAGGACGGAAAGGATGGCGACGATCAGCGCCACGTTCGCAACCAGCGCGAGGTTGGCGATCCAGCCGAGGGTGCCGTAGGCGGCGACCATGAAGACCACGACAAGGATGGAACCGACCATGGCCGACATTTTGCCGGCATCGATCGAATCCTGCCCGAGACCGGGACCGACCGTCCGTTCCTCGATGACGGTCAGCGTCGCCGGCAGCGCGCCGGCGCGCAGCAGCACGGCAAGGTCGTTGGCGCTCTGGGGCGTGAAGTTACCGGAAATCTGGCCGGTGCCGCCGAGGATCGGCTCACGAATCTGCGGCGCCGAGATGACGTGGTTGTCGAGGATGATGGCGAACAGCTTGCCGACGTTCTGCTGCGTCGCCTGACCGAAGCGGGTCGCGCCCTTGGAATCGAAGCGGAAGGAGACGACCGGTTCGTTGGTGCGAGAATCGAAGGTCGCCTGCGCATCGACGAGGTTCTCGCCCGACACGATGACGCGGTTCTCGATCAGGTAGGGAACCGGCGGGTTGTCCTTGGAATACATGACCGTGTCGCCGGCCGGCGGACGGCCGTTGATGGCCTCCTGCACCGGCATCGACTGGTCGACCATCTGGAAGGTCAGCTTGGCGGTCTGGCCGAGAATGTCCTTCAGGCGCTGCGGGTCCTGCAAGCCCGGCACCTGCACCAGAATGCGGTCGTCGCCCTGGCGCTGCACGATCGGCTCGGTCGTGCCGAGTTCGTTGACGCGGCGTCCGACGACTTCAATCGACTGGCTGACGGCAGTGGCCGTGCGGTACTTGATGCCCGCGTCCGTCATGGTGAAGCGCAGCAGGCCGGGCTCCGGCTCGTCCATCGCCATCTCGGTAACGGAGCCGCCGGCGAAAAGGCCGGCCGAAACCGGCGCCGTGAGCGACTTCAGCGCTTCCTTGGCGGCATCGACCTGGGCCGCGTCGCGGATGCGCACCTGCACCACCTTGCCGGAACCGGACAGGCCGGTGTAGCCGATCTTGGCATCACGCAGCAGCGACCTGATCTCGTCGCGCGCAGTGTTCAGGCGATCCTTGATGAGATCGTTCTGGTCGATCTTGAGCAGGATGTGCGAGCCGCCCTGAAGGTCGAGGCCGAGCGTCATCTGCTTCTTCGGCAACCAGTCGGGCAGCTTCTGCAGCACAGATTGCGGGAACAGATTGGGAGCGGCAAGCAGTAGGCCGAGCAGGACGACTGCCCAAATCCCGATCGTCTTCCAACGCGAAAAATACAGCATATAAATGGTCCGTTCAGCCGCGCTCGCGGCGTTCCGCCTCGAATACGGTTATTTCTTGGCGGCTATTTCTTGGCGTTCTGGTTCGCGACCGGCTCGCCCTTGACGCGCACGTCGCTGATGGTCGAGCGCAGCGCGGTCACTTTCACGCCGCCGAGGTCGACTTCCAGTTCGTTGTCGTCGATCACCTTGGTGACTTTTCCGACAAAGCCGCCGCCGGTGACGACCGTGTCGCCGCGGCGGATCGCCGAAAGCATCTCGCCGCGCTTCTTCAACTGCGTGCGCTGCGGCCGGATGATGAGGAAGTACATGATGACGAAGATCAGCACGAAGGGCAGAATGCTGATGAAAACATCGGGCGAGGCGCCGACGCTCTGGGCGTATGCCGGTGTGACGAACATCGAAAACTCCTGCCAGGAAAGCCGCGACCGGCCTTGAAATTTGGCCGGAATATAGTCGGTAAAGCGCCCATTGCAACTGTTCGCCGGCGCGTTACCGAGCGCTTTTGAAAGGTTTCGGCGCAGATTGCAAGGCGGCTTGCAAAACCGGCGGCGTCGTGAAAGAACCGTACCGTACGGTACGAGCATGGCCGCAACGACTGAGGATTGGATTCACGATGTCCGACAAAAGCCTGGAAGCGTTGTCCAGCAAGCTTGATCGCCTGATCGCGGCGGTGGAGCGCCTGGCGCCGGCCACCCCTGCCCCGCCGGACCTCGAGGCGGCCGACTGCTTCGTCTGGCAGGCCGAGACGGGTGTCCTCGAACCGGTCAGGCGGGTCAACAGGGTCGATATCGACCTGATCCGCGGCGTCGATCATGTCCGTGACATTCTGGTCGACAACACCGAGCGCTTCGCCTCCGGCTACGCCGCTAACAACGTGCTTTTGTGGGGCGCGCGCGGCATGGGCAAATCATCGCTGGTGAAGGCCTCGCACGCCGCCGTCAACGCTTCGGGCAGGCACGACGCTCCTCTCAAGCTGATCGAGATCCACCGCGAGGACATCGACACGCTGCCTGCGCTGATGGCGATCCTGAAGGCGGCGACATTCCGTTTCATCCTGTTCTGCGACGATCTCTCCTTCGACCACGACGACACCTCCTACAAGTCGCTGAAGGCCGCGCTGGAAGGCGGCGTCGAGGGCCGGCCGCAGAACGTCATTTTCTACGCCACATCGAACCGCCGCCACCTTCTGCCGCGCGATATGATCGACAACGAGCGCTCGACGGCGATCAACCCGTCCGAGGCGGTCGAAGAGAAAGTCTCGCTGTCGGATCGCTTCGGCCTGTGGCTCGGTTTCCACAAGTGCTCGCAGGACGACTATCTCGACATGGTGTCGGGCTATGTGCGGCACTACGGCCTCGCTGTCGATGCCGAGACGCTTCGGGCCGAGGCGCTTGAATGGGCGACGACGCGCGGCAGCCGCTCCGGCCGTGTCGCCTGGCAATTCACGCAGGACCTCGCCGGCCGGTTGGGCAAGGCGCTGCAAGACTGAGGCCAGGCCGTCCGCCAACTGAAAAGGCCCGCCCCTTGCGGAGCGGGCGGAGCCGGCGGGGCGGACTGGAGGTCAGGCGCCCCGCAATGGTTCTTGTTGTTCTATTCCAGGAAAGTCTTGGGGTCGACGGGCGCGGAATTCTTGCGCACCTCGAAGTGCAGCTGTGGTGAAGTGGCGTCGCCGCTCATGCCGGACTGGGCGATTTCCTGGCCGCGCTTGACCTTCTCGCCGCGTTTGACTTCCAGCGACGAGGCATGGCCGTAAACCGTGACGAGGCCGTTCTCGTGGCGCACCAGCACCGTGTTGCCGAACTCCTTCAGGCCGTCGCCGGCATAGATGACGACGCCGTTCTCGGCCGCCTTGACGGGCGTGCCCTCGGGCACGGCGATGTCGATGCCGTCCTTGCCGGACCCGAAGCCGGAGATGACCCGCCCGCGCACCGGCCAGCGCATCTTGCCGATGCCGGTCGAATCGGGCGCCTCGATGTCCTCGCTCTCGGCCTGCTTGATGACCTTGGCAGCCTGCTTCGGCGGCGTATAGGAAGCGACCGCCTCGCTCGGGGTCGCCTTGGCCGGCGGTGGCGTCGAGCCCGTCTTGACCGGATCGACCGCCGCCGGCTTGACACTCGCGACCTGACTGGTAGCCGCGCCGGCGCCCGGCAGCTTCAAGGTCTGGCCGATGCGGATCAGGCCGTCCTTCATGCCGTTTTCCTGCTTGAGCGCCGTCACGCCGACGCCGGTCTTTCTGGCGATCGAGGAAAGCGTGTCGCCCTGCTGCACCGTGTAGGTTCCAGCGGCTGCGGCAGGCTTGGCCGACGCCACTTCCGCCGCCTTGGCCAGCGGCCTAGCCTTGGGATCGTTGGCGGCCGAGGCATCGACCGGCAACGCCGGCTTGCCTTCCCTCACCTTCGGCTGCTGTGGCAACACCGCGACCTTGCCGGGCATGGTAGTCGGAACCGGCACCCTGTCGGCCGGCACATCGGATTTCGTGCCTCTCGAGGAGCGGGCGTCGGCGACCTTCGGGTTGTGATCAGGCGCCGAAACCGGCGCCTTGGCCGAATAGACATAGGTCGGGATGACCAGCTTCTGGCCCGACTGCAAACCGTCGGCGGAGGCAAGGCCGTTGGTCTTCATGATGACGTTAGCCGGCACGCCGTAGCGGCGCGACAGATTGTAGACCGTCTCGCCGTCCCGGACGGTGATCTGGGTGCCGCCGGCGCGCGACCAGCCTTTCGGCTCGCCGTCCTCGATGGCGGCCTTCGCCACGGCCGTCTGCACGGGAGCCCTGAGGGCTTGCGCTTGCGTCTGGGTCTGCGCCACAGTGCCGGTCACGGTCTGGTCGATCCTGGCCGCCGCCGTCCTGGCCGGCCGGATTGCCGCGGTCTGGGCCTGGGCGACCGGCGGCAGCGACCGGACCTTGATCGGCTCGATGCTGGAGCGGCTGACGGAACGGCTGTAGCTGCCGTTCACCGGAGCGGCAGCGACCGTATCGCCCGGATAAGGCTGATCGACGGGCTGCTTGTCGATGATGGATCGCTGGTTGGGGGTCGATGCGGTGGCTGTGGCATCGAGCCCGTCGCTGAAGCGCGCCACCTGGGAGGAACATCCCGAAACCGCGCCGGCGACCATCAGCACGGCGCAGCCGCGCGCCAGATTGCGTCCATTCGCCTTCAAGATATTGAAACGCATCGCACTTACCCGCATACCCGGTACAGACTGGGCATGATTAAAGCGCGTTAATGTTACCGGTCGGTTAAACCCTTAGAATCCGTCGAAAATTTTCTTAAAAGATGTGTTCAGATAACGGCGGCCACGCCGGACAGGACCGGTTGCAGGCGAACGACGCCGATATCCTCCCGCTCGAACCGGGAGCCGACCTTGGTGAGTTTGGCCACCACCTGCTCGCCTTCTTCGGGACCGATCGGGGCAATCACCGTGCCGCCGCTGGAAAGCTGATCGAGCAAAAAGCGCGGCAGGCTGTCGAATGCCGCCCAGGCGACGATGCGGTCGAACGGCCCTTCGTTCGGCAGGCCGTTGCTGCCATCGGCCTGGCGGGCGATGACGTTGGCAATGCCGAGCGCTTCGAAACGCTGCCTCGCCTGCTCGACCAGCGTTTTATAGCGATCGATCGTCACCAGCCGACCGGCGAGGCGCGCCATCACGGCGGCGGTAAAGCCAGATCCGGTGCCGATTTCCAGCACCCGGCTGCCCGGCTCGATCGCCAGCGCAGCAATCACCGCCGCTTGCAGGTCGGCGCCTTCCATCGCTTCGCCGCATTCGATCGGCAGCATACGGTCCGTCCAGGCGATGGGATGATATTGGCCGTTGAGAAAACCGCGGCGCGGCGTCGCCTCGAAGGCGGCGATCAGCGACTTCGGCACGCTGCCCTTGCCTCTCAGCCTGAGCAGGAAGGCTGCAAACCCTTCGCGATCCTCGATGGCCACCCCTTGCGTCATGCCAGCGCCTTGGCCAGCCGATCCTTGACCTCGTAGGCGGTCAGGTCGAGATGAAGCGGCGTCACCGAAACGAAGCCGTTGCGCACCGCCTCGAGGTCGGTGCCGCCGCGGCTGTCGGCCGGCTCGCGGCCGAACCGCATCCAGTAGTAAGGCAGGCCGCGACCGTCGCGCCGCTCGTCCAGCCAAAGGCTGTGCAGAAGCTTGCCCTGGTCGGTGACGACGGTGCCGGCCACCTGGTCGGGCGCGCATTTCGGAAAATTGACGTTGAGCAGCACGCCCGCAGGCAGCGGCGTTTCCACCAGCGTTTTCAGCAGCGCCGGCGCCAGCGTCTCGCAGGTGTCGTACGGAACGATGCGGTCCTCGCCGACACTATGATAGGCTTGACTGATGGCAATCGAGCGCACACCGATCAGCGCGCCTTCCATGGCTCCGGCGACGGTGCCCGAATAGGTCACGTCATCGGCGAGATTGGCGCCGGAATTGACGCCCGACAGGATCAGGTCCGGCATGCCGGGCAGAACCTTCTTCGCCCCCATGATGACGCAGTCGGTCGGCGTGCCGCGCACCGCATAGTGCCGCTCGCCGATCTTGCGCAGCCTGAGCGGCTCCGACAGCGACAGCGAATGGGCGAAGCCGGACTGGTCCATCTCCGGCGCCACCACCCACACGTCGTCGGAAAGCGTTCGGGCGATGCGTTCGAGAACGGCAAGGCCCTCGGCATGGATGCCGTCGTCATTGGTCAGCAGGATGCGCATTATTTCGATTCGATTCTTTCCAGCCCGCCCATGTAGGGCTTGAGCACTTCAGGAATGGTTACGCTGCCGTCCTCGTTCTGGTAGTTTTCCATGACGGCGATGAGAGCGCGGCCGACCGCCGTGCCCGAACCGTTCAGCGTATGGACGAAAAGATTGCCCTTACCGTCCTTGTCCTTGTAGCGGGCGTTCATGCGCCGCGCCTGGAAATCGCCGCAGACCGAACAGGACGAAATCTCGCGATAGCTGTTCTGTCCGGGCAGCCAGACCTCGATGTCGTAGGTCTTCTGCGCGCCGAAACCCATGTCGCCGGTGCACAGCGCGACGGTGCGGAACGGCAGTTCCAGCTTCCGCAAAACCGCCTCGGCGCATTCGGTCATGCGCTCGTGCTCGGCGAGCGAGCTTTCCTGGTCGGTGATCGAAACCAGTTCCACCTTGTAGAACTGGTGCTGACGCAACATGCCGCGCGTGTCGCGCCCGGCCGAGCCGGCCTCGGAACGGAAGCAGGGCGTCAGCGCCGTCATGCGCAGCGGCAGCTTGTCGTGGGCGGTGATTTCCTCGCGGACGAGATTGGTCAGCGGCACTTCGGCCGTGGGGATGAGGTATAAATCACGACCGAGATATGCTTCAGAAACGGAAGCCGCCAGTTCCTTATGAGTTTTTGCAAGTTCGTCTATGGCAGACTGAACATTTTCACGAGGCTCGTTGTCAAACAAATAGTCGAACAGCAATGGCTGCATTTTACGAAACTCGTAAGGCAAATCCTCTCCCCACGGTGCCGCGCGACCTAGTGGCAAAGTCTTAGCCACGAAAAGATCGCTTCGGAATTTTGGAAGTTGCCCCGTTCCGAACATCACCTCGTCGCGTACCATCAGCGGCGGTTGCACTTCCGTGTAGCCGTGCTCGGTGGTGTGGGTGTCCAGCATGAACTGACCGAGCGCGCGCTCCAGCCGGGCAAGCCGGCCGGAAAGCACCGTGAAGCGCGAGCCGGACAGTTTCGCCGCGCGCTCGAAGTCCATCATCCCGAGCCGTTCGCCGATCTCGAAATGCTCCTTCGGCTTGTTGCCCATGCGCGGCTGGCGGGCGGCGATCAGGTCCTCGCCGAAACGGCGCACCTCGACGTTGTCATGCTCGTCGGCGCCCAGCGGCACGTCGGGCAGCGGCACGTTGGGCAGCACCGAAAGCGCGTCGGCCAGCGCTTTGTCCAGTTCGCGCTCGCGCGCCTCGCCGTTCTGGATGAAAGCCTTGATCTCGTTGACCTCGCTTTTCAGCGTCTCGGCCAACTCCATGTTCTTGTCGCGCATGGCATTGCCGATTTCCTTGGAAGCGGCGTTGCGGCGTTCCTGCTTGGCCTGGAGTTCGCCCAGATGCGCCCGGCGCGCTTCGTCCCTGGCGAGAACGTCATCGACGGTGGATTGCGCCGACGCGGCATAGGACGGGCGCTTTGCCAGCGCCTCGGCAAGAGCCTGCGGGTTTTCGCGAATCCATTTGATGTCGAGCATGGGGGAGAACCGTCCTGAAATGGCGTCAAGCGGGGTAAACTGCAAAGGCCGGCGATGCAAGGCCCGACAGGCGCCGCAGGCCGTTCCGCAAGCCGTCCGGCCGTCTCAGAACTCGATCCCCTGCTGCGCCTTCACGCCGGCCGCAAAATGATGCTTGGTCGCCCCCATCTCGGTGACGAGATCGGCGGCTTCCACCAAGGCCGGCTTGGCGTTGCGGCCGGTGACGACGACATGCAGCCCCTCGCGCCGGCCTCGCAGCGCCGCCACCACCTTTTCGAGATCGAGATAGTCGTAGCGCAGCGCGATGTTGAGTTCGTCCAGCACCACCAGGCTGATCGTCGGATCGGCCATCAGGTCCAGCGCCTTCTCCCACGCGGCTTGCGCCGCCGCGATGTCGCGCTTCAGGTCCTGCGTCTCCCAGGTGAACCCCTCGCCCATCGTGTGCCACGCCACGTGATCGCCGAAGGCGGCGAAGGCGTCCTTCTCGCCGGTGTGCCACTTGCCCTTGATGAACTGCACGACGCCGACGCGCTTGCCGTAGCCCAGCATGCGCAGCGCCAGCCCGAAGGCGGCCGTCGTCTTGCCCTTGCCCGGACCGGTGTTGACGATCAGCAAGCCCTTCTCGGCAACCGTCTTGCCGGCCACCTCGGCATCCTGCACGGCCTTGCGCTTGGCCATCTTGACCTTGTGGCGTTCGGCCTCGGCCGTATCGATCTCGCTCATGTCATTTCACCTTCAGCGGCAGACCCGCCACCATCATCAGAACCGTATCGGCGACAGCCGCGACCTGCTGATTCAGCCGCCCGGCCGCATCGCGAAAACGGCGCGCCAGCGCGTTATCCGGCACGATGCCCAGCCCCACTTCGTTCGAGACCACGAACCAGGCGCCCCGAGGCCGCGACAGGACCGCGCCCAGCCTCGCGCATTCGGCCTCGATATCGTGATCCGCCAGCATGTGATTCGTCAGCCACAGCGTCAGGCAATCGACCAGCACCGGCCGCCCCGCCGGCACCGTCGCCAGCGCGCCGGCAAGGTCGAGCGGCGCGTCGACCGTCAGCCATCCCTCGCCGCGCCGCGCGCGGTGATGGGCGATGCGCTCGCGCATCTCCTCGTCATAGGCTTGCGCCGTCGCGATGTAGGTCCACGGCGCCGGCAGCGCCGTCGCCAGCCGCTCGGCATGCGCGCTCTTGCCCGAGCGGGCGCCGCCAAGAAGGAAAGTCAGGCTGCCTGTCAACATATGTCCTTTCCGTTCCGCAGCGGCCCAAAGGCCACGCGGACTATAGGAAGACCATCCGCCCGTCGCAAATGGCAGACCTTGTGACCTGAAACCTCACATCGATTTCGGCAGATAGCGCCACGAAACGATGCCGCAGGCCGCGGCGAGAAAGCCCAGTGTGACGAAGACCGAGCCAAGGCCGAAGAAGGCCAGCACCACCGAATAGACCAGCGGCGGCGTCAGTTCGGAGAAATCGAGATAGGTGCGGTAGACCGCCGCCATCTGTGGCCGTTCATAGGCGTGCACCGCCCGCATGAACGTGGTGGAGCCCAGTGCATCCAGCGCGATGGTGAACAGCGCCCCGACCAGGAGAAGGCCCGCCGTCACCAGCGGATAGGAGGCCCCCACCGCGCCTGCCGCCCACAGCGTCACCGCCATGGCGCAGAAAGCGAAGGAAATCACCTTGCGCAAGCCGTAGCGCCGCCCCACCCGGCCCCAGATGAGGGCGCAGAACAGCAGCGCGTTGCCGGCCGAGATCAACAGGCCGCCGGCCAGTTCCCCCTGCCCCGTCACCACCATCAGAAGCGGCCCGTAGACGAAGAAGGTCGTCCAGTAGCAGGAGCGGCCGAAAGCGATCAGCCAGGCAAGCCTCAGCCGGGGCTGGGCGATGAAACGGCCGATATTGGCAAGCGGATTGGAGGCGCGGCTCTTGCCGGCGGCGATCAGCGGGTTGTCGCTCAGCCGGTAGTACCAGAACAGTACCAGCAGGCAGAGCGCAAAGACCGCGACGGTGCCATGCGCGGCATAGATGCCGTAATGCGTATAAAGGAAAATGCCGAGCGTCGGCCCGCCGGTCCAGGCGATCATCGACAGCGCCATTCGCAGCGATTCGGAGCGCGTGAAATCCGCCTTGCGGATATGGTCCATGATGTAGAGGTTGAGCGTGATCGACAGCGCGCTCGCTCCCATGACGCGCGCCAGCATCCCCAGCGCCTGCCCGGCCAGCGTATGCGTGACGAAGAACAGCGAACCGATGGCGAGCAGGATCGCGCCCGCCGTATAGACCCAGCGCCGGGCGAAGCGGCGGATCAGCAACGGCATGAACAGCGTCACCGACAGACCGGTCAGCGATACCGCCGTATAGAGGATCGAGACTGTCTGCTCGCTTTGCAGAATCTCGTAGGCCTGGATCGGAATGACGCTGGAGACGGTCGCGCGGGCGAAGGATTCGATGGCATAGAGCGTGGCGAAGGTGCGCGCGTCCGCGGGCCGCACGGCGGGGAGCCAGATCGGGTGTCGGACATGCGGGGCCATACGGTCTCGGCAAAGGATTCGCGCCGGAAATCTGCCCCGGCATGGCATGGGCCGGTAGCAGGAAACCGACGCCGCAGCATCGAAATGCGAAGCCGGCCAACCCTTTGTGGCCGCTGGCCCAACTTTACAGCCCGCCGCTTTGGCCCTACCCCTCGCAAGGGGCCGCAGGAGTTGACCGCGCGACATGAACCCGCAGCAATCGGCCGATACCGCAGGCAGGCCCCGCATCGTCGTCATCGACGCGCTGCGCGGCGCCGCCCTGCTCGCCATGGCGAGCTACCATTTCACCTGGGATCTCGAATTCTTCGGCTATGTCGCGCCGGGCCTCACCGCCTTCGGCGGCTGGAAGCTTTATGCGCGCTGCATCGCCTCGACCTTCCTGTTCCTGGTCGGCGTCAGCTTGGTGCTGGCGCATGGGCGCGGCATCCGCTGGCCGGGTTTCTGGAGGCGGCTCGCCATGGTCGTCGCGGCGGCGGCGGCCATCAGCCTCGTCACCCGGTTCGCAACGCCGGACGCCTTCATCTTCTTCGGCATCCTGCACGAAATCGCGCTCGCAAGCCTGCTGGGCCTCGCCTTCCTGCGCCTGCCGGGGCTTCTCACGCTGGCCGTCGCGGCGCTGGTGATCGCCGCCCCGCACTATCTGCGCTCGCCCGCCTTCGATCATCCGGCGCTGTGGTGGCTCGGCCTCTCGACGATCGATCCGCGCTCCAACGACTACGTTCCGCTGTTTCCGTGGTTCGGCGCGGTGCTGGCCGGCGTCGGGTTTGCCAGGCTTGCCGTTTCCTTCGGCCTTGTCGAGCGGCTGCGGCATCTTGCGCTTCCCCGCTGGCTGAACCCGCTGGTGCTGGCCGGCCGCCACAGCCTCGCCTTCTACCTTATCCACCAGCCGGCGCTGATCGCCTGCGTCTGGCTGTTTTCCCAGATCATGCCGGCGCCCGCGGTATCGCCTCAGGAAAGCTTCCTCAGTTCCTGCACCGCCTCCTGCCAGCAAAGCCGCGATGCACCCTTCTGCCAGCGCTACTGCGGCTGTATGCTGGGCGAATTGAAGAACAACGCCTTGCTGGAGCGGCTGTTCAAGGGTGAACAGGGCACAGCCTTCCGCCAGCGGATCGGCGATCTCGCCAGCACCTGCACGGTGCGCACCGACGAGGCGATGGAGGAGGAAAAACCATGAACGAGGCCGTCCGGCATACGGGCTTCATCCCCTTGCCGCCTTTGATCTATCTCGTCGCGCTTCTCGCCGGCATCGCGCTCGGCCTGTTCGTTCCGTTGCCATGGCTCGGCGGCGTGCTGGCCGATCTCCTGTTCGCTGCCGGCTGGATCATGGCCGCCGGCGCGCTGGCGTTGTGGTTCAGTGCGATCCGCGCCATGCGCCGGGCCGACACCACGCTGAACCCCAAAGGCACGCCCGATCACCTTTTGACCGGCGGTCCGTTCGCGGTGTCACGCAACCCGATCTATCTCGGCGCCACGCTGTTCCTGATCGGCATAGCGCTGATCTCCGCCAATCCGTGGATCCTGCTCGCCGCATTCGCCGCCGCCTTCCTGACCGGCAAGCTGGTGATCGGTCGTGAGGAAAGGATACTCGCCGAGCGCTTCGGCAAGAAATATCGCGACTACGCCAAGCGGGTACGACGCTGGATATGAGCGGCTCGCCAGCCGGCCAAGGCGCGCCGGCGGACGAGGCCTGCCCGCGCCTCGATACGCCGGGAGAAATCCTGATCCTTACGGGCCCTCCCGGTTCCGGCAAGACCACGACGGCCCGTGCGCTCGCCACCGGCGCGCAACGGCCTGCCGTCCACCTGCACGCCGACGATTTCTGGCACTTCATCCGCCACGGCGCGATCGAGCCCTACCTGCCCGAAGCGCATCGCCAGAACGCGATCGTCATGACCGCCATCGCCCAGGCGGCCGCGGCCTATGCGCAGGGCGGCTACTTCGTCATTGTCGACGGCATCATCGGCCCCTGGTTCCTCAGCCTGTTCGAGCCGCTGTCACCCGCCATTCGCTATGTCGTGCTGCGGCCCCGGCTAGAGGAATCGATCGAGCGCTGCCGCCTGCGCGGCGGCGACACGCTGACCGATCCTGAAGCGATTACGGCGCTATACCGCCAGTTCGCCGGATTGGGCGACCTGGAGCGTCATGTCGTCGACACGGCGGGCCACAATCCGGCGGCGACCGCAGCCGCAGTCGCAACAGCCTTGCGGCAGGAGCGTTTCCTGCTCACGGCGCGATAGGTCAGGCCGACAAGCCGGTCCCGACAAAACCGTCGTGCCGCCTCAGGTGTTGACGCCGAGTTCGGCCAGCCGCTCGACGCAGGAATCCTCGGCCTGGTCGAGTTCGGCCAGCGTCTCTTCCAGGTCGCGGCGCTTCTGGCGCAGGTCCTCGCGCTTTTCCTCGATGCGCTTGATCATCAGCTTGAGCTGGCCGACCTCGCCGGGCGGCTCCTTGTACATCTGGATGATTTCGCGGATCTCGCTGATGGAGAAGCCGAGGCGCTTGCCGCGCAGGATCTGGCGCACCAGATGGCGGTCGGACGGCCTGAACAGGCGCGTGCGGCCGCGCCGCACCGGCTGGAGAAGCCCCTCGTCTTCATAGAACCGCAGCGTGCGCGTCGAAACGTCGAACTCGCGCGTCAGTTCGGTGATCGAATAATATTCCCGCATCGTCGTTCCCTGGGCTTGGCGAACCGGTCCGGTCCTCCTTGTCGGTAGCCTTACCGGCCCATCGCGGCGCATCGCAGCGGCTGATGCGGGGCGCGACCCACCCGGCCCGACGACATTACGTCGGCCCGACACTTCGCACGGCACTTACGTAAAAGTCAATTCGGGTATTCCCCTACACAGACCGTACGCTAGCTGTTCAGTCCCGGCATTTGATGGATTGGGTCGATGATGAATCGATCCGGCTCTGAAGTCCACTGCTTGCAGATGAACTCGTAGGGAGTGAGGCCCTTGAGCGTCTTCAGTCTTCGTCCGAAGTTGTAGGCGTTGATGAAGTCCTGAAGGCCTCTTTGATGGTGCGGTTCATCCGTTCCACCTGTCCGTTCGTCCAGGGGTGCTTGATCCTGGTCAGCCTATGCTCGATGCCGTTCTCGTCGCAGACCCGATCGAAGATATGATGGAAAGCGTATGTATCGCGGACCCGGTTGGTGAACTGGATGCCATTGTCGGTCAGTACGGTGTGGATGGCGTAGGGCACTGCCGCGATGAGGTTGCGCAGGAACTGGGCGGCATTCATCTTGCCGGCTTTGGTATAGAGCTCAGCGAAGGCGAACTTCGATGTCCGGTCGATGGCCACGAACAAATAGAGCTTGCCTTCAGCCGTCTGCACCTCTGCGATGTCGATGTGGAAGTAGCCGATCGGATAGCTCTTGAACTTCTTCCTGACTGGCTTGTCGCCTTCTACATCGGGCAGCCGGGAGATGCCATGGCGCTCCAGGCACCGATGCAACGATGATCGGGACAGATGCGGGATCGTCGCCTGAAGGGCATAGAGGCAGTCATCGAGCGGCAGCAGCGTATGCTTGCGGAAGGCAACGATGACTGCCTCTTCCTCCACCGACAGGACCGTGGAATGCGGTTCCTTCGGACCGGTCGGCAAATCTGCGACCGAGGTCCGCTTCTTCCACTTGGCCACCGTCTTCTGGTTGATCCCGTAACGCTTCGACAGCGCTCTCAGGCTCTCTTCACTATTTTGTATCGCTCGACGGATTGCCTCTGTCGTCGTGGCGCTGCCGTGTAGAATTTGGCCCATAGTGCATCCCTCCATGCCGAAGAGAAGATTGCACCATCAAAATCCGGGATCAAACAAACCGCAAGAGATTGCGGGCGGTGGTGGAATGCCCCCTACACAAAATATTCCTGCAACGGCCGCACTTCCAAGCTCCCCGCCTTGAGCGCCGCAATCGCTTCCGCCACGGCGGCGGCCCCCGCCAGCGTCGTGTAATACGGCACTTTCTGCATCAGCGTGGCGCGGCGGAGCGATTTGGAGTCCGACAGCGCCTTCTGGCCGTCCGTGGTGTTGAAGACGATCTGCACCTGGCGGTTGCGGATGGCGTCCTCGATGTGCGGGCGGCCTTCCAGCACCTTGTTGATCTTCTCCGCCTCGACGCCGTTCTCCTTGAGGAAGCGCGCGGTGCCGGAGGTCGCCAGAACCTTGAAGCCGAGGTCGGCGAGGCGCTTGACGGCGGGCAGGATGCCTTTCTTGTCCTCGTCGCGCACCGACACGAACAGCGTTCCCGAGCGCGGCAGGTCGATGCCGGCGCCGAGCTGGCTCTTGGCGAAGGCCATGGCGTAGTCGCGGTCCAGACCCATCACCTCGCCGGTGGACTTCATCTCGGGTCCGAGCAGGATGTCGACGCCGGGGAAGCGGGCGAAGGGGAAGACGGCTTCCTTCACCGCGATGTGGCCGGGCGTGCGCGGGTCGGGCTTGGCGCCGTAGTGGGCGAAGGCGTCGTCCAGCGCCTCGCCGGCCATGATGCGGGCGGCGACCTTGGCGATCGGCTTGCCGACGGTTTTTGCAACGAAGGGCACGGTGCGGCTGGCGCGCGGATTGACCTCCAGCACATAGATCGTGCCATCCTTGATGGCATATTGCACGTTCATCAGCCCGCCGACCTTGAGCGCCCTGGCAAGGGCGGCGGTCTGGCGTTCCAGTTCGTCCACCGTTTCCTTCGACAGCGAATGGACCGGCAGCGAGCAGGCCGAGTCGCCCGAATGGATGCCGGCCTCCTCGATGTGCTCCATGATGCCGGAGACGAACACGGCCTTGCCGCCTCCCGCCGCATCGCACAGGCAGTCGACGTCGATCTCGATGGCACCCGACAAATAGGTGTCGAACAGCAGCGGGTTCTTGCCGAGCAGCGTGTTGATCTGGCCGGTCTTGTCGTTCGGGTATTTCTGCTTGATGTCCTCGGGCACGAGGCCGGGCACGGTGTCGAGCAGGTAGGATTGCAGCATGCTTTCGTCGTGGATGATCTGCATGGCGCGGCCGCCCAGCACGTAGGAGGGGCGCACCACCAGCGGGAAGCCGAGTTCGGAGGCGACGGTGCGCGCCTGCTCGACCGAGTAGGCGATGCCGTTCTTCGGCTGGGTCAGGTCGAGCTTCTGCAACAGCTTCTGGAAGCGGTCGCGGTCTTCGGCGAGGTCGATGGCGTCCGGCGAGGTGCCGAGGATCGGGATGCCGTTCTTCTCCAGCGCTTCGGCGAGCTTCAGCGGCGTCTGGCCGCCGAACTGGACGATGACGCCGACCAGTTCGCCGCGCGTCTGCTCCATCTTCAGGATCTCGATGACGTCCTCGGCCGTCAGCGGCTCGAAATAGAGCCGGTCGGAGGTGTCGTAGTCGGTCGAGACCGTCTCCGGGTTGCAGTTGATCATGATCGATTCGTAGCCGGCTTCGCCCAGCGCAAAGCAGGCGTGGCAGCAGCAATAGTCGAACTCGATGCCCTGTCCGATGCGGTTCGGACCGCCGCCGAGGATGACCACCTTCTTCCTGTCCGAAACGCCGGCCTCGTTGCGGGTCTGGCCGGCGAACGGCACCTCGTAGGTGGAGTACATATAGGCGGTGGGCGAGGCGAATTCGGCAGCACATGTGTCGATGCGCTTGTAGACCGGGCGCACGTCGAGCGCGTTGCGCAGATGCGCGACCTCCTTGGCGGTCTTGTTGGTCAGCGAGGCGAGGCGGGCGTCGGAGAAGCCCATCGCCTTCAGCATGCGCAGGTTCTGGGCGTCGTTCGGCAGGCCATGCTCGCGGATGCGGGCCTCCATACGAATAATGCCGGCGATCTGCTCGAGGAACCACGGATCGATCTTGCACATGGCGTGCACGTCTTCCAGCGAGGTGCCGAGGCGAATGGCCTGCGCCACCATGCGGAGACGATCCGGCGTCGGCGTGCCGAGGGCCGCGCGAATGGCGTTCTTGTCGTCGCCGGAATTTCTCCCTTGGCCAATGCCCGGAATCTCGATCTCGTCGAGCCCGGTGAGGCCGGTTTCCAGGCCGCGCAGCGCCTTCTGCAACGATTCCTGGAAAGTGCGGCCGATGGCCATCACTTCGCCGACCGACTTCATCGCGGTGGTCAACGTGGGCTCGGCGCCGGGGAACTTCTCGAACGCGAAACGCGGGATCTTCGTCACCACATAGTCGATGGACGGCTCGAAGGAGGCGGGCGTCGCGCCGCCGGTGATGTCGTTCTCCAGTTCGTCCAACGTGTAGCCGACGGCGAGCTTGGCCGCGACCTTGGCGATCGGGAAGCCGGTCGCCTTCGACGCAAGGGCGGAGGAGCGCGACACGCGCGGGTTCATCTCGATGACGACCATGCGGCCGTCGGCCGGGTTGACGGCGAACTGCACGTTGGAGCCGCCGGTTTCCACGCCGATCTCGCGCAGCACCGCGATCGAGGCGTTGCGCATGATCTGGTATTCCTTGTCGGTCAGCGTCAGCGCCGGCGCGACGGTGATGGAATCGCCGGTATGCACGCCCATCGGGTCGAGATTTTCGATCGAGCATATGATAATGCAGTTGTCCGCCTTGTCGCGCACAACCTCCATTTCGTACTCTTTCCAGCCGAGTACGCTTTCGTCGATCAGCACTTCGGTGGTCGGCGAGGCGTCCAACCCGGACTGGACGATGGCGAAGAATTCCTCGCGGTTGAAGGCGATGCCGCCGCCGGTGCCGCCGAGCGTGAAGGACGGTCGGATGATGGCCGGCAGGCCAACGACGTCGAGCGCCGTCGCCGCCACGCCCATGGCATGCGCCACATAACGCTGCTTGCGGTCGCCTTCACCGAGGTTCCATTTCGTTTCCAGCGCGTCCAGCTCGGTGTCGGAGGCGTTCGCCTCCTTCAGCGCCGCGCGCTCGGCCTCGTGCTTCTTGCGGTCCTCGTCCTTCACCGAGGTCGCGTTGGCGAGCATCGATTTCGGCGTCTCGAGGCCGATCTTCTTCATCGCCTCGCGGAAAAGGGCGCGGTCCTCGGCCTTGTCGATGGCGTGCGCGTCGGCGCCGATCATCTCGACGCCGTAGCGCTCCAGCACACCCATGCGGCGCAAGGAAAGGGCGGTATTGAGCGCCGTCTGGCCGCCCATGGTCGGCAGCAGCGCGTCCGGCCGCTCCTTGGCGATGATTTTCGCCACCACTTCGGGCGTGATCGGTTCGATGTAGGTGGCGTCGGCCAGTTCCGGATCGGTCATGATGGTGGCCGGGTTGGAATTGACCAGGATGACGCGGAAGCCCTCCTGCCGCAGCGCCTTGCAGGCCTGCGTGCCGGAATAGTCGAACTCGCAGGCCTGTCCGATGACGATGGGGCCGGCCCCGATGATCAGGATCGACTTGATATCGGTGCGTTTTGGCATTGGGACCGTCCGGCGTGTTCTTGCGCGCGAAAACCGGGCGGGTGTCCCCGGCCGGCTGGGCACGCTGATGAGGTAAGGCTAGACGCGCCTTATAGGGAAGGAGAAGGGGCTATGTAACCCCGAAAATGCACCCTATGCAGCGGGAAATGCGCGGCACCGCGGTTCAGCCGCCGAAGGGCAGGGCGTCAACGATCTCGAAACGCTCGGACGGCCCGATGCGGATCATGTTCAGCGTGCCTTCGCGGGTGAAGCGAAATTCGCCCGTCGAATCCGAGCTGGCCGGCTTGCGGTCGCGGAAATTGATGGTGCGCGTGCCGCCGTCCGGCCATGTGACGGTCACGGCGGCGGAACCGTCGCCGTTGCGCGTGACCGAAGCCGAGCAGCGCGTCATCGGCTGGCCGATATAGCGGGCGCACGGGATGTCGCCGGAGATGGGCGCGGCGCCTTGCGTCGAAGGTGCGGCCGGGTCCACTCGTGCGATGTCCTTTCCGGTGCCGTCGGGGCGCGGGGTGGGGAGGGGAACGGTCGCGGCGGCTGAGCCGGTCGCCTCGGCTCCGTCGGTTTCGGGATTTTGCGCTGTGCCCTCCGCAGGGATGGAACCTTCATCGCCGGTGGCATTGCCATAAGCTTCCTGCATGGCCTTGCGGACGGCAGCGACCGATTTTTCGTCGGCCGGGCTGGCGGGAGCCTGCTGTGCGTCGCCGAAGCGGGCGGCGAGATTGGACGGCACCTCGGGCCTGGCATCTCCGGTCGAAGACAGTTGCGGGCTGCCGGCCGCGTCGGCCGCCGGGGCGGCGGCTGCTTCGCCGGCGGTGTCGTCGGCCTGCCCGTCGTCCTGTAGGTAGCGGGCCGGCACCCAGCCGCGCAGGCTGGCGTTTTCAAGGTCCACGACTTCGCACCATTCGTAGCCTTCGACCATGTTGCAGCCGAATTTTTTCAGCGCCGCGCCGTTGGGCAGGCGAGTTTCGACCTTGCCAAAGGGAGAGGCAGTGGCGCGCAGGTTCAGCATGTCGCCTTCGGCCAGGCCCTGCACGATAGCGATGGAAGCCCGCGGCTCTGCCGCCGCCGCGGTTTGGCCGGCGAACAGGAGAAACGCCAGGGCGGGAAACGCGCGTCGAATCATCTTTCGGCTCCCTTCAGCGGCAGGCGGGGCGCGATCTTGCGCCGACCGAAGGGATTGGTATCGGTTTCGATATCGTCAACGTTCCACTCGTACGTTCCGCCTTGGGGCCGGCGCGCAGATTGCACGAGCAGTGTGGCGATTGAAAGTCTCGTCTCGCGAAGCGCCCGCTGCCTCCGCCCCCAACCGTAGCATCGGCAGCGCAGATGACGGAATGTCAGCTCAACGTCCGGCGCCGTTCTATTTCGGCCTCGCTCGGGTTTTCGTGGCCGAAGGAGCCGGTAGCCACCGCACCGGCGGGCTCGTAGCGCGCCGCGATTACGCCGGTCGAAAATGTCCTGATGCCGGCGACGCGGAAGGTCTGCGGCGGGGTACCGTCATCGAACAGCCGCTTGCCCTTGCCCAGCACCAGCGGGAAGATCATCAGCCGCAATTCGTCGATCAGCTCGGCGGCGAGCAACTGGTGGATCAGGTCGCTGGAGCCCTGGATCAGCAGGCGCGGCCCGTCCTGCGCTTTCAGCGCGCGCAAGGCCGCGACGATATCGGCGCCGAGCGCCTCGCTGTTTTCCCAGGCCAGGCTTTCGGGGCGGTGGGTGGCGACGTATTTCCTCGCCGGATTGAAGGCTTTCGCAATCGAGTCGTCCTTGTCCGCGTAGGGCCAGTAGGCGGCGAAGATATCGTAGGTGCGGCGGCCGAGCAGCAGGTCGAAGGGTTCGGCGAAGATCTCGCCCACGGCCTCGCCCGAGGCCTCGTCCCAGAAAGGGAACGTCCAGCCGCCGAAGGCGAAGCCGCCGGTCGGGTCTTCCTCCGGCCCGCCGGGGGCCTGCATGACGCCGTCGAGGCTGACGAAGGTGGCGGCAACGATCTTTCTCATGGAACTCTCCCTTGATCCTGCGCCTCAGGTCAGGCGCTCGATGCGCCAAGGACGGACGGCCGGCAGCGATGCCGACATCGACGAGGCGCAAAATGACGGGCGCGACGGCCTATGCCGTGTCCTGTTCGGGTTCGTCTGCGGTGGAAGCACCGGCGATGATCGAGGCCAGCAGATCGGGAAAGCGCTGGTCGAGGTCGGCGCGACGCAGCGTGGTGAAGCGGCTGGTGCCGCACACCTCCGTCCGCGTGACGCCCGCTTCGCGCAGTTTGCCCAGATGATAGCTGAGGTTGGTCTTGGAGGCGAAGATCAGGAAATGGCTGCAACTCACCGGACCGTCGCCCATGCGCGCCAGTTCGGCGACGATGGCAAGGCGTGTCTGGTCGCCCAGCGCGGCCAGCACATTGGAAAGATTGATCTGATCGGTGCTTGGATGCGGCAGGCTCATGGCCGTCGACCCGTTTCCTTTCTTTCCGGCGTGGCCGCGCGCGGACCACGCTCAGCGTTCTTCTCCATCGGTTCGATGCCAGACCGCAAGTCCGGCCGCCTGTCCGAAGGCTCGTGTCGGAGGCGCGCGCGGCGCCCTCATGACATGAGGCTGGCAGGAGCGTTGTGGCATGGAATTGACAGAAGGCCAAGTGAAGTCCAATTGTTCAATGAATTTTGAACAAAGGCATTCCCCATGGATAAGCGACTTCTGTGGCTGTCGGTCGGCTCGTTCGCCATGAGCACGGTCGGTTTCGTGTTTTCCGCGCTCCTGCCGTCGATCGCGGCCGACACCCATATTTCCATCCCGAGCGCGGGCTACCTCATTACCGCCTTCTCGCTGGCTTACGCGATCGGCGCGCCGACACTGTCGGCCCTTGTCGGCGCTGTGGACCGGCGCCGGGTGCTGACGGTGGCCATGCTGGTGTTCGTCGCCGGCAACGCGATCGCGGCGACCTCTTCCTCCTTCTTCACGCTTTTGATGGCGCAACTGGTGATGGGGGCGGCGACCGGCCTGTTCGCCGCCACCGCGCAGGCGACCGCCGTCGCGCTCACCGGCCCCGACCAGCGGGCGCTGGCGATTTCGGTAGTGGTCGGCGGCACGACGTTCGCCGTCGCGCTCGGCGCGCCGCTCGGTTCGCTGATCGCGACGTTCTGGGGCTGGCGCGGCACCTTCCTGTCGGTCGCGGGCTTGGGCTCGCTGACGGCGCTGGTGCTGTGGTGGCGCCTGCCCGCAGGGATGCGCGGTACGCGGCTGCCGCTGGCGGACCGCTTCCTGGCGATCACCCGGCCCGGCGTGGCGCCGGCGCTGCTGGTGACGCTGCTTTATCTCACCGGCGCCTTCGTGATGATCTCCTACCTGGCGCCGCTCGCCATGGCCGGAGCCGGCCTGCCGAAGATCGCGCTGTCGGGCATGCTGCTTTCCTTCGGCATCGGCGCGGTGATCGGCAACCTCACCAGCGGGTTCCTGGCCGATCGCATCGGCGCCGGTCGCGTGGTGGTGCTGTCGCTGTTGCTGTCGATCACCATCTGCCTGCTTATCGCCGCCGGCCTGAAGCTTCTGCCGCATCATCTTTCCGGGCCGCTATTGATCGGCATCATGCTGCCCTGGGGCATCGTCGGCTGGGCCTTCCCGCCGGCGCAGGCGAGCCGCGTAGTCAGCTACGCGCCGGACGTCGCGCATCTGACGCTATCGCTCAACGCTTCGGCGATCTATTTCGGCGTGGCGCTGGGAACGGTGGTGGGCGGCCGCGTGCTGGAATACGCCGCCGCCTCGGATCTCGGGCTGGTGGCGGCGACGCTGCCCTTCGCAGCTTTGGTTTTCATGCTGGCCGGAAGGGTGTCGCGCAAGCGGCTCACGGCGCAGCCGGCCGAGTGATCGTCACCTACAGTCGGCAGCCTAAAGCCCGAGGAAGGTGTCGTAGAGCAGCTTGAGATTGAGCACGACGATCACGATTGCGACCACCCAGGCCAGCGCGCTGACCCAGCGCGGAATGGCGAAAGCACCCATCTTCTTCCGGTCCGAGACGAAGTGGACCAGCGGGATGACGGCAAAGGGAAGCTGCATGGAGAGGATCACCTGCGACAGAACCAGAAGCTCGGCCGTGCCCTTCTCACCGTAGAGCCAGGTGACGGCGACGACCGGCACGATGGCGATGCCTCGCGTAATCAGCCGGCGCGCCCATTGCGGGATGCGCAGGTGCAGGAAGCCCTCCATGACGATCTGGCCGGCCAGCGTCGCCGTCACCGTCGAGTTCATGCCGGAGGCGAGCAGCGCCACGGCGAAAAGGACCGAGGCGACGGACAGGCCGAGCAGCGGCGACAGGAGTTCGTAGGCCTGGCCGATCTCGGCCACGTCCTCATGGCCGGTGCCGTGGAAGGCGACGGCGGCGACGATGAGGATCGAGGCGTTGACGAACAGCGCCAGCATCAGCGCGATGGTGGAATCGGCGGTCGCCCACTTGATGGCGTCGCGCCGCCCTTCCTCGGTGCGCTCATAGGCGCGGGTCTGCACGATGGAGGAGTGCAGGTAGAGATTGTGCGGCATGACGGTGGCGCCGATGATGCCCATGGCGATGTAGAGCATCGCCGGATTGGCGACGATCTCGGGCGAGGGGACGAACATGCCGCCGAGAATGCCGCTGACCGAAGGCTGGGCGGCGATGATCTGGGCTGCGAAGCAGCCGAAGATGACGATCAGCAGTGCGACGACGAAGGCCTCCAGGAAACGGAAGCCCTTGTTCATCAGATAGAGCAGCAGGAAGGCGTCGAGCGCGGTGATGATGGCGCCGGCGACCAGCGGGATGCCGAACAGGAGGTTGAGCGCGATGGCCGTGCCGATGACCTCGGCGAGGTCGCAGGCGATGATGGCCAGTTCGCAGGCGACCCACAGCGCGAAGTTGACCGGGCGCGGATAGTAGGCCCGGCAGGCCTGGGCGAGGTCGCGGCCGGTGGCGATGCCGAGGCGTGCCGACAGCGCCTGAAGCAGGATCGCCATCAGGTTCGACAGCATGATGACGAACAGCAGCGTGTAGCCGAACTGCGCGCCGCCGGCGAGGTCGGTCGCCCAGTTTCCGGGGTCCATGTAGCCGACCGAGACCATGTAGCCGGGCCCGGCGAAGGCGAACAGCCGGCGCAGCCATGTCGCGCCCTTCGGCACCGCCACGGAGGCGTTCACCTCGGGCAGGCTGGGGCGGTTCTCGCCGGTGTCGCGGAAGAAGCGCCATTGCTCCTGCGAAGGCAGGGTGGCTTCGGCTTCGGACGGCGGAGGGGTCATGGTCACGTCTCGTGGCTGGTCGGCGTCAATCTATGCAAAGGCTCATCATTATGCAATAGGCTATATTTCATTGTCTATGCTTCTTAGGGGTGGGGTGTGACGCACCGGGCGATAAACTTTCCCGAAGAATCAAAGCCTGTGCTATGAAAGTGAAAGGCATCGCTGGACCAGGGAGAAACGCGTGGCGGCCAGAACGAGACTTGTCCGGCGCGATGAGCCGCTGCCCGATGCCGAGGTGCATTCCGAGGGCTTTCGGCAGACGCGCGAGGCGCAGCGCTCGGCGCTGGTCGAGGACTATGTCGAGTTGATCGCCGACCTGATCGAGGACGGCAACGAGGCGCGCCAGGTCGACATCGCCGCGCGGCTCGGCGTCGCGCAGCCGACGGTGGCCAAGATGCTGGCGCGGCTCGCCGCCGACGGGCTGGTGACGCGAAAACCCTATCGCGGCGTGTTCCTCACCGAGGCCGGCCGCAAGGTGGCCGAGGAGAGCCGCATCCGCCACCAGACCGTCGAGGCCTTCCTGCGCTCGCTCGGCGTTTCGGCCGAGACGGCGCGCATCGACGCCGAGGGCATCGAGCACCATGTCAGCGCCGAGACGCTGGAGGCCTTCCGCCGCGCCATGACGAAGGACGGCTGATTTCCGCCACGGGAACGCGGGGCCGGAACGCAGGGCCTGCTGGCGCGTTGATGGCCGCCGCGACGATTGTCGTCGCGGCGTCTTCGATGGAGGAAAGCATGGGCGTCGAACAGGCACCGACCACGAAGGGCAGGAAGGCAGCTACGGAATTGAAGGCGGCTGCGGCGAAGGACGAAAGGAAGACCGAGCGCGCCATGGGCAAGGATCTTGCCAAAGGCGCGAAGCGTTTCGACGAGCGGTCGAAGAGTTCGGACGGCAAGAGCGCCGGAACAAAGCAGCGCGACTAACGCTCCCGTTCAAGCCTGAATCGTCGGGGCTGTTTTGCCTCTTTGATCGGACCGCGTTTCCAGCAAAACTGTTTCACGCTTCTGCCGGAAACGCTCCAGGCGCCGGCCGCCAGGCCGATCTTGCTTCTATCGGTCGAGCGAAGCGGTCAGCAGGCCGCCCGGATGGCCGGGAACGAGCCTCACCACCTTGTAGCCGCGCCGTTTCAGGTCGGCCAGAAGGGCGGGCAGCATGGTGGCGGTCCGCGCATGGATGTCGTGCATCAGGATGATGCCGGAGCCGCGCCTGGCGATACGGTCCAGTGTGCGGGTACGCACCTGATCGGGCGTCGACTGGAAATAATCCTTGGAGTCGATATCGGCGTCGACCATGACGATGCCGCGCAGCGCAAGCTGGCGCCGGAGCGCGGCGGTCGAAGCTAGGTACGGGAAACGGAAGAAGGGTGCGACGCGGCTGCGGCTCGGCACCAGTGCCGCCGAAACGCTTTTGATGCCGCCGTCGATCTGCGCCTCGGCGCCGGGAAGGCTCATATGGGCGAGGTTGGCGTGGTTTTGCGTGTGCGTGCCGATCGTATGGCCGCGCGCCGCCACCTTGCGCGCCAGTGCCGGATAGGAGCGGGCCATCTGGCCGACCATGAAGAAGGTCGCCTTGACGCCGGCGGTGTCCAGCGCCGCGAGTACCTTCTCGGTCTTGCCGGGCATCGGGCCGTCGTCGAAGGTCAGCGCGACCTCGTGCGGGCGCAGTCTGAGGTCGGCAACGGAATTGACGGTGACGGTGCGGCCCGCAAGCCCGCTCAGCGAAGGAGGCGAGAAGAAGCCGGCCGTGGTTTTTTCCGGCTTCTCGGCGGCATAGTTGAGCTTTTGCGGCGCGGCCTTGTCCGTCGCGGCGGTGTTGGCGCACCCCGACAACGCCGCGGAAGCGAAGATGCAGGCGGCAAACAGCGCCAGGCGGCGCGCGAACGGCAAAAACATGATGTAGTGGCTATCCCCTTGACCTCCCTCGGGTTTTATTCGGATCATGGTTAACGAAGGGTTACGTGCGCGCCGGCCTGTATCGCCTCATGCGCGCGTCGCCGCGTGAAAAATCCCTGTGACTTGATGGAACCCTTGCGATAGTTGTTGCTTGAGGGGCGAACCGATCGCGAGGGATTGCAATGCTTTGGAGAGGCCGTCGGCAGAGCGACAATATCGAGGACGATCGCAGCAGCACCGGCGGTGGCGGACTGGGAGGGCCGGGCGGCCAGTTCCGCATCCCCATCGGCGGCAGCGCCGGCGGCGGCTCGAGCCTGCTGATCGTCGTCCTGGTGGTGTTGGCCGGCTGGTATTTCGGCTTCGATCCGTCCCTGATCCTCGGTGGTGGCGGCGGTGGCGGCCAGTTGACCGATACCAGCGGCCAGATCACCGACGACAGCGGGCAGGGCAACGGCGCGCCAGCCAACGACGAGATGAAGCAGTTCGTCGCCACCGTGCTGGCCGAGACGGAAGACGTCTGGAACGGCATCTTCCAGGCCAACGGAATGAAATACGAGGAGCCGACGCTGCTGCTGTTTTCCGGTCAGGTGCGCTCGGCCTGCGGCTTCACCACCTCGGCTGCCGGGCCATTCTACTGCCCCGGCGACCACAAGGTCTATCTCGATACCGATTTCTTTCGGCAGCTTTCGCAGCAGTTCGGCGCTTCGGGCGATTTCGCCCGGGCCTACGTGATCGCGCATGAAGTCGGTCATCACGTGCAGAACCTCACAGGCATCCTGCCGAAGTTCAACCAGATGCGGCAGTCGATGAGCGAGGCCGACGCCAACCACATGTCGATGCAGGTGGAGTTGCAGGCCGATTGCTTCGCCGGCGTGTGGGGCCACTTCACCGCGCAGAAGGGCATTCTGGAAAAGGGCGATCTGGAAGACGCGCTCAACGCCGCCCAGCAGATAGGCGACGATACGCTGCAAAAGAAGATGCAGGGCTACGTCGTGCCCGAAAGCTTCAACCACGGCACTTCGGCACAGCGCGTGAAATGGTTCAAGCGCGGCTTCGATTCCGGCAAGCTTTCGGATTGCGACACGTTCAACAATCCGATCTGAGGCGGTGACGACGAAGCTGCTTCTCTCGCCCCGTTTACGGGGAGAGATGTCCGGCAGGACAGTGAGGGGCAGGCAGCTCTCTCTTCGGAACCGTGTGCGTCGCCCCTCATCCGACCCTTCGGGCCACCGCCTTCCGCTATGGCTCCGGGCGTTCGTCATTCGAAAAGCCCATTCCGGGGCTTTTCGTCCGCTGCGCGGACCACTCCTCACCCCCGTAAACGGGGAGAAGGAAGATCGGTGCCGGCGCCTTTTCCGTGTCTGCTTGTGTCAGGATGAAGGCCGGCGCTGCGATGGGTGATTGTTGCGGCGGGAAGGCTCGCCTATAAACGGCGCCCGCCGATGCCGCATGATGATGCGCCGGCCACGCAACCGGAAACCGGCCATGATCGACGAAAAGACCGCGAAACGGGGCCTTGCACTCGTCTTCACCACGTTGCTGCTCGACGTCATCGGCTTCGGCATCATCATGCCGGTGCTGCCGGCCTACTTGCAGGAGCTGACCGGCGTCGGCGTCAGCGAAGCGGCGATCGAGGGCGGCTGGCTGTTCTTCGTCTATGCCGCCATGCAGTTCTTCTTCGCGCCGGTGATCGGCGGCCTGTCCGACCGCTTCGGCCGCCGGCCGGTTCTGCTCGCCTCGGTGCTGACTTTTTCCATCGACAACCTGATCTGCGCCGTCGCCTGGTCCTATCCGATGCTGTTCATCGGCCGGGTGCTGGCCGGCATTTCAGGCGCCAGCTATTCCACCACCTCGGCCTTCATCGCCGATATCTCCAACGACGAGAACCGGGCGAAGAACTTCGGCCTGCTCGGCATCGCCTTCGGCGTCGGCTTCGTCATCGGCCCGGTGCTGGGCGGCTTGCTGGGCACCTTCGGGCCGCGCGTGCCGTTCTATTTCGCCGCCGCGCTGGCTTTCGTGAACTTCCTGATCGCGCTGGTGCTTTTGCCGGAAACACTGGACCAAAAGCACCGCCGCCGTTTCGAGTGGAAGCGGGCGAACCCGGTCGGTACGCTGCTCCAGATGCGCAACTACCAGGGCATCGGCTGGATCGGGCTGGCCTTCTTCCTGATGACGCTCGGCCACATGATGTATCCGGCGGTCTGGTCGTTCGTGTCGACCTATCGCTACGGCTGGAGCGAAACCCAGATCGGCCTGTCGCTGGGCGCCTTCGGCCTGTGCGGCGCCATCGTCATGGCGACCGTTCTGCCGCGCGTCATCCCCAAGCTTGGCGAATGGCGCACGGCGGCCATCGGCCTCACCTTCACCGCCGTCAGCGCCTTCGGTTATGCCTTCGCCTGGCAGGGCTGGATGGTCTATGCGGTGATCGTGGCCGGCTGCCTGGAGGGGCTGGCCGACCCGCCGCTGCGCAGCCTCGCCGCCGCCAAGGTGCCGCCTTCGGCGCAGGGCGAGTTGCAGGGCGCGATGACCTCGATCTTTTCCATCACCTCGATCATCACGCCGCTGCTCTACACGGCGATCTTCTCGTGGTTCACCGGGCCGGACGCGCCGGTCGTGTTCGCCGGAGCGCCCTATCTGCTCGGCGGTGTCTTCCTGATCCTCGCGCTCATCGTCTTTGTCACCAAGGTGGCGAAGCCGACGCCGCGCGAGGTCGAAAGGATGCATGCTGCCGAGGCTGCCGGCACAGGCGGCCCCTGAACCGCGGCCGCCGTGCGGCGCGGCGGCTCCACATTCCCGACACCGATTGGTCACGAAATGGCCCGGTGAGCGGCAGGCTCTCGACTCATTGCCCTTGTCAGGTGCCGGGGCGCGGGGGCCAACCGGAAGGGAAACCCATGCTTAGAGCTTTGATGCTGGCAGCGAGCCTCACTCTTGTCGGCGCCTGCGCGGCGAACGCCCAGAGTACATCGACGCCGGCACAACCGGCGCAGCCGCCGGCGGCCGAACCCGACGCCGCTCCGAAGATCCAGCGCTTTAACGTGGTCGATGTCAGCGAACTGCCGCAGGAAACGCAAAAGCAGGTCGAGCAGGTCGTGGCGCAGGGCAACGACGAGACGCCGAAGCAGTTGCACACCACGATCGAGGCGACGCCGGAAGCCAAGGCCGCTCTCGACGCCAAGGGCGCCAAGCCCGACCAGGTGGTTGCCACGGCCATGGGCAAGGACGGTACGCTGACGCTGATTACGAAGAAGAAGAGCTAGTTCAGCCTTCGCTCGATCCGGCCGGGCTTTTTCAGCGCTCGGCCAGCGCCGGCTCGCCCTTCTTCTCGCGGATCAGGTTGACGAAGCGCCGGAAGAGGTAGTGCGAATCCTGCGGGCCGGGCGACGCTTCCGGGTGGTGCTGCACGGAAAAGACCGGCTTGCCGGCCAGCGCGATGCCGCAGTTGGAGCCGTCGAACAGCGAGACGTGGGTTTCCTCGACGCCTTGCGGCAGCGATTTCCCGTCGACCGCGAAGCCGTGGTTCATCGACACGATCTCGACCTTGCCGGTGGTGTGGTCCTTGACCGGGTGGTTGGCGCCGTGATGGCCCTGGTGCATCTTCACGGTCTTGCCGCCGACGGCCAGCGCCAGCATCTGGTGGCCGAGGCAGATGCCGAAGATCGGCAGGTCGGTCTTCAGGAGGTCCTGGATGACGGGAACGGCGTATTCGCCGGTGGCTTCCGGATCGCCAGGGCCGTTGGAGAGGAAGATGCCGTCCGGCTTCATGGCGAGGATTTCGTCGGCACCGGTCTTGGCCGGCACGATCGTGACCTTGGCGCCCAATCCCGCCAGCAGGCGCAGGATGTTGCGCTTGATGCCGTAGTCCACCGCCACGACGTGCATGGCCGGTGCGTCCTGTTCGCCGTAACCCTCGTTCCAGACCCAGGGCGTTTCCTTCCACACCGAGGATTGGCCGGAGGTGACGTCCTTGGCGAGATCGAGCCCGACGAGGCCCGACCAGGCGGCCGCCTGCTTCTTCAGGTCGTCCAGATCGAATTTGCCGTCGGGCGCATGGGCGATGACCGCATTGGCGAAACCCTTCTCGCGGATCAGAGCGGTCAGGGCGCGGGTGTCGATGCCGGCGAGCGCGACGATGCCGCGCCGCTTCAGCCAGCGGTCGAGATGGTCCTTGGCGCGGTAGTTCGACGGATCGGTGACGTCGGCCTTGAAGACGGCGCCGACCGCGCCGGCACGCACCGCCGGGTTGAGGTCTTCGATATCCTCGTCATTGGTGCCGATGTTGCCGATGTGCGGGAAGGTGAAGGTGACGATCTGGCCGGTGTAGGAAGGATCGGTGAGGATTTCCTCGTAGCCGGTCAGCGCCGTATTGAAGCAGACCTCCGCCACCGCCGAGCCCGTAGCGCCCAGTCCTCGCCCCTCGATGACCGTACCGTCGGCGAGCACCAGCACGGCGGTGGGGATTTCGGTGGTCCAGGGGGCAGTGGCCATGGGGCTCTCCTTCGGGCGTGGCTGCGCAATTTCGCGCAGCACAAGACGCAGAGCGCCGGCGCCCCGCGTCGTTCATGTAACCGATATGGTTGCAAGGCCTTCCCATAGGGGAAGGCGGGCGCAGGGTCAATCTATGCATAGCCCCTGAGCGCCGATCTTCGAAGGGCGGCTGTCCGGCGTTTCGCCGCCCTTTCTACTGATTGATTTCCGGCTCGACCACTTTCGCCAGGTTGCGCAGCGATTCCTGCCAGCCGAGATAGCAGGCCTCGACCGGGATCAGGTCCGGTATGCCGGCCTGCTCGATGTTCAGTTCTGTGCCGCAGGACACCTTTTTCAGCGTCACCGTCACGGTCATCTCGCCGGGCAGGTTGGGGTCGTCGAACGTGTCGGTGTAGCGCAGGCGCTCGCCCGGCACGAGTTCGAGGTACTTGCCGCCGAAGGAATGGCTGTTTCCGGTCGTGAAATTGCGGAAGGACATCCTGAATGTGCCGCCGACCTTGGCTTCGAGGCTGTGGACGGTGCACAGGAAGCCGTTCGGCGGAAGCCATTTCGCCAGTGCGTCGGCCTCTATGAAGGCGCGGTAGAGCTTTTCCGGTGTGGTGGTGAGCACGCGGTGCAGGCGCACGGTTCCGGGCATGTCGTTTTCTCCCATGATTCGGCTGGTTGGACCTTCCAAGGACGGATGAGGCTTCGCCGATCCGACAACCACACTTGAGATTATAGCCGAAATGCCATTTATCAGGCGCACGGCGCTTAAAAGGAAATCGGTCATGCGCGAGAAGGTTACGGAACAGGTCAAGGTCGCCATGAAGGCCGGCGACAAGGAACGGCTCTCGACGCTGCGGCTGATCCAGGCGGCGTTCAAGGATCGCGACATCGCCAATCGCGGCGCCGGCAAGGAGGCCGCCGGCGACGACGAACTCCTGCAACTGCTGGCCAAGATGGTGAAGCAGCGCGAGGAATCGGCCAAAGCCTTCGACGATGGCGGCCGGCCGGAACTCGCCGCCAAGGAGCGCGAGGAAATCACCGTCATCCGCGATTTCATGCCGAAGCAGATGGACGCGGCGGAGACGGAAGCCGCGATCCGCGCGGCCATCGCCGAGACGGGCGCTGCCAGCGTCAAGGACATGGGCAAGGTGATCGCCCGCCTGCGCGAGCAGTATGCCGGCCGCATGGACTTCGGCAGGGCAAGCGGCGTGGTGAAGGGACTTCTGGGATAACCGCGAAGGTTATTCGCCCTTTGTAGCGGTCCGCAGGCCGCCCTTTCCGTCGCGCTCGGCGATGTCAGCCGCCTCCGTCACATAGGGCGCGAAGTAGAAATCGCGGATGCGCACGATCTGGCCGCCGCGCCATTCCAGCAGGATGAAATTGTTCGGCGTCGGCGAGTTGTTTTCGTGCGAAAGAACCGCCGGCCGGCCATCGACGTGGCCGACGGCCAGCCGCCAGCCGTCGCGGGCGCAGTATTTGGTGAAATACTTGCCCACGAACGGCTTGCCGACGAGGGACTGGCGGGCAACCAGATCCAGGCGCGCGTCCTCGGCCAGCATGTCGCGCACGGCGTCGAAGTCGCGCGCGTTGAAGAGTGCGACATAGCGGGCGAGGCGCGCCTGCTCTTCATCGTTCAAGGACGGTTCCTCGGCGTCGTCGGCGCCTTGCAGCGCCGTCAGCCGGGTCCGGCCCCGGTGCAGCGAAGCCTTGATGGCCGGAACCGTCGTTCCCATGATGTCGCCGATCTCGCGCAGCGAATAGCCGATGACGTCCATCAGGATGACGCTGCTGCGCTCGGCGGGCGACAGCTTCATGAACGGGCGCAGGCCGATGGCCGCGTTCTCGCGGCGGGCGACCTCGTCTGTGGGATCGGCGATGTCGGCGTCCGGCACGGCGCCGGCCAGGGCCTCGAGGCGGATGCGCTTGCGCAGGAAATCGAGCGCGGTGTTGTGGGCGATGCGGAACAGCCACGCTTCGGTGCTGTCGAAGGCAAGTCCGTCCCCATAGGCCTGCATGGCCTTGAGCAGAGTCTCCTGGACGATGTCCTCGCCGTCGATCGAGGACCCCGCCATGCGCGCGCAATAGCGGTGCAGCTTCGGCCTGAGCGCACGGGCGACCTCCTCGAACGCTTCCCTTTTCCGATCGATCTGCGGCTGGTTCATGGCGTGTCCTCACGGCTGGCAACAGCAAGGACGTCCGGCGCAGCCGAAAGGATACGCGGGACCGAAAATATTCTTGCCGCCGAATCCTTTGCGGATCGCGCTTCGTCTTGTCCATGACCCAAACAAAGGAGTTCGGTCATGCAACTCTATACGCTTCCCGCTTCGCCCAATTCCCGCAAGGCGCTCGCCGTCATCCGTCATCTCGGCCTCGACGTCGATGTCCGTCCGCTCGACTTCGCGCGCGGGGAAACACGAACCCCGGCGTTCCTGGCGCTCAATCGGAACGGCATGGTGCCGGTGCTGGTGGACGGAGACTTCGTCCTGTGGGAATCGAACGCCATCTGCGCTTATCTCGTCGACAGGACAGGCGGCTCGCCGCTCTATCCGCGCGAGCTGAAAGTCCGCGCCGACATCAATCGCTGGCTGTCCTGGGAGCAGGCGCATTTCAACCGCGCCTTCGGCACGCTGGTCTTCGAGAGCATCATCAAGCCGAAATTCGGCATGGGCGAGCCGAGCCGGGGCCTGGTCGATTTCTGCCTACAGGAAACCGGGGTGCGGGCGCGGGTCCTCGACAGTCATCTGGCGGGACGCGACACGCTGGTGGGCGACGATATCACCATCGCCGACTACGCCATGGTCAGCCTGGAGAACTATCGCGACGCAACACCGTTCGACTGGACGCCCTTCGCCAACATCAACCGCTATTTCGACGCCATCCGCAGCACCGAGGCGTGGATGAAAGCGACGTCGGTCGATGCGGCCGTCGCGGCATCGGAACCGGTTCCGGCATAAGCGTGCGGACGGCCGCGGCCTAAGCGGCAAGGGCCGGCGGCCGCTGGCCGTTGCGCCGCTCGTGCAGGTAGGAGGCCATGGCCGTTGCCGTTGCGACGACCATGGCCGCAACGCCGATCAAGGGCAGGCTGCGGTAGGAAAGCCCGGCATTCAGCATGGTCGCGCCGACGAAGGCGGCAAGGGCGATGCCGACATTGAAGCCGGAGGGGATGAGCGAGGAAGCGAGGTTCGGCGCATCCGCCGTCCAGCTCAGGATGCGGGTCTGCACCGCCGTGCCGATCGAAAAATTGATGGCTCCCCACACCATGATGACCAGCACCATCGGTACAGGGTAGGGGCCGGCGGCGAACATCGCCGCCAGCACCAGCCCCTGCAAGGCCAGCATGGCGATCAGCGCGGGCATCAAATGCCGGCCGGCGAGCTTGCCGCCGGCGAAGACTCCGGCGGTCGAGCCGACGCCGGCGGCCAGCAGCACCCAGGGCACCAGCCCGGCGTCCAGGCCGGTGACTTCCTGCAACAGCGGGGTGATGTAGGTGTAGGGCACGAACTGGCCGAGCATCAGCATCAGCATGACCACGAGCGATGTCCACACCTGCTGGCGGCCGAGCACGCCGATCTCGCGCCGGAGGCCGGCAGGGGCCGCCGTCGCAGTTTTTGTCGCCGGGATCAACAATGCGATGGCGGCAGCGGCGATGAGGCCGAGCGCCGTCATCGTCCAAAAGGTCGCCCGCCAGCCCCAGAGATTGCCGATGGCGGTGCCGGCCGGCACGCCGACGATGCCGGATACGGTAAGGCCGGCGAGCACCAGCGCAACCGCCATGCCGCGTTTGTCCTCCCGCACCAGCCCCGTCGCCACCACCATGGCGACGCCGAAATAGGTTCCGTGCGCGACGGCGACGGCGACGCGCAGGGCGAGCATCGAGAAAAAGTCCGGCGCCAGAGCGCAGGCGACCTGGCCGGCGGTGAAGATCGCCGTCAGCACCAGCAGCAGCGTCTTGCGCGGCACGTTCGGCGTGGCAAGCGTCAACAGCGGGCCGCCGACGGCGATGCCCAGCGCATAGCCGGAAACGAGAGTGCCGGCGGTGGGAATGGACACGCCGAGGCCGTCCGCCACTTCAGGCAATACGCCGGCGATGACGAACTCCGTCGTGCCGAAGGCGAAGGCGGCGAGGAACAGGGCGAGAAGCGGCAAGGGCATGAGAGGTGGCCGGGACCAGTTGAGCGGCGCTCACAGACCATGATCGCGCCCGTGCCGCAATTCAGAAATTTTCGATGGGGGCAGCGGGATGGGTGGTTGCAGGAAGCGTTGGGGAGGCGTGTGGGCCGGGCGGCCTTGGTTTTCCACCGCAGGGAGCGCAGAGCGTCAGGAATCTATACCTCGGACACGATGTGCCGAAGCCGGTGCCGGAAATTCCGGATGACCGGGCGTCGCCCCCGAATCAGCTTGCTTGCAAGCGGGAGCCGCGCAGCAGGCCGCGCTCTTCCAGGACGGGATAGGCCATCGAGGTCAGCAGCGAGTTGATCTGCTTCAAGTCGCGGATCGTGTCGAGGTGGATGGAACTCGTCTCGATCGACTTCGGCGTGCCGTCGCGCAGGCGCAGGAAGTGGCTCTGGCTGGCCTCCTTTTCCTTGTCGCGCAGGCTGTCCTTTTCCAGCACGAGCTGACGCGCGGTTTCGGGGTCGCGCGAAACCAGCACGTTGAAGGCCATGCGGGCATTGGCCAACACGGCGGCGTGGAAGGCGGTCAGGTCGTGCCAGCCCTCGGGCGTGAATTCCAGCCCGAGCTCGAACTTCTTGCGCACATGGACCAGCATGTTGCGCACGATGATGTCGCCGACCTGCTCCAGCTTGACGCAGGCGCCGATCAGTTCCTGACAGCGCAACGCCTCGTCTTCGCTCAGCGAATTGCGGGTGAGCTTGGCGAGATAGATCTTGATCGCCGCGTGCCGGGCGTCGACGCGGTCGTCGAGGGCGGCGAGCGCGCGGATCTTGTCGGCGTCGGCATCCTCGTAAAGCTCGATGATGCGCTTCAGCATGATCTCGACCGTCTCGCACACGCGCACGACTTCGCGCGTGGCGTTGGCAAGCGCCTGCGAGGGCGTGCCGAGGGCTTTTTCGTCCAGCGCCGAAAGCTCCGTGACCTCGAACGCATCGGCCGGCTCGGGCTTCGTGCCGAGTGCGACGATCTTCTCCGAGGCGCGATAGACGAGACCTGCCAGCGGCAGGCCGGCGATCAGGATGATGACGTTGAACAGGATATGGGCGTTGACGATCTGGTCGGAGGCGGTGGCGCCGAGGAAGCCGACGGTCGGCTTGACGATCATCATCAGCACCAGCATCACCAGCGAGCCCAGCCCGCGCATCAAAAGGTTGCCGACCGGCACGACGCGCACGCCGGGCTCGGCGCCGCGCGTCAGCATCGGCGCGATGACCGAGGACCCGAGATTGACGCCGAGCACCAGAATGACGCCGAGTTCGGGCGTGATGAGGCCGCGCCCGGCCAGCGTCGCCATCAAAAGTACGGCGGCGATCGACGACTGGAACAGCCAGGTGATGAGCGCGGCCAAAAGATAGGCGGTGATCGGGTCGCCGGAGAAATAGTTGATGATGACCGGCATCAGTTCGCTGTCGCGCAGCGGCTCAGAGGCCTGGCCGATCATCTCCAGCGACAGGATCAGCAGGCCGATGCCGACGAGGATGCGGCCGACCTGGCGCCAGTCGCGCCGCTCGGTGGCCATGAACATGAAGGTGCCGGAAATCAGGCAGAGCGGTACCAGAAGCGTCAGGTCGAAGGTGAGCAGCTTGGTGACGATGGCCGAGCCAATCTCGGCGCCGCGCACGGCAAGCTGCCCGGCGGCACCCGAGACGATCCCGGCGCCGGCGAAGGAGCCGACCAGCAGCGTGACGGCGGTGGAACTCTGGAAGGCGATGGCGAGCCCGGTGCCGGCCAGCACCGCCATGACCGGATTGCGCATGGTGGCGCGCAGGCGATGACGCAGCACGTCGCCATAGGCGCGTTCCACGCCGGTCTTGACCATGCGCGTGGCGAACAGCATCAGCGCCACCGCGCCTGCCAGATGGAGAAGAACGACCGATCCGCTCATGACGGCATGGCGCAGCGGCCGCGCTTCGGCAGCGCCACGGTCCCGATCATGGATATGCGGTTGCGAATCACGTCCTGTCCTTCGTCGTTCATCTTAGCCGGTTAATGGCTTTCGGCCAGCGGAGCGCAGCCATTAGCGCTTTTCCAGTTGGCGCGCAAGCGCCGTTTCCGAAGCATAAGCTACGGTAATAATTGTATAATTTATGCTCTTTTTGCGTCATTCCCAGACGGGACCAGATGGGCTGCCATTCCAGCAGCCAGGCCATGCTGCCGATGTAAGCGGGCGCTGTTAAGTCGTGTGCCGTGACGTCGGATGGCTGGCACGCAATCGGGACAGCGACATGTGTTCGACGCTGTGGGGGGCGATGCGCGGCCGACCTGCGTGCTGCTTGCGCTGAGTTTCACCTATCTGCCGTTGCCGGAGAACGGCCACATCGGCGAGGGGCATTGTCGATTCCGCCCGGCGAGCGACGCGCGCAGCGGACGTGCAAGCCGGCCCTTCGTGCTCGCCGCCTCGTCCGTATTAGCTCTCGCTTGTTTAGGAAGTTTTTTTAAGCGAAGGAAATCATTACAGAAAGTTTATGTTGCCGTTCAGTTTCCATTCATCGGCGTGCCGTTACTCCTCCCGCCATCGACAACCAAGGAGTATTCCCCATGAAACGTCTTGCCCTTTCGGCTCTCGCCGTTTCCATGCTGGCCGCCTCGGCCTTGTCCGGCCAGGCCGCGCCGCTCGGTCAGCCTGCAGCGCCGCAGGCGAGCACCGTCCATGTGGATTGGCGCAAGCCGGATCACCGCCGCACCGAGAAGCGCGTGATCGTGAAGAAGAAGGTGGTGAAGCGCGACCACTGGAAGCGCGGCGACAAGTATCGCGACTGGCGTAAGCATGAGCGGGTCAACGACTGGCAGCGCCGTCATCTGCGCCGTCCCGGCCCCGGCCAGCAGTGGGTGCGCGTCGGTAACGATTACATGCTCGTCTCGGTGCTTTCGGGCGTCATCGCCGGCATCGTCGCGGCGCACTGACCGGCATCGTCGTATCCGATTGCAGAAGGCGGCTCGCAAGGGCCGCCTTTTTTCGTTGCGCCGCGAAAACCGGGTATGCGCCGCAATAGGAGTCGTCTCCGCACCGGTGCGTGGTTATATGGAGGCGAAACGAGCCTTGCCGATGCGTTTTCCGCCCGCCTTCCTCGATGAAATCCGTGACCGCGTGCCGATTTCCGCGGTTATCGGCACGCGCGTCTCGTGGGACCGCAGGAAGACCAACGCTTCCAAGGGGGACTGGTGGGCCTGTTGCCCCTTCCACGGCGAGAAAAGCCCGTCTTTCCACTGCGAGGACCGCAAGGGCCGTTATCATTGCTTCGGTTGCAGCGTTTCGGGCGACCATTTCCGCTTTCTCACCGAGTTGGACGGGTTGAGTTTTCCTGAAGCCGTCGAGCGGATCGCCGACATGGCCGGCGTGCCGATGCCGGCACGCGACGTGGCGGAGGAGAAACGCGAGCGCGAGCGCGCCAGCCTGACCGACGTCATGGAAATGGCGACCGCCTTTTTCCAGGAACGGCTGCACGGGGCAGAGGGTGCCCGCGCGCGCGCCTATCTGCGCGACCGTGGCCTGACGCCGGCTACGCAGCAGGCGTTCCGGCTGGGTTATGCGCCCGACAGCCGCAACGCGCTGAAGGAGCATCTGGCGGCCAAGGGGGTCGAGAAGGCGCAGATGGAAGCCTGCGGGCTGACCGTCTTCGAGGACGTCCCTGTTTCCTACGACCGGTTCCGCGACCGCATCATGTTCCCGATCCCGGATTCGCGCGGGAAGATCATCGCTTTCGGCGGCCGCGCAATGTCGCCGGACGTGGCGGCGAAGTATCTCAATTCGCCCGAAACCGAGCTCTTCCACAAGGGCAGCGTGCTCTACAATTTTGCCCGCGCCCGCAAGGCCTTGGGCAAGGAAGGAACGGTCATCGCCGTCGAAGGCTACATGGACGTCATCGCGCTGGCGCAGGCCGGTTTCGAAAACGTCGTGGCGCCGCTCGGCACCGCGCTCACCGAAAACCAGATGGAACTCCTGTGGCGCATGGCCGGCGAGCCGGTGTTGTGTTTCGACGGCGACCAGGCCGGCCTCAAGGCGGCATGGCGGGCGGCGGACCTGATCCTGCCTTCGGTCCAGCCCGGCCGGACCGCGCGCTTCGCGCTTCTGCCCGAGGGCAAGGACCCGGACGATCTGGTCAAGGCCGACGGACCGGACGCCTTTCGGGCCGTATTGTCCGAAGCGCGGCCGCTGGCCGATCTCCTTTGGACGCGCGAGACGGCGGGCGGCGTGTTCGATACGCCCGAGCGGCGGGCCGAGCTGGAAAAGAGATTGCGCGAACTGACCGGCGGCATCCGGGACGAAAGCGTGCGCTTCCACTATCAACAGGAGATGCGCGACCGGGTGCATTCCTTCTTCGGTGCACAGCGCAGCGGCGGCCGGGGGCGCGGGCAGGGCGGCTGGCGGCAGGGACAGGGCGGGCAGTGGCCACGCGGCGGGACCGCCGCCGCGGCGCGCGGCGCCATCACCGAAAGCCTCGGCCGCTCGGCGCTTGTCAGGCGGGCGGGCGAGGCGATGCCGGTGCGTGAGGCGACCATCGTGGTGGCTCTCATCAACCACCCGATCCTGATCGACGAGAATTTCGAGCATGTCGAGTTCCTCGACCTTGCCAATAGCGACCTGCGGAAGCTGCACGCGGCGCTGCTGGACGCGCTGGCGCACGATCTGGCGACGGATCGCAACGCGGTCGTAGAGGCGGTCGACAGGGCCGGCTGCCGCGAGGCGTGGGAGCGAGCCGTGGCGCTGGTGCGGCGCACGCGCCAGTGGCCGGCGCTGGAGGCCGCGGCCATCGAGGATGCGCGCGACGCCTTCACCCAGGCGCTGCACTTGCACCGCGCCGCCCGCACCTTACATAAGGAGCTGAAGCAGGCGGAGGCTGCCTTGGCCACCGATCCTACCGATGAGAACTACCGTCATCTGGTCGAGATCCAGGCCCAGTTCCGCGACGTTCAGGCCACCGAAGCGCTGATCGAAGGCTTTGGTGTGTCTTCCGGGCGCACCGGCCGGGGCTAAGGTCCGTAACAAGGCGCGCGGCCATTTGATTCGCTTTTTTAGAGCGAATCATGTCACAGGCGCTTGACCTTCAGGCGGAATGACGGAATCAGGACGATTCGAAACGTTAACCCCCGTGTCCGGCATCGACGGGAAAAGAGCGATGTAGAGCCCGAGGACTGGACGGGAAGGGACACCCGCCACAGATATCAGGGTTAATCTGGACTTAACAGAGACGCATGTATTGGCTTGTTGGAGCGCGCCCCCGAGGCGCACGCATCTGATTTGCCTGATCTGACAGAGACGCGGCCGGGCTGGGCCGCCTGGAGAAGACAAAGAATGGCGACGAAGGAAAAGGAAGAGGTCGAGAACGAGCGCGAGGGCACGAGCGACGGCCCCCTGCTGGACCTTTCCGACGATGCCGTCAAGAAGATGATCAAGGCCGCCAAGAAGCGCGGCTATGTCACCATGGACGAACTGAACTCGGTGCTGCCTTCGGAGGAAGTGACCTCCGAGCAGATCGAGGACACCATGGCCATGCTCTCCGACATGGGCATCAACGTCGTCGAGGACGACGAGCACAGTGAAGAGGCCGAGGGCGGCGACGCCAACGCCGACGCCGAAGAAGAGGCGAACGAACTCGCCGAGCAGACCGGCACGGCGGTGACGGCGGCGCCGAAGAAGGAGCCGACCGATCGCACCGACGACCCGGTGCGCATGTATCTGCGCGAGATGGGCTCGGTCGAGCTTCTGTCGCGCGAGGGCGAGATCGCCATCGCCAAGCGCATCGAGGCCGGCCGCGAAACGATGATCGCGGGCCTGTGCGAATCGCCGCTGACCTTCCAGGCCATCATCATCTGGCGCGACGAACTCAACGAAGCCAAGATCCTGCTGCGCGAGATCATCGACCTCGAAGCCACCTATGCCGGCCCCGAGGCCAAGCAGGCGCCGGTGGTCGAGCGCGTCGAGGAAGACGCCAAGCCGAAGCCGGACGAGCCGCGCGGGGCCCGCCGGGCCCGCGGCGAAGAGGAAGACGACATCACCAATGTCGGCGGCGAGAGCCGCGTCGAGGACGACGAAGAGGACGAGGACGAGGCGAACCTGTCGCTGGCGGCGATGGAGGCCGAGCTTCGCCCGCAGGTGATGGAGACGCTGGACGTCATCGCCGACACCTACAAGAAGCTGCGCAAGTTGCAGGACCAGCAGGTCGAGAACCGTCTCGCCGCCGCCGGCACGCTGTCGCCCAGCCAGGATCGCCGGCTGAAGGAACTGAAAGACCAGCTCATCAAGGCGGTGAAGAGCCTGTCGCTCAACCAGGCGCGCATCGAGGCGCTGGTGGAGCAGCTTTACGACATCAACAAGCGGCTGGTGCAGAACGAGGGCAAGCTGTTGCGCCTGGCCGAAAGCTACGGCGTGCGCCGCGACGAGTTCCTAAGGGAATATCAGGGCTCCGAACTCGACCCGAACTGGATGCGCTCGATTTCCAACCTGACCTCGCGCGGCTGGAAGGAGTTCACCAAGAACGAGAAGGACACGATCCGCGACCTGCGCGCCGAGATCCAGAACCTCGCTACCGAGACGGCGATCTCGATCCTGGAGTTCCGCAAGATCGTCAACCAGGTGCAGAAGGGCGAGCGCGAGGCGGCCATCGCCAAGAAGGAGATGGTGGAAGCCAACCTTCGCCTCGTCATCTCCATCGCCAAGAAATACACCAACCGCGGCTTGCAGTTCCTCGATCTGATCCAGGAAGGCAACATCGGGCTGATGAAGGCGGTGGACAAATTCGAGTACCGCCGCGGCTACAAGTTCTCCACCTACGCGACATGGTGGATCCGGCAGGCGATCACCCGCTCGATCGCCGACCAGGCTCGGACCATCCGCATTCCGGTGCACATGATCGAGACGATCAACAAGATCGTGCGAACCTCGCGCCAGATGCTGCACGAGATCGGCCGCGAGCCGACGCCGGAGGAACTGGCGGAAAAGCTCGCCATGCCGCTGGAAAAAGTGCGCAAGGTGCTGAAGATTGCCAAGGAGCCGATCTCGCTCGAAACCCCGGTGGGTGACGAGGAGGATTCGCATCTCGGCGATTTCATCGAGGACAAGGGCGCGATCCTGCCGATCGATGCGGCGATCCAGGCGAACCTGCGCGAGACGACGACGCGCGTGCTTGCTTCGCTCACCCCGCGCGAGGAGCGCGTGCTGCGCATGCGCTTCGGCATCGGCATGAACACCGACCACACGCTGGAAGAGGTCGGCCAGCAGTTCTCAGTGACGCGCGAGCGTATCCGGCAGATCGAGGCGAAGGCGCTGCGCAAGCTCAAGCACCCGAGCCGCAGCCGCAAGCTGCGGTCGTTCCTGGACAGCTGAGCCTCCAGTTCCTGACGAGTTGAATCGGGAAACCCGGCCAAGCGATTGGCCGGGTTTCGTTTTGGCGCCTTGTCGGCCCGCCGCTATCTCGCGCTGGCCGGGAAGGCCGGCAGCTTGGCGATGTCGTCGGCGTCGTGCTGGATGACCAGCGTCGCCTTCAGCGTCGCGGCGATCCCTTGCAACCGTTCCATCGAAGCCAGCGTCTCGGCGCGATCCGTATTGAAGGGCGGCACGCCGTGGTTGGCGAACTGCTGCTCGAAATGGACGGTGTCGCCGCTGAGCAGGACCGGGCCTTTTTCGGCCAGCCGCACCAGCAGGGCATGGCTGCCGGGCGTGTGGCCGGGGGCCGACAGCATGATCACCGAACCGTCGCCGAAAACATCCTTGTCGCCGCTCACTTCCTCGACCGGAGCCTTGCCGTTCAGCCACGGCTCAAGCAGGGCGGGCTCGGCGCCGAAGGGCGCCGGCGCGGATTTCAGCGCCTCGAAATCGGCCTTGCCGATCAGCAGGCGCGCCTTCGGGAAATCGGCGGCCTGGCCGGTATGGTCGAAGTGATAGTGGCTGATGCCGATGGTCGCGATCCTGTCGGGAGCGACGCCGATCTCCTGCAACTGGTCGGTGACGGTGCGCTCCAGCGTCGGGGCCATCGGGGCATCGGCCGGCGTGCCGGCATGGAGCAGGGTCTTCGACAGGCCGGTGTCCCACAGCATGTAGTCGGTGCCGTGGCGGATCAGGTAGCAACTGTCGGTCAGCGTCCTTTTCTGCCCGCCATAGGCGAACGTATCGGAAAACAGCGAAAGGTCGTTGACGACGACCTTGCCGCAATCCAGCCGCCACAATTCGACATCGGCGGCGAACGCCGGGGCAGTCGCGAACGACAAGGCGGCTGCCGCCAGGATAGTCTTGAAAGTCATGGATCGTCTCCTGCTTGGACGGCCGTTTTCGGCCTGGCGACGGTCTAGTCGTTCGGCAGACCGGCATGTGCCGAGACTTTCCGCAAAATGTGCCTGAAACGCTCATTCTGTTGCGTGGGCCGCGACGACGGTGTAATCGGCTGCCATGCGAAACGACACATCGAACGGCCTGTCCATGCGTTTGCTCGAGGTGCTGCGCCCCTTTGCGAGCGCACGCAAGGAGAGCGCCGAAGCCGCCCATGTGCGGCCGCATGGGCCGCAACTGTTCAGTTACTGCTGCTTCGCCGCCGAAAGGCTGGCGCGCGTTTCCAATCCCAGGCCGGTGATCGGCATCGTCCTGTCCGGGACGAAGGAATTCTGGCGCGGCGACGCCGGGCAGCGCTTCGCCGCCGGCGACGTCTTCGTCTTTCCGGCGGAGGTCGAGGTCGATGCCGTCAACGTGCCTTCCGAGGAAACCGGCATCTATGAATCGCTGCTTCTCGAAGTGCATTCGGTCCCCGAGGCGATCCGCCGGCTGAAAGTCCGCGGCCGGCTGCCGGCGCAAGGGATCGACCTGCGCGTGCCGCTGACGGCGGATCTGGTCGAAGCCCTCGGCCATGCCGCCATGGAGCTCTCCGCCTCGGATCACGCCACGGCGCTGGCCGAGCACAGGCTGGCCGAAGTGCTGCTTCTGCTGCGCGACGTGCCGGCCGCCGCCTGCCTTTACGGCGTCTCGCTGGCCGATCGGGTCGGCTGGCTGGTGATCGGGGAACCGGCCCGGCGCTGGACCGCCGAGCAGCTTGGCCGGACGCTCGGCATCGGCGCCTCCACCTTGCGCCGTCGCCTGGCCGGGGAGGGCACGTCGCTCCGGCAGGTCCTCGCCGCCGCCCGCATGCGGCTTGCGCATGAGATGCTGTCGGCGGGCGCGGGTACCGTCGGCGATGCCGCCGGTGCCGCCGGCTATGTGTCGCGGTCGCATTTCGACAGGCGCTTTCGCACCGTCTACGGAGCGTCGCCCGGCGCGTTGCGGCAAGCAAAGGCGTAGGGGCGTCCCGGTCGGGGCAGACGGCTTTGCGGCCCGTTAGAGCGAAATGCCGTTTCCCTGAATCGGTATTCCGCTCTAACCTTTTGTTTTTGAAGCATGATGCCGAAAAGTCTGCAACTTTTCGGCATCATGCTTTAGTCGGGCTTGTTGTTGGCCGGATCGATGCGCGGGTCGCGGGCGTCGGCCTTGCCGGTGCGCTGCGCTTCCGCTTCGGTCTCGTCGCGCCGGGCGCGCTCGGCGGCGACCAGCACCAGCGGCACCTCGCAGCGCGCGGCGACGCCCGCCGCCGTGTCGCCGAGCAGAAGCTCCCTGCCGGAGCGTTGCGCCACGCCCATCACCACCAGCGCGGCGCCCTTGGCGGCTTCGCGGCAGATCGTCTCGGCGGCGGCACGATGGGTGCGAAGGTCGGTGCGTACCGGCACGCCGTAGCGTTCGCCAAGGTCGGATATGTCCTTCAGCGTCGCCTCCTCATGGCGGTGGGACAGCGATGTCCTGGCGCCCTTGGCCGTCGACGAAACATAGAGGGCACGCACGCTGGCGCCGGTCGGGCGGGCGATGGCAAGCGCCAAGTCGGCGGCGCGCCGTGCGACCTCGGTGCCGTTGACCGGAACCAGAATGGTCGCGTTCTCATCGAGGACAGGCACTTTCGGGCTCTTTCCCTTGCCCTGGAAGACGAGGCAGAGCGGGCCGTCGAACCCGCCCGTCAGATCGTTGAGCTTGCGGGAATAGGCGCCCTTCGGCGTCAGCGCCCTGTCGATGCCGACGAGCATCAAGTCATAGCCCTTGCGGGCCTCTTCGGCGATCGTTTCGCCGCTTGCCTGGCGGTCCGCGCGCGCGGTGATCTGCATCTTGTCGACGGGAAGCCTGCCGCGCTCCCTGGCGACGCTTGCGCTGATGCCGGCGCCCTGTTTCAGCGCCTCCAGGTGGTTGTCTGCGACGCTCTTCGGATCGGTGCGGGCGTCGGTCAGGGGCAGTACGGTCGTCGGCATTCCCTTGGCGCCGCCGACAAGGCCGGCCAGGCGGGCCGTGAAGCGGCCGATGGCGCTGTCGTCGGCGACCAAAAGCAGACGCTGCAAGCCGGCGACGAAGCCGCGCTCGTCGAGCGCCTCGCGTTCCAGGCGTTCCTTTTCGCCCGGATGCAGGGGAATTCGGCTGAGCGCCCAGCGCAGCATGGGCGGCATCAGGAGCGTGGTGATCACCGCCATGGTGACGACCATGGTGAAGAGGTTCTGCGACAGGATGTTCATCGACAGGCCGATGGTGGCGACGATGACCTCGGTGGAGCCGCGCGCGTTCATGGCGCTGCCGACGGCGAAGGCCTCCTTCCACGAAAGCCGCGCCATGCGGCTGCCGGCGAAGGCGCCGCTGAATTTGCCGACGCTGGCGACGACGACGAGGACAGCCGTCAGCAGGGCGAGCGTCGGATCGGCCAGCACCGTCAGGTCCGCTTCCAGTCCGGCCATGCCGAAGAAGACGGGCATGAAGAGGGCCGTGATGATGCCGCGCAATTGGATTTCGATGCGATCCGACAGGATCGGCGACTCGCCGACGAGGATGCCGGCGACAAAGGCGCCGAGCACGGTGTGCACGCCGATCGCGTCGGTGATCAGCGCCATGGCGCCCATGATGACAAGGATGACGGTGATGACCGCATATTCGGAGCGCAGGTTGTCGTTCGCCCAGCGGATCAGGACGAAGACGATGCGGCGCCCGAAGGTGAGGCTGAAGGCCATGAACAGCGCCGTGCCGCCGACGGTGCCCAGCAGCGACAGCGGGTCGAGCGTGCCGCTGGTGGCAAGGCCGAAGGTCATGGCGATGACGACCCAGCCGATCGTGTCCTCGATGATGGCGGAAGCGACGATGACCTGGCCGAGATCGCGGCGCATGAAATTCATCTCGCGCACGATGATGGCGACGATCTTGACCGACGAGATCGACAGGGCGGTGCCGAGGAACAGGCCGGCCACCAACCGCTGGTCGGGCTGCGGCAGCAGCGAATCGGGCAGCACCTGTGCCAGCGCGAAGCCACAGGCGAAGGGTACGATGACGCCGGTCGTCGAAATGGAGACGCAGGCGGCGCCGACGCGCCGTACCAGACGCAGATCCGTCTCCATGCCGGTCAAAAGCAGCAGCATGAGGATGCCGAGCTGCGAGACGGCGGCCGTCATGCTTTCCTGCGCCGGATCGCCGGGGAAGATGAATTCATGCGCCGACGGCCACAGCCAGCCGAAGAGCGAGGGGCCGAGCAGGATGCCGCCGATGAGTTGGCCCATCACCGCGGGCTGGCCGAGCCGTTCCAGCAATTCGCCGAAGCCGCGGCCGACGACGAGCAGCAGCACGATCTGGGCAATGAACAGGCCTTCGCTGGAGCCCGCCGATCCTTGCGCCTCGGCTCCCCAGGCGGCTGGCGCGGCAAGCGTCAGCGCCGCGCCAAGCGCGATGCTTATCGCAACGGGGCGGAGCTTTGGCCAGGCATATGTCCGCATGAACCCTCGTAACGGCGGGACGGTTGTGCCGATAACGCGCATCGTGCCGCACTGTTGCCTGTGACTTGTCCGAGGACAACCGTTTTTCCGGATTGGACCGATCGCTTTACGGCGGCGCCGGGATGGCTATGATCGTTGCTCCCGGAGGTTCGGCGATGTCGATCGAGTTCTTCATCACCACGTTCATCATCGTGGCCTCGCCCGGCACGGGAGCGCTGTTCACCATAGGTGCCGGCCTGTCGCGCGGCGGCCGGGCCGGTGTGCTGGCCGCCTTTGCCGCGACGCTCGGCATCGTGCCACACCTGGTTGCGGCGCTGACCGGCCTTGCCGCGCTGCTGCATACCAGCGCGCTGGCCTTCGAGATCGTCAAATATGCGGGCGTCGCCTACCTGCTCTACATGGCCTGGGGCACGCTGCGCGAGCACGGCGCGCTGAAGGTCGAGGAAAACCCCGACGTCCGCAGCACGTTGCAGGTCATCAGTGACGGCATCCTCATCAACCTGCTCAATCCGAAGCTGTCGATCTTCTTCGTCGCCTTCCTGCCGCAGTTCATCGCTGCGAACGAGCCGCATGTGGTGGCGCGCATGCTGGAACTGTCCGGCATCTTCATGCTCGTGACCTTCGTCATCTTTTCGATCTACGGGCTTGCGGCGGCCGCCATGCGCGACCGGGTGATCGGCAGCCCTCGCGTGATGCGGTGGATGCGGCGCACGTTCGCCGCCGCCTTCGTGGCGCTCGGCGCGCGCCTGGCGGTCCAGCAGCAGTAGGAGCCGGGCAACTGGCCGGCATCCAGACCGTTTTCACCCTCGCGACGAACGGGCTCGTCCATCGCGACGAGGGCGCGGACGACATGCCGGCCCATTTCAAGGCGGCGCTGACGGCCGTCTCGTTGTCCGTGCCGGTGGCGGCCGGCCGGCCGATGCTCGGCACATGGCAGGGGCTCTACCTGTTCGAGCACCACAGCCGCCCGCATCGGCGCGAGATCGTGCTGCATCTCGCATGAACCGTGGCCGGGATGCGGTGGCCAGGCCGAATCCCTACCAGACGTTCCAAAATTCCCGGACGGTGCGGTCCTTGTGAGCCGCGATAAAGGCACTGAGCGCATTCATTCCCGATACATCGTAAGATATATCTTGAATCAGGAAACCAATCCTCCTATCTTCGATGTATCGTAAGACATATCGAAGGAGATTTTCATGTTCGGACACAGGAACAAACTTGGTGGTGAGCCGCATTTCATGCATATGGCGGGCCGGTTCGGCGGGCGTGGCGGCTTCGGGCCGTTCGGCGGCCAAGGCGGAGGCCATCGGGGCCATGGCGGCGGTCGGGGCGGCCCCGGCGACATGCTGCGGGCCGGCCGTATGCTGGCCGACGGCGACCTGAAACTGATCGCGCTGATGCTGCTGTCGCAGACGCCGCGGCACGGCTACGACATCATCAAGGCGCTGGAAGACATTTCGAGCGGCGTCTACAGCCCGAGCCCCGGCGTGGTCTATCCGACGCTGACCTTTCTGGAGGAGGCAGGCTACGCCGTCTCGGCCACGGAAGGCAGCAAGAAGGTCTATTCCATCACCGAGGAAGGCCAGGCCCACCTTGAACAGAACCGCGCGATGGTGGAGGGCGTGCTGGAGCAGATCGAACGTTTCGGCCACAAGATGGCCAAGGCGCGCGAATGGTTCGGCTGGGACGACGAGGCCAGCGAGCGGCGCGGCCGTCATCCCGGCCGCGATCCGCGCTTCCACGCGTTGCGCCGGCGGCTGAAGGCGGCGCTTGCCGATGTCGCGGGGGCGCCGGCCGAGAAGCAGGACGAGGCAATCGCCATTCTGGAGAACGCCGCCGAGGCGCTGGAAGCGCTGTCGCGCGCCTGACCGGTCGATAGACCGGCATTCCGCCATGCCGCCGCTTTCGAGCCGGCGGCCGCATGGCGGACATGCCTCGTTTGCCTATTATCCGCCGGGCATACAGCCGGGGCCGGCCTGGATATCGATCCCGCGAGCGTGCTTGTCGCACAAAGCTGTTGCGTCGGCGGGGCAGGACGGGCCATGGTGCGGCGCAAGGAGAACCGGATGTCTTTCTTCAAGCGTCTTTTCGGCGGCGGCCCGGCCGAGAGCATCGAAACAGCGGCCAAGCCGGTCAGGCAGGTCGAGCACAAGGGCTTCGTCGTCGTCGCCACGCCCTATAAGGCGGAGGGCCAATACCAGACATGCGGCATCGTCTCCAAGGTGATCGACGGCGAGACGAAGGAGCACCGCTTCATTCGCGCCGACCGCTTTGCCGGGCTGGACGATGCGGCCGACATCGCCATCAAGAAGGGCATCCAGCTTATCGACGAGCAGGGCGAGCGGATTTTCAGCTGACCGGCTGCGCGACGAACCGTTCGGGCAGCGCCATTTCATCACCCGCGATCCGAACGGCGTGCCGATCGACGTCATCAAGCCGATCCCGCCGAGCGCCGAATTCCTGGCGCAATACGCCCCGGAGGCGGTCGCGCCCTGACCGTCAGGGACGAGCGGCTGGCGTCAACGCGATCTGGACGACGCCTGAACGCCGCACCACCGTGCAGGCCGTTTCCCGGCCGATCCGCTCGCCGTCCAGCAGCCGCACGAGATCGTCAACCCCGGCGACCGCGCGGCCGTCTATGGCGACGACGATGTCGCCCTCCTTCAGTCCGGCTTTGGCGGCCGGGCTTGCCGGCTCGATGGAGCGCAGCCGCACGGCCGTGCCGCTCGCCACCTGCGCCGTCAGCGCCGCGCGCCGGGGCAGGACGACGGTGTCGGCCGACACGCCGATGAAGGCGCGCCGCACGCGGCCAAAGCGGATGATCTCGGAAATGACGAAACTCGCCGTATTGGCGGCGATGGCGAAGGCAATGCCCTGAGCGCCGCGGATGACGGCGGTGTTGACGCCGATCACCTCGCCGGCCGACGACACCAGCGGTCCGCCCGAATTGCCGGGATTGAGGGCCGCGTCCGTCTGCACCACGTCATCGATCAGCCGGCCGTTTGCAGCGCGCATCGAGCGGCCGAGAGCCGAGACGACGCCGGCCGTCACGGTCCATTCGAAGCCGAGCGGATTGCCGATGGCGACGGCGATCTGGCCGCGCCGCAGGCGCCCCGAATCGCCCAGCGGCGCAATGTGCGGGAAATGCCCGTCGGCGCGTACCAGGGCGATGTCGGTGTCGGGATCGCGGCCAAGCACGCGGCCTTCGCCGGCCGTACCGTCCGGCATCGCGACCCTCACGGTGCGCGCATCGCCGACGACGTGGTGATTGGTCACGACGAGCCCGTCCGGCGCGATGACGAAGCCGGACCCCTGGCCAGCGACCCTCTTGCCGTCCGCCGCCTGCTCGATGCGGCAGACGGCGGGGCCGATCCGGTCGACGGCATCGGCGACCGTGGTGGAATAGGCGTCGAGCAGCGCCTGATCGTGCTGCCGGTCTGCGGGCTGGGGCAGGGCCATATGCGGGCTCCGTGAAGATGGCGAAGGCGATGCCTATATGTGCGGGGCGCGGCGTTCGGCGGCGACCTCGCCGGATGGCCAGTGCAGACCATCCCTAGCCGTCAGGCGAGTGGGAAGTGCTGCGGCTATCGGCCATATCCGGCGCAGGGAGCGCGGTTCAGCCGGACGCTCCGGTCCGTTCCGGCCATACGGCCGACAGCCGAGGAGACAAACATGAGCGATTTCGATCTCTGCGCATTTTCCGATGCGGTTGCCGCCGTCGCGGAAGCCGTGGCGCCCTTGACAGCCAGCGTCCCTTCTCCGCGTGGCCGCACGGCCACCGCCTTCCACTGGGGCGACGGCCTTTACGTCGCCGCCGAGGAGGTGATCGACCCCGATGCCGTGCAGCATCTGACGCTGCCGTCTGGCGAGACGGTGGCGGCTGAGCTTCTCGGCCGCGATCCGTCCACCGGCGTCGCGTTGCTCAAGCCGGCCGTTGCCACGAATCTGCCCGTCATGGCCAAAGCGGAAGCGGTCCGGTCGGGCCATATGGCGATTGCCGCCGGCCGGTCCGGCCCGACGCCGCTTGCCGTGCTGGGCACGGTGGGCGAGGTCGGGCCCTCCTGGCGCTCGCTGCGCGGCGGGGTCATCGACCGCCGCATCAATCTGGCGATCCTCGCCGGCGGCCGCTTCGAGGGCGGTCCGGTGCTGGATGCCAAGGGCGCGCTGGTCGGCATGCTGCTGTTCGGTCCGCAGCGCCGCGCGCTTGTCATTCCTTATGAGACGATTGAGCGGGCGGTGGCCACGCTGCGGGAGAAAGGCGGCGTCATGCGCGGCTATCTCGGCGCCGGCCTGCATCCGATCCGCGATACGGCCGTGTCGGGCGCCATTGTCATGAGCCTGGATGACGAAGGACCTGCCAAGGCGGCCGGGATCATGCTGGGCGACATCGTCACCGGCTGGAACGGCGAGGCGGTGCGCGGTCCGCGCGAACTGATCCGCAAGCTCGGCCCCGACAGCGCCGGCGCGGCCGTCACGCTCACCGTGCTGCGCGCCGGCGAAGCGCGCGAGGTTCCGCTGATGGTCGGCGAAAAGCCGCTGGGCTGACGACGATGCTGGCGCGCAACGATATCGGGCAGAGGCTGCTGGTGCTGGTGTCGCTGGCCGATGTCGGCGCGGCGCGGCGCCTGTCGGCATCGCTGGCTAAGATGGACGATCTCGTCGCGGTCTACCCCGACGAACTGGACGAGGGCGAGCACGCCGACGTCCTCGTGGCCGACCGGGTTGGCGCTGCCGCCGTTGCGCCGGGCACGCCGCTGGTGCTGCTTTCCGGCGAAGAAGGCGGGGACGACAAAGTTTCGGCCGAAGCGGTCCTCGCGCCGGACGCGGCGCCTGCGCTGGTCGTCTCGGCGATCAGGCTGGCGGCGGCGGGCTATCGCATAAGGTCGGGCGAAGATGACAGGCAGGCGGTTCTTGCCGATGCGGACGATGGGCGCGTCCTCGTGGAAGATCCCGTTCCCGCTGCCGTCCATCTATCGCCGCGCGAGGCGCAGGTTCTGGCGCTGCTGGCCGAGGGGGCGCCGAACAAGGTCATCGCTCGGCGGCTCGACATTTCGGTCCATACGGCGAAATTCCATGTCGCCGCCATTTTGGTGAAACTGGAAGCCGCCAACCGCACCGACGCCATCGCTACCGCCATGCGGCAGGGACTGGTGCTGGTGTAGGGCGCGGCGGCTGACCCAGGGTTAGCCCGGAAAGCCATTGCTCCCGCCGCCGGCGCAGGTAGGATCGCGGGGCAACTTTCAGGGAGCTGGTTCCATGTCGCTCAATGGCAAGACGCTGTTCATCTCGGGAGGATCGCGCGGCATCGGCCTGGCGATCGCCCTGCGTGCCGCACGGGACGGCGCCAACGTCACCATCGCCGCCAAGACGGCCGAGCCGCATCCCAAGCTGCCGGGCACGATCTATACGGCAGCCGAGGAGATCGAAAAGGCCGGCGGCAAGGCGCTGCCGGTGCTGTGCGACATCCGCGAGGAGGGACAGGTGGCCGCCGCCGTTGCCGCTACGGTCGAAAAATTCGGCGGCATCGACATCTGCGTCAACAACGCTTCCGCCATCCAGCTTACCGGTACGCTGGAAACCGACATGAAGCGCTACGATCTGATGCACCACATCAACACGCGCGGCACCTTCCTCGTTTCCAAGACCTGCATTCCGCATCTGAAATCGGCGAAAAACCCGCATATCCTCAACCTGGCGCCGCCGCTCGACATGGAAGCCAAGTGGTTCAAGAACCACGTCGCCTACACGATGGCGAAGTTCGGCATGTCGATGTGCACGCTGGGCATGAGCGCCGAGTTCGCCAAAGCCGGCATCGCCGTCAACTCGCTGTGGCCGCTGACGGCGATCGACACGTCGGCCGTGCGCAACCTGCTCGGCGGCGAGACGGTCGCCTCGATGAGCCGCTTACCCGCCATCATGGCCGACGCCGCCTATGCCATCTTCAACCGGCCGTCGCGTGAGGCGACCGGCAATTTCTACATCGACGAGGAAGTGCTGCGGGCCGAGGGCGTTACCGACTTCTCGGCCTATGCGCCGGGCGCCAAGGGGCCGCTCGCCGGCGATTTCTTCGTTCCCGACGAGGTGTTCCAGCGCACCGACACAAAAGTCGGCAGCCTGCTCTGATCGAAGCAAAAAAGTGGCCCGGCCGGCGAGGGGGACCGACCGGGCCGTGTCCCGCTGGGGGAGCGGGACGGGGCAGGGAACCCCACCCCTTGAATCTAAGACGGCCGGCCCGCGATTCAATGCCTGACAGGCATAGAGGCGAATCGCGGGCCGGTCTTCGTTTTTCGCAAGCGCGGACCGGTTCCCGGTATTTCCGGACTGGCCCTATTTCGCCGAAGCGACCGGCGCCACCAGCGGCGTGATGCGGCGGACGGCGACGCGCCGGTTCTCGCGATTCGCACCTTCGGTGTTCACCTTCAGGTAGCGCTCGCCGTAGCCCTGGGTCGTCAGGTTCTCGGCCGGGATGTTGAAGACGGTGGTCAGCGCCTCGGCGACCGACTGCGCCCGTTCGTCCGAAAGCACCAGGTTGGACTCGTCCGACCCCACCGCATCCGTATGGCCTTCGATAAGGAAGGTCTCGGCGGGGTTCTGCTTCAGGATCTTGTTGATCGCGTCGCCGAGCGCCTGAAGATGGTTCACCTGATCCTCGCCGATCTCGGCCGAGCCGGTGTCGAAGGTGATCGTATCGAGGTCCACGCGGCGCACCTTGTCGCGGATGCGGGCCGAATGCACCACTTCGTCGATCGAGTAGATGCGCTCCACCGGCTCGACGGGCGGCGCGTCGAGATAGGTGTAGTAGTCGTCCGGCTCGGCATATTGCGCGTCGAGAATGTACTGGTCGGCCGGAATGTCGAGCCTCAGCGGCGGCAAGTCGGCGCCTGCGTCGTAGTAGCCGCTCCTCAGGTCACGATAGTCGGATTCCGGCACGTAGTAGAGCACCACCTCGCGGTTGTCCGGCATGATGCGCGAGCGGCGCACGATATCGCCGTACGAATTGCGGATGGTGACGACGCGCGTGCCGTCGTCCTTGACGATGGTGTAGCGGCTGAAATCGTCCGGCAGTTCCTCGACATAGGAATCGCGGGCGCCGCGTTCCAGCCGGTCGTTGCGGCCGCGGTTGTCGACATAGATGGTGTCGCCTTCCTTGACGATGATCCGGTTGTCGATTTCCTTGACCACCTGGGCGTCGTTGCGGCTGCGCTGCTCCTCACGCCGCTTGTCCCACTGCTTTTGCCACTGGTTGCGGTCGATGCGCTTGCCTTCCACCGATTCGACCGATTCGATTCTGCCGATCCTGCCGATGTCGGTCTGCGCGGCCGAATCCGAAGCCGGCACCGCTTCGGCCTTGCCGGTTGCCTCGCCGGCCGGCGGTTGCTGGCTCTGCTGCCGGCCGGCCTGAGGCGCTTCGCCGGACGGTTTGCCGTTGGCGCCCTCGGTCTGTCCCTGCGCCGGCTGGGCTGCGCCGGCGGCCTTGGCGCTGTCGGGCAGCGGCGCGGCGTCCTTGGGCAGCGGCCTGGCTTCGGCTTTGCCTTTCGGCATGGCCTGCTCGCGGGTGTTGGTGGGAAGCACCGGCTCGCCCGCCGGCTTTGCCTGGCCCTCGGTCTGTTCGCCCTGGGCCGGCTGCTGCGTGGCTTCCGCAGGCTTCTGGCCGTTCGCCGGCTGCTCGGCCTGAGACTTCGCCTGCTCGCCGGGCTGCTGGCCTTCCTCTGCGGGTTTCGTCCTTCCGGTCTGCTGCTCCTCTGTCGGAGTTGCCTCGCCGCCTTGCTTTTTCTTCTTCAAATAATCGCGCAGCTTTTCCTGTTTCGATTTCGGCTCGCCGGTCTGCTCTGGCGGCTGCTCGCTCTGGGCCGGCGGCTGCGCGGCCTCGGCTGGCTTCTGCGCGGATTCGCCCTGGGCCGGTTTCGGCTCGGGTTTCGGGGCGGATTCTTCCGCCGGCTTGGCCTGCTCCGGCTGCTTTTCGGCGGGCGCCGCCTCGCCGTTCTGCTTCTTCTTCAGATAATTGCGCAGCTTTTCCTGCTTGGAGCCGGATTCGGTTCCCTGATCGGTCGGCTGTTCTGTACCCGAAGGTGCGGCCTCCGAAGGCGCCGGCTGCTCGGCCTGTTTCTGCTTCTCGTGCTTGCGCGGCTTCGGCTCAGGCTCGGCAGGCGCTGCCTCCTGCGCCGGAGCGGCATTGTTCTGTTCCCAGCTCTGGTGCTTCTTGCGCGGCTTCGGCTCAGGTTCGGCCGGTGCGGCCTGTTCGGCGGGCGCTGCCTCCTGAGCCGGAGCGGCGTTGTTCTGCTCCTCGCTCTGGTGCTTCTTGCGCGGCTTCTGCTCGGATTCGGCAGGCGCGGCCTGCTCGGCGGGAGCGGCGTTGTCCTGTTGCGCTTCGCCGCGACGCTTTTTGTGCTTGCCTTCGGGTGCCTCTTCGACGGTCGGGGCGCAGGTCTCGCCTTCGGGGCAATCGGCCTGCACGCGGACCAACGGCAGGCGTCCAGCCGTGTCCGCCGCGACGTTGGCCGGCATATTGAGGGGCATGGCGCCGAGCGGCGCGGATGCCATCAGCAGGGCGATCGCGCTGCCGGTCAGAATCCGTGGTTGGCGTTTCATGCGGAATCTCCTTTTATGAAGCCCCTTCGCCGCCCAAACCGCTCAATGCCGCGTTTGGTTCCGGTTGCGAGCATGGATGGCAACCCCGCGCGGCGGGCGAAGGGCCATTTGATGGCGATATCGCGGCGGCGTGCGGCTTGATTTCGCCGTGCGGCGGGCGCACATGCGCCTGATGAGCCAACCGTTCTGGAAAACCAAATCGCTGGAGGAGATGAGCCCGGCAGAGTGGGAATCGCTGTGCGACGGCTGCGGCAAATGCTGCCTGTCGAAGCTCGAGGACGAGGACACGGGCGAGATCTACTGGACCAGCGTGGCGTGCCGGCTTTTCGATGCCGGCACCTGCCGTTGCAGCGATTACGACAACCGTCTGCGGCGTGTATCGGATTGCGTCGGCCTGACGCCGCAGAACGTGCGCACCATCCATTGGCTGCCGTCGACCTGCGCCTATCGGCTGGTCGCCGAAGGGCGGGACCTCTATTGGTGGCATCGGCTGGTGTCCGGCAGCGCCGAGACGGTCCATGCGGCCGGCATGTCCATGCGCGGGCGGGTGCGCGCCAGCGAAAACGACCTGGCGGAACCGGAAGATTATTTCGACTATGTGCTGGACGAGGAGCCCTGAGCGGCGTTTGTCCGGCGGCTGAACGGCAGGTGAACGTCCGGTTCCCCAACCGTTCAGGGGCGCCGCCATACGTTTCGGGCATCGCTTCGGCGAACTCGAAACGCCAACAGGAGAAGACCAATGTTCAACACGCTCAAGACCGCCGCGCTTTCGGCCCTCATCGGCCTCGGCGCGCTCGCTGCCGTTCCGGCTGTCGCCCAGGCCGATGGCGTCTACCTCAATTTCGGCCATTCCGGCCCGCGCTTCGGCGTCTATGACGGCGGCCGCGAGCAAGTGCGCGACTGGCGCCGGGACCGCGATTGGCGCGACCGCGACTGGCGCCGCAGCTGCACGCCCGAGCGTGCGCTCGACAAGGCCGAGCGGATGGGGCTGCGCCGCGCCCGCGTCGTCGACATGGGCCGCAGCACCATCAAGGTGGCCGGCCGCAAATACAGCGACCGCGTGGTCGTCGTGTTCGGCCGGGATCGCGGCTGCCCGATCATCTACCGCTGACCTGTGCCGGCGCGTTCGGGCGCCGGGCGCTCAAGAGAAACCCCGGAGGGATCGTCCTCCGGGGTTTTTCGTTTCCGCTTGCGCCGCATGTCCTGCTGCAATGCCTTTTCAGGCACTTGCTGGAAACGCCTTTGGCGGCGGCCCGTTTCCTATTTGAGTTCGAACGTCACCGTGACCTGCACCGCGTAGGAATTCTCGCCGGCTTGCAGGGGAGCGGCGCCGGCACCGTCGAAGGCCTTGGCCTGCATCGGCATAGGCATCGGCCGAATGTTCTGGTCGTTGATTTCCAGCACCCGGCCAAGGCTTACGCCGGCGGCCTCGGCCAGCGTCTTTGCCTTGGCGACGGCATCGGCCACGGCCTTCTTGCGCGCCTCGGTGATCGTGGCGGCGGGATTGTCGTTGGAGAAGGCGACGTTGCCGCCCTGGTTGACGCCGAGCGTGACGGCCTTGTCGAGAACCTCGCCGGCCTTGTCGACGTCGCGCAGGCGCACCGACAGCGTGTTGGTGACTTGATAGGCGACGAGTTCGGCGTTCTGGCTTCCGTCCTGCTTGTTGGTGTAATTGTAGCGCGGGCTGATCTGGATGCCGGCCGTTTGCAGGTCGCGCTCGGCGATGCCGAAGGCCTTCATGGCCGCGATGACCGAGGCCATGGCGTCGTTGTCGGCGTCCATGGCCTCGCGCGCGGTTTTCGCCTCCCGCACGACCGACAGCGAAATCAGCGCCAAGTCGGGCGCCGCCGTGGCCTCGCCTTCACCAGAAACGGTAATGTGCGGCGGCATTGCCGGCTCGGCCGCCATGGCGGCAGCGGGCAATGCGAGCGCGGCTGCAAGCGCCAGCGGCAGGAAGGTTTTCGGCATCGAAGTCTCCATCATGCGAGTCAATATCCGTGCCGCCTATGATGCGATTATGGGTTGATTTGGGCAACGCGGCCGCAACCGAGCGGAAGGCCTTGTGCGGGGGGGCGAAAAACACTAAGCAGCCGGCGTGGGGCCTGTAGCTCAATGGTTAGAGCCGGCGGCTCATAACCGCTTGGTTGGGGGTTCGAGTCCCTCCGGGCCCACCAGACCCAATAAGTTATTGAGTAGCCAAATTGATTTTGACGCGCGCCACAATTTGATTTGACGCGAGCGCAGTAGCGCATGATCTAAGTCTCTGGTTTGTAAAGAAATTCTTGTGACCTCTTCTGCCATATTTCGCGCTGAGTCTCAGTTTCGCCACATAAAAGACTTGATCGTTGCCTGTTGCAAATCACTTGAATCAAAGTTCTCTTCGTACTGTTGGCTGGCCGAAACGGCGAGCATGGTTTTGGTTAGTTTCATGGAAAATCCCCCGTCAAACCCGCGACATCTGAAATGGCTGGTTGAACTATTTCAGCCCTGCGGTGGGCTGAAACTCCCGAATGGCGGTGTGGTGCCGATGTCAGAGCAGGCGGCCCAGAAGCGCAATCAACTCGCTCTGTTTGTGGGTGCCGGTCTTGTGAAAGATCGCCTTGAGCCTTTGCCTCACCGTCTCGAAGGCTATCCCCAATATATCGGCGGCTTCCTTCAGCGAATTGCCGAGCAAAAGCAGGTCGCAAAGTTTTTGTTCGGCCGCCGTCAGGCCGAAAGCCGCGCCAAGGTCCGCCATCGTGCCGGTTCCGGCCGGCCTGGTGAGGTTCCGAACGACAACCAGGAACAGCGGGCCGCCGGAGAACAAGGAGCGGCTTCCCTTGCTACGGGGCAGAGGGACGACGCCGATCTGGTAGGAGCCGTCGGCGAAGAAAATCCGCGTCGCCGTTTGTGGCTCCATGCCGGCCGCGAGAAGGCGGATCGTGTCTGCGAGCCAGTTGTTGATGCCAGGCGCGGTGACGAAGAAGCCGCCCGCACGCATCGCGACCAGCTTCCGGCGGCGGAATTCCTGCTCGGCGACATTGTTCGCGTCGCGGACCCTCAACTGTTGGTCGACGACACACGCAAGATCGCCGGAGCGTGAAACGAGCGCCGCCGCCGATCTCTCGCGGTCTACGGTCCGCCCGAACAAGCGCGCTGCCTGCATGGATCGGCTTAGGGGGCTGCTGATGCCACGGAGCAATGCCGACATGGGTGAATCGTATGTGTCGGCCTGACCAATTCCGTAATTCACACCGACGAAAGCGAGGTTCTCGCGGTTTGTTTCCAAAATGAGCGCGGCGGCGGCGCGCAAGTCGCGAGGCAGCCAATCGTAGAATTCGGTATGGCTGAAATTGCTTGACGGACAATCGCTTTCGCTGATGAGCACGGTGCCGGAGGGGGCGGCGCGCAGAGGCTGCACCCACGGGTTCAGCTCGCTGTAATGCTGCCGGTAGCTGTCCTGGTAATCCGCACCCAGGTTCAGGATGCGGTCGTAGTCCAGTCTCATACGGCGCAGATCGTAATATTGGAATGCAATGCAAGCGCCCGGAAACGCTTCTCCAAGAATTTCGACACAATCGTCCCACGCGGTCGCATCGAATACGGCTCGATCCGCCGCCTCGGCGATCTGAGCCGAGGTATCGGTTATGAATTTCTGATCGAAGACAGTGTTGTGCAATTCGCTCCCCCAAGCCGGCTCTGATTTTCATCAAATGCGTGGCCGAATCAAGAGTGATCGACAGGGCGCGAGGGAGGTGTCTATCCGGTAACATGAGGCTATTTATACAATTTTCGCCTTTGCTCCGGTTCCATCGCTCCCTTAGGCAAGGTTGCTGCGATTTTCCTTGAAGAAGCTGACGACGCTGTACGAATTTCTTTCATTCATCGGTACCGCTGGCCGCTGGCTGTCCTGTCGCCTGCGATGCGAATACAGAATGCGGTTCGCAAGAGTGACGAGGCTGTGGCGCGGCAGCGGCAATCGCATTATGAAGCTGCCGGATCGTTCTTAGGACATGGCCGGACATGACGCGCCGCTATTCAGCGTTCTCGCTGTTCAAGGAAGGGCTTGCCGGTCAGGCGGGCTGGGAGCCGGCGTGGCGTTCGCCCCAACCGAAGCCGCGCTATGACGCGATCGTCATCGGCGGCGGCGGGCACGGGCTGGCGACGGCCTATTATCTGGCGAAGAACCACGGCGTCACCAACGTTGCGCTGCTGGAAAAGGGCTGGATCGGCGGCGGCAACACCGGCCGCAACACCACCGTCGTGCGCTCGAACTATTTCTATCCCGAAAGTGCCGCGATCTACGGGCTGGCGCATACGCTCTACAAGGGCCTGTCGGCGGACCTGAACTACAACATCATGCTGTCGCAGCGCGGCGTGCTGACGCTGGCGCACAGCGAGACGGGGCTGGAGACGGCGGCGCGCACGCTCAACGCCATCCAGGTCAACGGCATCGATTCGGAGCTGCTGTCGCTGGAGGAGGTGAAGCGGCTGGTGCCGATTTACAATTGGGGGCCGGACGCCCGTTACCCGGTCTTCGGCGGCACCATCCAGCGGAGCGGCGGCACGGCCCGCCACGACGCGGTCGCCTGGGGCTATGCGCGCGCGGCCAGCCGCCTTGGCGTCGACATCATCCAGAACTGCGAGATCACCGATTTCATCGTCGAGGGCGGGCGTTGCCGCGGCGTGGTGACGACGCAGGGGACGATGCGGGCCGAGCGTACCGGCATGGCGGTGGCCGGCCACTCATCGGTGCTGGCGGCCAAGGCCGGCTTCCGGCTGCCGGTCAACTCCTACGCCTTGCAGGCCTGCGTGTCGGAGCCGGTGAAGCCGATCCTCGACACGGTTGTGATCTCGCCGGACACCGGCGTCTATGTCAGCCAGTCGGACAAGGGCGAGATGGTGATCGGCGGCGCGCTCGACCGCATCCCCTCCTACGGCCAGCGCGGCAACCTGCCGGTGCTGGAAGGGGTGCTCGCCGGCATGCTCGACATGTTTCCGGTGCTCGGCCAATTGAAGCTGATGCGGCAATGGGCCGGCATCGTCGACGTGGTGCCGGATTCCTCGCCCATCATCGGCGAGACGCCGCTGCCCGGCCTGTTCATGAACTGCGGCTGGGGCACCGGCGGCTTCAAGGCGATCCCCGCCGGCGGCACGCTGCTCGCCCACCTGCTCGCCACCGGCAGGCATCACGACATCAGCCGTCCCTTCCATCTCGACCGTTTTGTCACCGGCCGGCTGATCGACGAGGCCGCCGGCTCCGGCATCGCGCACTGACGGTTTTTCCCATGCAGCTCTTTCCCTGTCCCTTCTGCGGCCCGCGCGACGAGGCGGAATTCCATTACGGCGGCGAGGCCGGCAATCTCAGACCCGACGGACGCGAGGTGCCGGCCGAACGCTGGGCCGACTACCTGCATATGCGTGCCAACCCCAAGGGCGCGACGAAGGAAATCTGGGTGCACATGACCTGCGGCGAGTTCTTTGCTCTTGCGCGCGACACCGTCACGCACAAGGTCGCCGGCTCGGTAAGCCTCGGCGAAGCGGAGCGGCAGCCATGAGCGCGCGGCGCCTTTCTTCCGGCGGCAGCGAGATCGACCGTTCCAAGCCGGTGAGTTTCAGCTTCGACGGGCGGCGCGTAGAGGGTTTTGACGGCGACACGATCGCCTCCGCGCTGCTGGCTTCCGGCAGGCGGATCGTCGGCCGCTCGTTCAAGTATCATCGGCCGCGCGGCATCTGGGGCGCCGGCGTCGAGGAGCCGAACGCGTTGGTCGATATCGAGCGCGACGGCCGCAGCACGCCGAACGCGCGCGCTACGACCGAGTTGGCGCGGGACAGCCTCGTGGCGCGCAGCGTCAACGCCGCGCCCGACGCCGAGCGGGACCGCAACGCCTTCCTCGACCGCTTCTCCCGCTTCATCCCGGCGGCGTTCTACTACAAGACCTTCATGTGGCCGGACTGGCACCTGTTCGAGCCGCGCATCCGCGCCATGGCGGGCTTGGGCACCGTCGATCCGGACTGGATGCAGGACCGCTCGGCGGACCAGCTGAACCACCATTGCGACGTGCTCGTCGTCGGCGCCGGCCCCGCCGGCCTCGCGGCGGCCGCGAGCGCGGCGGCGGCCGGCCACAGCGTGCTTGTCGTGGACGACCAGAGCCGGCCGGGCGGTTCGTTGCGCCATCGTGCGGGCGAAATCGACGGCAGGCCCGGCGCGCAATGGGTGGCGGACACCGTGGCCGCGCTGGAGAAGGCCGGTGTGGTTCTGCTCTCCAACACCACGGCTTTCGGCATCTACGACCACAATCTGGCTGCGCTGAACCAGCGCCACGACGATGGCCGGCCCGACACGCTGTGGCGGGTGCGGCCGAAGCGCATCGTGCTGGCGACCGGCGCCATCGAACGGCCGCTGCCTTTCGCCAACAACGATCTGCCGGGCATCCTGTCCGCCGACGCCGCCCTGCACTATCTCAAGCGCCATGCCGTGCTGGCGGGCGAGCGCATCGTCGTCGCCGCCAACAACGACAGTGCCTACGAAGTCGCCGCCAGCATGGCCGAAGCCGGCGCCGAGGTGACGCTGGTCGATATCCGGCCTGCCGCGTCCGCCAGCGCCGACAAGGCGCGCGTGCTTGGCGGGCGGGCCGTGGCGACCGCGCATGGCCGCAACGGCGTCGAGGGCGTGACGCTGGACAACGGCACGCGGCTTACCGCCGATTGCGTGCTGGTGTCCGGCGGCTGGACGCCGAGCGTGCATCTCTATAGCCAGGCCAAGGGCAAGCTCGCCTGGCGCGACGATCTCGCCGCCTTCGTGCCGGGGTCCGAACTGGACGGCATCGGCACCGCCGGCGCGCTGGCCGGCGAGGTTGCGCTGTCGAGGGTTCTGGAAAGCGGCGTCGCCGGGCTCGGTCAGTTCGCCGGCAAGGCAGCGCCGCCCAAGAGCACCGGCCTCGAGGCGAGCCTGAACACCAGCGCCGCATGGCCGAAGCCGAAAGCCAAGGGGCGCGTCTGGATCGATTACCAGAACGACGTGACGGCCAAGGACGTCGAACTGGCGGCGCGCGAGAATTTCGTCTCGGTCGAGCACCTGAAACGCTATACGACGCTCGGCATGGCGACCGACCAGGGCAAGACCTCGAACCTGAATGGGCTGGCGCTGCTGGCCGAGGCGACCGGGCGCAGCATTCCGAACGTCGGCACCACCACCTACCGGCCGCCCTTCACGCCGGTGCCTTTCACCAGCCTTATCGGCGCAAAACGCAAGTCGCTGCTGGCGCCTGTGCGCCGCCTGCCGCTGGACACCGTGCATCGCGTGCAAGGCGCTTCGTTCCGCGAATATGGCGGTTGGCTGCGGCCGGCCTATTACGGCGCAGCAACAAGCGGTTCCGCAGCCGCGATCCAGGACGAGGCACGGCGCGCGCGGCAATCGGTGGCGCTGTTCGACGGCTCGACGCTCGGCAAGATCGAGGTGATCGGCCCGTGCGCCGCCGAGTTCGTCGACTTCATCTACTACAACACCATGTCGACGCTGAAGCCGGGCCGCTGCCGCTACGGTTTCATGCTGTCGGAGAACGGCGTCGTGTTCGACGACGGCATTCTGGTGCGGCTCGACGAGAACCGCTTCGTCGTCTCCTGTTCGTCCTCGCATGTCGCTTCCGTCCACGCGCGGCTGGAGGAATGGCGGCAGGACCGTTTCGGCCGCGACGCCGTCTATATCCACAATGCGACGGCTGAGTACGCGACGCTCACCGTCTCCGGGCCGAACGCCAAGACGCTGGTCGAGGCGCTGGGCCTCGGCGCAGCACTGGACGACGCCAGCCTGCCGCATATGGCGATCGCCCATGGCCGCTTCGGCGGCGAGGAAGTCCGCATCGCCCGCGTTTCCTTCACCGGCGACCGCAGCTACGAAGTCTCCATCCGCGCCGACCGTGCCGAAGCTCTGTGGGCGCGCATGCAGCAGGAAGGCCGGGCGCTGGAGGCGGTGACGATCGGGCTGGAGGCGCTGATGATCCTGCGCGCCGAGAAGGGTTTTATCGTCATCGGCAAGGACACCGACGGCGCCACCATGCCGCAGGATCTCGGCGTCGACGGGCCGCGCCGGAAGCGCGTCACCGAATTCGTCGGCCGCCGCTCGCTGTTCACCGAGGAAGGGATGCGGGCCGACCGCAAGCAGCTTGTCGGGCTGTCGGTCGCCGAAGGCGAGGCGCCGCTCGGCACCGGCGCGCACGGCATCGAGCGGACGGGCGGGGCCAAGCGCAGCCTTGGCTATGTCACGTCGAGCTATTTCAGCCCGACGCTCGGCCGGCCGATCGCGCTGGGGTTGATCGAGGCCGGCGCGTCCCGCCATGGCGAGGTGATCGACATCCAGCATCTGGGCATGCTGCGCCGCGCGACGATCACCGCGCCCTGCGCGCTCGATCCTGCCGGAGACCGTCTCAATGGCTGAGCTTATCCCCAATTTCGCAGATCGCTGGCCGGCGGCTCCCGACTGGACCGCCGCCCGGATCGAAGGCGCAGGCTTCACCGTGCGCACGCTCACCGGCCTCCATCAGCTCCTGGTCAGCGGCGACCTCGATGCCTGGAACGCGGCGTCCGGCCTGTCTGGGTCCGGTGTCGGCGCGCTTGCGCTGGCGAAGGGAAAGGCATGGCAGGCCCGCGTCGCGCGCGACCGCCTGCTGGCCGTTTCCGAAATGCCCTTCAAGGTCGAGCCGGGCTGGCATGGCGAAGGCTTTGCCGTCACCCGCATGGACGCGGCCCTGCATGTCTTCGAGATCGAGGGAGAGGGGTTGGACGGCATCGTCGCCCGCGCCACGACGCTCGATCCCGCCGCCAAGTCGCCCTCGGCGTCAGTGCTCTTCGCCGGCGTCAATGCCGTCGTCTATCGACACGGCACCGCGAACCGGCTGCGGGTCCACGTCGATCGCGGACTGGCCGCGTATCTGTGGGAGTGGTTCGGGCAGGCGGTTGGCAGACCCGGCCGGTAGGTGTTCGCCGGGGCTTGTGGGAACCGGACGCTTTCCTATTCGAGCAGCCGGCCCATCAGTTCCTTCAGGCATTTGGCGGCGACGATCGCCGTCATGCCGTTGATGTCACGCAGCGGGTTGAGTTCGACGAGATCCGCCGCCACCGGGCTGACCGGCAGGCTTTGCAGCATGGTCAGCACCTCGCGGGTGGACAGCCCGCCAGGCTCGGGATGCGAGACGGCCGGCGCAAAGGCGGGGTCCAGCCCGTCGAGGTCCAGCGAGACATAGAGCGGCCCTTTCAGGTCGCTGGTGACGTCGCGCGGCCAGTCGCGCATCGTCGTCACCTCGACTCCGTAGCGTTCCACCTGTTTGCGCAGCGTCGCGTTCATTGTGCGCACACCGACCTGCACCAGCCGGGCGACGGCCCCGGCCTCCAGAGCGCGGGCGAAGGGGGAAGCGTGACTGGCCGGATTGCCGCCGAAATCTTCGTAAAGGTCCGGATGGGCGTCGATGTGGAAGACGGTCAGCGGGCCGTGCGCCTTGGCCGCGGCGCGGATCAGCGGGGCGCTGACGGAATGGTCGCCGCCCAGCGCCAGAAGCTTGCGGCCGTCCGTTGCCACCGCCGCGGCCCTGGCTTCGATTTCGGCAATCGGGTCGGCGCCGCTGACATCGATGTCGCCCCCGTCCTTCCAGTCGGCACTCTTGAGGTCGAGTCCGAGCTCGGTCGTCTTGTGGCCATGGTCGGAAGCGAGCGCCGCACGGATCGCGGCGGGTGCGGCGGCCGGGCCGCGGGCGAAGGAGGAGTTCGAATCGAGCGGAATGCCGAGCAGCGTGACGCCCGAAACGTTTGTCTTGGCCATGATGGTCTCCGATTTGATACGGCCGCCGTCAGCGGGCGGCACCTGTCCGCTTCAGCTTGGCGATTGCGGCGAGCGCCAGGAGCTCGAAACCGACCGTCGCGCCGGCCAGCGCGGTGATCTGGCCCGGTCCGTCATATTGCGGGGCGACCTCGACGATATCGCAGCCGACAAGGTCGACGCCGGCGAGCGCGCGCAGGAAGTCGAAGGCTTCGGCGGTGGAGATGCCGCCGGCTTCCGGCACACCGGTGCCGGGCGCGTAGGCTGGATCGAGGACGTCGATGTCGAAGGACAGGTAGGTCGGGCCGTCGCCGATCTTCTTGCGGGCGCGCTCGCCGTATTCGGCCGGCGTCCAGCGGCGGAACTCCTCGCAGGGCACGATCTCGATGCCCCAGGAGCGCGGCTCGGCGCGGTCGTGATCGGTATAGACACCGCCGCGCGCGCCGACCATCAGCGTGCGGTGCGGATCGACGCAGCCCAGTTCGATGGCGCGGCGGAACGGCGAGCCGTGATGGATTTTTTCGCCGAAATAGGTGTCGCCGGTGTCGGTATGGGCATCGAGCAGAAGCAGGCCGAGTTTGCCGTGCACCCGCGCATGCGCCATCAATTCGCCGAGCACGACGGTGTGGTCGCCGCCCAGCACCAGCGGGCGCACGCCGGCGGCGATCACCGGTTCGAGTTGGTCGGCGATCTGGTTGATCGAGCGCTCGGTGTTGCCGGGCGTGGTGGCGAGGTCGCCGCCGTCTATCACCGACAATGTGCCGAAGATATCGACGCCGTGCACTGGGTGCGTGCGGCGCAGCAGGTGGCTCATCTCGCGGATTGCCGACGGCCCGAAGCGGGGGCCGCTGCGGAAACTGGTGCCGTTGTCAAAGGGAACGCCGAAGACGGCGACGTCGGCATTCGCCCAGTCCTGCGAATAGGGCACGCGGGCGAAGGTGCGGATGCCGCTGAAGCGGGGGACCGACAGGCCGTCCGGAGGACCGTAGTGGGGCTTTGTCATTATGCCGGCACCGCCGTGACGAGCTGGGGGCGGACGACGACGCGGACGCGCGTTCCGGGGGAGGGCGGGACGGCGCGGCCGCCCGGCAGGTCGATGCGCAACTGCATCGGCGCGCCGTCCTTCGTCTCGACGTCGCAGAAGACCTGGATCTGGTTGCCCATGTAGACGGCCGAATGAACGATCGCCGGCGCGCCCGTGTTGCCTGCCGCGTCGGCGAATTCCAGCGCGTCGCCGGGGATGGCAAGGCCGGCCTGCTTCGCGTCGGCGGACAGGCGAGCCGAGCGGGCGACCTCGATGGTCTGGCCGAGGGCGACCACCCTGACGGTGCCGGCGGTGCCGGGCGCCGGGCCGAGCACGGCCTCGCAAGGGGCGCAGTTGTGGCCGCCGAAGAAGGAGGCGACGAAGGCGGTGTCGGGCCGCGCGTAGAGGTCCTGCGGTGCGCCGATCGATTCCACCTTGCCGTCGCGCATGATGGCGATGCGGTCGGAGAGCGTCAGCGCCTCCTCGCGGTCGTGCGTGACGTAAAGCACGGTGTTGTCCAGCTCTTCGTGCAGGCGGCGCAGTTCGCCGGCCATGCGCACGCGCAACTCGCGGTCGAGCGCGCCGAGCGGCTCGTCCATCAAGAGCATCTTCGGCTCGAAGGCGATGGCGCGCGCCAGCGCCACGCGCTGCTGCTGCCCACCCGAAAGCTGGCGCGGCAGTCGGTCGTCGAAGCCGGCGAGGCCGACCAGCGCCAGCACCTCGCGCGCCCGCTTCACCCGTTCGGCGGCGGGCCATTTGCGCACTTTCAGGCCATAGCCGACATTGTCGATGACGCTCATATGCGGAAACAGGGCGTAGTTCTGGAACACCATGCCGATGTCGCGCTTGCCGGGCGGCACCGCCGAGACGTCGCGGTCGCCGATCCAGATGGAGCCGTCGCTGACGCCCATGAAGCCGGCGACCATCCTGAGCAGCGTCGTCTTGCCGGAGCCGCTAGGCCCCAGGATGGTGACGAAGCTGCCATGGTCGATGTCCAGCGAGATGCCGTTGACGGCAACCACCTCGCCGAAGCGCTTGCAGACGCGGTCGAGCTTCAGGCCGAGCTTGCGCGGCGTCTGCGCGTGCGGCTGGAGCGGCTGTGAAGTTTCCGGATCGTCGGTCATGAATGCCAGGCTCATGTTCGGTCTGCGCTTGCTTTGCGCCAATGCGTCGAAATCAGCATCAGCATGCCGGTGACGACCATCGACAGGGTAGCGATGGCGGTGATGAGGGGTTCGGTTCCGGTGCGGAATGAATCGTAGATCGCCTTGGGCAGCGTGATGATCTGCCCGCCGCCGACGAAATTGATGAGGACGAGTTCGTCGAACACCGTCACGAAGGCGAGGACCAGCGAAGCGGCGATGGAGGGGACGAGCAGGCGCACGGTGATGCCGAGCGTGGCGCGCAGGCGCGAGGCGCCGAGGCTCATGGCGACGAGTTCCAGGTCCGCCGAGATGCGGCGCAGGCCGGCGCCGACGATGAGGATGACGAAGGGCACGGCGATCGTCACCTCGGCCGCCACGACACCCCAGAACGAGCCGAGGATGTGGAACTGGGCGTAAAACAGGTAGAGCGCGACCGCATAGGCGGCGCCGGGCAGGATGATCGGCGCGATGCCCAGCATGCGCAGAACGGCCTTGCCCTTCATGCGGCTGCGCTCCAGCGCGATGGTGGCCGGCACGCCGATCAAGGTTGCCAGGACGGCGGTCGGGATGGCGACCTTGAAGGACATGACGATGCTTTGCAGCCAGTATTGCGAGCCGGCGAGGGTGTCGTACTGCCGCAATCCCCAGTGCTGCGGCGGGAACACCAGCTTGTCGTGGGCCGAGAAGGACAAGACAACCACGAGGATCGCCGGGGCGATCATGAAGACGGCGGCGAGGCCGAGGACGAGCCAGCCGAGGCCGGTCATGGCGGCGTCGGACGATGTCTGCCTGATCCTCATGCCGCCACCGCGCGGGCAAGGCGTTCGCGGCCGACGAGGGCATAGGCGAGCAGGACGACGACGAGGCTGCCGACCAGCAGGACCAGCGCCGAGACGGACGCCGATTTCAGGTCATAGAACTGGAATACGTCCTGTGCGATCAGCGAGGACGAAAAGGGCGTGGTCGGTCCGCCCAGCACCTCCGGCGTCAGGTAGAAGCCGAGGCAGATGATGTAGACGATGGTTCCCGTCGCCAGCATCGACGGCAGCGACAACGGCAGCACCGTGGAGAACAGGGCATAGGCGCGGCTCGCGCCGAGGCTTTCGGCCGCCTTCACCAGATCGGGGCTGATGGTCTGGAAGCCGGCCAGCAGCGGCAGCACGGCGAAGGGCAGCATGTGGTAGGTGAGGCCGAGGACGACGGCGAACTGGTTATAGAGGAGGCGGGTCGGCGAATCGGTGATGCCGATGCCCATCAAGGCGCGGTTGATGACGCCGTGGCGCTCCAGCAGCACGACCAGCGCGTAGAGCTTGATGACCGATCCCATCAGGAAGGGCAGGATGATGCTTGCCCACAGCACCGCTTTGGTGAGGCGCGAGGCCGTGGTGTGCAGCGCCCAGGCCACGACCGAACCGACCGTGACGCAGACCAGCGTCACGATGGCCGAATCGACGAAAGTCAGGCGCATGGTGCGGATATGGGCCGCACTGGAGAAGAAGGCGGTGATGCTTCCGAACCCGTCGCCGTCGTCGAAGGCGATGCTGATCAGCTTGCCGAGCGGATAGAGCAACATGACCACGACAAGCACGATCAGCGGCGCGGCGAGAGCGAGACCGATCAGGGGGCCGCGCTCCGCGCTCCACGACTGGGAAAGGTCGCGTGGAGCGCGGCTGGCGGGCACCGGCATGGTCACGGATGCGGTCACAGGCCTTGTCCTCAGTTGCCGCCGGCGAGGAACTGCTGGAACTTCTTCTGAACCTCCGGCATGTTCTTCACCAGCCAGGCGTCGTCTTCCGGCGCGACGTTGTGGCCGGTAGGCAGGGCGTCATAAAGGGCCGGGTCGAGCAGGTCCTTGAGCTTCTTGGAGGGCGAGGGATAGGAGATCGCCTTGGTGAAGCCGGCCTGGGCCTCGGCATGCTCGCCGATCCAGCGGACATAGGCGAGCGCTGCCGCCTTGTTGGGCGCATCCTTGAGCACGACGAGGCCGTCGTTGGTCATGGTGGCGCCGTCCCAGTAGATCTTCAGGTCCTTGATCGTCTGGGCGACGCTGTAGGCGGTGCCGTGCGGCAGGTAGGCGATGCCGACTTCCTTGTCGGTCAGCATCTGCTGGGCCTGGTTGGGCGACTGCGTGAACAGCACGTCGTCATGCCCCTTGATCGTTTCCAGCTTCTTGACGGCGCGGTCGATGTCGAGCGGATAGGTCTTGTCGGCCGGCACGCCGTCGGCGACGAGCGCGAAGTTCAGCACCGTCCAGGGCAGGCCGATGACGATCGAGCGCGCGCCGGGAAAACCCTTCAGGTCGAAGAACTCGGCCGGGTTGGTCGGGCACTTCTTGATGATGTCGGGGTTGCAGGCGATGACGACCGCCGTCTGCGCCAGCTTCAATTGGTAGGGAAGCACCGCGCCCGGCACCGACTCGTTTTCCAGCGAGGCGCGCATGTCGTCGGGGAAGTCGGCCAGCAGGCCGCGGCTGTTCAGTTCTTCGGCGTTTTCGGAATTGACGACATCGATGGTGATGTTGCCGGAGGTCGCCTGCAAAAGCGCGGTGCCGGTGGGGGAATCGCTTTGCGCCAGATAATTGACCGCCACGCCGGTTTCGGCGGTGAAAGGCTCGCCGAAGAACTTCTTTTCGGCGTCGGTGAACGGCCCGCCCCAGGTGGCGACGTTGATCGAGCCGCTGAGCTTGGCGTCCGCCGCATGGGCGGCTCCGGCCATCAGAAGTGCCGCGGCGATGCCGAGCAGGTTAAGTCCTTTTCGCATATTCCCCTCCCGTTGAGCGCGAAGAACCGATTTTCGAGGGGGATTATGTGAGGGACCCCGCAAGGCGTCTTGTCTGAGCGGGAACTTTGTTTTGACTGAGCGGGCACTGTCTTGGCGGCGCCGGAAACGGCCTTGCCGGGTGCGTTTTCAGTCAAAACAAAGTTCCCGGTCGGACAAGACGAACGAGGGGGTGGGCATCAGTATGACAGGGTCGGCGAGGTTTGTCGCCGGCGCAGGGCTTGCCGAAAAGACAGGATGGATTGCCATGGCCAGATGCGTGCTCGTCATTTTCACCAACGCCGCGGAAGGACGCGAGCAGGAATATCTGGACTGGTACGACAAGCATCTCGACCACATGCTGGAACTGGAAGACTGCCTTTCCGCCCAGCATTTCACGCAGGTCGACTATACCGACGACCGCCACCACCGCGGGCCTCACCAGTACCTCGCCATCTACGAATTCGAGACGGACGACGTGCCGGCGACGCAGGCCCGGCTCTCCGCCCGGCTGGGAGGGCCGACCATGCCCAATTCCGACGCCAAGACCGACACGACCGGCTGGTATTTTGCCGAAATCGGGCCGAAGCGCGTCAAATGACCTACGTCGTCACCGAAAACTGCGTGCGGTGCACATACATGGACTGCGTGGACGTCTGTCCGGTGGACTGCTTTCGCGCCTCCGACTTCATGCTGGTGATCGATCCGGACGAATGTATCGATTGCGCCGTGTGCGAGCCGGAATGCCCGGCCAACGCGATCCATTCCGGCGACGAGCCAGGCATGGAACGCTGGGTCGCCTTCGCGGCCGAACACGCAGGGGAGTGGCCGGAGATCACGGCCAAGGCCGAACCGCCGATGGACGCCGACGCCTGGAACGGCGTCGAAGGAAAATTCGCGGCCGTGTTCGGCTCCGCGCGCTGAAACAGGCGCGTCGCGTCTCCTCCTGCCGGGCCGGAGGAGACGGCAATTCCAGATCAGGCTGAAAAGGCGACCGATACAGGCGGGCTGACGGCGCTCGAAGCCGGCATGCGGTTCGCCAGGATGCGCTCTGCGCCGGCTGTGCCGAATCCGGTCTTGCGGATCGCTTCGATCCGCTCGGCGAGGTCGGGCGCGTCAAAGGGGAAGTTGCTTGCCCACAGGGCAGCATTCTCGCGGCCGGGCAGGGAATGCGGCGAACCGACTGCCGCGAGAACACGGCCGGTTCCGGTTGGCCATTGCCACAGGTCAGGCGCCCATTCGGCCAGCTTTTCTTCCGGCCAGCCCACCAGTGCGACGGTCAGGTCGGGATAGCGGTCCGGCAATTTTTGGCTCCGGAGGAAGGAAAGAAACGCCGGGGGCGTCCATGATGCGGCGGAACTGCCGGCGCGATGGAACAGCGTCAGCCCGGCTTTGGCGACCGTTTCGCAGACCTCGGCCAGTTCCGCGCTGTCCGCCGGCACGGAGGCCGGGAGATGGACGGTGACGCCGGCTACGGCTGGATGCGCCCCCCACCAGCCCAACTCGCTGCCGGCCCATTCCGTGGCGAGCGGGTGAAGCTGGAGAACCGCCTTCAGCTGTTTCAGGCCCTTCTCGCAATAGCCGGTGACGTAGCTGTTATAGGCGTTGAACAGAAGCGCGCCGGCGGCCGTGCCAAGGTCCGTCAGCGTGTCGAGGCCGGAGGCGGGATGCAGGACCTGCATGTCGATGCCGAGGGCTTCCAGGGCGCGCAGGCGTCCGCGCGCATTGTCGTGCAGGATGCGGGCTTCCAGGAAGTCGCGCCGTTGCGCCACCGGCATTGGCAGCGGCGACGGGGTCGCCGGGCTGCCGTCCGCCGCGAGGCCGATATCGGCGTTCGAGACGAAGCGGGTATAGCAACTGTTCCAGTCGCCGATGCCGGGCGTTGGCAAGGTCAGCGCCAGCCTATCTCCCAACTCCGGCCAGTGCCCGCGCAGCGGTCCGACGGCGCGCTCGTAGAGCAGCTCCGCCGCCGGCAGGACATAGCCGCAGACATCGATGACAGCCAAGGCAGTCACCGCGCATTCAGGGCTGCGGCGCGCGCCGGCTGGACCGCCCCGCCGCCTTGCGGCTGGTCGTCATAGGCCATCTTCGCCACCCAGTTGTCGAACTTCCAGGCAAGAATTTCGTGCTTGCAGAAGCGGCCGGGCGCGGCCCTCTGCGCCTTGAGGCCAAGCTGCTGCCGCTCGCAGATGTCGTTGTCCTCGCCCATGATCTTTTCCTGGTTGCGGGCATAGGCGTCGCAAAGCTCGCGCACCTTCTCGTCACCCTCGAGATAGGCCTTGCCTGTCTCCGGCGGGAAGGCGATGCCGACGACGATCTCCATCGTGTCGGGACCGAGCGGCAGGATGGTGTGCCAGAGCGTGCAGTCGAGCATGGGGATTACCGCGAAACCCGGATAGCCGGCCCAGACCGGCAGGCCGCGATACTTGTCCGGTAATTGTTTGACCTTCTCGGCCTGGCGGAACTGCGGCACATGGCTGGGGTGGAGCGTCATCGACGGGCCGGGGGTGAGGATCAGGTCCCACTGCTGTTCGGTGATGTCGGGATGATAGATCACCTTCTTCAGGCTGGCGGCCGTCGCCCCCAGCGTCTCGGCATGCACCCACGGCACGTGATAGGCTTCGATGTAGTTCTCCACATAGGTCTTCCAGTTGCATTTCAACTCGAAGCGCCAGCGGTGGATGTTGATGTGGGTGCCGACCTCATAGGCCTCGAAGCCGAACTTGGACACCTCGCTGAAGCGGTCCGCCAGCGACGTCGCTTCCGGATCGAGGTTGACGAAGATGAAGCCTTCCCAAATCTCGCAGCGCACCGGCTTCAGCCCGAAGGTGGATTTGTCGAAACCCACCGTCTCCTTGAATTCCGGCGCGCCGCGCAGTTCGCCGTTCAGCGCGTAGAGCCAGCCGTGATAGGGGCACTTGAAGTTCTTCACCGTGCCGGCGTTCTCGACCACCTTGCAGCCGCGATGGCGGCAGACGTTGAGCATGGCGCGGATCACGCCGTCGCCGTCGCGGGCGACGAGGACCGGTTCGGTGATGATGTCCTTGGTGAAATAGTCGCCGGGGTTGGGAATGTCCTCGACGCGGCCGACGCAATTCCACTCCTTCGTGAAAATGTGCTTCACTTCGGCGTCGTAGGCGGCCTGCGAGTGATAGCAGTCGGGCGGCAGCGTCGAGGCTTCCAGCACTGGAAGTTGCAGGGCCGCAAGGTCCTTGCGGCTGATCGGGGCTACGGTGTTCTCGCTCACGCAATCCTCCTCGGTATCGTAGTTGCGGCCAGAGCACCGGACGGTCGGCGGATAGTCAACCGCGAGAACGGCCGAGTGCACTCTCGGTCAAAACAATGTTCGCGATCAGGCAAGGCGGCCGCCGGGGCGACCGGCAAAGCCGGTGGTTTTCCTCGCTTATTGCGAAGGATGCACGAACTGCCTCTTGCGCGGAACAAATCCGCTCTCATAAGCTGGCGCCAGAACCCCGGCGGCGTTCGCCGCCGCGACGACCGGAAGAAAATCCGGCGCCGGGTATTCAGTCGGCTGTCGGGCTTGTGGCCGAATCCAGAGGAGAAACCTGATGAAATTCCGCACTCTCGTCGTTGCCGGCGCCGTTGCGCTGGCCGCCCTTGCCGGCCCCGCTTCCGCCAAGGACTGGAAGACCGTGACGATCACGCTGGAAGGCGCCTATGCGCCGTGGAACATGACCAATCCGGACGGCACGCTGGGCGGTTTCGAGCCGGAACTGGCCAAGGTGCTGTGCGAACGCGCCAAGGTGGAGTGCAAGCTGGTCGCGTCCGACTGGGACGGCATGATCCCGGCGCTCAACGCCGGCAAGTTCGACATCATCATGGACGCGCTGTCGATCACCGACGAGCGCAAGCAGGTAATCGACTTCACCATTCCCTATGCCCAGACGCCCGCCGCCTTCGCCACCACCAAGGCGAGCCCGCTCGCCAACGCCGCCGGCAGCGGCACGGAGGTGAAGATGGACGTCGGCCAGACCGGCGTGAAGGAGATCGACGCGCTGAAGGAAGCCTTCAAGGGCAAGACGATCGGCATCCAGGCGGCGACCGTCTATGCCAAGTTCATCTATGACAATTTCGGCGATACGGCCACGGTGCGCGAATACAAGACCGGCGCCGACCGCGACATTGACCTGCAAAACGGCCGCATCGACCTCGGCTTCGACGACAGCGTCTATTTCCAGAGCGCCTTCGATGCGGCCAAGGGCGAACTGGTGTTTACCGGCCCGCAGATCGTCGGCCCGATCTGGGGCGCGGGCGAGGGGCTCGGCGTGCGCAAGTCCGACACCGACCTGCGCGACATGTTCAGCGCGGCGATCAAGTCGGCGCTGGCCGACGGCACGGTCAAGACGCTGTCGGAAAAGTGGTTCAAGACCGACGTTTCGCCGAAGTAAGACGAAACCAGCGTCCCGTTTCGGCGGGACGCTTTTGCCGGAAGCGGCTTCTGCCGAGGACCTGAACCGCACAAGCATATAATATCGGCCGGCCGCATCAGGGGAGGGCGCCGCCATTTCGACACTGGAACTGCTCGGCTTCGGCCAGACCGGATGGGGCGCGCTGCTTCTCGTCGCCGCCGGCGTGACGCTGGCGGTGACGGCGGTGGCGCTTTTGATCGGCGCCGTGCTCGGCGCCATCGTCGCGGCCGCGAAGCTCTCGGGCAATCGTGTGCTCTCCTTCCTCGGCAGCGTCTACACCACCGTCTTTCGCGGCGTGCCGGAACTGCTCATCATCTACCTGATCTATTTCGGCGGCTCGACGGCCGTCACCGCCATCGGCCAGGCGATGGGCTACGAGGGCTTTCTCGGCCTGCCGTCCTTCGCCGCCGGCGCTCTGGCCGTCGGCATCATTTCCGGCTCCTACCAGGCGGAGGTTTTTCGCGGCGCCTATCTGGCCGTTGCCAAGGGGGAACTGGAGGCGGCGTCCGCCATCGGCATGAGCCGAGCGCTCAGGTTCCGGCGCATCATCATGCCGCAAGTGCTGCGCTACGCGCTGCCGGGTGTCGGCAATGTCTGGCAGTTGAGCCTGAAGGATTCGGCGCTGATTTCGGTGACGGGACTGGCCGAACTGATGCGCACCAGCCAGGTCGCCGCCGGCTCGACGCGGCAGTATTTCCTGTTCTTCATCGTCGGCGGGGCGCTCTATCTCGTCCTCACCAGCCTGTCCGACCAGGTGTTCGACCGGGCCGAGCGGCGCGCCAACCGCTCGATGCCGTCCGCCATGGGACAGGTGTAGGCATGGATATAGCCTTCCTCTCCTCCACCATGGTGACGCTGCTCAAGGCGCTGCCCGTGACGCTGGCGCTGTTCGCGCTCTCGGTGACGATCGGCTGCGTGCTGGCGCTGGTCATCGTGTGGATGCGCGTCGGCGGCAACCGCTACCTCGCCGCCTTCGCCAAGGGTTACATCTTCGTCTTTCGCGGCTCGCCGCTGCTGATCCAGATGTTTTTGGTGTTCTACGGGCTGGCGCAGTTCGATTTCATCCGCAACGGGCCGCTGTGGCCGCTGCTGCGCGAGCCGTTCGTCTGCGCGGTGCTGTCGCTGGCGCTGTGCACGGGCGGCTATTCGGCCGAGATTTTCCGCGGCGGCATCCGCTCGGTGCCGCCGCGCGAGATCGAGGCGGCGCGCGCCATCGGCATGTCGGGCTTCCTTCTGGTGCGCCGCATCATAGCGCCGATCGCCCTGCGCTACGCGCTGCCGGCCTATTCGACCGAGGTCGTGCTGATGATGAAATCGACCTCGCTGGCCAGCCTCGTCACCGTCTGGGAAGTGACCGGCGTGGCGCAGCGGCTGATCTCGCACACCTACCGCACCATGGAGGTGTTCCTGTGCGCGGCGGTCATCTATCTGGTGCTGAATTTCATCGTCCTGCAAGCCATGGCGCTGCTCGAACATGTCCTTTCGCGCCACCTGCGCGCCGCACCGCCGGCGGCGAAAGTGTAACGGAGCGTTCATGCCCGAAGTCCCCCGCCTTTCGGTTCGCGACATCCGCAAGAGCTTCGGCTCCCACGAAGTGCTGCGCGGCATTTCGCTGGAGGCCAGGGACGGGGACGTGATCTCGCTGCTCGGCGCCTCCGGCTCCGGCAAGTCGACCTTCCTGCGCTGCATCAACCTGCTCGAGGTCGCCGACGGCGGCGAGGTGTGGGTGGACGGCGAGCAGATCCGCATGGTGCAGAAGGGCGGCCGGAACCGGCCGGCGAGCCAGAAGCAGGTCGACCACATCCGCGCCGAACTCGGCATGGTGTTCCAGTCATTCAATCTGTGGTCACACATGACCATTTTGCAGAACGTCGTCGAAGGGCCGGTACACGTCTTGAAACGCCCGCGCGCCGAATGCGTGGAAGAAGCGCATGCGCTGCTGAGGAAGGTCGGCATCGGCGACAAGGCGGATGCCTATCCGGCGCACCTGTCGGGCGGCCAGCAGCAGCGCGCGGCGATCGCGCGGGCACTCGCCATGAAGCCCAAGGTGATGCTGTTCGACGAGCCGACCTCGGCGCTAGACCCCGAGCTGGTGGGCGAGGTGCTGCGCGTCATGCGGGCGCTGGCGGAGGAGGGCACGACGATGCTGGTCGTCACGCACGAGATGGGATTCGCCCGCAACGTCTCCAATCGCGTCGCCTTCATGCGCGAGGGGCTGGTCGATTCGATGGGGCCGCCGCAGGAGATGTTCGGCGCCGGCGCCTCGCCGGCCTTCCGCCAGTTCATCGGTCATTTCCAGGCGTGACGGCCTGCCGGCTCGCTATTTCTGCAAAGCCGGTTTTTCGACAGGCGCGAGGTCGACGCCGTTGAGCTTGCCGATATAGGTGGCGAGCATCGGCACGAAATCCTCCGCGCCGCCGGCCGCGACTGCCGTGGCGAAGGCGTTCTTCGCCGCGTTGCCGAGCGGGTTGACCAGGCCGGCGGCATCCGCCATCGCCTCCAGATAGGTCAGGTCCTTCAGGCCGTTGGCGAGGATGAACTTGTGCGCGTCCCGGTCGCCTTCCAGCGTCCAGCGCATGAAGGTCTGGTAGAAGCCGCAATCCATGCGGCCGTTGCGGATGACGCTGTCGAAGCGGGCCGGCGAAATGCCGACCTTGGCGGCGAGTGCGAGCGCTTCGGAATAGAGCGCGGCATAGCCGAGCGAGATGAAATTGTTGAGCAGCTTCATGCGGTGGCCGTCGCCGGTGCCGCCGATATGGACGATGCGGCCGGCCCACGTCTCCAGAACGGGCCTGAGCCGGGCGAAGACCGCATCCGGCGCGCCGACCATGGTGTCCAGCGTGCCTTCCCATGCCTCCTTCGGCGTGCGGCTCAGCGGCGCGTCGGCGAAGTCGATGCCGAGCGGCGCGAGTTCCGCCGCGAGCGTTGCCGTCGAGGTGGGATCGGCGGTCGAGCAATCGACGATGACGGAGCCGCGCGCCAGCCCGTCCTTCAGGCCGTTCGGGCCGCGCACGATCTCCTCGACCTGGCGCGAACCGGTGACGCAGAGAAAGACGATGGAGGAGGCTTCCGCCACCGCCTTCGGAGTCGCCGCCTCCTTCGCGCCGCGCGCCAGCATGTCCTCGGCGGTCTTGCGGTTCTTGCGGCCCAGGAAAGTCAGCGGATAGCCTTTCTCGACGATGTTCTTGGCCATGCCGTGCCCCATCAGGCCGAGCCCGATGAAGCCGATCCGTTCGCCTTGTGCCGTCATGTCGTCCTGTCCCGTGAAGTGATGCCGTCGTGACGATAGGCCATTGCGAGGCCGGAGTCGCGGAGTATTTGTCAGATAATTGAACGCCATTGCCGCGATGCGGTCAACTTGTCGGCGGCGGCGAAATCGACACCTTGGCTGTCGCTTTCGGGCTCGGGCGTGTATAGCGTGGCGGGCGATCGGGAAGGGCGGGATGAGCCAGACGACATCGAAACGGAAAGCGACGGCGGCGCAAGCGGCCGAGAGCAGGACCGGGGCTGGCGGGCGCGCCGGCGGCGCCAGCGTGCACGCCTCGGTGGCCAACGAGATCGGTTCGCGCATCGTGCGCGGCGACTATCCGCCCGGTTCCATCCTGCCCAACGAGGCGCAGTGGTCGCAGACCTTCAACGTCAGCCGCTCGGCCGTGCGCGAGGCCATCAAGATGCTGATGGCCAAGAGCCTGCTCGCCTCGCGCCCCAAGGTCGGCAGCCGGGTGGAGCCGCGCGAGCGCTGGAACCTGCTCGACCGCGACGTGCTCGCCTGGTACGCGACCTCGCCGGGGCGTGAAACCTTCATGCGCACCGTGCAGGAATTCCGCTACATCATCGAGCCGGAAGCCACCGCCTTCGCAGCGGTCCGGCGCAGCGACGAGCAGATGGCCGAAATCAGCAAGGCTTGTCAGGACATGGGTGCCGCCACCTCGCTGGAAGCGCGCACCGAAGCCGACACACGCTTCCACCTCGCCATCCTGCGCGCCGCCGGCAACGACCTTTTGGTGCCGCTGGGCGTGCTGATCGAATCGGCCTTCGACCATCTCTTCCGCTATGTGACGCGCGAAGGCGACGATCTCGACCATGCGCAGAAGCTGCATGAGGCGATCGAACGCAACATCCGCCTGCGCCGCCCGGATGCGGCGCGCAACGCGGTGCGCCGCCTGCTTTCCAACACCGACAGGATCATCGGTGCCAATCAGGCTCCGTCCGACGCCTGACCAGTCACCTTTCCCATGAGGAGCAGACCATGACGCAGCGGCCAAACGTGCTGTTCATCTGTGCCGACCAGTGGCGCGGCGACTGCATTTCGGCGCTCGGCCACCCGAACGTGAAAACGCCGAACCTCGACGCGCTGGCCGCCGACGGCGTGCTGTTCACCAGCCATTTCGGCCAGTGCACGCCATGCGGCCCTTCGCGCACCAGCCTGCTCACCGGCCTCTACCTGATGAACCACCGCTCGGGGCGCAACGGCACGCCGCTCGACGCCCGCCACACCAACGTGGCGCTGGAGGCGCGCAAGGCGGGCTATCGGCCGGCGCTGTTCGGCTATACCGACACCAGCGCCGATCCGCGCGGGCTAGACGCCAACGACCCGGCGCTGACGACCTATGAAAGCGTCATGCCGGGCTTCGAGGCCGCGCTTCATCTTCCCGACGAGATGGAAGAGTGGGTTGCCGACCTCGTCGCCAGGGGCTACGACCTGCCCGGCGGGCGTCACGACGTGTTCAAGCCGAAGCCCGGTTTCGACAAGCCGGCCGACCGGGGTTTCCGCTATATCCCGACCGTCTATCCGGCCGAGCATAGCGAGGCGGCGTTCCTCACCGACGCCTTCCTGAAATGGCTTTCGGTGCGGCGCGACAGTCCGTGGTTCGCGCATTTCGTCTTCCTGCGCCCGCATCCGCCGTTGATCGCGCCGGAACCCTACAACGCCATGGTCGATCCGGCCGACGTCGCCATGCCGGCACGGGCGGCCTCGCTGGAAGAGGAAAAGCGCCAGCACCCGATGCTGGCCTACGAGCTCGGCCGGATGAGCGAGCCCGGCCGCTATGACGAGCATAGCCCTTTCGATCCGGTTTCGGCCGACGACCTCGAAATCCGCCAGATGCGGGCGACCTATTACGGACTGATTGCCGAGGTCGACCATCATCTCGGCCGCATCGTCGAGCACTTGAAGGCGACCGGCGAATACGACCGCACGCTGATCGTCGTCACCAGCGACCATGCCGAGATGCTGGGCGAGCACCACGCCTGGGGCAAGGAAATCTATTTCGACCAGGCTTTTCGCCTGCCGCTGGTCATCCGCGATCCGCGCCGGGAGGCTGACGGCACGCGCGGCACGAAAGTGGATGCCTTCACCGAGGCGGTGGACATTATGCCCACCATTCTGGAATGGCTGGACCTGCCGGTGCCACGACCCTGCGACGGCTGTTCGCTGCTGCCGCTGATCGAGGGTACGACGCCGCAGAATTGGCGCCAGCACGTGTTCTTCGAGCACGATTTCCGTACCGTGGCGACGCAGAAAGCGGAGACGGCGCTGGGCCTATCGTCCGATCGGTGCAACTACGCAGTGGTGCGTGGGCGACGCTACAAATACGTTCACTTCGCCGGCCTGCCGCCGCTTTTGTTCGACCTCGAAAACGATCCGCACGAGGCGGAAAATCTCGCCGGTCGTCCGGAGATGGCCGCGACGGTTCTGGCCTGCGCCCAGACGATGCTGGATTGGCGACTCAGCCACGCCGACCGCACGCTGACCAACATGTTCATCACCAAGGACGGTCTGGTGTCGCGGCCCTAAGGGGCCGGCACGGAGGGCGCCTCAGTCCTCCTTCTCGCGGCCGAAGGCGGCGCGCAACTCGTCCTTGGCGTCCTCCGGCAGCTTCTTCTGCACCTGCTCCTTCAATGACGGGAAGCGTGACCGCCGCTGGCGCGACGGCTTCCGTGGTGCTGGCGCTGCCGTCCGGCGGCTTGAAAGGGATAATGGCATGCACCAAGGCCGCCCGGCCGCGACGGAGCTTGTCATGCTTTCTGCAAATGGGGTGCACGCGCCGGCCTCGCCGCTCGACGGGCCGCAAGCCTGGATGCGGCTCGTCGTCTCCCTGGCTCTGGGGACGATCGGCGGCGTCGGCATGTGGGCCGTCATCGTGGTGCTGCCGGCCGTGCAGGCAGAGTTCGGCGTCGACCGGGCGGATGCGTCGCTGCCCTATACCGCGACGATGGTCGGCTTCGCCCTCGGCAATGTCGTCATCGGCCGCGCCATCGACCGCATCGGCTACTGGCTTCCGGCGCTCGTCACCTCGATCATGCTCGGCCTTGGCTTCATTGCCGCGTCGTTGGCGATCTCCATCCTGCAATTTTCGCTGGCGCAGGGCATCCTGATCGGGGTGGGAACCGCGTCCACTTTCGGCCCGCTGATCGCCGACCTTTCGCACTGGTTCGACAAGCGTCGGGGGCTGGCGGTTTCGGCCGCCGCGACGGGCAGCTATCTTGCCGGAGCGCTGTGGCCGGCGCTCATCCCCGGTATCGCGGGCGCGCATGGCTGGCGGACCGCCTATGTCGTCATCGGCGTCGTCTGTATCGTGGCGATGGTGCCGCTGACGCTGATGCTGCGCGCCAAGCCTCCGCACGCCCAATCCGGCGACGGCAGCGGCGGCAGGGCGGTCCTGCCGATAGCGTTGTCGCCGGCAGGGTTGCAGGCGTTGCTTGTCGTCGCCGGCCTCGGTTGCTGCGTGGCGATGTCCATGCCGCAGGTCCATATCGTCGCCTATTGCATGGACCTCGGCTACGGCGTGGCGCGCGGCGCGGACATGCTGTCGATCATGATGGCGGCGGGCATCGTCAGCCGGATCGCGTCGGGTTTCCTCGCCGACCGCATCGGCGGCATCAGGACCTTGTTGACGGGCTCCCTGCTGCAAGGCATGGCGCTCCTGCTTTACATCCCGTTCGACGGGCTCGCCTCGCTTTACGTGGTGTCGCTGATTTTCGGCCTGTCGCAAGGCGGCATCGTGCCCTGCTATGCGGTGATCGTGCGCGAATACATGCCGGCGGCCGAAGCCGGACAGCGCGTCGGCATCGTCATCATGGCGACCATTCTCGGCATGGCGATCGGCGGCTGGATGTCGGGCTGGATCTACGACCTGACCGGCTCCTATAGCGCCGCCTTCCTGAACGGCATTGCCTGGAACCTTCTGAACGTCACCGCCATGGTGCTTGTCTTCTGGTCGGCGCGGCGGGCCTTGCCGGCGCGGTCGTAGGTCAGGCCGGTCCGTCGTTCTCTACTGGCGCGTGGCCAACTCCGGCGGAAAATCGTCGTTGTCGGCGTCGCGCATGGCGGCGAGGCTGCGGTTGTCGAGCACGTCGGCGATCGCCTGGCGGACTTCCAGCATCATGTGGCGGACCTCGCAGGTCGCCTCGTCGCAATCCTCGCAGCGCTCGTAGCGGGTGCGGCTGGCACAGGAGATAGGCGCCAGCGGGCCGTCGAGGACGCGGATGACATGGCCGATCTTGATCTCCACCGCCGGACGGGCGAGGCGATAGCCGCCTTCCTTGCCCTTGCGGCTCTGGACGAAGCCGGCGTTGCGCAATTCGCCCAAAATGGCGTCGAGGAATTTCTTCGGGATGTTGTTCGCTTCCGCGATGTCGTGGACGAAGGCGAGTTGGCCGGCCGGAAGCCTGGACAGGTGCACGAGGGCCTTCAGCCCGTATTTGCCTTTTTTCGTGAGCATGCCTGAGACGAACCCGCCTTTCCCGACCCGCCACGCGGGCTCTACCGCGTAACCGCCCCGTCGCGAGATACAACAAATTCCAGCGACATGGTATGGTATCGGCAAGGCGTTGACGCTTCCTGACCGGCGAGCCCTTTGAGCAAGGCGGCCTGCGCCTTGCCGGAAACGCAAAGGCCGGCTGCCGCCGGCCTTCCGTCGCGTTTGAACGAGACGTCAGCGATTGCCGTAGATCTGGTCGAGCAGCGCGCCTTCGGCGAAATGGTCGGCCTTGACCTTGTCCCAGCCGCCGAAGACGTCCTCGACGGTGACGAGGCGGACTTGCGGGAACTTGTCCTTGAACTTGGCCGCCACGGCCTCGTCGTGGACGCGCAGGCTGTACTCGGCCTCGATCTCCTGCGCCTTCGGCGTGTAGAGGAAATCGAGATAGGTCTTGGCAAGCTCCTCGCTGCCATGGTCCTTCGCCACCTTGTCGACGACGGCGACGGGGAACTCGGCCAGCAGAGAAACCGAAGGCGTCACCGGCTGGTAGTTGTCGGTGCCGTATTCCTTGGCGATGCCTTGCGTCTCGGATTCGAAGGTGATCAGCACGTCGCCGATGCCGCGCTCGGCGAAGGTCGTCGTGGCGCCGCGCCCGCCGGTGTCGAACACCGGGACATGCGAGAAGATCTTGGTGACGAACTCCTTCACCTTGTCCTTGTCGCCGTTGAATTTCTCCAACCCGTAGGCGTAGGCGGCGAGATAGGTGTAGCGCGCATTGCCGGAGGTCTTCGGGTTGGGGAAGATCACCTGCACGTCGTCGCGCGCCAGATCGTCCCAATCCTTGATGTTCTTCGGATTGCCGGCGCGCACCAGGAAGGACGGCAGCGAATAGAAGGGCGAGGCGTTGTTGGGCAGCGCCTTTTGCCAATCGGCGGCGACATAGCCGTTCTTCACCAGGAAATCGATGTCCGGCACCTGGTTGAAGGTAACGACGTCGGCGCCGAGTCCTTCCACGATCGAGCGCGCCTGCTTGGAGGTGCCGGCATGCGACTGGTCGACGGTGACGCCGGGGTGCTCCGCGACGAAAGCCTTGTTGACCGCCACGAACAGCTCCCGGCCGACGTCGTAGGAGGCGTTCAAGAGCTTGTCGGCGGCGTTGGCCGAGGCGCTGGCGAACAGCAGGGAGGCTATGGCCGCGCCGGCGAGAAGAAGGCGTTTCATGAAGGCTCCGTGGGATGCGAAAAAATCTGCCGGAACCATAGCCGACGCCTACCCGAAAACGAGAAACCGCGGTTTCTCCGGTAGGGGCGTCTCGGAATTTCGTCCCATATTTATTGGCGTAAGAGGAACCACATTCCAGGGATCGGCGACATTCCGCCTCGTCAGTCCGCGCGCGGAAACAGCTTCCATTTGCGCGGGCGGAAGGCGATGCGGCTCTTGTTCGCGGCGGCATGGTCGATGGGCAGTTCGATCTCGACCCGCTGCCGGTCGCCTCCGACTTCCAGTTCGACGCGCCGCGTCTCGGCGACGCGGCGGCTGTTGACGACGGTGCCGGCGATGCAGCCGCCGCAGCCGTCGAGTAGTTCCACGTCGTGCGGCCGGAAGAACAGCGTCGCCGGCCCGGCAGGCACGTCTGGCGCAGACAGGCCGATCGGCCGTTCGGCAAGCCACACCTGGCCGTCCTCGACCCTTGCCGGCAGGGAGCTGGAATCGCCGATGAAGCCGTAGACGAAGGGGGAGTTGGGCGTGTCGTAGACCTCGTCGGCCGTGCCGACCTGCTCGATGCGGCCCTGGCTCATGACGACGACGCGGTCGGCCAGCTCCAGCGCTTCCTCCTGGTCGTGGGTGACGAAGACCGTGGTGTGGCCGGTGGTGTCGTGGATGTCGCGCAGCCAGCGGCGCAGGTCGCGCCGCACCTGGGCGTCGAGCGCGCCGAACGGCTCGTCGAGCAAGAGCACCGCCGGCTCGATCGCCATGGCGCGGGCGAGCGCGACGCGCTGGCGCTGGCCGCCGGAAAGCTGTGCCGGATAGCGCTTTTCGAGGCCAGAAAGCTGGACGAGATCGAGCAATTCGGAAGCGCGGCGGCGGATTTCCTCGGCCGGCGGGCGGGTGGCGCCGGGGCGCACCTTGAGGCCGAAGCCGATGTTGTCGGCCACCGTCATGTGGCGGAACAGGGCGTAGTGCTGGAAGACGAAGCCGACATTGCGCTGCTGGATCGATTTCAGCGAAGCGTCGTCCTCGCCGAAGAAGATTTTTCCCCGCGTCGGGCGCTCCAGCCCGGCGATGAGGCGCAGCAGCGTCGTCTTTCCGGAGCCGGACGGGCCGAGTAGCGCGATCAGTTCGCCCGACCTGATGTCGAGCGACACGTCGTGCAGCGCCGGAAACCGGTCGAATTCCTTGCGCACGTTGGCTACGCGAACTTCCATCGCTTTTTCCCTGTCAGTGTCCGCGCGTCGCGGCGATCTCGGCGCCGTAGCGCATTTCAAGCACGGTCTTCAGCACCAGCGTCACCAGCGCCAGCCCGGCCAGCAGCGAGGCGACGGCGAAGGCGCCGACGGCGTTGTATTCGTTGTAGAGGATCTCGACATGCAGCGGCATGGTGTTGGTCTGGCCGCGTATGTGGCCCGACACCACCGAGACGGCGCCGAACTCGCCCATGGCGCGGGCGTTGCACAAAAGCACGCCGTAGAGCAGTCCCCATTTGATGTTGGGCAAGGTGACGTACCAGAAGGCCTGCCAGCCGCTGGCGCCGAGCGAAAGGGCGGCCTCCTCGTCGCCGGTGCCCTGTTCCTGCATCAGCGGGATCAGTTCGCGCGCGACGAAGGGGAAGGTGACGAAGACGGTGGCCAGAACGATGCCCGGCACGGCGAACAGGATCTCGATGCCGTGCGCCTTGAGCCAGGGGCCGAGCACCGACTGGGCGCCGAACAGGAGCACGTAGACGAGGCCGGAAATGACCGGGGATACGGAAAAGGGGAGATCGACCAGCGTGGTCAGGAAAGCCTTGCCCTTGAACTCGAACTTGGCGATCGCCCAGGCGGCGGCAACGCCGAAGACGAGGTTCAGCGGCACCGAGATGGCCGCCACGATCAGGGTCAGTTTGATCGCCGAAAGCGTGTCGCCGTCGCTGAGCGAGGTCAGGTAGGTCGCAGCGCCTTTGGCGAAAGCCTGGCTGAAAACAATGACGAGCGGCAGGACGAGGAACAGGGCCAGGAAGACGAAGGCGATCGCCATCAACACCGCGCGCGCCGGGCGGCTTTCGGTGATCGCCGCCGACGTCGCCTCGTGCTCGGGATCGTAAGTCTCGATGTGCGGATCAGCCATAGCGCTTGCGGCTCCACGACTGGAGGAGGTTGATGACGAACAGCATCAGGAAGGACAGCGCCAGCATCACCGCGGCGATGGCTGTGGCGGCAGCGTAATTGTACTCCTCCAGCCGGATGACGATGAGCAGCGGTGCGATCTCGGAAACGTTGGGCAAGTTGCCGGCGATGAAGATGACCGAGCCGTATTCGCCGACGCCACGCGCGAAGGAGAGCGCGAAGCCGGTGACGACGGCGGGCAGCAGCCCCGGCGCCAGCACGCGGGTGATGGTCTGGAAACGGCTGGCGCCCAGGGTCGCTGCCGCTTCCTCCACTTCCTTGTCGATCTCCTCGATGATCGGCTGTACCGTGCGCACGACGAAAGGCAGGCCGATGAAGATGAGCGCCATGACGATGCCGAGCGGCGAATAGGCCACCTTGATGCCGAGCGCCATCGGCGGCTTTCCGAGCCAGCCGTTCGGCGCGTAGAGCGTGGTCAGCGCGATGCCGGCCACCGCCGTCGGCAGCGCGAAGGGCAGATCCACCATGGCATCGACGATGCGCCGGCCGGGAAACCGGTAGCGGACCAGCACCCAGGCGACGACGGTGCCGAAGACGACGTTGACGGCGGCGGCGATCAGCGCGGTGCCGAAGCTGATTTCAAGGGCGTGAAGGGTGCGCCGGTCGAGCGCGATGCGCCAGAAATCGGCCCAGCCGAGGGCGGCCGAGCGCCAGGCAAGGCCCGACAATGGGATCAGGATGATGAGGGTGAGGTAGGCAAGCGAGAAGCCGAGCGTCAGTCCGAAACCCGGAATGACGCTCGGCTGCCTGAACCGCCACCCCGTGCGGGTGGTTGCGTTGCTCATGTCGTTGTCGATCGCCCCTTCCTGATCGGCCGCGATTGCTCGCTATAATGGCGGCGGCTGAACCGGGAAAGCCGTTCCTGCGGCCTTCCCGGTGCCTCGTTTACTGTGCCGGCTTGTAGACCTGGTCGAAGATGCCGCCATCGGCGAAGTGATAGGGCTGCGCCTTCTTCCAGCCGCCGAACTGCGGGTCGTCGATGGTGACGAGCTTCAAGTCTTTCTGCCAGGCGAGGTCGGCTTTATCGACCAGATCGGGCTCGCTCGGCCGGTAGTGGTTTTTCGCGATGATCGCCTGAGCTTCCTTGGAATAGAGATATTTCAGGTATTCTTCCGCCACCTTGCGCGTGCCTTTGGCGTCGACGTTGCCGTCGACGACCGCCACCGGCGGCTCGGCCAGAATGGACGACGATGGATAGACGATGTCGAAATTGTCGGCGCCGAATTCGTCGAGCGCCAGGAAAGCCTCGTTCTCCCAGGCAAGCAGCACGTCGCCGAGCCCTTTCTGCGCGAAGGTCACGGTCGAGCCGCGTGCGCCGGTGTCGAGCACCGGAACATGGGCGTAGAGGTCGGCGATGAACTGTTTGGTCTTGGCTTCGTCGTTGCCGTCCTTGGCGTTGGCGTAGGCCCAGGCGGCGAGGTAATTCCAGCGCGCGCCGCCGGAGGTCTTGGGGTTGGGGGTGATGACCTGCACGCCCTTTTTCAGCAGGTCGTCCCAGTCCTTGATGCCCTTGGGATTGCCCTTGCGGACTAGGAAAATGATGGTCGAGGTGTAGGGGGCGGAGTTGTTCTCGAATTTCGTGCGCCAGTCCGGTGGGATCTTCTTGGTCTTGCTGGCGATGGCGTCGATGTCGCTTTCGAGGGCCAGCGTCACCACGTCGGCGTCGAGGCCGTCGATGACGGCGCGCGCCTGGGCGCCGGAACCGCCGTGCGATTGCTGGATGGTGACGGTTTCGCCCGTCTCATCCTTCCAGTGCCTGGCGAACAGCGCGTCATAGGCTTTGTACAGCTCTCGTGTCGGGTCGTAGGAAACGTTGAGGATGGTGGTGTCGGCGAACGCGAAACCGAGCGTGCCGAACTGGACGGAACCGGCGACGATTGCGCCGAGTAGAGACTTCACAAGCAGGTTGTTGAAATGAGGATGGGTCATTTCAGCCTCCGTTGAACACATTTATACTCTATCGAATTGATAGAATTTGGATGCACTCAATGTTGCCTTTTTCGATCCACCGCAGAAAATTTCAGGTCGTCCGGCTCTTTCCTTGAAAAAAATTTCGCTTGCGCATGCCACCCCGGCCGTCGCCCTGGACTTCAACTAGGGAACCCGGCCCATCCGGCAATAGATGACGGCGAGAACCGCCCCTAGATCGTTTTAGCCGCATTTGTGCGACGCCAGACGATCCCGTCTGGCTGCAAAATGCTCTAGCGGTCCGATATCGGGAAATCGAAGCGCTTCTTTGGAAAGGGCTCGTCGCGCAAGGTGAAGTGCCACCACTCGCGCGCATAGTTGCGGAAGCCGGCTTGCCGCATCGCCGTCAGCAGCCGGTCGCGGTTGGCGGTTGCCTCGGCACCGACCGCTTGGCTGGCTGTCTCGCTGGACGGATCGAAGCAGTCGAAGCCGGTGCCGAAATCGAGCATGCCGGGAACCGCCGCGCCGCAGCGGGGCGCCTCGCCGGCGGTGCCGGACAGCGAGACGATGGCGAGATCGACGGTCGAGCCGTGCGAGTGGCTCGATTCCGTGCCGACATAGCCTTCCATGACCAGGGCGTCCCGGCGCACCTTCGGATACCAGCGCGGGTCAGGGGCGCCGCCGTGCAGGGCCCACGCCACCATGTCGGATACGGCGCGGGCCGGCCGGTAGCAATCGAAGACGACAAGCTCCAGCCCGTCTCCCGCAAGGCTTTTCTGGACGCGGGACAACGCTTCGGCGGCCGCCCGCGTAAGGATGCAGGCGGGCGCTTCGTAGCCCTTGACCGGTCGGCCGAGAAAATTGTCCGACCCGGCATAGCGCATGTCCTGGCCGATCGTGTCGTCGACTTCGGCCAGCCGGACGAGGCCTCGCGGCAGGCTTTCGGCCCGGACCTGCGGTGCAAGGCAGATCGCGCTCGCAAAAAAGAGAAGTGCAGGCAGGGCCTTCATTCCGGCCATTATTCCACGAAGACCTTGACGCTGGCGGCGCGGCCGGCGGCGTCGATGACGGTCAGCGTCGAATAGCCGGCGCCGTCGGGCAGCCAGGTGGCGGTGCGGGTGCGGTCCACACCGGCGAGCGGCTTGCCGTTGGCAAGCCACCGGAACGGCGCGCGGCCGCCTTGCAGTTTCAGCACCAGCGGTGTCGCCTGTGCTGTGGCGGGCGCAAGGTCGACGCGCGCGCCGTCCGGCGGGAAGACGATGCGCGGTGCCGGTTCCGCCGGCCCGGCCAACTGGCGATTTTCCGCGGCGGGACCGAAGCGGGCCAGCGTTACCGGCAGGTCGTCGCGCCTCGGGATGAAGACGCCGGCCGGGCGGGGCGGCAGCGGCACGGCGGGCAGGCCGGCGCGGACGAAGCCGTCGAACAGGATGGGGGCCGCCGAAACATAGCCTGAAAGGCCTGGCACGGCGCTGGCGTCGGCGCGGCCGACCCACACGCCCAGCACGTAGCGGCCGTCGAAGCCGATCGACCAGGCGTCGCGATAGCCGTAGGAGGTGCCGGTCTTATAGGCGATGCCACGCGGCATGGCGCCCTGCGGCGGCTTCATGCCGCCGAGAATGTCGGCGATCTGCCAATTGGCCGGGCCGTCGAGGATGGTGGCGGCGGTGTCGCTGACGGACGCGGCCTCGGTGCCGTCGCGCAGCGTGTGCACCTTGCCGCCGTTCGCCAGCCCCGTATAGAGCTGCACCAGATCGCGCAGGCTGACGCCGACGCCGCCGAGGCCGATGGCGAGGCCGGGCGCCTCGTTGACCGGCAGGACGGGGCTGACGCCGGCCTGGCGGAAGCGCGCGAGAAGCCGCGCCGGCCCGACGGCGTCGAGCACGCGGATGGCCGGCACGTTGAGCGACAGTTGCAGAGCTTGACGAATTGTCACATCGCCCTGGTAGCCCATGTCGAAGTTCTTCGGCCGGTAGCCGTCGAAATCGGCGGGACTGTCCTCGATCATCGTCTCCTGCGCCACCATGCCCTGTTCGAAGGCGAGGCCGTAAATGAACGGCTTGAGCGTCGAGCCGGGCGAGCGCAGGACCCGCGTCATGTCGATCCAGCCGGCGCGGCTGGCGTTGAAGAAATCCGCCGAGCCGACTTCTCCCAGAATATCGCCGGTGCGGGAATCGGCCATCACCATGGCAACCGACAGTTTCGGGCCAAGCTTGCGGGCGGCCTCGCGGGCGACTGTCTCCAGGCCTTCCTGCACGCTCTTCCTGATCGTTAGCCTGAGCGGCCTGCCGGGTTCGGCCGTTTTCAACGCGAGATGGGCGGCGTGGGCGGCGAAGGCGGGCAGGGCGCGGCGCAGGTCCGGCACCGGATCGATCGCCGCGCGCGCGGCCTCGCGCTCGGAAAGACGCCCGCTCGACACCATGCGTTGCAGCACGCGGTCGCGCGCGGCCTGGGCAATCGCCGCGTTGCGGTCCGGCCGGCGCTTCTCGGGAAGTTGCGGCAGGGCGACCAGAAGCGCGGATTGCGAGACGCTGAGGCGGCCGGGTTCCTTGCCGAAATAGGCGAGCGAAGCGGCCCGCACGCCTTCGAGATTGCCGCCGTAGGGTGCGAGCGTCAGGTAACGCTCGAGGATTTCGCGCTTGGTCAGCCGCCGCTCGATTTGCAGCGCGCGCAAGACCTGACGGGCCTTGGCCCAGAGCGACCGGCTTTCGCGTGGCTCGATCAGGCGGGCAAGCTGCATCGACAGCGTCGAGCCGCCGGAAACGATGCGCCCGTTGGAGACGAATTGCAGGGCGGCGCGGCCGATGGCCAGGAGGTCGATGCCCGGATGGTCCCAGAAGCGCTTGTCCTCATAGGCGACCAGCATGTCGACGAAGTTCCTGTCCACCCTGTCGATGCTGGTGGGCAGGCGCCAGTAGCCGTCCGGCGTGGCGAAGGCGCGCAGAAGCTGGCCGTCGCGGTCGAGCACTTCGGCCGAGACCGCCTGCTGGCTGTCGAGCGGCGGGGGATAGGCGCGGTCGAGCTGCCATAGGGCAACGGCTGAGACAGCGAGCAGGGCAGCGACCGCGCCAGCGCTCCAGACGACGCGGCGAAGGATTTTTCTGGAAAGCATGGCGCTGCCCCTCACCCTTACCCTCTCCCCGTAAACGGGGAGAGGGGGGCGCCAGAGTTGCAATCTCTCTCCTCTCCCCGTTTACGGGGAGAGGATGCCGGCAGGCAGGTGAGGGGCGGCGCGGCTTTGGCCATCGGCTTCTACAGATGAAGGCCCCCTACGGCGCCTTCACCTCCATCATGCCGGTGGCGGTGCGGGCCGAGTATTGCGGCCGGTACATGTCCTCGACGCTGGCGGCCGGATGCGCATAGACGCCGGGCGTCACCGCGCGCACGACATAGGCGAGCGTGATGTCGCGGCTGTCCTGGTCCGGATTGAAGGCCGCGACGAAACGGTCGTCGCGGAATTCCAGGTGCGCGGCGTCGGTCTGCGCCAGCCACGAGAAGTTCGCGAGCTGGGCGCTGGAGACGAGGCCCGGATTGTCGATCTCGAAGCCGCCGGGCAACAGGTCCGTCACCAGCACGCGCTGCTGCCAGTCCTTGTTCTCATGGATCTTCAGGACGACGACGAAACGCTCGTTCTGCTCGACCTCGGTGACGTTGGCTTCCGAGCCGTCGAGCCGGTAGTAGGTGCGCTCGATGCCGTAGCCGTCGCCGCCGGCGGGCAGCGGCTGGGCCGGCGCGGCAACCGTCGTCACCACCGCCTGCAAGGCGTCCTTGCCGCTGTTGGCGACCGTGAGCGGGGCTGCCAGCAGGTCGTCGCCGCTGACCGAGGCGGACCAGGCGCCGCTGTGCGCCTCGCCGTTGACGGAAAGCCGGATCGAATCGTTGCCCTCCTTCAGCGCGCGGGCGGCCAGCAGCATCCAGGCTTCGTCCTGCGTGCTGGTCCAGGCTTTCAGGGCGCGCTCCTTCTCGACCATCTTGACCAGTTCCGGCACGACGGACGGCACGGGCTTGGACTCGGCGGCGAGCGCCAGCATGGCGGCGCCGTCGCGCAGCTTCGAGCCGTAGTCGGAGCGATACCAGTCGTAGTCGGGAATGGACCTGGCGAGCTGGAGGGCGGCCTGGAAGGTCGTCTCCGAGCGCTGGGCGTCGCCGTAGAGGGCAAGAGCCGCGCCAAGCTGCGCCACCGCCATCGGGCTGGAGAAGGCCTCCAACTGCGTGTCGGCATAGTAGCGCAGGTCGCCGGCGGAAGCCTTCTTGTTGCGCGCCAGCACGTAGAGCGCATAGGCGATCTCGCTGCCGCGATCCTGCACGTTCTGGTCGTAGCCGACGCCGCTTTGCAGATTGTCCAGCGCCTGGCTGATCGCCAGGGCCGGCACGTCGTACTTCGCTTCCCGCGCGCGGGTGAGGAAGTCGGTGACGTAGGCGTCGAGCCACAGGTCGCCCGAACCGGGCGCCCACAGGCCGAAGCTGCCGGCCGAGGCCTGGTAGCTCAGCACGCGGTAGATCGCCTGCTGGATGCGGCCGTGCAGTTCGGGGTCGTCGGCGATGCCGTAGCTCTTGGACAGTTCGCCGAAATAGAGCAGCGGCAGCGCGCGGCTGGTCGTCTGCTCGGCGCAACCATAGGGGTAGTGGTCGAGCGAAAGCAGCAGCGAGGGCACGTCGAAGGCGGCGGCCTGCGAAACGCCGACGCTCACCGAGGCGCCTTCGAGCAGGCTGGAAGCTAGAAGCTCGCGATCCACGCGCAACGAATTGCCGCCTTTCAGGTCCACCACCAGCCGGTTGGTGACAGGCAGTTGCGAAGGCCGGATGGGTAGAGCGAGCGTCTGCTCGATATCCGGTCCGCCCTCGTGCGAGAGTTTTACGGTGATCGAAGACTCCCCGGCCGCGACCGCCACCAGCGGCACCGAGAAGGTCTGGCGCTTGCCGGAGGCGAGCGTCAGCTTCTGCGGCACGCCGTCGGTGCCGACGGAAAGGCCGCCGGTGGATTCGATCGCCACGGCGTAGTCGCCGTCGGGCCCGTCGGTGTTGGCGACGTCGAGGCGCATGGTGGCCGAATCGCCGGGCGCCAGGAAACGCGGCAGGCCGGCGGTGAACACCACCGGGTCGCGCACGATGACGTCCGTCTCGGCGTGGCCGACCGCGTCCTTCGTCCAGGCGACTGCCATGACACGCACGGTGCCGTTGAACTGCGGCAGGTCGAAATCGACCGTCGCCTTGCCGTCGGCGTCGAGCTGGACGATGCCGGAGAAGAAGGCGACCAGCTTTTCGGTCGGCGGGCTGCCCTGGCTTTGCATGGCGGCGCCGTCGCCGCCGGTGCGCAGCTTGCCGGTGGTGCCGAGGGAGCCGTCGATCAGGCGGCCGTAGAGGTCGCGCAGCTCCAGCCCCATCATGCGCTGGCCGAAATACCAGCCGTCCGGATCGGGCGCCTTGTAGTTGGTGAGGTTGAGGATGCCGACATCGACGGCGGCGACCGTGACATAGGCTTCGGTGCCGGCGGGTACGCCGGCAACCGCCACCGGAACGGAGAGCGTGCGGCGCGGCTCCGTCTTTGCCGGCGGCGTCAGCGCGACGGCGAGCTTCCTCGATCCTGGATCGACGGCCAGCCATTTCACGCCGATGGCGCGGGCGGGCATGCGCGTTTCCTGGCCGTCGCCCGGCCGGAACAGGGTGGCGGTGACATAGGCGCCGGCGCCCCAGTCCTCGCCGACCGGAATGTCGACCGTGCCGCCCTCGGCGGGGACGGACGCCGTCACGGTCTTGAGCAGCTTGTCGGCGCCGACAGTGACCAGAAGTTCGCCCGCGTAATGCGGCGAGACTTTCAGCCGGGCCACTTCACCGACGGCGTATTTGTCCTTGTCGAGTGCGATTTCCAGCGCGTCCGGCGTCTCGGTCGAGGAGACATCGACATACCAGCCGCCGTCGAATTCATAGCTGGTGGCCGGCCCTTCGGGATCGGCCGTTTCGACCTGCAAGCGGTAGCGGCCCCAATCGATGGGGACCGAAACCGACGCTTCACCGTCCTCGGCAATGTCGAGCGTGCCGTTGGCGACCGATTTGGTGAACTCGACCGGCTCGTAGTTCCACGAACTGCCGTTGCGGTACCACTGGTAGTTCCGCTCGATCTTCACCAGCGACCACAGCGCGCCTTTCAGCGCCGCGCGCTTGCCGTCCGGATCGACGGCGATGACGGAGAACTTGGCGGTGCCGCCTTGCGGCACCTCGTCGTTGGCGAAATCGGGGCGGACGCCGATCATCCGGCCCTGCGGGCGCACGCCGATGTCGAGCGAGCGCTCGACGGCGCGGCCGCCGGTTTCGCGCATGCGCACCGTCACCTTGGCGTTGACCAGCTTTGTGGTGGCCGGAAGCTGATCCACCGTCACCGGGAAGGTCGCCTTGCCGTCGTCGCCGACCAGCGGCAGGTCGGTCAGCGGCGTGACGGACGGCTGGGCGGTCTGTTCGTCGGCGAGGCCGAAGGAAAAGCCCTTGAAACGGTCCCAGGTGCGGGTCGCCGACAGCGTCGTCTCGCCCTCCAGCGCAAGGCCGGCGGCAGGCGCGCCGTAGAGGAAGCGGCCATCGACGGTGACGTCGGCCGTCTCGCCCTGCGCGATCTCGGTCTTGTCGGCGGAAAGATCGAACTCGATGCGGTCGGGAACGAAGTCTTCGACCAGGAACATGTGGCTGGCGACGGCCGCCTGCTTGGGATCGGTGTGGATCGCCACGGTCCAGGTGCCGCGCATGGCGTTGGGCTCGAGCGGCAGGTCCACCGCGTAGCCGCCGGCCGAGGGCGTGTCGGAGACGATGCGGCGCGCCTCGACACCGTCCGGGCGGGTGAAGATGAAGGTCAGCGGCAGCTTCTCCACCGCCTTGGCGGCGTCGTCGCGGGCGAGGGCCGCGACATGCACGACTTCGCCGGCGCGGTAGATGCCGCGCTCGGTCCAGGCATAGACGTCGAGCGCGCCAGGCACCGGCCGGCCTTCGACGCCGCGGTCGGAGAGATCGAAGCCGGCCTTGGTCATGTCGAGGAAGACGAAGTCCTGATCGCCCTGCCTGGCCATCAGCACGGCCGGCACCATGCCGCCTTCGCCGCGCGTGAGGCCGGGCTTGAAGACCGCGCGGCCTTCGGCGTCGGTCGTGGCCGTGCCGAGCACCTCGTTGTTGCGGGCAAGCAGCGTCAGTTCAGCGCCCTCTATCGGCTTGGCCGTGCCGAGCGAGCGGGCGAAGACCGAAAGCCCGTCCTGGCCGGTATAGGTCGAGAGGCCGATGTCGGAGACGACGAACCACTGGGTCGCGCGCGAGTCGTATTGCTCGCTGTGGTCGTCCACCGGCTGGGCGGTGAGGACGTAGACGCCGGGCTTGCGCTCGGGCAGCGCCTCGTCGACGGGGAAGGAGGTGGTCACTTCCTTGTTGAGCTGGTTGGCGATCTCCATGCGGCCTTGCCAGACCGGTGCGCCGATCTGGTCGGCTATGTTGGAGACGTCGTAGCCGTCGAGCTGGCGCAGGAACTGGTAGCCGGAGAGAAGCTGCGCCAGCGAGCGGTCGCCGATGCGGTAGAGCTTCATGTCGGCCGCGCCCATGTTGACGCTGACCAGCGGAATGCCGCGGCGCGCGCCGGCCGGCAGGACGAAGCTGTCGCCGGTGAAGCGGGCGGACGGTGCGCGGTCCTGCACGTAGACGGAAAGGACGACGGGTGCCGAAATCACCTCGCCGATCGCTGATGGCAGGCCGGAGCGGAAGGTCACGTCATAGTGCTGGCCGTGCTCCAGCCCTTCGACGCAGATCTGCTTGCCCTTGGCCTCGACGCCCTTCGGCGCGTGGCCGTCGACGGTGACGAATTGGGCATAGTCGGTGCCGGTCTTGACCAGGTCTTCCGAAAACTGCACGCAGATGCGCGGGGCGCTGGTGTCGGCATCGACGGAATGATCGACGACGCGAAAACCCTTGCGCGCCTTCAGGTCCTCGTAGTCCGCCCGCACGGAGGCGGAACTGACCAGTCCGAGGCTCGCTTCATACGCCTGGATGGCGGGCCGGTAGGTGTCTCGACGGTCGAGGCCAGCGGCGAGAAGGGCGAGGATTTCGGCGCGCGCGGAGGCGGTGCGCAAAAGCTTGTAGCCGTTGAAGGCCGCCGAGGTGGCGTTGGCCTGCAACGTCGATGTTTCGGAGCCGGTGGCCGGCTGGACGGCCAGCGTTTCCCTGGCCAGATTCAGCCAGAACTGGCCGTCGTCGGGCAGGACCGACACCGCCTGCTCGTATTTCTGCATGGCGGTGCGGTGGTCGCCGGTGAGCGTCGCCTGTTCGGCCGCGTCGACCAGCGCGTTCAGGCCGTCCGTCGGCTTGCTGAAGCCGGGGCCGAGGATGAAGTTGCGGTACTGCTGCGCCTGGTCCGCCATCCAGGAGGGGAAGAAGGCGAGTTCCGGCGGGGCGCCGATGTCGGGACTGCCGTCGATCGGCTCGACCTTGCCGGCAACGGCGCCGTTGAAGGGCTTGATCGTGTTGAAGTCGGATTTCAGGAAGCACCATTTCGCCTTGGTGTTATAGGTGAAGGCGCGGCAGGCCGAATCGCCGAAGCATGTGGTCTTGCACTGGTCGAGCGTGAGGTTCTGCACGGACCGCAGGTCGAAGCCGAAATAGTCGGAATTGTCCGTCGTGACGATCCGCCGGGCCTCTGCCGCCTGTGCGGCCGCCGCGGTCATCAGGAAGAGCACGAGGACGGATAAAAAGCGCGCCGCACGCAATGCCATGACACCCCTCCAGCATTTGCTTCCGAGTTTTCCGGCATGTTCAAGCTCAGGTTGCGCTTGTCAATCCGAGCCGCAGCCGAGGCCGGCCATGAACCGCCGGCAGGACGCCGTCGCCGGCCCATCACCGGTGCCGTGCAGCCTGCACTTGCGGAGATTGGATCACACTTTCTTGCCGTCGCAAAAAAGGTGTGAGTTCCAAGCCCGCGCCAATTCAGACAATTGGATTGTGGCTGGTTTAAGAGTGCCTCAGAAGTTCACTGCAATTTTAGGTTTTGCGCGATAAGGTCGGGTGTGACGGTACAGTGGACTAGGAGTACGGAGCGGTTTGCGCCGGGGCGCTCGCTTTCGCGCGCCCTCGTGGGCGGGCTCCTGTGCGCCACCGTTCTCGCCGCCGGATGGCGGCCGGCGGCCGCGTTCGAACTGTTCGGAATCAAGCTCTGGAATTCGGCGTCCGACAAGGAGGATGCCGAGATCGTCGATCCGTTGCGCTATGCGGTGACGATCGAGGCGCCCGATGCCGACGACGACCTCAAGAAGAAGCTGGAAGCCGCCTCGACGCTAAAGGCGGACGAAGACCGGCCGGTGTCGGGCTCGCTCGGCCTTTTGACGAAGGCGCGAAGCGAGCGCGAGCAACTGGTGGCGGCGCTTTATGCGGACGCCCGCTACGAAGGCGTCGTCACCGTCGCCATTCAGGGGCGCTCCATCGACGATCTGCCGCCGGATGCGGAATTCAAGGGCGCACAGCCGATCCCGGTCACTGTCACCGTGCAAGCGGGGCCGCGGTTCACGCTGGGCAATATCCGCCTCGAAGGCGACGCGGCGGGCCTTGCCGGGCCTGATTTCGGGCTGATTGCCGGCGGCGACGCCGGTTCGGGCGCCATTCTCAAGGCCGAGGCGTCCATCGTGCGTGCGCTGAAGGAAGAGGGAAGGCCGCTGGCCAAGGTGACGGGCCGCGAAGTCGTCGCCGATCATGCCACCTCGACGCTCGACGTGACCCTGAAAGTGGCGGCCGGCCCGGTCGCCGGCTACGGCGACACCGTGGTCCAGGGCACCGAGGCCGTGGACCGCGACTTCACCGAATACATGACCGGCCTGAAGCGCGGGCGCCAGTATTCGCCGCAGGAAATCGACGACGCGCGCGAAAGGCTGCTCGGCCTGGAAGTCTTCAACAGCGTCACCGTCAAGGAGGCCGAGGCGCTCGACGCCCAGGGCAACATTCCCATCGGCGTCGAGGTGAGCGAGCGCAAGTTCCGCTATTTCGGCATGGGCGCCACCGCCTCCAACACCGAAGGGCTGGGGCTGGAAGGCTATTGGGGGCACCGCAACCTGTTCGGCCGCGCCGAAAAGCTGCGCTTCGACGGCTCGATCAGCGGCATCGGCGCCAACACCATTTCCAAGCTCAACTACAATGCCGGCGTCATGTTCGAGAAGCCCGGCGTCATCGGGCCTGCTTCCAAGTTCTACAGCCACCTGAAAACCGTCTACGAGCATCCCGACGCCTACGACCGCTTCTCTACGAAGGGCGATATCGGCCTGTCCTATGAATTGACGAAAAAGCAGTCGGTGTCGGCCGAGTTCGCGCTCGACTATTCCAAGATCACCGACAGCTTCGGCAAGCACGACTACCTGATCGCCTCGGTGCCGCTGCAATATGTCTACGACAACCGCGACAACCGGCTGAACCCGACCAAGGGGTTCCGCCTGCTTACCTATGCCGAGCCGAGCTACGACATCCTGAACGGCGCCACCTTCGTCAAGCTGAAAGGGGAGGGATCGGTCTACCAGGCGCTCGATTCGGCCGGCAAGTTCGTCATGGCCGGCCGTGCCAGCCTCGGCTCCATCGTCGGCGTTTCCGAGCCGCAGGACGTGCCGGCGGACCGGCGCTTCTATGCCGGCGGCGGCGGCTCGGTGCGCGGCTACGCCTATCAGGGCATCGGCCCGAAGGACGCGAAGGGGCAACCGACGGGTGGCCTGTCCTTCTTCGAAACCTCGGTGGAGATGCGCGTCGCCGTCACCGACACGATCGGCATCGTGCCCTTCGTCGATGCCGGCACCGTCTCGACCAAGGCCTTTCCGGATTTCTCCGACGTCAAGGTGGGTGCCGGCGTCGGCCTGCGCTATCTGACGCCGTTCGGGCCGCTGAGGGTCGATGTCGCGGTGCCGCTCAATCCCGGCCCCGGCGATCCCAGCTACGGTATCTATGCGGGCATCGGGCAGGCGTTCTGAGGCATGAAGGCTTTCCGCCGTATCCTGCGCTATTTCTTCTACGCGGTGGCTGTCGTGGTCGCCGCCGCCATCGGCGCGCTGGTGGTGCTGACGACGACTGAACGCGGCCGCGACAACCTTGCCGGCATCGTCTCCAGCCTTGCCTCATCGGCGGACAGCAAGGTGACGATCGCCGGGCTCGACGGCATCTGGTCGGGGGCGCTCAGGGTCGGGCATGTCGTGGTCGAAGACCGCAACGGTCCCTGGCTGGTGGTGCGCGACGCAGAGATCGACTGGTCGCCGCTGGCGCTCTTGTCCAGGACTTTCCGCGCCGAGCGCATCGCGGCCGGCCGCATCGAGGTGGCGCGACTGCCGGTGGCGGGCAGCGAGCAGAAAAAGACGGGCGGCAGCACCAGCCTGCCTGTCTCGGTGGACATTGCCCGGATCGACCTGCCCGACATCGCGCTCGGCAAGGAGGTTGCGGGCGCCGGCATCGCCGAGCTTTCCGCCAACGGATCGGCGAAAGTCGATGCAAATCCGCTGTCCGTGGCCGGCGATCTCACCGTCGCGCGCCGCGACGGGCAGCAGGGCACGGTGAAGGCCAAGATCAATTTCGCGCCGCAGGACAACCGGCTCGACCTCGACGTGACGGCGTCCGAGCCGGCGGGCGGCATCATCGCCAACCTGCTCAAGCTGCCGGGCACGCCGGCCGTCGACGTCGTCGTCTCGGGCAGCGGCCCCCTGGCGGATTGGCAAGGCAGCGGCACGTTCAGCGTCGACGGACAGGCCGTGGCGCAATTGACCGGACATCATCAACTGACCGACAAGGGCCACCGCGTCGAGGCGAAGGGGCAGGGCGAATTCGAGCGGTTCCTGCCGGAGATGCTGAAGCCGCTGCTTGTCGGCAAGACCGATTTCGATATCGCCGGCACCGCTTTGGGGAACGGCGGCGTCGCCATCGAGCGCGCCAGCGTCGAGAGCGATGCCGTCCATCTCGCCGCCAAGGGAACCTATGATCCGCAGGCGGCGACCGACATTTCGCTGGAGCTTGCCGCGCGCAGTGCGCCGGTGGTGCTCAGCCTGCCGACCGGCGGGCCGCCGGTTACGGTCGCCATCAAGGACGTGACGGCGCGGGCTTTCGGCGACGGCAAGGAGCCGATGGTCGATGTCGCCGGCAACTTCGTTTCCATCATCACCGGCGGCACGGAGGTGCACGACCTCGCTGCCCAGATCCATTCCGACGGATTCGATATCGGCAACCGCAGCGGTCCGGTGAAGATCGGGCTGGCGGCAGGCACGCTGAAGACGGACGTGGCGACGCTGGCGCCGCTGGCGGCTGGCCGCGTGACTGTCGATCTTGCGGGCACCGTCAGTCCCGACCAGATTACGCTGGACGAGGGTGTCCTGCGTTCCGGCGCTCTCAACGCTTCTGTCAATGCCACGCTGTCGCTCGCCGATCTCGCCATGACGCTCGGCATGAAGGCCGACGCCGTCTCGAGCGCGCTGCCGCCGCAGTTGAAGCCGGTGCTGGGCGAGCGGGTGCAGTTTTCGGCCACTGCGACGCGCGATCCGAAGGGCTCCTTCGCCGCCAATACGATCGAATTGACCTCCGGCTCGCTCAAGGCGAGCGGCACGGCGAGCGCGTCCGGCACCGAAATCAGCGCCGACCTGAAAGGCAGCCTCGGCGATGTGTCACCCTTGTCGGGGCTTGCCCGCACCGATCTGGCCGGCGGCGTCAATTTCGCGCTGAAGGCGAGCGGCGCGCGCACGGCGCCGGACTTTTCCATCACCGCCAGCAGCGACAAACTGGTCGCATCGGGCAAGACCGTCACCGGCCTGTCGCTGACCGCCACCGGCAAGGCCGATATCGCGGCACCGGTCGCCGACGTGTCGCTGACAGGCTCGGTGGAAGGCAAGCCGCTTAACCTCAAGGCCACGATGGCGACCACCGACGGCAAGATGACGGCAGACGTGAAGGGCGATTTCGGCGATCTGTCGGTGCTGTCCGAACAAGTGGCCGGTGCCGTCGGCTTCACCATCAAGGCGGAAGGCGAGGCGACGGCGCCGAATGTTTCGTTCACGCTCAACAGTGCCGGCCTGACGGTCGCCGGCCACCAGATCGCCGGACTTGAGTTGACGGCGGTGGGCAAGGCCGACGTTGCCAACCCCGCCGCCGACGTGAAGCTGAAAGGCGACGTTTCGGGCCAGCCGCTCAACGGCACGGCGACGCTGCGCACCGTGGACGGCCGGCGCGAGATCAAGGGGCTGGCGCTGACGCTCGGGCCCGGCCGGATCGGCGGCGATCTGGTGCTCGACGACAAGTTCCTGCCGGTCGGCACGCTGGCCATTGACCTGCCGCAGATCGGACCTCTCGCTGCACTGGCGGCCCAGAAGGTCGAGGGCGACCTCAAGGCGACGGTTCGCTTCTCCAGCGAGGACGGCAAGCCGCAGGTCGCGGTGAAGGCCAATGCGGGACGGATCGTGCGCGACGGCCTGTCGGCGGCGAAGGTCGCCATCGACGCGCTGGTCGCCGATTATACCGGAACGCCGACGATATCCGGCACGATCAAGGCCGGCGGCGTCGTCTCCGGCAGCACCGCCGTCAGCGACATCGCCATAGACCTGAAACGCGACGGCGAGTGGACTGCATTTTCCGGCGGCGCGACGGTGAAGGACATTCCGGCCAAGGCCGCCGGCCGCGTCAAAGTCGCCGACAGCACCGTTACGCTCGAACTCGCTTCGGCTGAAGCCAATCTTCGCGGGATCAAGGCCGCCCTGTCCAAGCCGACGACCATCGTCGTCAAGGACGGCGTGACGCGGCTCGACAAGCTCACCATCGGCATCGGCTCCGGCAGCGCCATCGTCACCGGTACGGCCGGGCCGGCGCTCGACCTTGCGGTCACGCTGTCGTCGCTGCCGATTGCGCTTGCCAACAATTTCGTGGCGGGGCTGGACGCGGCGGGCTCGCTTTCCGGCACGGTGAAGGTATCGGGCGCGGCCGCCAATCCGTCCGTTACCTATGACATCAAGGGCACCGGCATCCAGGCGGCGCAATCGCGCGGCGCCGGGCTCGGCGGCGTCGGCCTGACTTCGGCCGGCACTTTCGCCGCCAACAAGCTGACTTTCAACGCCACTGCAAGCGAAGGCTCGGGCATCGGGCTGAAAGCCGGCGGCACGGTGACGCTCGCCGGCACGCCGGCGCTGGCGCTCGACATTTCCGGCCGCGTGCCGTTTGGTTTCCTGGCCGCCAAGCTGGCGCAGCAGGGCTTGTCGCTCAACGGCTCGGCAGACGTGGCGCTTGCCGTGCGCGGCTCGGTGACGACGCCCGACATCACCGGCTCGGTCACGACCGCCGGCGCGCGTTTCATTCATGCCGGTTCCGGCATCGCCATCAACGACATCGGCGCGCGCGTCACCTTTGGCGGCAAGCGCGCCACCATCGAACAACTGACCGGCAATCTTTCGACGGGCGGCAAACTCGCTGTCAGCGGTTCGGTCGGCATCGATCCGGCCGGCGGTTTTCCGGCCGACCTGGCGATCAAGCTGGCGGACGGCCGCTACAGCGACGGGCGGCTGGTCACGGCCAATTTCTCCGGCGATCTCGCGGTGAAGGGGCAGTTGGCGCTGGCGCCGGTGATTTCGGGCACGGTCAATCTCGGCCGTACCGTCGTCACCGTGCCCGACCGGCTGCCGGGCTCGATCTCGGCGCTCGACGTGAAGCGCAAGGGCGCGCCGGCGGCGGTGCGCGCGCAGGACAAGGCGATGCGGCCCGAAACCGGCGCCACCGGCGGCGGGGGCGGCGGCGGCCCGACCCTCGACGTCACCGTCAATGCGCCCAACCAGATTTTCGTGCAGGGCAGGGGGCTGGACGCCGAACTCGGCGGCAACATCCGCCTGACCGGCCCAGCCTCGGCGCCGCAGGCGGTCGGCCAGTTCAACCTTCTGCGCGGGCGGCTCTCCATTCTCGGCAAGCGGTTGACCTTCACGCAAGGCACCATGACCTTCTCCGGCTCGCTGGTGCCCTATATCTCGCTCGCCGCCCAGACGACCGCCACCGACGCGACGGTGACGATCTCGATCACCGGCGAGGCGACCAATCCGAAATTCGCCTTCACCTCGGTCCCGGCCTTGCCGGAGGACGAGGTGATGGCGCGGCTGATCTTCGGCCGCTCGATGTCGAACCTGTCGCCGCTGCAAATCGCGCAGCTCGCCGACGCGGTGGCGCAGTTGACCGGCGCCGGCGGCTCGAGCTCGCTGTTGCAGAAGCTGCAAGGCAGCCTCGGTATCGACGATCTCGACGTCAACACCGACGAGAAGGGCGGCACCTCCGTCTCGGCAGGCAAGTACCTCAACGACCGCACCTACGTGACCATCCAGAAGGGCGAAAAGCCGGGGTCGGGCAAGGCGCGCATCGACCTCGATGTCGGCCGCGGCGTCAAGCTGCGCGGCGAGGCTTCGGACGCCGGCGAGGCCAAGGGCGGCATCTTCTACGAGCGCGAATACTGACCTTCTCATTGAGAGGGCTTTCGGTGTCGTCACGTGGCGGTAAATTCGCCGCGATTAGCGATTTTGCGTCAACCTTGTCGTAATTGCGCGAACGGCTGCTTTTCAAAGATGCACATTTTATCGTGGGGTTCCGTGACGGCAGTTTTTGACATCGGCGGCCGGATGCGGAATGTTAAAAGGCGCAAAGCCGGAAATGGGAGAAAAGCATGACAAACTACAAGAGCAACGGCGACCGCGTTCCTGGCCACATCGTCAAGATGGCGGAGCAAGCCAGGTCCGGTGAGGTCGACCGTCGCGAATTCCTGGCGATGGCAAGCATTTTCGGCGCTTCCACCGCCATGGCCTACGGCATGCTTGGCCTTGCCGCGCCGACGCCCGCGGAAGCGGCGGACGAGACGCCCAAGAAAGGCGGCGTGCTGAAGGTCGCCATGTCGATCAAGGACCCGAAGGACCCGCGCACCGCCGACTGGTCCGAAATCGCCAACGCGCAGCGCCAGGCGCTGGAGCCGCTGGTGAAGTACACGCGCGAATACACGTTCGAGCCGTACCTGATCGAAAGCTGGGAGATCAACGACGACGCCACCGAATACACGCTGCATGTGCGCAAGGGCGTCGAGTGGAACAACGGCGACAAGTTCACCGCCGACGATGTGATCTACAATTTCACCCGTTGGGCCGACAAGACGGCGGAAGGCAACTCGATGCCGGGCCGTCTCGGCAGTCTGGTCGACGAAAAGACCAAGAAGCTGCGCGAGGGGTCGATCGAGAAGGTCGACGACATGACGGTCAAGCTCAAGCTGACGTCGCCCGACATCGCCATCATCGCCAACCTGACCGACTATCCGGCACTGGTGGTGCACAAGACCTTCGACGAGAAGGGCGCCAACTTCAAGAAATGCCCGATCGGCACCGGCGCCTTCGAACTGGTATCGTACGACGTCGGCCAGAAGGTCGTCTACAAGCGCCGCGAGACGGGCAAGTGGTGGATGGGCGACGTCTATCTCGACGGCGTCGAGTTCATCGACTACGGCACCGACCCGGCCGCACTCGTCTCGGCTTTCGAATCCGGCGAAGTGCAGACCAACCACGAGACGACGGCGGACTACGTCAAGATCATCGCCGATGTCGGCGCGCCCGCGTCGGAATCGGTGACGTCGGCGACCGTCTGCTCGCGCTTCAACGTCAACAACAAGCCTTACGACAATCAGAAGGTCCGTCAGGCCATGTGCCTGGCCGTCGACAATTCGGTCGTGCTGCAACTCGGTTACGGCAACGCCGGCACGGTGGCGGAAAACCACCACGTCGCGCCGATCCATCCCGAATACGTGCAGTTGCCGCCGCTCAAGCGCGACCCGGCCAAGGCGCTGGAGATGCTCAAGGAGGCCGGCGTCGCCGACCATGAGCACGAGCTCATCTCCAACGACGAGGACTACCACAAGAACACCACCGACGCGATCGCGGCGCAGCTGCGCGAGGCCGGCATCAAGGTGAAGCGCACGGTGCTGCCGGGCTCGACCTTCTGGAACGACTGGACGAAGTATCCGTTCTCGGAAACCAACTGGAACATGCGCCCGCTGGGCATCCAGGTCATCGCCATCGCCTACCGCACCGGAGAAGCCTGGAACGAGACGGCCTACGCCAATCCGGACTTCGACAAGAAGGTCAACGAGGCGCTGGGCATCGCCGACGCCGAGAAGCGCAAGGTGCCGATGAAGGACATCGAGCAGATCCTGCAGGAGTCCGGCATCATCATCCAGCCTTACTGGCGCAAGCTCTACATCAACATCAAGCCGGAAGTGAAGAACCACGCCATGCACCCGACCTACGAATATGAATTCGGCAAGGTCTGGCTGGATCAGGCGTGATCGATCGCCCGCTCCGGGAGAGGGGCCATGCTCCTCTCCTTGCGGGATTCGAACGCAGACGCGAGCGGCCGGCGGCGGCCGTTCCGGCTGTATCCTTTCAAAGCTACAGGGTTGACTGCATCTGACCCCAACCCGACCGGCAGGGGGCCAATATGCTATTCTTCATTCTGAGACGCCTGGGCACGATGGTCCTGACCATGGTGTGCCTGACGCTGGTGGTGTTCTTCCTGGTCAATCTCGAGCCGAACCTCAAGAAGCTCGCGATCAGCCAGACGGAGATGCACACCAGTGCCGAACAGCTCGAACAGTGGCTGGTCAATCACGGCTATCGCCAGAACTTCTTCGTCCGCTACGGCCAGTGGCTCGGCATCGTGAAGAAGCAGCCCATCATCAACCCGGAGACGGGCAAGGCGGAGCAGCGCTTCTCCTTCTGCAACGATCCGGTCGAGCCGGTTTATTCGGGCGTGCTGGAGGGCGATTTCGGCTGCTCGACCAAGTTCAAGACAACGGCTGCCAAGAGATTGTTTCCGGCGCTCGGCGCCACCGGCATCCTGATGTTCTGGGTGCTGGTGGTGATGATCCCTATTTCCTTGCTGATCGGCATCCTCGCCGGCATGCGGGAAGGCTCGCGCACCGACCGCGTGCTGTCGGTCGCCTCGATCGCCACAACGGCGACGCCGGAATATGTCTCGGGCGTGATCTTCACTGTGATCTTCGCCTCCTGGCTCGGCTGGCTGAACGGCTCGGCGGCATCCACCAGCCAGGGCATCACCTTCTATAATTTCACCTTGCCGGTGATGACGCTCGCCATCTACGGCATCGGCTACATCGCGCGCATGACACGCGCATCGATGGTCGAGGTCATGACGCAACAATATATCCGCACGGCGCGGCTGAAGGGCCTGTCCTTCTCGGCCGTGGTCATCAAGCACGCGCTGCGCAACGCGCTGATCGCGCCGTTCACCGTCATTATGCTGCAATTTCCCTGGCTGCTCACCGGCGTCGTCATCGTCGAGGTGATGTTCCGCTACCAGGGTTTCGGCTACATTCTGGTCGAGGCGGCCGGCAACAACGACATCGACCTTTTGCTCGGCTGTTCGCTGGCGTCGGTGTTCATCGTGCTGATCACCCAGCTCATTTCCGACGTGGGTTATGCCTATCTCAATCCGCGCATCCGCGTGCAGTAGGAAAGGGCGGCGATGGTTTCCGAATTCGTGGGTCCTCTCGGCGTCGTCATCGGCGTGCTGGTGCGGTTCTGGCCGGTGTGGATCGCGCTGGCCGTCGTGCTGGCCTTAAGCTTCACCTACAAGAAGCGGCTCGGCCTCTACGGCCAGCTTTTCGACAGCTATGTCGGCATTGCCGGCGTGGTCATCTGCCTGTTCTGGCTGTTCACGGCGATCTTCGCCTCCACCATCGCGCCCTTCAATCCGCTCGAGCAGATCGTGGTGATGAAGGACGTGCTGCCGGGCGCCATCGAGCCGGCCTCGCACAAGGTCTTCCTGTTCGGCGGCGACAAGCTGGCGCGCGACGTGTTTTCGCGCATGGTGTACGGTAGCCAGATCGTGCTTATCATCGCGCCGGCCGCCACCGGCTTCGCGCTGATGGTCGGCATTACGCTCGGCCTGCCGGCCGGGTACTACGGCGGCAAGATCGACACCGTGTTGTCGTTCCTCGCCAACCTCGTTCTAGCTTTTCCGGTGATCCTGCTGTTCTACCTCCTGGTGACGCCGGGCATCATGGACACGCCCATCCCCTACGGCATGGCCGGGCTGTTCTTCATCTTCCCGATCATCTTCTTCTGCGTGCTGTTCTGGACGCGCTACAAGAACCGGCCGGACCGGCTCTATATCCTGCTCGGCCTGACGATCCTCATCGGCGGCTGGGTCTATGTCGGCCTCGTCTTCGACAAGGACCCGCTGAAGATCGTGCACATCGACCCGAACCAGCTCAACATCTTCGTGGCGGTGGTGTTCGCCTCCTCGCCCGGCGTGTTCCGCATCGTGCGCGGCCTCACCATGGACATCAAGACGCGCGACTATGTGGCGGCGGCGCAGACGCGCGGCGAGACGCCGTGGTACATCATGCTGTGGGAGATCCTGCCCAACGCGCGCGGGCCGCTGATCGTCGATACCTGCCTGCGCATCGGCTACACCACGATTCTGCTCGGTACGCTGGGCTATTTCGGCCTCGGACTGGCGCCGGAAAGCCCGGACTGGGGAACGGCGATCAAGGACGCCAGCCGGCTTTTGCGCCAGACCATCCACCCGGCGCTGCCGCCGACGATCGCGCTGATGTCCTTCGTGCTGGGCCTCAACCTTCTGGCCGACTCGCTGCGCGAACAGTCGCTGAAGGATTGAGGACATGATCGACCCTCCATCCGGCCCGAGCACAGGCTCCGCGCGGTCGGATGAGGGGTATTTCAGACATTCGGAGCGTTAGCCATGAACGAAGCCGTCAAAGCCAAGAGCACCGAAAACGCCGAACCCATCATCGAGATCGAAAACCTGTCGATCTCCTTCTTCACGCGCAAGGGCGAGATTCCTGCGGTGATGGATTTTTCCTGCGAGGTGATGCCCGGCGAGGCAATGGGCATCGTCGGCGAGTCGGGCTGCGGCAAGTCGACCGTATCGCTCGGCATCATGCGCGACCTCTCCAATATCGGAAGGATCGTCGGCGGCCGCATCAAGTTCCAGGGCAGGGACATGGGCGAGATGTCTGAGGAGGAGCTTCGCTCCATCCGCGGCAACAAGATCGCCATGATCTACCAGGAGCCGATGGCTTCGCTGAACCCGGCCATGAAAATCGGCCAGCAACTGATGGAAGTGCCGATCCTGCACGAGAAGGTTTCCAGGGAGGAAGCCTATAAGCGCGCGCTGGAGACGGTGCGCGCCGTCAAGCTGCCGGACCCCGAGCGCATGATGCGCAGCTATCCACACCAGTTGTCCGGCGGCCAGCAGCAGCGCATCGTCATCGCCATGGCGCTGCTGTCGAAGCCGGCGCTGCTTTTGCTCGACGAGCCGACGACGGCTCTGGACGTGACGGTCGAGGCCGGCATCGTCGAACTGGTGAAGGGGCTCGGCAAGGAGTTCGGCACGTCGATGATCTTCGTGTCGCACAATCTCGGCCTCATCCTCGAAACCTGCGACCGCATCACGGTGATGTATTCGGGCGAGGCGGTGGAGACGGGCAAGATCGAGGACGTCTTCGACCGCATGCGCCACCCCTACACGCAAGGGCTGTTCCGCTCGATCCCGCTGCCCGGCGCCGACAAGAACGCGCGCCCGCTGGTCGCCATTCCCGGCCAGTTGCCGCTGCCGCAGGAGCGGCCGAAGGGCTGTAATTTCGGTCCGCGCTGCCACCATTTCGTGGAGGGCGTGTGCAACGCCGCCGAAATCCCGATGATCCCGGTGGAAGGGCACGAAGGCCACTTTTCGCGCTGCGTGCGCTTCAACGAGATTGACTGGGCCGCCATGCCGCCCGGTGCCAAGAAGACCAGCGAGCCGGTCAAGCCGGGCGCGCCGGTGCTGAAGATCGACGATCTGAAGAAATATTACCAGATCGGCTCCGGCGGCGTGTTCGGCGGCGGGCCGGGCCGCACCGTCAAGGCCAACGAGACGATCAGCTTCGAGGCGCGCGAGAGCGAAACCGTCGCCATCGTCGGCGAGAGCGGCTGCGGCAAGTCCACGCTGGCCAAGGTGCTGTTAGGCTTGGAAACGGCGAGTTCCGGCAAGGTGCTGCTCGGCAACGCGCCGATCCAGGACACGCATGTCGAGAAGCGCGACGTCGAGACTGTCTCGGCCATCCAGATGGTGTTCCAGAATCCGTTCGACACGCTGAACCCAAGCCATACGATCGGCTCGCAGATCATCCGCACGCTGGAGAAATTCGGCGTCGGCAAGACGGTGGCCGAGCGCAAGCAACGGATGCTGGAACTGCTCGACCTGGTCAAGCTGCCGCGCCAGTTCGCCGAGCGCAAGCCGCGCCAGCTTTCGGGCGGGCAGAAGCAGCGCATCGGCGTGGCGCGCGCCTTCGCCGGTACCGCCAAGGTGGTGGTGGCGGATGAGCCCGTTTCGGCTCTGGACGTCTCTGTGCAGGCGTCCGTCACCGAACTCTTGATGGACATCCAGCGCAAGAACAAGACGACGATGCTGTTCATCAGCCACGACCTGTCGGTGGTGCGTTATATCGCCGACCGGGTCGTCGTTATGTATCTCGGCTACATCGTCGAGCAGGGCACGACCGACCAGATCTTCGCGCCGCCCTATCATCCCTATACCGAGGCGCTCCTGTCGGCGATCCCGATCGCCGATACCAGCGTCAAGAAGAAGCATATCGTGCTGGAGGGCGACATTCCTTCGGCGATGAATCCGCCGAGCGGATGCCCGTTCCAGACGCGCTGCCGCTACAAGCATCTGGTGCCGGACGGCCTGTGCGAGAAACAGGTGCCGCCGGTGAAAGATCTCGGCAACGGCCACAAGAGCCTGTGCTGGCTGTCCGACGACGTGTTGGCGACCATGGGGCCTGTCATCAGCTTCGATGAGAAGCCTGTCGAGCAGGCGGGTGCGGAGCGCCGCGCCGGACCGGGCTTTACCGGCGAAGTGCCGAGGCGGCCGCACGGCAAGACCGGCACGGCCGACCTGTCGGACGATGCCGACGATGCCGAGGAAGCCGACGGCGAAGCCCGCATGGGCCGCAGCGAAGGGGCTTCGCGCAAGCCGAGGAGCCGGTCCGTGCAGGTCGGCTGGGGCGGGCAGTCCGACGACGCCAAGGCGCCGTCGCCGTTCGGGGCAGGAAAGCGCGGGAAACCGAAGAAATAGCTGGTTTGCCCGGAAGGCCGGGTGCGGCGTTTAGCTGCCGCAACCCTGCAACTGGACGGCGTATTTGCGCGCCATGTCGTCGGTGGCCTTGGCGTAGTTCTGCACGCTGGCCGGCCAGTTGCCCTTCTTGAAGCCGTTCCAGCCGAGATAATAAGCGATGTAGAGGCGGTAGGCGTCGTTCTTGGCCACGCCGTAGGTGTCGGCGGTCTTGGAATGATACCAGCCGACGAAATCGACCGCGTCGGCGAAGCTGGAGCGGCGCGCGCCCCAGTTGCCGCTTTCCATCTTGTATTGGGTCCAGGTTCTATCGAGCGCCTGCGAGTAGCCATAGGCGCTGGACTGGCGTTTCCACGGAATGAATCCGAGAAGCTTCGTGCGCGGCGGCCGCGCATTGCCCTTGAAGCCGGACTCCTTGCGCACCGTCGCCATCAGAACCGGAACCGGCACACCGTATTTGCGCTCCGTTCGATAGGCGGCGGACTGCCAGTTGTTGAACCAGCCGTCACGCTGGTCGAAAACCGAACAGATGTCGTTGATGTGGCTCGGCGCGGTCGCACAGGCTGCCAGCATCAGCAGCGGGGCGACCACTAAAACTCGATTAAAACGCAACGCATACATGCGCTGATCTTTAGGGGGAAAACATAAAGGGAGTCTTGCCGGCTTTCTTAACGGTTGTCATCGGGCCGGCGCCGAGCCTTGTTTCGGTTGCGAATAGGCGGCGTGTTGTGTCGTTTTCCTTTAATTTTCTTCGGTCCGATGCCGCTGAGGCTGAAATCTCGCCGGGAAGGACGTATTCCTGACAGACGAAGAGCAGCGGTCGGCGTTCTGATGCGGCCATGACCGCTCTTCGTTCCCGCCGTAGCGCCGACCGCGCCCATGCACGGGCCGGCGCCGCCATTCCGCAGCTTCCGCGGCGGCGGGTGCGCAATCCCTGGCCGCCGATGGAAATCCTGTCGGCCGACCAGGTCGAGGCGATCCATGCGGCGTCGCTGCACATATTGGAAAATTTCGGTGTCGAGGTGATGAGTGGGCGCGCGCTCGCCCTGTTCGAGAAAGCCGGCGCGGCGGTCGACCATGCGACGATGACGGTGCGGCTCGATCGCGGGTTGGTGGCGGAAGCGCTGAAGACGGCGCCCTCCGCCTATACACTGACGCCGCGCAACCCTGACCATGCCGTCCCTCTCGGCGGCAACACGATCAACTTCACGCTCGTCGCCGGGCCGCCCAACGTGCACGACAGGGAGCGCGGCCGCCGCGCAGGGAACATGCGTGACTATGGCGACCTCGTGCGGCTGGCGCAGCACTTCAACTCAATCACCATGCTCGGCAATCAGGTCTGCGCGCCAGTCGAACTGCCGGCGAATTCGCGCCATCTCGACACTTATTTCGCCAATCTGACGCTGACCGACAAATCGTTTCATGTTTCTGCCATCGGCCGGGGCAGGGCGCTGGACGGCATCCGCATGATGGCGATTTCGCGCGGGCTGACGCTGGAAGAGATCGCCGAGGACCCCGGCGTCACCACCATCATTTCGGTCAACTCGCCGCGCCGCTTCGACGATGCGATGGCGGAAGGACTGATGACGATGAGCGAGCATGGCCAGTCGGTCTGTGTGACGCCGTTCACGCTGATGGGCGCGATGAGCCCGGTGACGCTTGCCGGCGCGCTGGCGCAGCAGAACGCCGAGGCGCTGTTCGGCATCACGCTGACGCAACTCGTGCGTCCCGGTGCGCCGGTGATGTACGGCGGATTCACCTCCAATGTCGACATGAAGTCCGGCGCGCCGGCCTTCGGCACGCCGGAAAACACCAAGGCCAACATCGCTTCCGGGCAGTTGGCGCGCCGCTACAACCTTCCCTATCGCACGACGCCGGGTTCCGCCTCCAACGCGGCCGATGCGCAAGGCGCCTACGAGACGATGATGGCGCTGTGGGGCGCGGTGCTCGGCCATGGCAATCTCGTCTATCACGCCGCCGGCTGGCAGGAGGGCGGGCTGACGGCGAGTTTTGAGAAATTCATCATCGACGTCGAGATGATCCAGCACATGACGGCGTTTTTGAAACCGATCGAGGTGAACGAAGGAGAGCTTGCGCTGGAGGCGCTGGGCCGCGTGCCGACCGGCGGCCATTTCTTCGGCGAGCCGCACACGCTGGAGCGCTATTCCACCGCCTTCTACCAGCCGATACTGTCCAACTGGCAGAATTACGAAGCATGGCAGGAAGCGGGCGGGCTGGATGCGACGCAGCGCGCGACGCGGCTGTGGAAGAAGGCGCTGGAAGAATACCGGCAGCCGGACATGGACCCGGCCGTGCGGGATGAACTGGAAGCCTATGTGGCCAAGCGCAAGGAAGAGATCGGGCAAGGCGAGCCGTGACGGCGGCGATTTTCCGTACCGGCTCTGACGCACCTCCATCGAGATTCCGCCGGATCGATGGTGAGACGGCCGATGTCCGGAGGCCGGAAACGCCGCCGTCCGCTGTGGCTACGAGGATGCGGCGGCGCTCTACGAGACGCTGTCGTTATCGCTTTGCCGCCGTCAGCGCGAAATGCGCGCCTTGCGGGTCCTGGCACTGGACGACCCAGCTTCCGCCGGGAACTTCCATCGGTCCCATGAGGATCTTGCCGCCGCCGTCCGTCACCTTTTTGGCGGCCGCGTCGATGGCATCGACGGTGAAATAAAATTGCCAGGCCGACATGGGGAGCTGGGGAGGTCGGTTCATCATGCCGCCGACCTGCTGGCCGTCGACGGAGAAGATCGCGTAGACGCCCATCTCGCCCATGTCGAATTCATGGTCCTTGGTCCAGCCGAACTGGCCGGAATAAAAGGCCATCGCCGCCTTCCAGTCGCTGGTGTAGAGCTCGTGCCAGCCGATGTGGCCGACCGTGCCTGGCGCGACCGGCGGCTGGTCCGGTCCGTCGGGTTGCAGCATCTGGAATGGCGCGCCTTGCGGGTCGGTTACGACCGAGAAGCGGCCGACGTTCGGAATGTCCATCGGTTCGCAGAAGACCTTGCCGCCCGCCGCCTTCACCGATTTCGTCGCGGCGTCGACGTCTGCGGCGTAGATGTAGCCGACCCAGGTGGGCGGGCCGCCCATCGCCTTCATCGGCTCGGGCTGGTTCATGATGCCGCCGACGCCACGTTCGCCGGCATTCATGACGATATAGGGTTTCCCGGCCATATCCGTTCCGCCCCAGGCCTCGGGCCGCCAGCCGATCACGCTGGCGTAAAAATCCCTGGCGGCCTCGATGTCGGTCGTCATCAGTTCGTACCAGAAGAAGGAAGGGGTTCTCGGCATGGTTCGCTCCTCTTGCCTGCGCCCGCTCAGCGCCAACATAGGACGCGCGGCCGCGAAGGAAATCGACAGGCGTGGAGAAATTTCTTTTCGCTGAATTCATGACTAAAAAGTTCATGTTATATTCGTGGGTTTTCAATCGCTTATGCGGAAATTTGACCGATTGATAAAAAATAGGAACGTGCTAGCCTGCTTGAAAATCATAACAATCAAGAGTGGGAATCCTGATGGCACTCAGTCTCTACAAGGAAGGCATTGCCGGCGGCCGGCTGTCGTCCGAGCAGTACGCCGAAAACTTCTCCGACCTGCATCCGCCGCTGGACCATCACGAGGCGCTGGTGGAGGCGGACCGCTGCTATTTCTGTTACGACGCGCCGTGCATGAACGCCTGCCCGACGGCGATCGACATTCCCATGTTCATCCGCGAGATCGCCACCGGCAACCCGTTGGGATCGGCCAAGACCATCTTCGACCAGAACATCCTCGGCGGCATGTGCGCGCGCGTCTGCCCGACCGAGACGCTGTGCGAGGAGGCCTGCGTGCGGGAGACGGCGGAAGGCAAGCCGGTGCAGATCGGCCGCCTGCAGCGCTACGCCACCGACGTGGCGATGGAAGAAGGCAAGCAGTTTTACCAGCGCGCCAAGGCAACCGGCCGCAAGATCGCGGTGGTCGGGGCCGGGCCGGCGGGTCTCGCGGCGGCGCACCGGCTGGCGCGCCACGGCCATGAGGTGACGGTGCTGGAGGCGCGGCCGAAGTCCGGCGGTCTCAACGAATACGGCATCGCCGCCTACAAGAGCACCGACGAATTCGCACAGGCCGAGGTGGACTACGTGACCGCCATCGGCGGCATCGCCATCGAGAACGGCAAGGCGCTCGGCCGCGACTATCAGCTTTCGGACCTCGTGAAGACCTATGACGCCGTGTTCCTCGGCATGGGGCTCGGCGGCGTCAATGCGCTACGCGCCGACGGCGAGGACGCGAACGGTGTCGCCAATGCCGTCGATTTCATTTCCGAACTCAGACAGGCGAGCGATCTCGCCGGTCTGCCGGTCGGGCGGCGCGTCGTCGTCATCGGCGGCGGTATGACGGCCATCGACGCCGCCGTGCAGTCGAAGCTGCTCGGCGCCGAGGAGGTGACGATCTGCTATCGGCGCGGGCAGGAGCATATGAACGCTTCCGAATTCGAGCAGGATCTGGCCGCCGCCAACGGCGTTACCATCCGCCATTGGATGCAGCCGAAGCGGGTGATTGCCGAGGGCGGCAAGGTGAGCGGCATCGAACTGGAATACACCGCTCTCGACGGCGACAAGCTCAAGGGCACCGGCGAGACGCTGACGCTCGTGGTCGATCAGGTCTTCAAGGCCATCGGCCAGTCCTTCGTGCCGGTGGCGCTCAACGGCTCCGGTGCTGCGATCGAGCTGGAAGGCGGGCGCATCAAGGTGGACGGCGAGGGCCGCACCTCGATGGCCAAGGTCTGGGCCGGCGGCGACTGCGTGGTCGACGGTCGTGAGGACCTGACGGTAGCGGCCGTCGCGGCGGGCCGCGACGCGGCGGAAAGCATACATCGCACGCTGATCGGGTAGGCGCACTATGGGCATCGAACTGGACGGCGGATGCTACTGCGGGGCCTTGCGCTACCGGATCACGGCCGAGCCCATTAGTAAGGGACAGTGCCACTGCCGCCCGTGCCAGCATGTTTCCGGCGGCGGTCCCAACTATTTCATGGTGATTCCGGCCGAGGGCTTTGCCTATACCAGGGGCGAGCCGAAGGCTTTCCGCCGGCCCGATCTCGAAAGCCCGCGCACCCGCGAATTCTGCGGCACTTGCGGAACGCAGATCCTGACACGCCGTCCAGGCATGGCGCACCCGATCGTCAAGGCTGGGACTCTGGATGATCCGAACGCCTATGTGGGGCCGGACTTCGCGATTTTTTGCGAGGAAAAAGCCGTCTTCCACCTGATCCCCGACGGCATTCCCGCCTTCGACAAAATGCCGGAGAAGCGTCCATGACGTGGCGCCGGCTGGCCATCCGGTCCAACTTATCCGCCGAAGGCAGCGGGTGCCTGAATTACAAGCGTTGAGAATAGCCGGCGGGCGACCGCCAAGCCGAAGGACAAGACCCATGGCAGACATCCGCAACAATTTCGTCGGCATCAAGTCGCCCAATCCGTTCTGGCTGGCCTCGGCGCCGCCGACGGACAAGGCTTACAACGTCGAGCGCGCCTACAAGGCGGGCTGGGGCGGCGTGGTGTGGAAGACGCTGGGCGAGGAAGGCCCGCCGGTGGTCAACGTCAACGGGCCGCGCTACGGCGCCATCTGGGGCGCCGACCGCCGGCTGCTCGGCCTCAACAACATCGAGCTCATCACCGACCGCCAGCTCCAGCTCAATTTGCAGGAGATGAAGCAGGTCAAGAAGAACTGGCCGGACCGGGCGCTCATCGCCTCCATCATGGTGCCATGCGAAGAGGCAAGCTGGAAGGCGATCCTGCCGCTGGTCGAGGAAACCGGGGCGGACGGCATCGAACTGAACTTCGGCTGCCCGCACGGCATGAGCGAGCGCGGCATGGGTGCCGCCGTCGGCCAGGTGCCGGAATATATCGAGATGGTGGTGCGCTGGTGCAAGCAGTATACGCGCATGCCGGTCATCACCAAGCTGACGCCCAACGTCACCGACATCAGGAAGCCGGCGCGAGCGGCTCACGCCGGCGGAACGGACGCCGTATCGCTGATCAACACGGTTAACTCGATCACGTCGGTCAATCTCGATACGTTCTCGCCGGAGCCGTCGATTGACGGCAAGGGTTCGCACGGCGGCTATTGCGGCCCGGCCGTGAAGCCGATGGCGCTGCATATGGTGGCCGAGATCGCCCGCGATCCTGAAACGCGCGGCCTGCCGATCTCCGGCATCGGCGGTGTCACCACCTGGCGGGACGCGGCCGAATTCCTGGCTCTGGGCGCCGGCAACGTGCAGGTCTGTACCGCTGCCATGACTTACGGCTTCAAGGTCGTGCAGGAGATGATCTCCGGCCTGTCGAACTGGATGGACGAGAAGGGCCATCGCTCGCTGGACGATATCATCGGCCGGGCCACGCCCAACGTCACCGACTGGCAGTATCTCAACCTCAACTACATCGCCAAGGCGCATATCGACCAGGACGCCTGCATCAAGTGCGGCCGTTGCCACATCGCCTGCGAGGACACCTCGCATCAGGCGATCACGGCGATGGTGGACGGCGCGCGCCACTTCGAGGTGATGGAAGACGAGTGCGTCGGCTGCAACCTGTGCGTCAACGTCTGCCCGGTTGAAGGCTGCATCACCATGGTGCCGCTGGAAGTCGGCGCGCTCGACCAGCGCACCGGCAAGACCGTGTCGCCGGACTACGCCAACTGGACGACGCATCCCAACAACCCGATGGCCCGTCAGGCCGCGGAATAGAAACCTTCCGAGCCAGGCGGAACCGACGGGGGGCGGTTTCGCCTGCGCTCGGCAGATGCCGTCAAAGATGTCTGCGTCGGTGGACGCACGCATCACCGGTACTGCTTCAGCAGGTGTCAGGAATGACACCTGTTTTTTGTTCCGTCTATTGCAGACAAAAAATATCGATAATAATTTCTATCTATGATTAGGAAGGCAGAGTTATGAAGCTGAGCGAAGGCGTCGAGGCTGCCATCCATTGCGCGGCTACCCTTGCCGGTGTCGAGGACGGCGCGACGATGCCGGGCTCCGCGCTGGCCGAGCAGTTCGGCCTTTCGGCCAGCTATCTGCTCAAGCATTTGCAGGCGCTGACGGCCGCCGGAATTTTCGAATCGGTTCCCGGCCCGGCTGGTGGCTACCGGCTGGCGCGGGCGCCGGAGTGGATTTCGCTGCTCGACATCGTGCTGGCGGTGGAGGGGCCGCAGCCTGCCTTTCGCTGTGGCGAGATCCGGCGCAACGGTCCGGTCAAGCTGCCGGCGGACGCCTATGTGAAGCCGTGCGGCATCAAGGTGGCGATGCTGAGGGCCGAGCGGGCCTATCGGGCCGCGCTGGCGGAAGAAAAACTCTCCGACATCGTGGCCGACTTCATGACCGACGCCGATCCGCGCTCGGTCGCCGCCGCCTGCGCCTTTGCAGAGCGGCACCAGCGGCCGCAGAAATCCATTTCCAAACAAGGATGAAGGAAAAGAAAATGGAACAGAGAATCAAGTATCAGGCCTATGCGCCGGAATTGATGAAGCAGGTCTATGCGCTGAACAAGGCGGTCGACGAATGCGGGCTGGAGAAGAGCCTGCTGCATCTGGTCAAGCTGCGCGCCTCGCAGATCAACGGCTGCTCCTTCTGTGTCAACATGCACAGCCATGAGGCGCTGCAAGACGGCGACAGCCAGCAGCGCGTGATCATGGTCTCGGCGTGGAAAGAGTCGCCGGTGTTTTCCGAGCGCGAGCGCGCCGCCTTCGCCTATACGGACGCGGTGACGCTGATCTCGAAAGACGGCGTGCCGGACGCACTCTACGAGGCCACCCGGCAGCATTTCTCGGAAGAGGAACTGACCAAGCTGACGGTCGCCATCGGCATGATCAACATCTGGAACCGCATCTGCGTTTCCTTCCACGTCATTCATCCGGTCGACCGCGCCAAGGCCGCCTGAAACGGGTTGTGAATGGCGAGGGCGGCCGTTTCCGCCGCTCTTGCGCATTGCAGGAAGCGCCTGCATTGTCCGCTCTCCACTGGGGGGCGGACAATGCGTTTTGCAATGGTTGGATGCGCGATGGCTGTCGCGTTGCAGCTAGGAGCGGCACAGGCGGAAGAATCGGTTTTCGAGCCTTTGCAGCCGATCGACCTTGAGAGCGTCGATCCCGATCTGGCCGCCGACATGTTCGGCCACTGGACGATCAGCGACGAGAGCGGCAGGAAGACCTGCGGCGTCGAACTGCTGAAGGAAACGGGCATCGGCGGGATGCAGATCGATGTCGAACCCCGCTGCCAATCCGTCTTTCCGGTGATGGGCGATATTGCCGCGTGGCGTCTGCTGGAAGGCTGGACCATCGACCTCGTCGACGCCGAACGCAAGACGCGCATCCGCTTCTCGACGCCGGACGACCGCTATGTCGCTCTCCCGGAGGTGGACGGCATTTTCACCATTGAGTCGCAGCAGGCGAATTGAGGCGGCCGCGGCGTGTCTCTCGCGGATGCGCCCGAAAATTGTTGCTGGATTAAGAGAAAGGACGGCCCGTGACGCCGGAAACATTGGCATTTGCCGGGCGCGTGATTTTCGGCGCCTTTTTTCTCATCGCCGGGGTGCGCAATTTTTGGAATTTCGGCGAGCGCAAAGCCACGGCGACGACCAATTACGGCTGGTCGCTGCCGGCGCCGATCATGGCCGTCGGCTTCGCCATGCAGCTAGTCGGCGGCGCTTTGCTGGTCGCGCATGTGTGGGTGGTGGCCGGCGCGCTGATCCTGATCGCCTTCCTGCTCACGGCAACGCCGCTCTACCACAACCTTTTCCTGTTTGAGGGCAAGGAGCGCGATCCGCATCTTTATCTGACGCTGGTCAACATCACGCTCTGCGGCGGCCTGCTCATGGTGATCGCCGACGCGCTGTGAGCGCTGGCTGTCAGCCCTTCGGCTTCAATCCTTCGAGAAACAGCCCTTCCAGAAACCGCGCCGCGTCCTCGAAGCGGCTTTCGTCGCTGCGGCCGGGGCCGAGCACGGCGCGCACCTGCACGTCGAAGTCGGCGTAGTGCTGGGTGGTCGCCCAGATCGAGAAGATCAGGTGATAGGGATCGGTGCGGATGATTTTGCCTGCCTGCATCCATCCCTTGATGACGGCTGCCTTGTCATCCACCAGCCCTTTCAGTTCCCCCTCCAGCAGCGGCATGATGCGCGGCGCGCCTTGCAGGATCTCGTTGGCGAACAGCCGGCTCTCGCGCGGAAAATCGCGCGCCATCTCCAGCTTGCGGCGGATGTAGCGCTTAAGTTCGGTCAGCGGCTCGCCGACGTCGTCGAGCGCGCGTAGCGGCGCCAGCCAGGTGTCGAGCAGGCGCTGCATCAGCGTTTCGTGAATGTCTTCCTTGCGGCGGAAGTAGTAGAGCAGGTTGGGCTTCGACATGCCCGCCGCCTCGGCGATCTGGTCGATGGTGGCGCCGCGAAAGCCATTGGCTGAAAACACCTCCAGCGCCGCCTCCAGAATGACGTCGCGCTTTTCCTGCTGGATGCGCGTGCGGCGGCGTGGGGCAGGGGTGTCCATGGTTGCGCTCATCCTTGCGCGCCAAAGGTTTCGGCTGCATCTGGACCAATTGTCTGGACCAGTTTCTTGCCGACCTGTGGAGCGCGCTTTCCATATGGCATTTGCGCTAGGTATCCTCTTGACCGTCCGTGGGGCGGTGCTAACGTTTGTCCATCCGGTCAAAATTTGCGTAGCACGAAAGCGCGCCGAAGACCAAGCGTTGGCCGCAGCGAAACACGATTACGAAAGGAAGGCTTGGTCATGTCCAACCGGCTCAAGGTAACGCCGAACGATCTCAGCGCATTCTGGATGCCCTTCACGGCAAACAGGCAGTTCAAGCAGGCGCCGCGCATGCTGGTCGCCGCCAAGGACATGCACTACACGGCAAGCGACGGCCGCAAGATCATGGACGGCACCGCCGGCCTGTGGTGCGTGAACGCCGGGCATTGCCGTCCCAAGATCACCGAGGCGATCCAGAGCCAGGCCGCAGAGCTCGACTACGCGCCGGCCTTCCAGATGGGCCACCCGATCGTGTTCGAACTGGCGAACCGTCTGGTCGATATCGCGCCGAAGGGCATGGACCATGTGTTCTTCACCAATTCCGGCTCGGAATCGGTCGAGACCGCGCTGAAAATGGCGATCGCCTATCACCGCGCGCGCGGCGAAGGCAGCCGCACCCGCCTGATCGGCCGCGAGCGCGGCTATCACGGCGTCAATTTCGGCGGCATCTCGGTCGGCGGCATCGTCTCCAACCGCAAGATGTTCGGCACGCTGCTCACCGGCGTCGACCACATGCCGCACACCCATTTCCCGGAAAAGAACGCCTTCTCGCGCGGCGTGCCGGAGCATGGGGCCGAAGTCGCCAACGAGCTGGAACGCATCATCGGCCTGCATGACGCCTCGACGATCGCGGCCGTCATCGTCGAACCGGTCGCTGGTTCCACCGGCGTCATCCTGCCGCCGAAGGGCTATCTCAAGCGCCTGCGCGAAATCTGCGACAAGCACGGCATCCTGTTGATCTTCGACGAGGTCATCACCGGTTTCGGCCGCCTCGGCGTGCCGTTCGCCGCCGACTATTTCGGCGTCGTTCCCGACATCATGACGACGGCCAAGGGCGTTTCCAACGGCGTTATTCCGATGGGCGCGGTGTTCGTGAAGAAGGAAATCCACGACGCCTTCATGAACGGCCCCGAGCACATGATCGAATTCTTCCACGGCTACACCTATTCGGGCAACCCGATCGCCTCCGCCGCGGCCCTGGCGACGCTGGATACCTACAAGGAAGAAGGCCTGCTCAACCGCGGCGAGGAACTGGCGCCGTACTGGGAAAACGCGCTGCATTCGCTCAAGGGCGAGCCGCATGTCATCGACATCCGCAACATCGGCCTTGTCGGCGCGATCGAACTCGAATCGATCGCCGGCGCGCCCACCAAGCGGGCGTTCTCGGCCTTCATCAAGGCGTTCGAGCGCGGCCTTCTGATCCGCACCACCGGCGACATCATCGCGCTGTCGCCGCCGCTGATCATCACCAAGGGGCAGATCGACGAAATGATGGATCACGTGCGCGAAGTCCTGCACATGATCGACTGACTTTGAACTGCCTGCATGGGCGGCGTCGGGAACCGCCGCCCATGCGTCTTTAGAATGAGAGGAATGGGCATGGCCGCGCCAAGCGAGAATCTGCGAATCAATCCGGACCGTTTGTGGGATTCGCTGATGGAAATGGCGAAGATCGGACCGGGTATCGCCGGCGGCAACAACCGCCAGACGCTGACCGATTCCGACAAGCAAGGCCGCGAGTTGTTCAAGCGCTGGTGCGATGCCTCGGGGCTTGCCATGGGCGTCGACACAATGGGCACCATGTTCATGACGCGGCCCGGCACCGATCCGGACGCGCTGCCGGTCTATGTCGGCTCCCATCTCGACACGCAGCCGACAGGCGGCAAATATGACGGCGTGCTCGGCGTGCTCTCCGGCCTGGAAGTGGTGCGCACGCTGGACGATCTCGGCATCAGGACGAAGCATCCCATCGTCGTCACCAACTGGACGAACGAAGAAGGCGCGCGTTTCGCGCCGGCCATGCTGGCATCCGGCGTGTTCGCCGGCGTGATCCCGCTCGACTACGCCTATGGCCGGACCGATATGGACGGCAAGAGCTTCGGCGACGAATTGAAGCGCATCGGATGGGTCGGCGACGAGGAGGTCGGCGCGCGCAAGATGCACGCCTACTTTGAATACCATATCGAGCAGGGGCCGATCCTCGAGGCCGAGAACAAGCAGATCGGCGTCGTCACCCACGGCCAGGGCCTGTGGTGGCTGGAATTCACGCTGACCGGGAAAGAGGCGCATACCGGCTCCACGCCGATGAACATGCGCGTCAACGCCGGGCTCGCCATGGGTCGCATTCTGGAGATGGTTCAAACGGTTGCCATGGAGAACCAGCCGGGCTGCGTCGGCGGAGTCGGCCAGATGAAATTCTCGCCCAATTCGCGCAACGTGCTGCCCGGGACCGTCGTCTTCACCGTCGATATCCGATCGCCCGACCAGGCGAAGCTCGACGGCATGCGCGCGCGCATCGAGAAGGAAGCGGCGGCGATCTGCGCCAAGCTCGGCGTCGGCTGTTCGGTCGAGGCCGTCGGCCATTTCGATCCCGTCACCTTCGATCCGACGCTGGTCGGGCGCGTGCGCGCGGCCGCCGAAAGGCTCGGCTACAGCCACATGAACATCATTTCCGGCGCCGGCCACGACGCCTGCTGGGCGGCCAAGGTCGCGCCGGCGACGATGATCATGTGCCCCTGCGTCGACGGCCTGTCGCACAACGAGGCCGAGGACATTTCCAAGGAATGGGCCGCCGCCGGTGCCGATGTGCTGTTCCATGCCGTCGTCGAGACGGCGGGGATCGTCGAATGACCTGACAAGATCAGCGAACGCAGCTCACAAGAAGCGCGAACGAACAAAGGAATGGGAACATGACCAGAGTTATCCGCAACGGCACCGTCGTGACCGCCGACCGTACCTACAAAGCCGACGTGCTTATCCAGCACGGCAAGATCGTTGCCATCGGGCCGGACCTGCATGCCGACCACGAATTCGACGCCACCGGCTGCTACGTGATGCCGGGCGGCATCGATCCGCACACGCATCTCGAAATGCCCTTCATGGGCACCTATTCGTCGGACGATTTCGAATCCGGCACCCGCGCCGCGCTTGCCGGCGGCACCACCATGGTCGTCGATTTCTGCCTGCCGGCGCCGCAGCAGTCGCTGCTCGAAGCCTTGCAGATGTGGGACAACAAGACCTCGAAGGCGTCGTGCGACTACTCCTTCCACATGGCGATCACCTGGTGGGGCCAGCAGGTGTTCGACGAGATGGCTCAGGTCGTCGAGAAGGGCATCCCGACCTTCAAGCATTTCATGGCCTACAAGGGCGCGCTGATGGTAGACGACGACGAGATGTACGCCTCGTTCCAGCGCTGCGCGGCCCTCGGTGCGCTGCCGCTGGTGCATGCCGAGAACGGCGACGTGGTGGCCGCGCTTTCACAGAAGCTGCTCGCCGAAGGCAACAACGGGCCGGAAGGCCACGCCTTTTCACGCCCGCCGGAAGTGGAGGGCGAGGCGACCAACCGCGCCATCATGATCGCCGACATGGCGGGCGTTCCGCTCTATGTCGTGCACGTTTCCTGCGAGCAGAGCCACGAGGCGATCCGTCGTGCCCGCCAGAAGGGCATGCGCGTCTACGGCGAGCCGCTGATCCAGCACCTGACGCTGGACGAGAGCGAGTATTTCGACAAGGACTGGGATCATGCTGCCCGCCGTGTCATGAGCCCGCCATTCCGCAACAAGCTGCATCAGGATTCACTGTGGGCCGGCTTGCAGGCCGGCTCGCTGCAAACGGTGGCGACCGACCATTGCGCCTTCACCACCGAGCAGAAGCGTTTCGGCGTCGGCGACTTCACCAAGATCCCCAACGGCACCGGCGGGTTGGAAGACCGCATGCCGGTGTTGTGGACGAAGGGCGTCAACACCGGGCGGCTGACGATGAACGAGTTCGTTGCCGTGACCTCCACCAACATCGCCAAGATCCTCAACATGTACCCGAAAAAGGGCGCCATCCTCGAAGGATCGGACGCCGACATCGTGGTGTGGGACCCGAAGAAGAAGAAGAAAATCTCGGCCAAGGGCCAGCAGTCGGTCATCGACTACAACGTCTTCGAGGGCGTCGAGGTGACGGGCGTGCCGCGCTTCGTCTTCACGCGGGGCGAACTGGCGATCAACGACGGCAAGGTCGAAACCCGGCCTGGCCACGGCGAATTCGTTGCCCGCGAGCCGTATCAGGCGGTGAACCGGGCGCTGTCGACCTGGAAGGAGATCACCGCGCCGCGCAAGGTGGAACGCACCGGCATTCCGGCGACGGGGGTGTGAGCTTGGCCCGTATCGCATCGCCCAACCGGACGGCAAGATCCCGCCCATGAGCCAGCCCGCCAGCATCACGCCAGCCACCGCCGAAACCGCCCGGCAAGTCGTATCGGCCAAGAATCTCGGCCTCACATTCCAGACCAACGACGGCCCCGTGCAGGCGCTGTCGAACGTCGACCTCACCATCGGCAAGGGCGAGTTCGTGTCGTTTATCGGCCCGTCCGGCTGCGGCAAGACCACGCTGCTGCGCGTCATCGCCGATCTGGAGAAACCCAGTTCCGGTTCGATCTCGATCAACGGCATGAGCGCCGAGCAGGCACGCGAGAAGCGCGCTTACGGTTATGTGTTCCAGGCTGCGGCGCTGTTTCCGTGGCGTACCATCGAGCGCAACGTGGCGCTGCCGCTGGAGATCATCGGCCTGCCGAAAGCCGAGCAGGCCAAGCGCATCGCCCGCACGCTGGATCTGGTCAACCTGACCGGCTTCGAGAAGAAGTATCCGTGGCAGCTTTCGGGCGGCATGCAGCAGCGCGCTTCCATCGCCCGCGCGCTCGCCTTCGATGCGGACCTGCTCTTGATGGACGAGCCGTTCGGCGCGCTGGACGAGATCGTGCGCGATCATCTCAACGAACAACTGCTGGAGCTTTGGGGGCGAACCGAAAAGACAATCTGTTTCGTCACCCACTCGATTCCGGAGGCCGTGTACCTGTCGACGCGCATCGTGGTGATGTCGCCGCGGCCGGGCCGCGTCACCGACGTGATCGAATCGACGCTGCCGAAGGAACGCCCGTTGGACATCCGCGAAACGCCGGAATTTCTGGCCATAGCCGCCCGCGTGCGAGACGGGTTGAGGGCAGGGCACAGCTATGAGGATTGAATGTGCGATGACCCCCACCCCTAACCCCTCCCCACACGGGGGAGGGGGACAAGGGAGGCGTTAGCATGGACTCCCTCCGCTCCAAGATCGTTCCCGTTTCCACCATCCTCGCCGGCATCGTGGTGCTCTGGTACGTCTTTGCCGTGGTGCTCAACGCGCCGTTCCAGCGCGATCTCGACCGGCGCGGCGGCGTGACGCCGACGACGACGGAATTTATTGCCGAAACACTGGCGCAGAAGAAGCCGACGCTGCCGGCGCCGCATCAGGTAGCCGAGAACTTTTTCAAGAATACGTTCCAGGTGAAGATCACCAGCGCGCGTAGCCTTGTCTACAATTCCTGGGTTACGCTGTCCTCGACGCTGCTCGGCTTCGCCTTCGGCACGGTGCTCGGCATCCTCATCGCGGTCGGCATCGTGCATGTGACGACGCTCGACAAGAGCCTGATGCCGTGGATCATCGCCTCGCAGACCATCCCCATTCTTGCGGTGGCGCCGATGATCATCGTGGTGCTGGCGGCCGTCGGCATCACCGGGCTGATTCCCAAGGCGCTGATCTCGACGTATCTATCGTTCTTCCCCGTCGCGGTCGGCATGGTGAAGGGGCTGCGCTCGCCCGAACTGATGCACCTCGACCTGATGCACACTTATAATGCCAGCCGTACGCAGACCTTCTGGAAGCTGCGGGTGCCGGCATCCGTGCCGTTCCTGTTCGCCTCGATGAAGGTGGCGGTGGCGGCGAGCCTCGTCGGCGCCATCGTCGGCGAACTGCCGACCGGCGCTGTTGCCGGCATCGGCGCCAAGCTGCTCGCTGGCGCCTATTACAGCCAGACGATCGATATCTGGGCGGCGCTCGTCGCCGGCTCGGTGGTGGCGGCTCTGCTGGTGGCGGCGGTCGGCCTTGCCAGCCGCATCGTCGAGCGCGCCATGGGCGGGAGGCCGGCATAATGGCGCGGCTGAAACCCTCGTGGCAGGCTGCATTTGCTCTCCTGCTGGTCGTGCTTGCCCTGATCCTCGGCGCTATGACGCAGCCGGAAGCCGAGGCGCTTGCCAATCCGGCGGCCGGTGCCGCCTATCCCTATCTCGGCACCAAGGGCGTGATCGTCGGCCTGGTCGGCGTGGCGGCGCTGGCTTCGATGCTGCGGCTGCCGCCGTTCGCCGAGGCGCTGGTTCTGTTCGTCGGCGCCCATGCCGCTGCATGGCTGCTGCTTACCGGCATCGGCGGTTTCGAGGGCACGGCGAAGGCGCCTTTTTATCTGGCGCTGACGGCCGCCTGGCTGCTCGGCTGGCGTTGTGCGGCGGTGCTGTCGGCCATGCGCCCCGGACAGCGATGGGAAAGGGTGGCGCTGAACCTCGTCGTGCCGGCGCTGTTCGGCCTCTGGCTGCTGATCCTGTGGGAAGCCGTCGTGCGCGGCGCCGGCATTCCCTTCATCCTGCTGCCGCCGCCGAGCGCCATCGGCGCGCGCATTGCAAACTCCTTGCCGACGCTGGGCGAGGACATGCGCCAGACCATCCTCAAGTCGGTCTTCATCGGCTATATCGTCGGCTGCGGCGCCGGATTTGCCGTCGCCATCCTGGCGGACCGCTTCCTGTTCCTCAGGCGCGGGCTGATTCCGATCGGCAACATGGTGTCGGCGCTGCCGATCATCGGTGTGGCGCCCATCATGGTTATGTGGTTCGGCTTCGACTGGCAGTCCAAGGCGGCCGTCGTCATCATCATGACTTTCTTCCCGATGCTGGTGAACACGGTCGCCGGCCTTGCAGCGTCTGGCCACATGGAACGCGACCTGATGCGCACCTACGCCTCCGGCTACTGGCAGACGCTGGTGAAGCTCAGGCTGCCGGCGGCAGGCCCCTTCATCTTCAACGCGCTGAAGATCAATTCGACGCTGGCGCTGATCGGCGCCATCGTGGCCGAATTCTTCGGCACGCCGGTGGTCGGCATGGGCTTTCGCATCTCGACGGAGGTCGGCCGCATGAACATCGACATGGTCTGGGCCGAAATCGCTGTTGCGGCCCTCGCGGGTTCAGTCTTTTATGGCGTGGTCGCGCTCTTGGAGAGAGCCGCCACGTTCTGGCATCCGTCCATGCGGGGGCGGTGAAGTCGTAAAGGCAAAGAGTCAACACCAGAGGGTAAAGACATGAAAAAAATGATCGTTTCGATGCTGGCGGGAGCGATGTCGCTGGCCGCCTTCCAGGCGATGGCGGCCGACAAGGTGACGCTGCAACTCAAATGGGTCACGCAAGCGCAGTTCGCCGGCTACTATGTGGCCAAGGACAAGGGCTTCTACAAGGAGGAAGGCCTTGACGTCGACATCAAGCCCGGCGGCCCGGACATCGCGCCCGAGCAGGTGATCGCCGGCGGCGGTGCTGACGTCATCGTTGACTGGATGGGCGGTGCGCTTGCCGCGCGCGACAAGGGCGTCATGCTGGTCAATATCGCCCAGCCCTACAAGAAGGCCGGCATGGAACTGGTCTGCCCGAAGGACGGGCCGATCAAGACCGAAAAGGATTTTCCGGGCCACACGCTCGGCGTCTGGTTCTTCGGCAACGAGTATCCGTTCTACGCCTGGATGCACAAGATCGGCCTGTCGACCGACGGCGGCCCGAACGGCGTCACCGTGCTGAAACAGAGTTTTGACGTGCAGCCGCTGATCCAGAAGCAGGCGGACTGCATCTCGGTCATGACCTACAACGAATACGGCCAGGTGCTCGACGCCGGCTACAAGCCGGAAGACCTGATCGTCTTCAACTACACGGCCATGGGCAACGACCTGCTCGAAGACGGCCTCTACGTGCTTCAGGACAAGCTCAAGGACCCGGCCTTCGAGGACAAGATGGTGCGCTTCGTGCGCGCGTCGATGAAGGGCTGGAAATACGCCACCGAGAACGTCGATGAGGCGGCCGGCATCGTCGTCGACAATGGCGGCCAGGACGAGAACCATCAGAAGTTCATGATGGGCGAGGTGGCCAAGCTGATCGACAATGCCGACGGCAAGCTGATCCCGGCCGCTTACGAGCGCACGGCCAAGGCGCTGCTCGACCAGAAGATCATCACCAAGGAGCCGACCGGCGCCTACACGACGGCGATCACCGACAAGGCTTCCCAATAGCCGTCCAGCCGGACGTTTTGGGCGCGAAGGGGCGGGCAACCGCCCCTTTTGCTTTCTGCCTGCGATGCGAGCCGCTTGCCGCCCGATGTCCGGCCCGCCTCGCGCGCGGTCGCCGGCTTCGCGTGATCTCATGGAAAGTCGCTCAAGACAGTGCTAATGTTGCAGCTGTCGCACAGGCTGCGGATGGCGCCCATGTTGGAAGCGGACAAGGTGTTCGCCGGCTCGATCCCGGAAAACTACGACCGCCATATGGTGCCGCTGATTTTCGAGCCGTACGCCGCGGATATGGCGCGACGGGCGGCAGCCCTTTCTCCCCATTCCGTGTTGGAAATCGCCGCCGGCACCGGCGTCGCCACGCGCGCCCTGGCGCCGAAACTCCCACGCGATGCGCGCTATGTCGTGAGCGATCTCAACCAGGCGATGCTCGATTATGCCGCCTCGCGCCAGCCTGCCGACGATCGCCTCGAGTGGCGTCAAGCGGACGCGCTGGCGTTGCCTTTCGAAGACGACACTTTCGACGTCGTCTTTTGCCAGTTCGGCGCGATGTTTTTTCCTGACCGCGTTGCCGGCTACCGCGAGGCGAGGCGGGTGTTGAAGCCGGGCGGCCGCTTCCTGTTCAGCGTCTGGGATCGCATCGAAGAAAACATCTTCGCCGACGACGTGACGAAGGCGCTGGCGCGGATGTTCCCGGCCGACCCGCCGCGCTTCCTGGCGCGGACGCCGCACGGCTATCACGATACCGCGCAGATCCGCCGCGATGTCGAGGCCGCCGGCTTTTCCCGCATCGTGATCGAGACGAGAACCGAACAGAGCAGGGCGCCCTCGGCGCGCGTTCCCGCTGTGGCTTATTGTCAGGGCACCCTCATCCGCAATGAGATCGAGGCGAGGGCGGGAAATCTGGAAGCGGCGACCGACTCTGCCGAAGCCGCGATCGCCGGCAGGCACGGACACGGCGCGGTCGCCGCCAAGATCCAGGCACACGTCATCGCGGCCGCCGCTTAGAGCATTTTGCAGCCAGACGAAATCGTCTGGCTGCAAAATGCTGCCAGAATAAAGAGATAGAGCGGCAGTCCGGATTTATCCGAACGTCCGCCGCTAGCGCTTCTCGCGGATGTCGGTCAGCGTGCGGGTCGGCGTGATCGCTTCAGGATCGAGCTTGACCTCGATGATGGCCGGCTTGCCGCTCTTGCGGGCGCGCTCGAAGGCCGGGGCGAAATCCTCGGTCTTCTCGACCGTTTCGCCATGGCCGCCGAAAGCGCGGGCGTAGGCGGCGAAGTCGGGATTCTTCAGCATGGTGCCGGAGACGCGGCCGGGATATTCGCGCTCCTGATGCATGCGGATCGTGCCGTAGATGCCGTTGTTCAGGATCACGACGATGATGGGCAGGTCGTACTGGACTGCCGTCGAGAACTCCTGGCCGTGCATGAGGAAGTCGCCGTCGCCGGCCCACACGATCACCTCGCGGTCCGGGAACACACTTTTCGCGCCGACGCCGGCCGGCAGGCCGTAGCCCATCGAGCCGGAGGTGGGCGCGGCCTGCGTGTTGTAGCGGCGGAAGCGGTGGAAGCGGTGCATCCAGGTGGCGAAATTGCCGGCGCCGTTGCAGATGATGGCGTCTTGCGGCAGCGCGCCTTCCAGATACTCCACGATCGGCCCCATATGGACCGCGCCGGGGCCGGTCTTCGGCGGCGTCGACCAGGCGAGGTAGTCGGCATGCGCTTGGCTCGTCTCTGCGGCCCAGCCGGGCGAGGCCGGTCCCTTGCGCTTCGCGAAGGCTTCGACGAAGGCGGCGGGCGAGGCGTTGATCGCCAGCGTCGGCCGGTAGACGCGGCCGAGCTCGTTGGCGTCGGCGTGGACGTGGATCAGCTTCTGGGCGGGGTAGGGGCTCTTCATCAGCGTGTAGTCGGAGGACGGCATCTCGCCGAAACGGCCGCCGATCAGCAGGATAAGGTCGGCTTCCTTGACGCGTGTCGCCAGCTTCGGGTTCAGGCCGATGCCGACATCGCCGGCGTAGTTCTCATGCAAGTGGTCGAACAGCATCTGGCGGCGGAAGGAGCAGCCCACCGGCAGCGCCCAGTTCTCCGCGATCTGCTGCATGTCGGCGACTGCCTGTTCGCCCCAGCGGGTGCCGCCGAGGATGACGAATGGCTTTTTCGCGGTCTTGAGCAAAGCTTCGAGTTGATCCAGTTCCGCTTCGCCCGGCCGCGTCTCGACCGGCGTGAAGGGCAGGGCGCTTGGTGCATCGACCTCGTCGGTCAGCATGTCTTCCGGCAGCGAGACGATCACCGGACCGGGACGGCCGGAGGTGGCGACAGCAAAGGCGCGGGTGACGAGTTCAGGAATGCGGGCGGCGTCCTCGATCTCCACCACCCATTTGGCGATGTCGCCGTAGAAGGCCTTGTAGTCAACTTCCTGGAACGCCTCGCGGTGCTTCGCATGCGCGGCGATCTGGCCGATGAACAGGATCATCGGAATGGAATCCTGCATGGCGATATGGATGCCGGCCGAGGCGTTGGTGGCGCCGGGGCCGCGGGTGACGAAGCAGATGCCGGGACGGCCGGTGAGCCGCCCCTCGCAGTCGGCCATCATCGCCGCGCCGCCTTCCTGGCGGCATACGACGGTCGTGATCGCGGAATCGTGCAGCGCGTCGAGCACGGCGAGATAGCTTTCGCCGGGCACGCAGAACACGCGCTCGACCTTGTTCGCTTCCAGCGCCTCGACGATCAGTTGTCCGCCCGTCTTCATGGTTTGCGTTTCTCCAGTTCGGCGAGGATTTCGTCCGTGTGCTCGCCGAGCCGGGGCGAAGGACGGGAATAGGCGAGCGGCGTTTCGCTCATCACCATCGGCGCGCGCACCGAGGGCAAGGCGTTGCCCCGGCCGTCGTCGAGGTCCATGCGCATGCCGCGCGCGGCCACCTGCGGGTCGGCGAACATCTGGCCGATTGTGTTGATGGGGCTGGCCGGCACGCCGGCGGCTTCCAGCTTCGGCAGCAGTTCGTCGCGGGTGAAGGCGGCAAGTGCCGCCACCATATGGTCGCGCAGCGCCGCGCGGTTGGCGACGCGGGCCGAATTCGTGGCGAAATCGGGGTTCGTTGCCAGGGCGCCGAGTCCGACGACGCCGCAGAACTTTGCGAACTGGCCGTCATTGCCGACGGCGAGGATGAAATGTCCGTCCTTCACCGGCAGCACCTCGTAAGGCGCGATGTTGGGGTGGGCGTTGCCCATCTGCACCGGCGAGTTGCCGGACACCAGATAGTTCAGGTTCTGGTTGGCGAGCACGGAAACCTGGGAATCGAACAGCGCCATGTCGATATGCTGGCCGTGTCCGGTCGCCTCGGCATGGCGCAACGCGGCCTGGATGGCGACGACCGAATAGAGGCCCGTGAAGATGTCGGTGACGGCGACGCCCACCTTCTGCGGCTCGCCGCCGGCCGGGCCGGTGATCGACATCAGGCCGGACATGCCCTGCACGATGAAATCGTAGCCGGCGCGCGGGGCGTAAGGGCCGCTCTGGCCGAAGCCGGTGATGGAACAATAGACGAGGCGCGGGTTGATCGCCTTCAGGCTCTCGTAGTCGAGGCCGTATTTCTTCAGGCCGCCGAGCTTGAAGTTCTCGATCAGCACGTCGGCGGTGGCGACGAGGCGGCGCACGGTCTCCGCGCCTTCCGGCTTGGAGAAGTCGATCGCCACCGAACGCTTGCCGCGATTGCAGGCGTGATAGTAGGCCGCCGACAGGTTCTCGCCGTCATGGCCGGTGACGAAGGGCGGGCCCCATTTGCGGGTGTCGTCGCCGCCGTCAGGATTCTCGACCTTGATGACGTCGGCGCCGAGATCGGCCAGCAATTGCCCGGCCCATGGGCCGGCGAGAATGCGGGCAAGCTCGATGACGCGGATGCCTTTGAGCGGTGGTTCAGCCATGGATTGCCGGGAAATGCCCTAGGGATTGCTTGTATGGCGAGGCTCTAGCAATACAGGGCAGCGATGTCACGATGCTTGCGATGGGCCAGCGCCGGCCAGCGCCTTGTCGGCCCAGGCGGCAAAGTCCGCCATGACGACCTCCCGATTCAACTCGTTGAGAGATTCGTGGCGGGTTTCGGCGTAAATCGTTGAAACGAGATTCGAAAAGCCCATCCGACGCATGCGGCCAGCCAGATGCGTGACGGCCTTGCCGCCGTCCGTCGCCGGGTCCTTTTCGCCGCCGACGAGCAGGACGGGCAGGTCGCGGCGCATGGCGGCGAAATTGGCGTCGTCTGCGCCGGCGAAGATGAAGCCGAACAGGTCGCGCCACAGCGATACCGAGGCATCCCAGCCGCACAGCGGATCGGCGATGTAGGCATCCACTTCCGTCGCATCGCGCGACAGCCAGTCGAACAGGGTGCGGCGGTTCGGCACCGCCTTGCCCCAGGCCTGGAAGGTCAGCTTCGGCAGCAGGCGCGACGGCACGTCGGAGCCGAGACGGAAGCGTTCCCAGGCAAGCACCGCCAGCGCCGCGCGCCCGGCAAGACCGGCGGTGAAATTGGCGTTCCAGACAGCGGCCGCGTGGACGCGCTGCGAATGCCGCAGCAGGAAGTTCAGCGCGATCAGCCCGCCCATGGAGTGCCCGAACAGGATGACCGGCAGGCCGGGGCTTTCCTTCGCGATCAGGTCATGGACGGCGGCGGCGTCGGCCAGCACCTTGTCGCCGCCGCCAGCTTTGGCGAATCGGCCGAGCGGGGCGTCCGGCGCCTTCGTGTGGCCGTGGCCACGGTGGTCGTGGGCGTAGACGTGGAAGCCGCGCGCGGCGAGATAATCGGCGAAGCGCGCATAGCGCGCCGCGTGTTCGGCCAGCCCGTGGTTGATCTGCACCACGGCGCGAGCCGGGGTTTCGGCGCGCTTGGCGTAGAGGTTGAGTGCGGCGCCGGTCGGCGAGGCGAGCGTCGTGTGGGTATCGAACGGCATGGCGCAGACTGTTGGGCGCGGCGGGCAAGGCGTCAAGAGCCGTCCGGTCGTGAAGGGCACTGGCGATTTTCGCGATGATGATTTTTCCGCGGCGCGGCTTGCCTGTTGGGAAATCTCGCCGCAATTCTGGCGTGCTGCCCGCGGCAAAGTCGGGCGGCATCGGATTCGGCAAGGAAGGCGCCATGCAAAAAGGTTCGGTTCTTCTGGCGATCATGGCGGGGCTGCTCGTCGGTAGTCCTGCCCAGGCCGAGGTGAAGCTGAGTGGCTCTTTCGTTGCGACCCGTGCCTGCCCGGCTACCCAATCCATCAAGTCGGCCAAGAACCCCGGCAACATCGCGACTGAGGTCGGAAAAACCTACGATCTTCTCGCCGGCAACAAGGATCTGCCCACGCACTACCTCATCGAAGTTCCAGGCGCGGAACCCGATCGGCGCTGGGTCAAGGTAACGTGCGGTCATCTGGCGGACGGCGAGGCGACGGAAGCGCCGGCCGCGGTACCGGGCAAGGACGCCGGAAAGGCGGCTGCGTCCGCGAGCGGCAAACCGGAGTATGTGCTGGCGTTGAGCTGGCAGCCGGCCTTCTGCGAGACGAAATCGAGCAAGCCGGAATGCCGGGCCCAGACGGTGCAGGGCTTCGATGCCACGCATTTTACCCTGCACGGCCTGTGGCCGCAGCCGAACGGCAATTTCTACTGCGGTGTCAAGGCTTCCGACCGCGCCAACGACAAGCCCGGCCGCTGGGACCGGTTGCCGGCGGTGACGCTTGACGCGGCGACGCGGCAGGAACTGGAGACGGTCATGCCCGGCACGCAATCGGCGCTGGAACGGCACGAATGGATCAAGCACGGCACCTGTTCCGGCAAGAACCAGCAGGATTTCTTCGCCGATGCGGTGCGGTTGGCGCGCGAGGTCAACGCTTCGCCGGTGCAGGCGCTGTTTGCCAAGAGCGTGGGCGGCGAACTGACCTCCGGCCAGATCCGCGACGCCTTCGATGCCGCCTTCGGCGCAGGTGCGGGAAACAGGGTGCGCGTTTCCTGCGTCAACGATCGCGGAAGACGGCTGATCGGCGAGGTCACGCTCGGCCTGACCGGACCGATCGAGGCCGGCAGTTCGCTGTCCGGCCTGATGCTGGCGGCGGCCGCGACCGACAATGCCGGCTGCCCGAAAGGGCTGGTGGACGCCGTCGGCCGTCAATAGGCCGCGCCTTTCCGGCCGAACGGCGACGCCAGCCGCCCGCGACCGAAAGGCGATTGCCGTTTCGGCGCCTATCGCCTACATAGCGGCCAACTCCGGCTATCCGGCAAATCCACAAAGATCGATCAGGGAAACGCCAAGCGTGGCACGCCAATTCATCTATCACATGTCGGGTCTTTCGAAGGCCTACGGCACCAAGAAGGTGCTCGACAACGTCCATCTGTCCTTCTACCCGGACGCCAAGATCGGCATCCTTGGCCCCAACGGCGCCGGCAAGTCGACCATTCTCAAGATCATGGCCGGCATGGACAAGGAGTTCCAGGGCGAAGCCTGGCTCGCCGAAGGGGCGACCGTCGGCTATCTCGCGCAGGAGCCGCAGCTCGATCCGGAAAAGACCGTGTTCGAGAACGTCATGGACGGGGTCAAGAAGAAGACCGCCATCATCGACCGCTACAACGAGTTGATGATGAACTACTCGGACGAAACGGCTGACGAGTCCGCGCAGCTTCAGGACGAGATGGACCGGCTGAACCTGTGGGACCTCGAACAGCAGGTCGAGATGGCGATGGGGGCTCTGGCCTGCCCGCCCGGCGATTCCGATGTCACCAACCTGTCGGGCGGCGAGCGCCGCCGCGTGGCATTGTGCCGGCTGCTGCTGGAGCAGCCCGATCTGCTGCTTCTCGACGAGCCGACCAACCACCTCGACGCCGAGACGACGCAATGGTTGGAAAAGCACCTGCGCGACTATCCGGGCGCCGTGCTGATCATTACCCACGACCGCTACTTCCTCGACAACGTGACGGGCTGGATCCTCGAGCTCGACCGCGGCCGCGGCATCCCCTACGAGGGCAACTACACCAAGTATCTCGACGCCAAGGCCAAGCGGCTGATCCAGGAAGGCCGCGAGGACGACGCGCGCCAGAAGGCGATCTGGCGTGAGCGCGAGTGGATCGCCTCCTCGCCCAAGGCGCGCCAGACCAAGTCCAAGGCGCGTATCAGCGCCTATGAGGATTTGCTCGAGCAGGCGAACAACCGCAAGCCGACCGACACGCAGATTGTCATCCCGACCAGCGAGCGGCTGGGCAACCGCGTGATCGAGGTCGAAAGCCTCAAGAAGGGATTCGGCGAGGAAATCCTCATCGAGGACCTGTCCTTCCGCCTGCCGCCGGGCGGCATCGTCGGCGTCATCGGGCCCAACGGCGCCGGCAAGACCACGCTGTTCAAGATGTTCACTGGCCAGGAAAAGCCGGACGCCGGCGCGGTCAACATCGGCGAGACGGTGAAGATGGGTTATGTCGACCAGAGCCGCGACGCGCTCGACCCGAACAAGACCGTATGGGAGGAAATCTCCGGCGGCGCCGAGGTCATCAAGCTCGGCAAGCACGAGGTCAATTCCCGCGCCTACTGCTCGTCCTTCAACTTCCGCGGCGGCGACCAGCAGCAGAAGGTCGGCTCGCTCTCGGGCGGCCAGCGCAACCGCGTGCACCTGGCCAAGATGCTGAAGAACGGCGGCAACGTGCTGCTCCTCGACGAGCCGACCAACGACCTCGACACCGAGACGCTGGCTGCACTGGAAGACGCGCTGGAGGCCTATGCCGGCTGCGCCGTCATCATCAGCCACGACCGCATGTTCCTCGACCGGCTGGCCACGCATATGCTGGCCTTCGAAGGTGACGCGCATGTCGAGTGGTTCGAAGGCAACTTCGAGGACTACGAGAAGGACAAGGTGCGCCGGCTGGGGCCGGAGGCGCTGACCCCCCACCGCATGACGCACAAGAGATTGACCCGCTGATTTGAAGACGCCCCGCCACCCAAGCGGGGCGTTTTGTTTGAAGGAGCATGCCAATGGCCGACTGGTCCGCCGCGCAGTATCTGAAGTTCGAGGACGAGCGGACGCGGCCGGCGCGCGACCTGCTGGCGCAGGTGCCGTTGGCCGACCCGAAGCGTGTCGTCGATATCGGCTGCGGGCCGGGCAACTCGACCGAATTGCTGGTCGAGCGGTGGCCGGCGGCGACGGTGAGCGGTCTCGACACGTCGCCCGACATGATCGAGAAGGCGAGGGCGCGCTTGCCGGGTGTTTCCTTCGATCTTGCGGATGCCGAAGGCTGGACGCCTCAGGAGCTGGTGGACGTCATCTTCGCCAACGCCGTTTTCCAGTGGTTGCCGCAGCATCCGGCGGTGTTCCAGCGGCTGATGGGCCTGCTGGCGCCGGGCGGCGTGCTCGCCGTGCAGATGCCGGACAATCTCGCCGAGCCGTCGCATCGGCTGATGCGCGAGGTGGCGGGGGAGGCGCCTTTTACCGATCGGTTGAAGAACGCCGCGCGCGCGCCGCTGCCGCCGGTGTCGTTCTATTACGATCTGCTCAAGCCGCTGTCGGCGCGGGTCGATATCTGGCACACCCACTATTACCACCCGCTGACGGACGCCGTGGCGATCGTCGAATGGGTCAAGTCGACCGGGCTGAAACCCTTCCTCGATCCGCTGGAAGACGATCTCCGGCGCCTGTTCCTCGATCGCTACACGGCGCGCATCGCCGAAGCCTATCCGCCGGCCGCCGACGGCAAGGTGTTGCTGAAATTTCCGCGCCTGTTCCTTGTCGCGACGCGCGGGTGAAGCGGCACGCCGGTTCGCCTTTGGTCTGCGGCAGCGGTAGACCGTAATCAAAATACCTGCTGCTGAGTGAAACTGGCGGGCGGCATTGCCGGAAACGGTGGCGAGCCGTTTCGGTTTGGCGTAAACGGTCGATGCGCTCTCTTGCGGCGCAGCAGACACAGCGCATACGGAACCGGCCATGCTTCGAACGATCATCAGCGGTATCGGCGTCGAAATTCCGGAACCGGTCATAACCAACGAGGAGCTTGTCGCGAGCTTCAACGCCTGGGTCGATACGGAAAACCCGAAGCGCGAAGCGCGCGGCGAGCCGCCGTTGCAGAAATCGGACGCGGATTTCATCGTCCACGCCTCGGGCGTGCGGCAGCGCCATGTCATCGAGCGCGAAGGCATCCTCGACCCCGCGCGCATGGCGCCGCGCATCGCGCCGCGACCGGACGAGGCGCTTTCCCTGCAAGCCGAGTTCGGCCTGGCGGCGGCGCGCAAGGCGCTCGCGAACGCCGGCGTCGAGCCGGCCGACGTCGATATGGTGATCTGCTCGTCCTCGCACCTGCAGCGGCCCTATCCGGCCATCGCCATCGAGATGCAGCAGGCGCTCGGCACCAGGGGCGCCGGCTTCGACATGGGCCTCGGCTGCTCTTCGGCCGCTGCAGCGCTGCATGTCGCCGTCAATCTGGTGCGCACCGGCGCGCAGAAGCGTGTGCTGGTGGTGGTGCCGGAGATCATCACCGGCCATCTCAACTTCCGCGACCGGCAGACGCATTTCATCTTCGGCGACGCGGCGGTGGCGATGGTGGTCGAGGCCATTGGCGAGGACGAGACGCGGCCGGGCCGCTTGGAAGTGCTCGACACCCGCACCTGGACGCAGATGTCGAGCAACATCCGCACCAATCTCGGCTATCTGACCCGCACCGGCCTCGACAATCCCTGGGTCATCGATCTCGAAGGCCACATGATCAGGCAGGTCGGCAACAAGGTGTTCAAGGAAGTCACCATCGCCGGCCATCGTTTCATCGTCGATTTCCTGGCCGAGCACGGACTGACGCCGGAGGGCATCCGCCGCTTCTGGCTGCACCAGGCCAATGCGCGCATGAACGCCATGATCCTGAAACTGTCCTTCGGCCACGAGGTCGGCCACGACCGAGCGCCGATGGTGCTCGGCCGCCTGGGCAACACCGCCGGTGCCGGCGCGGTGGTGGCGCTGTCCGAGAATCACGCCGATATGAAAAAGGGTGATTTCGGCCTGCTGTGCGCTTTCGGCGCCGGCTATTCCATCGGCGGCGCGCTGCTGAGGATGATGTGAAGGACATGGCCGCGATGCTCGACCTCGTGCCGGCGGGGCCGCAGGACGATATCGTGCCGGGCAGGAAACTGGCCGCCCGCGCTGCCGGTGTCTACAGCGCCACGGGCGAGGGCTTCGAAACCCGCGTGGTCGATGAACTGGTGCTGGATTATGCCGGCATCCGGGACGATTTCCATTTCGGCATCACCCGTCGCTCCGGCGGGCGCGAACCGTGGTATGCGCGCGGCACCGAAATGCGCAATGCGCGCCAGGTTTCCATCATCGCGGCGGACGAGATGGCCGTGGTGGCCGAGCGCATGGGCATCGCGATGATCGAGCCCGGATGGATCGGCGCCAATCTCGTCATCGAAGGCGTGCCGAACCTCTCCATGCTGCCGGCCGGATCGCTGCTGTTCTTCAAGGGCGGCGCCACGCTCAAGGTCGATGCGCAGAACCATCCGTGCCGTTTCGCCGGCCGCCTGCTGGCGGAGCGCGCCGGCATGGCCGATCCGGAAGCCGGCGCGCTTGCCTTCGCGAAGATGGCCAAGCGGCTGCGCGGGCTGGTCGCCTGGGTGGAAAAGCCGGGCGCGGTGCGGGCGGGCGAGGAGATTTCCGTGCGCGTTCCCGAGCAATGGATCTATCGCGGGTGAACAGCCTGCCGGACGCGGGCGATGGGAGGAAGGCCATGAGCGGAAGACTTCAGGAAAAGGTCGCGATCGTATCGGGCGGCGCGACCGGCATGGGTGGCGCGGCGTCGAAACTGTTCGCGGCCGAAGGGGCGAAGGTCGCGATCGTCGATCGCAACGGCGAGGCGGCCGGTGCGACCGCAGCCGAAATCAGAGCGGCCGGCGGCACGGCGGAGGCTTTCGTGGCCGATGTGTCCGACGAGGGCGAGGTGGGCAAGGCGGTGGCGGCGGCCGGGGCCGCGTTCGGCCCGGCGACGGTACTGTTCAACCATGCCGGCACGATCGTCATCAAGCCGTTCCTGGAAACCACGGTGCAGGAATGGGACTGGCTTCACGCCGTCAACGTCCGCTCCATGTTCCTGATGACCAAGGCGGTGCTGCCCGGCATGATCGCGGCCGGCGGCGGGTCGATCGTGTGCACGTCGTCGATTTCGGCCGTGGCGGCGACGCCGATGGAAGTGCTCTACGACACCACCAAGGGCGCCGTTCACATGTTCGCGCGGGCGATCGCGGTGGAATTCCGCGACCGGAACATACGCTGCAACGCCGTCTGCCCCGGCTTCATCCGCACGCCCCACGGGCTGCGCGAGGTGGCGGACCTGCAACGTTTCGGCGTCGATGTCTCGGAGGCGGCGATGGCCGCGCAGCAGGGGCGCATCGGCGAGCCGGAAGAGGTGGCGCGGGCCGCTCTTTTCCTCGCCAGCGAGGAGTCCAGCTTCGTCAACGGCGCGCATCTGTTCGTGGACAACGCCTTCACCGCCATCTGAGAACTCAGCGCCGCCGGCGGGATCGTCAGGGCGGCAGGGATCAGGCGTCCTCGTCGTCCGGGTCGAGCAGCCGGGTGGCCCGCCATGCTGTCAGCACAGCATTGATCCTGTCGATGACGAAGAAGCGGGCGGCGTCGCGGTCGTAGCCTTCTTCGAGCAGCGTTTCGTATTCGGTGTGGACGTGGCGGATATGGGCGACGGTCGCCAGCCATGCCGCGACCGTCGGCGGCAGCGCCTTCATGTGGACAGCGCCGGCGTCGGCACGGATCTTTTCGATATCGGCATAGGGCGCCATCGGCAAAAGCAGGGTCAATGCCTTGGCGAGCGCCCGCCGCCGACCGGTCGGGGCGCTCATCTGTCCGTCGCTTCCGGTACGGAGTCGGTCGAAGCGAAATAGGGCTTGATGTCGATGACCGGCGTGCCGTCCAGCACGTCGATGGCTTCGAGGGCGAGCCGGCCGGCTTCGACGTCGAGCCCGGTGAGCCGCACGACATGCAGGCCGACCGGGTTCGGCCGGACCGGCGAGCGCAGGGCGAAAACGCCTTTCGCCTCCGTGGCGTGACGCGGCTTCTGGACGATCAGGTTCCGCGGCGCCTCATGCAGCCAGGTGAGGATTGCGACATGGCTCACCCGTTCCAGCCCGGCCAGGCCCACGCGGTAGGGCGCCTCGACCGTCAGGGCGGCCGGCTGCCCGGTTTCGCGCGCCGCGCGCATGTTCTTCGGGCAGTCGGCCCGACTGGTCCATGGCGAGGCGATGCGGCCGATGAAGACGACACGCGCATCCGCCGCCTTCGTCGCCGGGTCGAAGTCCAGCGCCTGCTCGCCCTCACGCTTGTCGAACATCCGCTCCTCCATGATCGCGAGCGCAAAAGCGCCTCGGCGGCATTTTGTTGTCCCCGCGCGACATTGGTGATTGCATCGTGTTTGAAATCGACATAAAGATATGTTTATATCTTTTAGGGAATGCGGTCCATGCATGTCGCGCTCGACACGATGGTAGATATATTGAAGGCGGCGGCCGAATCCAGCCGGTTGCGCATCCTCACGCTGTTGTCGCGCGGCGACCTGACCGTTTCCGACCTCACGGAAATCCTCGGCCAGTCGCAGCCGCGCGTTTCGCGCCACCTGAAGCTTCTGCTGGAGGCGGAGTTGATCGGCCGCTACCAGGAGGGCTCCTGGGCGTTCTTCCGCCTGTCGGACGCCGACTGGGCGCGCGATTTCGTGCTCAGGCTGGTGGCCGACATTCGCGCCTCCGACCCGCAGGTTGAGCGCGACCTCGAGCGGCTGGCGACCGTCAAGCGCCGGCGGCAGGACCGCGCCGCCGAGTATTTTTCCGACAATGCGGCGAGCTGGGACGAGATTCGTTCCCTGCACGCGCCCGACAAGGCGGTGGAGACGGCGCTGCTCAAGCTGGTCGGCAAGCGCCCCTTCCAGTCCATGCTCGACCTCGGCACCGGCACCGGCCGCCTGCTGGAAATCTTCGCGCCGCTCTACCGGCGGGGCATCGGCATCGACATGTCGCGCGAGATGCTGTCGGTGGCGCGGGCGAATCTCGACAAGGCCGGCGTCGCCAACGCGCAGGTGCGGCAGGGCGATATCTTTTCGCCGCCGGTGGAGCGGGACGCCTTCGATCTCGTCACCATCCATCAGGTGCTGCACTATCTGGACGATCCCGGCAGGGCGATCGCCGAGGCGGCGCGGCTGCTGCGTCCGGCCGGCCGGCTCGTCATCGTCGATTTCGCCCCGCACACGCTGGAGTTCCTGCGAGACGAACACGCCCACCAGCGGCTCGGCTTCTCCGACCGGCAGATTGCCGACTGGTTCGCCGAAGCGGGGCTGGAACTGGAGGAAAAAGAAGAGTTCGAGCCGCGTGCCGGCACCGGCGCCCGGCTTACCGTCAAGCTCTGGCTCGGCCGCGACCGCCGCATGCTGATCGCCGATCCGTCCAACGATGCGCAAGCCGCCCTGCGTCCCATAGGGGAAGTCGCCTGATGAACCAGTTCCGATTCTCGCGCCGGCCCGACATCGGCGACAAGATCCGCGTTTCCTTCGAGTTCTTCCCGCCCAAGACCGACGACATGGAGGCGCGGCTGTGGGAGACGGTGACGCGGCTCGAGCCGTTGCGGCCGAATTTCGTTTCGGTCACGTACGGCGCGGGGGGCTCGACGCGCGAGCGCACGGCCCGCACGGTCAAGCGCATCCTGGATGAATCCTCGCTGGCGCCGGCCGCGCACCTGACCTGCATCGATGCCGACCGCGCCACCGTCGACCAGGTCATCCGGCAGTTCGTCGATCTCGGCGTCACGCGCTTCGTGGCGTTGCGCGGCGATCCGGCGGCCGGCGTCGGCACGCGCTATCGGCCGCATCCGGGCGGCTACGCCAACGGCGCGGAGATGGTGGCGGCGCTGAAGCGGTACGGCGATTTCGACATCTCGGTTTCCGCCTATCCGGAAAAGCATCCGGAAAGCCCGGATTTCGCCACCGATATCGACATGTTGAAGCGCAAGGTGGACAACGGGGCGACGCGCGCCGTCACCCAGTTCTTCTTCGACAACGACATTTACGAGCGCTACGTCGAGCGGGTGCGGCGGGCCGGCATCTACATCCCGATCGTGCCGGGCATCCTGCCGGTCCACAACATCCGGCAAGTGGCGAACTTTTCGACCCGCGCCGGCGCGCATGTGCCGGCGTGGCTGGCCGAGCGCTTCGACGGGCTGGAGAACGACGCGCAGACGCATGCGCTGGTCGCCTCGGCGGTGGCGGCCGAACAGGTGCTCGACCTGGTCGAGCGCGGCGTCAGCGACTTCCACTTCTACACGATGAATCGCGCCGACCTCGCCTTCGCCATCTGCCACATGATCGGCATCCGCTCGCAGCGGCAGGATGTTTCTCCCACCGCTGCGGTTCCGGGGGCGGCGGCTGCGTGACGGCTCAGCAGAGAATCAAAAAGGCCGGGAAATTTCCCGGCCTTTTCAATGATTTGGTATATGCCGTCCTGGCTGCCTTCTTGCCGGCGGTTTACGGAAGAACGCCCATGACGAGGGCTCCGATGAATGCAAACGCAGCACAGATCATCAGAGCATTAAGTGGCTTTGTCAGTCCCATCGATAGCCTCCTCTGATAACAGCGATAGGTCGGAGTCTAGGGGCATTCGGGCCACAGGCAAGGATAAAATGTGCTGCAATGCGACAGCATTGTGGAATTTTCGACCTGCTTGCTACCCCTTTCGCCTTGAAATCCCTTGCCAATCGCCGCCCGACGGGGTGTGGAAAAATTATGGCGGGAGCCGGTGCTTTACCTCCGATCAGGCCGGTGTCATGCGCGCATCAGGGCGAGGAATTCCCTTTGCGCATGACTGACGTGCCGCTCCTTGTGGCGGATGGCGAGGAACCGGCGGCGCGGCAGGGCGAACGGAACCTCGACCAGATGCTCCGCCGCCACCGCCGCATCCGTGACGGCGCGCGACAGCACGGTCGCCCCGGCACCGGCAATGACGGCGCTGCGCACGGCTTCGTTCGACGGCAGCTCGAGCGCGACGTCGAGTTGCCGCGGGTCGAGCCCGAAGCCGCGCAACGCGCCCTCGAAGACGGCGCGGGTGCCGGAGCCGCGCTCGCGCAGGACCCAGCGCGTCGCCGTCAGTTCGGCGGCGGCTATGGCTGCGCGGCCGGCCCACGAATGGCCGGCACCCACCACCAGCACCATTTCGTCGTCCGCCGCCGGCAGGATTGACAGGGCGGGATCGTCCAATTCGCCTTCGACGAAGCCGAGGTCGGCCAGCCCGTCATGGATGGCGGCGGCCACCTGCTCGGTGTTGCCGATGGTCAGCCGCATGGCGATGCCGGGAAAGCGGGTCCGGTAGCGGTGCATGACGCCGGGCAGCCAGTAGTTGGAGATGGTCTGGCTGGCGATCAGATGCAGCGAGCCGCGCTTCAGGCCGGCGAGATCGGCCAGCACGGCCTCGGCGGAAGCGGCGCGCGCCAGCACCGCTCGCGCCTCCGCCAGGAACAGGCGGCCGGTCTCGTTCAGCTCGATGCGGCGGCCGACGCGGTTGAAGAACCGTGTCGCGTGCCGCGCCTCGAGCGCGGCGATGGCGGCGCTGGTGGCCGACTGGGTCAGGCTGAGGTCGCGGGCAGCGCGGGTCAGGTGCTCCTGCTCGGCGACGGCGACGAAGATGCGCAGCTGTTCGAGCGTCACGGCAAGCCCTCCGCAGCCTGCGTCCGGCTCATGGCATCGCGAGGATCAGGACGAGGCTGAACGTTGCGATGAAGAGGAAGGCGGCAAGGCCAAGCAGCAGTGGGCGCAGGCCCTTGGCCCTCAGCTTGCGGATGTCGGTTTCCAGACCCATGGCGGCAAGTGCCATGCTGAGCAGGAAGGTCGTGACGGTCGAAGCCACACTCGTCGCAGCCTGCGGAAGCGGCAGGACGCTGTTCAGCGCCACGACGGCGATGAAGCCCAGCACGAACCACGGAATAGGCGTCCTGGCGGTCTCGGCGCGGTCGCCGGTCCTGCCGGCGCGGCGGCCTTCGGCGAAGCCGAGGCAGAGCACCACCGGTGCCAGCAGCATGACGCGGCTGAGCTTGGCGACGGTGCCGAACTCGCCGGCCGTCTGGCCGCCCTGGAAGGCGGCGGCGACCACCTGGGCGATCTCGTGGATCGAGGCGCCGGCCCACAGGCCGTAGGCATGCGGAGAAAGGCCGAGCAGCGCCGGCAGCAGCGGATAGGTGAACATGGCGATGGAGCCGAAGACCGTCACGCAGGCCACGGCATAGGCGACGTCCTCGTCGGCGGCGCGGGTTACGGAACTGGCAGCGATCACCGCCGATGCGCCGCAGATCGAGGTGCCGGCGGCGATTAGCTGGGCGAGCTTGCGCTCCACGCCCATCGCCCGGCCGAGACAGATCGTGAACAGGAAGGTGGCGCAAAGCGTCGCCGCGATGACGGCGAGGCCGCGCGCTCCCACTTCGGCGACCTGCGCCGCCGTCAGTTGCAAGCCGAGCAGCACGATGGCCAGCCGCAGCACTGGCCGCAAGGCGAACCGCACGCCGGGCTTCGCCCATGCCGGCGTGCCGACGAGATTGTGGAAGACCAGCCCGATCAGGATCGCCAGGATCATCGGACTCAGCGCCGAGGCGCCCGACACCAGCCGCAGCGCAAAGGCGGTCAGCGCGATCGTCGCCGTCAGCGCCAGGCCGGGCAAGAGGTTCCGGGCGAGACCTGCCCAAGCCGGTGCGGCGGCCTCCGGCGCGTGGAGAGCCTTGTCCGGCAGGCGACGTGCTACGGGAGGCGGTGTGTGAGCGTTCATGGCCGAGGGTCCGCTTGTTTTCCGCCATGCTGTCGCTCATTCCGAAATATCGATCCAACTTATTATATCGTTTCGATCGTTCTACGAAAGCGAATGATCGGCAAGGCGCCGCAGACGGTTTTCCTTGTCCGCCGCTTGCCCTAGATTGCCGTTTCATCACCTTCAGGAGTGGCCATGCAGCGATTCGACAATGCCCGCGAGGCGGCGCTGGGGCTTCGCCCCGACGATCCGGTCTATTGTTTTCGGCCGCAAGTCCTGAAGACGGACGCGCGCCGGTTCATGGAGATGTTTCCCGGCAGGACCGCCTATGCGGTCAAGACCAACGGCGAGCAGATCGTGCTGAAGGCGCTGGTCGAAGCCGGGGTGAAAACTTTCGACGTGGCTTCGCCCGGCGAGTTCGCGGCCGTGCGTGCCGTCTCGGCCGACGCCGAGATGCTCTACATGCACCCTGTCAAGGCGCAGTCGCACATAAGGCTGGCGCTGGAGGACTACGGTATCCGTGTCGTCGCCGTCGACCACGAGGACGAGATATCCAAGTTGACGCGCGTGGTGCGGGCGCTCGACATCGACCCCGGCGCGATCACCGTTTTCGTGCGCGTGCAGACCAAGGGCCATGCCGCCTACGAACTGTCGAAGAAATTCGGCGCCGGGCCGGCAAACGCGGTGGAACTGGCCGAGCGTCTCAACCGGACGGGCTACAAGGTCGGACTGTGCTTCCACGTCGGCAGCCAGATCGAGGACCCGGACACTTACGAGCGGGCTCTGGCGTCTGCCGACTGGGTGCGCAACCGGCTCTCCTTCGATCTCGCCGGGCTGGACGTCGGCGGCGGCTTTCCGGCCGAGTACGGCCGCGACCCGAACCGCAAGCAGATAGAGATGCCGTCGCTCGGCCAGATCATGTCGCGGCTGTCGGGCGACCTCAAGGAATACGGCTTTGGCGACATGCCGCTGGTGGCCGAACCCGGCCGGGTGATCGTCGCGCGCTGCCTGTCGCTGATCGTGCGGGTGCTGATGCGCAAGGGCAGGCGGCTCTACATCAACGACGGCATCTGGGCCTCGCTGTCGGATTCGTGGACCGGCAAGATCACGCTGCCGGCGCGCTTTATTCCCGACCCGGCGATCCGCACCCGCAACGGCTCGGAAAAGAATATCGTGCCGTTCAAGGTGTGCGGCGCCACCTGCGATTCCGTCGATATCCTGTCACGTCCGTTCTGGCTGCCGGAAACGGTGGACACCGGCGACTGGATCGAGATCGGCCATATCGGCGCCTATTCGCTGTCGCTGAGGACGCGCTTCAACGGCTTTTATCCCGACACGTTCGTGGAGATCTCCACGCCCTTCGACGAGGGCGACGCGCCGCAAGGGTTTGCGAGTTTGGAAACGATGGCGGACTAGGGGAATAGGGGAGTAAGGCAATAGGGCAGTATGTTCGCCTACCTCCGCCGCCTTATTCTCTGCTGCCTTCTCTTCACAGCTTTTCCAGCAGTTCCGCCGTCGGCCAGCCGTCTACCGGCAGGCCGAGCCGCATCTGCTCCTTGCGGACGGCCTCGCGCGTGTTGGTGCCGAGGATGCCGTCGACGGTGCCGACGTCGTAGCCGCGCGCTTCGAGTTTCGTCTGCAATGCCTTCATCCCGGCCTGGTCGAGACCGGGGTCGGGGTTGCGGGGATCATAGGCCGGCGCACCGGCGAAACGGGTGGCGAGCACCGCCGCCGTCAGCGCGTAGGTCGCCGACTGGTTCCATTCCAGGTAGACGTCGTAGTTGTCGTAGGTGAGGAAGGCGGGGCCCTTGCGGCCCATCGGAAGGACGACGCCAGCCCTCAGGCCGTTGTCCTGGAGAGGGGAGCCGTCTGGCCGCGTCACGCCCCGTTCGGCCCATTGCGCGAGCGGCAGCTTGTTGGTGCGGCCGGTCTGGCTCCAGTCCATCACTTCGGGCACGCGCACTTCCTCGACCCAGGGCTCGCCGCGCTTCCAGCCTTTCATCTCGATTTTCTTGGCCGTCGTCATGATCACGTCGGGCACGCTGTTGCGCAGGTCGACTTTGTCGTCGCCATCGCCATCGACGCCGTCGGCCAGATAATCGATGGGCAGCATCTGCGTCTGGCCGATCTCGCCGGCCCAGGCGCCTTTCACGTCCGCCGGTACGGTGCCGCGATCGATCAGGGTGAGCAGCGGAACGATCTGCGGGCGAAACACCTGCGGGCGGCGGCAGTCGTGCGCCAGCGTCACCAGCGCGTTCAGCGTGTGGAAATCGCCCTGCACGGCGCCGAAATCCGTCTCCAGCGCCCAGAAGGCAGTGACGATGGCCGGCGGCACCCCGTACTCAGCCTCGGCGCGGGCGAAGACGTCGGCGTATTTCTTCAGGTTTGCGGCGCCCTGTTTCAGCCGGTAGGCGGAGATCATGCGGCCGGAGAACTGGATGAAGGTCTGGGTGAAGACGCCCTGGGCGCGGTCGCGCGCGAGCACTTTCTCGTCGATCCTGGCGTCTTCGAGCGCATCGAGCCCGACCGCGCCGACGCCTGCGGCCCTGGCTTCCGCCGCCACGTCCTGCTTCCAGGCCTCGAAATCGCCGCCACAGGCGACGGCGGGCGCCGGCTGCGCGGTGCCCGGCTGCGTTTGAGCCGTCGCGGGCAGGGCGAGCAGCACGGTGCCGAGCACAGCCGCTGCGGCCAGACCCATGTGCGTGAAGATAGTCCGGGACATCGCTTTCCTTCCGAACCCTCGTGGCTGGCCGCTCCAGCGCGTGGCCACGCGGATCGTCGTTTCAGGAGGACCGGAATGCGGTCCCGCCGCCCGCAAAAGCAGGCAGCAGGGCGGCTGTCAACGGGTGTTCTGCCGCAGCCACTTGACCCAAGTGGCCTCGGACCCGTTGAAAACGTTGATATCCGACTGGCCCGGCATGCCGGGAACGCGGCCGGTGCCGGTGTACTGCCAGAAGGTGAAAGGGTGGCTTCCGTACTTCTCGCTCGGGTGGCCGGCGACCGAGCGCAGCCAGTAGGGATAACCGCGGAAGGTGGAAAGATCGTTGTCGTCGAAGAAGTCGACGGAGGTGTAGATGATCGGCTTCTTGCCGTAGTGCTTCTCGACCATGGTCAGGAAGGTTTTCATCTCGGCGCGCACGGTGTCGGCTGGCGGCCTGGTCTTGCAGGTCGGCGACTGCGGGTTCCATTCCATATCGAGCACCGGAGGCATGGCGCCGCGCTCCCTCGGCACATGGTCGATGAACCATTGTGCCTGCTCGCTCGCCGGCCGACAGAAATAGAAGAAATGGTAGGCGCCGCGCGGGATGCCGGCGGCCCGTGTGCCGGCCCAGTGGCGCTCGAAATTCTCGTCGTAGCGGTCGCCGCCCTCGGTCGCCTTGACGAAGGCGAAGGAGATGCCGCTGGCCTTGGCGGCCGCCCAGTCGATGTTGGTCTGGTATTTGGCGACGTCGGTGCCGTGGACGGCATAGGTCCAGGGCGCGCCGCTCTGCCATTCGTGCGGCTTGCTGTCCTCGAAGCGCGGCGCGCGCACGGCGACCGTGGACGAGCCCGCCGGCGCCAGATCGGCGAGCCCGCCGGCGGTCGAACAGGCTGCGAGCGTGCCCAGCGCTACCAATGCCGCGAAACGGCGCATGACCTCTCCCAACCCCGGACATATCCAAGGCCGGTGCCAGCCGGCCGCTGGTGGGTTCCTTGCTGTGGTGATCGGCGATCCCCCGCGGACGGCGGCCCCACGCGCACGCCCGATATTTCATGGTCATCGGCCATCATGGTTGATTTTCGGTTGATGGCGCTCGACAGGCCGGCGAATTTGCGGGAGCAATGGCGGCAAATCGATGGCGGAATCGGTCGGGCGGAGGCGAGATGGGCGTTGTGCTGAGGGGATTGAAGTGGCTTGTCCGGCTGGTGGTGGTCGCCGTCGCCGGCCTGTTCGTCTGGCTCTACCTAGCGCCGCCGGACCTGATCCGCGTCGGTACGGGCTATACGGCCAAGATCGTCTGCTCCAACGTGTTTCTGGCCGGCCGCGATCCGCAGCAGGTGTTGGCGGTGGACGTGCAGGCGCCGGGCAATCCGCTGCTCAGGCTGATGAAAGTGACCGTCGACCGCGAGGCGGGCACCGTCTCCGCCGGCTTGCTGTGGGTGCTTGGCGAGAGCGTCGCGGTTGAGCGCGAGGGTTTTGGCTGCACAAACGCGCCGGACGGCAATGTCGGAGCGGTGAAGGCGCTCGGCGCGGCGGTGCCGCCGGCAGCGGCGCCGAATGCCGATGCGGTCTGGCCGCAAGGCGAGCGGGTGGACGCCTCGCAGGACCCGGCGGTGACAGCGATCCTCGACGACGCGGCGCTGGCGGGCGAGGGGATGCGCGCCGTCGCGGCGGTGAAGAACGGCCGCATCGTCGGCGAGCGCTACGGCGAAGGCTTTTCGGCCGCCACGCCGCTGCTCGGCTGGTCGATGACCAAGACGGTGAACGCCGCTCTCATCGGCACGCTGGTGAAAGACGGGCGCATGAGCCTCGACGCGAAGGGATTGTTCTCGCCATGGAAGGCGGACGGCCGCGCCGAGATCAGCCTCGCCGACCTGATGGCGATGTCGAGCGGGCTCGCCTTCAACGAGGATTACGGAAGCGTCACCGACGTCACCCGCATGCTCTATCTGGAAACCGACATGGCCGACTTCGCCGCCGCCAAGCCGCTGGCGGAAAAGCCGGGCACGGTATTCAGCTACTCCAGCGGCACCGCCAACATGCTGTCGCGGCTGTGGCAGAACGCCGTCGGCGACCCGGCCAAGGCGCTGGCGTGGCCAAGGCAGGCGCTGTTCGATCCGCTCGGCATGCGCTCGGCCGTGCTGGAGACGGACGAGCACGGCACCTTCGTCGGCTCCTCCTATATGTATGCGACCGCGCATGACTGGGCGCGCTTCGGGCAGTTCCTGCTTCAGGACGGCGTTTGGAACGGCAACCGCATCCTGCCGGACGGCTTCGTCGGCTGGATGCACGAGCCGGCGGCGGCCTCGAAAGCCTATGGCAAGGGGCAGGTGTGGATCGAGGCGCCGGGCGACGAGGACCACCCCGGCGCAGGCATCGCTGCCGGCCTGCCGGCCGACACGTTCTGGCTGGAGGGGCATGACGGGCAGACTGTCGCCGTCATTCCGTCGGAGCAGCTTGTCGTCGTGCGCCTGGGTTTGACGCCGGCCAAGCTCGGCTATCGACCGCAGAAACTGGTGGCGGCGCTGATGCAGGCGCTGCGCCAGCCGCAGTAAGCCGGTTCAGGTCCTGCGGGCGGTCGCCAGCACTGCGTAGCCACGATAAAGCGTTTTGAACGAAAGGTTTGCGCCGGTCCGCACGCATTCCGATTCAAGCGCTTCGCGCAGATTGTCGCGCGGAGCGACGTGAAAGCGCGCCAGCCAGCCGTGCAGCATGCGCCGGAACCAGCCGGGCAATCGGTCCTGTCCGCCGAAATCGACGATGTGCAGCGATCCGCCCGGCTCGAGCACGGCCAGCGCCTGCGCGATCGTGCGCTGCCAGTCGGGAATCATCGACAGCGCGTAGGAGACGAAGACCCGGTCGAACCGCGCGAGGCCGAACAGTGCCTGCGCGTCGAAAGCGGTTGCGTCGCCGCGCGCGAGCATCACGCGATCGGCAAGAGCGCGCCGTTCGAGGGCGGTGCGCGCCGTCTCCAGCATCTCGCTGGAGATATCGAGGCCGAACAGCCGCGCCTGCGGATAACGTCGCGCGGTCAGGACAAGGTTGCGGCCGGTGCCGCAGCCGAGTTCCAGCACGGTGCCGTTTGCCGGCACGTCGAGTTCTGCGATCAGCCGGTCGCGGCCGAGCAGGTAATATTTCCGCGTCAGGTCGTAGATGTGGCGCTGCCAGCGGTAGACGCCGTCCATGCGTTCGGCGTGGTCCGCATTCGCTGCCGCGACGGCACCCAGCGGCTGCGCTTCCATCAGGATTTCTTCATGTAGAGGTGAAAGCCGCCATAGATCGCCGAGCGGTCGCGGGCGAGCAGCGCGCGCGATTCCGCTTCGGCATAATCCCACTGGTCGAGCAGCGCTGCCGAGACGCGGCCGGGCAGCAGGCTGGGCTCGGCCGCCGTGCGGAAGACGACGCGCGCGCCGGCGGCGGCGGTGCGGGTGATCTCGGTCCACAGCGCGTTGAGCTGCGCGTCGCTCATCCAGTCCTGCGCGTCGAGCAGGACGAAACGGTCGACCGTTCCGGCCTGCTTCGCCGCCAGGAAATCGGTCATGTTGGCGTGATGGATGCCGACGCGGCCGACCTTTTCCTTCAGGGCGGTGAAGTTGCCGGCTTCGAGATAGGCGGGAAGGGTGCCTTCGCCGGGATGGGGATAGCGCCGTGCGAAGGCCTGCCAGGCGAAATAGTTTTCCGACAGGGGGAAATCGCAGGCGAGCTTTTCCAGCCGCGCCTTCAGCACGCTGGCCATGGTGCCGTCGCCGGCGGTGATGAGCGAATCGTACTGCGCCGGCGGGATGCCGAGGCCGAACAGCGAGGCTTTTCGTCCCGTTGCCCACTTCAGCAACGGCCTGTCGAAGAGGGGCGCCAGCTTTTCCTCGAAGAAACGCCTCTGCCCGGCGAGGTCGCGTTCCGGCAGGATACCGGTGGGATCGACGCCGTAGAAGCGTGCCACGCGGTGTCCCGCGGCGATGAACAGGCCGAGCAGGCCGGTGCGGTAGAAATTGCGGTCGAACACCTCGACGCGGCGCCGGCCGCGCCAGTCGCGCTTTTCCCAATAGCGGCGGCTCGCCGGATCGAGGCGCTGGCGAATGAACCGATCGTAGGTGGCGCTGTTGTGGGCGTTGTCCGCTTCGCCGAAGAAACGGAAGAAGTCCGCTTGGGAAGGCAGGTTGGCGAGTGCGGCGAGCTTCAGGCGGTTCAGCGCGATATGGGCGGTGTTGAGATCGACGGCGTCGATGCTTTGCGGCGCGCGGGTGAGGTAGGCCAGCACGTTGCAGCCGCCGGAGGCGATGGTGACGACGCGATGCGAGCCGTCCAGCCGCATCGCCTCCATGTCGATTTCCGGGTCCTCCCATATCTGCGGATAGACGAGGCCGGAAAACAGCAGCGTAAACAGCCGCTCGGAGAGGCCTTCCCTGGAGAACGCCCGGTTCTGGTAGACGGCACGCGCCACCTGCCGGCCGCGCCGAAAGCCCAGTTCGCCGGAAAGATCGGTCCCATATAGGTCGGTCATGACCCTGCGATTCCCCGTTTCGGTTGATGAAGCGGGTAGAACAAGGCGATGACAGGCGCGTGACGGTGCCGTGCTCAGCCGGCGCCGAAGCCGCCCGGTGTCGGCGTCGTCACGATCACGACCTCGCCGGCGTCGAGCGTGGTCTGGTCGCAAGCCTTCAGCACCTCGACCCGGCCGTCGTTGCGGCGCACCGTCGTCGCGCCCGGTTCGCCGTCGCAGCCGCCGTCCAGTCCGCGCGGCGGGCGGTTGCGGTGCGAGGAGAGGATGGCGCATTCCATCTTCTCCAGGAAGCGGATTGTGCGTTGCGTGCCGTCGCCGCCGTTCCATGCACCCTTGCCACCCGAGCCTTCACGGATGTGGAAATCCTCCAGCAGCACAGGGAAGCGCAGTTCCAGCACCTCGGGGTCGGTCAGGCGGGAGTTGGTCATGTGGGTGTGCACGCCGGATGTGCCCGCAAAGCCGTGCCCGTCATTCATGCGACCGGCCGGCGAGCCGGAGCAGATCGTCTCGTAATATTGGTATTTCGCATTGCCGAAGGTGAGGTTGTTCATCGTACCTTGCGCGTTGGCCAGCGCGCCCATGGCGCCGAACAGCGCGTTGGTGACGTGCTGCGAGGTTTCCACGTTGCCTGCGACCACGGCGGCCGGGTAGGCGGGCTTCAGCATCGAGCCGTCGGGGATGACGATGTTGATCGGCCTGAGACATCCGGCGTTCATCGGGATGTTGTCCTCGACCATGACGCGGAAGGCGTAGAGAACGGCCGCGCGGGTGACGGGCTCGGGCGCGTTGAAGTTGTTCTTCATGACCGGCGAGGTGCCGGTGAAATCGACCGTCGCCTCGCGCTTCTCGCGGTCGATGGTTATCTTCACCCTGATGAGTTGGCCGGTATCGGTCGGGTATTCGTATTCGGATGCGTCGGGCAGGCGCTCCAGCACGCGCCGCACGCTTTCGGCGGCGTTGTCCTGGACGTGGCCCATATAGGCTTCGACGGTGCCGAGGCCGAAATGGGCGACCATCTTCCTCAATTCCGCCACGCCCTTTTCGTTGGCGGCGATCTGCGCCTTGAGATCGGCGACGTTCTGCGCCGGGTTGCGCGCCGGGTAGGGGTGGTCGGTCAGCAGCCGCGTCAGATCCGCCTCGCGGAAGCGGCCGCGATCGACGATGCGGAAATTGTCGAACAGGACGCCTTCCTCGTCCACCGTGGTGGCAAGCGGCGTCATGGACCCCGGCGCGGTGCCGCCGACATCGGCATGGTGCCCGCGCGAGGCGGTCCAGAAGAGGATTTTTTCCTGTCTGTCATCGAACACCGGCGTTACCACGGTGATGTCGGGCAGGTGGGTGCCGCCGTTGTAGGGTGCGTTGAGGGCGAAGACGTCGCCGGGGTGAATGTCGCCGGAATTCAGGCGGATGATCGTCTCCACCGACCGGTCCATGGAGCCGAGGTGGACAGGCATGTGCGGTGCATTCGCCACCAGCGCGCCGTCGCGGTCGAAGACGGCGCAGGAAAAATCCAGCCGCTCCTTGATGTTGACGGAATAGGCGGTGTTTTGCAGCGTCACGCCCATCTGTTCGGCGATCGACATGAAGAGGTTGTTGAACACTTCCAGCATCACCGGGTCGGCCGCTTCCTTCCCCGAATGGCCGGTGCCGAGTGCGGCGCGGCGGGCTTTTTTGCCGATGCGCTTGAGCAGGACATGGTTGCGCGCGGTGATCGAGGCCTGCCAGCCCGGTTCGACCACGATGGTCTGGTTGGGCTCGATGACGAGGGCAGGACCGGCCAGATGGTGTCCGGGCCGCAGCGCCTCGCGGCGGAATATGCCGGCCTCGCGCCAAGCGCCTTCCGTGAAGATCTTTCTTTGTTCGGAAGGGTTTGCCTCGATCTCCTGCGTTTCCGATTCAGCCTCGGCCCCGCCGGTTTGGCCGTCGTCGCTGCCTTCGACGCCGATGGCCTCGACGATAATCGGCTTGTCGTCGTAGGCGAAGCCGAACTGCGCCTTGTGGGCGGCGGCGAAGGCGGTTGTGGCGTCCTCGATCGAGCGGCTTGCGAAATCGACCTGCAAGGCGGTGTCGGTGCCGTCGTAGCGCACATGCAGGATCGGCCGGACGGATATTTTGTCTCCAGCGACGCCTTGCGCGGTCAGTTCATCAAGGACCGCTTCTTGCAGCGTGGCGATCATCGTCTCGATCGCCGGCAGGGAAGCCTGTTCCAGCGGCACGAGCAGCGCCTGCTGGCGCGAGGCGAAGGTTTTCGCCAGACCGATGCCGTAGGCCGAAAGCAGGCCGGAGAGCGGATGGATCAGCACGGCCTCCATGCCGAGCGCGTCCGCTACGAGGCAGGCGTGCTGGCCGCCGGCGCCGCCGAACGAGTTGAGCAGGTAGCCGGTCACGTCATAGCCGCGCTGCACCGAAATCTTCTTGATGGCGTTCGCCATGTTCTCGACCGCCACCGTGACGAAGCCTTCCGCCACCGCTTCCGGCGTTCGGCCGTCGCCGATTTCGGCGGCGAGCGCCGCGAATTTTCCGCGCACGGCGTCGGCGTCCAGAGGCTCGTCCTGATGCGGGCCGAAGATCGCCGGGAACAGGTCGGGCTGGAGCTTGCCCAGCATGACGTTGGCGTCGGTGACGGCGAGCGGGCCGCCGCGCCGGTAGCAGGCGGGGCCGGGATCGGCGCCGGCCGAATCCGGGCCGACGCGGAAGCGGCCGGCCTCGTAGTGCAGGATCGAGCCGCCGCCGGCCGCGACGGTGTGGATGCGCATCATCGGCGCGCGCACGCGCACGCCGGCAACCTCGGTGTCGAAGGCGCGCTCGTAGTCGCCGTCGTAGTGAGCGACGTCTGTCGAGGTGCCGCCCATGTCGAAGCCGATCACGCTGGAAAAGCCGGCGAGCTTGGCCGTCTCCACCATGCCGACGACGCCGCCGGCCGGACCGGAGAGCAAGGCGTCCTTGCCCTGGAAGAGGTCTGCGGCGGTCAGGCCGCCGGAGGACATCATGAATTTTAATTTTGGGCTCACGGGCCGCACCGCCGCCTCTGGCGGCTGGCCCTGCGCAAGGGCGGACGAAACGTCGTCCGGCGCGCCGTCGCGCGCTCGGCCTTCGGCCGGGTGGACCGATGAAAGCGTCGATCCTGCCCCCAGTTCTCCCGCCACCTGCTCGACATAGCGCCGCAGGATGGGCGAGAGGTAGGCGTCGACCACGGCGGTGTCGCCGCGGCCGACCAGCTTGATCAGCGGCGACACTTCGTGGCTGACGGACACCTGGCCGAAGCCGAGCTTGCGGCAGACTTTCGCCACCGCCTGCTCGTGGTCCGGATATTTCCAGGCGTGCATGAACACGATCGCCACTGCGTCGATGCCGTCGCAGCGGGCCTGTTCCAGCGCCGGCTTGACGGCGGCGATGTCGAGCAGCCGTTCCACGCAGCCATCGGCGCGCACGCGCTCGTCAACCTCCACAACACGCTCGTAGATCTGTTCGGGGAGGATGATTTCCTTGGCGAAAATATCCGGCCGCGCCTGGTAGGCGATGCGCAGGGCGTCGCGGAATCCGCGCGTGATCAGCAGCAGGGTGCGGTCGCCCTTGCGTTCCAGGAGTGCGTTGGTCGCGACGGTGGTGCCCATGCGGACCTCGCCGACGAGGCCAAGCGGGATGGGCTGGTCGGCGGCGACGCCCAAGAGCGTGCGGATACCGTGGATAGCGGCGTCCGGATAGGCTTGCTGATTTTCCGACAGGAGTTTCACAGGGTGGAGCGAGCCGTCCGGCGCGTGGCCGATCACGTCGGTGAAGGTGCCGCCCCGGTCGATCCAGAAATCCCATCCTGCCTGCGCCATCGTCGCGTCTCCCGCTGCCGGTCCCTCGGTTGTTAGAGCCTGGCCGCGTCCACGGCAACGCTTCACGAAAGCGTGAACGCTGTTACAGGACGAAACGCAATGTGACGAAACCGAAGCCCGGCGGCCGCATTTTGGTGTCGACCGCCCGCTAGTGACTGACCGGGCGTTGTTTGCGAAGGAGAGATATTATGAGGAAGATCATTCTCGCATCGGTTTCGGCTTTGGCGTTGTTTGGCGTGGCGGCCTGTAGCGATAGCGGCAAGGACAACACGACCACGCAGAGCACCAATTCGCCGGCCACCGAGCAGCCGACGGCCCCGGCCGCGCCCGAGGCGAAGCCGCCGGCAGACAACACCATGCAGCCGGCGCCTGCGCCCGCTTCTCCCGCTCCGGCGAACTGAGGCCCCGCATCGGCAGATACGAACGGGAAGGCCGGCCCTGCGCCGGCCTTTCTTTTTGAGCCCCGGACAACGGCGTCACACCCTATCGTGATCGGATCGGGCCGGTATGGGAAAACGTCCTGCTTGATCGAGGGGTATCCCAAGCCTTAAACAAGCGCTCATGTCGATCTGGGGTCGTATCGGCGATTTCATCGCCCGCCTGTCCGCTTCCGCCTCGTCGGGAATCGCCGAGATGGTGGAGGCCGTGCGCACCGTTTTTTCCGGCGACGCGGAACTGCGCCGGCGCGTCGCCTTCTCTGTGGCCATGATTGCTTTGTCGGCGAAAATGGCCAAGGCCGACGGCATCGTCACGCAGGACGAAATCCGCGCTTTCCGCGAAATCTTCCATGTCCCGCCGGAAGAAGCGCGCAATGTCGGGCGCCTCTACGATCTCGCCAAGCGCGACGTCGCCGGCTACGAGGCCTATGCCTCGCAGCTTGCGAAGCTCTGCGGGTCCGGGCATCGCAACTGCATGATGCTGGAGGACATTCTCGACGGCCTCTTCCACATCGCGACCGCCGACGGCGTGCTGCACGAGCGGGAAGGACAGTTCCTGCACCGGGTGGCCGATATCTTCGAGATCGAGGACAGCCACTACCGGACGATCATGGCCCGCCATGTCCATATGGGCGAGGGCGATCCCTATGTGGTGCTGGGCATCGAGCGCGGGCGGCCATTCTCCGAGGTCAGGAAGCGCTATCGCCAACTTGTCGCCGACAACCATCCCGACAGGCTGATCGGTCGTGGCTTGCCGCAGGAGTTCATCCGCATAGCCACGGCGCGCCTTGCCGCCATCAATGCGGCCTATGAGGTGATCGAGCGGGATCTTGCGCCTGCATGAGCGCATTTTCGGCCGACCATCCGGGTGCCGAGGCAAGGCCCTCGCCGAATTTCGGCGAGCGGCGCGGCGGTGCCGTGCCCGACATGATCGTCCTCCATTATACCGGCATGACGACAGGACAGGCGGCCGAGGACTGGCTGTGCAACCCGGCGAGCGAGGTGTCGTCCCATTATCTCGTCCATGAAGACGGCCGCATCGTGCAGATGGTGCGCGAAGCCGACCGTGCCTGGCATGCGGGCAAGAGTTTCTGGCAGGGCGTGACCGATATCAATTCCTGCTCGGTCGGCATCGAAATCGTCAATCCGGGCCACGGCCTCGGCTACGTGCCGTTTCCAAAGCGGCAGATCGATGCGGTGATTGCACTGTGCGCCGGTATCCGCGATCGCCACCGCATTCGGCCGGAACGTGTGTTGGCGCATTCCGACGTCGCGCCGGGGCGCAAGATCGATCCTGGCGAGAAATTTCCGTGGAGGCGCCTTTTCGACGCCGGGATCGGCCACTTCGTGCCGGCCTCGCCGATCCGTCGCGGGCCGACGCTGGTCGAAGGCGATGGCGGCAGCGCCGTGGAAGAGGCGCAGGCGCAACTCGCCCTTTATGGCTACGGCATCGATATTACCGGCAATTTCGACGACAGGACGCGCATCGTCGTGGAGGCGTTCCAGCGGCATTTCCGCCCACGCAAGGTGGACGGCGTTGCCGACGGGTCCACGCTGCGCACGCTGTGCCGCCTGGTCGCAGCCATCGGGTCGTGAGATCGTTCAAGCGGCCGCTGTTTTAGCGCTGCATTACATTGTGTCACTCAAAGTGACTTGAGCGGTCATTATTGCCGCTCAATCCCCTCGCAAATGCTGGCTTCCCGCCGATGCCGGCCGCAGTCCCCCTCCGGCATCCAGTGTAGACAAGCGCCGTACGGAGCCTCTCCAGCGGCCGTTCAGTAGCAGGATTCCCTTGAAAAATTCGACCCTTGTGGCGGCAGCCTTCGCTGCCGCGATGACCAGTTTTGCCTTCACCACAGGCCATGCGGCGGCCGAGAGCCAGAAGCCGTGCCCCTATCTTTTCGGCTGCTCGAGCAAGACCGCGGAGGCCCCCAGGGCCAAAGTGAAGAAGCCCGCCCGCGTTGCGACGAAGACGCTGAAATCCAAGGCTGTGAAGAGAGCCCGCCGCGTGGCGACGCTTCCAGGCGTCGATCCGGTGAAAACCGGTTCCATCGCGCCGGCCACCGCTGCCGGTTCGTCTCCCTATTCGGCGATCGTGGCGCGGTATGCCGCCGCCTACGGCGTGCCGGTGTCGCTGGCGAACGCCGTCGTCCGCATCGAGAGCAATTACCAGCCGAACAAGACCGGAAGCGCCGGCGAGGTGGGGCTGATGCAGATCAAGCCCGCCACGGCCCGGATGCTCGGCTATTCCGGTTCCACCAAGGCGCTCTACAATCCCGAAACCAACATCAAGTACGGGATGAAGTACCTCGCCATGGCGCACGATCTCGGCGGCGGGACAACCTGCGGCACGATCCTGAAATACAACGCCGGTCATGCCGCCAAGCGCATGAACCCGATCTCGTCAGCCTATTGCAGCAAGGTCAAGATCGTCATGGCCTCGGCCGGCTCGCCCGCTTGAGTGTGAACGCAATTCGAGAGCCGGCGCCTGGGCGCCGGCTTTTTCGTTTGCGTTTTGCCGCGCGAACCCCTTTATACGCCGTGCCAGCCGTCCGGGCGGCCGCATCCGCGACAGCCGAAAGGCTGCGGATGAGGAAAGTCCGGGCTCCATGGAGACACGGTGCCGGCTAACGGCCGGCGGGGGCGACCCCAGGGAAAGTGCCACAGAAAGCAAACCGCCGTGCCCGTCCTCCGGGGCGATGCACGGCAAGGGTGAAAGGGTGGGGTAAGAGCCCACCGCGCGACCGGCAACGGGAGCGGCACGGCAAACCCCACCGGGAGCAAAACCGAATAGGGGCGGTGCGAGGGGAAACCCTCGAGGGCTGTTTCCGGCCCACCGCCCGGGTAGGTTGCGT
>NZ_JAFKID010000060.1 GCF_017306545.1 Mesorhizobium sp.
TTCCCCGCCCCCTTGAGGGGAGGGGTGAGGGGTGGGGGTCCCTCACACACACCTTGTTCCGCAAGGATTCTCCCATGACCGCCAGAGCCGACATCGAAGCCGTCACCAGCCGCATCCGCGAGCGCTCGCGCGAAAGCCGCGAGGCCTATCTCGGCCGCATCGCCGGTGCCGCCGGCAAGACGGCGAACCGGGGCGTGCTCTCCTGCGGCAACCTCGCGCACGGCTTTGCCGTGTGCAGCCCTTCGGAAAAGATCGATCTGGGCGGCGACCGGGTGCCGAACCTCGGCATCGTCACCTCCTACAACGACATGCTGTCGGCGCATCAGCCGTTCGAGACGTTTCCGCAACTCATCAAGCAGGCGGCGAAGGAGGCCGGCGGCATCGCCCAGGTCGCGGGCGGCGTGCCGGCCATGTGCGACGGCGTCACGCAAGGCCAGCCGGGCATGGAGCTGTCGCTGTTTTCGCGCGACGTCATCGCCATGGCCGCCGCCATCGGCCTGTCGCACAACATGTTCGACGCCGCCGTCTATCTCGGCGTCTGCGACAAGATCGTGCCGGGCCTGCTGATCGCGGCCCTCACCTTCGGCCACCTGCCCGCCGTCTTCATCCCCGCCGGACCGATGCCGAGCGGTATTCCGAATGATGAGAAAGCAAAAATCCGCCAGCTTTACGCGGAGGGCAAGGTCGGCCGCGCCGAACTGCTTGAGGCGGAATCGAAATCCTATCACGGACCGGGCACCTGCACCTTCTACGGCACCGCCAACTCCAACCAGATGCTGATGGAGATCATGGGCCTGCACACGCCCGGCGCCTCCTTCGTCAATCCGAACACGCCGCTGCGCGACGCGCTGACCAGGGAAGCGGCGAAGCGTGCGCTGGAAATCACGGCGCTCGGCAACGCCTATACGCCGGTGGGCGCGATGATCGACGAGCGCTCCGTCGTCAACGGCGTCGTCGGCCTGCACGCCACCGGCGGCTCGACCAATCATACCATCCACCTGATCGCCATGGCCGCCGCCGCCGGCATCAGGCTGACATGGCAGGATATTTCCGACCTGTCGGACGCCGTGCCGCTGCTCGCCCGCGTCTATCCGAACGGGCTCGCCGACGTGAACCACTTTGCCGCCGCCGGCGGTATGGGTTTTCTCATTCGCGAACTGCTCGATGCCGGCCTGCTGCATGAGGACGTGCGCACGGTCTGGGGTGAGGGGCTGCGGCTCTACGCGGTCGAAGCGAAGCTCGGCGCTGACGGGCAGGTCATGCGCGAGGCCGCCTCGCGCGAAAGCGGCGACGCCAAGGTTCTGGCGCCGACCGCAAGCCCCTTCCAGCCTACCGGCGGCTTGAAGGTACTCAACGGCAATCTCGGTCACGCCGTGATAAAAACGTCGGCCGTGAAGCCGGAGCGGCGCGTCATCGAGGCGCCGGCGAGAGTGTTTTCCAGCCAGCAGGCGCTGAACGACGCCTTCAAGGCCGGCGAACTGACCGGCGATTTCGTTGCCGTCGTGCGCTTCCAGGGACCGAAGGCCAACGGTATGCCGGAACTGCACAAGCTCACCACAGTGCTTGGCATTCTTCAGGATCGCGGCCAGCACGTCGCGCTGGTGACGGATGGGCGCATGTCGGGTGCCAGCGGCAAGGTGCCGGCGGCCATCCACGTCACGCCGGAGGCGCTGGAAGGCGGCGCCATCGGTCGCATCCACGACGGTGACGTCATTCGCCTCGATGCCGAGACGGGCCGGCTTGAAGTGCTGGTGCCGGACGGCGATCTGGCGCTGCGCACCCCCGCGCTCGCCGATCTTTCAGATGGCGAGCACGGCTTCGGCCGCGAACTGTTCGCCGGCTTCCGGGCGATGGCTGGCCGCGCCGACCACGGCGCCAGCGTTTTCGGAAACGCCTGAAGGTTTTCGATCCGGCAAAAGGGCGGCAGAAGCCGTCCCTTTGTAGACCGGATGTCTCCTACTTTACAGCCAGTTCCGTGCGCTCGCCGGCCTTCACCGTGAACGGCATCTCGTTGGCGGGCTTGTCGGTGGTGAAATCGGTGACGAGCACGTAGTCGCCGGCCGCGAGCGTGGTCTGCATCTTTTCGCCGAACGCATACGTCACCTGCTTGCGTTCGCCTTGAATGTTCTTCTTCGCCTCGAAGACCTTGAAACCGTCCGCGCCGGGGGCGTCGACGGCCAGAACGCCGGCGTTCAGCGTCACGTTGACGTCGCTCATCTCGCCGACCTTCACGCCGAACGGCTGCTCGGCGCTGACCGCCTGCATGTCGACGGCCATGATATAGTCGCCGGCCGGCAGGTCGAACTTGCTGTCGGCGCCGAAGCCGTAGCTGACCTGGTCGCGCGTGCCGTCGATCTTCTTTGCCGCCTTGAACACCTTCCACGACAGATCGCCCGAATCCACCTTCTCGCCGCCGGCGGTGTAGGAGGCGTTCGCCGTCACCTTGCCGACGCCGACGACGATGTCCTTGTCGACGACCTGGCCGGCGGCGAGTTGTAGCGTCTCGCTGGCCTCGCCGGCGCCCAGCTTGACGGTGATTTTCGTCTCGCCGGCCGGCACGACGGTTTTCGCCGTGCCGAAGTTGGCCGAGGAGTTTCCACCCGGATAGTCGATGACGATTTGGGCGCTGCCGTCCGGCTCGGCATCGGCCGTCGGCTTGGCCCGCAACGAGAGTGCTGCGGCGTTGAGGTCAAGCACGGGTTCGGCCGTCTTGTCGGCCGTCAGCGCTATCTTCTGCTCGGTCCTGGCACCGCCGCTGGTGGCGAGAAGGATGTAGTTCCCGGCCGGCAGCTGCATCTTTGCCGGCTGGTAGCCGGATGCGACGTTGCTGCCCTGGGTGCCCTGGGCATCATCCTTGAACGCCTCGAAGAGCACGTCCATCCCGGCCGGAACCTCGACGCCTTCTTTCAGCACCGCCTTGGGAACGAGATTGTATTCCACCTCGACGGCCTTCGGCGCCGGTTCAGGAGCCGGCGCAGGCGCTGGTGCGGCGACCGTTTCGGCCAGCGCGTCCTTCAGCGCCGCCTCGTCGGAGGCTTGGATATATTTGCCGCCGGTGTTGTCGGCCAGGCACGCGACTTTCTTGCCTTCCTCGGCCGTCAGCCCGAAGCCGACGACGTCGGCGGTGAAATCGACGCCGGCCGCCTTCAATTCCTTGCCGAGCGCGCAGGGATCGCCGCCGCAGGTTTCCAGCCCGTCTGTGATGAGAACGACGGTTGCTTTGTCCTCCGTGTATTTTAGCGCTTCCGCCGCCTGCCTGACGGCGGCGGTGAGCGGCGTCTTGCCAAGGAATTTCAGATTGTCGGCGGCCGTCGCGATGGCGCCGGCGGTACCGGCCGCCGGCGGCACGATCAGCTCGATATCCGAGCAGCTTCCCTTTTCGCGATGGCCGTAGGCCATGAAGCCGATCTCGCGGTCGGATGGGATCGATTGCAGCGCGGCGCGCAGCGATTCGCGCGCGATCTCCAGCTTCGGCTTGCCGTCGATCTGCGCCCACATGGAGCCGGAGGCATCGAGGATGACGATGACGCGGTCGGCTGCGAAGCCGAGCGTCGTCGTCCACACAAGCAGGAAGGCCGCAGCAAGGCACCGCGCAAACGCCGACATGGAAAATCTCCTGGAAACCCCTCGTAGCCGCCGAGGCTACGTGAGGTCCGTGAAACTGGCAAGGCGCGATGACGCGGCCGTCAATACGTCGTGCGGCGTTCCTCGCTCGGCGGGCGGCCGAATTGCAGACGGTAGCTTTGCGCGAAATAGGAGTGCGAGGTGAAGCCGGTGGCAATCGCCACGTCGAGGATCGGCATGTTGGTCTGGCGCAGGAGTTCGCGCGCCCGCTCCAGCCTCAGGCGCATATAGTAGCGCCCCGGCGTGACGCCGAGATGGCGCAGGAACAGGCGCTCGACCTGCCGCACCGAAAGGCCGGCCGATTTTGCAAGCTGCACCGCCGAGCGCGGCTCGTCGAGATGGTCGGCCATCAGTTCGACGATCTTGCGCAGCTTCTCGGACTTGCCGGTCAGATCGCGCTCCGGCCCGACGCGCTGGCGGTCACCGGCCGAGCGGATGCGCTCGTGCTGGAACTGGTTGGCGACGCCGTTGGCGAGGTTGGAGCCGAAGTCGGAGCGCACGATCTCCAGCATCAGGTCGATCGAGGTCGTGCCGCCGGCGCAGGTGTAGCGCTTGCGGTCGATCTCGAAGACGTTGCCGGTGCAGTCGATGTCGGGAAAGCGCTCCATGAAGCCGGCGCGGTTCTCCCAATGGATGGTGCAGCGATAGCCGTCGAGCTGGCCGGCCTCGGCCAGCAGATAGGAGCCGACCGACAGCGCGCCGAGCGCGCCGCCGCGCCGTCCCCAGGAACGCAGCGCCGCCAGGGCTTTCGACTTGCCCGGAAACTCGAGATTGAGCGCCACGCAGGCGAACAGGATGTCGGCCGGCGGCAGGTCGGCCACCGAATAGTCGATCTTGATCGGCAGGCCGTTGGACGCGACCACCGCCTCGCCGTCCGGCGAAACGGTCGTCCAGCCGTAATAATCGCGGCCGAGGAGGCGGTTTGCCGAACGACAGACGTCGATCGCCGCCGCCAGCGAGAACATTGGAAATTTGTCGACCAGCAGGAAGGCGAACTGCCGGCCGCCCTGTACCGGATCAGCCATGATCGGCCGTTCTACAGGAACAGGAGGCATCGGCAAAGTTGCGGCTTTCGGACAGGCGGAATCAGAACACGGGTCGCTTAAGACCGGCGGCAAGATAGGCGGAGGCGACCGTGTTGGCCATCAGCATGGCGATCGTCATCGGCCCGACGCCGCCGGGCACCGGCGTGATGGCGCCGGCGGCCTTCTCGGCCTCGGCGTAGGCGACGTCGCCCACCAGCCGCGTCTTGCCTTCGCCCTTTTCCGGTGCCGGAATGCGGTTGATGCCGACGTCGACGACGGTCGCGCCGGGCTTGACCCAGTCGCCCTTGACCATTTCCGGCCGGCCCACGGCGGCGACCAGAATGTCGGCGGTACGCGCCAGCGCCGGCAGGTCCTTCGTGCGGCTGTGCGCGACGGTGACGGTGCAGTTGGCGGCGAGCAGAAGGTTCGCCATCGGCTTGCCGACGATGTTGGAGCGGCCGACCACCACGGCGCTGAGGCCGGACAGGTCCTTGCCGCGCACCCGCTCGATCAGAAGCATCGAGCCGGCCGGCGTGCAGGGCACGAAGGCGGTGTCGAGTTCGCCGGTGCCGAGCTTGCCGACATTGATGAAGTGGAAGCCGTCGACGTCCTTTTCAGGCGCGATCGCCTGGATGACGGTGCCGGCGTCGATCTGTGACGGCAGGGGAAGCTGGACGAGAATGCCGTGGATCGCCGTGTCGGCATTGAGATCGGCGATCAGCTTCAAAAGGTCGGCCTGGGTGGTTGCGGCAGGCAGCGTGTGCTGGACCGAGTGGAAGCCGCATTCCTTGGCGGTGCGCGACTTCGACGCGACATAGACCTGGCTGGCCGGGTCCTCGCCGACGATGACGACGGCAAGCCCAGGCTTGCCCTTGTTCTTGGCGGCAAGGTCGGCGGTCGCCGCCTTGACCTTCTGCACCACGTCTGCGGCAACGCTCTTGCCGTCGATCACCTGAGCCATGAACCGTCCTCGCTGCCGAAATCCTCGCGGCGCATTGTCACGAAAATTCGGCCGCGCAATCCCGTCAATGCGCCGTCCGATGCCGTAAACTCGAAACCGGACGGTTTGGCGGGAACCATGCCTCAGAAGGAGCGGCGGCGCGAGCGGCTTTCGGCCAGTTCGCGCACAGCCTCGCGGAATTCGCGCAGGCTGGCGCGGATTTCTTCCATGGAGGCCCGGTCGGCGGTGGTGATGTTCTGGGCGGCCTCGGCCGGCGCCTGCTGCGGGTAAGCGGCCATGCGCGGCCCGTAGGGCGGCTGCGGATAAGGATAATAGCCGAGCGGAACGGCCTGCTGCGCCTGCCACAGATGCGCCGGTGCGTAAGGCGTATAGACATAAGGAACGCCCATGGGCATCGGCATCACCGGCTGCGCCGCGTAGGGATATGGCGGATAGGGCTGCCGCGGATAGTCGCCGGGTTGCGGCGCGGCAAAGGGGGACATCTGGTCCGGATAGACGGGGTACATCGCAGTCTCCAGGAAGGAAGGGGATTCGGCGGGTTCGGATGACGAAAGCTCGGCGCCGCCGGCGTCGATCGGGTCCCGCGCCGGCATCGCCTGGCGCACGGTTGCAACGACGGCTTCGACATCCGGCGGGTTGCCGGCCGAGGCCATCCTGATCGTCGGCGCCCGGTCTTCGCCGGTATCGTCGGCCGTCTCGCGTCTGCCGCGCCCGGCGCTCAGGCCGAAACCGGCCCCGATGCCGAGCAGCAGACCCGCCAGCGTGATCGCGAGCCGCGGCGGGCCGCTGGGCTCCTGCGGCGCATAGGCTTTGGCGACGATCCGCATGCCGCCGTTCGGCGGTGCGGCGATTTCGGCGCCGGGCTGTTCCGTGCTGCGGGCCTCGGCGTTCCCGGCGGCGTCGCGCAAGGTCCGCAAGGTGGCTATATCGTCGTCGGCAAGCTTGGTCTGGGCCAGGCGCGAGGCCAGGGCCTGTTCCGCCTGCACCGCCTCTTTCAGCTCGCCCTGGAGGGAAGTCACGATGCGGCGAAGCTCGGCCGCGATGCGGTCGCGGGCGCCGGAAAGCTGGGTGTCGAGCGCGATGCGCTCGGGGTTGCGGGGGCCGAGTTGGGCCGCCGCGCGGTCGCTCTCGCGCTTGATCGCGAGATATTGCCGGCGCAGCTCGCCCATCGCGCCGCTTTCGAATTCCTGCGGCAAGCCGCCGGCGTCGGCGCCGAGCGTGCGCATCTCGGCGATCTTGCCGTTGATGTCGGCCGTGCGGGCGCGGGCGGCGGTGCGCTGGTCGTCGAGTTTCAGCAGGGCGTCGGCGGCGGCGAGGCCGTTGGCGCTGGTCAGTCCATGGTTGGCGAGGAAGACGTCCAGCTTGTGCGCGGCGCCGTCCGTTGCCGGTCCTGCCGTCTTGGCCGCCGGTGTCGACTGCATGGCAGCCGCCGTGTCGAGAAAGGCGTCCGCCACGGTGTTGGCGATCAGTGCGGATTTCTCGCCGTTGCCGGTATCGGCGGTGATGGCGATGGCGGCCGGACCGCTGCCGCGGCGGGTTGTCAGGCTGTCGGCGAGACGGCTGGCGGCAAGCGCATGGCGCTGGCCGGCATCGGATGCCGCCGCGCCGTCGCTGCGCAGGATCAGTGCGCGCGCAAGCCCGATCAGCCCGCCGTCCGTGGCGGCGCCGTTGAAATCCGGATCGTCGGCGAGGCCGAGCTTGTCGACGACCTTGTTGATGACGATGCCGGAGGTGGCGATTCGCACCTGGTCTTCGATGCCGGCGCCGGTCGCGGCGGCCGCGAGCTGCACTTCGGCGGTCGCTTCGTAGCGCGTCGGCAGCGACAGCGCGACAAGGCCGCCGGCGGCGGCGCCCAGCAGGCCGCAGGCCGCGATCAGGCGCTTCGAGCGTGCGACGCCGATGCGCGGCGATTCGCCGGCAGCCGGGACGGGCGTCTCCGGTTGGGTGGTGGCCGATGCGACGGCCTCCCCCGCAAGAGCGGAGTCTTCCGGCCACGGCCACTCGGCTTGCGAAAGATCGGCGTAAAAGCCGGCGTCCTCGAAATCGTTTGGGTCGCTGGGTTCGTGTGCGATATCTTCCGCAGGTGACGGCGAACGATCCTGCCACGTTTCCCTCATCAGGCGGGCGCGCCGGTGACGGGCGGCAGCGTCCTCGTCCTGCCACGAAGCTTCCGCGTCGATTGCGTGCAGCAGCGATCCGCGTTCGTTCGTCACGCCTGGCGACGTCGAGCCGAACGCCGGCAGCGGGCGTTCTGGCCTCCAGTCTTCGCGGTGTTTGCTGTTCAGCATGGGAACGGACCTTCGACGGCCCGCGCTGGGCCGTTCGTTACGACACGCTAAACAGACATGGAAAACAAAAAGTTAATTTTTGACCCGCAAACACGCATAAAGGGCATTAATTTAAGATGCACTTATAACGTGTATGTGCCGAAGAATTCCCCCCTCCAGCTTCCCATCCGACAGTGCGGAGTCTAAGGAACCGACCTGGGAGGATTCCACCATGACCATCAGGCTTGTTCTCGCCGGTTGCGGCAATATGGGCTACGCCATGCTTTTCGGCTGGGTCGGTTCCGGCAAGCTGGCCGCGGCCGACGTCTTCGTGGTCGAGCCGAACGAGGACCTGCGCGCCCGCGCGGCAAGGCTCGGTTGCCATGTCGGCGCCTCTGCCGGCGATATCGCGACCGATGCCGTGCCGGACCTCGTGGTCGTGGCGGTGAAGCCGCAGGTGATCCGCGATGCCGTCTCCGCCTACAAGCGCTTCGGCGACGGCCGCACCACCTTTCTCAGCATCGCCGCCGGCACGCCGGTCGCCACTTTCCGCGAAATCCTCGGCGAGCGTGCGCCGATCGCGCGTTGCATGCCCAACACCCCGGCCGCCATCGGCAAGGGCATGATGGTGGTGTTTTCGACGCCGCTGGTGCCTGCCGCGACGCGCGACTTCATCGCCGACCTGCTCTCGGCCAGCGGCGAGGTCGCCGCCATCGACAACGAAGGTCTGATGGACGCCGTCACGGCGGTGTCGGGCTCCGGCCCGGCCTACGTCTTCCACTTCATCGAATGCCTGACGGCCGCTGCCGAGAAGGCCGGGCTGCCTTCGGAAACGGCGAAGCTGCTCGCCATGCAGACCGTTTTCGGCGCCGCCTCGCTGGCCGCCGAAAGCCGCGAGGACCCGGCCGTGTTGCGCCGCCAGGTGACGAGCCCGAACGGCACCACGGCGGCGGCGCTCGACGTGCTGATGGGCGGCGACCGGTTGAAGACGCTTGTCATGGAAGCGGTCGAGGCCGCGCGGCTGCGCTCTATCGAACTGGGGCGGTAGCGCGGCTCGCGCCGCGGCCGTCTGTCGCGCCGCTTGGCACCGGTTGGTCCTATAGATACCTCGGTCGTCCTGCTAGGCTGCGGGTTCGCATCCGGACAGCGATGAACGACGTTGCCCGGATTGAGGAAATCTCCTTTGCGCCGTTGCGGGGTGCTGGCCGTTGTTCCGGCCCGCGCCGTGCGGCGGCGTAATCGGGCTCGAAAGACAGGAAGACCAGAATGACGAACGTGAAGATACTGTTGGCCGCAGCCGTTTCCCTGGCCGCGATCACGGCCGCGCGCGCCGACATCACCATCGGCGTGGTGGCGCCGCTGACCGGCCCGGTCGCCGCCTACGGCGATCAGGTCAAGAACGGCGCCGAGGCGGCCGCCGAAGCGATCAACAAGGCCGGCGGCATCGCCGGCGAAAAGGTGGTGTTGAAACTGGCCGACGATGCCGGCGACCCCAAGCAGGGCGTTTCCGCCGCCAACCAACTCGTCGGCGAAGGCATCCATTTCGTCGTTGGCCCCGTCACCTCCGGCGTCGCGATCCCGGCCTCCGACGTGTTCGCCGAGAACGGCGTTCTGATGGTGACGCCGACGGCGACCGCGCCCGACCTCACCGCGCGCGGCCTCGACAGCGTGCTGCGCACCTGCGGCCGCGACGACCAGCAGGCCGGGGTTGCCGCGAAATACGTTCTCGATCATTTCAAGGACAAGCGCGTGGCGATCGTCCATGACAATGGCACCTACGGCAAGGGCCTCGCCGACGCCTTCAAGAAGGGCATCAACGACGGCGGCATCACCGAGGTCGCCTATACGGCGCTGACGCCCGGCGAGAAGGATTTCTCGGCGCTGGTGACGAAGCTCAAGGCCGACAAGGCCGAGGTGATCTATTTCGGCGGCTACCATCCGGAAGGCGGCTTGCTCGCCCGCCAGTTGCATGACGTCCAGGTCGATGCCCAGATCATCGGCGGCGAGGGCCTGTCGAACACCGAATATTGGGCGATCGGCAATCAGGCCGCGCAGGGCACGCTGTTCACCAACGCCACCGACGCGCTGAAGAACCCGGATTCGGCCGAGGCCGTCGCCGTCCTGAAGGAAAAGGGCGTGCCGCCGGAGGCTTTCACGCTCAATGCCTACGCCGCCATGCAGGTGCTGAAGTTCGGCATCGAGAAGGCCGGCAAGACCGACGATTCGGCCGCCGTCGCCGCCGCCATCAAGTCGGGCGACACCATCCCGACCGCCATCGGCAAGCTGACCTACGATAGTAAGGGCGATTTGAGCTCGCCGAGCTTCAGCCTGTTCAAGTGGGATGACGGCAAGATCGTCGCCGCCGAGTGACGGCGTCCGTCCTATGAAATGGAAGGCCGGCCTCGCGCCGGCCTTTTTGTTCGGCTTCCGTAGGCTAGATCGTTTCACTGTTTCACGGAAACGGCGCAACGATCTATCTCTCCATTTTAGCCGCATTTATGCGACGCCAGACGATTCCGTCTGGCTGCAAAATGCTCTAGGCCGCCCTTGGCCGCCCGCCGGACGGCGAGGCCATCTGCCGCTCGATCAGGCGGGCGAGCCGGCCGATGCCCTCGCGAATGTCGTTTTCCGATTGCAGCGAATAGTTGAGCCGGATGAAGGAATGGCCGCTGCCGTCGGCGAAGAAGGCGCTGCCGGGCACGAAGGCGATCTTCTCCTCCCGCAATGCGGCGGCCAGGAGTTCGGCGCCGTCGAGGCCGCCGGGCAGTTGCAGCCAGACGAACATGCCGCCTTCGGGGCGCGTCCAGGAGGCCGACGTCGGCATCGTCTCGTCGAGGGCCTCCAGCATGGCGTCGCGGCGGCCGGCATAGACTTTCTTGATCTCCTCGACATGGCTGTCGTGGCAGGCGCTGGCGACCGCGTGGATGACCATCTGGTTGACCGTCGAGCAATGCAGGTCGGAAGCCTGCTTGACCAGCACCAGCTTGCGCGTCAGCTCGCGCGCCGCGCAGATCCAGCCGACCCTGAGACCGGGGACGATCGTCTTGGAGAAGGTGCCGCAATAAATGACGTTGGAGCGGTCGATATCTCCCTTGCGGGCGATGTCGAGCGCCAGGCAGGACGGCACCGGCTTGCCCTCGAAGCGCAGCGCCTCATAGGCGGCGTCCTCGATCAGCGGGATGCCCAGGCTGGCCGTCAGGTCGAGCAGGCTGAGCCGGGCGGCTTCGCTGAGCGTCTCGCCGCTGGGATTGGCGAAATCGGTCACGGCATAGGCCAGCGCCACGCGACCGCCGTCCGCCCTTTCGACATAGGCGGCCGGCGAGGCGTCGCGGTTTTGCGGCAGCAGCGTGTCGTAACGCGGCTCGTAGGCGTTGAGCGCCTGCAACGCGCCGAGATAGGTCGGCGCCGTGACCAGCGCGGTGTCGCCGGGCGACAGGAAGAGGCGGCCGAGGAAATCCAGCCCCTGCTGGGAGCCGGCGGTGATGAGGATGTTGTCTTCCGAACAGGCAATGCCGCGCCGAGCCATGTGCTCGACGATCCAGCGCCGCAGCGGCAGATAGCCTTCGCTGACGGAATACTGCATCGCCGCGCCCGCCTTCGCCGGGTCGGCCATGATCGCCTGATAGGCCTGTGCGATCAGCTCGTTCGGAAACAGCGCCGGATCGGGGATGCCGCCGGCGAACGAGATGATGCCCGGCTGCTCCAGCACTTTGAGCAATTCACGGATCTCCGAGGCGCGCATGCGCACGGCGCGGCTGGCGAACGCAGCCGTCCAGTCGATCGAATCCTGCTCTTTCATGGCGCCGCTCCCGTCCGTGGATGGCTGAGGCTTTATCAGTCTCCGCCCAAAAGCCATTGGTCCAGCATCGGCAAACGTTCAGACCCGGACAAGGGGCCTCCGTTGCCTGCCTTGGCGATGCTATCCCGCCTTGAAATATTTGTGCGCATGAACATTGTGCTTGATTGAAAGACATATGTTCATTAGTGATGAATGAGACGTAACGGGAGGTGTCTTCGATGAGCATCAATGTCGCCCCGATCGGGCTTGCCCGCGACTTGAAGGAGAGGCAGGCGTCCGGCAAGCCGATCCGCATCGGCCTGATCGGCTCCGGCGAAATGGGCACCGACATCGTCACCCGCGTCGCCCATATGGACGGCATCGAGATCGGCGCCATTTCCGAACTGCGCCTCCCCAACGCCAGGAAGGCCGTCGACATCGCCTTTCAGGAGGAAGGCCATGCGAAGGAAGTCGCCAGCGCTTCGGCGATGACCGCGGCGATGGAAGCCGGCAAGATCGCCGTGACCAGCGATGCGAACCTCGTCATCACCAACGATCTGATCGACGTCGTCATCGACGCCACCGGCGTGCCGGCCGTCGGCGCCGAGATCGGCCTGCATGCGATGGAGCACGGCAAGCACCTCGTCATGATGAACGTCGAGGCCGACGTCACCATCGGCGCTTATCTGAAGAGCGAGGCCGAGCGCCTCGGCGTCACCTATTCGCTCGGCGCCGGCGACGAGCCGTCGTCCTGCATGGAACTGATCGAATTCGTTTCGGCCATGGGCCATCCCATCGTCGCCGCCGGCAAGGGCAAGAACAATCCGCTCAATGTCGACGCCACGCCGCCCGCCTACGAGGAGGAGGCGCATCGCCGCAACATGAACGTGCGCATGCTGGTCGAATTCGTCGACGGCTCCAAGACCATGGTGGAGATGGCGGCGATCGCCAACGCCACCGGCCTGGTGCCGGACAAGCCCGGCATGCACGGCCCGTCCGCGACGCTGGGCGAGCTGTCGAAGGTGTTGGTGCCGCAAAAGGACGGCGGCGTGCTGTCGAAGGTCGGCGTGGTGGACTACTCCATCGGCAAGGGTGTGGCGCCCGGCGTCTTCGTCATCGCCGACATGTCTCATCCGCGCATCTCCGAGCGCATGGAAGATTTGAAGATGGGCCATGGCCCGTACTTCACCTTCCATCGCCCCTATCACCTCACCTCGCTCGAAGTGCCGCTCACCTGCGCCCGCGTCGTGCTCTACGGCAAGGCCGACATGGTGCCGCTGTCGAAGCCGGTCGCGGAAGTCTGCGCCGTCGCCAAGAAGGACATGAAGCCGGGCGACAAGCTCGATGCCATCGGCGAGTACTGCTACCGCGCCTGGATCATGACCGCGCCGGAAGCGCGCGTGGCAAAGGCCATTCCCTGCGGCATGTTGCAAGGCGGCTCGGTGACGGCGCCGATCAAGAAGGGCGAATTGATCACTCACGCGAACGCCGCTGTCGCGCCGGGCTCGAAGCTCGCCGAGCTGCGCGCCCGTCAGGACAAGCTCGTCTACGGAGCCTAGAGCCATGGCCACAGCCAGAAAAATCCAGCCGGTCGATCAGACCAACCTGCCTTTTGCCTTCCAGCGCTATTCGCCGGCGGAACTGAAGGAGGTTCTGCGCCGCATGTACCTCATCCGTCGCTTCGAGGAAGGGGCCGAGGACGCGTATATGCGCGGCCTGATCCACGGCACCATGCACCTTTCGATCGGCCAGGAGGCGAGCGCCGTCGGCATCTGCATGCCGCTTACCGACGCCGACCAGATCACCTCCACCCATCGCGGCCATGGCCATTGCATCGCCAAGGGCGCCGACGTGAAGAAGATGTTCGCCGAATTCTTCGGCAAGACCACCGGCTATTGCAAGGGCCGCGGCGGCTCCATGCACATCGCCGACGTCGCAAAGGGCAATCTCGGCGCCAACGGCATCGTCGCCGGCGGCATCCCTATTGCGGTGGGGGCGGCACTCTCGGCCAAGAAGATGAAGACCGGCAAGGTCGTCGTCTCCTTCTTCGGCGACGGCGCCAACAACGAGGGCGCCTTCCACGAGGCGCTCAACATGGCGGCGATCTGGAAGCTGCCGGTGATCTTCGTGTGCGAGAACAACGGCTACGGCATGTCGACCTCGACCGAGCGCTCGACCGCCGTGCACAACATCGCCGAGCGCGCTGTCGGCTATGGAATCCCCGGCGTCATCGTCGACGGCAACGATTTTTCGGCGGTGGCCGAAGCCTCCCAGGCGGCCGTCGAACGTGCACGGCGCGGCGAGGGGCCGACGCTGATCGAGTCGAAGACCTACCGCTATCGCGGCCATTCCAAGAGCGACCGCAACCGCTATCGCACCAAGGAAGAGATCGAGGACTGGATGGAGCACCGCGACCCGATCGATCATTTCGAGACGGCCTTGAAGGAGTTCGGCATCATCGACGAGGCGGGCATCGAGGCCGTGCGCGAGGCGGTGAAGAAGGAAATCGCCGAAGGCATCGAATTCGCCAAGGAAAGCCCGATGCCGGACGTCGCCGACCACGAGCGCTACGTCTACACGGAGGCCGCGTGATGGACGCGGCCGTGCGCGAACTCTCCTACGCCCAGGCGATCCAGGAGGCGATGGCGCTGGCCATGGAGGCCGACGAGCGCGTCTTTTTGATGGGCGAGGACATCGGCGTTTATGGCGGCGCCTTTCAGGTCACGGGCGATCTGGTCGAGCGCTTCGGCCCCGACCGCGTCATGGACACGCCGATCTCCGAACTCGGCGGCGCCGGCGTCGCGGTGGGTGCCGCGCTGACCGGCATGCGGCCGATCTTCGAGTTCCAGTTCTCCGACTTCGCCACGCTCGCCATGGAGCAGATCGTCAACCAGGCCGCCAAGATGCGCTACATGCTGGGCGGCGAGGTGTCGGTGCCGGTGGTGATGCGCTTTCCGGCCGGCTCCGGCACGGGCGCTGCCGCCCAGCACAGCCAGAGCCTGGAAGCCTGGCTCGGCCATGTGCCGGGCCTGAAAGTGATCCAGCCGGCGACGCCGCACGACGCCAAGGGCATGTTGCTGGCGGCGATAGCCGACCCCGACCCGGTGATGATCTTCGAGCACAAGCTGCTCTACAAGATGAAGGGGCCGGTGCCGGAAGGCCATTACACCGTGCCGATCGGCAAGGCCGAGATACGCCGCGAAGGCCGCGACCTCACCGTCGTCGCCACGTCGATCATGGTGCACAAGGCGCTGGAAGCGGCCGCGACGCTCGAAGCCGAAGGCATCGACATCGAGGTCATCGACCTGCGCACCGTGCGGCCGATGGACAAGCAAACCATCATCGAAAGCGTCAAGAAGACCTCGCGGCTTCTGTGTGTCTACGAGGCGGTGAAGACGCTCGGCATCGGCGCCGAGATTTCCGCCATGGTGGCCGAGAGCGAGGCGTTCGACTATCTCGACGCGCCGATCGTGCGGCTCGGTGGGGCCGAGACGCCGATCCCCTATAATCCCGAACTTGAAAAGGCCACCGTGCCGCAGGTGCCGGGCATCGTCGCGGCCGTGCGCGATCTGGTGAAGGGGCGCCGCTGATGCCGGTCGAGATCATCCTGCCCAAGGTCGACATGGACATGGCGACCGGCAAGATTTCGCGCTGGTTCGTGGAAGAGGGCGCGACGGTCAAGCAGGGCGACGTGCTGTTCGAGATCGAGACCGACAAGGCGGCGATGGAGATCGACGCCCCCGCCAGCGGCATCCTGCGCGACGTCACCGGCAAGGAAGGCGTGGATATTCCGGTCGGTTCGCCGGTGGCGTGGATTTATGCCGAGGGCGAAAAGGCAGGTGCGGCTGGGGGCCGTCAAGCCGCGCGGAGCGAGAACGAGCCGCGTGGGGGCCCGGCCTCTCCCGCGTCTCTCCCGGCGACTCGCGTCGATTTGCCTGAACAGGTCGGCGACCGCCCCGCTGCCTCGGACACGCATCAGGCGGAAAGCGGCAACGGCGCCGTTCGCGCCACGCCGCTCGCCCGCCGGATCGCCCGCGAAAACGGCCTCGACCTTGCCGCCGTTTCCGGCTCCGGCCCGCACGGCCGGGTGGTCAAGGCCGACGTCGAGGCGGCGATCGCCGGCGGCGGCGCCAAGGCCACCCCTGCCGGCAAGGCTGAGGCGCCTGCTCCGGCGGCCGCTCCCGCAGTCCCCAAGGCGCTGCCGGACGACGCCGTGCTGAAACTGTTCGAGCAGGGCTCCTATGAACTGGTGCCGCATGACAATATGAGGAAGACCATCGCCAAGCGGCTGGTCGAGGCGAAGTCGACCATCCCGCATTTCTACCTGACGCTGGATTGCGAGCTGGATGCGCTGCTGGCGCTGCGCTCGCAGCTCAACGCCGCCGCCCCGACGAAGAAGACCGAGAAAGGCGAGGTCCCGGCCTACAAGCTCTCCGTCAACGACATGATCATCAAGGCGATGGCCATGGCGCTGATGGCGGTTCCGGACGCCAACGCCTCGTGGACCGATGCCGCGATGGTGAAGCACAAGCACGCCGACG
>NZ_JAFKID010000061.1 GCF_017306545.1 Mesorhizobium sp.
TTGTGCTCTTCCTTCGTCAAGACGCCGAAGAATTCAGAGTCGTTACTGTCCGCAAGCGATGCCAGGATCGGGATCCTGGCTTGGCCCTCCGCCGTCAGTGACAGCTTGTGAGCACGCTTGTCTTCCTGGCTTTCCGCACGCTCGACCAAACCTTTGGCGACAAGCCGTTCCGCAAGTTTGCTAATCGCTCCCTTCGTCATCCCCATCCGGTCGGCCAGCACCGAAGGAGGTGTCGGCTCCTGATTGTAGAGGGCCCGCATGAATGACCACTCCGCAACGGTCACATCCTCACCGGACACCTTACGGGCAAATTCCTGCGAAACGGCGTTTGAAACCATACGCATCCAGTACCCGGTATGGTCAGTCAGTTCGGAGACGAGAGCCATGCATCACCTTTGTTGACAAGGAAACTACGTTGATATAGTTTCCTTGTCAATGACAATCCGGGCGTGTTGATGTATTGTCTCCAGGCTCCCTCGGCATTGGCTATACCGGGACCGATTCCTGACGGTCGGGTCCTCTCATCGCGATATCCCCAAATCCTTTGATCATGGATCGCCGGAAGAATTCATTCCGGCAGATGCGGGGCCGGGAGCGGCCAGTCAGGTTTTGGCATCCAAGCTGGAGTTGCAGACGTTCGCGTCAGCCGTTGCAAGGTCGCCCTAGAAGTGACGCGGAAAGTGGCCCGTCAATCAGGCTGGGAAGTCAGTACAGCCGCTCTTGTCGCAGCGCTTTTCCCGTGCTGTTCTGCTCTTCGCCATCGTCGGGTCGATTGAGTGTGACCGTACAGCGGATGAAAAAATTCCAGTCAGGTCCGTGCTCGATGATGAGATGGAGATCCGAAATCTCCTCGAAATAGTGCTCAACACTCTTCGGCCCGTCATCGGTGCGATAGTCGATGACGGCCTTCCAGCGTTTTTCGCCATGAAGGGTGACAACGTTGTTCATCTACGCTCCGTGGCGGTCACGGCACTCGATCTGAGGCCGAGAAGGTCTATTGCCGAGGTCAATACAGGCGCAGCATGGAGTCGATCCTGATCCCGGCGCCCGTCACTGCGGCGATGAAGGCGGAACTGACCTGCTCCGGCGTGGCGGACCCCAATTTTACGCTCGAGCAGCAGTTCATGGCGTCGGACCACGCCGGGCTGTCATGCTCTCCCCAATGGGCGAACAGGAAATCAGCCGCCTGGGACACCGACGAGATCAGGCTAAAGCCTGCTCGGTCGTCGTAGATCACCAAAGGCACCCTGAAGTTCTGGCTGTTCATGGTAGACCTATCGGAATTTCCGACATACGCGTTCCGCGCTCGCCTGAGGATCGGACGTCTCAGTGCATCCAGTGTCTGCGTTTCGTTTCGGTCGCCCTGCGACGCGAGCCGTCGGTATCGCCCTGCCTGCAACGTCGCGCCTCGTCGGGTCGCGTCTCCAACCTGGCAGGCTTCAAGCGTGTCGTCACAACAGGTGGTCGTCCGAAATACCTGTCGTAGAACCTTGCCATGGCGCGTCGACAAGCGAGATAGGTGGAGGGCATTTTCATCATCCTTCCCGTTGGAATTCGGCGTTCGTCTTGCCCCTGTTTTCGCGTGTGTACCTGGTCGATCCGGCTATACGCGCTTGCGCCTGACCGGCCGCTTCTGCACGGGCGGCGTGTTCGTGTTCATTGCTTCCACGGCAAGCCTTGCCAGCCTCAGCCGCTCAGTCTTCTGTTCCCGCACGGCCGCTTCGCCGTCGATGATCTGGCGGGCAGCCCTGGTGGTGGCGTCCTGCTTCGTTTCGATGGCGGTCGGCTTGGGCTTGAATATCCCCTGCGGCATTTCAGGGTGTCGCATGTGCGGGTCTCCAGTCATGAAAAGAAAAAAGGCCGGGACTTGCCCGACCTCTCTCATCTGCGCTCTGTAGCCAGTGCCAGTACATCCGTGGTCAAAGGCCAGCGCAATCGTTATGCTGCCTGCAGGTTCTCGGCCGCGCTCTTGCCGTTGCGATCGTCCTTCACGACGTCGAAGCTGAGCTTCTGGCCCTCGACGAGGGAGCGCATGCCGGCCCGCTCGACGGCGGAGATGTGGACGAACACGTCCGGTTGGCCATTACCGAGCTCGATGAAGCCAAAACCTTTGGTCGAATTGAAGAACTTGACCGTTCCAGTATTCATGACGATTTCCTTTCAATCATCCATAGAAAATTGTTTGCCGCGCAAGATGCACGACAAACGGTTCAGATCGATTTTGAGAGGAGAAGATCGCCGAAGACGCAGTTCGCGTCAGAAACAAAGTTCGACAGCCAAGATCGATATTTTGAACGTAGGCCTATTCGGTGTTCGAAACAAGGCAAGGTCTGGAATAAATCTTCCAGCCTGAGACCGGGTCATCTCGGAGGGAGGGAGGACTGCCACGTCTTTGCAGGCCCTCACGCCCTCCGCCGTCCCTTTCTTGCGGCCTCCGGCTTGATCCTTATCCGCAGCACCCCTCCTTCAGGATGGTCGATCTCGAAGGCGTTGGTCTTGCGTACGAGATCGCTCAGCTTGCGAAAGCCGAAGGTGCGGGGATCGAAATCGGAAGCCAGATTGGCAAGCTGCGTGCCGACCGCGCCGAGCGGAACCCAGCCATCCTCGCTTTCCATCTGGGCGATCACCTTGCGGATGATCGGGACGGCGGCGGAGGGCGGCTGCAACGGCTTTGCGCTCGGTGCAGCCTCCGGCTCGTTTGCCGACGCGGATGCAAGAAGGTTCTCGGTATAGACGAACCTGCGACAGGCCTGCCGAAAACTCTCAGGCGTCTTCTGCTCGCCAAAGCCGAACACGTCGATGCCCTGCTCGCGGATGCGGGCGGCAAGCCGGGTGAAATCGCTGTCGGAGGAAACCAGGCAGAAGCCGTCGAAGCGCCCGCTGTGGAGAAGGTCCATGGCGTCGATGACCAGCGTGATGTCTGAGGCATTCTTACCGGTCGTGTAGGCGAACTGCTGCTGCGGGATGATCGCATGTCTCGACAGCACGTCGGCCCAGGCCTTCGAGCGTGAGCTGGAAAAATCGCCGTAGATGCGACGGACGCTGGCTTCGCCGATCTTGGCGATCTCCTCGAACAGGCCATCGGCGATCTTTGCCGAGGCATTGTCGGCATCGATGAGAACCGCGAGACGCGGCGAGCGGGGTTCGGACGGCATCGCAAGCTTTCCTTCAGGCCAGTCGCTGCTCGAATTCGGTCACCTGCGTCTTTTGTCGTAATCCCGTCGCAACGACGGAGACCCTGAACCTTCCTTCCAGAGCCGCGTCGAATATGGCGCCCACGATGATGTCGGCGTCCGCATCGACCTCCTCGCGGACGCGGGTCGCGGCCTCGTCGACCTCGAACAGCGTCATGTCCGGCCCACCCGAGATCGAGACGAGCATACCTCTCGCCCCACCCATCGATGCCTCGTCGAGAAGCGGGTTTGCGATCGCCGCTTCGGCCGCCGCCTTTGCCCGGCCGTCGCCCGAGGCCTCGCCCGTCCCCATCATCGCCCGGCCCATGTCGCGCATCACCGCGCGCACATCGGCGAAGTCGAGATTGATCAATCCCTCCTTCACGATGAGATCGGTGATGCAGCCAACGCCCGCGTAGAGGACACGATCGGCCATGGCGAAGGCATCCGCGAAGGTCGTCTTGGCGTCGGCGACCCTGAAGAGGTTCTGGTTTGGGATGACGATCACCGTATCCGCGCATTCGCGAAGCCGCTCGATGCCATCCTCGGCCGACTGCATGCGCCGCTTGCCCTCGAAGACGAACGGCTTGGTGACTACGGCGACCGTGAGAATGCCAGCTTGGCGCGCGGCCTGCGCGATAACGGGAGCGGCGCCTGTTCCGGTTCCGCCGCCCATGCCGGCCGTCACGAAACACATATGCGTTCCCGCAAGGTGGTCCATAATCTCGTCGATCGACTCCTGCGCGGCCGCATCGCCAACATCCGGCACGGAGCCGGCTCCCAACCCTTCCGTGACGCTGGCGCCCAGTTGGATCAGTTTCGATGCCTTGGACATGGCAAGCGCCTGCGCATCGGTGTTGGCGACAAGGAATTCCGCGCCCTGCAATCCGGCGGCGATCATGTTGTTGACGGCATTGCCGCCGCCGCCACCCACCCCGATCACGGTGATTTTAGGCTTCATCTCGGTGATTGCCGATCTGGCGTTCATTGCCGTCTTCCTCTCAGAGGCTCGCTTGCCGGTCCGGGACCGGCGCCACGCGCTGCGAATCAGGACAACACCCGCCGAAAGCAGGGAACCAGACCGAGGCCTCGCCCGCAAGCGGCGGCTCTGCCATCCGAGTGGTCTCAATGTCGAAGTGTCTATACTTGAAGTCTTCCTTGGCTGCTGAGCTGCGAATTCTCTTCAAGAGAAAAACAAAAACGGAAACGCCTTGTTTGCAACTCAATTAAGGCGCATAGATAGACTCGTTGATTTGGCCGATTTGGCTTGCGCGGTGTCAGAGACCCGCCAGTTTATTCCGAATTTTCGATAGCGATATGGTTGTGCCGACCGGGCGCAGTCGGCCGCGTCTGCTCGAAGCCTGGAAACGAACGCCGCGCTGACAGCGTATGGACCTGACAGGCGGACTGCGTCTGCGGGTCGGGCAGCAGCGTCTCCGAAAGGGTGGCAGCTATGGACAACCGCACCACGCAGAAGGTCGTTCGCTTCCTGTCAGCGTTTTCACTGCCGGGGTTTGATACGCCGCAGCCGCCAGGCGACTATCTCATCGAACTCGACGAAGAGCCTATCGAGAGCGGTTCAAGTCTCGCCTGGAGGCGTGTCGCTACCTTCATTCACCTACCGGCCGTCTCGGTAAAGACAACCACGCAGCAGATGGTGCCGGTCGATCCGGCTTTCCTCGAAGCCGCGCTGGAACCGGACCGAAAACAATCATGACTACGACAAGTTTCATGCACCGTAATTCCCGCCCACTCCGCCGCGAGCCTGCAACCCAACTTTATGCCGTGGGTCAGGCCGTGCGACTGAAGAGTAGTTTCGGCACATTCCCGAAGACCGCGGAAATCTACCATATCACCGGCATGCTCCCTGCGAGGGGTGATTCACCTCAATACCGCATCCGCAACGATGCGGAGCGCCATGAGCGGGTGACCACGCAGGACAGCCTCGAACCGGTACAGGAATCGCCGGATAGCGAAAAAACAACCCTGCTCGAAAGGACGTTCGGCCATGGCCAAGGGACAAAAACGCCGCAATCGCGAGATCCGGAAACCGAAACAGGCAAAGACTGATAACCCTTTGGGCAGCCAGGTCAGGCCCGCCGCCAACGCGCCGATCGGAAAGACCAGGAACTGACGAACCGGGGGCTGATCAAGTTCCGGCCTTCGGGTTCCATGTCGATCTCCGATGCCCGATGGCCTTGTGCCGGTGCAGCGCCGCAGACACGAAGAAAGGACGTTATCATGAATGCTCACGAGATCGGACAGCACGGCCCAGCAGATACCAGGCGGAAAAGCAGGAGCGAAGCGACCTGTCATGGCTCCATCGACTACCAGTATGGCCGTCGGGTCGAACGGGACGGTTCCTGGAGCATCTATCACGTCTTCACAGGGATTCCTGTGAAAATCCAGGGCCTTGTCATGACCGGCATGAGCCTTGGTCGGGCCACCGAAGGCATGCTTTCCCTCAATCGTCGAAACGAGGCCCGTCGGCGTGAGCACGGTAGGTCGCTGGCCCGCCGGTTGCCCGGTCAGGAGGGCTCGGCTTGTCAGCCGTGACGCTCGACTTCCCCAATCCGAGCCGCAGTTTCGACGAAGTACGCAATGCGGTCCGCTTTATCGGCCACGACGGCATGTTCGAGGTCCGCTTCTTCGTCGAAGCCGATGCGCTGGCAGGGGCCGCCGCAAGGACGCGCAAAACAGAAGCAACGGAGGCAGCCTGCCTCGCCGCGTTCGATCGGGCACGTACCTCAATTTACGAGGTTGCCCGCAAACTCTATTCGCGCGGCCGCCAAACGAACTACGTCATAACGATCCGCGACTTGCGCTGATATCCCAGCCTCATCGTTTACCCTGCCAGAAGTTCGCGCATGGAGTCCACGATGTCCGCATGCTTGTAAGGTTTGGAAAAGAAACGCGCTCCGTCCGGAAGGGCTGGCGACCGGACGGATCGATGTCCGGATGTAATGATAATCTTGACCGGCGGCCATCGATCGCGCACCGCGACCGATAGTTCCAGTCCGTCCATACTGCCCGGCATATCGATATCGGTGAACAGCAACCGGATATCCGGGTCGGTCTCCAGGATGGCGATCGCTTCGTCAGCATTGGCGGCCTCGCAAACAACAAAGCCTTCATTGGCCAGATGATCGACAATATCGAAACGAACGAGTGTCTCGTCCTCAACGACCAACACGGTCCGAGCATCCATTGCAAATGACCGATCTGGTCTGGCCGCTTGAGGAAGGTAGTGCAGAACGCCTCAAGGCAGGTATCGATCCATCTTTTTTCAAAAGACAGGCCGGCTTAGTCGACGATCGAGGAAAAAGACCGGCGATCCGGCTCCGGGAGCGGACACGTCACGACACGGGATGGGCTGGTCCTTGATCCTGTGCAAGGCTTTCTATCAGAGGCTCGAAAAAGGCGGGCGCCCTTGCGATAGTCTAGCGCTGCTCGTGAGACCTGAAATTCTTGCTCTCGATGTCGATGATATCGCCACAGTTCAGGCATTCCATCTGGGTGTGCGTACGAATCCAGCCGACGCGCGTCTTTGCCTGATGATGGCAACGGGGGCATTCCACATCGATTTCGAAGTCGTCCGTCTCGCGCTTTGTCATGGCAACTCCGAGACCATTCCAGGCCGACTCAGCTTTCGTCAGCAGTGGGCTCCCGCGCTTCTTCCTGCTCCGTGGATGAAGGTTTCTCCTTTGCCACTTTCGCGGCAAGCTTCGCTTCTTTCTTGGCCGCCTTGGCTTTGTCCCGTTGACTACGCTCGTATCGATAATTCGGCTTCATCGCCATTTCGATCTCTCTGTTCGGATAGATGGTATGCTTCATCAGGCGAATGTCCGCAGAAATTGAAACGGCGGGTTCCGATCCCGCCAGCGCATGCAACTCAGCCTGCGGTTGTGAACGGCCGTCGTCAGTAAATTTCGACCGTGCGATCGTAACTGATCCCAGCACCCTTCAGTGCGGAGAGGAATGCGGCACTCGCATCATCGGCAGCACCTTCTTCGGCGCAGCACTTCATCGCGTCGGTCCAGGCCAGGCTGTCGTTTCCGGGCCAATGGTCAAACAGAAAATCCGAGGCCTGTTGCATGGATTCGATAAGCACGAACCCCAGTGGACCGGCGATATAGACGACCACGGGAACTCGAAATTTTTTGACATCCATCGCGCAACCTACGCCCGATTGCATGGAAAGGCGAGCATGGTAGACGCATTATTCGTCGGGCGACAGCTTTCAGGATTGCATATCGGCAAGCTGAACGACCAGGTTGAAGGCGCGTTGCCGCCGCAGTAAGCTCGACACCTGAACGGCTGCTATCCCGGCCTCGCCGCCCAGGAGCCGTCAGGCAGGAATCCACCCCATCGCGGCCATTGCGGCTCGGGACGCTCGTTGAATTATGCCGAGGCTGCCGGCCGCTTTTAACGAAAAGTTCAGTGGCGTAGGCAGCCTGACCGGGATGGGGACGAGGCGGATACGGCCCCATCCGCCAGATAGCAGTAAAAGGGCAGAATTTTAATAAAATCGCGTACCCCACCGCGCGAGAGACACGAACCACTTCAAAGAGAGACGCGCGCCACGATCTTTGCTGGCTTGGCGGCAGGGATTGAAGGCGCGATCGTTTCGGGAAGCCGGAAGGTTTTCAGGTTCTGCGCTTTGGTCGTTGACCCCGGAATGGCCGCTTCTGCCGCAGCAATGTCCTTTGCGCTAACCCGCAGGGATTTGCAGGCGACCTGCTTGTTCCAGAGGTTCCGGGCGACCACGCTGCCGACGGCAGCGGTGATTATATCGGGAGCCACGTCCTTGCGCGCCACACGTCGTGTTTCGACCAGAGCCTTGATCGCTTCGCCGAGTATGGTGACGGAATCATCGAATTCCATCCCTCGAACTTGATCGAACCGACCGTCCGTGCTGCCGTCCACGATGCAATGATGCGCCGTGAAGACCCAGTCGTGGATCATATAGGCCGGAGCGTAGCCCCAGGGCGAGAGGCCGTTGAACGCCTGCGCTATCCTCGGGATCGAACCGCCGTCCGTATACATGATCCCCGGCTGGATCGTGCCACCGCGCGCACCGGGGTCCGGTCGACGGAAGATCAGCGGATCTCTCGGGTCGGGGACGAACAGGAACCTCCCGTCGCCGAAGCTATCGCCCTCGCCGACCCACATGACGAAGAGGCTTCCGGAAAGCTGGCCCGACGACAGTTTTCGATAATCGATCGAACTACAGGCGCCGATCGTCAGAGTCATCACGAATGCTGACAGCCACACGATGGAATTCAAAAGCGGCCGGTGGGAACTGCCGTGGCTGTCGTGCAATCGACTTGCTTGGCTCATCCCGTTCCCCCACGGCGCTTTCCTGAGCGTTCTAAATGCTTACCATTGCCCGATGTCCGCAACAATGCTCGCGATGGAGAGAGACGTTGCCAGGACCTCTACCGTCAACGTCATGAACGGCGTGCCCGCACCCTGGATGGAGCGCGACCAGATCGGCGTACGACGCATGAACCTCGCTCGTCGTCGCCCTGCCAGTCGTTGTTGGGTCCCTCGCGGCCAGAGACTGGGCGCACACTCGATCGACGATGACCTGTCACATGCCAATCGAACCGTGCTCATGCAGCGCTCACCAAAATCCTGGCAAAAGCCGGAACCGGACGCGGCTGGCATACTCCGCATAGCCGTCGAGCTCTGCCTGGAGGAGCGTATCCTCCCAACTCGTCCGCACGATCAGGATCGCGCTGGCCCATGCCGCTGGAACCAAGGCCCACCATGACGCCAGCGCCAGCGCAAGGCCCGCGAATATCATGACGGCGCCGACATAGCCCGGATGGCGGACGATGGCGTAGGGGCCGGAGTTGATAACCTGCTGGTCGCGCTCCCGCTGAAGGCGCACGCCCGGCTCGAAGAAGCGATTGACGGCCTGCGCCCAGGTGCTGAGTCCAATACCGGCCGCAAGCAGGACATAACCCAGGATCACGATCCATAGCGGGACGGCCGACCATCCCGTCCTGCCGCTGTCGAAGGTCGCAAGCGGAATCTCCGCGACCATAGCCGGCAGCATCAGCCAGAGCAGGACGAAGTCCCATCGTTGCGTGCCGGGCTGGAAGCGGCTGCGCGCCCGATAGATGACCGGGTTCACACGAGCCAAAATCAGCGCCGACGCGCCATAGACGATGATGATGAAGGCGATGAATATCCAACCCGGCGTCCAATCGAGCCGGCCGACCGGAAGGAATACGAGCGCCAGCAGTGCCAGCGGCAGACCGATCGCATACGCGACCACTTTCGTTCGGGACATGGGTTTTGGTTCGCTGACGGTCATCTGTGTGCTTCCCGATGCGCCCCTTCCATCTCACGGCTCGCGCCTTTCCGAGCGCCACATGCCATCCTTGCGCCGAACCAGCCGCCAGTCGTGTGCTGCGACCCGGGTGCCCTTTGCGGTGCGATAGGTTGGAACATGAAGGTCGATCGCCTCGTCGCTGCGTTGCCATCGCCCGATTACAGTCACGCCGTCGCCGAACTCGACCGGGCATCCCGGCCCGTCGCTCCCGTCGTCTTCTACGGAAACGCGGCCACGTGGAAACGCATGGCTATGAGGAAATACGAAACGCATCATCCTGGCCCTGAGGGAGCGAAGGCATGTCGCCCTCGGCCGTCCGCCAGACCCAGGCGCCAATTTCTGGCCGTGATACGATCAGGTCGTCCAGCGCTTCCTCATAAGCTCCGTCGACCGAGGGTGGAACGACGTAGAGCGCAACTGGCTGCGACGGACGCTGCAAAATTGCGGCCGCCGTCGGTTTTTCGGCTGACAAATTGTAACGCAGTCCCTTGACGCTGCGCTCACGCAACCTGGCCAGTGCGTCGACCAGCCTCTTCTCGTAGGCGGACTCGTAGGGCACCCAGTTTTCGGCGACGACCATCAGCGCCATGTCGTCGACCACCGCAAGGCCGGCGGGCGTTAGCCCGAACGTCGCGATCGCGATCAGGTGAGAAGCATCGTCCGCGCCCCACAACGCCAGCTCGTTTTCAAAGCGCCCCTGGAGACGTCGATAAAGGCCCTCGTCCAACATAAGCGGGAAATCCGGCAGGTGCTTCACAACCAGTCGGTGGCTGTTTCGCGTTGGCGCGAAATCCTTCACCTCGCCGACCAGGATCATCAATTTGCGCGGACCGCTTTTCGGCGGAAGGGCAGGTACAAGTGCTGCGGTCCGGCGCTGTTCGATCGCGGCCTTGTCCGCCGCCCGGAACGGTTCCGGTATGAAGAGGATTTCGCTGAGCGTTCCGCCCTTGACCATCATCTGACCAGCGGCCTCTATCAGATGCCAGCGAATATTCCACCAGTGACGCTTGCCCGCCCATCGCGACGTCCACGATGTTAGCTCTGCCTGGTGCCAGAGATAATGCAGCAAGCTGCGCAGTGAGAGCTTCTTCGTCTCGCCGGCGACAGTATCGGATTCGCCTGTTCCCATAACCGGCGCGGCGCGCCTCCCAAGCTTGGTCAAGCTAAATCCGACCTTGAGTGCGGACATGCCGCTCCCGGGGTCGACCTGAATCGCACTGCCCATCAAGACGCCGAGACCGGACAATTCGTCCGGCGGCTCGTAGGATGGGCAGGCGGGATCGTGCCCGCCGCCGGAAAGCGGCATTCGCTTGACAATGTACTGCTCGCCAATTTGGGCGATATACATTGGAAGCCCGCCTTCCTTGCAGAGACAAAGCGGTCGAATCCGTCGTCGGCAAGCTTCCGCGAGCAAGTTTTGCAGATCCGGCGCGGTCTCCTCGATCACCTGGTCAGCAAGTTTGTACCGTCGCATGGCCTCCATCGCTCCGGACGCCGCCACATCCCCTGTCTTTCATTGATTCACGGTTTCACCGGCGGCGCAACCCTCGGGATCTTCGAGCGCGAGCACTGTTTCGCTGCGGCCGACCTTCTCTCTTCCATACGATTCCTGTCGTGAGGGGTACTGCGGCGCCCCGCGCTTCGCGCGGGGCTGGCGCAGGTAGAGGGAGAGGGAAGGCCGGGCGCTGGCGGCGGGTGAAGGACCGGGAGAGAGGCTCCCGGCACCCGTCTTGGAGCAAGACCATGACCCAGATGGAAATTCAGTCGCCAGCGCGTGTTACACGCAATGGCTACAAGGTCGACATCAGCAGAGGCCAGAGCATCAGCCGCGTGTCGTCGGAGTGGTTCAACCGGCCGGCAGACGAGCGCTACCTGTCGCTCACCGATCTCCATAATTCCGTGAAGGGCCGGTCCGAACGCAGCAAGACCCGCACTGTCGAGAGCGAAGCTATCCGCGTTGAGGCGTCTCGCGACAATCCCGAGCGGTTGACACTGATGCTGCCCGATGCGCACGCACCCGTCGCACCAACCCATTGGAGTTTCGGTCAACTCGCCAGCCTGGTCGGCGCGCCGGCTGCCTATCTGCGTCAGCTTCCGGCGCCACTTGCAGGCATCAATCTGCAGCACGGACTGCTCAACCATCGCGCCGAGCAAGTCAAAACGCTCGAAATCGAGAACGGTCGCTTGGAACTTCGGGCGGTTACGGGCCCGGATTACGGGAGGATTTTCGACCACGAACTCGTGGAGGCTGTCCAGAAGATCGCCGGCAACGGCACCGGCGACACGCGCTGGAAGGTGCCAGGCGTCCTTGATTGGTCGACCCACATCTACAATCCGAATGTCGACATCTCGAAAGAGACGACGACGCTCTATGCCTCCGATCGCGATATCTTTGTGTTTCTGGTCGACGATCTCAACCCCATCGAGGCCGGCCGGCTGCCGAACGGAGAACCAGATCTTTACTTCCGCGGATTCTACGCGTGGAACAGCGAGGTTGGATCGAAAACCCTCGGAATTGCAAGCTTTTACCTGCGTGCCGTGTGCCAGAACCGCAATATCTGGGGCAGCGAAGATTTCCAGGAAATCACCATCCGACATTCCAAATACGCGGCCTCGCGCTTCGCGTTGGAAGCCGAACCGGCACTGATCCAGTTCGCGGAATCCTCGCCCACTCCGTTCGTGAACGGCATCAAGGCGGCACGCGAACGCATCGTGGCGCGCGACGATGACGATCGGACGACATTCCTGCGCAAGCGCGGCTTTTCGAAGGGTGAAACCACGAAGGTCATCGACACGGTACTCAACGAAGAAGGGCATCCGCCGGCGTCGATCTTCGACTTCGTTCAGGGGATCACCCGGATAGCGCGCGACAAGCAGCATCAGGATGTCCGGCTAGAGATGGAAGGCAAAGCCAAGAAGCTCCTCGACCTCGCCCACTGATCCATCCAGACGGATGATCTGCTGATCGCACGTCCGGTTTTCCCATAATCGCCCCATGCAAAGCGCCGTCCCCCGTCCGGAGGGCGGCGCTTTTCGTCGTGACGGGCCAGGAGGTCGAGAGGCTGGCTTTCGGCCGCCCGTCGTGGAGAACGAACAATGGATGAAACCGTCCGGAATTCCGCAGCGTTGCTGACGCCTGCGCTTCGTGAGCGCCTGCTCGCAAATGGCCGTCTGTCCGGCTTCGACCATCTGCCAGTGGTCAAGTTCTTCAATCCCGTCGGGATCGGCACCTGGCTTGCCACCGAGCTCGCCGAAGACGGTGACAGGCTTTTCGGCCTGGCGCAGCTGGGCGACGCCGCGGAACTCGGATCCTTCAGCCTGCGAGAACTTACCACGCTCGATCTGCCGTTCGGCATGCACATCGAACGCGACGTCTTCTTCACCGGCACATTCCCGATTTCAGCCTACGCCGAAGCCGCCCGTGAGAACGGCAGCATCACCGCAGCCATCCGCATTCTTTCCAATGCCGCGCGGGCAAGAAGCGAGGAGGGGATCTGATGCGATTTCGTCCCTGGCCGAAACCCGAACCCTATCGCGACACGTCGCGCAAGCGGGCCGCATTCAGGCGCAAGCAGCGCCTGGAACGCGAGGCGCTGCCATTGTTCGCGGACATGATCGCCGCGGGCCAGCATAGTGTCGACGAAGAAATGGCCCGCCGCCACGTCTGGTGGGACGAGCGCGAACGCGAACAGCGCGCCGAGCGTGCCGCCCGTTGGCGCAAAGCCCGTGCCCGGCTGTTCGCGCTGCCCGACGCCCTTCGGCGCTCAATCCGAACCCTCTGGCGAGGTTGCCCTTATCCGGCCGATCCGACCTATCTGCTCGATCTGCTGCACCAGGTGGCCGTCGGTCGGGTGAATCCACATCGGCCGCCCTGGATTTTCGACGGGAAACTCACCGCGCGCACCACACCGAACCCCGACGAATTCGATCAAGCCTTCCGACAAATCGGTCACCGGAAGATAGGAGGTGGTCCCAAGACCACGCCCGCGGACGAGTTCTTGTTCTGCGGCAATCTCGGTACAGGCATCCTGTTCCTGCGCACCCGAGTGCGGCTCAACAACCCGCATGAGAGCTATTACACCTCATCCAGCCACCGGCTGCGTGACTCCCATGTCGGCCGGGCCGGTCACTGGATCGATCTGGAAGTGCGCGGCGACTGCTCGGATACCGAACTCGAGTTGATCCGCCGCCTGGCGCAGGACGCTGACAGCCGCCCCGTCGTCGCGCGCCGCGTTGAGACCCTGAAACCCACGCACGAGGAAACAGTGCACATGCCGGCCGAACGGAGGACCGGGTCATGAGCGGCCGGCCTCTTCTCCGGCTCTACACCACGCTTGCCGAGTTCGAGCTCCTGCATGAGCGGCATGATCGTACACGCAGCACGAGCAAGACGGTAACGGTGGATCGGCAGGCGCTCATCCACATCCTGATGGACCACGCCCGGATGCTGGAGAAGCTGCGCAAGGCCGGCCGTGTCGACGTTGCGGAACCGGAGGGGTAACGCTCTATTCGGGAAGGTCGAACCGGTCGATCGTCACGACCCGGCCGGCGTTCACCGTAATCTCCAGCACCTCGTTCCACGCCTCCTCGCCGCCAAGTTCCGAGAGGGCGAGAAGGAAGAGGCGCAGCTGAAAGTCGAGGCTCATCAATCCCGGAGCCGTGTTAAACGCGACCAGGCCGACATGGACCTCCTCACGGCCATAAAGCCCGCGAAAATCCGCCGTATTGTGGGTGACCAGGACGTAGCCGTCATCGACGGCACGCCTGGTCACCACATGATCCTTCGCCCCTGCCAGCCCGAGCCAGCGCACATGGCTGGACTCCGGATACCCGCGCTCGCGTGCGAGCTTCGCCAGATCCGGGCTCAGGCATTCGTCGATCAGGAATTTCACGAAGCCGCCGGCAGATCGTCAAGACGAACCGTGCGCGAGGATCTTGCCGGCTTGCCACGCCAAGCCGGTTTTGCCGGTGGACGGCCGCGTCTGGGATAGGCGAGCGCGTAGTCGGCGGCGAGGCCGATCTGGTCGAGCGTCAACTGCGGATAGGCGGCATGGATCGCCTGGGGCGTATCGCCGTTGGCGAGCATGTCGGCGACGTCATGGATCGGCACCCGCGTTCCGGCAAAGATGGGCTGGCCGCCAAGGATATCGGAATCCCGAGCCACCATCGCCTTCGCCTTCCGCAGCCGCACAAGGCCGGTCTTGACGTCGGCAGCAATCGGCTTGAGATCGACCTTCAGCGGGTCGGCCGCAACCACCGATGCAGCATCGGTCGCGATTGCGCGTTCGACGATCGCCCGTCTTGCCATTGGCGTCAGCGTCCCGGCCGTCAGCCATGCCAGACGCAGTCCAAGCAGGCCCGATCCTACGATGACGCGGCTGCCGCGACGCCTCTCCACACAGCCTCGCAACAGCCCGGCGTCGATGATGCGATGCACCTGCTTGAGCGGCACTTGCGTTACCGATGCCGCCTCATTGGCGGTGAGCACCTCGCTGGCGAACCCGGCCATGACAATAATCCTTCCACGTTTGTGGAAGATATATAGCTTCCTCTCCCCCAATAATCCAGTGCCGCGTCGTGGCTTCCGGCAGGCGTGGGCGAGCGGCCGCGAGAGGTAGAGGGCAGAAGGGAGGGTTCCTGACGGGTTTGTAGGTGCGGGGAGAGGCCCCGGCCGCCCGTCATGGAGACCCTGACCATGGCAAAAAGCGCCATTCAGAAGATCACCCTCAACCAGGCCGAAAACATCCCGTTCGACAAGCTGTTCCTGTCCCAGAAA
>NZ_JAFKID010000053.1 GCF_017306545.1 Mesorhizobium sp.
TCGCGCTTCGACGCAACCTCCGACGCCGTCGCCAGCCGCTTCGGCAGGCGGTTTGCCGCGCTGAAGATCGCGGGCGACAGGATAACCCACCATGCGCTGACGACGGCGAACGCCATCACCGAACTGGACACCGGCGACGATGCCTACGCCGCGATGATCGCGGCGATTTCCGCCGCGCAGCGCAGCGTCGTCCTCGAGACCTATATTTTCGACCGCGATCCGATCGGGCTGCGTCTTGCGGACGCCCTGATCGATGCCGCACGGCGCGGCGTGGCGGTGCGCGTGCTGATCGACGCGGTCGGCGCCCGCTATTCCGTTCCCAGCATCGTCGGTCATCTGAGCGACGGCGGCGTCACCACCCGCGTGTTCAACGGCCGCATCATCAGCGGGCTGCGGCTGCCCTACGCCAATCTGCGGACGCACCGGAAGATTCTTGTGGTGGACGGCACCGTCGGGTTCGCCGGCGGGATGAACATCCGGCAAGGCTTCACCGCCGAATTCGCCGGAGCGGACATGGCACACGACACGCATTTCCGCATCGAAGGGCCGGTTATCGCAGACATCTTCTCCGTCGCCGCCGAGGATTGGTATTTCGCCAGCGGCGAGCGGCTGCATGGCAACGCCTGGCGCATCGCTTCCGGAGCGATGGCAGATCCCGGCTCGCCGATGTTCATGCGCGTGCTTCCTTCCGGCCCCGATGCGAGCCTCGAAGCCAACCACAAGATGCTGATGGCTGCCTTCTCCATCGCGCGCCGCTCCATCCGCATCATGTCGCCCTATTTCCTGCCGGACCGCGAACTGATCAGTGCGCTGACGACGGCCGCGCGGCGCGGAATCGATATCGACATCGTGGTGCCGTCCGCCAACAACCTCGTTCTCGTCGATCGCGCCATGACGGCCCAGTTCGATCAGGTCGTCAGGAGCTATTGTCGGGTCTGGCGCGCACAGGGACCCTTCGACCATTCCAAGCTGCTTGTCGTCGATTCCATCTGGGCCTTTGTCGGCTCGTCCAATCTCGATCCGCGCTCGCTGAGGCTGAACTTCGAGATTGATCTCGAAGTGCTGGACGCCGGCTTCGCCGCAAGGATCGAGCGGCGCATCGACGCCGCGATCGGCTCGGCGGCGGAAGTGACGCTGGAAAGCTTGCGCGCCAGGCCGTTTCTGGAACGCCTGCTCGACCGTATACTATGGCTCGGATCGCCTTATCTTTGATGGCTGCGTCTATCGATTGCGGTTGGATTCGCCGATACCCAGATAACAGGGGCGACTATGAGATTTAAGCGCCTGGTCGACAGGGAGGCGAAAACGATCATGCACAGGTTCGGCCCCGGTTTCACCACCACGGTGCTGGAGCAACTTCGAATGCGGCGGCAGCGGGCAGGGCAACCGCCGATGACTGAGAATATGGGGCAGCCGGGCGTGTTGGTGGCTTCCTACAACGTCCACAAATGCGTCGGCACCGACGGAAGGTTCGATCCCGAGCGGACCTTCCGGGTCATTCACGAAATAGATGCAGACGTCGTGGCCCTGCAGGAAGCCGACCGGCGTTTCGGCAACCGGGAGGGCTTGCTCGACCTCACGCGTCTCGAACGCGAGACCGGCCTCACACTCGTGCCGGTATCGGGAAACATGCGAACGCACGGCTGGCACGGGAACGTTCTGCTCTTCAGGCGTGGCGTCGTCCGCGACGTTCATCAGATAGCCCTTCCGGGACTGGAGCCGCGGGGTGCGATCGTTGCGGAAATCGGGCTCGAGGTCGGCGGCGCGATCCGGATTATCGCCGCGCATTTCGGACTTCTTCGCCGCTCTCGCACACATCAGGCGCGGTTGATCCAGGAAATCATGAACGCCCGGGACGAGGTCCCGGCCTTACTGATGGGCGATCTCAACGAATGGCGGCTCAACGATCGCTCCGCCCTCAAAACATTCGACGCCGCGTTCGGTCCGCTGCCGGCTGCGGTTCCCAGTTTCCCCTCCCGATTGCCCCTCCTGGCCCTCGATCGCATGATCGCAAACCGCGGGAACATCCTCTCGCCGATCATGGCCCATGA
>NZ_JAFKID010000015.1 GCF_017306545.1 Mesorhizobium sp.
ACGCCGATCATCCGCAAGGCGGACGAGAAGTCGCTGTCGGCGATCTCCAACGAGATGAAGGACCTGGCGGCGCGTGCCCGGTCGCGGAAACTGAAGCCGGAGGAATACCAGGGCGGCACCACCGCCGTGTCCAATCTCGGCATGTTCGGAATCAAGGATTTCGCCGCCGTCATCAACCCGCCGCATGCGACGATCCTGGCGGTCGGCGCCGGCGAGCAGCGGGCCGTGGTGAAGAACGGCGAGATCAAGGTCGCCACCGTCATGTCGGTGACGCTGTCGACCGACCACCGCGCCGTCGACGGCGCGCTCGGCGCCGAACTGCTCGGCGCCTTCAAGGCGCTCGTCGAAAACCCGATGGCGATGCTGGTGTAGGGCACGCCGGTGAAGACCGTCCTGTGCTACGGCGATTCCCTGACCTGGGGCCATGACCCGGCTTCTCGGGGCAGGCACGCGCTGGAAGACCGCTGGCCGAGCGTGTTGCAGACTGCACTCGGCGGCGGCGTTCATGTCGTCGCCGAGGGGCTGAACGGCCGCACCACGGCCTTCGACGACCGGCTGGCCGGTGCCGACCGCAATGGCGCGCGCGTGCTGCCCACCGTGCTGACCACCCATGCGCCGATCGATCTGATCGTCATGATGCTCGGCGCCAATGACATGAAGCCGTGGATTCACGGCAATCCCGTCGCCGCCACGCAGGGCATGCGCCGGCTGGTCGATATCGTGCGTGGGCACGACTATCCGGTCGAGCAACCGGCACCGCAGATCCTGCTCGTCGCGCCGCCGGCGGTCAGCCAGTCGGACGATGCCGAATACAGGATAATGTTCGCAGGCGGCGACGAGGCCTCGAAGCACCTGGCGCCGCTCTATGCGGGGCTTGCCGACGAGGCCGGATGCGGCTTCTTCGACGCCGGCTCGGTGGCGACGACTTCGCCGCTCGACGGCGTCCACCTCGATGCAGAAAACACGCGCCGCATCGGCGCGGCATTGGCGCCGCTCGTGCGCGTCATGCTGGAACTCTAGAACGGAGACAGACCGTGGCTGAGAATTACGACGTCATCATCATCGGTTCCGGACCCGGCGGCTATGTCACGGCGGTGCGTTCGGCGCAACTCGGCTTCAAGACGGCGATCGTCGAGCGCGAACATCTCGGCGGCATCTGCCTCAACTGGGGCTGCATCCCGACCAAGGCGCTGCTGCGTTCCGCCGAGATCAAGCACTATGCCGACCATCCCGAAGCTTACGGCCTGAAGATCGGCGGGCCGGTGACGGCGGATACGGCGGCTGTGGTCGACCGCTCCCGGAAAGTCTCGCTGCGCCTCAACGGCGGCGTCGGCTTCCTGATGAAGAAGAACAAGGTGGACGTGATCTGGGGCGAGGCGAAGCTTACCAAGCCGGGTGAAATCGTCGTTTCCAAGACGGCCAAGAAGGCGATGGAGCCGCAGCCGCCGGCGCCGAAGGGCACCAAGGGCGAGGGCACCTACACGGCTAAGCACATCATCGTCGCCACCGGCGCGCGGCCGCGCGTGCTGCCCGGCATCGAGCCCGACGGCAAGCTGATCTGGACCTATTTCGAGGCGATGGTGCCGAAGGAGATGCCGAAGTCGCTGCTGGTCATGGGCTCCGGCGCCATCGGCATCGAGTTCGCCTATTTCTACCGCACCATGGGCGTCGACGTCACCGTGGTCGAGGTGATGCCGCAGGTGATGCCCGTCGAGGACGCCGAAGTTTCGAAATTCGCGCAGAAGCAGTTCGAGAAACAGGGCATGAAGATCCTGCTCGAAGCGAAAGTGACCAAGGTCGAGAAGGGCGCCAATTCCGTCACCGCCACCGTCGAGAAGAAGGACGGCTCGGTGGAGAAGATCACGGCAGACCGGATGATCTCGGCCGTCGGCGTGCAGGGCAATATCGAAAACCTCGGGCTGGAGGCGCTGGGCGTCAAGACCGACCGCGGCTGCGTGGTTGTAGACGGTCACGGCCGCACCAATGTGCCGGGCATCTACGCCATCGGCGACGTCGCCGGTCCGCCGATGCTGGCCCACAAGGCCGAGCACGAGGGCGTCATCTGCATCGAGACGATCGCCGGCGTGCCGGGCGTGCATGGGCTGGACAAGAGCAAGATTCCAGGCTGCACCTATTGCAGCCCGCAGGTCGCCTCCGTCGGCCTGACGGAAGCGAAGGCCAAGGAGGCCGGCTACGATATCCGCGTCGGCCGCTTCCAGTTCGGCGCCAACGGCAAGGCGATCGCGCTCGGCGAAGACCAGGGCTTCATCAAGACCGTCTTCGACAAGAAGACCGGCCAGCTTCTCGGTGCCCATATGGTCGGCGCCGAAGTCACCGAGTTGATCCAGGGTTACGTCGTGGCGATGAACCTCGAAACCACCGAGGAAGAGCTGATGCACACCGTCTTCCCGCATCCGACCTTGTCGGAAATGATGAAGGAGAGCGTGCTCGACGCTTACGGCCGCGCTCTGAACGCATGACGGCTTGCATGGCCGGCCGCAAGATGGAATCTCTTCTCTCGGCGGGTCATCAAGGGGTGCTGTCGCGCCCCGCAGCAGGCGAGGAGAACGCAAATGGATGTCAACGGCGTGGGTTGGATTGCGGCCATCATTGTCGGCGGCTTGGCCGGATGGCTGGCCGAGATGGTCATGAAGAGCAACACCGGCATAGTCATGAACATTATCATGGGTATCGTCGGTGCGGTGGTGTTGAACGCCATCCTCGCGGCGCTGAAGCTGGAAAGTTTCGGTACCGGCTGGGTGGCTTACCTGATTACCGGTTTCATCGGCGCGTGCATCCTCATCTTCGCCGGCCGTCTGATCCGTCGCTAGGCGGCCGCTGGAGAGGCAATGCAACGGAGGCCGGGCTGGCATGCGCCGGCCGGCCTTTCGCTCCAGGTTGAAAATGCCTAAGTGAAGGCGAAGGCGGCCGCCTTAAAGGCGTGGCCGCAGGGGTAGGATCGACATGGTCACTGTACTCGACAGAACCGAGACTCCGGCGCCGCGCCCGCGTCATCCGGAAAAGGCCCATCGGCCGGACCAGGAGGTGCTGCGCAAGCCGGAATGGATCCGCGTCAAGGCGCCGGTGTCCAAAGGCTATGCCGAAACCCGCGAGATCGTGAAATCGCACAAGCTGGTGACGGTGTGTGAGGAAGCGGGCTGTCCCAACATCGGCGAATGCTGGGACAAGAAGCACGCCACCTTCATGATCATGGGCGAGATCTGCACCCGCGCCTGCGCCTTCTGCAACGTCGCCACCGGCATTCCGCTGCCGCTCGACGCCGGCGAGCCGGGCCGTGTCGCCGATGCGGTCAAGACGATGGGGCTCACCCACGTCGTCATCACCTCGGTCGATCGCGACGACCTGCCGGACGGCGGCGCCGAGCACTTCGCCCAGGTGATCCGCGCCATCCGCGCCGCAACGCCCGCCACCACCATCGAAATCCTGACGCCGGACTTCCTGCGCAAGGAAGGCGCATTGGAGGTCGTCGTCGCGGCCAAACCCGACGTTTTCAATCACAACCTCGAAACGGTGCCGTCGAACTATCTCACCGTGCGTCCCGGCGCCCGGTATTTCCATTCGATCCGGCTGTTGCAGCGGGTAAAGGAACTCGATCCGTCGATCTTCACCAAGTCGGGCATCATGGTGGGGCTGGGCGAGGAGCGCAACGAGGTGCTGCAACTGATGGACGACCTGCGCTCCGCCCATGTCGACTTCATGACCATCGGCCAGTACCTCCAGCCGTCGAAGAAGCATCATCCGGTGGTGCGCTTCGTCACGCCGGACGAGTTCAAATCCTACGAGACGGTCGGCAAGACCAAGGGTTTCCTGCTGATGGCGTCCAGCCCCCTGACGCGCTCTTCGCATCACGCCGGCGAGGATTTCGCGCGCCTGCGCGCCGCGCGCGAGGCACAGCTCGCCAAGTCGGCCTGAGCGGCCGGTCGATGCCGAAATTCGAAGCCACGCGCCGTGTCGCGCACACGCCGGACGAGATGTTCGCGCTGGTCGCCGATGTGGAGAAGTATCCGGAATTCCTGCCGTTGTGCGAACGGCTCTCCGTGCGCTCGCGCAAGGAGCGCGACGGCCGCACGGTGCTCGTGGCCGACATGAGCATCGGCTATAAGGCGATCCGCGAGACGTTCACCACCCAGGTGTTGCTCAAGCCGGCGGACCGGGCCATCGACGTCAAATACATCGACGGGCCGTTCAAATACCTCAGCAACATCTGGAGTTTCGAGCCGGCAAGCGACGGCTGCTTCGTGCGCTTCTTCATCGACTACGAGTTCAAGAGCCGCATCCTTGCGGCCCTCATGGGCACCATGTTCGACCGCGCCTTCCGCATGTTCGCCGAAGCGTTCGAGAAGCGGGCGGACGTGATCTACGGTCAAGGCTGACGGCAGTCGGTCAGCCGTCCAGCGCCTTCAGTCCCATCTCCAGCGCATGGCGAACCGTCTGGCGGCGGATATGGTCGCGGCCGCGATTTTCGAAGACACGCTTTTCAACGACGACCCGCTGCCCGGTCGTCGCGACGCCGAACCAGACCAGCCCGACCGGCTTGTCAGGCGAGCCGCCGTCCGGGCCGGCGATGCCGGTGACGGCAAGCGCGATGCCGGCGTGGGAGCGCGCCAGCGCCCCGGCCGCCATCTCCTGCGCGGTTTCTGCCGAGACTGCCCCATGCGCGTCGAGCGTGACGGGCGAGACGCCGAGAAGTTCCATCTTCGCATCGTTGGAGTAGGTGACGAAACCGCGATCGACCATCGAAGAGGAACCGGGAATATCGGTCATCGCCGCGATGATGAGCCCGCCGGTACAGCTCTCTGCCGTCGCCGCAAGGATTTCGTGCTTGAGGCAGGCTTGCAGGAACCGGTTCGCCAGTTCGCCGACCTCGATCGGTTTCGTTTCGCTAATGCCCGCTTCGCTCATTCCGGCACCTCTCCTGGGTAGATGACGCTGGCTGTCGCGATCGCCGCGATGCCTTCCTGTCTCCCTATGAAACCCAGTTTCTCGTTAGTGGTTGCCTTGATGGAGATGCGCTCGGGTGAAATGTGCAGCATTTCGGCCAACGCGGTCGTCATCGCCGGGCGGTGGGGACCGACCTTCGGCGCCTCGCAGATGAGGGTCACGTCGGCATTGGCGATGCGGCCGCCGCGCCCGCGCACGATTGCCGCCGCGTGTTCGACGAAGAGATGCGAGGCGGCCCCCTTCCATTGCGGATCGGAGGGCGGGAAGTGCGTGCCGATATCGCCGGCGCCGCAGGTCGCCAGCAGCGCGTCGGTCAGCGCGTGCAGGCCGACATCGGCGTCGGAATGGCCCGAAAGCTTCTTGTCGTGCGCGATCCGGACGCCGCACAGCATCACATGGTCGCCCGGCTCGAAGGCATGCACGTCGTAGCCGTTGCCGGTGCGGATATCGGGAAAATGCGGGCGCGCGCCGCCCAACCTCTGGTCTGCCATGGCGATATCCCTTGCCCAGGTGAGCTTGACGTTGTCGGGCGAGCCGGTGACGAGCCTGACCGGCATGCGCACCCATTCGGCGATTGCCGAATCGTCGGTGAAGTCGGTGCGGCCGGCCTCGTGCGCCTTTTCGTGTGCGGCCAGGATCGGCCCGAAAGGAAACCCCTGCGGAGTTTGCGCCGCATAAAGCCCGGCGCGCGGCACTGTCTCGGCAACCGTCCCGTCGCGGGCCTCGCGCTTCAGCGTGTCGGCGATCGGCACGGCCGGCAGCGCTCCTTCACTCTGGTCGATGGTGGCGATGGTGCGGGCGATGAGGTCGGTATCCGCGAAGGGACGCACGGCGTCGTGGATCAGCACATGGGTCGGCGCATGTTCGGCCAATGCCAGAAGCCCCAGCCGCACCGACTGCTGCCGGGTCGGACCGCCCACCACGGTGATGATGCGCCCGGCGTCCAGGCCGGCGGCGAGGGCGAAGAGTTCGCGGTCGTCGGCATGGATGGCGACCGCCACCAGATCGACCAGCGGATGCGAAAGGAAGGTTTCGAGCGTGTGGGCGATGACCGCGCGGCCGCCGATCGGCCGGTACTGCTTGGGACCGTCGGCCTGCCCGGCGCGCTCGCCCCGGCCGGCCGCGACGATCACCGCCGCGACCTTTCGCCGTTTCGCTTCCGGACTGTTCGTGCCTGACTGCGCCATCGAAAAAACGCTTAGTCGTGGTGTCTGCTGAAAACCAGTCCTTTCCCCGGATAGATTTCGCGGACGGACGTTTTGCATTGCACAATGCACGCGGTATGGCTACGGATTATGCAGAACAGGAACATGCTTAGGTTTTGTGCATGATCGATCTGGCGACCTTGGCAGAACCGCTCGAGATCGGCGGCGTGTCGATCCGCAACCGGGTTTTCCTGGCGCCGATGTCGGGCGTCACCGACGATCCGTTCCGGCGACGCGCTTATGCGCATGGCGCCGGGCTGGTGGTTTCCGAAATGGTGGCCAGCGGCGAACTCGCGCGCGGCCGACAGGGTTTCGACCTGCGTATCCGCCATTCCGGGCTGCCTGTCCACATGGTGCAATTGGCCGGGCGCGAGGCGGCGCACATGGCCGAGGCGGCGCGGATCGCGGCAGGCGAGGGTGCCGACATCATCGACATCAACATGGGCTGCCCCGCCAAGAAGGTGACGGGCGGCTACGCCGGCTCGGCGTTGATGCTCGACCTCGATCACGCGCTGTCGCTGATCGAGGCGGTGATCGGCGCCGTCGATGTGCCTGTCACCGTCAAGATGCGGCTCGGCTGGGACGAGGGCGCGCTCAACGCGCCGACCCTCGCGCGCCGGGCCGAGCGGGCCGGGGTGAAAATGATCACCGTGCATGGCCGCACGCGCTGCCAGTTCTACAACGGCAAGGCGGACTGGGACGCCATTCGCCGCGTCCGGGAGGCGGTGTCCGTCCCGCTGGTAGCGAACGGCGACGTGGCGTCGTCCGAGGGTGCGGCGGAAATCCTTCGCCGGTCGGGCGCGGACGCCGTCATGGTCGGCCGCGCGCACTACGGCGCGCCCTGGGTGGCGGGAGAGATTGCCGCGCAGGCGGCCGGCGCCGAAGCGCTGGACGTGCCGCGAGGTGGCGAGGCGCTGGCCGACTACATCGCGGCGCATTACGAGGATATGCTGGCGCTTTACGGCACCGAAAGCGGGCTGCGGCAGGCGCGCAAGCATCTCGGCTGGTACCTCGATCGCCACGCGCCCTCCGTCGCGCCCGACCTTCGCAAGACGATCCTGACGTCCTTCGATCCGGCCGTCGTCATGGCCGGAGTGCGCGAAGCTTTCACGCGCTCGCCAGTGGCACTGGGTTTGAGGAGCGCCGCATGAGCGCGCCTGTGCGCGACATGGCCGCTGCCGCTCAGATCGTGCTCAACACGATCCGCCGGCCGGTGGTCATGGTAGGGCCGGAAGGGTTCATTTCCTTCGCCAACGCCGATGCGGAAGACTTCTTCCGCTCCAGTGCCGCGATTCTTGCCCGCAACAGGCTGGAACAGCTTATCCCGTTCGGCAGCCCCCTGCTGGCGCTGGTCGATCAGGTGCGCGAGCGCGCCGCGCCGGTCAACGAATACAGGGTGGACGTGTCCTCGCCGCGCCTCGGCATCGAGAAGGTCGTGGATCTGTACGCGGCCCCCGTGCCGGAATTTCCGGGCTCCGTCGTGGTGATGTTCCAGGAGCGCTCCATGGCCGACAAGATCGACCGCCAGATGACGCATCGCGGCGCCGCGCGCTCCGTTACCGGCCTGGCATCCATGCTGGCTCACGAAATCAAGAACCCTTTGTCCGGCATCAGGGGCGCGGCGCAGTTGCTGGAGCTTTCGGCCTCCGACGAGGATCGCGCGCTCACCCGGCTGATCACCGACGAAACCGACCGCATCGTGAAGCTGGTCGACCGCATGGAGGTATTTTCAGACGAGCGGCCGATCGACCGCTATCCGGTCAACATCCACATCGTGCTCGACCATGTGAAGGCCGTCGCCGCAAACGGTTTTGCAAGCAGGATCAGGATCGTGGAGGACTACGACCCGTCTCTGCCCCCGGTCTATGCGAACCGCGATCAACTGGTGCAGGTGTTCCTCAATCTGGTCAAGAACGCCGCCGAGGCGATAGCGGCCGATCCGCAGGGCGAGATTACGCTGTCCACGGCTTTCCGGCCCGGCATCCGCGTTTCGGTGCCGGGAACGCAGGATCGCGTCTCGCTGCCGCTGGAATTCTGCGTGCACGACAACGGGCCGGGCGTCTCGGACGATATCTTGCCGATCCTCTTCGATCCCTTCATCACCACCAAGCAGAACGGCTCCGGCCTCGGGCTGGCGCTGGTGGCCAAGATCGTCGGCGAGCACGGCGGCATCGTCGAATGCGAATCGACGCCGCGCGGTACGACCTTCCGCGTGCTCTTGCCGGCGTGGAAAGAGCCGTTGCCCGCATCGACGGCGGACGAAACTGGAGGCCGCCCATGATCGCCCATGGCAGCATTCTCGTCGCCGACGACGATGCGGCGATCCGCACCGTGCTCAACCAGGCGCTGTCGCGCGCCGGCCATGACGTCCGCGTCACCTCCAGCGCCTCGACGCTATGGCGCTGGGTGGCCGCTGGCGAGGGCGATCTCGTCATCACCGACGTGGTGATGCCGGAGGAGAACGCCTTCGACATGCTGCCCCGCATCAAGAAGGCGCGGCCCGAACTGCCGGTCATCGTCATGAGTGCGCAAAACACCTTCATGACCGCGATCCGGGCCTCGGAGACCGGCGCCTACGAATATCTGCCGAAGCCCTTCGACCTTACCGAACTGCTTGCCATCGTGAACCGGGCGCTGGCCGAGCCGCGCCGCCCGAAACTCGATGCGCGGGCGGAGGAGCCGCCCGAAACGATGCCGCTGGTCGGCCGCTCCGCCGCCATGCAGGACATCTATCGCATGCTGGCGCGCATGATGCAGACGGACCTGACCGTCATGATTTCCGGCGAATCGGGCACCGGCAAGGAACTGGTGGCGCGCGCCTTGCACGAATACGGCCGCCGGCGCGGCGGCCCCTTCGTCGCCATCAACATGGCGGCGATCCCGCGCGACCTGATCGAATCGGAACTGTTCGGCCACGAGAAGGGTGCCTTCACCGGCGCGCAGAACCGCTCCAGCGGCCGCTTCGAGCAGGCCGAAGGCGGCACGCTGTTCCTCGACGAGATCGGCGACATGCCGATGGAGGCGCAGACGCGCCTGCTGCGCGTGCTCCAGCAGGGCGAATACACCACCGTCGGCGGCCGCACGCCGATCCGGACCGACGTGCGCATTGTCGCCGCCACCAACAAGGACCTGCGCACGCTCATCAACCAGGGCCTGTTTCGCGAAGACCTGTTCTACCGCCTGAACGTCGTGCCGCTCAGGCTTCCCGGCCTGCGCGAGCGTGCCGAGGACATTCCCGACCTCGTCCGCCACTTCTTCAAGCAGGGCGAAAAGGAAGGGCTGCAAGCCAAGCGCATCGCGGCCGGCGGGCTGGAGCTGATGAAACGCTATCCCTGGCCGGGCAATGTGCGCGAGCTGGAGAATCTGGTGCGCCGGCTGGCCGCGCTCTATGCGCAGGACGAGATTTCCGCCGAAATCATCGAGGCCGAGCTGAAGACCGGCGAGCGGCCGGTGGTGCCGGACGGCGGTGCGCTGATCCCCGACGACCTGACGATCGGCCAGGCCGTCGAACATCACCTCCAGCGCTATTTCGCCTCCTTCGCAGGCGACCTGCCGCCGGCCGGGCTCTATGACCGCATCCTGGCGGAAGTCGAATATCCGCTCGTGCTGGCCGCCATGACGGCGACGCGCGGCAACCAGATCAAGGCGGCCGAACTGCTTGGCCTCAACCGCAACACGCTGCGCAAGAAGATCCGCGAGCTGGGCGTCAACGTCTACAAATCCGGCCGTCAGGCCTGAGCGGGCACGACCTGGGGATTAGCGGGCAAAAGATTTTCGCCGCAGGCGGCTTTGTTGCATAATCGCCACAATGCGTTGCATAGATGTAACGCAAATCATGGCGACGAACGACGATATGACCCTTCAGGCCGCCTCATTGGCCGGACCGCTTTTCCGCAAGGCCGGTGCGCGCAGCGATGCGCGCCGGCTGCTCGCCATGCCTGGCGTCATCGCCATCATCGGCGCGCTGCTCACGGCGGCCGTGTCCTTCGCCATCCTGGTCGGCGTGACGCCGATCACGCCCGACGAGACGACGACGCTGGTGCTGATCGGCGTCAACGCCGCCTTCATCCTTTGCCTCGTGGCGCTGATCGGGCGCGAAGTGCACCGCATCCTGATGGCGCGCCGTACCGGCCGCGCTGCGTCGCGCCTGCATGTGCGCATTGTCACGATGTTCGCGCTGGTGGCGGCGATCCCGGCGATCATGGTGGCCATCATCGCGTCCGTCACGCTCAACATAGGCCTCGACCGCTGGTTCGAGATCCGCACCAAGACCATCATCAACTCCTCGCTGTCGATCGCCGACGCCTATGTGCAGGAAAACGCCCGCAACCTTCAGGGCACGACGCTGTCGATGGCCTACGACCTGGACAATGCGCGCCAGCTCTACGGCCTCGACCGCACCGGCTTCCTGGACCTGCTGAACAAGGAGGCTGTGGGCCGCGGACTCGCCCATGCGGCACTGGTGAAGCCGGACGGCTCCTTCGTCATGAGCGCCAAGACCGACGCCGATTTCGCCATGCCCGAGCCGCCTGACGGCGCCGTCGCGGCGGCGGCGGACGGCAAGCCGCTGCTCATCGAACCCAAGACGCGCAACATCATGGGCGCCATCATCAAGCTGCACGAGCTTGACGGGCTTTACCTCTACACCATCCGGCTGGTCGACCCCGAGGTGATCAAGGCGCGCCAGATCGTGCGCGCCAACACCGACGAATACCGAGGCCTGGAGAAGAACCGCAGGACCTCGCAGGTCGCCTTCGCGCTGCCTTACCTGTCGCTGACGCTCATCATCATCCTGTCGGCCATCTGGACCGGCATTGCGGTGGCCGACCGGCTGGTGCGGCCGATCCGCCAGCTCATCGGCGCGGCGGCCGATGTGGCGACGGGCAACCTCGACGTGTCGGTACCGGTGCGGCCGTCCGACGGCGACGTCGCCTATCTCGGCGACACCTTCAACAAGATGCTGCACGAACTGAAAACCCAGCGCAACGAACTCTTGTCGGCCAAGGACCTGATCGACGAGCGCCGCCGCTTCTCCGAAGCCGTGCTGGCAGGCGTGACGGCCGGCGTCGTTGGCGTCGATTCGCTGGGCACCATCACCATCGTCAACCGCTCCGCCGAGGCGATGCTGGCCACTTCGTCGGACCTTGCGGTCGGCCAGAAGCTCTCCGCCATCCTGCCGCATGTCGGGCAGGTGTTCGAGATCGGGCGCAACTCCGGCAAGCCGGTGCATCGCGAACAGGTCACGTTCTTCCGCGCCGGCGCCGAGCGCACCTTCAACGTGCAGGTGACGGTGGAACAGGCGGAAGACGACATCGACGACACCTCCTATGTCGTGACGGTGGACGACATCACCGATCTGGTCCAGGCGCAGCGCTCGTCGGCCTGGGCCGACGTCGCCCGCCGCATCGCCCACGAGATCAAGAACCCGCTGACCCCGATCCAGCTCTCGGCCGAGCGCATCCGCCGCCGCTACGGCAAGGTCATTACCGAGGATCGCGAGGTGTTCGACCAGTGTACCGACACCATCATCCGCCAGGTCGAGGACATCGGCCGCATGGTCGACGAGTTCTCGTCCTTCGCCCGCATGCCGAAGCCTGAGATGAAGGCGATCGACCTGCGGGAGCCGCTGCGCGAGGCCTCTTTCCTGGTTGAAGTCAGCCGCTCCGATATCACATTCGAGCGGGATTTCGGCAACGAGCCGCTGAAGGGCACGTTCGACAGCCGGCTTTTGGCGCAGGCCTTCGGCAACGTCGTCAAGAATGCCGCCGAGGCGATGGAAGGGGTTACGTGGGAAAACGGCGGGCACGGCGTCATCCGCATCAGGGCGCGACATGAAGCCGATACCTATCGTGTGGATGTTATGGACAACGGCAAGGGCCTGCCGCGCGAAAATCGCCAACGGCTGCTCGAGCCCTACATGACGACACGCGAGAAGGGCACCGGCCTGGGCCTCGCCATTGTCAAGAAAATCATCGAGGACCACGGCGGGCGGCTGGAACTCCATGATGCTCCGGCGGATTTCCATCAGGGGCGAGGGGCCATGATCAGCATGATCCTGCCGCCGGCCACGGCAACGGCCGGCGCGCGGGGACCCATGCAGCAACGAGAAACTGAAAAGGTCGACAATGGCGTCTGATATTCTCATCGTCGATGACGAAGAAGACATCCGCGAACTGGTCGCCGGCATCCTGAGCGACGAGGGCCACGAAACACGCACCGCGTACGATGCCGACAGCGCCCTGGCGGCGATCGCCGACCGCGCGCCGCGGCTCATCTTCCTGGACATCTGGCTGCAAGGCTCGCGGCTCGACGGGTTGGCGCTGCTGGACGAGATCAAGACCCTGCACCCCAACCTGCCGGTGGTGATGATTTCCGGCCACGGCAATATCGAGACGGCCGTGTCGGCGATCCGTCGCGGTGCCTACGATTTCATCGAGAAGCCGTTCAAGGCCGACCGCCTCATCCTGATTGCCGAGCGCGCGCTGGAAACCTCGAAGCTCAAGCGCGAAGTGTCCGACCTCAGGCAGCGCAGCGGCGAAACCTTCGACCTGATCGGCATGTCGTCGGCCATGAGCCAGTTGCGCCAGACCATCGAGCGCGTGTCGCCGACCAACAGCCGCGTCATGATCGTCGGCCCGTCCGGCTCGGGCAAGGAACTGACGGCGCGTGCCATCCATGCACTGTCCACCCGCAAGAGCGGTCCGTTCGTGACGCTGTCGGCCGCCACCATCACGCCGGAGCGGATGGAAATCGAGCTGTTCGGCACCGAATCCAACGGCACCGAGCGCAAGGTGGGCGCGCTGGAAGAGGCGCATCGGGGCATCCTCTACATCGACGAGGTCGCCGACATGCCGCGCGAGACGCAAAACAAGATCCTGCGCGTTCTGGTCGAGCAGCAGTTCGAGCGGGTGGGCGGCACCAAGCGCGTCAAGGTGGACGTGCGCATCATCTCCTCGACCTCGCAGAACCTGGAAGCGATGATTGCCGAAGGCCGTTTCCGCGAGGACCTTTACCATCGCCTCGCCGTCGTGCCGGTTACGGTTCCGGGCCTTGCCGAGCGTCGCGAGGACATTCCCTACCTGGTCGACAATTTCATGAAGCAGATTGCCCGCCAGACGGGCATCCGGCCGCGCCGTATCGCCGACGACGCGATGGCCGTGCTGCAAGCCCATAACTGGCCGGGCAACGTGCGGCAGTTGCGCAACAATATCGAGCGGCTGATGATCCTGACGCGCGGCGACGACGTCGATGCGCCGATCACCGCCGACCTGTTGCCAGCCGAGATCGGCGACGTCATGCCGCGCACGCCCAACCAGTCGGACCAGCACATCATGGCTCTGCCGCTGCGCGAAGCGCGCGAGCAGTTCGAAAAGGATTATCTGGTGGCGCAGATCAACCGTTTCGGCGGCAACATCTCCAAGACGGCCGAGTTCATCGGCATGGAGCGCTCGGCGCTGCACCGGAAGCTGAAGTCGCTGGGCGTGTGAGGGGGCGAATGGGAAGTCGCGAATAGGGGTGCTTTGCGCTGGCTTATCCGCTTCGCCTTGCTGCCCGCTTCCCTATTCGCTACTCCCTTATTCGCCATTTGCTCATCAGGTGAGTCCATGCCCCGCATCGCCTACGTCAACGGCCGCTATGTCCCGCACCGGGAAGCGGCGGTTCACATCGAGGACCGCGGCTATCAGTTCGCCGACAGCGTCTACGAAGTCTGCGAGGTGGCGCACGGCTTCGTCATCGACGTCACCCGCCATCTCGACCGGCTGAACCGCTCGCTCGGCGAATTGTCGATTGCCTGGCCGATGGCGCGCAAGGCGCTGACGGTCGTCATGCGCGAGGTGATCCGGCGTAATCATGTTACCGACGGCCTTGTCTACCTCCAGGTGACGCGCGGCGTCGCCGGCCGCGATTTCGCCTTTCCGTCGCCGGATACCCCGCCGGCACTGGTGGTGATCGCGCGGAAATCCAATGCGGCCACGATTGCCAAGCGGGTCGAGAGCGGCATCAAGATCATTACGGTGCCGGAGAATCGATGGGACCGCGTCGATATCAAGACGACCGGCCTGCTGCCGAACGTGATGGCCAAGCAGAAGGCGAAGGAAGCCGGCTGCCAGGAGGCCTGGTTCGTCGACGAGGACGGAAACGTCAAGGAAGGCGGCTCCTCCAACGCCTGGATCGTGACGCGCGACGGCGTGCTGGTGACGCGGCCGGCCGCACACGGCATTTTGCGCGGAATCACCCGCACGAGCCTGTTCGACGTGGCCGAAAAGCTCGGCCTCAAGATCGAGGAGCGCAAGTTTTCCGTTGCCGAGGCCAAGGCCGCGCGCGAGGTTTTCATCAGTTCGGCGACGACCATCGCCATGCCTGTGGTAGAGATCGACGGCACGACGGTTGCCAACGGACACCCTGGTTCTGTTACACTTTCGCTGCGGCAGGCGTTTTTTGACGTTGCGGAAAAAATTCCGGCCTGATAACCGCACAAGTGGAATGATCATCAATTTATCTCGTTCTGCTTGTCGTGAAGACGGCGAGATGTGTTTGCGTGCTTGACATGCGCCCGGTATTTTGGCGCACTGGCCTGCAAACCGAAGGGGATCGGCGAAAGACAAGAACAATGGCGGAGCGTTCGCAAAATCTTCAGGACCTGTTCCTGAATTCTGTTCGCAAGAGCAAGAATCCACTCACGATTTTTCTCATCAACGGCGTCAAGCTGACCGGGGTAGTGACTTCGTTCGACAATTTCTGCGTGCTGTTGCGCCGCGACGGCCATTCGCAGCTTGTCTACAAGCATGCCATCTCCACGATCATGCCGAGCCAACCGGTTCAGATGTTCGATGCCGAGGAAAGCCAAGGCGGCTAATTGACATCACGTCACGACGACCCGGTCCGTGAGGGCCGTTCCGCATCGGCACAGGATACGGGCGCCGACCGCAAGGGACCGACGCGCGCCGTCGTCATTGTGCCGGTCCTGCCGCGTCAGGCGCGCGAGGGCGACGACGATGCCGCCCGCCCGCGCCTTGCCCGTTCCGCCGACGCCCGCCGTGACGAGGCGGTGGGGCTGACCCGCGCCATCGACCTCGATCCCGTTCATGCGGCGGTGGTGCAGGTCAACGATCCGCGCCCGGCGACGCTTCTGGGCAGCGGCAAGGTTGCCGAATTCGCGCAGATCGTGAAGGACAGTCACGCCGAACTGGTGATCGTCGACCATCCGCTGACGCCGGTGCAGCAGCGCAACCTCGAAAAAGAGCTGAACACCAAGGTGCTCGACCGCACCGGGTTGATCCTCGAAATCTTCGGCGAGCGCGCGCGCACCAAGGAAGGCACCCTTCAGGTCGAGCTTGCTCACCTGAACTACCAGAAGGGGCGGCTGGTGCGCTCCTGGACCCACTTGGAGCGCCAGCGCGGCGGCGCGGGCTTCCTCGGCGGCCCTGGCGAAACGCAGATCGAGGCCGACCGCCGCGTCTTGCAGGACAAGATCGTCAAGCTGAAGCGCGAACTGGAAACGGTGCGGCGCACCCGCGACCTGCACCGCGCCAAGCGCAAGAAGGTGCCGTTTCCGGTGGTCGCCATCGTCGGCTACACCAATGCCGGCAAGTCGACGCTGTTCAACAAGCTGACAGGGGCAGGGGTGCTGGCCGAGAACATGCTGTTCGCCACGCTCGACCCGACCTTGCGGCGCCTGCGCTTGCCGCACGGCACGCCGGTCATCCTGTCGGATACGGTCGGTTTCATCTCCGACCTGCCGACCCATCTCGTTGCCGCCTTCCGCGCCACGCTGGAAGAGGTTGTCGAGGCCGACCTCGTTCTGCATGTGCGCGATATTTCCGACCCCGACACCGTCGCGCAGGCCGAGGACGTGGAGCAGATCCTCGCCGATCTCGGCGTCGATGCGCACGATCCACGCCGTGTCGTGGAGGTCTGGAACAAGATCGATCTTCTGGACGAGGGCAACCGCGAGCGCCTGCTGTCCGGCGGCACCGAGCGCAAACAGCCGCCGGTCGCCATATCGGCGATCACCGGCGAGGGGCTGGATACGCTGGCGGAAGTGATCGAAACGCATGTCTCCGGCGAACTCAGCCCGCTCTCGGTGACGCTCCAGCCCGCCCAACTCGGCATGGTCGACTGGCTCTACCGCAACGGCGACGTTACCAAACGCGTCGACAATGAGGACGGCAGCGTCACGCTGTCGCTGCTCGCCACCCAAAGCGCGCGTGAAGAGATCGAAAGCCGGCTGCGCAACGGAAACGGACGCGGCCGGTAGCCGGCTCGGGGAGCCGCCGGTTATCCGCGCGCGAGCGCGGCCTTGATCTTCTCGGCGTTCGCCGCGAGTACCTCCGGCTTTTCCATCTCGCCGCTATGCGGCTTCAGCGGCACGCCTTCGAAGCGCGGAATGACATGGACATGCAGATGGTAGACCGTCTGGCCGGATGCCGGTTCGTTGAATTGCATGACGACGACGCCGTCCGCGTTGAACGCGACCTTCACCGCCCTGGCCAGCTTCTGTACCGTCGCGAACAGCGCTCCGAAGATGGCCGGATCGGCGTCGAGCAGGTTGCGTGACGGCGCTTTCGGCAGCACCAGCGTGTGACCGGGGCCTTGCGGCATCAGGTCCATGAAGGCGACCGTCGCCTCGTCCTCGTAGACACGATGCGCGGGAAGTTCGCCGCGCAGGATCTTTGCGAAAATGTTGGTATCGTCGTAGCTCATTCTCTGCCTCTCGCCGTCCCGGCTGCGCTGTCTTATGGATGAGTTATAGCCTTCCGGCACGCGGCATCAACCGATCGTGCGTGAGACAGGCTCGGCGAGAAACCGCATGGCCTGGAACTACCTCTATCTGCTGGTCGCCATCGTCTTCGAGGTTCTGGCGACGACGGCCTTGAAGGAAACGCAGGGTTTCACGCGACTGGTCCCTTCGCTGGCGACGGTGGTCGGCTACGGGCTCGCCTTCTATTTCCTGTCGCTGCCGCTGCGCACGATGCCGGTCGGCATCGTCTACGCGCTGTGGTGCGGCGCCGGCATCATCCTTATCACCGCAATCGGCTGGCTATGGTTCCGCCAGCAGCTTGATCTGCCGGCGCTGGCCGGCATGGCGCTCATCATGGCGGGCGTCGTCGTCATCAACCTGTTTTCGAAGACGGTGGCGCACTGAAGCGTCAGGTTTCGCCGGGCGCCTCGCCCTTGCGGAACGGCGTGTGCTCGTCGAGATAGTCGCTCATCGCGGCCACTTCCGCACGCTCGCGCCTCAGATAGTCGGCAACCGCCCGGCGCAGGCCTGGATGCGCGATGTAGTGAGCCGAGTGCATCGTCACCGGCCGATAGCCGCGCGCCAGCTTGTGCTCGCCTTGCGCGCCGGCCTCGACCACCGCCAGCTTGCGTTCGATGGCGAAGTCGATCGCCTGGTGATAGCAGACCTCGAAATGCAGGAAAGGGTGGTCCTCGATGCAGCCCCAGTTGCGGCCGTAGAGCGCGTCCGAACCGATGAAGTTGATGGCGCCGGCGATATAGCGGCCCTCGCGCTTGGCCATCACCAGAAGGATGTCGTCGGCCATGCGCTCGCCGATCAGCGAGAAGAATTTTCGGTTGAGGTAAGGGCGGCCCCACTTGCGGCCCCCGGTGTCCATGTAGAAGGCGAAGAAATCGTCCCAGGCGCGCTCGGTGATGGCCTTGCCCGTCAGCCGCTCGATGGTGATGCCGCCGGCGAGCGCCTCGCGCCGCTCCTTCTTCAGCGCCTTGCGCTTGCGCGAGGCCAGCGTGGCAAGGAAGTCGTCATAGCTGGAAAAGCCCTCGTTGAAGAAATGGAACTGCTTGTCCGTGCGATGCAGGTAGCCGGCCGCTTCCAGCGTCGGGATATCGCCTTGCGGCGCGAAGGTGACGTGCGCCGACGAAACGCCGAGCCGGTCCGTCACCGTCTTCAGCGCCGCCGCGAGTCCGGCCTTGACCGTCGCCTCGTCCTCGCCCTGCCGGACCAGAAGCCTCGGACCGGTGACGGGGGTGAACGGCACCGAGCATTGCAGCTTCGGATAGTAGTTGCCGCCGGCCCGCTCGAAGGCGTCGGCCCAGCCGTGGTCGAACACATATTCGCCCTGGCTGTGCGACTTGGCATAACAGGGCAGGGCGCCGAGCAGCCTGCCGCCGCCCGTCTCCAGCCGCAGGTGATGCCCCTGCCAGCCGGTCTGCCGCACGGCGCAGCCGGAATCTTCCAGCGCGCTCAGAAAGTCGAAGGAAAGGAACGGGTTATAGCCGGACGTCGATGTTTTCGTCGTGCCGCCGAAACTGTCCCATTCCTCGCGCGTGAAGGCGCCGATGCCGGCGGCGATCCGCACGGCATACTCCGTCGCCGCCGTCCCGAAAGTCTCCTCGCCCTGATCCATTAGCCTTACTTAAGCCGGGCCGCGAGCCGTACAAGTCTCGCGGCGCCCGAAGCCGCGCCGATCCGCCGGCTCGTCAGGCAAGCCGCATCGTTTCCGGTTCGAATCCCTCGAAGGTCATCTGGTCGGCATGGCGGAACGTCAGGTCGATCGCCGGCTGGTCGCGGATGGTCCAGGTGATGACCGGCATCTTCAGCTTTTCGCGCACGAACGTCACGAACGGGTTGGGAAGGTCGCCGGCGGCATAGGAGGTGAAGGCGATCCCGTGCGCCAGCATGGAGAAATGCGCCTCGATCAGCTTGTTCTCCCGGCCGTAGGCGGTGAGCCCGCCGGGAATGCCGGGGGCGTCCTTGGCGAAGTCGCGGATCAGCCAGTGGTCGAACGACATGATGGCCGCCTTGCCCTTGTAGCTTTTCAGGAGCCGGCCCACGCTCGCCACCAGCCCGGCGTCGTGGCCGGGCGTGCCCTTGATCTCGATCACCAGCGGCACGCGCCCGGCCACCAGAGCCAGCACCTCGGACAGCGTCGGCACATGGTCGGCCGTGCCGCCGACGCGCAAGGCGGCAAGCTCCGCCACCGTGCGCTGCCAAACGTAGCCGTCCGTCCCGGTGAGCCGTTTCAGGTCGTCGTCGTGGATGACGACGGGCACGTTGTCGGCCGACAGGTGCACGTCGCATTCGATGGCGTAGCCGCGCTCGGCCGCTGCCGCGAAGGCCGACAGCGTGTTCTCCCAGCGCTTGTCGTTGAGGTCGTGGTAGCCGCGATGCGCCACCGGCTTGGCGGTCAGCCAGGAAAGATCGCTCATCGGCGCCTACTCGACCTCGAGGACGGCTTCGATCTCGACCGCCGCATTGAGCGGCAGCGCGGCCATGCCGACGGCAACGCGCGCATGCTTGCCGCGCTCGCCGAGCGCCTTGGCGAACAGGTCGGACGCGCCGTTGCCGACAAGGTGCTGCTCGGTGAAGTTCGGTGCGGAAGCGACGTAGATGTTGATCTTCACCAGCCGGCGGATCTTTTCGAGGTCGCCGAGCGCGGCCTTCGCCTGCGCCAGCACGTTGATGGCGCATAGTCGCGCCGCTTCCTGGCCGGCGGCGGTGTCGAGGTCGCGGCCGAGCACGCCGGTCACGGCCAGCTTGCCGTCCTTGATCGGCAGTTGGCCGGACGGAAACAGGAGGTTGCCGCTGCGCACGAAGGGCACGTAGTTGGCGGCGGGAGCCGCGGCGGCCGGAATGACGATGCCCAGTTCGCTCAGCCGCTTTTCGATTGTTTCGCCCATGTGAATTTCCTATTGCTTGATGACGCCAGCGTCGGCTGGGCCGAAATTGCTATTTTTGCCTCGCTTCCGCCATGACTTTTTTTAAGCTGGACCACCTTTCCCCGGCGGCTGCCACCAGTCGCAAGACCGGAGTTCTCCATGCGCGCATCGCGCCTTGCATTCCTCGCCGTCCTTGCCGGCAGCACCGTTCCGCTGGCGCCGGCATGGGCGGTGGTGCCGTTGCAGCCGCACCGCGCCGTCTATGACCTGTCGCTTCAAAAGGCGACCGACCGCTCCGGCATCACCGGCATCACCGGCCGCATGGTGTATGAGTTCAACGGCTCGGCCTGCGAAGGCTATACGGTGAAATTCCGCTTCGTCACCCAGATCAACACCGGCGATACCTCGCGGCTGACCGACCAGCAGACCACGACGTTCGAGGACGCGCAGGGCAAGACGTTCTCCTTCGTGACGAAATCCTTCGTCGACCAGGCGCTGGACAAGGAAGTGAAGGGCACCGCCACGCGCGAGCCGAACGGCCTCAAGGTCAAGCTGGACAAGCCGCAGAAGAACACCATCGAACTCGCTCCCACGCAGTTTCCGACCCAGCATCTGGTGGAACTGATCGGTAAGGCCGAGAAGGGTGAAACCTTCTACCAGACGAACCTGTTCGACGGTTCCGAGGACGCCGACAAGGTGATGACCACCACTGTCATCGTCGGCAAGCCGGCTGACGCCGCCAAGGACGATCCCGAGCGTCCGGCGCTGGCCAAGCTTTCCACGGACAAAGTCTGGCCGGTCGACATCGCCTATTTCGACGACAGCAAGAAGGACAGCGGCGAGGAGCTTCCCGAGTACCGCATCTCCTTCAAGCTGCACGAGAACGGCATCACCCGCGACCTGGTGATGGATTACGGCGAGTTTTCCATGACCGGAAAGCTAGTCAACCTGTCGCTCTTCGATCCGGCGCCGCAGAAGAACTGCAACCAGTAGCGCCCGCGGCCCATGGCGGTTTATGTCGACGCCGCGATCTGGAACTATGCCGGGCGGCGCTGGTGTCATCTGCTCGCCGACGACATGGACGAGTTGCACCGGTTTGCTTCGCTGCTCGGCGTGAAGCAGTCGTCCTACCAGGGGCCGCCCAAGACTTCGGCACCGCACTACGATATAACCGGCTTCGAGCGCGACCGGGCCGTCAGGCTCGGCGCCATAGAATGCAGCCGCGACGAGATCGTGGCGGTGTTTCGTAGGGTCAGGGTGAAAAACGGAAAGATAAGGTCATGACACTGGCTTCGTTCCTGACCTACTGCGTCGCCATCGCGCTGGCGGCCGCAACGCCCGGTCCGGCGATGTTCGCTGTCATCGCCAACGGCGTGTCGCGCGGCTTCCTGCGCGCTTTCATGGTGGGCGTCGGCGTCGCGGCAGGCGATTCCGTCCTCGTCACCCTGGCGCTGCTGGGGCTGGTCGCGCTGGCGCAGACGTTCGAATGGGTGTTCCTCGTCGTCAAGTATGCCGGCGCCGCCTATCTGGTCTTCCTCGGCATCAGGATGTGGCGCGCCGCCGCCACGCAGGCGCATGCAGAAGGGGCGGAAAGGACCCGGTTGTCCAGGTCGGTCGCGCTCGGCACGTCGATTGCGCTCGGCAATCCGAAGGCGATCCTGTTCCATGCGTCCATCATGCCGCTGATCCTCAACCTTAGCACGCTCACGCTGCCCGACGGGCTGGCCATCGTCGCGACCGTCATCACCGTCAACATCGTCACCATGGGCATCTATGCAGCGCTGGCCGGGCGCGCGGCGCACTGGTTCCGCTCCCCCGGACGGATGCGGTTGATGAACCGCGTCGCCGGCGGCACGCTGATCGGCACCGGCGTGCTGGTCGCCAGCCGCTGACGTCACAGGCCCGCAGGAGGGTTTTGCAAGGGAAGCGGCCGGGCCGGGTTGCCCGCATCCTTCTTGTCATAGCGTGATGGGCTGAAGCGTGCAGGTCGCGGCGGTGAAGGCTCCGTCGGCCTGGCGCATGATGATGTCGAAGGCTGCGTCTTTCTCGTCGTCGGCCGTCACCTGGGTCAGCGACACGCTGTTGCCGCCTGAAGTGAAGCCGCCGAGCGGCCCGAGCCAGGCCACCTCGCCGTTCGGATCGATCTGGTAGTTGTAGCCTTGCGCGACCCTGCCGCCGTAGGTCGGCCCGCTATAGACGTTGCCCTTGATGGTGATGGTGCCGAGATCGAGGAACAGGCCGAGCAGATAAGCTTCGCAATGATAGGGACCGTCCGGCAGTTGACCATTTGCGATGCCGGCGCGGGAACTGCCCGGCTGCGCCACCAGCAACATGGCGGCCGTGCAGAGGGCCAGGCCCGGTCGTCCGCTCTGCGTGATCGTCGCCAATTTCGCACCCGCTCTGCTGCGGGGAGCCGTGAGCCTGTTGTCGAGAGACGGTTTCATCGTTTCGGCCAGTTGCATTATCCTTTGCTTGGCCATGGTGAGTCGGCCGCTTTTTTCGAGTCCGGTTGGGGGCAGTTCGAGAAGGAAGCGACGGCAAGCTCCGCGCAAGCGCCCGTTCCTAGAATCCCTCAAGATCTGTGTTGGTTCAACGCTTGGAATGGGGGCATTTCACCGATGGAGCGTTTTGTCGAAGACTATCAGAAGCGGCGGCTGACCGACCGTTTCGACATCCTGACGGCCATCAACATCCTGAAATCGCGTGGCTTTGACGACGACGACCTGATCGCCGAGATCACCCGCGCCTTCTACGTCGATCTCGACGCCTACAACGAGATCGTCCAGGCGGCGGCCTGAGCGACCCTGCTGCCGTCGAACAGGGGCGTCGTCCGGCGAAAGACGCTCTTTGCACGGACTTCAATCGTAGAGATTGTATTTCGACCACTCGTCCTTCGGGATTTGCGCCCCGATGCGGTAGCGGAAATCGATGACCTTCATATGGTCGGGCGCTGTGTGGCACTTGAATTTCAGCCGATACCATTCCCCTCGGCTGCGAAAGGCCGCTCCCGGACTGCGGATCGAATCCTGATGCATTTCGGGCGTAGCGAAGGCGTAGGCGACCACCCGGTCGGCCTTGTAGTCCCGGTTGTCGTGCGTGATGCGGTCGAGCACCTCTGCGTCGCAGCGTTGTTCCAGGCGCGTCTGGGGATCGAGCTTCAAGAGGCCGGCGCGCAAGGCGTTGTCCATCGCATTCGCCGAAGAGGCGGCCGCCAGTCCGATTACGACCGCGAAACAAAGGGTTCTCATGGCGCGAAAAGCGACCATATTCGAGGCCCGAAATCAACCCGGCGGACCGATCACGACTGCGTTTGCGTACGGAATTGGCACAACTGCCCAGTGTCGACTTACCGGTCGTCCGTCCGATTGGCGGAATGAGATGCAGCCCGACGAGTGCTGATTGCTTGAAAAGGCCCGACGCTTCGTGCATGGAACGAAGCGACGGAGGGATGGCCGAGCGGTTTAAGGCACCGGTCTTGAAATTCGCTTTTCTGCGTCTTCTGCTGTCTCGCTTCGTCCCATTAAGTGCCATATTTTCAGGGCGTTAAGACGGTTGGTGAACCCTTCTGTACCAACCTATCTTATGTCATGCTACGCAATCGCGTTGCAAAAATCGTAGCAGCCTGTTCTCTAGGTGTTCCGCGCCTGACAATCTAGCATTGACGCTCCCGCATGCCGGCGCGAGATTGCGGCAATGCCGCGCTTTACGGCATTTGCCGCTCAACTTGCCATCGGCATCTATTGGGCGGCGGTCTGATTTGAGGGCTGTCGGAAGCGGCGCGGCGGGCGAAAGGCGCAGATGGGAAGATCGTCCAGGCTGATATGCTGCCGGCGGGAGAGCGCGAGCCACCGTGAAGGTGCCAACCGTAAGACCGTGTGCCAGCGTCGTCTGCATGGAAGTGGTATGGCGATAGGATGATCGGCCGCATCGCCTTTCTGGTCGTGTTCACGATATGATTCGGGATCGGCAGCGCGCTAGATCGCACCGAATGGAGGATGGAATGACGAAGACACTGACGGCGGTGGGAGTGATTGTGCTGGCGATCCTTGTGGCCGCGATGGCGACCATTGGCGTCGTTACGGTGTTGCTCCCAATCGCGTTCGTCGCTTCTGCGGGAGTGCTGGCAACGATGTTTGCTGTCGCATCGAGCCGGAATGCCTATTGATACGCCTGTCAATGACTACCTCGGCCGCCCCTTGAGCCTCCCGAGAACCACGATCATCGCCATCAACAGCGCCACGACCAGACTGACCCCGGCCAAAGTGGCGAACAGGATGGAAATGGCTTCGGTTTCAGGCATAGCGACAGCTTGATCAGATCGCAGTCGCCTGTCAATTCAAATGGATCGAGCGAGCCGGAAACGCGAAAGCCTTTCAGCAAGCCGGTTACGGACCGGAAACGAAATCCAGCCCGAGCGACAATTGGCGGAAACGCGATTGTGGCACCCTCTACATGGGTAGGGGATTGGATGGACAGCCATCCGCAAAGGGTGTCGCCATGGTCGACAAACTCGTACTCCTGCTAATGCTCGCAGCCGGTTTCTGGGCAAGTCTGGCGTTGGCATGGTTGCTGGTGCGCTGAAGCGAAAAATTCACGATCAGCGTTGTAGGCGCGGCCACCAGCGCAGAAGGCTCTAGGACAAGCGTGCGGCAAGCGGAGGAACAATTGCGGCTCGGGCTCCGGCCGGATGGTGACAGTTTCGTGCTGGCCCAGATCGACGGCAACCCGCTCCAGCTCTGATCGCTCACGCACGAATGGATGAGGCTGATCCAGAAGACATCGCTGCCTCGCATCCGGTTCCATGATCTACGCCATATCCATGCCTCGCAAATGCTGGCGTCCGGCGTCCATCCGAAGATTGCCAATGAACGGCTCGGGCACAGCACGATCGGCACTACGCTTGATCTCTACTCCCATGTCATGCCGGGAATGCAGGCTGATGCGGCAGAGCAAGTTGACGCTGCGCTACAGGCCGCTATAAGCGCGCGCGGGAGCGGTGGCCGAGTGGTTTAAGGCACTGGTCTTGAAAACCAGCGACGGTGCAAGCCGTCCGTGGGTTCAAATCCCACCCGCTCCGCCAGAATTTCGCCATTACCGTTCCGTGAGAAGCGCGTCGTCGTCGGAGCCTCCGATGGCAAAGGGGCGGTCGAAACCGCCCCCATCGTTTTGAAATCGATACAGGCGAGGCGGCTGTGATGCCGCCTCTCCCGTTTCAAGGATTCAGGTCGGGGCGCTTATTTCCGGAAAGCGGCTTCGCCGGCGTCCGATACTTCCACCCACTTCGGGTCGGGCGCCGCGACGGGATCGTAACTGTCGTTCCAGTTCCACCATTTGTACGGCCGGTCCTTTGGGTATCCTTCCGGTAAATCTTCCCAGGTTTCCTGGCGTCCGAGCGCGGTCATGTCGAGATAGCTCCAGACAGTGCCCATCGCCTCGTCGCCGCGCCAGTTGATGAAATAGGTGCGGTAGACGCGGTCCCCGTCGCGGATGAACGCGTTGTGGCCGTGCCATTCGTCCACGCCGAAATCGGCATCGAAGCCGTCGGCGATGGTGTACCAGGGAATTTTCCCCCATCCCATCTTTGCCTTCAGGCGCTGGATGTCGGCTTGCGGCGCGCGCGAAGCGTAGGCCAGCGTGGTGTCGCGGGCATTCAGATGCACCAGGTTGGAAACCTGGTCGGCGCCGAGCGAGCAGCCGATGCAGGCATGGTCCGGCCAGCCATGCACGCCGGGCTCGAAGAAGGCGCGGTAGACGATCATCTGCCTGCGTCCTTCGAACAGGTCGAGCAGGCTGACGCGGCCCTCCGGCCCCTCGAACGCATAGGCCTTGTCCACCGCCATCCACGGCATCCGGCGTCGTTCCGCGGCCAGCGCGTCATGGGCGCGCATCTGCGCCTTTTCCTTGACGAGAAGGCGCTTACGCGCGGCTTCCCATTCTTGCGGCGAGACGACCGGCGGCGTGTCCATTCCGCGCAGTCCCTCATTTCGTCCGGTCTCGATCGATGCAGTCATGGCTTTTGAAACCTCCTGGCCTGGCGCGGAATCCGCGCTTGCTGTTCGTTCGCAGGCCAAACTAGGCACCGTGGGGCAGACAGCGTGAGTTACAATTCTGTCGGGATTTTCTGCTCTGGAGACCGATCTCGCTCCGGCAGCAGCAGCCGGCGTGTCCATCACTGGTCGCAATGTTGCCGGCTTGCCGCCATAATCGGTTAATTGCGTGATAAACAATTCCTGCGCACAAGGGAGCGGAGCGGGCATCGATGTCCTTGTGACGCGACGGCCTGGATCGGGTCGGCATCAGCGCATCGGCCCTCGTGAATGGCAGGGGACGATCAGGACATGCAGACCAGGGGGCGCAAGCCACTTCGCCGTGCGTCGACCTATCTGGTCCTGGCTGCCGCGGCCGGCATGCTGGCCGCCTGCGCGACGCCCGAACCCAAGGCGACCGTGCACAAGAAGCGCTCCAAGGAATATTTTTCCGAATCCGAATACGGCGTGAAGGCGAGCCCCTATGTCGGCAACCGCCGGCTGATCGGTCGCGACCAGATCGGCAAGCCCTATCAGGTGCGGGGCAAGTGGTATTACCCCAAGGAAGACAGGAAATACGCCAAGGTGGGCACCGCCTCCTGGTATGGCGACGCCTTTCACGGCCGACTGACCGCCAACGGCGAAGTCTATAATGTGACCGACATCACCGCAGCGCATCCAACCATGCCGTTGCCCAGTTATGCGCGCGTCACCAATCTCGCCAACGGCAGCTCCCTGATCGTGCGCGTCAACGATCGCGGCCCCTATCATGACGGGCGGCTGATCGATCTGTCGAAACGCGCAGCCGACATGCTGGGGTATTCCGCGATCGGCACCGCCAGGGTGAAGGTCGAATTCGTCGGCCGCGCGCCGCTGGCTGGGCATGACGAACAGTATCTGGTGGCGTCCTATCGTCCCGGCAACCGGGCGCCCGACCCGTCGGACGGCCTGCCGACGGGCGTGATGATCGCCATGGACGGCTCTTCTCCCAGCCGGCCGGCCGGCGTGGAGGCGGTGCCGTTTCCGGGACAGTTGCGAAACCCGGCGCCGGTCGCGCCCATGCGACCTGTCATGACGGCGGATGCGGAATTGGCCAGCTTTCCCGTCCTGCCGGATTTCGGCCCGATCGTGCAGCCGCGGCCCGATGCCGACATGCCCTCCCAGATCCCGTTCTCGATCGCCTCGCTGTCCTACGCGGACGAGCGGGTAGGGCAGGCGGCGCAGGCTTTCGCGGCGCTTGATACGACGATGACCTCAGGCGACGTGGCGCAGGCCTGGAAGCGGTTGAATCCCGGTTCTGCCGTTTCGAGCGACTATGTCGCGGCCGGTTCTTACCCGGACGCCGGCGCGGCGCGCGCTGTCGCCGATCAGCTTTCCGCCTTTGGCAAGGTGGAAATCCAGCGGTCCAGCCTCGACGGCCGCGAGTGGTATTCGGTCAATCTTTATCCGGACGGTCGCGGCGACCTCGACGATCTGCTCCAGGCGGCGTGGGCGCACGGCGCACCGGATGCGCTGGCCGTGCGCGGCTAGGCAGCGATGTGGCCGCCGGACCGCGACGACGCTCCAGGCGGTTGATCGTGCCGGTAAGCCTGATAGCTTTGCCGATGTGCCGCCAGTACGGCCGAACGGGGCCTTTCCGATGATGTTTCGCTCGTCCCTGCCGCTTGTCGCGGCGCTCAGCGTCGCCCTGGCCATGGTTGGCGTCTCGCGGGCCGCCGCCCAGCTTTTCGAAACCAAGGCCGCGCAGGCCTACATGATCGACGCCGAAACCGGCACCGTGCTGTTTTCCAAGGACGCCGATGCGCCGATCCAGCCCGCCTCGCTGGCCAAGCTGATGACGCTGGAAGTGACCTTCAATGCCGTCAAATCCGGCCGTCTCAAGCTGGACGACACCTTCGTCGTTTCCGAACACGCCTGGCGAACCGGCGGCGCGCCCTCCGGCACCTCGACCATGTTTGCCGCACTCAAATCGACGATCCGGCTGGAGGATCTCATCCAGGGCGTCGCGGTGCAGGCCGCCAACGACGGCTGCATCGTCATCGCCGAAGGCATGGCAGGTTCGGAACAGAATTTCGCCTTGCAGATGACGGAGCGCGCACACCAGATCGGCCTGACCGCGTCGACTTTCGTCAACGCCACCGGCCTGCCGGCGGACGGCCAGCAGACCACGGTGCGCGACCTGACCAACCTCGCTCTGCACCTGTGGCGGGATTACCCGGACCTCTATCACTATTTCGGCCAGAAGGATTTTCTCTGGAACAAGATCAGGCAGCAGAACCGCAACCCGCTGCTCAGCACGGATAGCGGCGGCGACGGGTTGGCGGTCGGCGCCAGCGAGCAGAACGGCTTCGGCATCGTCGGTTCGATCGCCAAGGACGGCAAGCGCGTGATTGCGGCGATGAGCGGCCTCGCCAACGACCGCGAACGTGCCGAAGAAGCGCGCAAGCTGATGGAATGGGGGCTGCGCTCCTTCGAGAAGACCGAGATTTTCGCCAAGGACGAAGTGGTCGGCGAGGCTGAAGTCTTCGGTGGCGAGAAGTCCGGCGTGGCGTTGAAGGCCAAGGGGCCGGTGGACATCTTCCTGCCGATCACCAACCGCGACAAGATGACGGCGCGCATCGTCTACAACGGACCGCTGCCGGCGCCGGTAGAGGAAGGCCAGCAGGTCGGCGCGCTCAAGGTGTGGATCGGCGATACGCTCAGCCAGGAAACGCCGCTCTATGCCGCCGAAACCATCGGCGTCGGCTCCCTGCCGCGTCGCGCGCTCGATGCCGCCGAGGAACTGGCCGTCGGCTGGCTGCGTTGAAGCGTGGATTTTTCGGCGCGCCGAGACTATGACGGCGTGCGCGAGGTACGGAAACCACAGTGGCCAAGGGATTCTTCATCACGTTCGAAGGCGGGGAGGGGGCCGGCAAGTCGACGCAGATCGAACGGCTGGCCCGAAAGCTCCGCGCCAAGAAGTACGACGTGGTCGTCACCCGCGAACCCGGTGGCTCGCCCGGCGCCGAGGCGGTGCGGCACGTCCTGCTTTCGGGCGCGGCCGAGCCGTTCGGCCCGAAGATGGAGGCGCTGCTGTTCGCCGCCGCCCGCTCCGACCATGTCGAGCAGGTCATATGGCCGGCGGTGGAGCGCGGCGCCATCGTGCTGTGCGACCGCTTCATGGACTCTTCGCGCGTCTACCAGGGCGTGACCGGCGGGCTCGATGCGGCCTTCATGCAGGACCTTGAAGCCGTCGCGATCAACGGCATGGTGCCGGACCTGACGCTTATCCTCGACATTGATGCGGCAGAAGGCCTGCGTCGCGCCACGGCCCGGCGTGCCGCCGCCGATGGGCCGGATCGCTTCGAGAAGGAAACGCTGTCCATTCACCAGCGCCGCCGCGAAGCCTTCCTGGCGATCGCCAGGGCCGAGCCGGAGCGCTGCAAGGTGATCGACGCGGCGGCGAACGCCGATGTCGTCGAAGACGCCATCACCGACAGCGTGTTCGCGGCGCTGGCGGCGAGAGCGCCGGCCCGTCAGGTGGCGCCGGCATGATCGGCGAACGTCTCGCCCCGCCGCAGCACGACACGCTGGACGGTGTGCTCGAACCGGCCGAGAATCCTCGGCTGGTCGGTCACGCCGCCGTCACGTCGATGCTGGCGCAGGCTTACCGCACCGGCAAACTGCCCCACGCGCTGATCCTCGCCGGGCCGCCCGGTATCGGCAAGGCGACGCTGGCCTTCCATCTGGCGCACCATCTTTTGAAATACCCGAAAGCCGCCGATGCGCCGGCCGAGTTGACGGCGCCGGATCCGGCTTCCTCGCTGTTCCGCCAGATTGCCAGCGGCGCGCATCCTTCGATGCTGCACCTGACGCGGCCGTTCGATGAGAAGAACAAGCGTTTCAAGACGGTCGTAGCCGTCGACGAGATCCGCAAGGTCGGCCAATTCCTGTCGCTGACCTCGCATGACGGCGGGCACAGGGTCGTCATCGTCGATCCGGCGGACGACATGAACACCAACGCTGCCAATGCGTTGCTGAAGAATCTTGAAGAGCCGCCCGCCCGCACGATCTTTATCCTGATCGTCCATGCGCCGGGCAGTCTGCTGCCGACGATTCGTTCGCGTTGTCAGATGGTGCGGCTCGGTCCGCTCGGCGAGCAAGACCTGCTGTCCGTGCTGGAAGCAACCGAGGCGCCGCCGCCGGACGATCCGGCTGCTCGCGCCGCGCTGGCCGAGCGGGCAGGGGGCAGCGCGCGCGCCGCCATCCTGCTCACGCAGTATGGCGGGCTGGAGATCGCGCAGGCGCTGGACGCGCTGGCGGATGCGAGGCGGCCGGACGTTGCCGGCGCGCACCGGTTGGCGGATGCCGTCGCCGGCCGCGACCAGGCGATCCAGTTCGATATCTTCAATCGCCGCGTCCTCGACCTTCTGGCGGACAATGCCAGTCAGGCGGCGCTTGCCGGCGACCTGTCGCGGGCGAAATCGCTGTCCGACGCTTGGCACGAGGCGGCAAATGCCATATCTGAAACCGAGACGTACAATCTCGACAAGAAGCAGCACGCACTCGGCATGATCGACCGCCTGAACTCCGCAATGCGCCTGGGTTTCTCGGAGCGAATGTGACGCTCTCGCCGGGATGGCAATAGCCGTCCCGATGCGATACTCCACGCTCACCCTTCCTTCAGGCTTTCATGACGGCTTCTTCATGTCCCGCGAAACCTTCTACATCACCACGGCCATTTCCTATCCGAACGGCAAGCCGCATATCGGCCATGCCTACGAGTTGATCGCCACCGACGCGCTGGCCCGCTTCCAGCGCCTCGACGGCAAGGACGTATTCTTCCTGACCGGCACAGACGAGCACGGCATCAAGATGCTCCAGACGGCGCGCAAGGAGGGCATTTCGGCGCGCGAACTGGCTGACCGCAACGCTGCCGAGTTTCAGCGCATGGGCAAGGTGCTGAACGCCTCCAACGACGACTTCATCCGCACCACGGAAAAGCGCCACTACGCCGCCTCGCAGGCGATCTGGAAGGCGATGGCCGCCAACGGCGACATCTACAAGGGTGGCTATGCCGGCTGGTATTCCGTGCGCGACGAAGCCTATTACGGCGAGGAGGAAACGGAAGTCCGTGCGGACAACGTGCGCTACGGTCCGCAGGGCACGCCGGTGGAGTGGGTGGAGGAGGAAAGCTATTTCTTCCGCCTGTCCGCCTATCAGGACCGGCTCTTGGCTCTCTATGAGAGTCAGCCGGACTTCATCGGTCCGGTCGAGCGCCGCAACGAGGTCGTCTCCTTCGTCAAGGCCGGCCTGAAGGATCTCTCGATTTCCCGTACCACCTTCGACTGGGGCGTGCCGGTGCCCGGCGACGAGAAACACGTGATGTATGTGTGGGTCGACGCCCTCACGAATTACATCACCGCTGCTGGGTATCCAGATGAAAACGCTGATAAATGGCGTTTTTGGCCAGCGGACGCCCACATCATCGGCAAGGATATCGTGCGCTTCCACGCCGTCTACTGGCCGGCCTTTTTGATGTCGGCCGGCATCGAGTTGCCCAAGCGCGTCTTCGGCCACGGCTTCCTGTTCAACCGCGGCGAGAAGATGTCGAAGTCGCTCGGCAACGTCATCGACCCGTTCACCATGGTCGAGCACTACGGGCTCGATCAGGTGCGCTATTTCTTCCTGCGCGAAGTGCCGTTCGGCCAGGACGGCAGCTACAGCCATGAGGCGATCGTCAATCGCACCAACGCCGACCTTGCCAACGACCTCGGCAACCTGGCGCAGCGCTCGCTGTCGATGATCGCCAAGAACTGCGGCAGTGTCGTGCCGAAGCGGGGCGAACTTGCCGACGCCGACAAGGCGATCCTCGCCCAAGCGGATGCCGCGCTCGTCACGGCGCGCGAAGCGATGGCCGGGCAGGGCATCCATCATGCGCTGGCGGCCATCTTCGGCGTCGTGGCGGAGGCCAACCGATATTTCGCCGCGCAGGAACCGTGGGCGCTGAAGAAGACCGACCCGGCGCGCATGGAAACGGTGCTGTGGACGACCGCGGAAACGATCCGGCGCGTGGGAATTCTTTGCCAGCCTTACATTCCGGGCTCGGCCGCCAAGCTGCTCGATCTGCTGGCGGTGCCGACCGATGCACGCGATTTCGCGCATCTGACGGCGGATCACGCACTGGTGCCCGGCGCGCCGCTGCCGGCCCCGCAGCCGGTGTTTCCGCGCTATGTCGAGCAGGCGGAAGCGAGCGCGTGATGCTGGTTGACAGCCATTGCCATCTCGACTTTCCGGACTTTGCCGAGGAGCGGGCGGCGATCGTCGCCCGCGCCCTCGCCGCCGGAGTCGGGCGCATGGTGACGATCTCGACGCGCGTGAAGCGGTTCGCGCAGCTCCTTGAAATCGCCGACTCTTACGACGAAGTCTATTGCTCCGTCGGCACCCATCCGCATAACGCCGCCGAGGAATTCGACGTCACCACGGAGGACCTCGTACGGCTTTCCGCGCACCCGAAGGTCGTCGCCATCGGCGAGGTCGGGCTCGACTATCACTACGACTACGGGCCGCGCGAGGCGCAGGCGGCCGGCTTTCGCACGCATATTGCTGCCGCGCGCCAGACCGGCCTGCCTCTGGTCATCCACGCGCGCAGCGCCGACGACGACGTCGCCGCAATCCTCGAAGACGAGACAGGGAAGGGGGCTTTCCCCTTTATCCTGCATTGCTTTTCCTCCGGTCGCCGGCTGGCCGAGGTAGGCGTGGCACTGGGCGGCTACGTCTCCTTCTCCGGCATCCTGACCTTCAAGAATTCGGCCGACCTGCGTGCCATCGCCGCCGCCGTGCCGCGCGACCGGCTGCTGGTGGAAACGGACGCGCCTTATCTGGCGCCGGTGCCGCATCGCGGCCAGCGCAACGAACCGTCCTTCGTGGTGGAAACGGCCAAGGTGCTCGCCGAAACGATCGGCGTCACGACCGACGAAGTCGCCGCGCTCACCACGGAAAACTTCTTCCGCCTGTTCTCGAAAATGCCGAAGCCGTCCATATCCGGACCGGGCGGGCAGGGCGCCTGAGCATGGTCGACCGCCTGCGCCTGACCATCCTAGGCTGCGGCTCCTCGCCCGGCACGCCGCGCATCACCGGCGACTGGGGCAATTGCGACCCGGCCAACCCGAAGAACCGCCGCATGCGCTGCGCGGCCATGGCCGAGCGCATTTCGGCAAACGGCGCCACGCGCGTCGTCATCGATACCGGCCCGGATTTCCGCCAGCAGATGCTGATGGCCAGCGTCCGCCAGATCGACTCGGTGGTCTACACCCATCCCCACGCCGACCACATCCACGGTATCGACGACCTGCGCAGCTTCGTGCTGGAACAGCGCCGGATGATGGACATTCACGCGGACAAGCCGACGCTGGAACGGCTGCGCGAAGGTTTCGGCTATTGCTTCGAGACGCCACCGGGCAGTTCCTATCCGCCGATCCTGCTGGCCCATACGATCGCGCACGATCGGCCGGTCGTGCTGGAAGGAGAGGGGGGTCCCCTCGCCTTCGAGCCGCTGCCGCAGGTCCACGGCGATATCGTGTCGCTCGGCTTTCGCATCGGCAATCTGGCCTATTGCCCCGATGTCAGCGCCTATCCAGAAACCACTGCCGCGCGCCTGACGGGGTTAGATGTTCTGGTGATCGATGCGCTGCAATACAAGCCGCATCCCAGCCATTTCTCGCTCGGCGAAGCGCTCGAATGGATCGGCAGGCTGGCGCCGAAACGGGCCGTGCTGACCCACATGCACGTTCCGCTGGACTATGCGACCGTGATGGCGGAAACGCCTGCCAACGTCGAGCCTGCCTATGATGGCATGACGATCGAAATCCCTTATGAATCAGAATGAAGGACGGGACTCCTCATGGTCGGTAGCATCGAGCGTGTGACCAAAGCCGCGGCGGATGCCGGCCTCTCCATCGAGATCAAGCGCATGGGCGCGTCCACGCGCACCGCCGAGGAAGCCGCGGAACAATGCGGCTGCACGGTCGCCCAGATCGTCAAATCGCTGGTGTTCCAGGGCGAGACGAGCGGCAAGCTGTTCCTGTTCCTTGTATCCGGCGTCAACCAGCTCGATCTTGGCAAGGCCGCGGCATTGGCCGGCGAGCCATTGAAGCGCGCCGATCCGCGCCATATCCGCGACGAAACGGGCTTCGCCATCGGCGGCGTTTCGCCGCTCGGCCATCTCATCGCCATTCCGGCCTTCGCCGACAGTTCTCTGCTGGCGTTCGATGTGGTGTGGGCGGCGGCCGGCGCTCACGACGCGGTCTTCGCCGCCGAACCGAACGCGCTGATCGACGCCGCGCATGCGAAGGCGGCGGACCTGGCAGCGTAAGACAGCCACGGCATCAGCCATCCGAACGATCCGATTTCGCGCGGTGGCCGAGCCGAACCGTGGAATTCCCGCATTTCCGGACATGAGATAGTTCCATAATCTATCTTATGCGACTTTTATGTATGCAAAAGCCGAGGCCCGAAGGCGCTGGCGCAACCGCGTCGATTTGCGTATCAAGCGCTGCACCCAACCGGCGCACCGTCGCGCGATGCGCATAATGCCGAGAAGCCTCTCCATGTTCGAAGATCTGAAGCCCGCCCCTGCCGACAAGATCCTGGCCCTGATCGGGCTCTACCGCGCCGATCCGCGCCCCAACAAGGTCGATCTCGGCGTCGGCGTCTATAAGGACAGTGCCGGCAACACGCCCGTCATGCGCGCCGTGCGCGAAGCCGAGAAGCGGCTGCTCGCCGGCCAGGACAGCAAATCCTATCTCGGCCTTGCCGGCGACATGGCTTTCAATGACGCGATTGCGAAACTGGTCTTCGGCGCCGATGCCGATACAGCGCGCATCCGTGCCGCACAGACGCCGGGCGGCTCCGGCGCGCTCAGGCTCGTTGCCGACCTGTTGAAGCGTGCCCGGCCCGACGCGACCGTCTGGGTATCGGACCCGACATGGACGAACCATGTGGCGATCCTGCGCGCCGCCGGTCTTCAGGTCCGCGAGTATCCTTATTTCGATGCGGATGCCGGAATGGTTTGCTTCGATGCCATGCTGGCGGCGTTGAGAGGCGCTCCCGCCGGTGACGTCGTGCTCCTGCACGGGTGCTGCCACAACCCGACGGGCGCCAATCTCGACGTCAGGCAATGGGCGGCCGTTGCCGATCTGCTGGTCGAAAAAGACCTGCTGCCGTTCATCGACATCGCCTATCAGGGGTTTGGCGACGGCCTCGATGCCGATGCCGAGGGCCTGCGTATCGTCGCCGCCAAGGTGCCGGAAATGGTTGTGGCGGCAAGCTGCTCGAAGAACTTCGCCGTCTATCGCGACCGTGTCGGCGCCGCCATGGTTATGACGGCTAAGCGCGAACAGGCCGACGCCACCATGAGCCAGATGCTCGTCGGTGCCCGCACGCTGTATTCCATGCCGCCAGATCACGCCGCGGCCGCCGTGCGAATCGTTTTGCAGGACCCTGCCCTGCGCGCCGACTGGCAGGCGGAGTTGGAAGAAATGCGGCTGCGGATGCTGTCGCTGCGCCAGCGTTTCGCCGAGGCGCTGCGGCGGCAGTCCAATTCCGACCGTTTCGACTTCGTCGCCGGCCATCGCGGCATGTTCTCGCGGCTCGGCCTGACCGAAAGCCAGGTGGAGCGCCTGCGCGACGAGCATGCCGTCTATATGGTCGGCGACAGCCGCATCAACGTCGCCGGCCTGCCGGAAGACGGTCTGGACGAACTGGCCAAGGCCATCGTCTCGGTTCTCGACTGATACCGTCGGCGGCTGTGGACAACATGGCCGCCGCCGTCGCTCTGTGATGGCCGGACGGCGGGTGCCGCGATAGCATCCGCCGATGGAGCCTTCCCGCGACATTTCCCGGCTGATCGAGATCATGGCGGCGCTGCGCGCGCCGGGCACCGGTTGTCCCTGGGACGTGGAGCAGACCTTTTCCACCATCGCGCCTTATACGATCGAGGAGGCCTATGAGGTGGCCGACGCGATCGCCCGCAATGATTTCGACAATCTGCGAGAGGAAGTCGGCGACCTTCTGTTGCAGGTGGTCTACCACGCCCGCATGGCCGAGGAAGCCGGCGAGTTCGCCTTTCCCGATGTCGTGGAAGCGATCACCGGGAAGATGATCCGTCGTCATCCGCACGTCTTCGGAGATGAAAAGGCGCGCGGCGCCGGCATGGCCAAGGGCATGTGGGAAAAGATCAAGGCCGAGGAGAAGGCCGAGACTCGCGCCGCCCGCCTCGCCCGTGGCCTCGATCCGGAAGACCACGGCAAGGGTTTTCTGGATTCCGTGCCGGTCGCCCTGCCCTCTTTGACACGCGCGCTCAAACTACAGGAAAAAGCCGCCCGCGTCGGCTTCGACTGGAGCGAGGCAGCACCCATCCTCGACAAGATCGAGGAGGAGATCGGCGAGTTACGCGAGGCTCTGGCGGGTGGAAAGGCGGCCGCCGTCAAGGACGAATTCGGCGACATGCTGTTTGCCGTCGTCAATCTGGGGCGTCACCTGAAGGTCGATTCGGAAGCAGCCCTCGCCGGCACCAACGAGAAATTCCGCTCCCGCTTCCATCATGTCGAACAGGCGCTGGAAGCCTCCGGCCGCTCGCTCGACGAAGCGACGCTGGAGGAGATGGAAGCGCTTTGGCAGGAGGCCAAAACGACGGAATAGCCGGCGGGGTCAACCGCGTTGGGACCCCTTTGCCAACTCCGAGCCGGTCAAAGCAGCCGTAATGGCCATCGAAGGAGCACTCTCGGCGCCGCATGTGCGGCTTGCCGCCCACCAGCACACAAGCGTCAGCGCGGCACCACCGAACACGTCCGCGAGATGATGCCCGCCGATGACGAGGATCGACGGCAGGGTTATCGCTTGCATGGCCGCGAAAACGTAGTTCACGGGCCGGTAGGGCCATACCGCCGCCATACCGAAAAGCAGCATGATGGTATGGAACGAGGGAAATCCGACCAAACCGCTGAAATCGGGGCCGGTAAGATCGGTGACGCCATTACGGAAAATCCGGTAAAGCTCAAGTGCGTGCTCGGATCCGTTCGACGGATGGACGATCCGCTCCACCTCTGGGCTCAGAAATTGCAGCGCAGACGGCCCTGCGGTCGGAAACAGCGCCCATATGAACAGGGTTCCGAGCGAAGCGTATGTCGTGCCGAGTATGACCGTGTAGAGTCTTTTGCGATCAGTCGTCAAAGCCAGGAAGACGATGGAGATCATCAAAAGAGGAAAGGTAAGCTTATAGGTCTGCCACAGAATGTCGCTCAGCAGCGGGACGCTGGCGACCCACGCGCAGGCTGCTTGCCAAGAATAGCCGAAATAGGAATCGAAGACGACCAGCTGCGCATCGACCGGATCGTTTCCCAGTGGAAGCAGCAACATGTTCAGCAGCGAACACGGCCCTGAGAACAGTGCCGACAGGCCGACTGCATTGGCTATCAACTCCACACGGCCGTTGGGCCAATAGCGGCGCAGGACCTGGCCTAGGAGCAGGACACCGCCCGCAAACGCCAGCGGAGACGCCACGTAGCGGAATGTGACGGTAATGTCCTTAAGCCAGATCAGATAGGTGTTCACCGCGACGAGGGCAAAGCAGATGCCCAGGACGATGCGTTCTGCGCGACAGAATTTCATCCGGAAACCTGCGAAATTTTCGACAGAATCTAGCGCGCCCGGGTAAATTTCTGTTGAACGGCGACGGCCGCAAAAAAAGCCCCGTTTCCGGGGCTTTTTCGACGGCGAGCAGAGGGGTCAATTCTTTCTGGGCAATTGCGGCACCAGGCTGCGCTTGCCGCCGTCCCTGCCTTTCGGGTCCGGCTTCTTCGCAACGGCCTTGGCGGCCGCGGCCTTCTTCGCCGGAGCCTTGCGGGCGGTTTTCGGCCGATCCGCCGGCTCTTCCTTCTTCGGCTTCACCGGCGTTTCGTCGGCCAGCGATTCGAGCTTCAGGCCGGTTTCGCCCGTCTCCTTCTTCTCGACGCTGATGCGCACGGTGCCGCCCTTCTTGAGCTTGCCGAACAGCACCTCGTCGGCCAGCGGCTTCTTGATGTGCTCCTGGATGACGCGCCCGAGCGGACGGGCGCCCATGCGCTCGTCGTAGCCCTTGTCGGCCAGCCAGGCGATCGCCTCCGGCGCCAGCTCGAAGGTGACGCCGCGGTCGGCGAGCTGGGCCTCCAACTGCATGACGAACTTCTGCACCACCTGATGCACGACCGGAACCGGCAGCGAGCCGAACGGGATGATGGCATCGAGACGGTTGCGGAACTCCGGCGTGAACAGACGGTTGATCGCCTCCACGTCGTCGCCCTCGCGCTTGGTCGAACCGAAGCCGATTGCCGCCCTGGCCATGTCGGACGCACCCGCATTCGTCGTCATGATCAGGATGACGTTTCGGAAGTCGATCTGCTTGCCGTTATGGTCGGTCAGCTTGCCGTGGTCCATCACCTGCAACAGGATGTTGAAAAGGTCCGGATGCGCCTTCTCCACCTCGTCCAGCAACAGCACGCAGTGAGGATGCTGGTCGACGCCATCGGTCAACAGGCCGCCCTGGTCGAAGCCGACATAGCCGGGAGGCGCGCCGATCAGCCGCGAAACGGTGTGGCGCTCCATGTATTCCGACATGTCGAAGCGGATCAGTTCGACGCCGAGCGAGGCGGCCAACTGCTTGGCGACTTCGGTCTTGCCGACACCGGTCGGGCCGGAGAACAGATAGGAGCCAATCGGCTTTTCCGGTTCGCGCAGGCCGGCGCGCGCCAGCTTGATCGCGGACGTGAGCGCTGTGATCGCGGTATCCTGGCCGTAGACGACGCGCTTCAGTTCGACCTCCAGGCCGGACAGCACCTTCTCGTCATCGGCCGAAACGGTCTTCGGCGGAATGCGGGCCATGGTGGCGATGGTCGCCTCGATCTCCTTGATGCCGATGGTCTTCTTGCGCTTCGGCTCGGGCAGCAGCATCTGCGAGGCGCCCGTCTCGTCGATCACGTCGATCGCCTTGTCCGGCAGCTTGCGGTCGCTGATGTAGCGCGCGGAAAGCTCGACCGCGCCCTTGATGGCGTCGGCCGTGTACTTGACCTTGTGGAATTCCTCGAAATAGGGCTTCAGCCCCTTCATGATCTCGATGGCGTCCTCAATGGTCGGCTCGTTGACGTCGATCTTCTGGAAGCGCCGCACCAGCGCGCGATCCTTCTCGAAGAACTGGCGGAATTCCTTGTAGGTGGTCGAGCCGATGCACCGGATGGCACCGGACGACAGCGCCGGCTTCAACAGGTTGGAGGCATCCATGGCGCCGCCGGAGGTGGCCCCTGCCCCGATCACCGTGTGGATCTCGTCGATGAACAGGACGGCGCCCGGATAGTCCTCCAGTTCCTTGACGACCTGCTTCAGCCGCTCCTCGAAATCGCCGCGATAGCGCGTGCCGGCCAGCAGCGTGCCCATGTCGAGCGCGAAGATCGTGGCGTCGAGCAGCACTTCCGGCACGTCGCCCTCGACGATGCGTTTGGCCAGCCCCTCGGCGATCGCCGTCTTGCCGACGCCGGGGTCGCCGACATAGAGCGGGTTGTTCTTCGAGCGCCGGCACAGCACCTGGATGGTGCGGTTGATTTCCGGCGCACGGCCGATCAGCGGGTCGATCTTGCCGGACCGTGCCTTCTGGTTCAGGTTGACGCAATAGGCGGTCAGCGCGTCCTGCTGCTTCTTTTTGCCGCCGTCTTCCTGGTCAGCACCTGGCGCGCCGCCCTGCTCTTCCTCGGCGCCGCGCGGCGAGCGGTTCTCGGAGGAACCGGGGCGCTTGGCAATGCCGTGCGAGATGTAGTTGACCGCGTCGTAGCGGGTCATCTGCTGTTCTTGCAGGAAATAGGCGGCGTGGCTCTCGCGCTCGGCGAAGATGGCGACCAGCACGTTGGCGCCGGACACTTCCTCGCGGCCGGAGGACTGGACGTGGATGACGGCGCGCTGGATGACGCGCTGGAAACCGGCCGTCGGCTTGGAATCCTCGTCGTAACCGGTGACGAGATTGTCCAGCTCGGTGTCTATGTAGGTCAGCACGGTCTGTTTCAGGTCGTCGAGATCGACGTTGCAGGCTCGCATGACGGCAGCCGCTTCGTTGTCGTCGATCAGCGCCAGAAGAAGGTGCTCAAGCGTTGCGTATTCGTGGTGCCGTTCGTTGGCGAAAGTCAGCGCCTGGTGCAGCGCCTTTTCCAGCCCTTGCGAAAATGCAGGCATCAAATCCTCACTTCTTTTCCATCACGCATTGCAGCGGATGTTGGTTCTGTCGGGCGAAATCCATGACCTGAGACACCTTCGTCTCGGCCACTTCGTAGGTATAGACCCCGCACTCGCCCACCCCATGATTGTGCACATGGAGCATGATGCGTGTGGCAGCTTCGCGATCCTTCTGGAAAAAACGCTCCAGCACGTGAACCACGAACTCCATCGGAGTGTAGTCGTCGTTGAGGATGAGGACGCGGTAAAGGCTGGGCTTCTTCGTCTTGGTGCGGGTGCGCGTGATGACGGCCGTACCGCGCCCGGTTCCATTGCCGTCGCTGCCGTTCTGCATGCGCACAGCGCTGCCCGTGGCTGTCAGACCGATGCTCACGTTGTCCTGTCCTGCCCGAATCCTCATGCGAACCCGACATGTAGGTGTTCGATGCCGGATTTTAAGCCCTTCTGTTTAGCTGACAATATGGCTAGGTCGCCATTGCGGGGGGATTTTCGCGATCGTGAATTGAAGTGTCGCCAAGGCACGAAAAAACCCGGCATCGCGCGGGCGAGCCGGGTCTGGCGCGGGCCGAAACGGCCCGCGAACCGATCGAAATGGCGTTACTTCGCCGTGGCGACCAGCGATTCGAAAGGCTTGTAGGCGTCGCGGGCGAGATCGGCGTAAAGCTCACCGAACTTCGTGGCCTCGGCGACGAAGGATTCGTAGGACTGCTTGACGTAGTCGGTCTGGATCTCGACGGCATTCTCGAACGACTTGGCCGACAACAGCTTTTCGAAGAAGGCGGAGCCGTTCTCGAAGCTCTTCTTGGTGTAATCGGTCGTCTCGACGGCCAGCGCCTGCGCGCTCTTCGAGAGCGAGGCGAAGCTCTTCAGGCCGGTGTCGGCGAATTCCTTGCCGTATTTGCTGAAATCTTCATAGGTCTGGGTCATGTGCATCCCTTTCGAATGGTTCCTGCACGCTGCCTTGTGCGGTGCCAAAATAAATATATTGCATTGCACAAAAAATCAAGGCGCCAAATTACGCCACCGGTGGATGCCTTCGTCGCAAGCCACGAAAAATCGCATAAAAAGCGGCGTAAATGCGCCTGAAATAGTGAACGCCACAGTTACCATAAACGGATTGGTAACGCTGTGCGGGCTAGCTTGCCCGAAACAGGAGGCAGGACCTTTGCCGCCTCCGGGCAACGAAAATCCAAAGGAAGTAACAGTGCGTCAGGCGTTGTCGGCCATCGTTTCGAAATCGGTCTTCTCCCTCAGGTCGGTCATGGTTCTCACCCTCGCGGCGGCGGTCGTCGTTGCCGACGTGGGCGTGTCGCTCGCAGCGCAGTATGCGGCGATCGTGGTCGACGCCAGGACGGGCAAGACGCTCTATTCGAAAGATGCCAACGGACGCCGCTATCCGGCTTCGCTGACCAAGATGATGACGCTCTATCTCACCTTCGAGGCGCTGGCGAAGGGACGCATCAACAAGGACACCCCCGTGATCTTCTCCGCCAACGCGGCTGCGGAGCCGCCGACCAAGCTCGGCGTGCGCAAGGGCGGTGCGGTCACGGTCGATACGGCGATCCTGTCCATGGTGACAAAGTCGGCCAATGATTCCGCCACGGCTCTCGGCGAACTGCTGGGCGGTTCGGAAAGCAGCTTCGCCCGCATGATGACCGCCAAGGCGCGCAAGCTCGGCATGAACGGCACGGTCTTCCGCAACGCCAACGGCCTGCCTGATCCCGGCCAGTTCACCACGGCCCACGACATGGCCGTGCTCGGCCTCGCCCTGCGCGAGCATTTCCCACAATACTACGGCTATTTCTCGCAGCGCTCGTTCCGCTACGGCAAGCGCGTCATCAACGGGCACAACCGCCTGCTCGGCCGCATCAAGGGCGTCGACGGCATCAAGACCGGCTATACCCGCGCTTCCGGCTACAATCTGGTAAGTTCCGTCGCCATCGACGGACGTCGCCTCGTTGCCGTCGTCATGGGCGGCGCCACTGGCGCGTCCCGCGACAACCAGATGGCCGGGCTGATCAATACCTATCTGCCCAAGGCTTCGTCGCGTGGCGGTGGCGGCGCGCTCGTTGCGGCGGACGATTCGGATTCCGCGCCGGTCGATGCCCAGCCGGTGAAGGCTATCGCCGCGGCGATGTTGCCCAAGCGCGACGCACCTACGCCTGATCCCAAGCCCGTCGTCGTCGCCGAGGCCAACACCGAAGTCGCCGACACCAGCGTCGATACGGCATCGGCCAAGGCAGCGACCGTAAGCGCCTATGCCGAAGCATCCGAGGTCGATCCCCTGCCCACCGCGTCCGTATCGTCTGGAAGCTGGGTCGTGCAGATCGCCTCTTCGCCGAAGCGCGACGAGGCCAAGGCTTTCCTTGCAAAAGCGTCCAAGGAAGCGCCGCGCGTGCTGGCCGACGCCTCCGGCTTCACCGTGGCATTCGAAAAGGGCGGCGTGACGTATTACCGCGCCCGCTTCGGCGGTTTCGGCTCGCAGGATGCGGCGCTGAAAGCCTGCAAATCACTGAAAAAGAAGAAGATCGATTGCTACGCCGTGCAGCAGTAGCCGGCAATCACTCCGGAACAGTCCCCGCGTCGAAGGAGAGCTAGTCGTGATCGGAGAGAAGAACGTCCTTGGCTTCGTTGATACGCGCCGCCAAGAACGAGGTGCGCTCGACATCGGGGTTCAGGCGCTGCATCAGGCGGCGGTGCGCCTTGCGGACATCCGCCGCGGCGGCTCCCGCCTCAAGACCAAGGACCTTGTAGGCCTCCTCCTTAGTCATGGCGCCCGTACGTGGCGCAATTCCCAGCCCCTTGCCGTGGTGCGCCTGCATGTCGTGGCGCCAGGCGGGAAAGCGGCCGTCAAGATACGTCTCGAGTAGTTGCCGGCTCTCCGCGTCGAGCGAGAGTTCGCGGTAAACCTGGCGCAGTTCGCCAAGGTTCATGGCGCCGAGCGTCCTGCCTTCGGCGCTGCCGGCAAGCACCAAACCTTCCAGGGCCCCGGTGTCGTGGTCGAGTTCCATCTCGAGGGCCGCGGTGCGGACCATCGAACGCTGGCCGGGAAGCGGGCGCACTGTGGTGCGGCGCTTCAGGAAAACCCACCAGGCGAGCGCGGCCAGCAGGACCGGACCGCCGATGCCGGCGCGGCCCGCGACTGCTGCCGCTATTCCCGAAAGCCCGAGGGTAAGCGGGCCGACTGCTCTCAGGCTTTCCGCCAGATACCGCGGATCGGCGCGTAGGAAGAGCGCAAGCGTGCCAAGCAGCACCGCCAGCAAAGCCACGAAAACCATCAGCACGGCCATCGCTCGTTCTGCCTGTCCTTCCGACCGTCGCCAGCATAGGTGCGTCTTCGTTGCGCCTGCAACGCTTTCGTCAGTTCGCCGACGATGGCGCTCTACGCTTCCGACCGTTAAGCGGCAATCATGACTTTGGAAGGGCCGTAGCGAACGCCCCGAACGGTCGAGGGACGGTTCCTCACAGCAGGCCGAGTTCGGCGAGTTCCTGCCTCAATTTCGGCGGCATGGCGACCAGCCCAGCCTTGCCCTGCCCGAGATCGCGCGGCGCGTCGGCCGGCTTCAGGTAGCGCCAGCCCTGGAAGGCGCGGCGCGGCTGCCATTCGGTGCGCACCACCTGCGGGTCGAGGACGAGATGGCAGCGGCCGATGCCCTGCGGATCGGTGAAGGGCCGGATTTCGGTGATGCGCTGGCGGCATTGCACCGAACCCTTGATGACCCAGTAGAGCGAGCCGCCGTCGACGATCTCGGCGCTGCGCGTCGGTACCATGCGCGTGGTGTGCCATTGCTCGACCGGCTCGCCGGCCCGCCGCCGCTCATCGAGCTTGAAGGCGATCCATTCCTCGAGGTCTTCGACGCTGTCGCTGCCGACGCACAATTTCAGGAGATTGAGAGCCATGGCCTGAATTTAGCGACCGACCCGCCGGCATTCAACGACGAGGAAAGTTTTGCACAGGCAGCTTTCCCACACATTGACGGGCGAAGGAACTCAGCACTCCACGACATTGACGGCCAGACCGCCGAGGCTGGTTTCCTTGTACTTTTCGCTCATGTCCATGCCGGTCTGGCGCATGGTTTCGACAGCAGCGTCGAGCGGTACGAAATGCGTGCCGTCACCTTTGATCGCAAGCGAGGCGGCGGTGACGGCCTTCACCGCGCCCAGCGCGTTGCGCTCGATGCAGGGCACCTGCACCAGCCCGCCGACCGGATCGCAGGTCATGCCGAGATGATGTTCCAGCGCGATTTCGGCGGCGTTCTCCACCTGTTCGGGCGTGCCGCCCATGACGGCGCACAGGCCCGCCGCCGCCATCGCCGAGGCCGAGCCGACCTCGCCCTGGCAGCCGACTTCGGCGCCGGAAATGGAAGCATTGGTCTTGATGATGCCGCCGATAGCCGCCGCGGTCAGCAGGAAGTCGCGGATCGAGGCCTGGTCGGCTTCCGGATGGAAATGCAGCCAGTAGCGCAGCACCGCCGGCACGACGCCGGCCGCGCCGTTGGTCGGCGCCGTGACGACGCGACCGCCGGCGGCATTCTCCTCGTTGACGGCCATGGCGTAGATCGACAGCCAGTCGTTGGCGAGCAGCGGGTTCGGCCGGTTCTGCTGCCATTGCTCCTGCAGACGGTCATGAAGTTGGCGGGCGCGGCGACGCACCTTCAGACCGCCCGGCATGATGCCTTCCTGGCTGAGGCCGCGGTCGATACAGCCTTTCATGGCGTCCCAGATGGCGTCCAGCCCCGCGTCGAGTTCCGCGCGCGTCTGCTGCGTCTCCTCGTTGACGCGCTTCATATCAGCGATGGATAGGCCGCTTTTTGCCGCCATGGCCAGCATGTCGGCGGCGGTCTTGAAGGGATAAGGAACTTTCTTGCCTTCGGTCGTCACCGAGCCGCGCGCCTTCATGCGCTGCAATTCTTCTTCCGAAACAACGAAGCCGCCGCCGATGGAATAATAGATGCGTTTCAACAGCAGCCGGCCGCCGGCATCGTAGGCGTAAAAGGCCATGCCGTTGGCGTGGCCCGTCAGCGGCGTCTTCTTGTCGAGAACGAGATCGGTCTTCGGATCGAAGCGATAGGGCGGGTGCCCCGGTGGTGAGACGCGCTTTTCGGCGGTGATGGCGGCCACCATGGCGTCGATTTTGTCGGGGTCGACCGTCAGCGGCGTCTCGCCGGCGAGGCCGAGGACCACGGCGCGGTCGGAACCGTGGCCGATGCCGGTATAGGCGAGCGACCCGTGCAGGCTTGCCCCGAGGCGGTCCACCACGGCGCCGGCCGGGCGCGGCCAGTCGTTGCCCGCCACTTCGTCGAGGAAACGACGCGCCGCCGTCATCGGCCCCATCGTGTGCGAGCTCGACGGGCCGATGCCGATCTTGAACAGGTCGAAAACCGAGAGAAACACGCTGGCCTGCCTTCTGCGGACAATTCCGCACCAATCATATAGGAGATCGTGTGATCTTTTCCGCCGTTTTGCCTGTGCCGGCCCTGCATTGGCCGACTTTGCCTGCTCAGCGCGCGACATGGCGGCCGCCACCGCTGTTACCGCGTGGACGTTCCAGGCCCCGGAAACGGCGAATCGATCCTGCCGGTGAGCCAATAGGCGAACAGGCCGATCCATTCGCGGACGGCGACGGTCGTGACCCGCAGCGCGTTGGCGGCATCGTCTGTGAAAAAGTCGACGCCTTCGATGCCCGACGTCTGGTAGTCGACCGGCCATGGCACCGTGGCGAAACCGACCTTGTCGAACAGCGCCTTGGAGCGCGGCATATGGAAAGCGGAAGTCACGAGCAGCCACGTCTCGCCGGGTTTCGGCGTGACCAGCGCTTTCGTGAAGACCGCGTTCTCGTAGGTGTTGCGCGACTTGTCCTCCATGACGAGGCGCTCCGGCGCGACGCCGAGGGCCGTCAGCAGGCGCGGCGCGGTGTCGCCGTCCCCTTCTCCTTCCTGGATCAGCGTGCCGATGCCGCCGGTCACGACCACTTTCGCTTGCGGGTAACGCCGTGCAAGGATCGCCGCTTCGACAAAGCGATCGCCGCTTGAATTCAGCTCATAGCCGCCGCGCACGGCGTTGATCGCGCCCTCGAAGCCGCCGCCCAGCACGACGATGCCGGCGACCTGCTCGGGCGGAACCGCCGGGCGGCCGAAACGATCCTCCAGCGGCCTGATCAGCAAGGCGCCGAACGATGTCCAGGCCGCGAGCGCAAGAATGAGAAATGCGGCGACCGGCCCGGCAATAGCCAGCCTGCGGCGTCCGAACGCCGCCGCGATGCCGCCGGCCAGCAGCAGGAAAATTGCCAGATTGAGCGGCTGGACGAAGAACCAGAGGATTTTCGAGAGATAGAAGAACACGCTATGATACCCCTGAGGGCGAACGTGCCCGCTTCGTTTACCACCACCCCTGCGGCTGGAAGCGCCCCGCCGCCTGTTCGATGACATGGGCGGTCTGGAACAGCGCTTCCTCGTCGAAAGGGCGGCCGATCAGTTGCAGGCCGAGCGGCAGGCCGTTGGCGTCCAGCCCGGCCGGCACGGCGATGCCCGGCAGGCCGGCCATGTTCACCGTTACCGTGAAAATGTCGTTGAGGTACATTTTCACCGGGTCGGCGTTCATGTCCTGGTCGGCAATGCCGAAGGCGGCCGAAGGGGTTGCCGGCGTCAGGATGACATCGACGCCGGCGTGGAAGGCGTCCTCGAAATCCTTCTTGATCAGCGTGCGCACCTTCTGCGCTTGAAGGTAATAGGCGTCGTAGTAGCCGGCCGACAGCACATAGGTGCCGATCATGATGCGACGCTTCACTTCGCGGCCGAAGCCGGCGGCGCGGGTGTTCTCGTACAACTCCACGATATCCTTGCCCGGCACGCGCAGGCCATAGCGCACGCCGTCGTAGCGGGCGAGGTTCGAAGAGGCTTCCGCAGGCGCCACGATGTAGTAGGCCGGCAGCGCATATTTCGTGTGCGGCAAGGAAATATCGACGATCTCGGCGCCGGCTTCCTTCAGCCAGGCGATGCCCTTCTGCCACAGCGCCTCGATCTCCTGAGGCATGCCGTCCATGCGGTATTCCTTCGGGATGCCGACCTTCATGCCCTTGACCGGACGGCCGATCGCCGCCTCGTAGTCGGGGACCGGACGGTCGACCGAGGTGGTGTCCTTGGCATCGACCGAAGCCATGGATTTCAGAAGGATGGCGGCGTCGCGCACGTCGCGGGCGATGGGACCCGCCTGGTCGAGCGACGAGGCGAAGGCGATTGTGCCCCAGCGCGAGCAGCGGCCGTAGGTCGGCTTGATGCCGACGGTGCCGGTGAACGCCGCCGGCTGGCGGATAGAGCCGCCGGTGTCGGTGGCGGTGGCGCCGGCGCACAGGAAGCCGGAAACGGCCGCGGCCGAGCCGCCGGAGGAGCCGCCCGGCACGAGCTGCTTGTTGGAGCCGGCGGCGCGCCACGGATTGACGACCGGGCCGTAGTAGGACGTCTCGTTGGACGAGCCCATAGCGAACTCGTCCATGTTGAGCTTGCCCAGCATGACGGCGCCATCCGCCCAGAGATTCGCTGTCACAGTCGATTCATAGCGCGGCTTGAAGCCGTCGAGCACATGGCTCGCCGCCTGGGTGTGAACGCCTTCGGTGGCGAACAGGTCCTTGATGCCGAGCGGAATGCCCTCCAGCGCGCCGGTGTCGCCCTTGGCCAGCTTCGCGTCGGAAGCCTTGGCCATGGCGCGCGCCTTGTCGTGGGTGACGGCGACATAAGCGTTGAGCGAGGGATTGGCCGCATCGATGGCCGCGAGATAGGCGTCGGTCAGCTCGGCTGCCGTGAAGTCCTTGGCGTGCAGCTTGGCCCGCGCTTCGGCGATCGTCAGTCTGGTCAGGTCGGTCATCAGGCAAGCTTCTTTTCGTAGAACCGGGAAAAACCGGAATCGGGATAATCGAGTACCGCGCCGCAACGGGTGAAGCCGCCGCGTTCGTAGACGCGCCAGGCCGGTTCGAAGCCTTGCGCTTCGCCGGTCTCCAGCACCAGCCGCGCCATCTCCCTGCCCCGCGCCAGCGCCTCGATGCGCTCGAGGATGCGGGCGCCGACGCGCTGGCCGCGGATCTCGGGCTGCGTGAACATGCGCTTGACCTCGCCGAGCCCTGCGCCGTGGTCCTTCAGCGCCCCCATGCCGACGCAGCCGCCATCGGCCTCGCGGGCGACGAACAGGGTCACGTCCGGTTCCGCCATCTGCTCGACGGTGAGTTGGAACTGAAACTCGCGCGGCGTCAGCGGCGTCATGGTGGCGTTGAGCGCCGCGACCATGGTCCGCACGTCCTCCTGAAGCGGGGTTTCGATGGCGATCTCCACCGCCAAGGCCGTTACTCCACCACCTTCGGCACGAGGAAGAAATCCTCTTCGGTCGCCGGCGCGTTGGCGATGATGTCGGCGGCCTTGTCGCCGTCGGTGACGACGTCCTCGCGTTTCTTCATCGCCATCGGCGTCACCGAGGTCATCGGCTCGACGCCGGACACGTCCACTTCGTTCAGTTGCTCGACGAAGCCGAGGATGGCGTTCAACTCGCCGGTCATGCGCTGGGCGTCGTCCTCGCTCACCGCAATGCGGGCAAGGCGCGCGACGCGCTTCACGGTCTGGACATCGACTGACATGGCTGTGGCCCGGAAGTGAAAGAAAACCTTGGCTGCGGCTATAGCGGCGGCGCGTGCGCCGCGCAACCGGGCGAACGCGCGGCGCGCCTCGCCTTAGAGGGAAATCGTGCCGCCGACCTTGGGCAGCGCGACCTTGACGCCCGAGCCTTCCATGCCGGCGACGAACTTGTCGGCGCTCTGGTCGATGATCGGGAACGTGCCGAAATGGCAGGGAACGACCGTCTCGAACTTGAAGAAGCGCCGGCAGGCAAGCGCCGCCACCGCGCCGCCCATGGTGAAGCGGTCGCCGATCGGCACGATGCCGATCTTAGGCTCGTGCAGTTCGTTGATCAGCGCCATGTCGGAGAAGATGTCGGTGTCGCCCATATGATAGAGCGTCTCGTCGTCGGGAAAATGCAGCACCAGCCCGCCGGGATTGCCGAGATAGGTGTTGCCGCCGCCGCCGGTCTGCGACGAGGACGAATGCAGCGCCTGCACGAATGTCGTGGTGAAGTCGCCGCAATCGACCGTGCCACCGATGTTGCCGGGATTGATCTTCTTATCGCTGACGCCCTTGCCGACGAGAAACATGCAGATCTCGAAATTCGCCACCAGCATCGCGCCGGTTTTCTTGAGCACCTCGACGGCGCCGCTGATGTGGTCGTCATGGCCGTGGGTCAACAGCACATGCGTGACGCCCTCTGCCGGCCCCTCCCATCCCCCCTGCCAGGACGGATTGCCGACCAGATACGGATCGATGAGGATATTGGCCTTGCCCGTCTCGATGCGGAAGGCGGAATGGCCGTACCAGGTGAGTTTCATGGACGTCTCCTCGATTTCTGTCGCCTCGAAGGATAGAACGCCGGCAGGCCAAGTCAAAGGAAAGCCCCGCGCATGACCGTCATCGCCATCGAGGATATTGCCGGCCGTCTCGCGCCGGGGCAGGCGCTGGCGGGGCTGGACCTCGGCGACAAGACGATCGGCATCGCTGTTTCCGACGCGCGTCTCTCCTTCGCCCATCCGCGCCCGGTCATCCTCCGGAAAAAATTCACGCTGGATGCGGCGGCCCTGCTCGCCCAGTTCGAGAAGGACAATGTCGGCGCCGCCGTCATCGGCCTGCCCGTCAACATGGACGGCTCGGAAGGGCCGCGCGCGCAGAAATCGCGCGCCTTCGTGCGCAACATGGCGCCGCTCAGTCCCCTGCCCTTCGCCTTCTGGGACGAGCGGCTGTCCACGGTGGCGGCCGAGCGGACGTTGATCGAAATGGATTTTTCCCGCGCCAAGCGCGCCGGTAAGATCGATTCGGCGGCGGCGGCCTTTATTCTGCAGGGAGCCTTGGACCGGCTTCGTGCGTTGAATGCGAGGTCCAGCGTGCCTGGACAGCCTTGAGCCAGCCGGCAATCGTGCGGCGGCGGCGAAAAGCCCAGATCGCCGCGACGAGGAGCGAATCGAACATGCACGCCCTGGCGATCAAAGGCGGAATCTCTTTCGGGTCCATGCCGAGCATGTTCCCGTAGAGCTGGAAGACGAAGTCGTGCAGTTGCCGGCTGAGGATCAGATAGCCGAAATTGATGTCGTTGAGGGACAGGAAGTACCAGCCCCAGAACAGCACCAGCGGCAGCGCCCAGAGGGTCAGCAGCGTGCGCATCATGATTGCGCCCCCGAATCCGTACGGCCGGATATGCGCGACAGCAGCGAGGCGTGGGCCGCGCCCTTGGCCATGACGCGCGCGGCGCCTCGGCTCGCAAGCGCCGTCGAACCCTTGGCGTGAGGCGACATCAGGCGCTCGCCCACGATCACCAGATAGGAAACCGCCAGCGCCGCCAGTTGGGCGGCCGACGGAAGGAAAAGCCCGCCGATGCCCTGCGTGGTGCCGTACACCAGCACCGACAGGTAAACGCCCCCGGCCGCGATGAAGGCGATCTTGAAGACGCCTTCCGCACTGTCCGTCCTCTCTCCGAGGAAGGTTTCGATCAGCGCCCAGCAAAAAAGCGCCGCCACGATCAGGAAGGCGGAGGCGAGCGGCGCCGTCACCATCGCTCCGTCGAAGCGTACGGTTCCGGTTCCGTGATGCCCGGTGCCGATGCTCGCCAGAATGTCCTGCATTCCGGCGCTGCCGATGCACACGAACGCCAGCAGGGCGAAAACCACCGCCCAATGCAAGGCCAGGAATGAAGTCAGGAGATGGCGCATGATGATCCCGCTCGTTAACGACAAATTGGCTCCGGCGGCCTTCGCCGGCAACGGAAACCATTTGTTAAGGTTAACGGCTGTTCACAGGCTGCTCGACACCGCCGCATCGGGGGGCTTGTGCGGGTGTTTCGGCCCGGTCCTATCGCGGTCAGCTTGCCGGATAGAGCGTGTCGAGGATCAGGCGCGCGTCATGGCGCGAATCGAGCATGCCGTAGGTGGTGCGCCATTGGCCTGCCAGCCGCGTCTCGACGAAAGCGTCGGCGATGCGCCCTGCCCCCAGCCGCCTGAGTTCCGCGGCGGCCGCAGCCAGCGCCAGTTGTTCGGTGAGCAGCCGTGCCGAACCCTCGTCGGTGGCTGCCACCTGCATGGCCGCCTTGAGCACGCCGATGGTGCCGCGCCCGCTTGCGCCGAGGTCGCGGTCGATGCCGGCCAGGACTTCCTCGAACAAGCCCGGCGCCCGCGCCAGAACGCGCAGCACGTCGAGCGCCATGACGTTGCCGGACCCTTCCCAGATCGCATTGACGGGCGCTTCGCGATAGTAGCGCGCCAGCGGCGCTTCCTCGACATAGCCGTTGCCGCCCAGGCACTCCATCGCCTCGTAGAGCAGCGGCGGCGCCATCTTGCACACCCAGTATTTGACCACCGGCGTCATGGCCCGCGCGAAGGCTGCTTCGCCCCGGTCGCTTGCCGCATCGTCGAAGGAGCGCGCCAGCCGAAACGACAGCGCGGTCGCGGCCGCGACGTCCAGCGCCATGTCGGCCAGCACCCGCTGCATCAGCGGCTGGTCGATCAGGTTCGTGCCGAACACCTTGCGGTGGCGCGTATGGTTGACCGCCTCGGCAAGCCCGGCCCGCATGAGGGCTGACGAGGCCACGGCGCAGTCGAGCCGAGTCAGCGTCACCATGTCCATGATCGTCTTCACGCCGGCGCCGGGGTCGCCCACCATTTCGCCGATGGCGCCGTCGAACTCCACTTCCGAGGAAGCGTTGGAGCGATTGCCGAGCTTGTCCTTCAGCCGCTGGAAGCGGAAACCGTTTCCGGAGCCGTCGCCGAGGATGCGTGGCACCATGAAACAGGACAGGCCCTCGGCCGCTTGCGCCAGCACCAGGAAAGCGTCCGACATCGGCGCCGACATGAACCATTTATGGCCGCTGATGCGATAGAAGCCGCTGGAGCCGGCGCGCTCGGCCTTGGTCGTGTTGGCGCGCACGTCCGTGCCGCCCTGCTTTTCCGTCATGCCCATGCCAAGCGTCAGCCCGGTCTTTTCGACCGGCGGCTTCTGGCTCTGGTCGTATTTGCGCGTCGTCACGCGCGGCGCCCATTCCCGAAACAGCTTCGGATTGCCCATCAGTGCGGCGAGCGATGCGCTGGTCATGGTGATCGGGCACAGATGCCCGGCCTCGAGCTGGGCCATGAGATAGAAGCGCGCCGCCCGCACCTGGTGGCGCCGGCCGGTCTCGGCCTCGCCGTTCTCCCATACGGAGGAATGCAGGCCGATCGCCACCGAGCGCCGCATCAGGGCGTGGTAGGCCGGATGATATTCGACAAGGTCGATGCGCCGGCCCTGCCGGTCGTGCGTGCGCAGCACCGGCGTGTCGGTGTTGGCGAGCCGCGCCAGGTCCTGCGCCTCCTGCGTCAGCACGAAGCGTCCGAGCCCGTCGAGGTCCTTGCGCACGGGTTCGGAAAACCGCTCGGCAAGCTGGATCAGCAGCGGATCGCAGCGCCAGGCATTGCCGCCGGTCAGCGGTGGGGACTGGTTCGATACCTCGTCTGTCACGCCTCGTCCTTTGTCTGTGCCGCCGGACCCGCGAATCCGCCGCGGTTGCCGGGTTATAGCGGAGGCCCGGCGCGGGCGCGACGAAAATACCGGTGGAAAGCCACGCTATCCCGTGTCGGCGCTTGCGATGCCACGCCCCGCACAATATAGCAGCGCTTTGAGATGATCGACGCTTCGCCTCTGCCGCTTTTCCCGCACCGCCATCTGCTCGGCATCAGCGGGCTTTCTCCTCCTGACATCGAACTTTTGCTGGAACGCGCCGACCGCGCGGTGGCCATTTCGCGCCAGTCGGAGAAGAAGACGACGGCGCTGCGCGGCCGCACGCAGATCAACCTGTTCTACGAAGCCTCGACGCGCACGCAATCGTCCTTCGAACTGGCGGGCAAGCGCCTTGGCGCCGACGTCATGAACATGGCGGTGGCAAGCTCCTCCGTGAAGAAGGGCGAGACGCTGATCGACACCGCCATGACGCTCAACGCCATGCGGCCGGATATCCTCGTCATCCGCCATCAGTTTGCCGGGGCCGCCGCCCTGCTCGCCCAGAAGGTCGGCTGCTCGGTGGTGAATGCCGGCGACGGCACGCATGAGCACCCGACGCAGGCGCTGCTCGACGCGCTGACCATCCGCCGTGCCAAGGGGCCGCTGTCGAAGCTGATCGTGGCGATCTGCGGCGATATACTGCATTCGCGTGTCGCCCGCTCCAACATCATCCTTTTGAACGCGCTGGGCGCGCAGGTGCGCGTCGTGGCGCCTTCCACTCTGCTGCCGTCGGGTATCGAGAAGATGGGCGTCATCGTCCATCGCTCCATGGCCGAGGGCCTGAAGGACGCCGATGTGGTGATGATGTTGCGCTTGCAGCGCGAGCGCATGGAGGGTGCCTTCGTCCCGTCCATACGCGAATATTTCCGCTATTTCGGCCTCGATGCCGCAAAACTGAAGGCCGCCAAGCCAGATGCGTTGGTCATGCACCCCGGCCCGATGAACCGCGGCGTCGAGATCGCCTCCGAGATTGCCGACGGGCCGCAAAGCGTCATCCAGGAGCAGGTCGAGATGGGGGTGGCCGTGCGCATGGCGGTGATGGAAGCCCTGCTCGACCCAAGGCGGAACGAAGGACGGGCGGCATGACGATCACCGTTTTCGAGCGCGCCCGTGTCGTCGATCCGTCGCGCGGCATCGATGAGATCGGTACCGTCGTCGTCGACGGGAAGAAGATCGCGGCGGCGGGCAAGGCAGCGCTCAATCAGGGAAGACCGGAAGGCGCGACGGTCATCGACTGCGCCGGCAAGGCGATCCTTCCGGGTTTGGTCGATTCTCGGGTCTTCATCGGCGAGCCCGGTGCCGAACATCGCGAAACGATCGCTTCGGCCAGCGTCGCGGCCGCTGCCGGCGGCGTCACGTCTCTCGTCATGATGCCGGACACCGATCCGGTGATCGACGACGTGGCGCTGGTCGAGTTCGTATTGCGCACGGCACGCGACACGGCCTCGGTCAACGTCTTTCCGGCGGCGGCCGTCACCCGCAGGCTTGCCGGGCGCGAGATGACCGAATTCGGCCTGCTGCGCGAGGCGGGTGCCGTCGCCTTCACCGACGGCCGCCACACCATCGCCAGTTCGCTGGTGATGCGCCGGGCGCTGACTTATGCGCGCGACTTCGGCGCCGTCATCGCGCATGAGACGCAGGACGCCGACCTCGGCGGCGCCGGCGTGATGAACGAGGGGCTTTACGCAAGCTGGCTCGGCCTGCCCGGTATTCCGCGCGAGGCGGAGACGATTCCGCTGGAGCGCGACCTGGCGCTGGCGCGGCTGACGCGCGGCGCCTACCACGCCGCCAAGATTTCCACCGAGGCAGCGGCGAATGCCGTGCGCCGCGCCAAAAGCGACGGCGCCAGCGTGACGGCCGGTGTGGCGATCCACAACCTCGCGCTCAACGAGAACGACGTCGGCGAATATCGCACCTTCTTTCGCCTGATGCCGCCGCTGCGCGCCGAAGAAGATCGGCTGGCGATGATCGAGGCACTGCGCGACGGCACGGCGGACGTGGTCGTCTCCTCGCACGATCCGCAGGACGTCGACACCAAGCGCCTGCCCTTCGCCGATGCGGCGGCCGGCGCGATCGGGCTGGAAACGCTGCTTTCGGTGGCGCTGCGGCTTTATCACAATGAAGACCTTTCCCTGCTTCGGCTGGTCGAAACGCTGTCCACCGCGCCGGCAAAGCTGTTCGGCTTGCCCGGCGGGCGGCTGGCGCCCGGCGCGCCGGCGGACCTGATCGTCGTCGACCTGGACGAGCCTTGGATCGTCAGCGAATCCGGCATCCGCTCGCGTTCCAAAAACACCTGTTTCGAAGGCGCGCGGCTGCAAGGCAAGGTCTTGCAAACACTGGTTGCGGGCCGCACAGTGTTTTCCGCCTGACCGCCACCGGCGGCGGCAGGAAACGGGGGAAACCCAACCAGCGCCACCGGCGGCGGGAAATGGGGGAAGAATGACGCTGTTTCCAATCGTGGCACTCATCGCCGGCTATGTGTGCGGCTCGATCCCCTTCGGCCTGCTGCTGACCCGCGCTGCCGGCCTGGGCGACGTACGCGCCATTGGCTCGGGCAACATCGGCGCCACCAACGTGCTGCGTACCGGCAACAAAGGCCTCGCCGCCGCCACTCTGGTTCTCGACGCGCTCAAGGGCACGATCCCGGCGCTGGTCGCCGTGCGCTACGGGCCGGAAACCGGCGCACTCGCCGGCTTCGGCGCTTTCGTCGGCCATCTTTTCCCGGTCTGGCTGGGCTTCAAGGGCGGCAAGGGCGTCGCCACCTATCTCGGCGTGCTGATCGGCCTCGCCTGGAATATCGCGCTGGTCTTCGCCGCCGTCTGGCTGATCATGGCGCTGATCTTCCGCTTTTCCTCGCTGGCAGCACTTTCCGCCTGCGTCGTCGTGCCGGTGGTGCTTTACCTGACGGGGCAAGGCGAGTTCGCCGTCGCTTTCCTGATCATGAGCGCCCTGGTGTTCTATCGCCACCGCGCCAATATCGAGCGGCTGATGGCCGGCACGGAAGGCAGGATCGGAGCCAAGGGATGAACGTCCCCGCCGGTCCGCGCCTCAGCGACCGGCAGCGGCTTGCCTGGCTTCGCCTCATCCGTACGCCCAATGTCGGGCCGGCGTCTTTTCGGGATCTCGTCAACCGCTTCGGTTCGGCCGAAATCGCACTGGAAATGTTGCCTGAACTGGCGATCTCCGGCGGCGCGGCGCGTATCCAGCGCATTCCCTCGCTCGCCGAAGCGGAAACGGAGATGGAAGCTGCGCGCAAGGCCGGTGCCCGCTTCGTGGCCGTCGGCGAGCCGGACTATCCGCCGCTGCTGCGCGGCATGGAACATCCGCCGCCGCTGCTGGCGATCAAGGGGCAGGGCACGGTGTTCCGCCTGCCGGCCGTCGCCATCGTCGGCGCCCGCAATGCCTCGCTTGCCGGCATCAAGATGGCGCGCACGCTGGCTGCCGAACTCGGCGCCAGGGGCTACGGCATCGTCTCCGGGCTGGCGCGCGGCATCGATACCGCCGCACACCAAGGCAGTCTGGCAAGCGGAACAGTCGGCGTGCTGGCCGGAGGTCTGGACCAGCCCTACCCCGCGGAAAATATCGGTCTGTGCGAGGAGATCGCCGAACGTGGCGGCGCCATCCTTTCGGAAATGCCGTTCGGGTGGCAGCCGCGCGCGCAGGATTTCCCGCGCCGCAACCGCATCGTCGCCGGTATGGCGCTCGGGCTGGTCGTGGTCGAGGCGGCGCAGCGGTCCGGCTCGCTCATCAGCGCGCGCCTCGCCGGCGAGATGGGACGGCTGGTATTCGCCGTGCCGGGTTCGCCGCTCGATCCGCGCGCCGGCGGCACCAACGGTTTGCTGAAGGACGGCGCCATTCTCGTCACCGAGGCTGCCGATGTCATGGACGCACTGGCGCCGTTGGCCGGCCTGCCCGCGCCGTCCTTCGGCCCGCTGAAGGAGTCGCCGGATTTCTCGGCAACGGCGCCGCCCGGCGAAGACGACCGCGCGCGCATTGTCGAGGCGCTGGGACCGGTTCCGGTGGCGGTCGACGAGATCATCCGCCATACCGGCCTGCATCCCGCCCAGGTCTTCATGGTGCTCCTGGAACTCGACCTGGTGTAGCGCGCAAATTCACTTGGCACAAAAACGCAAGTTCACTTGGCACCAACTTTTTGCGCGCCGGGCCTCCTAAACCACCGCCATCAGCCCGTGTGCGGCCTCGGGCTATCAAGCCGGCAGCCATATGCCGACACCACGATATTCGCCCGCCCGCGGCAGTCGTAGCACGGCTCCTCGCAGCGCTCCGTTTCACGACGCCGACAGATCATCAACGCTACCTCGTCACGCGTCGGCTTTGACTGCTCTGCGACCAACCTTGAGGCGACAATCGCTGCTGTCGCCGGCGTCAGGATCACCCGCTTGCCTGCGTTGGCGCGCCCTGAAATCCAGCACGCCAGCTCGAACAGGTCTCGCCAGCGGCGGTTTGGCGCCGGCTCCGGCCGCCGTCGATCGACTTCGCCCGCGATCTTCGCCGCAGCCGCGCTATCGAGCCCCTCGGGCCTTTTCGGATTGTGGCTCAAAACTGCCTCCATCAACTGAAGGCCCCAGCGATTCTCAAAGAGCACGCCGGGCGCGCACAGGCAAGCGCGCTCGACGAACGTCACCCTGACCTCACGATCAATTCCTCTGCCGGCCGCGCGCCGCCGCCGGCGCCGTAGTGCAGCTCGACGTGCTCCATGGCGAAGGCCGCAAATATCTCGCGGATCTCGGGTACGTCGTTAATGGACAGGATAAACCGCCCCTTCAGGTAACCGAGGCGCTCGGCCATGATGGCAAATTGGGCGCGGTCGAACAGCTCGCGGCCGTAGTAGCCCTCCGAGCCCCAATAGGGCGGATCGAGGTAGAAGAGCGTGTCCGGGCGATCGTAGCGGTCGATGAAGGCGATCCAGTCAAGGCGCTCTATCGTGACGCCGGAGAGGCGGTCGTAGATGTCGGCCAGCAGCGGCTCCAGCCGGGACAGATTGAAGCCGGCCGAGGCGCCGACGTCGACGCCGAAGTGCTGGCCATTGACCTTGCCGCCGAAGGCGAGGCGCTGGAGGTAGAGAAAACGGCCGGCGCGCTCCAGGTCAGTCAATGTCGCTGGATCGCTAACCTTAAGCCGGTCGAACTCTTTGCGGCCGCTGAGCTGCCAGCGCAGCGTGTCGATGAACTGGGGGTAGTGGCGCTGGAGTATCCGAAAGAGGTTGGCAACCTCGCCGTTGCGGTCGTTGATGACCTCGGAAACAGGGCGCAGCCGGCGCCGGAAGAAGATGCCGCCCATGCCAACGAAGACCTCCGCGAAGGTGCGGTGCGGAACCGCCTCTATGCCGGCGATCAGCTTTGCGGCGAGCCGCCGCTTGCCGCCGATATAGCCCGCCGGCGGGCGAACGGGATCAATGGGTGTGAAAGGCGCTTCAAAGGTCATTTAAGGCTCTGCGAGAATCGGTCACAGTCCAGCCGCCCGAAAGGGCCGGACGCGACGGTTATCTCTGATCGCTGTCGGGCGGGTTGTTGCTGTCCAGGCTGGCCCGCCGTCCGGAGCGCGAGCTCCGGCCGTCCGTCTCGTTACGTCAGCGCCACCCAGCGCCGGATGTAGGGGACCACCATGCCCGAGATTTTGACGTGGCCAGGCCCGTACGGGTGCAGCCCGTCCGACAGGTCGCGGCCAGGGCCGATCGTCCCATCGGGGTCCCAAACCTCGAAGTCCTTGACAATCCCAGCTTCGGCCGCGCCGTCGGCGACCTCGAAGCCGTAACGCCTGGCAATCGCGCTCAGCCCGTCGGCGAGAGGCTGCATCAGGGTCGGCTCGATATCGGCGCGCTGGATAGGCAACATGCAGAGACGCCGGGCGTTGGGCCAGTGTATGTTGATCGTCCACATCGCCCAGCGCGCCGCTTCGAGCGTCTTGGATCGGTCGAGCGTTTCGCGCGTGGTCTTGCTCATGGCGGTGGCATAATTGCCGAGGTCCGGCAGGCCCGTCGCATAATCGTTCGTGCCGGCCGCCAGGATGAAGATGTTGGCCTGCCGACCGTCCGCGTATAGGCGGGATATCTGGTTGGATATCTTCTGCATGTCGTCCTGGCCGTCGTACTCGCGGAAGGACGCGCCCGCCGTGGCGTAGTTGTACCAGTCCTCGATGCCGAGCTCCGCCATCGCATAGTTCGGCCAGTTGTTCCGGGGGCCGGGCGTATAGCTTCCGTACATGTCGACCGTCGCCGTCTGCGCGATCGAATCGCCCGCGATCGCCACAGCCGGCGAGACCGGGATCGGCGTCGGAATGCCGTCGATCGCCACGACCCGCTCGGTGTAGTTTTCGGCGGCGGTCGCGAAGGTGCCGTATTCGAGCTGGATGCCGTAGCTCGGGGCGTTAGGGTTCCGCTGCCTGGGCGAAAATTGAAACCATCTGGCGGACGCCGGCCGCAGGATCACCAGCGGCGCCGTCATCGCCGCGAGCAGATTGACGGTATCGACGACCGTCGTCTTGTCGGCGGCCAGCCACCGCCCCCACGGTCCTGCCGTCGATCCCGATTGCAGGCCGCGAATGGTCAGGGTCGCGTGGGCGCCGACATAGATCATCTCCGAGATCGCCGAATCGGCCTCGTCGAAAATCTCGCCGGTCGGATAGACCTCCGACCCCTCGACCACCGCCAGATAGTTGAAGAGGTTCTTGGTGCCGCCCAACATCTTTGACGGCCGCGCGCCGGCGCCAAGGACGATGAACGGATAGGTGGTGCTCGCCGCGTCGGCAGTGCACATCCATGTCGTCTGGCCCCATTTTGTGCCGCCGGCGACATAGACGGCCAGGCCGACGAGCTCGGCGACCGAGTCGGCGTCGGGATGACGCGTCCAGGGGCCTGCGCCCGTGACATACACCCCGTTCTGGGATTCATCGATCTGCGCCGGCACGAGCACCGTTGAAGCAGACGTCGTCACCGTCGTGTCGAGGGTCTGCTCGCCCGACAGGGTGATGTTGGTCGTCGCCGCCACCGCCACCTCGATCTGCCTGTCCATCCGGCTCGCCGCGATCGCCTCGACCTCGGTCAGCCCTTCCTCGAGGTTGGCGATGCGGGAACGTAGCGACATGAAGGAGGTCGAGCTGAGGAGGGCCTGGGCCGCATTGGCGATGGAGAGCGGGCGCGGGCCGACGCGCTGGCCGTCGACCGTCGTCATGCCGAACAGATAATCGACGGCGGACAGCGGCTCCTTGTCGACTGCGCGTATGCCTATGGTCATGGTGAGGCTCCAGCTAGATGACGGTTACGGTGATATCCGCGCTCTGCGGGCCGGCCTGGCCGTCCTCGTTGAGCGGTTCGAGCTTGTACGTGTGGTCGCCCTGGGAGAGGCATGCGGCCGTCTCCTCGTAGAGCACGACGTCGTCCAGCGAGCCGTTGAAGGCGGCGTCGGCCGAGAACATCAGGTTGACCGGCGTCGTGCCGGCGACGATGCGGAACAGAAAGCGGCCATTGGCGGTCACCGCCGGCGCCGACACCGTGGCCGCGCCGTGGAGCTTGGCAGTGATGGAGCCTGCCGATCGACCCGAGACGGTCGCCGCGCCGCGATAGGCCTTGCCGGCCGTCATCGGCACCGTCTGGTAGAGATCGGATGCCGTCCCGGCCGCATGTGTGGCGACGCCGCCGGCCACCGACCAGCCGGCCCCTAACGCCCACCACGAACTGGATTCAAAAGTGCCGTTGTGGATCAGATCGGTGCGCGTCGAATCGCCGTCGATTCGGCCGAAGGTCCCGTTCGGCGACACCGGCACCGTGGCCGGCAACGCGACCCCGTCGCGATAGATGCGGACGGCGTCGGTGTACGGGTCCGGGCCGGTGGCGAACGTGATCTCTGCCTGACCGAGCTTGCCGACGATCTGGATGGCGGACGCCGGCAACGCGGCCGGCAACACCGTCCCCTCGAGCGTCAGCGTGACGACGGCGCCCCACAGGCCGACCGTATCCCAAACGGAGGTCGCCTGCGCTTGCAGCTCCAGCGCGTCGCCGACATTGTAGCCGGCCAGCTCGACCATGGCGCTCGCCGCCGTCGAAGTCGCCGTCGACCAGGCACCGGCGCCGGAAAGGCGATGGCGAAGCGTATAGGTGGCGACGTCGACGACGTCGCCGGTCGCCTGCTCCAGCCGCACATAGGTCTTGCCGGTCCCGGCGTCCTTGCGCACCCACACGATACGCGGCGCCGAGGGCTGGATGCCCGACAGGTCGGCGACCTCGCCCACCTTGCCGTCCCATGCCGGGATGACTGCCGCGTCGGTCAGTTCGTCGATCTGCGGGGCGGCCGGCAGGAGCGTCAGGTCGGAGCCGCCGTCCTCGCGGCGCTGGATGCCCGTCAGGATGAGCGGGATGCTCTCCGATCCATACTCGCCGAGCATGATGATGGCGCCGGGCTCCGGCGTCAGGCCCTCGCCGTCCAGCACGACCGCGCGCGTCTCCCCGTCGAAGCCCACGACGCGCCGCACCATATGCTGGCCGAGCGGGTTTGCCGCCGCCTCCGCCTCGGTGGCCGGCAATACGCGAAAACCGACCGCATAGGCGGTGCCGGCCCGCATGGTCCACAGCTCGTCCACTTCGACGACGTTGTCTCGCACCCGCTTGACGCGGCCGGAGGCCATGGTCCGCCGCAGGATGTCCTTGGAGGCAAGCACGAGGTCGCCGCGCGTTGCCGAGCGGGCGATGCCGTCTTGTGTCGCGCGATAGACGACGTTCCGATATTGCAGCTCGTAGAAGCGACGGATGGCCTCGCGGTAGATCTCGGCCGGATCGGTTTTGCCCGGCATTTCCATCGCTTCCGTCGTCATGACGGGGCCGACCAGGCCGGGACGGCGCACGATGCGCTCGGCCGGCTGATAGTCGTTCTGCGCGTCCTGGAACTTGATCCGGAGTGCATCCGGCAGCTCGGCATAGGCGACCTCGAACGTGACGTTGGAGGCGTTGCGCGGCGTGATGACATCGATCGGCGTCTCGCGCGGCTTGTCGATGATGACGGTCCAGCGCGAGCCGTCGAAATAGACCGAGGCGCGGCCGGCCGCACCGATCATCTTGAGGGTATCGCCGAGCGACTGGCGCCCCTCTACGACCAGGTCGAACTTGAGGCCCTTGGCGGCGCAGAAATCGCGCCACTCGATAAACTTCGCCCAGTCGATACGGGCGGACGCCTCCGGACGATAGAGGCCGGGGCCGAGCAGCGCGAAGAGCGCCGAGGTCGCCGGATTGCGCGGCTGGTCGGTCGGCCAGCCCTTGCCGAAATCGTCCGTCACCCGCCGCGTCATGCAGTTGTACGTCTGCACCTGGCCATTCATTTGGTAGGTCGCCTTGACACGCATGGCGGTGAGGCAGAGCGGCACGGACGTATTAAACGGGTACTCCGGCCGGAAGGTCTGAAGCACCGCCCAGGTGCAGGTGAGCGCCATCGTCTCCTTCGCGTCGTCCTTAGCCTCGGAGAGCGTGTTGCGGGTGAGTTCGATCTCCCAGGCGGCGCGCTCCGGAAAGTCGACGCGGATGGCACGGTAGAAGCCGGCGAATTTTTTGGCGGTGAAGTCGATATCGGGCTGCGCGATCCACACGTCCGTCCCCGCCTTGCGGATGCGCATGGAGATGTTGATGCCTTGCGATTTTTTGTTGCCGTTTCCCGAAATCCAGCCGAGGCCCTGCGGAAACTGAAGGATGATGACGGCGTGCGTGGCGTTGTGGCCGGTCGAGCGCTTGACCGGCTTTTTGGGGTCCATCGTGTCGAGCTGATTGCCGGCGTCGTCGCGCTCGTACTGCCAGACGAGTTCGGTGCCGATCGAATCCTCAATAACCTGCTGGGTGTAGAGGCTGAACGGCTCGGAGCTGTCCGGATGGCCGACCGCGCCGCGATGCTCGATCTGGAATTCGTCGTAGTCGTCGATCGACGTATCGCCGATCTTGTGATCCCACAGATCGAGCTGGCCGAGGCCGTGGCAGAAGACGGCGCGGTTATAAAGGATGTCTCCGACCACCTCTATGTAGGAGGCTGCGGCGAACGGCGGCGAGTGGCGGATTTCGCCGAACGGGACCGGCACCGGTTCGTCCTGACGGTACTCGTTCTGCCAGCCGTCGATGACGAAGCTGTCCTTTTCCTGTTTTTGCTTTTTGGGCTGAAACAGGGCGTTGATGAGCACCCCGCCGATCGCGGTGATGCCGAAGCCAATGATGGTGGACCAGGCGCCGGCCGAGAGGCCGAGCGTGCCGGCGAGCGCGCCGCCGAGGCTGTTGGAGATCGCGGTCGCCGCCATCTGTACAAGCAGGGTCAGCGCCCCGGCACCGTGACCGATGGTGATGACGACGCTGGTCGACGGATACGGGCGGACCAACCGCCAATTCCACAGTGGAATGACGGCCGTCCCTTTAACCGAGACAAGCGTCACCCGCACGCGCGGCAGCGCCGTCTCAGGCAAGTCCGGCAGCACCATGGCGACGATCTCGGCGACGGTCAGGCCAGCCGGAACGATGATCTCCTCGCGGCGCCGGTCGATGTCCATCGCATAGGGCGCTACGACGACGCGCGAGCCGGCGACCGGCGGCGGTGCCGGCTCCGCCGAAACTCTAACGCTGTCGTCGCCGACCCAGCGGTAGGCGCCGACGAAGCGGCCGCGCCAGGGCGCGATATCGTAGCGGCCGATCTTGGCGTAATCGCCCTTGATGGTGTGCAACATCTGGCCGGGGGCGACATAGATGCCGACGTGGCTGTCATGGCCGCCGACTGTGAACAGCAGGAGGTCGAAGAGGCGCGGCTCCTCTACTTTTTGCCAACGCCCCGCCACCTTCTCGCGGCCGGCGATCGCGGCGATCTCGGCGGCGTCGCGATCGTCCAGGTACTCGGCCGCATGGTCCGGCAGATCGATGCCGAGCTCCTCGCGATAGACCAGCATGGCCAGTCCCCAGCAATCGGCGCCGTCACGCGTGCGGCCCTTGGCGAGATCGGGGATGCCGACGTATGGAGCCACCCACCTCATCGATGCAGCCCCGGAAAGCGCTCTTTGGTCATCCTGACGGCCGGAAACGGCTCGTCGTAGAGGTCCTCCATGCTGAATTGCAGGACGATCTGGCCCCAATCGCCGCTTGTGTTCTTCAGCTGAAGGCCGGACGTTTCCAATTCCACAAGGTCAGGAGTCGACGCCTTGACGACGGCGATGCGGGCTTTTGCGGGCACCGTGGTCGACGTCAGGACGCCGACGATGTCACTGTCCAGGACATCGAGAACCAACCGCGACGTCGGTTCGGTATCTTCCTCGTCGTCCGGCGGGATGACCAGCATGCCGGTGTAATAGAAGCGCTTCGGCGTTACCTTTTCAGGTCCGGCCGGTAGATCATCGTTGCCGAAGCGGGAGAGCGTGCCATACGTCAGCGGCTCCGCGCTCAATCGGACGGCCAGATCGGACGATATCCGTAGCGGCCCATCCACCAGGTCAGGGTGATCGAGGATGACCAGGAACACGTCGACGTCGTCGGATGCCAGCGCATCGACCTGCCGAAGCGCATTGAGCGAGATCGGCCGGCTCATGGCATCACCGACAACGTAAAGGTGACGGTCCAGTCGATCGCGCGCGGCGTGATGACCGGCAACCCGTCGAAAAGCACCAGCCACGTTTCCGTGGCCGCGATCGGCGCGCCGTCCTCGAACAGCAGTATATCTTCATTCTCGTCGAGCCAAACCAGCCCGTCTTCGCCCCAGTTGGTCATCAGGAAGGGCAGCGCACCGCGCTTGGTCTCCTGACTATGGAACCACTGGAACCGGCCGAGCTGGGTCGTTCGCAAGATCGTCGAATAGCTCACCGTGTCGACGACGGATGAAAACCGGCCGCGCACATTGCCTGGGCCTGCGTCGTTCTTCGACCGATAGCGTCCCTCGCCGTGCGCAATTTTGTAAGGATCGCGCAATGGCCGCGGCAGTTCGGAGGGGTAAACGGGAATGGCCATCAACGCACCTTTTGGGGCCGATTAACGCCCATGGCGACGAGCGCCTTGTTGGCGGCGCTGCCGCGCCTGGTCGTAGCCGCGGCCACACGCCGCTCGATGTAGATGTCCTCCCGCATGCCACCGGTGCCGTCGTCGGACTGCTCCTCGCGGATATCGATGCCGGCCATGTCGTGATAATGCCGCTCGATCTTTGGGGACGACGTCCAGGCCGCGCCCGGCGAGCCGGCCGGGGCACTGCCGCCCCCATAACCGCCGACGGCGAAGCCGCGCCCGCTCTTTGCCGCCGCCCGCATGCGGTCCAGGAACGGCACGCCGAGCGCGCGAACGACCGGTTCGTCGAGAACGTACTCTTTCTCGTGAACGAGGCCGGCGACGCGCCGTGGATCGCTGCCGCCGGTGGCACCACCGACGTCGAAGAGGCCGACGCGGGCTCCCGACAGGATATCGCCGGCAAACCTGGTCTGTCCGCCGCCGAACGGACTGGCAAGCATGCCGAAGAAGCCACCACCCGAACTGCCGCCGCCCGATGCCTGGGAAACCGATTTGGCGAGGTTCTGGCCGAACTGGCCCAATCCGGAGCCGAACTGTCCTAGGTTCTGCGTCGCGGCCGTCGTTGTGACATCGAGGCGACCGAGGGCAGCGACCGCCTTATTGGCGCCCATGCCGAGGCTTTCGACGCCGGGAAACAGTGCCCGCTGGGCGGGCGTGAGCCCGTTGGCCCACGAGCCACCAGCCATGCCGACCTTGCCGCCGCCGAGGTCGAAATGCATCTGATCCATGGCGCCGTACTTACCGCGTCCGCCGGAAAAGTAGCCGCCCCAGCGAAACTGGTCCGCCAGCTCCGGGTATTTCTCCATCTGGACCTGCCGAGCGACCTGGGCGAACTGCTCATAGGTCCTGAAGGTCGACGGGTCCTGGTAATTGGCAAGCGCCTTGCCGCTGGCGAGATCGGTAAGCCGGACGTCGGTGGCGAGGCCCTGGCCGTGGAATCGCGGATCGCCGGGGCGGCGACCGGAAAATGCGGAAACGCCGAAGCCACCGAACCGCTGCGAGGCTTCCGACAGGATATCGGTAAGGCGATTATCGACGCCCTGCTTGTAGTTGCCGACGAAGGACAGCGCCTGACCGGCGGCGGACGCCAGGGCGCCGCCGCCCGGAACCAGCGACGCTACCGTCTTGGCCGCAGTCCCGGCGCCATTGTCGTTCGCCCCGGACAACAGCCGGGTGACATCACCTACGATACCCCCATCGCCGCCAAGGCCGCCGACAGGCACCACATACATCGGGTTCGCCATGGTGCCGAGCTGGCCAAGCCCGGCGGCTGGGTTCGGGGAACCCCCGAGTAAGGTATTGATCCAGCCGCCGAGGCCGCCAGCCTGATCGAGCGTCGGAAGGTCGGCGCCGTACTGGCGGTTCAAAAACGGGTTCTTGACCGACATGTCAAAGAGGTTCTTCGCCATGTCTTTAGCGATATCGCTGAGCCGATCCTTCCAGTTGTCGAAGCCGTCGAAGGCAAGGTCGAAAATGTCGCTGTAGGCGTCCATTCCCGACTTGCGGATATCCTTCCAGATATCGACCTGCTGCTTCAGCCGCTCGTTCGTGCGGATGATCGCCGCATCGGGACCGTTAAGATCGTTGCCCAAGCCATACTGGCGCATGGTGCTGGCCACGCGCTGCTCGATCGGCGAGCGGCCGAGCTGCGCGGCGTCGAAGCCGAGATCGTCCTTCAGGTGCGCGCGCGCCGATGCCTCGGCATACTCCTTCACCTTGGCGGCAGCCTCCCCGATCAGGGCGATCTCCTTGCCGAAGACCCGCTGGAATTCCTGCTCGTTGGTGATGCCGTTGCGGATAGCCTCGTCGCGGATCTCCATGAGCCGCTGGTGGGCAAATTGCGCGGCTGCGACCTCGCCGGCGTTTTTGCCGATCAGGTCGTTTTCGCGGCGCATCTGGTCGAGCAACGTTACCGTCGAACGCACGCGATCGTTCTGCGCCTCCACGATCTGATGCTGTGACTGCAGGTATGCGAGCTGTCCAGCCTGGTCGATGCGGCGGGTTCGGGCGTCGGGGTCCTCATCATTATTATACTGTGACGCGGCAGCGGCACGGGCGGCGGCCGCGATCTGCGACGGCGAGCGAGCGTAGATCGCCATCCGCTGCGCGTCGAAAGCCTGCTGCTGACGTGCGATCTCGACCTTCTGCGCAGCCAGATACTGGCTGTAGGAGCCGGTGTCTTCGGTGCTGAGCTCGCCGCGCCGAAGCGGGATACCGCCCGGACCAAGGCTATTGGCCAACTGATCCTGTGCGATCTTCAGCTGCCCCAACGCGATGGCGCCAGCCTGTGCGTCCTTCGTCAGCTCAAGCAGTTTTCCCGCTGCTATGGTCAGCGCTGAATTATTCGGATCGAGCGACCAACGGTCCTCGACCATTTTCCGGAATCCCAGAATATCCGGTGTTCCCTTGGCCGCCGTTTCCCGGAGATAGGTAATCGCGTCGGAGAACGGCGCAAACTGCCTTCTGATGTCAAATCGGCTACCCGTCCCGCGACCGATTCCGCTTTGGAAACCCATGGCGCCGACAAGGTCCGGCATCTGGTTCGCCATCTGAATCTGAAGCTCGGCGCGCGTGGCAGACGACTGCAGGCGCAACGAAGTCGCGGTCGGCGAAAAGGCATTCTTGGCTTTGCCAGCGATGCCGTCGTATATCTCGCCGATGCCTTTAAGAATATCCGCGTGCTCTTGCAGCAGAGCATCCAAACTCTTCACTTGCTGGCGGGTGGACACAAAGTAAGTGACGATGCCTGCGACGGCAGCCGCAGCCGCGCCAACGATCATGCCGGGCGGCGTCACGGCGAAGGCCAACAATGCCGATAGCGCATTGCGGCCGGCAACAGCGATCGCCGCCAACGACCCCCGCAACCCCTTCGGCCCGCTTTCGAGCGCGTCGTAAATCTGGCCGGCCTGGCTGGCGAAGATCTGCATTGGCGAAATGCCGAGCGCAAACATGGTGACGACGTCATTGCCCTGGCGGGAGAGGTTCAACAGCTGGAAGGATGTCAGCCGCGCCGCGCCGCCCACCTCACTGAGGCCTCGGACCTGCCGCTGGTAAGCGAAGCCGGCCGCGTTCACGGCCGCCGCATGCTCTGCCTCGCTGATCGCGCCGACCTTAAGCGCCTGGTCGATCTCGCGGAGCGTCTCCGCACGCTGTTGCTCGACTGCAAAGAGCGGGTTGTATTTGGCCCGCAGGCGATCGAGCTCAGACCCATACGAGGCGACCTGCGCCGCCCGCTGACTGTACTGCTCATCGTTCGCCGCCGGCTGGACGCCGACCGCGCTATTGATGCGCTTCTGGATTTCCGACTGCTGGGTGAGCGCCTGGATGACGCGCTGGGTCGAAGCGACGGCCTGGTCATTGGCCGCGGCGAGCGTGCGCGACGTGGCGGCAGCGTCCGTGCCGAGCTGCTTCACCTCGGCGCGCGTGCCTTGGATGGCCTCCTTCGCGCCGCTGGCCTGACCGGAAATGACGAGGGCGAGATTAAGCGTCATCGCGCGCCTCGTTGAGCAACGGCAGCGCGGCCCGTTCCATCGCCGCGAGATCCACGAGCAGTTCCGCCGCCGGGATCGAGCGCCGTTCTTCCAGCGGCCGGTGGCGCATGATCACGTCGGCCGCGATGTAATCCACCCCGAGCCAGATCAGGCCAACCATGGTCGCAACCGTCCGCCACTGCGTTTCCAGCGACAGGAACAGCATGACCGATTGCCAGTTGCCGCGCCAAACCTCGACCATGGGGCCGTCTTCGTCCTCGTCATCTTCCTCGGGCGGCAGGCATTCGTCGGGGACGCCGAGCGCCTCGGCCTGCCGCCTGATTTCGGCGTCGGGTCGCTGCGGCCTGGTGTCGTCTGCGCGGCCGACATGCGCCCGCGCCCAGGCCTCGGCGACCTCGATCAGTTTCCCCGGCGGGCGGCGTCCGAAACGAGCGAGCGGTGGTAGCTGTCGTAGACACCGCTCCGATACCAGACGGCGGCGCGAAGCATCGCAAGCAACATCTCCTGGGAGAACGGAACCGGCTCCTTCTCGTCGTCGACAACACCGCGCCAGTCCACCGCCGCCGCGAAGAGCTGATCGTCCTGGTGCGCGAGACGCTCGGCCTCGTTCTTCAGGGCGGCGTACTCTTCCTGGAGTTCGCGGATGCGGTCTTCGTCGACGGCGCGGAACTGCATCTCGAACGTCTCGGTCTTCCACTGGCCGGGGCGGTCAGGATGCGGCACCGGGATCTTGATCGGCCACCAGTAGAGCAGTTCATCGGTCGGGACGAATTTCATAGGTCGTTTTCCTACGTTTGAAAGGATGTTGAAGGCGGCTCGAAAGCCGCCTCAGGTGAAGCTCATGGTGAGTTCGTTGGCGCCGAGGCTGGTCAGCATCAACGGCAGCGAATAGTTGCTGATGTTGTTCGTCTGACCCATCGTCGGCCGGCCGATCTGGACGGCGTCGGCCGTCAGCCCGAAGATGTTGCCGGCGACGGTGCCGTGAGTGAGCGACAACGCCCCCTTGGTGTGGGCACGGGCGATGCCGAACCAGTCGATCGTGGCGAGCGACGTCGCCTTGACGACAGCGGTGCCGGTCGCCTGCCGGTCCGTGATCTCGATGCTTTCCTCGCCGATCAGATGGCGAGGGTCCACCTGGTTGCCGAGAGCGATGTTGAGGCTCTCGGCGATCGCGGTCCAGCCATGCAAGGACATCGTCGTGTTGGCCTTGTTGGCCACGACGGCGTCCTTCCACATCGTCTTGGTGACGGCCGGATTGGGCTGGTCGGAAATCTCCCCAAGCAGGCCCTTCATCGTGAAGGTGAAGCGAGGAATGCGCTTCGGCGTGATGGCGAGCGAGATATCGCCGCGGGTGCCAAGGAAGACGTGACGCACACCGTCAGGGACAATGTACATGGAGACCGCGTCGTTCGCTTCGTCGACGGGCGTGTATTCGACCGACGTGACGGCCGTAATCGTCTCGGCAAAGCCGCAGGCGCGAAGCAATGGGCCAACGGCCGGCGCAGTGCCAGCGACTCCCGAACCGGCGATCTCGACGGAGAACTGGAACTGGCCGTAGTCGCCGGTCAGGTAGACGCCCTGGTGACCGAGGTGCGGCTGCAGCAGGTTGCGCTGTTCTTCGTCGCCGGCGAGCGGCGTGAAGGTGACGTCGGACAGCTGGATGAAGTTGGCGGCGCCGGTCGGCGCGGCATCCGTGCCATAGACGGTTTCGAGTTTCGCCAGGGCGGCGAGCTTCTTCCAACGGCGAACGGCCATGGGTTATTTCCCCTTCTTCGAGGTTTCCGGCTGGTCGGCCGGGATGGGAGTTTCGGAAATGGCCGGCTCGGCCGGCGTGGCAGGCGGGGTTTCCTCGGTCCCGCCGGTGCGCGTCAGGCTGCCGTCCTTGTTGCGGATGTAGCTGCCGCCGGTAAGCGGCCGTTCGATCTTGGCCATGGTCAGTCCTCTTCCTCGATGTAGCGGCTGGTCCGCCAAGTCTGGACGTAGACGGTGACGCCGTTGCCCATCGACGCGGATCGGCCGGCGGCGAGTTCGAATTCGTCGTTCTTCTCGGGATCGGGCGCCCAGCCCGCCAACGCCGCTTCGATCTCGCCCTTGAACAGATCGAAGCTGCCGGCGCGCTGCGCGCCCCTGGCGTCGTCGGCGCGACGAAGGACGAAGGCAACCAGCAGCAGCACCTCGACGCGCTGGCTGAAGCCGCCGGTCATGTACTCGTTCGGCGACGGCCGATCCTGAAACGGCAGCACGAAGGCTGCGCCGTTCGCCGGCGCGGTGCCGCGGCTGATCGCCTCCAGATCCTCGGCCGCGCCGATCGACGTGAGCGACGGCGCCTTTGCCTCGAGGCGGGCCATGACTTCGGCGATCACAGCCAGCCTCCGAGCTTGTCCCTGGTGAACGCCGGCTCCGGCCCTTCGGACACGGTTGCGCCGCCGGACGAGGCCGCCGGCGTCGTACCGTCGGCGCCGGGAACGTTCAGCTTGCCGGCGACGGCCTTCTCCAGCTCGGCGAACGCATCGCGATAGTCGCGCACGACATAGTCCGGTGGCCCGTTGCGGTGCAGGTGGTAGCGCGCGATCGACACGGCCCAGCGCTGCACGACGGGCGCGACCGTGGTCAGCGGGAGCCGGAAACGCACGGCCAGATAGCCGTTGATCGCCTCGTCGGCCGCCTCGAGCGCCGCCTGGATGACGTCGGCGTCGGCGATGCCGTCATGGTCGCGATCGGCGGTGTCGAGGATCTCGATCTCGCCGGCTCGTTCGACCAGGTCGGAGAGGGACGCATAAGTCATAGGACGATTCGGCCCGGCTTGAAGATCGAGCGGTTGACCGCCATGAAGCCCTTCTCGATGTCGGTGCGCCCGGTGGCGAGCCAGCGCTTGTCGACAGCGAGAGCGGCGTCTGCGGCGACTTCGTCGAGCAGGCGCAGAACGTGCTCTTCGATCTCCTTCGGCGTGTTCACGCTGGCGATGGCCTCCGGCGACTGCGGACGATAGCCGGCGACAGGCAGGCCGGAGATCGGCCGAGGCATTTCGCCGTTGTCGCTCGAATGGTCCACCTTCATCTCCAAAAGCGTTCGGCGGCCGGGCTGAACCCCCACACGGCACCGTCGTGCCGGTCCCCAAAGGGTGCTGGGAGCCTCGCGAGCCGTACCAGGGCCGCCCCTCGGGTAATTCGAATGCCCGGCCTCCCAGCCGGGCTGTCCACCGGAAGGTCCCATCTCGCGACGGACCTCATGACATGGCGGGGCGCGGTGGCTTCCCCTGGGTATTCTGGTTGCGGGGGCCGGATTTGAACCGGCAACGTCGCGGTTATGAGCCGCGTGCTCTACCTGGTTGAGCTACCCCGCGGAAACTGTCAGGCCTCGCCGGCCAGCACCTTGAGCGGAGCGAGCTGCTCCCACTCGGGCTTCGTCAGCGCGATCGTGTCGCCCTCGGCGTAATCGCGGCCGTTGTGGCGGATGACGCCGTTGCCGCCGACGATGAAATCGCGCGTCGTCGGACCGTCCTCGTCGTCAGCGCCGGACGCGCCGGGATCCTTGAGCAGAGCATCGATCACTGCGGCGAGCCGGTCGCGTTCGGCGGTGGCGGCGTTGATCTTGACCTGGGCGGCAGCTTTGCCGTCGCTGTTGTCGGCGGCCGCGAACTCCTGCTGGGCGGCGTCCAGGGCTTCCTCGGCCGCCGCGAACTTCGCCTTCGCGTCGTCGATCAGTTTCTGGCGGGTGTCGCCGGTGCCTTGCGTCTTCTTAGCCATGTTTGTCTCCTGGGCCTTTGAGAAGGGAGCCGCGGCGGCTCGCTTCCGAAAGGCCCGGCGGCGGCTGTCCCCCACCGCCGCCGGACATCTCACCAAACGCCGATCAAGCGACCGCGTTGGTGAACAGGTAGCCGAGGTCTGGCGCCGAAATGACCTCCTCGACGCTCTCGCCGGAGCGGACGCGCACGGCGCCGCGCAGGCCGACTTTCGGTTCGGGGATGTCGCCGGAAACGCGGGTGCCGTACTGCGCCGTCCAGCCGAACGTCGGGATCTGACCCATGGAGCTGGCGGTCGCCTCGCGGCGCAGCAGCGCGCAGTGATTGCCCCAGACGCGGGTCCGCGTCGGCGCTTGACCGGGCTTGGCGCTGTTCAGCCAGCTGGCGCCGACGATGATGTCGTCGAGCTCGAACAGGTCGGCCACGGCGCGCTTGTTCGCGATGCCCTTATCGGTGCCGGACGCGCTGAGCGAGGCTATGATCTTCGGGTTCATGCTCAGCTTGGCCCAGGTCTTGCGGCCCATGACGGCGATGTTCGGACGCACGATCATGCTATCGGCCGCATTGGTGATGTCGCCGATCGGATCGCTGGCGGCATCGGACCACTGCGAGGTGCCCGAAAGCGTCGTCTTGTTGCCGGTCGGATAGGTGCCGGCGGAGAAGACCTTGCCCGAGACGCGCACCTCGCGATCGAGCAAGACGAGGTTCATGAGGTTCTGCGCCGCGAAGGCCTTCGGGTCGTAGCCCTTCGGCGCGTTGTTGATGTCGTCGATCGGGATGACGTCGTCCAGGCCGTAGTCTTTCGTCGAGCTCTCGACTTCCGTTCCGTTGAACTCGACGGTGCCAGGTTCACCCTTGCGGCCGACCTTGGTGTCGGGGACAGTGATCGTCTGCGCGAAATCGAAGGTCATGTACTGGAAGACCTGCCTCGGCAGAGGCGGTCCGAGGCGCGGCAGCACCTGGTCGGCGATCAGGTCTGCATTCCGGAAGGCGACGACGATCCCGGTCAGGACGGGATTGAGGGGAAACGGAAATCCGGGCATGGGGTGGTTCCTTGGGATCGAAGAGGGCGAAGGCGGTCAGGCGGCGCGCTATGCGGCGCCCTGGACGCTGCCGGGGTTGATGAAGGCCTTGACGATGTCGCCGTCGACCGCCTTGGCGAGCGTGCGGCCGGCGACGACGTTGTTCACGGCAGCGGCGGGCGCTGCGACGACGGCGTTGCCGTCCGCGTCCGCCGTGATGAAATCGCCCGCGGCGATCGTGCCGCCGGCGACGACCTCGGCCGGGCCGAACAGCACCACATCGACACGCCCTCCGGATGCCGCCCCCCCGGGCTGATCGACGACGCCGGCGATCTTGCCGGTGGCGCTTGCGGCCGGCGCGACCTCGCCGTCGTTGGCGGTGAACACGACAAGCTGGCGGTGCACGAGCGCGGCGCTGGCGAGGAAGGTTTTCACGAAGGGGTTCATCGAAGATGTCTCCGGTTGCGGGAAGGCGGCGCGCTACTTGGCGCGCGCCTGGATGCGGGCGGCGGCCGCCGCCGGCGAGAGCGCCTCGCCCCTGGCCTTGGCGGTCGCGATTTCGGTTTCGATCGCCGCGGTGACCTGCTCGGGGTCGGCGAAATCGACCGCATCGCCGGTGGCGAGCTCACCGGTGACGACGGGGATCGGCAGCTTTTCGAGGAGGTCGCGGAAGGCCGCGCGCGAAGACATCTTCTTCGTCTCGTCCCCATCGGCGAAGGTCAGCTCATCATCGCCGAGATCCGAGAACAGCGCGGTGGCGGCGGCCTGCAGGCCGATCGGCAGGCGGCCGGCCTTGACGATCGTGTCGACGAAGGCGGCGTCGGCGGTGGAACGCGCCTTGCGCTCGACCTCGGCAAAGGTCGCCTCGCGGGCGGCGAGCTGCTGTTCGCGGGCCGTGAGATCGGCATTGCGCTCCGCTTCGGTCTTGGCCGGCTGGGTCATGGTGTCTTCCTTCGGGGTCGGTTGTTCGGAATAAGCGGGCTGCTCGCGCTCGGCCGAGGCGCGCAGCTCGGCAGCGGCCTGCGTGATCTGGTCGACGTCCCACTGGGAAACGACCTTGTCGGCGGTCTCGACGTCTTTCTCCTGGATGACGAAATCGCGAATGCCGCGGAACAGCCGGGCGACGGCGTCGAGCGACCAGATCTGGCGCCAGTCGTCGAAATGCGCGTCCTCGAACTCGACGACCATGGTGTCGTCGCCGAACTCGACCGGCTTCAGGCCCTTCACGGCCGGCGCCTGGGCGCCGAGGAAGCCGACATGGCGCAGGTAGTAGCTGCCGGGCGTCGGGTTGTTGGCCGCGTCCGGCGAATAGAAGGCCGCCGAGCGGGCGCGGAACTTGCCGTCCTTGACCAGGTCGGAGAACGCGGAGTCCAGCGACGACGGGGTTGCGACCAGGCGATCGTCCTTGATCGAGAGGCTGGCGACCCAGCCGTAGGCCGGATCGTCCGTCTTCGGATGACCGACGACGATCGGCGCCTGATGCAGCGCCGGATCGTAGCCGTCGACGATCGTCTTCAGGTCGGCCGCGCTGAAGGTCAGCGCTGCCCCTTGCGACGACGTATGGCGACCGGTGCGGAAGATTTCGAACGGCTTCATGGCGCCGAACATGCAGATCGGCGGCCGGCCGGCCTAGTCACAACGGTTTGTTGCTATGGGAGGAGAGTGGCGACGAACACTCCCGGAGCGAGGCGGATGGAGCGAGTGCCCGCGCCATGCCCGCTAAAGGCTTTTCAAGGCCCTTCGAAGCGCTCTAACACATGCGGAGGCTAGTTCGGGACCTCTCGCCCGTAAAGAGGCATTCCTGGCGCCCCGCGTCATCGTCTCCAAATCGCCGTTGAACGGGTTTTGAAAGGGGCTGGAGCCCCTTTGAGTGTTTTTCCGACCCGGTGGACCGCTGAGGCTCTTGCGTGCACCCCTGGCGGCTCATTCCAGCGCCCTGCCGGCGGCCTGTTGGAAATGGTCCGCGACGATCGCCAGGACCTCCTCCTCGTCCTGCTTGCTGAGGCCGAGGAACGGGCGGGCCGGAATGGTGACGTTGTCGACGGTAAAGCTCTCGCCCCCCATCGAGAAGAACAGCGCAGCGGCGTTCCTGGCCTTGATGACGCCGCCGAACTGATGAATGGCGCCGTAAATAGCATTCGTTCCGACCTCGACGGTGTCGTCGCCGGCAAGCTGCCAGACGATGTTCGCAAGGTCGCCGCTCTCGCCACGCAGGATGCCGGGACCTTTCTTCGTCTTGGCATAGAGCGGATTGAGCGGGGCGAAATGGCTGCCGTCAGGCGATTCCTCGCGGGCGATGCGTTCCTTCGTCGAACGCTCGAGCTCGACGCCGATGTTCTTCAGGGCGGGCTTCAGGTCGCTGGCCGCTTCCAGGAGGCGGGCCAGCGCATCGTCGGTGTTCCTGATGTCGAGCGTCAGCACGGCGCCGGTCATGTCGTCATCCTTGCTTCATCGGCCCTGCTGGCCTATATTCTGCCTGTCGCCTTATTGCCCCGGCCGGGCTCCAAATAGGGCGACCGCCAGAGCGCAGCTCGCCGGAGTGTGCGCTCTTTTTCATGGGCGGCGATAAAGCAGGGCGCCGGTGCGCAGGCGCTGCAGATACGTCGCGCTGCCGTCGAAGCCGGTAACGGCTATCCAGCCCTTCGACGTCCACTCGAAACGGGCGAGCAGGTTGACGCCGCCCGGCAGCACGAAACGCTTGAGATAGGAGCGCATCAGCACCACGCCCGACGTCACCGCGCGCCAGTCCGCCCAGATCTCGTCCGGATCGATGATGGTGTCGGCGATCAGGCGCATGTAGGGGCCGCGGCCGTTCTTGCCGGCCTTGCCTGCCACGACGTTACCGGCGATGTCGCGCTCCTCGAGGAGACGCTGGCTGATGGCGATGACGGCGCCGGACGCATCGCGGTGCAGCTTGCTCTCCCCTGGCTTGAGGCCGAACTCGCCCAGGAAGGCGGAGACGAAATCGGCGTCCGGAGCGACTTTCGGCAACAGGCGTTCCGCAGCGACAGGGGTCGGCGCCGGCAGCGCCGGCAAGGTGGCGGCCGGCGCCGGCGGCGACCCGAACGGTTTTAGCGGCTCGCGCAGTTCGGGCGGCACGATGCCGTCCAGCCACGACTGCCCGACGTTGTACTCCCAGCCCCGATCGATGCCGGGGTAGCGGATTTCCGGCTCGCCGGTGCGCGGGTCGCGGCCTTCGTATTGCTCGCCGAGCGGCCAAGGATCGGGTCCGGACTTGCCCAGCGCATGCAGTTGCCGATCGCTGAGCGCCTCGACGTCGCAGCCGCAACCCCAGCCGTTCGGCGGGAAGTAGACCTTCCAGATCGGATCGGTGGCGGCAAACACCTTGCCGTCGAGCGCCAGGTGCGTCAGGCGCGGATGGACGGCGTTGCTGTGCCGGTACCGCCACCACGGCCGATAGCGCAGCACGTCCGGATCGGTCATCTGCTTATAGCGGCCGGCCATGTAGGACGTGCGCATGTTCGTCTTGTAGATGATGCGGGCGCGCCAGGCGCGCCGCTCCTCGTCCGTCGAGCCGCGCGCGTTGAACTTCCAACCTGTCCGGTCGACGATCGCGTCGAAGTCCTTGCGAAATTCCTGAAGCCCGGTTCCCGACGTCTGGGCTTTCGCCATGGCGGCCCGGAAATCCGCCAGCATGTCGTCACGCTCGACGCCGGCGACGGAAAAGCCGCGGACATGACCGTCGTGCCGGAGATCGTCCGATTTCTTCGTCGGCAGGTTGACCTTGCCGTTGAAGAAGTCGATCGCCTCGGCGAACGGAAGCTGCCTGCCCTCAATCGCCACGGGCGCCGCCTTCGTCGATCACGCTGGCCCGGCCAGAAAGCTCGGCCGCGATCGACGCCTGTTCCATGAGCATGCCGAGATCGTCGACGCCGATCTCCGACCCGAGACGCAGCAACCGGGCCGACAGGTCGTCGTACGAAACCGCGGCATCGACCTCGGCGCGGATCGCCTCGATCATCTTGTCGACGTCCGTCGCCGCCATCACCTCCAGCTGGTCGGCAAGGCTATCGGGATCGTCGCCGGCGGGCGCCTGCCGATCGGCGAACAGCTTGTCGAGCGCCGATGTCTCGCCGGCCGTGGCGCCGGGCGCGTCCGTGGGAGCCGCGGCGTTCGGATCGGTGCCTGCCGGCGTCGCGGTGGTTTTCTTGACCCATTCGCCGCCATAGGTGTCATCGAGATACTTGGTGTCCTTGGGCTCGTAGCCCATGTCGGAAATGCGCTTGTCGCGCTCCGAGCGCTTGTCGATATCCTCTGCCTCGGCGAAGTCGCGCCAGACATCGGGCACCTGGGCGCCGGGCATGTTCAGCTCGACGATCCATTGCACGAGCGTCTTCTTCAGGGTGTAGCTGATCAGGTCGGCGTCCGCCTTGGCGATGGCGATGCGCACCTGGTTGTGGATCTCGCCGAGCGACCGCGCGCCCCGCTCGCCGGAATTGGTCGATAAGGTCTCGCCGAGCACCGCCTCCGACATGAGTTCGTCGAGGTAGCGGGACATGGCCTCCAGGACGTCGCCACCGCCGCCGGCCTTCGCCTCGAGCAGTTGCACGACGACGTTGTCGGGATGTGCGATGGCACCGTCCACGCCAAGACTGCGCGCGGCGGCGAGCGCCTGCTTCTGCTTCGTCTCGTCAAACTCGCCCTGATAGCTCATGTCGACAGTCGGCGACGCGAACCGCTCGGTGGCACGCAACCAGTTCGCCAGCACCTGCCGCTTGAACCATGCCGGCCAATACAGGACCGAGCCGACGCCGATGCCGTAGGGATCGTCGTCGTCATCGTCGATCGAATGGCGGTGGACGATGAACTTCCGATCCGGAACCGGTATGCCCTCGTAGGTCGTATCCTTCGTCAAAAGGCGCAGCTCGCCGTCGACGGTGAAGCGGAAGCGGCCCTGGCGGCGGACCTTGACGGCAATCACCGTCCAGACGCCGTCGATGTTGGCCCACATGACTTCGGCGACGGCATAGCCCTTCAGCACCGCACCCATGAGGCCGCGGGTCAGCATGTCGAAGTTGATGCTCTTGAGCTGGGTGCTGACCAGCAGCGCGGCCTTCTTGTCGATCAGCCGCTTCCCCGCCTCAAAGACGTTCCACTCGCGCGAGCAGACTTCCAGCTTGCGTTTCTGCAGCACGGAAAAGGCATGCGGGTCGCGCCGGATTTCGTCGTAGAGCTCGATGCCCTTGCCGCCCCCGCGCGCCTTCAGGGTTTCGTCGGTCGGCTCCAGCACGTCCTGGAAGGCCGACACGATCGGGTCGGTCTTGATCGTCGCGATTTCGCGGACTTCGACGCCCATGGTCACATCCTCATAAAGTCGGAAAGGTCGGCTCGGCCGGTTTCGGTCTGACTGCCGGCGCCGGCGAACTCGGCTGCCGTCTCCGCCGTCTGCCTCTGCACGCCGGTCCCGACGCCGAACTCGGCCGCGACGCCGCCGGCCGCCTCGATCGCGAGCGCGAGCGCCCAGAAGCGGTCGGCATGGCCGTCGGCCGTGCGCTCGGCCGTGAAGCGTATATTGCCCGCAGCCGACACCTGCTTGGTGACGGACCTGAGATCGGAGCGAATTTCCTTCCTGAAGGGGATACGAAGCCGGCGCTCCTCCATGCGCGAACGCACCGGATAGGCCAGCGCCTCCTTGACGGCCGGCGTGAAGGTGACGCCCTCGACCTTGTACTTGCCGTATTTGCGCTGCGCGTCGTCGTTCCAGCCGATACCGAGGCCGGTGGCGTCCAGGCAACTGCGCCGGCAGCGCTCCAGCCACGGCCACAGGATTTTCTCCTGGTCCGGCTTCGACATGTTCTTCAGCTCTTCGACATGGCGGGTGTAGAGGACGTCGCCGAGCTTCTCGACGACCCAGATGACCGTCAGGTCATGCTTGCGGCCAATATCGATACCGGCATAGAGCCGGCCGCCCTCGATCGTGGTCCAGTCGCCAAAGGTCGCCGGATACTCGCAAGCGGCGATCAGGTCGTATTCCAGGAAGGCTGCGTCGTCGTCGGCCGGCTGGCACATGTATTCCTGGAGAAAGCTTTCTTCGTCGGCGCATCCGGCCTTCACCCACTCGAAATATTGCGCCTCGTCCATCTCCTGCCGCTCGTCGTCGGCCGGCAGCGTCTGCTGTAGCTTCCATAGGAATCCGTCATCGAGGGCGTTCTGGAGCGTGACGCGATGCAGGCTGAGCTTCTTGGGGTTGCCGCCTTCGCGCGCCTCACGGACCAGCTGGTTGAAGAAATTGTGCGAGCCGCGGTGCGTGGATATGACCTCCATCGATCCGCCCCAGGTGATGCCGGGATAGGCGATCGACCAGAGCTTGCGCGGATCGGGATGCAGGGCGAATTCGTCGAGTACGCGACCGCCGCGCTTGCCGGCCTGGGCGTCGGGGTTGGAGCTCATGGAGTTGATGCGGCGTTCGTTGGCGAAGCGCAGGACGTAGGCGGTGTCCTTGTTCTTCGGGTCGATCACCTGCTCGCCGAGATCCTGCGCGGCAATGTCGAGGATGCCGGACCAAAGCTTGCAATCCTCGAGGAAGAGACGCGCCTGGATATCGTCGCGAGAGGAAACCCACTGGTCGCGCTTGGCGTCGATCATCGCCGTGCGCGAGACGGTGGCGTAGGCCGTGGACCAGGACAGGCCGATCTGGCGGCCCTTTTCCATCAGCTTCAGCCGCGAATCGTCCAGCACCCACCGTGACTGGTACGGCAGGAAGATCGCGTCTCGGTTCGCGGGAATACGAAGGGCGCGGCCCATTACAGGACCCCGAGGCGCCGGTTGATCTCGTCCATCGTCTCCTGGGTGACGCCGGCCTTGCGGGCGACCTGGGCGACCTCGGCGACGGCCTGCTCCAGCTTCTTGTTGGCTTCCGCAAGTACCTTGGCCTTCAGGTTCGCGGACACCTGCTGCGCCGACACGGTCTGCCGATAGGCGGAGGCAAGCTCCTTCACGTCCTCGGCCGTCGTGGCGTCGTCGATCATCTCGTCGATCAACGCCTTCAGGAGCTCGCCCAGCACGCGATCCTGATCGGCCATCTTCTCCGGCGTGATCTTATCAGCTATGCCGGCGTAGAGCGCATCCCGTTCCGCCAGCCGGTCGGCTCGGCGCTTCAGCCGCACGCTGCGGCGGCTGAAGGCGGATTTCGAAATCGGCCCGTAACCCTTGACGGCAAGCCTGTCGTTCAGCTCGAACAGGATATCCGACTGCGAGCGCGCACGTTCGTTCAGCCGCGCGAGGGCCCAGACGACATCGTCCTGGCACTCCTCGGGCAACAGGTCGAGCGACGACAGGACCCGGCGTTCGTGCGCCATGTCACAACACCGGCTCGCTCGGACTGTCGACGTCCGAGATGAAGGCTTTCAGCGCCAGGTGCTCGATGCCCTTCGGTGCCAGCGTCGCTATCTTGACGGTTCCGGCCGAGGTCAACCGTACGGCTCCGCGCTCGGCCAGGAATTCGAATTGATCCTCGACCCAACCGCGAGACTTGTTGATCAGGAAATCGTCGAGCAGGAAATTGCGCATGGCCGAAGAGGTCATCGACCGGTTCGACTGCGCGTGCAGTTCGCGCAGCATGATCAGGCGCGCTTCCCTCTCGATCGAAGTGCTGCTGCTCATCGCTATTTCTCTACCCCCTGTTCCATCAGATAGTTCTGCAGCCGCGCCGTCGTGGCGACGACCGGCCTGATCCGCTCGTCCAACGTGTCCATGCGGCCGGTCATGCGTTCATCGAGCGTTTCCAGTCGACCCGTAAGCTTCTCGATCGCCAGTTCCAGGCGGTGCGCCTGCTGTTGCGCCTGCTGCGCCTGGTCGCGATCCGGCATGTGCTCGATGTCCGCCTCGATCTTGAGGAGACGGCTTTCGACGATCTGGAACCGCTCGCCGACCGCATCGCTCGCCTTCTGCCGCTCGTCGGCTAGTTTGCCGATCCGCTCCGACAGGCCCTCGATCGCCTTCAGCGCCTTCGTGGCGCGCGTGGACATGACGTTGTAGAAGGTCGTGGCAAAGGTGATGATCGTATTGAGAGCGACGATCCAGCCGACGATCTCCGTGAGGCCAAATTCGGTCATGCCCTGCGCCTCCTGCGCCCTTCGGACAACATTGCGCACTGCACGCATTTGCGCGTGTTCGGCACCGCCTGTCGGCGCGCCTCGCTGATCGGCTCGCCGCAGTCGCAGACGATCGGTCCGGTCAGCGGCGGGTTGCGGCGCAGCGTCGCTCTGGCGCGATCGATGCCGGCCTGCCGCTGCCGCTCCGCGATATCGTTCGCCAGCTCGAAATCCCGCTCGCCGGTCATGAACCGCGCCTCATGGCGTCGCGCAGCTTGCCGGCGATGTCCTGGGCAGCGTGGCCGCCCATGTAGAACCCGCTGAAGAACATGAACATCGTGGTCAGCGTGCCGACGTCGACGACCAGCCCGAGGCGTTCGCCGGCGCCGATCAGGCCGAGGATCAGGTTGAGCAGCGGCAGGCCCGCTGCATACCAGCCGAATAGGCCGATGAAGGTCCACATGCCGGCGGGCCGCCACGCCCAGGTCCAGGCCGGGCCGCCCTTGTCCATTTCGGCGCGCATCAGGTCGATGGCCTGTTTCTGCTGGACGTTCCACTGGATGAGCAGTTCGGGCGTCCGCTCCTCGACGCTGCGCACGGCCTCCTGCACCTGGCCGGCCGGTGTTGACGGCAGCGCGGCAGGCTCGACGCCGGCGGCCTCGGCCACCATGTCGATGATCTGACCGCCGATGTCCGCCGCGGTGCCGCCGACATATTGCTCAAGCAACCCCTTGACGATCGGGGCGCCGACCTTCGCGGCCGCGTCGATCAGCACGCCTGCGATGGCGGTTTCCAGCATGGCGGCCTCCTAGACCAGGGCGACGGGCGAGACGACGGGCGCTATGGCGGCGTCCGGCGGATCGGGCCAGAGCGTCAGCGCCAGCAGCGCCAAACCAAGCGCAAGCAGCACCGTGCCGACGACGGCGACACCGGTGACCTTGGCCTGCCCCGGAATGGGCGTCATGGCGTCAGCAAAAGCCGCCAGCACCATCAACCCGAAACCGAACAAGATCAGCGCCGCCGAGACGGCGATAGCGAGGATGATCGCGCCGAGCATTATACGCCTCCGATCGTTGCGGCTTCGGCCTCATAAGCTGCGGCGCGCCGCTCATGGATGTGCGCCCGCAGAATCAGCAGCGCGATCACCACGACGGCCAGCACGACGATGCCGGCGAGCCCCCAGCCGGTGATGAGGTCGACATGTCGCGGGTTGGCCACCGCGTCGGCGCCGCCGGCGCTGGTGGCGCCGCCGACGCCGCTTGCCGCGATCGCGTTGCGGCCGGCGGATTTCTTCGCTGCGGCGCCTTCGGAAACGAGCTTGGCCTTGACTGCCGTTGCCGGCAGCGCCGCCAGCGCCCACGCCACGCCCTTCGCCTCGACGGACGCGACGCGGTTCACCAAACCCTTCTTGTAGGATTTCCAGATCGCCAGCGTCTGGAAAAATCCGAGCCGCTTGGCGCAGATCTTCTTCACCGTCTGACTGTCCGGACCGCCGGCCGAGGCGAGCAGCCATTTCAGCGCGCGTGACGGACCGGACTGGACGCCGGCGTCCCAGGTCGCGAGATCCACGCCGGCGGCCAGCCGGTCGCCCGAAACCTTGTCCCAATATTCCGGCTTGTAGATCTTGGCGGCGTCGTCAACCGTGAGGTTGCGGATATCGAGGTCGGGATGGCTCGACGCGGCGATGCCGTATTTCGTGCCCTTCAGCTGCCCCTTGCCGACCTTGCCCCCCGTCCAGTTGCCGGGGTCGCGCCGGTCGTTCGAATAGCCGCCCTCATAGGCCAGCGTAACCTGGAGGCATTTTTGGAAATTGCTGAGCATGACCGACGATCCTGAACATGCGGCCGGCGCGAAGCCGGCCGGAAATCAGGATCAAAGTCGCAAAGGCTCGCGGTGGATGATAGCAACAACGGTTTGTTGCTAGTCGCCGTCCGTGGGTTCGAAGAGCTTGAGCTGACGGGGATCGTCGGCGAACCAGCGGCGCACCGCAACCTCGCTCATATGGAGCTTGCGCGCAATGGCCGACGTTCCCAGACCTCGTTCGCGCAGGACTCCGGCGATGAAGGGTTTCGCGGTGGGCACCCGCATCGTGCCTCCGCCGGTAGAGCGGCCGAGCGCCGCGGCGTGCTCAACACCGATGACCGCGGCGATCGGCGATTGCGGCTCCGGGTTTCGCGAGAAATAGGCGTAGCCGCCACCGAACGCCAAGAAGAACTCAACGGCAGCATCTACGCCGAGCACGTCGACATAGGGCCGAAGATGAGCAGGCACGCGGATGGCGTTGGCCTGGTTCTTCATCGGCCGAGCGCCTCACGCTGGATGCGGCGCAGGAACTCCCAGCCGGGGATGGTTTCGCCGTCGAGCACGGTGACGACCCTGTCGCCGCGCACGATGTAGCGGGCGATGCCGACGTTGACGGAAGGCGCGCCCTGGGCGCGGCGGCAATCGGCACCGATCGTCGCGCGCAGCGCCTCGACGTCGAGGCCGACGACACGCTCCAGATAACGCAGGACCGCGTGATCGTTGACGCGGATATCGCTCATCTGGCCCTCCGCACGACGTCGCGCCAATGTCGGCGCACCGCCTCGTCCTGCGCCGCCCGCCCGGCATGCGACCAGGACTTGACGCTCATCCAGCCGCAGCAGGTGCAGGTGGCGACGCTGTCGGCCGTGATCGCAGCGCGAGTCATGGAGACGACGTGCTCGCGCGCGGCCGCGCAAGTCTCGCAGACGGCATGGTGCGGATCGTCGACCGTCCCGGCCTCGCAAACGACGCAACGCCTCGTCATGCAGCACCGCCGATCTGCGCGGCCAGATAGCGCTCGCGCAGCGTGACGACGACCGGCGCGCCCTCGCGGGCGAGGTCCGGCCACCAGTCGCCGGGGCCGAGTACCCAAAGATGGCGCATCGCGATGTTGTTCACGACGCGATCGGCCGGCGGGTAGACCTCGATGGCGACGGCCTGCGCACCGGCAACATGATCCTTGATCGCCTGCAGTTCCTCCCAGCCGATCGAGCCATCATGCTCGACCGAGAGCAAGCCGAGCTCGGCATCGAACCAGATGCCGAGCGTGGCGGTGAGCTTTACCGGATAGTCGGATCGGCGAGACCCTACGGGGCGGCTGGTCATGCCCGGACCTCCCGAACACGCACGCCGAGCGCATTCATGACCGGCACCCAGTCCCGGTCCTCCATCTGGTCGACAGGCTTGGCCTTCGCGGCCACGAAATTCCGGAAGCCGCGTATGCTGGCCTCCTTCATCTCGGCGCCAACCAGGATGTTCCACTGCGCGACGGCGATCTGGGCGCCTGGCTTGCGCAACCACTCCGGACGATCGAAGCCAGCCGACCAGTCGACGCCGGCGGCGCGCTCCATCCAGCCCTTCAGCGCCTCGATCGCCTTCCGGCTGTCGGCCGGATCGTGCAGAAACCGCACATGCGACAGGCCGGTCTGGCGCTCGACGAACGAGATGAGCGCCTTGTCGTCGCGATCACGCACGACGCCGAGGTTCCAGCCGGCGATCCAGAGCGCCTGAAGCTTGCGGGCGAACTTGCCTTCAAGCGGCTTTCGAGCGCCGTTTGAAGACCGTGTGAAACCCTGTTTCCGCAGCTCCTGGACAACGCGGTCCTGCTCGCCTGGCGACATGTCGCGCAGCGAGCGCTTGCCGGTCACGCGGGCATAGAGATCGCGGGCGGTGTCATCGTCCAGGCCGAGCTGCTTCCTGGCGACGTGGATGGCGGCGAGCGCGTTCATCGGATGATCTCCCTGCGCCAGTCGACAAGAGGAGTGTCGTAGCCAAGCATGAGGGGGTGGAGCGGATCGCCACCCTTCGTAAAGCCGAATACCTTGACCGGCTTCCCGGCAGCAAAGATGAGGTCGAGCAGCGCCGTGACATGATGACGGAGGCGCTGCGGCACCTTCCGGGTATTCCCCCAGCACGGAACAAGGATATCGGCCTCTGCGATGATCTCGCGGAGATAGAGTTCGTTGTCAGGGCTGACGGGCGCAGGATGGCGCGCAAGCTCCCGAACGTCTTTCGTGCGGAGATCGAGTGGGTTGCCTATGATGAAGCGCGAGCCACCGGCGCGGGAGGTGAAGCCTATCAACTTCGTGACTGTATGATCGTTCTCGACAGGTCCGGCCGTCGAACCGTTGATGCCGAAGAAGGCATACACCGGGCCTCCGAACATACTGTCCACGACACGGTCGAGCCGCTGGCGATAGGTCCCGCAAGTCGAGATCACAGCGCTCATTTCTCGCCCCCGTAGTATGGCAGGCCGAGCAGCACCTGGTGGCCGATCGCGGCGGGCTTGGCCACCGCCGCCTTCTTCTCGGCGCGTGCCCTCTCTGCCTCGGCGGCGCGACGGGTGGCGGCCTCCTTCTGGGCGCCGGCCAGCTCCTCCAGGAGCCAGCCGAGTTCGTGCGGGTCCGTCACCTCGATCTTGATGGTGACGACCGTCTTGGCGCCGGTGCCGGAGTAGCTGTAGCCGCGGAGTGCCATACCTTTGCGGTCGAGGCTGATGTAGCCGAAGCTCATGACGCACCGCCGATCCGCTTGCCCTTCCTGCGGGCAGCGTGCTGAAGCTTGGCGACCGTCATGATGACCGGCTTCAGCTCGGCCGGCGCATGGTCGTAATCGCGGCCGAAGCGGCCGCTCAAGCGAGGCAGAAGGCCTCGCTCGATAAGCTCCCAGTTCGACGGATCGCAGTTGGTCTTGTCGCCGTCTCTGCACTTCAGAACGAAGCCATTGGGGATCGGGCCGTTGGCCTTTTCCCAGAGCCAGCGATGCTTGTGGACCGGACGCGTCGCCGCGCCCGTCCAGGGGTTCGTCTCATCGACGATGATGATGACGTAGCCGTCTTTGCTGTCGATCCGCTCGTGGCCGGCCCCGTGATAGTTGTGCGGGAGCCCGCCCTTTCTGAATTGGGTGGCGCGGGAATTCGGATGACGGCCGCCGACGCCGGGCGGACACTTCTGGCCTTTGTTGACGGGTGCAGCACCCTTCTCGAACTGGCCGGTGCGGCCGGTTTTCCAGCCCTTGCGCTTGCGGAGCGAGTGCAGGTTGATGGCCGTCACGTCGTCGCGGCCGAAGGCCTCGACGAAGGCATGATGGTAGTCGCTGATCACCATCATGCGGTTGGCTTCGAGCCAGCGCATTTCCTCCGCACTGTAGGAGATCGCGTGCCCCTTCATTTCCCGTCGATCTCCTTCGGGGGGGGGCGAGCATGGGCAGATCGCGGCGGAAGCGGTCGCCGTGGTTTGCCACCAGCGTCGCAGCGGCAATGCCGAGGCGGGCGTTATCGACGATCTTGTCGGCGATCTTCACCATCGCCTCGGTGCGCTGGACCTCGGCTTCCAGCTTCTCGCCGGACAGATTGTCGTCGGCCAGGCGCTCCATCTGCGCGAAGAGGTGATCGTTCAGATCGGTGATGCGGTTCTTCATCGCTTCAGTCCTCCGCCTTGGCGCGGTTCTTCGCATCGACGGACTTCGCCCACGCAACCACCAAATCGGCGATGGCATCTTCCGTGGGTGCGTAGATCCACGCGCGCCGGTAGTAGCCCCACGAATACGTTTCGGCGGGGCCGTCGAACTTCTTGTTCGGCGTCTCCGCGCGCACCAGGAAGCCGCGCCGATCGCGCAGCGCGTCGGCCACTGCCTCCGGGTCGGGATACTTGCCCGCAAACTGCGCCAACACCGGCAGCTGCGCGTAGAGCACATATTCCGCCGTTTCAGGGAGGTCCTCGCAGAACTCTTCGAAGTTTTCCGGCAGGGCCTCTTCGTCGCCGACAGCGCCCGGTATCCAGATCATGGAGCCAACGCGGGCCGGCTGTTCGAATAGCTTTGCAGCGTCGTTCATCGCCTCAACCCTCCCTCGGCTCGATCGGCACCGGTCCGGAGCCGGCGAGATTGATCGGATCGTCCTGGCCGACGCCGGCGGGGACATCGAGCTTGATTTCCGCCGCACGGAGCCAGTTCCGCAGCGCCTGCGCGGTTCCCATGGTGGAGTTGGCGCGGATGCCCGCCATGCGCACGGCGACGGAAACGCCGGACATGGTGAAGCGCGCCTCGTAGCGCTCGACGAAAAACTCTATGAGGCGCCCGATGGCCGCTTGGTTCCGTGCTCTCCACGACCCGCCGTTGCGCGGGTCGAAATCGCCGGCTTCGACGGTGGCCTGTTCGAGCTTCATGCCGACAACCTCGACCAGCTCGGCGAGCAGTTCCTGATTGAGCGTCATGCCAGCAGCTCCAGCAAGGAACTGCGACCGGCAGCGATATAGCGCTGCCAGACTTCGGTCTCCCGGCGCTCATAATCCCGGATCGCCGCGATCTCGGCGTCGATCTTGGCGATACGCCGGATATGCTCCTGTTCTTCCCGTTGACGGTCTTCCAGCAGGTCGGCAACATCTCTGGCGCAGCGGTCCTGCAGATCGGCTAGGCTGGCCTTGTTCTCGGCTATCGTCTGGCAGGTCTTTTCCGCCGTGCCGATCAGCCCGGTAAATGACGAAGCCGGTGCCTTGCTTTCGGTACCAGGCAGTTCCAGTTCCTTCTCCAGGACGTCGCCCAGTGTTGAGGTGATGTCAGCAACAGCATTCAGCCGCTCGATGTTCATGTCCATGGTTTCCTCCTCAAGCCTTGGCGAGATCGATGGTGACGGCGCGCCACGGCGCGTCCGGCCGGTCGCGCTCGTAGAAGCGGATGTATTCTTTCGATCCGACGACGCGCATCGCATCACGGATGGCGTCTTGCGCCCGCTTCCAGCGGGTGTCCTGGCTGTCGAGCCGAAGCAGCATGAAGACGTCGGCGCGATTGATCTGGCCGGGCCGGTCGGTGTTGAACGCCCTGGTGACGACGGCGCGGATCTCCGGCATGGCGTCGACGGCCCACTCGTTGAGGCATTCGTCGATCAGTTCCTTCGCGATCTGCAGCTCGGGGCCGAAGTCGATCAGGTCGGCGACCTGCACCTGTATCTTCATCAGCCCGTCGATGGTCTGATAGGTGCGGTTGCCCTTAACGGCGCCGCGCGGGCGGCCGCCGTATTCCTGGTCAAGGATGGCGTCGAACTCGCCGAGATCGGTGGCGGTGTGGCCGCGGAAGCGCCCGACCTGGGCGGAGAGCGCGCGGGCATGGCCCATGATCTTGCGGACGGTTTCGTCTTCCAGCTTGTGCTGCGGCTTTATGAGCTCGAGCGGCGTCCAGCGGCCCTTGGCGTCGCGCATGCAGGGCTGGCCGTTGACCAAGGTGACGCCGTCCATGGCGCCGGTTTCGGTTGCGGTTTCCATTTCAGGCTCCTTTCGTGTCGCCGAACAGGGCGGCAAATTGCTGGTTGAGGGTGGCCGTCTGCGTCTGGACGGCATGGTCGCGGGCCCCGTCCGAGGCATCGTTGCCGGTGATCGGCAGTTCCAGGGCGCGCACAAGCAGTTCCGCCTCGATGACGGCGGCGGTGAGGTGCTCGACGGCGTAAGCCAGCGCCAGCACCTCGCCGGCGGCGACGCGCTGCGCGTTGCGCGCCGGGTTGGCGATGACCCGGCCGGCGACGTCGATCGCGTCGACGGCAGCGGCGGCGGCCAGGAGCTTATCTGCGGGCATAGCGCTTGCTCCCATCCATTTTGTTGCGGAGGTTTCGGGCGGCCTTTTCGAGCGCGCGGCGAGCCGGGATTTCCTCGGCGGTTCCGCAGGCCGCCTCCCAGCGGTCGACGGCGTCGCCCAGCCTGTGGCACGCGTCCATCACGGTCTTGTCGCGGATGGCCTGTACCATCGCGGCCTGCGCTGCGGTGATTTCCTCGGCGAGAACCGCCTCGAAGCGCGCGGCGATCAACCTGGCGCGCGCCTTCGGGTCGGCGCCGTCGAGGGCGGCCCGGCCTGTTTCGAGATGGTCCATCAGCTGTCCTCCCGCAGCGATCGCGAGTGCGGGCAGACCCGACAGGACCGGTACATGCGGATGTGCAGGGCCGAAATGTCGGTGTACGGGCGCTTCTGCCATTCAAGGCAGATGTTGCGGGTCATGGAGCCAAGGATCGGACACTCGACGGTTTCCGCCATCAGCGAACCGCGTACCATTTCCTCGACGCGGCCGAGATCGCCGCCGTATTTGCCGGCGATGATGGTCGAGATCGCCGAGCGGCTATAGCCGATCCGCTTCTCCGCGCCGCCGAGGCCCTCGGCTTCCGCGAGCGTGACGAGCTCGCCGATCCAGTCGGGCAGCGGATCGCCCCAGAAGGCCAGAGCCTTGCCCCGGAAATCCGCCGTCGAGCGGCTGTTTCTCGCGGGACCGCGGTTCATGGCCGATCCTCCTCGGCCAGCGGCTCGCCCATGACTTTTCCGGCGTTCTGGTCGTAAACCAGCTTCGAGCGCAGGATCATGGGGGGCTTGGGGCCTGTATCCATGGAAGGCCGCAGGCGCCAGACCGCGAGCTTGCGCGGGCCGCCCTCGACCATGCAGGACAGGTAGCCGGCGGCGGCGAGCAGCTTGAGGTAGGATTTCGCGGTCTCGAGCGGTACGGGCAGGGCTTCGGTCGAGGCGTAGGCGGAGAGGTCGCGCGCGGTGATGCCGTCGCGGCCGAGCGGGCCGCGCAGCACGTTCCACATATTGCGCTGGCCGGAGCCCTGTGCATGCGATTGCGCGAGCCGCGGGCATTCGGCCTGGTTGCGGACGATGCGATAGCGTTTGATGGGGCTGCCGCCGGTCGGCCCGACGACGGCATCGTCGATGCGCTCGACGAAACCGGCGGCGATCAGGGAGCGGACGAACTTGCGGATGTCGCCGGCGTCGGCGTTCGACGCCAGATCGATCGCCGAGACGGTGAATTCTCCATGGTCGGCCTGGAGTGTGCGCATGACGCTCCAGAAGTGGGCGCCGCCGCGCAGGATGCGCTCGGCCTTGCCGACCTGAAGCTTGAGGACGATGCACATCAGGCAGCCCTCGCGACCGGACGGCGGCGCTGCGTCAGCCCGTCGTGGATGCGGCCCTCGTAGCCGGCAAGATCGATCTCGTTGCGGCCCCGGTTGCGGGCGAAGGTGGCGATCGACGACAGGGTGGAGGCGACCCGCCGCGTACAGCCGCGCGTCTCGGCGCAGACCGCGTCAAGCAGGTCGTCGGCGACGGCGATCTGAGGATAGAGCAGCTTCGCCAGCACGCGGGCGTCGGCGAGATCGCACGGCTGCGCGGCGAGGCGCGCTTCGTCGAGCACCAGGTTGTCGACGTTGTCATGCAACGCGATCTGCGCCGGCAGCTTCTCCTCACCCACCAGAAGCATCGGGCTGCCGGCACGCTTGTTGACCTCGCGGGCCAGCTGCAGCATGCCGCGATTTATCAGCATGTGGGCTTCGTCGATGATGACGGCTTTCGAAGGATCGTCGCCGAGTATCCTGACGACCTCGTCCATCATTTCGGAGACGCCGCCGCGCGGCGTGAACACGCCGAGGCTCTTCAGCAGGGCCTCGCAGAACTTCCGGCGCCCCCAGCTCTCGAAGACCTCGATGTAGGCGGAATTAGTGACATTCTGGGCATAGACCGACGCGACGGTCTTGCCGACGCCCGAGGCGCCGGAGAAAATCCCCATGTTCGGAATACCGGGAGGCGAGCGGCGCAGCGTCTCCAGCACCGCCAGGCAGGCCGACACGTTCTTGATTGCGGCCGGGCTCCTGACGGCGGGATTGACGTTGGGCTGTGTATGCGTCATCAAGATCTCCATTCTCAATTTCCGGCCGCGCGAGCGGCCTTTTTCTTGTGATCCTCAAAGGCCGATTGCTTCGTCGAAGCCGGCCGGCATCAAACTCAACGCGGAATACTCGGGACCCTCGCGGTAGCCTGTTAGCCACCGCGCATCTTGTTCGCCGATCGGCTGGCCGCCGGCCTGAAGCCGCTCCAGCTGCTTCGCCCGCCGGAAGCGGCCGTAAGCCTCCTCGACCGGATTGATCGGAGTGACGTTGGCCGGCCGCAGCGCCTGCGCGTCGGCGCCGGCGAGCAGCTGCGCATGGATTTCGGCGGCCCGCCCTTCGAGCGGGACCGTCGGCGCCGGTGAGGCCGCCGCGATCGCCGCGGCGATCTGCGGAGTGGTGTGAACTTCCTCGCGCGGCGGGAACCGGATGACGTTGGAGCGCTCGGCCTCGCGAGCGGCGGCGTCGGCCTCCAGCACGGCCAAATGCCGGTCGATGCGCTCGGTGCCCGTCAGGTGCCGGACCGCCTTCCTGGCTGGATCGACGATCTGCCGGATTTTCTGCTCGCGCTCGGCCCGGCCGGCCTTGACCGCCTGTACCGGATCGATGCCGGCGAGTTCGTAGCAGACGGCCTCGTCGATATAGACCTCGCCGTCCTCGGAGAAGACATACGCGCGACCGGCGTCGAGAGGGTCCATGCGGAGCAGGCAGCGCGTGCGCGGCAGAACGGCAGGACAGCTGAAATAGTGCTTGTCGGCGCCGATCTTGATCCCGAAGCCGCGCTTCGTCATCACGCGGGTGTTGACCGAGAGCAGGAGCACATCGAGGGCGCGCTCGTCGACGCGCCGGATCGTCGTAACCGACGCCTCGGCGACCTGGGCGGGCGTGCGGCCGCCAAGGCCGCCATGCTCGTGCTGCTCGTAATCGGCAGCGATCCAGCGATCGAAGTAGACCTGCAGTTCGGCGGCGGTCAGTTGGACCGCGAAAGCGTCGGCATCGTCGCAGCCGAGACGCTGCGCAAACGATTTACGGCTCTCTATCGCCGAACGGTCGGCGACGTTGTGGCCGATGAAGCCCGGCAGTTTTGGCCCCATCTGGTGCTGGAACGTCTTGATGACGCGCTCGACGTGGCCCTTTTCCTGCGGCGTGTATTTCTGCGAGCGCAGGACATCGATGCCGAGGGAACGAAACAGACGGTCGGTGTCTTTCGCCACGAAATCCGAGCCGTTGTCGGTCTTGATCATCCGTGAAACGCCGAGCTTCAGGATGGCCTTGCGCGCCAAAAGCCCCACAGCCGACGCCCTCGGCGTCTTCGACGTGGTGATGACGATGCGGCGGGTCGCCAGATCGATGCACATGTAGATCGAGTGCCGGCCGTCGACACACAGGACGTCGATAGGGGAGGCGTCGATCTGCCAGAGCTGGTTGGGTTCAGTGACCCAGGCGAAGGCGTTGGTGCCGCTGAAGGCGAAATGGCTCCGGTACTTGTCTGGATTGGAAACCTTGGTGATTGCCACGTCGTTCTCAGCCTTCAGCGCCTTGATGAAGTGCTGGAAGGTCCGCTCGGGCGGCATTGGCTTGAACTCGCCGTACCGGTCGACCAGCTCGTCGCCGAATTCGGCGCGGCATTGGATCTTGATGTCCCGCGCCGTGGTGTGCTTCGGGTTGAGCATGACGAGGCCGAGGATGAAGTTGCGGACGGCGCCGTCGTTGGCGGTGTCGAGCAAGCCGGTACCCTTGCGGGCTGTCGCCGGGTCAAAGGCGAGACGGGCGGTGTCTTGCCGGGCGCCACTGCGCCAGCGGGCGAGTGAGCGGACCGACAATGCGTCCAGATTCTCACGCAACCAGTCTGGAACGTCGATTGAACCGGCGTTGAAGAGCCTGCAAAAATAATCGTCCGCCGACTTGGCGCCGAGGCCCGTAGACCGGCGGAAGGCATCGGCCAGCCGCAATGCGACGATCTTCGCATCGCGAGCCTCGCGGCCGCGGGCTGACGTGACGTCGTCGCCGGAAAGCGGCGCGATCAGGTCTTCGGGGTCGATCCGGAAGGACTTGGCGACATAGGTCAGGCGCGTCGGCAGCGGCAGAAGGTCGAGGTGGTACTCATAGCCGCCGCCGCCTTCGCGGCCGCCGCGGGGACGCGCGAGGGCGTGATAGCGGCGCCAGTTTTCGCGCTCGGCGAGATCGTTCACCCCTCGCTTCGAGGCGGGCAGGCCAGGCAACATCCCGGTCTCAGAGTGATCCGCAATCTCTTGCGCCGTAAACCAGACCTGCATCAGCGCCCTCCCTTCATCTTTGCGAAGGCGGCCTGCTTGCGGCGCGTGACTTCCTGCTCGTGCTCGTCGAGCAGGTGGTATTCGACGATCGCCGCGTATTTCGACGGCACGACCACGTGATCGAAGCGCTCGGCGACGAACGCGAGGGCGTCGACGCATCCGGTGGCCTCGATCAGCGCGATGAAGCGCTCCAGCGTGATCTTGTGCGCCTCCGCGCCTTCTGAGGCGTAGTGGTCGAGCAAGTCGCGCGAGACGGTGTAGCCGAGCTCGCCGCTCATGCGCTCGGCGACCTTGCCGCGGTCCTGGTCCTCCAGGGCGAGCCTGACGACCTGCGATATCTGGTTGGCGATGCGGCTGCCGCGCACGGCCCCCTCGGCAAACCCGGCAACCACCTTCGGCGGCTCCCATGTCAGCAGATCGCCCGTCAGACTATCGCCACGCGCCCGCGCCATCAGATCCAGCCCCTGTCCTTCGCATAGGCGCGGATTTCGGCCTCATAGGCATTGAAGATGGCGCACCGGTCGCGCGGCGACAGCCTTGAGAGGTTGCTTGAAGTGCTGTCGAACAGTTTTTCCTGGGCGGTCTTCAGTCGCGTTCCATTCGCCAGGGTGATGGCATCGGCGACGGTGGCGGCTTCTGGCGGAGCGGCGAAAAGCAGATCGAGCGCCCTGGCGCGGATTTCAACGTCGACGCAGGCGAGGGCATACAAATCGGCCTGACTGTCCGCGATTGCCGTCGTAACCACGCGATCGCGCGTCACCTCATCCAAACCGGCTATCTTCAAGAAGCGGTAGACCGTGGGGCGCGTTAAACCAAGCGCACGCTGTGCGGCCTCCGAGAAATATGCGGAAAACATCGCCGCCGCACGCGCGTTCGGGTCGGTATCGGAAATCGTCTCACGTTGAGACGATTTCTTCCGACCCGGCTTCACCTCGCCCTGCGCCGCCTCGTAGATCGCGCGCCAGTCAGCCACATAAAGAGCCCGTTCAAGAACCGTCAGGTTACGGCGAATGAAATTTTCGGCGATCTCAGCCAGTCGCTCCTGCGCCACGTCGGTGAACGAGCCTTCGGGATGCACGGCGGCGGTTATCTCGGCGATTTTGGCGCGCGCGCAAGCCGCCAGGCGGCTGGCGCCGATCACCAGCCGGAACCGGTTGCCGCAGGCGACAACTTCTATCGGCGTCCGCTGACCATGACGGTTGATGCTTTCCGCCAGGGCTGCGACCCAGTCCGGGTCGGGAGCGCGCCTGCCTTCTGGCACATCGATCAGGTCGAGGGGGATGGGTCGATACAGGGAGGCCATTTCTACTCGCGCCCCGCCTTCTCGGCCACGACGGCGAGTTTCCCGGCAAGTTCCAGTGCGATCGCAAGATCCTCAAGCATCGCGGCCGTCATCCGCCACTTATGCCCGTCAGTGAGTCGGAAGAGCGCCTCACTCAGTCGCCGATTGGGGCCATCGCCAAATATGGACGCCAGCCCGTAGACGGCTTTGTCGACTTTGCTGATAGCTTCCTCACGCTCGGTGAGCTGCCAACCGTTCGGTTTCCTCGGGCGAAAATCAATCGGGCTCATGCCGTTCCTCTCTTCAAACAATCGAACGCGCCCGCCGCCTGCGGGAGGGGACTTGGGGACTGGCAGCGGGCGCGCATCCCGCCGTCTCGACGCGAGACCGGCAGAAGCTGGCGGGAATTCGGATTTGAATAAAATTTGATACATTGGCGGCGCCGACCCGCGCGGGAACGCGCGTCGGCGCCTGGCATCCCCAGGCACCCAACTGCATGGAGACGATCTTGGAAGGCGGAGGAAGCGATACCGAGTGGAAGCTCGAAATGCTCGTGCGGCGCGTCGTAATATTGGAAGAACTTGTCGACGTACTGATGGGAAAGGCGCTGGCCGATAGCGGCGCGATGAGCCTGCGGCTCGAAGAGATCGAGGCGGACAACGCAGAGATCCCAGAGCGGCACGTCGGCAATCCGGTCAACGAAGCTCTCCATCGAGATTTGAATGAGCGGTTTCGTGAGCGGAAAAGCCGTGCCCTGCGAGAGTCGCTGAGTTTCCCGAAGCGTTGGCAACGGGCGCGGCGACCGAAACACGCGGGCGATCGCGATCTCTGATCCCCAGGTGCCGTTCGATCAATGTCTCACGGACCTCCGTCTGGGCGGTCAGTGTCCGAACGGCCTGCTGCGTGTAGCCGTGCAGCTGCTCGCGCAGATGGCCCTTCAGTTCCGCGTCGTCGCTACGCGCGATCATGATCTGCAGGCGGACCAGCCACCTCGCGTCCTTCGCGGGCAGGCTGAAGTAGTGGTCGGCGCAGAAGATGCCGGTGGCGTCGTTGCAGCAGTCCGGCATGGCGCAGCGGTGTGGCGTCATTGTCAGAAACTCCGGCGATAGACGTGCCTGTTGAGGCGCGCGCGGTAGACCGCGCCGGCGGCCAGGCGCCGCCGCTCCAGGCGGGTGAACAGCAGGTGCAGAGCGAGATGGAGGCCGGTCCAGACGGCGGCACCGGAAAGCGCACATATAATAAAGAGTGTGGTCACTGCCTGAGCCTCCAGGCGGAGACGGCGTTCGACAACTCGGTGAGATAGCCGAATGCGACGGTCAGGAAGACGACCATCACGACGAAGGACACGACGTCGAGGACCAGATCGTTGTCAGAGACGCGGCGGATTGCTGACAGGAAGCGGCTCATGCTGCAGCCCTCGTGTCAGACGGCGCCAGTGATTTCTGACTCGCAACCGCGTCGTCGTATTTGCTAGAGAGGATACGAGCTGTCCTGATAGGGTAGCGATCGGGAAAGAGCTTCTCGACCGGAACGCCGAGGAAGTCCGCTATGGCGGCCTCGGCTTTTCGGTGAGTGCGGGATTTGGCCACCCTGCACGCAGAGGGGTCGAGGCCATACATCGGTGCGAGCTTCGTGAAGGTCATCCCTCGACGATGCAGCGCAGCCTTGATGTCCTCCCAGTCGCGGAAGATCTCCATTGAGGCAACTCCGGCGTGAAGCGGATTGTTGGCGCAGCCCGCTTTTTGTTGAGACGCTATGCACAATCGCGAAGCACCAATGCGCTTCGCAAACACAGGCATAACCTTAAATTGGGGTTCCAGTAAACCTCTAATTTAAGGTGCTACGGAGTTTTATTCGGATGGGAGCGGCGTCGGATGACGACGAGGTGCGGCAACGCGTCCGTGACGCAATCCTGAAGGCTGGCGGCGTCCCGCGAACGGCGGCGCAGACCGGCATTCCGGCAAAGACACTGGAAAACTATCTGGCGAAACGTTCGATGCCGTCGCTCGCGAACGCGCACCGGATCGCGCATGCGGCCGGGATCAAGCTGGAAGCGTTAGTGGGAGAGGTGGGCAAAAGAGCCGCTACTGAGACGACACCTCAGGACGCTGTCAACATATTTACTGAGATTTTCTTGGTCGTGGATAGGGTGCACCGCGAATTCGGTGCACGCTTGACGCCATCTGCGGCCGTCAAAGAGGCGCAGCGTCATTTTTCCGACCTGCAGGCGAGGCTAATGGATCCCGGCGACCCTGAAGAGGCCAGATCGCTCCTTCCATGGGTTGAAAACCGGGTACGAGCCCAGATGACGGGCGCCCACGCCGAGCCGGGTTCCGGCAAACGCGAGGCTTCATGATCGTACGCTAACGCGCAAGGGCGCCTCGGGTGTGACGGCGCGCGTCATCGTTGCCCGCGAGCCCCCTCACGTAACCGAAACCGATCTGGAGCCGTTCGCTTCTCTGCCCCCGCCGAGGCGCAGCCCGCCGTCTTGGCCCTTATTGTCCGACAAAAACACCAGACGAAGCCCGTAGATCAACTACGTGATATGTCGCGACGGCCGCCGATCATTGTGCCAAGCCCGATTTTCGGTTGCTCGCATTCCCTCGCCTTGCGATAGTTTTCGCGGGCTTGGGAGGCACCAAAATGAAGAGAGCGTTTTTCGCGCTGGGCGCCACTGTTTTGCTGGCGGGGTGCCAGACGAACTATCAGTATGTGCGCATGGGGCCGGGGCCTGAACTGCCATACGCGCAGGCGCAATGCGAGATCATGTCGAACGGAGTTCAGCAGGGCGTGATTGCGTGGGGCTCGCCCGGTTATGTAGCGGGGGCGCAACTCGGCAACGCGATCGGGAACGCAATCCGCGTCGACCAGTTCATGAAGAACTGCATGATCATGCAGGGCTGGCAACGAGTGCCTGTCAAAACGTCGACGCCAGGCGCGGCCAAGCCGACATACACTCCCGCTCCGCCCCTCAAGTCCGCGGGTAAATTCCCGCCACCGCCCAAGCTGCCAGGCGCTTAACGTCTGCCCATCGAATTCCCACCTCGTACAGTGTACGGAACAGGCCGAAACTGCGGGAGGCCTTATTTCCCAAGGGATTCAGCGAGGTGGGAACCGCAGGCGCATATCTGCGATTTACTTCCCACCTCAGCGACACCCCTCCATTGATTTCTCTAGCTTTTCCGGCCGGCGCCGAGACTGAGCGCGTTATCTCTCGCCGGCTCTGCGCCAACTGATCTTGCGCCGCCCGTTCTGGCGTTCCGGCTTCACAGCTTGTTCAATGCGCCTTCAAAGCCTTGCAATCCGGGCCTCTCTCGCCTTTTCCCGCCCAATCCCGGCTATTCCCGGAAGACCCCTTCCAGTGCCAAGTGTTCTTGCGGGGTACACCTGGCCGGCCGACTGGAGCGCCATGCCGGCGGTGCGGTTTCGCTGGTTTTTGCCGACTGAAGATCGACGGCTTGCCAAAGGTGGTGAGCCGGGAGGGAATCGAACCCTCGACCACATGATTAAAAGTCACGTGCTCTACCGCTGAGCTACCGGCCCACTCGGCGCTTCCATAGAAAGCGCGCCGGATGCGGTCAACCGGAAAAACGCCGGTACCGCATCGCGGGAGGATGCCGGAGGTCATGGAACCTGCTGCATCGAGGTCTGTCGTAGCCCGGCGACGGCATGTTCTGCGGCCTTTTCGCCGGGAACCATAGCCATACCCCGACGTTCACGTCGCAAAGGGACGCAACTTCGAGGAGAAAACGATGAACAAATTCGCATCAGGCTTCCTGGCAACCATGCTCGCCACTTCGTTCGCCGTGGCCTCGATCATGCCGGCCAACGCGGCGTCGATCTACGTGCCGCAAAACACCGATCTGTCGTCGAATGTTCAGCAGGTTCAGTGGCGCGGGCGCGACCGTGTCGTCATTCGCGAAGGCCACGGCTACTGGCGCGGTCACCGCGGTTCCCGCCATTGGCGGCATGGCTATCGCCGTCACGGCGATTTCTGGTTTCCGCTCGCAGCTTTCGCGACAGGCGCCATCATAAGCGGTGCGATCGCCAACGACCGGCCGCCTCCGCGTGTCTATCGGGGCGGCGGCAGCGCTCACGTCCAGTGGTGTTACAACCGCTACCGGTCATACCGGGCCTACGACAACACCTATCAACCGTATAACGGGCCGCGCCGCCAGTGCGTATCGCCCTATTGAACAGGATCGCTCCCTGAGCCGTCGAAGTGGAAAGCCCGGTGCTGTTCTCCCGGCGTCGGGCTTTTATGCCACTGGAATCAAGTCATGCTCAGCGTTCGCCTGACAGCGTCGCGCCAACCTCTCAGTTTGGCCGTGCGCTCCTTGGCGTCCATGTCCGGCTTGAAGCGGCGGTCCAGCGCCCAGGCCTTGGCGAAGGCCGGTGCCTTGGGCCAGACGCCGGCCCTGGAGCCGGCAAGCCAGGCGGCCCCCAGCGCGGTGGTTTCCAGGATGGTCGGCCGGTCCACCGGCGCGTCGAGGATGTCGGCCAGCCGCTGCATCGTCCAATCCGACGCCACCATGCCGCCGTCGACGCGCAGCACCGTCTTGCCTGAACCGCCCTTCCAGTCCTTCTTCATGGCGTCGAGCAGGTCGCGCGTCTGGTAGGCGACCGCTTCCAGCGCCGCGCGGGCGAACTCCGCCGGACCGGAATTGCGCGTCAGGCCGAAGATGGCGCCCCGCGCCTCGGCATCCCAGTATGGTGCGCCGAGCCCGACGAAGGCCGGTACGAGATAGACGTTCTGTGTCGGGTCGGCCTCGGCGGCCAATTCTCCGCTCTTTGCCGCCCGATCGATCATCTTCGCGCCGTCGCGCAGCCATTGCACGGCAGCACCGGCGATGAAGATCGAGCCTTCCAGCGCGTAGGTCGTCTTGCCATTCAGGCGGTAGGCGATCGTCGTCAGCAGGCGGTTCTTCGAGCGCACCATGTCGCCGCCGGTGTTGAGCAACGCGAAACAGCCGGTGCCGTAGGTGGATTTCATCATGCCCGGCTGGAAACATGCCTGGCCGATGGTCGCCGCCTGCTGGTCGCCGGCAACGCCAAGGATTTTCAGTTCCGCGCCGAACAGCTTTTTGTCCGTAATTCCAAATTCATCGGCGCAATCCTTCACTTCAGGCAATAGAGCGCGAGGAACGCCAAGGATGCCGAGAAGCTCTTCGTCCCATTCGTTCGTTCCGATGTTGTAGAGCAGCGTGCGCGAGGCGTTGGTGGCGTCCGTGGCGTGAACCTTGCCGCCGGTCAGCCGCCAGATGAGAAAACTGTCGATGGTGCCGGCGATGAGTTCGCCCTTCCCCGCGCGCCGGCGAGCGCCCTTCACCTTGTCGAGAAGCCAGGCGATCTTGGTGCCGGAGAAATAAGGATCGAGCAGCAGGCCGGTCTTTTTGGTGAATTTCGGTTCCAACCCCTGCTTCTTGAGTTTCGTGCAGAGCGGCGCGGTGCGCCGGTCCTGCCAGACGATGGCATTGTGGATCGGCTTGCCGGTCGCCTTGTCCCAGATCACCACCGTCTCGCGCTGGTTGGTGATGCCGACGGCGGCAATGTCGGATGCGGCGACGCCGGCCTTCTTCAATGCCGTCTTCACCGCCCACAACACGCTCGACCAGATTTCTTCGGGATCGTGCTCGACCCAGCCGGAGGCCGGATAGTGCTGCGCAAATTCCTTCTGGCCGACGCCGGCGACCTTCATGGCGCCGTCGAAGACGATGGCGCGGCTCGACGTGGTGCCCTGGTCGATGGCGAGGATATATCCCGACACGCAGCTTCTCCGTTGTCGTCGATTGCGATGCGAAAAAGGAGGCGGCGCGATGCCGCCTCCCCAGAAGTCATGATGCGGGCGCGGACGCCCGCGTCAACGTATTCACTTCTGCCGGCTCCTCGGCGAGCTTCCGGCCTGTATCGCCCTGCACGCCCGACTTCTCGATGCGGGCCATCGCCTCTCCGTTACGGCCTATTCCGCCGCCGTACTGTGCCTCGTGTCCAGTTCTCGCATGAAACTCTCCAGCGCCGCCGCCTGCTCCTGGTCGAAGTGCAGGCCGCGCTTGGTGCGCCGCCACAGCACGTCTTCGGCGGTGACGGCCCATTCATGCTCGGCCAGATAGCGCACTTCCGCCTCATAAAGCTCGGCGCCGAAGTTGTGGCCGAGATCGGCATAGGATTTCGCGGACCCGAGCAGCACCTTCGCGTGCGTGCCGTAGAGCCGGACGAGGCGGCGGGCGTGGCGGGCGTCGAGAAAAGGATAGGCGCTGTTGAGCTTGGCGACTTCCGCGTCGAAGCCGGTGGCCGGAAAATCGCCGCCGGGCAGCGGCGCGTTCGCCGTCCAGGCCGGGCCACGCTTGCCCAGAAAGCCTTCGATCTTCTCCAGCATCGATTCCGACAGCCGGCGATAGGTGGTGATCTTGCCGCCGAAGGCGTTGACGAGCGGCGCCATGCCCTCGCCGCCCTCGGCTTTCAACACGTAGTCGCGCGTCGCTTCCTGCGCCTTAGAAGCGCCGTCGTCATAAAGCGGGCGCACCGCGGAATAGGTCCAGACGATGTCGGCACGCTCGACCGGTTCGGCGAAATACTCGCTCGCCGCCGCGCAGAGATAGTCGATCTCGGTGTCGGAAATTCTCACGTCATGCGGATCGCCGCCATTGTCGCGATCGGTGGTGCCGATCAGCGTGAAGTCTTCCTCGTAGGGAATGGCGAAGATGATGCGCCCGTCCTTGTTCTGGAAGAAATAAGCGCGCGGATCGTCGAATTTCTTGCGCACGACAATATGGCTGCCTTGGACCAGGCGCACATTATGGGCGTTATAGCCCACGACTTCGGCGAGCACATGGTCTACCCACGGTCCGGCGGCGTTGACCAGCAGGCGCGCCTTTATCTCCTCCGTCCGGTGGTTGCGCAGATCCTCGACCGTGATCGTCCAGCCGTCGGCCTCGCGCCGTGCGCCGGTCACTTTGGTGCGGGTGCGAATGGTCGCGCCGCGGTCGGCGGCATCGCGCGCGTTCAGCGCCACCAGGCGAGCATCGTTCACCCAGCCGTCGGAATATTCAAACGCCTTGGAAAACAAAGGCTTCAGTGGTTTTCCTGCGAGATTGGTACGCATGTCCAGCGTGCGGGTCGCCGGCAGAAGCTTGCGGCCGCCGATATGGTCGTAGAGGAACAGGCCGAGCCGGAGCATCCAGGCCGGACGCGGCCCGCCTCTGAAATAAGGCAGGACGAAGCGCATCGGCCAGATGATGTGCGGCGCGTTTCTCCACAGCACCTCGCGTTCCATCAGCGCTTCGCGCACCAGCCGGAATTCATAGAATTCGAGATAGCGCAGGCCGCCGTGGATCAGCTTGGTGGAACCGGAGGAGGTGCCGCTGGCGAGGTCGCCCATCTCGGCCAGGAACACCGAAAAACCCCGGCCGATAGCGTCGCGCGCGATGCCGCAGCCGTTGATGCCGCCGCCGATGACGAAAATGTCGTGGATCGGGGATGCGTCCACCAAGCTCTCTCCCGTGATTTCGCAATGCAGCATTTGCTGTCTTTATGAAATCCATTCGCGATTATTTCGAACTAATAACGAATGTCAAACGAAATTATCACAGGAAAATGCCTGCCGCGCCCGGCTGGGTCAGGGGCGCGACGTCTCGATGAGCTGGACTTCCGAATCCTGGCAGACCTTGCGCACGGAGGCGATGTCGCAGAGATCGGTGATGAAGGTGTTGACCTGGCTGAGATGGCCGATGCGCACCGGCGCGGTGCGCTCGAACTTGGTCTGGTCTGCAACCAGGATGACATGGCGCGTGTTGGCGATGATCGCCTGCGCCACCTTCACTTCGCGAAAGTCGAAGTCGAGCAGCGCACCGTCATGGTCGATGGCCGAGGCGCCGATGACGGCGTAGTCGACCTTGAACTGCTTGATGAAATCGACCGCCGCCTCGCCGACGATACCGCCGTCAGAGCCACGCACGACGCCGCCCGCAATCACCACTTCGATGGAAGGATAGACACGCATCCTGTTGGCAACATTGATGTTATTGGTGATGACCATAAGACCGCTGTGGTCCAGAAGCGCCTTGCTGACGGCCTCGGTCGTGGTGCCGATGTTGATGAACAGCGAGGCGCTGTCAGGGATCAGGCGGGCGGCGGCGCGGCCGATGGCTTCCTTCTCGTCGGCGGCGATCTTGCGGCGCGCCTCGTATTCGACGTTCTCGATGCCGGAGGGAAACAGCGCGCCGCCGTGGATGCGGGTGAGCAGCCGCTGCTCGCACAGGTCGTTCAGGTCCTTGCGGATCGTCTGCGGGGTGACCTCGAAATGCACCGCCAGTTCCTCGACCAGCACGCGGCCGTTGTCCTTGGCCATCTGGATGATCTCGGCATGGCGCGGCGGCAGATACATTGAAAACCCTCCCGTTTTCGTTTTCCGGTTTTGTAGCCTAAAACGAAAGCGTTGGGAAGGCGTGAGCCGGCTAATGGAAAATGGTTAAACAACAAGGGGAATGTCGCCGTCCAGAGGCTAGTCGCCTGTTCAGGCGGTCTGCCGGGCGATTTCGGTGATGACGTCGAAGGCCCCTGTCACGTCCGTTTCGGTCGCCTCGAACTGCCCTGTCTGGAAGCGTATGGCCACGCGCCCGTCCACGCCGGTTTGCGTGAGGTAGATGCGGCCGTCGTCGTTGATGGCGTTGACGAGGGCGAGATTGTGGGCGTCCCCGTCGGCGTTCCCCGGCCGGCGGTGACGGAAGGAGAACAGCGACAGCATCGGCTCGGTGACGATCTCGAAATCCGGTTCGCGCGCCAGCCGGACGGCCAGCGCCTGGCTCCAGTTCACGTGGTTTCGGATCATCTGCCTGAGGTTTTCCAGTCCGTGCGCACGCAGCAGGAACCACAGCTTCAGCGCCCGGAAGCGGCGCCCGAGCGGCACCGACCATTCGGAATAATTGACGATGCCGTCATGGCCGTGCGTCTTCAGGTAATCGGGTTTGATCGCCAGCGTACGCACATGGCTTGCCGGGTCGCGCAGGAACTGGATCGAGCAGTCGAACTGCGCGCCCAGCCATTTGTGCGGGTTGAAGACGATGGAATCGGCGCCTTCGATACCGGTCCAGAAATGCCGGTATTCCGGGCAGATCATCGCCGATCCGGCCCACGCGGCATCGACATGCAGGTAGAGGCCGTGCCGCCGCGCCACTTCCGCGGTCGCGGCGATGTCATCGGTACCGCCGGTGCTGGTGCCGCCGACGCAGGCGACGATACCGGACGGCAGGAGCCCGGCCGCTTTGTCTGCGAGGATCGCCGCCTCCAGCGCGCCGACATCCATCGCCCGCCAGCGCCCGCTTGTCGGAATGCGGACCAGATTGTCCTCGCCGATGCCGGCGACCCATATGGCGCGGTCGATCGAGGTATGGACCTGGTTGGAGGCGTAGACACGCACCGCCGCCTGCCCCGCCAGCCCCTTGCGATTGCCCTGCCAGTCGAGCGCCTTTTCGCGCATGGTGAGCACGGCGGCGAGTGTCGCCGAAGACGCGGAATCCTGGATGACGCCGGCGAATCCGTCCGGCAGGCCGAGCGCCTGGCGCATCCAGTCCACGGTGCGCGTTTCCAGTTCGGTCGCCGCCGGCGAGGTCTGCCACAGCATGCATTGCGCGGCCATCGCCGAGACGAGATATTCGGCCACCACGGAGACGGGCGCCGCATTGGCCGGGAAATAGGCGAAGAAACGCGGATGCTGCCAATGCGTCATTCCCGGCACGATCTTTTTCTCGAAGTCGGCGAAAATCGCCTCCATCGGTTCCGCCTGTTCCGGCGGCGACGGCTCTATCGACTGGAAAACCGCGCCGGGTTCCATCGGCGGGCGCACCGGTCTGTCCCGCAGGGAGGCGCGATAATCGGCGCCCCACTCGGCCGCCCGCCGGGACCAGTCGCGAAATTCCCTGCCGTCCATCGCTGTCCTCCGCCGCTCCGTCACTCGCGCAGTCTTATACTAATTAACATGTAAAATACAATCGAGTCAGCCGCTCCGGTGACGCCTCGCCATTCAGCCCGGAAAGTCCGGCAATTGCTGGAACGCCGCCTTGAGCGCTTCGGACCAGCCTTCCGAAATCGTGCGGTAATAAGGATCGTCCTGGCCGATGCGCCGCTTCGCCCCCGTCTTGAAGCTGTCGTGTTCATAGAGCAGCAGGTCGAGCGGCAATCCGACCGACAGGTTGGATTTCAGCGTCGAATCGAAAGACACCAGCATCAGCTTTACCGCTTCGGCGAAACTCGCGGCCCGGTCATAGGCGCGGATGATGATCGGCTTGCCGTACTTCGTCTCGCCGATCTGGAAAAAGGGCGTGTCCTCGGTCGATTCGATGAAATTGCCTTCGGGATAGATCATGAACAGGCGCGGCTCGCTGCCCTTGATCTGGCCGCCGAGGATGAAGGATGCGTTGAAATAGGAATCCGCCTTCTCGCCGACTGGTGCCGACGAGGCGATCACCTCCTTCACCGTATCGCCGATCATGCGCGCGGTCTGGTACATCGACGGCGTTTCCATCACCGTCTGGTGGCGTTCGGAAACCGCCTTGGAGCGCTCGTCGAGCAGGCTCACCACCGCTTGGGTCGTTGCCAGGTTGCCCGCCGACATCAGCACGATCACGCGCTCGCCTGGCTGCTCCCACACATGCATCTTGCGAAAAGTGGAGATCGAATCCATGCCGGCATTGGTGCGCGTGTCGGACATGAACACGAGCCCGCGATCGATCTTCAACCCGACGCAATAGGTCATCGAATCCCTCTCGGCGTTCTTCGGTGGGGATTACTGCTCTACGGTGATCGCGACCGCAAGCTGTTCCTGAGCCTGCCCGAGCCTGATCCCGGAGACGGGCATGGCGTCGCGATAGTCGCGGCCGGTCGCCACCCGCACATAGCGCTCGTCGGGCGAAATGCCGTTGGCCGCGTCGAACGCCACCCAGCCGAGCCCTGGCACATGCGCTTCCGCCCAGGCATGGCTGGCGGCCTGGGTCGTCGTTCCGTCCATCATCAGGTAGCCGCTGACGTAGCGGGCTGGAAGGCCCATCGCCCGGCTGGCGGTGATGAAGACATGGCTGTGATCCTGGCAGACCCCTGCCCCCAGCGACAGTGCCTCCTCGGCCGACGTCTCGGTGCTGGTGGTGCCCGGCCTGTAATGCACCCGTGCGCCAACGGCTTGCATCAGGCAATGCAGCCGCTCGAGATCGGAGCCGCTCGGCAGGCCGGCGACAAGATCGCGCACGCCGTCGCCGACCGTGGTCAGGGGAGTCTCGCGGTTGAACAGCCACAGCGGCGCAAAGCCGCGATGCGGACCGACGACGCCGGCCTTGTCCCGCGTCTCGACCTCGCCGCTCGCCTCGATGGCGATGGTGTGCGGCGTGCCCTCGACGCTGAGCAGCCTTGTGTCGTTGCCGAAATGGTCCTGGAAGCGCAGTTCCTCGCCGGCGCCGCCGATGCTCAGGGCCCAGGAGCGCACTGTCTGGGTCTGCCCGTCGACCGGCACCAGCCGCAGTCTTTGCAAGGCGTAGGCCACCGGCGCGTCGTAGCTGTATTCGGTGCGGTGGGTGATCCTCAGGCGCATCTCAGTGGAACCGGTAATCCAGCGCGATCTCGTCGCCGAGCCGCGTGTTCTCGCGAATGAAATTGCCGAGGAATTCGTGCAGGCCGGCGTCGAAAATGTCCTTGATCGAACCGACCTTGAGCATCGCGTGAATGCTTTCGGCGGTGGCGTGGCAGGTGTGGCGAGCACCGTAATCGCGCGCCAGGAATTCAAGGTGCTCCAGCACGAAGCGATAGCAGAAGGTCAACGAGCGCGGCATGCGCGCGTTGAGGATCAGATAATCGGCGATGTTGGTGGGCTTGTATTCGGCCTCGTAGACCCAACGGTAGGAGCGGTGCGCCGAGACGGAGCGCAGGATGGATTCCCACTGGTAGTTGTCGAGCGAGGAACCGACCCAGGAGATCGACGGCAGGAGCACGTAGTATTTGACGTCGAGGATGCGGGCGGTATTGTCGGCGCGCTCGACATAGGTGCCGAGGTTCGAAAAATCGAAAATCTCGTTGCGCAGCATGGTGCCGTAGAAGGCGCCGCGGATCAGCGCCGTTTCGCGCTTGATGGCGTCGAGCACCGCGGGCAGTTCGCGCTCGTCGATCGGCTTGGCCAGCATGCGTTTCAACGACATCCAGGCTTCGTTGATCGATTCCCACGTCTCGCGCGTCAGCGCGGTGCGAACCATGCGCGCGTTGAAGCGGGCCGTTTCGATCGACGCCATGACGCTCGACGGGTTGGACGTGTCGCGCAGCAGGAAATCGGAGACGTTGGCCGCCGAGTGCTCCTGGTATTTCTGGCCGTAGGCGACGTCGGAACCGGCGCTGATGACGACGGAGGCCCATTCCTCGGCCGCCCCCTGCGTGCTGGTCAACGCCATGCGCAGGCCCGCATCGACCAGCCGCGCCATGTTCTCCGCCCGCTCGATGTAGCGGTTCATCCAGTAAAGACCGTTGGCGGTGCGGCCGAGAAGCATGGTCAGGCGGCTCCGCCAAAGACGGAGGTAAGGCAGTAAGGCAGCAGGGCAGTAGGACAAGAAAATACCGATTGAAGAAGCGGCCACGGACTGCCTTTCCCTGCGGTTTGCAGCGCTACCTTCCTCAGCCCTTCGAAGAGATCCATTGCCCTACTGCCTTACTGCCCTAATCATCCAGCACCCACGTATCCTTCGTCCCGCCGCCCTGCGACGAGTTCACCACCAGCGATCCTTCCTTCAGCGCAACACGTGTCAGCCCTCCCGGCACGATCTGGATGCGGTCCGAAACAAGCACGTAGGGGCGCAGGTCGACGTGGCGGGGCGCCAGGCCCTTCTCGGTCAGGATCGGGCAGGTCGAGAGCGCCAGCGTCGGCTGGGCGATGTAGTTGGAGGGCTTTGCCTTGAGTTTCTCGGCAAAGGCCTCGCACTCCTTCTTCGAAGCGGCCGGGCCGACAAGCATGCCGTAGCCGCCGGAACCGTGCACCTCCTTCACCACCAGTTCGGCGATGTGTTCCAGCACGTATTTAAGGCTGTCCGGCTCCGAACAGCGCCAGGTCGGGATGTTGCCGAGGATCGCCTTGCGGCCGGTGTAGAACTCGACGATCTCGGGCATGTAGGAATAGATCGCCTTGTCGTCGGCGATACCGGTGCCGGGTGCGTTGGCGATGGTGATGTTGCCGGCGCGGTAGACGTCCATGATCCCCGGCACGCCGAGCGCCGAATCCGGACGGAACGTCAGCGGATCGAGGAAGGCGTCGTCGACGCGGCGGTAAAGCACGTCGATCTGCTTGTAGCCTTCGGTGGTGCGCATGGCGATGTGGCCGTCGACGACGCGCAGGTCCTGACCTTCAACCAGTTGCACGCCCATCTGGTCGGCCAGGAAGGCATGCTCGAAATAGGCGGAGTTGTAGCTGCCGGGCGTCAGCACTGCGATCGTCGGCGTGCCAGGCGCGCTCTCCGGCTTCACCGCCGCCAGCGAGCGGCGCAGCAGCGCCGGATAGTTCTCAACCGGCCGCACCTTGATCTTCTGGAACAGCTCGGGGAAGAGCTGCATCATCGTCTCGCGGTTCTCCAGCATGTAGGAGACGCCGGAGGGGGTGCGGGCATTGTCCTCAAGCACGAAGAAATCGTTCTCGCCGGTGCGCACGATGTCGACGCCGATGATGTGGGTGTAGACGCCGGCCGGCGGCCTTACCCCGATCATTTCCGGCAGGAACGCCTCGTTGGCGGCGATCAGGTCCTTCGGCACACGGCCGGCGCGCAGGATTTCCTGGCGGTGGTAGATATCGTCGAGGAAGGCGTTCAGCGCCTGTACGCGCTGCTCGATGCCCTGCGTCAGCCGCCGCCACTCCTGGCCGGAAATGATGCGCGGCACGATGTCGAAGGGGATGAGGCGCTCGGACGCTTCCTGTTCGCCGTAGACGGCGAAGGTAATGCCCGTCTTGCGGAAGACGCGCTCGGCATCCTGCGTCTTCTGGGTGAGTCTGGCGGGGTCCTGTTCTTTCAGCCAACGGTCGTAGGCCGTGTATGGCCGCCTTGGTCCGGACGATTCCGGAAGCATTTCGTCGAATGCCGCCAATCGCGCACTCCCCTCTTCTCCATTTGAAGGGCCGGAGCGTGGAAAAATCAAGCGTATTCTATGATTTGCCGGACAAAGGCGCGGCGTCCGCCTAGAACGCCCGGAACGTCACCGTGGTGAAGGTGTCCTTGATGCCGGGGATGACCTGCACCTTCTCGTTGACGAAATGGCCGACGTCTTCGTCGTCACCGATGTAGAACTTGGCCATCAGGTCGAAATTGCCGGCGGTCGAATAGATCTCGGAGGCGATCTCGGCATCGGCGAGCGCGCTGGCGACCTCGTAAGCCTTGCCGAGCTCGCATTTGAACTGCACGAAAAACGTTTTCATCCGTTGCCTCGCTGGCTGCCGGCCTCGCCTTCATGCGGCCGCAAGGGCCTTGTGGCAGACGGGCGCCGGCCTTTCAAGCGCCAGTATCGAGCGTCGGGCGTTTCACCTGCCTGATCGGCGTGCCGCATCCATGCTCCACGATCCGGCGCCCGCCACGGCCAGATAGAGGAAGATGAAGCAGAACAGGACGGCGCTTTCGCCGCCGTTCTTGATCGGAAAGAAATTCTGCGGCGCATGTGCCATGAAATAGGCAAACGCCATCTCGCCCGCGAGAATGAAGGCCACCGGCCGGGTGAACAGGCCGAGCACAAGCAGGATGCCGCCGACGATTTCCAGCGTTCCGGCGAGCCCCATCAGGGAAAACAGTTCCGGGCCGGGCTTGCCCGTGTCGGGGAAGCCGAGCAGCTTCATGGTGCCGTGCGCCATGAACAGAAGGGCGGCCATGATGCGCAGAACCGACAGTAATCTTGGCGCCCAAACGGTGCCGAGCTGGTTTTCCGAAATCATGTGTCCTCGCTTACTGCCGATCCGCTTTTCTCCGCCGACCATGGGTCTCCGCGATTTGCACGAGGCAGGCAATTCACGAAGACGGTTTCGATCTTCAACTTACCGTCAGGCATATAGGGCGATGTCGCCGCGCGCCCAGCCTTCGGTGATCTCGGCTGCGCGCGCCTCGAAGCGTTTCGCCTCGATGGCGGCGCGGATGTCTTGCATCAGGCTCTGGTAGTAGGCGAGGTTGTTCCAGGTCAGCAGCATGGCGCCCAGCGCCTCCTGCGAGCGCACCAGATGATGCAGGTAGGCGCGCGAATAGTCGCGCGCCGCCGGACAAGTGCTCTCCTCGTCCAGCGGACGCGGGTCGTCGGCATGGCGGGCATTGCGCAGGTTGACCTTGCCGCGCCGCGTATAGGCGAGGCCGTGGCGCCCTGCCCTTGTCGGCATCACGCAGTCGAACATGTCGATGCCGCGCGCCACCGATTTCAGGATATCGTCCGGCGTGCCGACGCCCATCAGGTAGCGCGGCTTGGCCGCCGGCAATTCGGGACAGGTTACATCCAGCATTTCCAGCATCACCGCCTGCGGCTCGCCGACGGCAAGGCCGCCGACGGCATAGCCCTTGAGGTCCATGGCGGCCAGCGCCTGCGCCGACCGGACCCGGAGCGCCGCGTCGTCGCCGCCCTGCACGATGCCGAACATCGCCTTGCCGGGCTGGTCGCCGAAGGCGATCTTGCAGCGTTCGGCCCAGCGCAGCGACATTTCCATCGCGCGCTCGATTTCCTTCTTCTCAGCCGGCAGCCCCACGCATTCGTCGAGCTGCATCTGGATATCGGAATCGAGCAGGCCCTGGATCTCGATGGAGCGTTCCGGCGTCAGTTCGTAGCGCACGCCGTCGATATGCGAGCGGAAGGTGACGCCGCTTTCGGTGAGTTTTCTCAGTTTCGACAGCGACATGACCTGGAAACCGCCGGAATCGGTCAGGATCGGCCACGGCCAGCGGGCGAAGTCGTGCAGGCCGCCGAGCCGCGCCACGCGCTCGGCGCCCGGCCGCAGCATCAGGTGGTAGGTGTTGCCAAGGATGATGTCGGCGCCGACGCCGCGCACCTGCTCCATATACATGGCCTTGACGGTGCCGCCGGTACCGACGGGCATGAAGGCCGGCGTGCGGATCGTGCCGCGCGGCATGGAGATTTCACCGCGCCGGGCCTTGCCGTCGGTGGCGAGAACGGAAAATGTGAAGGATTGGCTCATGTCCTGCCCTTAGCGGCGATGGCGTTCCAAGACAATCGGCAGGCTGCGGGCCAGGGCGCATCGCCGCACGCCTTGCCCGGTCGGGTCCACCGGCATTCGCTGCCGCTGCGAGACGATGAGCCATGATTGAGGGTTCCTGCCATTGCGGCGCTGTGCGCTGGCGCTTCGAGGCGACGCCGGAAGGCGCAACGGCCTGCAACTGCACGGTCTGCCGCCGCTACGGCGTGTTGTGGATCTACGGTCATGAAGGCGAGGACGTCTTCGTATCCGGCCCGACAAGAGCCTATGCACGCGGCGAAAAGAACCTGAATTTCAATTTCTGCCCCGAATGCGGCTGCGTCGTCTCGTGGCGGGCGAACCGGGTGGGCAGGAAAAGCGGCCGGCGGCGGATGGCGGTCAATGTCAGGCTGGCCGAACCGGAAGCCGTCGCTGCCATCCCCATCGATCATTTCGACGGGCTGCACAGTTTCGAGGACCTGCCGCGCGACGGCAGGTGCGTCGCCGACTACTGGTTCTGAACGCCGAATGGCCCTGCATTATCACGGAACAGCAGGCTCGCGTCGCCATAGGAATAAAAGCGGTAGCCGGCCTCAATGGCGTGGCGGTAGGCTCCGCGCATCGTCTCTAGTCCCGAAAACGCCGACACCAGCATGAACAGTGTCGAGCGCGGCAGGTGGAAGTTGGTCATCAGCATGTCCGCCGTGCGGAACCGGTAGCCCGGCGTGATGAAAATGTCGGTCGGACCGGACCATGGCTCGATCGTGCCGTCTTCTTTCGCCGCACTCTCCAGCAGGCGCAGCGAGGTGGTGCCGACCGCGACGATGCGCCCTCCTCTCGCCTTTGCCGCGTTCAACGCCGCCGCTGTTTGCGGCGAGACGAAACCGATCTCGGAATGCATCTTGTGGTCGGCGGTATCGTCGGCCTTGACCGGCAGGAAGGTGCCGGCGCCGACATGCAGGGTCACGAACCGGCGCTCGATGCCGGCGGCATCCAGTGCGGCGAACAGGTCCGGCGTGAAATGGAGCCCGGCGGTCGGGGCTGCTACTGCCCCTTCCTCCCGCGCATAAACGGTCTGGTAATCCTTAAGGTCGCGTGCGTCGTCGTCGCGCTTGGAGGCGATGTAGGGTGGCAGCGGAATGTGGCCGACGGCGTGCAGCGCTTCATCCAGGAAAGCGCCCGAGACGTCGAAGCCGAGCAGCGCTTCGCCGCCGTCGTGCTTTTCCAGCACCGTGGCATCGAGTTGGCCGAGGAAGCAGGAATTGCCGTCATGGCCGAAATGGATACGGTCGCCGGCGGCGATCCGCTTGCCCGGCCGCATGAAGGCGAGCCACCGGTCCGGTGCGGTGCGCATGTGCAGCGTCGCCTCGACCTGCGAAACGTTCTCGCCGCGCCGGCGCAGGCCGCGCAACTGTGCCGGGATCACCTTGGTGTCGTTGAACACCAGCACATCGCCGGCCCTGAGCACCGATGGAAGGTCACGCACGGTGCGGTCAGCCAGTTTCTCGCCCGGCTTTACGACCAGCAGCCGCGCCGTGTCGCGCGGTTCAGCCGGACGCAACGCAATACGGTCTTCCGGCAGGTCGAAATCGAACAGGTCCACTTTCATGGCCGTGGCAATAGCCCGATCCGCGCCCTCCTGCCACCGTCTTGTTGCCGCGCGTCCAGGGCCGGTGGCAGGAGGCGAAGCGGATTGCCGGAGAACTACTTGCAAAATGCAATCAGATTGGTACCTTCAAGCCGCATTCGAAAGCCATCGGTCCGAGGAGAGAGTGGCATGGGAAAAGTGCGCGTCGCCGGTTTCGGCGTTTCGCTCGACGGCTTTTCGGCCGGAACAGACCAGAGCCTCGAATTCCCGCTCGGCAAGCGAGGGCCGGAGATTTTCCAGTGGTTCTTTCCCACCAGGACGTTTCGTGCCATGCACGCCGAACCGGGCGGCCCGGAAGGAACAGAGGGCGTCGACAACGAATACGCCTTTCGCTCCATGGACGGCTTCGGCGCCTTCATTCTAGGTCGCAACATGTTTGGCCCGATCCGCGGCGAATGGCCGGACGATCAATGGAAGGGCTGGTGGGGTGACAACCCGCCCTATCATGCCCCGACTTTTATCCTCACGCATTACCCGCGCGATCCGATCGTCATGGACGGCGGCACGACGTTCTATTTCGTCACCGGCGGCATCCGGTCGGCGCTCGATCAGGCCACGGCGGCGGCGGGCGATCGCGACGTGAAGATCGGCGGCGGCGTTTCGACCGTGCGACAGTATTTGCAAGAGCGGCTGGTCGATGAGATGCACTTGGCCGTCAGCCCTGTCCTGCTGGGACAAGGCGAAAGCCTGTTCGCCGGTCTGGACCTTCGTGCGCTCGGCTATGCGGTCGCGTCGAAAGAGGCGTCCGACTACGCGACGCACGTCATGGTGACGAAGCAGTAGCGGCGCGCCTCAGGTAAACCGCACCAGCAGCGCGCCGACCAGCAACAGCGCCGCACCGGCTACGCGGCCGAGCGAAATTTCGCGCACGGCGAAACCGAGGAACCCGATGCGGTCCAGCAACATGCCGGCAATCAACTGGCCTGCGACGAGGAACGCCATCAGCGCGGCGGCGCCGATGCGCGGAATCAGGACGGTCGAGAGCGTGACGTAGAAGCCGCCCAATATGCCGCCGATCACGAACAGCCATGGCGCGGGCGCCTTCCAATCGAGCGAAACGCCCTGGATGCGCGTCATGGCGACGGTGACGATGCCGAGCACCACGGTGCCGGAGAGGAAAGAGAAGAAGGCGGCAGCCACAGGCAGGCCGAGCCCGCGCGCCAACTGCGCGTTGATCGGCGCCTGCACGGCAATGAAGGCGCCCGACAGAATGCCGAGCAGCGACCAGACCAGCGCCATCGCCGCCGTTCTCCCGTTTCGGCGGCGTCAGGCCGCGACGTCGGCCGCGACCTTCAGCGACACGATCTTGTCGGGATTCTTGACCGGCTCGCCGCGTTCGATCTTGTCGACGTTCTCCATGCCTTCGATAACCTGACCCCAGACCGTGTACTGCCGGTTCAGGAAGGCGGCGTCGTCGAAGCAGATGAAGAACTGCGAGTTGGCCGAATTCGGGTTCTGGGCGCGCGCCATCGAACAGGTGCCGCGGCCGTGATTGGCGTTGGAGAATTCGGCTTTCAGGTCCGGCTTGTCCGAGCCGCCCATGCCCGCGCGTGACGGTGCGAAAGACGGCTTGGACGAATTGCCGAACTTGACGTCGCCGGTCTGCGCCATGAAGCCGTCGATGACGCGGTGGAAGACCACGCCGTCATAAGCGCCTTCGCGCGCCAGTTCCTTGATGCGGGCGACATGGCCCGGCGCCAGATCGGGAAACATTTCGATGACGACCTTACCCTTGGTCGTCTCCATGACGAGCGCGTTCTTGCGGTCCTTGATTTCAGCCATATGAAAATCCTTTCGTGATTGGATGAATTACTTGTCCGACGCGATGCGGACCTTGAGCATGCGGTCCGGGTCGGTCACGGCGCCGTTCTGCGCGTCGTCGCCCTTCTTGATCTTGTCGACGGCTTCCATGCCGCTCTCGACCTCGCCGACGATGGTGTACTGGCCGTCGAGCGGCGGCGCCGGCGCGAACATGATGAAGAACTGCGAATTGGCCGAGTTCGGGTCCTGCGCGCGCGCCATGCCGACGACGCCGCGCACGAAATGCGCCTTGGTGGTGAATTCGGCCGGCAGGTCCGGCAGGTCAGATCCGCCGGTGCCGGCACGGCTCGGATCATAGCCCTTCTTCATGTTGCCGAATTTGACGTCGCCGGTCTGAGCCATGAAGCCGTCGATGACACGGTGGAAGGCGACGTTGTCGTAAGCGTGCTCGCGCACCAGCTTCTTGATCTGGGCGACATGCTTGGGGGCGAGGTCGGGCCGCAGCGCGACCGTCACGTCGCCGTCCTTCAGCGTGATGACCATGGTGTTTTCCGCATCGGCGGCGAGAGCCGAAATGGAGCCGGCGGCAAGGCCGGCGAGAACGACGAAGGCGGCGAGGCCCTTGAACTTCATGGAGTGTCTCCGAGAGATCCTATTTCGCGAATTTGGCGACGAGCGCCGGCGCGACAGCAACCGGCACGAAGGGGCGGATGTCGCCGCCCATCGAAGCAATCTGGCGCACGAGTGTGGCGGTAATGGTGCGCACCGAGGGGCTTGCCGGCAAAAACACCGTTTGCAGATCCGGCGCCATCGTCTCGTTCATGCCGGCCATCTGCATCTCGTAGTCGAGGTCGGTGCCGTCGCGCAGGCCGCGGATCATGATGGAGCAGCCGTGCTTGCGCGCCGCGTCCACCACCAGTCCGTCGAAGGCGACGACCTTGATGCGGCCGCGGTCGGCGCCCAACTCCGCTTTCGAGACGGCTTCGATCAGCGCCACGCGCTCCTCGAACGAAAACAGCGGCTTCTTGCCCGGATGGATGCCGATGGCGGCATAGACGGTATCGGCCACCGCCAATGAGGCCTTGAGCACGTCGAGGTGCCCGTTGGTCAGCGGGTCGAAGGAGCCGGCGTAAATGGCGGTGCGTTCGCTCATGGCAGGCTTCTAGCCGGGCGATCTTTCAAAGGCAATTCGCCTTGCCAGGGTTTGTTGGCAAGGCAGCATAGACTCACGGCACGCGGCTGCCTGCATATTCATCCGCCGTCGCCGGCTGGACCAGAACTGTGGCCGCCGGCGCCTGGAGTTCCCACCGTATGTGTCCCGGCTCCCGCGTAATCGCGCTTGTGCCGCTCATCGACTGAGGGGCTATGCGCTGGAGCACGACGTTTCCGAAGCCGCGCCGCGCCATGTCGGCCTCTGTCTGCCTCGGCACCGACGTTTCCTCCCAGACGAGATGGAATTCGTCTCCTTGCTCCCCACGCTTCACCACCTGCCACGCGATCGATATGAGCCCGGTCGTGTCGGTCAGCGCGCCGTATTTGGCAGCGTTGGTCCCCAGTTCATGGATGGCCATGCCGAGATATTGCACGGCGTTCGGCGTCAGCATGACGAGGGGGCCGGAAAGCGTGACGCGCTCCTCATGGCCGAACGGCCGCAAATGCTCCTGCACCAGTTCGAACAGGCTGGCGCCCGACCAATCCGACGACACGAGCAGATCGTGCGACCGCGACAGGCCGGTGATGCGCTCGCGAACATGCTCGATGAATTCGTCCTTGTCGGCCGTCCTGTTCGCCGTTTCCCGAATGACCGAAAGAATGACCGCGAATTGATTCTTCACCCGGTGGTTGACCTCGCGAAGCAGCGTGCGAATGCGCCGTTCGTTCTCCCTTTTCTCGGTAATGTCGCGGGCGATCTTCGACGCCCCGACAATTCGTCCCGCTGAGTCCTTGATCGGCGATATGGTCAGGGAGACGAAGACGAGCGTGCCGTCCTTGCGCTGACGCACGGTATCGAAGCTGGTGACCGGCTCGCCCCGCTTGATTCGCTCGATGATGTCGATTTCTTCGCTGCGCAGCCCGTCGGGAATGAGCATCAGCACCGACTGGCCGATCGCTTCCTCCGCCGTGTAGCCGAACATTCTCTGGGCGGCAGGGTTCCAGTCCGTGATGATGCTGTCCAGGTCCTTGCCGACGATGGCGTCGAACGAGGAATCGACGATCGCCACCAACCGGGCTTCCGCCGTCAGGCTGGCCTTTGGATGAAGTCCGGGAATCTCTGCCATCCGGCTAAAATATTGCGCCGCAGCGAAAAGAAAAGCTGTCTCCCCGCTCGATCGAACCCGTCCGCCGTGAACCATTCGGAAACCATGAACCACAGATGAACGGCTTGGTCAGAACCGGTTAAACCATCGGCGTGTACACATGATCGTGTGGGTGAAACCAATTCGCGGCGTGGCCGTTATTGGGGAAACCAAAGGCAGAATGCTGATTGGCAACCATGAAAGGCTCCAGCCATGATGATCTTCATGCTCGCCGCCGCAATGACCGTCGCCATGCTGATTGCCACCGTATTCGGCATGCATCAGGAAGCGCAGCGCCTCAAATATGAGCCCCGGCGCATCGACCGCTTCGGCCACCGCCGTTTCTGAGCCGGACAGGATTGCCAGTGTCGCCGGCTACGGCCGCGCGTCCACCCGTTTGGCCATGTCCACAAGCGTCCACCCAGGACGCACCGGATTGGGGCGCCGTCCCGTCTCCGTGAAGCCGAAGGCGCCGTAGAGCGCGATGTTCTTTTCCATGCGCGCATTGGTGTAAAGCCGGACTTCCGGCAGGTGCGCCGCCCTGGCACGGTTTTCGGCCCATCGCAGCAGCCGGACGCCGAACCCCCTGCCCTGAAAGCGCGGCGATACCGCCACGCTGAAAATCATCATGTGATCGGCCTCGGTTTCCAGCACGATCACGCCGGCTAGCTCGCCGCCGCTCTCCAGCAGCCACACGCCATCGGCGGCGATATGCGGCCGATAATCTTCCGTCACCGGGATCGGCGGCGCGTCGAACAGTTGCGTATAGGGCCGATAGGCTTCTTCGGTCAGCGCCTCGATGGCCGTGCGGTCATCCGGCGCGGCGAGCCGAATGACGGCGTCCTGATGCGCCTCTGAAGACGGGCTCATGCGCCGTCCGGTCCGTCCGCTGCGGGCTCCTCGCCGCTGTCTTGACCGATCACATCGTCCGCGTCGCCCTCCGGTTCGGAGATGCGCTCGACCGACACCACTTTCTCGCCGTCTGCGGTGTTGAAGATGGTGACGCCCTTGGTGGCGCGGCTGGCGAAGCGGATGTTGTTGACCGGCACGCGGATAACCGTGCCGCCGTCGGATACAAGCATGATCTGGTCGTCGTTGCCGACCGGGAAGGCGGCGACCAGCCGGCCGATTTCATCCACCTTGGAGACATCGGTGGCGCGGATGCCCTTGCCGCCGCGGTTGGTCAGGCGGAAATCGTAGGACGACGAGCGCTTGCCATAGCCGAATTCCGTGACGGTCAGCACGAACTGCTCGTGCGCCTTCAGGAATTCGTAGCGATCGTCGGAAAGCTGCGCTTCCTCGCTGACGTCCTCGTTGGTCAACGCGACGTCTTCTTCCTCGCCGCCGCCCGACAGGACGCGCCGCTCGACAACAGAACGCTTGAGATAGGCGGAGCGCTCGGCGGCGTCGGCCTCGACATGTTCGATGATCGCCATCGAAATGGCGCGGTCGTTTTCGCCGAGCGATATGCCGCGCACCCCTTGCGAAGCCCGGCTGGCGAAGACGCGCACGTCCGAAACCTGGAAGCGGATGCACTGGCCGGTGTCGGCGGTCAGGAGCACGTCGTCGTTGTCGGTGCAGGTTTCGACCGCGAGGATGGCGTCGCCCTCCTCGTCGAACTTCATGGCGATCTTGCCGTTGCGCTTGACGTCGGCGAAGTCGGACAGCTTGTTGCGCCGCACGGTGCCGCGCGTGGTGGCGAACATGACGTCGAGCTTGTCCCACTCGGATTCGTCGGGCAGCGGCAGGATGGCGGTGATGCTGTCGCCGCTCTCGATCGGCAGGAGATTGATGAGCGCTTTGCCGCGCGATTGCGGGCTGCCGACCGGCAGGCGCCAGACCTTTTCCTTGTAGACGATGCCGCGCGAGGAGAAGAACAGCACCGGCGTGTGCGTGTTGGCGACGAACAGGCGGGTGACGAAATCCTCCTCCTTCGTCGCCATGCCGGAGCGGCCCTTGCCGCCGCGATTCTGCGCCCGGTAGATCGACAGCGGCACCCGCTTGATGTAGCCGGCGTGGGTGACGGTGACGACCATGTCCTCGCGCTGGATGAGATCCTCGTCCTCCATGTCGGAGCCGGCATCGGTGATCTCGGTGCGGCGCGGCGTGCCGAACTCGTCGCGTACGGCCGCAAGCTCGTCCTTGACGATCTGCTGGATGCGCGCCCGTGACGACAATATGTCGAGGAAATCGGCGATCTCGGCGCCGATCTTGTTCAATTCGTCGGCGATCTCGTCGCGGCCGAGCGCGGTCAGCCTTTGCAGGCGCAGGTCGAGAATGGCGCGCGCCTGCTCTTCCGACAGGTTATAGGTGCCGTCCTCGTTGATGCGATGGCGCGGGTCGTCGATCAGCCGGATCAGGGCCTCGACGTCGGCCGCCGGCCAGCGCCGCGTCATCAACTGGTCGCGCGCCGTCTGCGGATCGGGCGCACTGCGGATCAGCTTGATGACCTCGTCGATGTTGGCGACGGCGATCGCCAGGCCGACCAGCACGTGCGCGCGGTCGCGCGCCTTGCGCAACAGGAACTTCGTGCGCCGGCTCACCACCTCCTCGCGGAAGGTGACGAAGGCTTTCAGCATGTCGATGAGGGTCAGCACCTCCGGCTTGCCGCCATTCAGCGCCACGACGTTGGCGCCGAAGGAGGTTTGCAGCGGTGTGAAGCGATAGAGCTGGTTGAGGATGACTTCCGCGTTGGCATCCCGCTTCAGTTCGATGACGACGCGGTAGCCCTGCCGGTCGCTCTCGTCGCGAATGTCGGAAATGCCTTCGATGCGCTTTTCGCGCACCAGTTCGGCCATTTTCTCGATCATCGTCGCCTTGTTGACCTGGTAGGGAACCTCGGTGACGATGATCGCCTCGCGGTCGCCGCGGATTTCCTCCACATGCACCTTGCCGCGCATGACGATCGAGCCGCGGCCGGTGGAATAGGCCGAATAGATGCCGGACCGGCCGAGGATAAGACCGCCGGTGGGAAAATCCGGGCCGGGAAGGATATCCATCAGGTCCGGCAAGTCGATCGCCGGATTGTCGATGACGGCGATTGCTGCGTCGCAGACTTCGGACAGGTTGTGTGGCGGAATGTTGGTCGCCATGCCGACGGCAATGCCGCCGGAGCCGTTGACCAGCAGGTTGGGGAAGCGCGCCGGCAGCACGCGTGGTTCGCTGTCGGTGCCGTCGTAGTTTTCCTGGAAATCGACGGTGTCCTTGTCGATGTCCTCGAGCAGTTCGTGCGCGACCTTGGTCAGCCGCGCCTCGGTGTAGCGCATGGCCGCCGGCGGATCGCCGTCGATGGAACCGAAATTGCCCTGTCCGTCGATGAGCGGCACGCGCAACGACCAGTCCTGCGCCATGCGCACCAAGGCGTCGTAGATCGATGCGTCGCCATGCGGATGGTATTTACCCATCACGTCGGAGACGGGGCGCGCCGACTTCACATGCTTGCGGTTCCAGTGGTAGCCGCTTTCATGCGAGGCGTAGAGGATACGCCGATGCACCGGCTTCATGCCGTCGCGTACGTCCGGCAGCGCTCTGCTTACGATCACGCTCATGGCGTAATCGAGATAGCTGCGCTGCATTTCCTCGACGATGGAAACCGGCTCGATGCCGGACGGGCCGTCCGGCCCCTGCGGAGTTTTCTGGTCGGTCAAAACAGATCACGCGGAAAAGGAATCACTGACCGTTTATATAGGATCGCCGCCCGTTTCTCCAATGCTGCGAGGGTTTTTACGGGGCGAAAAGCGCGGTTTTCCAACGCTCATTTCGCCTTTTCTTTCAACGGGATATCAAATGCACTCGAAAAGCCTCCGCAACTGCCAAAATGCCGGCTGGAAAGGTAGAGGAAATAGCCCGGAGACCAGCCGGGAGAGGAATGCCAGGCGGCGGGCGCGAACACCATCGGAAGATTTGGCGGCTGGCTTCCGCAGGTTCCGCGACCCGCTGCCGGCGGCGGCCGGAATTCGAGACCTTGCCCCGTTTCCATCGGCCGCGCTTTGCTCTACGAATAGGATGCGTAAAAGGTCCGGCGGGGCGGCCATGCCGAATTTCGATAGTCTCTTCAACGCCTTCGTCACCATACTGGTGACGATCGACCCGCCCGGTCTGGCACCGCTGTTCCTGGCCGTGACGCGCGGCATGAACCGCGACCAGCGCCGTCAGGTTTCGGTGCGCGCCTCGGTCATCGGCTTTTCGGTGATGGCTCTGTTTGCCATTGCCGGCGCTTCGATCCTGTCGGTGTTCGGCATCACGCTGCCGGCCTTCCGGGTGGCCGGCGGATTCTTGCTGTTCTTCATCGCCTTCGAAATGGTGTTTGAGCGCCGCCAGGACCGCAAAGAGAAGATCTCCGACGTGGCGATCACCCGCGACCACATCCACAACATCGCCGCCTTCCCGCTGGCGATCCCGTTGATCGCCGGACCGGGTGCGATTTCAGCCACCGTACTTCTCTCCGGATCGTTTCAGGGCATCGTGGCGCAGGCGGCCCTGGTCGGCATCATCTTCCTGTGCCTGGTCATCACCTACCTGGTGTTCGTTCTATCCGAGCGCATCGACCGCGTGCTCGGCCAGACCGGCCGCTCGATCCTGACCCGCCTGCTCGGCGTCATCCTGGCGGCGTTGGCCGTGCAGTTCGTCGCCGACGGCATCAAGGCGCTGGCCGCGGGATAACGGCGTTCCGACGCTTCTCGCTCCGGTCGGCCGCGCTACTTCGCAGCGGTGTCGATCACCTCGAAATCGTGCGTGAGCGTCGCTGTCTTCGCCATCATCGCAGAGGCCGAGCAGTATTTGCCGATGGACAGGTCGATCGCCCGCTTCACCTTGTCATGCGAGAGCGCCCGGCCCTTGACCACGAAATGCATATGGATGCGGGTAAACACCCGCGGCTCCGTTTCAGCCCGATCGGCATCCAGCTCGACGACGCAATCCTCGATCGCCTCCCGCCCCTTTTCGAGAATATGGACGACATCGTAGGCGGAGCATCCGCCGGTGCCGATAAGCACCAGTTCCATCGGGCTCGGTCCGGGCGTGCGGCCCTCGGGGCCGGGTGCGGTTCCCAGCACCAGCTTGTGGCCGCTACCGGATTCACCGACGAAGGTTCTTTCTTCAACCCACTTGACCCGTGCCTTCACAGGACCGTCCCCTAGCCGAAACGCTCTCTACCAACCGTCCTGCGCTCAGAACGGAATCTCGTCGTCCAGTTCGCGCGAAGCGCCGCCGCCACCACCCCGGCTGCCGCCGGCGGGCGCACGGCTGGCGCCGTAATCGCTCGGCCCGGACTGGCCGAAATTGTCACGGTTGCCGCCCGAATAACCGACCTGGCCGCCGCTCTGCCCGCCTTCGCCGCCTTGCCCGCGCGCGTCGAGCATCTGCAATTCGCCGCGGAACTTTTGCAGCACCACCTCGGTCGTGTAGCGCTCCTGGCCGCTCTGGTCCTGCCATTTGCGGGTCTGCAACTGACCCTCGACATAGACCTTCATGCCCTTCTTCAGATATTGCTCGGCGACCTTGGCCAACTGGTCGTTGAAGACCACGACGTTATGCCATTCGGTCTTTTCCCTGCGTTCGCCGGAATTCTTGTCCCGCCATGTCTCCGACGTGGCGATGCGGAAATTAACGACTGGATCGCCGGAGTTCAGCCGGCGGATTTCCGGATCGGCACCCAGGTTGCCCACCAGGATGACCTTGTTGACGCTGCCAGCCATGAACTTTCTCCACGCTCGTCCGAAACCAGTTTGTTCTAGCCACCTTACAGCCTGCACGGCCACGATGCCCGTCCCGCAGCCGCTTTCCCACAGTGTTTTTGTTCTCTTTATGTTCTAGCCATCGAATTCTCCCCCGTCAAGGATGGATGGCATCGATCGAAGCGAGGCCGGCCTTCGGCCGGATGCGGGCGGTGCCGCATAACGACCGGCATCCCGTTTTGGATGCAGCATGCTGGAACATTTCCGCCCCCGCTATTATGGTATGGCCATGAACCGCAGGATCATAGTCCTTCCCCAGATCGCCGCAGCGGGTTGCATCCTAGTCATGACCGGTGCCGTTTTGGCGAAAGATACGGCGAATGCCGCTCCCCGGCCAACCCTGCCGGGCGTCGATGGCGACTACCGCATCGTCCGCCCGATGCCGGAGCCCGTGGAACCCGATCCGCAAGCTGAAAGCCAATTCAAGATCGGCGATATGAACGTCCGGATCGGCGGTAGCGTAACGGTGGATATCGGGGCCGGCGCCCACGGGCGATCGGATCGCTAAGGCGTGTCGCGATCTTTCATATCCGCTCCGTACGCTTTGGATTTTTGATTTCATGCATGTCTTTGTCCCGAAACCGGGACCATTTTCGGGAGCCCCGCTTTAAGCGCCGGACCGGCTACCTTCCGATAGACCTTAGCGGCGCTCAAAAGAATTGGCCCCGCCGCTGCCTTTGCACGCGGACGGGGCCTCTCTGGGGTCAACCCAATCGTCTCGCCGGGAAGGTTTTACCGGCTTTGGAACTCGGATGCTTCGCGGCTTTCAGCCGACGATCCGACAAGAGTCTCTGATTGTAGGGAAACGGCAGTCGAACCATGCCGCCGCCATCAAGGTGACGACACTTGCGTCCGCCGCGGCTCCGGCTAGGCGCGGAGCCTCACGGGACTGTCCGGTGGAGTCATGCCTCCCTCCTGTGTCCGTTGATCCAGGTGCCGCTCGAAGCGCCCGTTCGTGGCTTGCGGCGTCTCGCAAACCGCCTTTCGGCTCGAAGTGCACTCTCCATGAAAGTGGCCGGCTTCGACGACTGATGCAGTGTGATACCGTGGTTCCGCGGCGTCAACAGTGGCGCGGCCGATCCCCAAAAATGTGATCGAAACGGGGCGTTTCAAGGATTTGGAGTTCCGGCCTGCCGCTTTCCCGCAAGAGCGCTTCCTGCCGCGACGGTGTCAGGATGTCGTTCGGTTTTTGTTCTTTATGCTTGCCGGGGCGCGTCAAAGGCGGTTAAACCCTGCCGGGCGCGGGCGTCTCTCGACGTTGCGGCGAGAATACCTACATGAAGGATCGGCTGGGCTGACCCGCCATCCCGACAGTGCAGAACCGAGGCGGCGGAGCGGCTATGGCCGACCACAAATTCATTTCCATTCGCGGTGCGCGCGAGCACAATCTCAAGAACGTCGATCTCGACCTGCCGCGGGACTCGCTGGTGGTGATGACCGGCCTGTCCGGCTCGGGCAAGTCGTCGCTCGCCTTCGACACCATCTATGCCGAGGGCCAGCGGCGCTACGTCGAAAGCCTGTCGGCCTATGCCCGTCAGTTCCTCGAGATGATGCAGAAGCCGGACGTCGACCAGATCGACGGCCTGTCGCCGGCCATTTCCATCGAGCAGAAGACGACCAGCCGCAATCCGCGCTCGACGGTCGGCACCGTCACGGAAATCTACGATTACATGCGCCTCCTGTTCGCGCGCGTCGGCGTTCCCTATTCGCCGGCGACCGGACTGCCGATCGAGAGCCAAACGGTTTCGCAGATGGTCGACCGTGTGCTGGCGCTGGACGAAGGCACGCGCCTCTACATCATGGCGCCGATCGTGCGCGGCCGCAAAGGCGAGTACCGGAAGGAACTGCTGGAGCTTCAGAAGAAGGGATTCCAGCGCGTCAAGGTCGACGGCACCTTCTACGAGGTCGCCGACGTGCCGGCGCTGGACAAGAAGTACAAGCACGACATCGACGTCGTGGTCGACCGCATCGCGGTGCGGCCGGATCTGGGCAGCCGCCTGGCCGATTCCGTCGAGACGGCGCTGAAACTCGCGGACGGCCTCGCCGTGGCCGAATTTGCCGACAGGCCGCTGCCGAAGGAGGAGACGGCGGAAGGCGGCGCGGCCAACAAGTCCGCCAACGACACGCATGAGCGTATCCTGTTCTCGGAAAAGTTCGCCTGCCCGGTTTCGGGCTTCACCATTCCCGAGATCGAGCCGCGCCTGTTTTCCTTCAACAATCCCTTTGGCGCCTGCCCGACCTGCGACGGGCTGGGCAGCCAGCGCGCCATCGACCCGCATCTGGTGGTGCCGGACGAGAACGCAACACTGCGCAACGGCGCCATCGCGCCATGGGCGAAGTCGACCTCGCCTTACTACGTGCAGACGCTGGAAGCGCTGGGCAAGATCTACGGCTTCAAGCTCGGGGACAAGTTCAGCGATCTGCCGAAGGATGCGCAGGACGCCATCCTGCGCGGCACCGGCGAGCGCGAGGTGACGTTCAATTACGACGACGGCCTGCGCTCCTATAAGACGACGAAAACCTTCGAGGGCGTCATCCCGAACCTCGAGCGCCGCTGGAAGGAAACGGAATCGGCCTGGATGCGCGAGGAGATCGAGCGCTTCATGTCGGCCACCCCCTGCCCCGCCTGCAACGGCTACCGGCTGAAACCCGAGGCGCTGGCGGTGAAGATCGCCGGCAAGCACATCGGCGAGGTGACAGAACAGTCGATCCGCAAGGCTGACCAGTGGTTCACCGATCTGCCGGGACAGCTCAACGAAAAGCAGAACGAAATCGCCGTGCGCGTGCTCAAGGAAATCCGCGAGCGGCTGCGCTTCTTGAACGACGTCGGCCTCGACTATCTGACGCTGGCGCGAAATTCCGGCACGCTGTCAGGCGGCGAGAGCCAGCGTATCCGTCTCGCCTCGCAGATCGGCTCCGGCCTGACCGGAGTGCTCTATGTGCTGGACGAGCCGTCCATCGGCCTGCACCAGCGCGACAACGCCCGTTTGCTCGATACGCTGAAGCACCTGCGCGACATCGGCAATACGGTCATCGTGGTGGAGCATGACGAGGACGCGATCCTGCATGCGGACTATGTGGTGGACATCGGCCCAGCCGCCGGCGTCCATGGCGGGCGCGTGATTGCCCAGGGCACGCCGCACGAGATCATGGCCAACCCGAATTCCATCACCGGCCGCTATCTGTCCGGCGAGTTGGAGATCGCGGTGCCGGATCAGCGCCGGGCCGGCAAGAAGGGCAAGCGCATCAAGGTGGTGGGCGCGCGCGGCAACAACCTCAAGAACGTGACGGCGGAAATTCCGCTCGGCACCTTCACGGCGATCACCGGCGTTTCGGGCGGCGGCAAGTCCACCTTCCTCATCGAGACACTATTCAAAGCGGCCTCGCGCCGCATCATGGGTTCGCGCGAGCATCCGGCCGAGCACGACCGCATCGAGGGGCTGGAATTTCTCGACAAGGTCATCGACATCGACCAGTCGCCCATCGGTCGCACGCCGAGGTCGAATCCTGCCACCTATACGGGTGCCTTCACGCCGATCCGCGACTGGTTCGCGGGCTTGCCGGAAGCGAAAGCGCGCGGCTACCAGCCCGGCCGCTTTTCTTTCAACGTCAAGGGCGGGCGCTGCGAAGCCTGCCAGGGCGACGGCGTGATCAAGATCGAGATGCACTTCCTGCCGGACGTCTATGTCACCTGCGACGTCTGCCATGGCAAGCGCTACAATCGCGAGACGCTCGACGTCACCTTCAAGGGCAAGTCGATCGCCGACGTGCTCGACATGACGGTGGAGGAAGGCGTCGACTTCTTCTCGGCCGTGCCTGCGGTGCGCGACAAGCTGGAAACGCTGAAGCAGGTCGGCCTCGGCTATATCCACATCGGCCAGCAGGCGACGACGCTGTCGGGCGGCGAGGCGCAGCGGATCAAGCTCGCCAAGGAACTGTCGCGCAAGGCGACGGGCAAGACGCTCTATATCCTCGACGAGCCGACGACAGGCTTGCATTTCCATGACGTGGCTAAGCTTCTTGAAGTGCTGCACGAGCTGGTCGAGCAGGGCAACACGGTTGTGGTGATCGAGCACAATCTGGAGGTCATCAAGACCGCCGACTGGGTGCTGGATCTCGGGCCCGAAGGCGGCGACGGCGGCGGCGAACTGGTTGCATCCGGCACGCCGGAAGACATCGTCGCCGAGCCGCGCAGCTACACCGGCCGGTTCCTCAGGGAATTGCTCGAGCGGCGGCCGAAGGGCAAGCGCGAGGCGGCAGAGTAGCGCGCCGGCCGACGGCCGGATCACTGTCCTTGCCGCGTGATCAACTGATATCTGTGGACGTAAAAAAAGCGGACAAGCCTTTCGGCCTGTCCGCCTAGCCCCCAGCGTATAGCGACTGCGTGGCCGTTGGGAACCGCGCAATGCCCCCGAGCCAAAGAACCGGGATCATGAAACCCGAATTTAGTTCGCAACGAAAGGTTGCGCATACCCCATTTGGGTTATGCCTGAAGATTGGATCGTTCCACGATGCGATTTGTTAACTCCGCTGTATCCGGGAAATCCGATCTGGCAGGAGAGTCAGCCCAGGCGTCGATTTCAGGTGGCGAGGCCGGGCCTGCCATGGTTTTTATTCAAGGCATCAAGGCGGCGTCGCTTGCGGACCGACCATAGCGGCGGATCGAACGGACGAGGAGGATACGATGAGCGGAGCAGCGACGATCCGGGCCGGCATGGGCGGCTGGACTTTTGAGCCGTGGGACACCTCCTTTTATCCGGAGAAGCTGTCCAAGGCGAAGCAGCTTCATTATGCGTCCCGGCAGGTCCCGTCCATCGAGGTCAACGGCACGTATTATTCCAGTTTCAAGGAGCCGACCTTCGTCAAATGGGCGAATGAATCTCCAGACGGCTTTGTTTTCTCGCTCAAGGGCAACCGCTTCGTCACCAACCGGCGCGTGCTCGGCGAGGCCGGCGAATCGATGATGCGGTTCCTGGGATCGGGCGTGGCGGCGCTCGGCGAAAAGCTGGGGCCGATCCTGTGGCAGTTCGCGCCGACCAAGCGATTCGACCCTGACGATTTCGAAGCCTTCTTGAAACTGCTGCCGGAAAAGCAGGACGGCGTGAGACTGCGGCACGCGCTGGAAGTCCGCCACGCCAGTTTCGTGGTTCCCGAATTTCCCGCGCTCGCCCGCAAATACGGCGCCGCGATCGTTTACGCCGACCACGCGACCTATCCCGCTATCGCCGATATTACCGGCGATTTCGTCTATGCCCGCTTGCAGACCGGCAAGGACGACAATCCGGACTGCTACGAGCCGGAGCGGCTCGACCAGTGGGCAGCCCGAGCGAAGACCTGGGCCGCAGGCAAGGCGCCCGATGATCTGCCCAAGGCAGACGCGACCACGGCTGCGCCTGAGTTGCCGCGTGACGTGTTCGTCTACTTTATCACCGAAGGCAAAGTGCGCGCGCCGTTCGGCGCCAAGGCACTGATGGAGCGGGTGGGCGCGGACTGACCCAGAGCGCCCTGGTTGGCGTAGATGGAAGTCCGGCCGCCCTTATTTCCGCGCCGCGATTCGTTTCGTGAATCGAAGTTTCACCGGCGCCGGGAATACGACCAGCCCTGCACTTGCGGCGGCATATAGGCCGCTTCGTGCGGCGTATCTCAGCCGCCGCGGGCGACGCGTTCGATTTCCTCGCGCACCAGCCGCTCGACCAGCGTGGGCAGGTTGTTGTCCAGCCAGTCCTGGAGCATCGGCCGCAGCATCTCTTCGGCCATTTCGTCGAAGCTTTTCCTGCCGCGGCTGGCGAACGCCTCGGAAAGCTCGCCGAAGGATGCCGCCACCTGACGGCTGGTCTGTTCCGAAACCAGCGCCGGCCTCAACTGTGCTTCGCCGCCGGGCTGCGGCTCTTCAAGAGCTGCTGCCAGCTCGTCCGAAGAGATTTCGGCCTGAATCTCCGGATCTTCCGCTTGCACCGCTACCGCGGCTTCCGTCGGCTTGGTGGTGGGCGGAACCACATCGGCCGCCTGCCTGCCTGCCGCCGCGATGTCACGCCGCCAGTCGGCCGTGATCGTATCGGCGCTTGCGGCCTCTCTGGGGGGCATGGCCTGCCCGGCAGCCAGTTGCGCACCGACTTCAGCCAACGACAGCGCCGGACGGACAGTCGGTTCGGCCTTGGCAGGCTCTTCCGCCACGGCCGAAAGCTGCGCCTGTACGTCTGCAAGCGTGGTTGGCTTCGTGTAAGCGGGCTTGTCCTCGACGTCCGGCGCCGCGCGCAGTTCGGCCCGGAAAGCATCGACTTCCGGCTCCGGTTCATGGCTTTCCGCCGTTTCGGCCTGCGATCCGCCGTCGACGTCTTCCTCGACCAGCTTGCGTCCCGAATCACTGTCTTCGATGATCCTTCGGATGGAAGCCAGGATCTCTTCCATGGAAGGTTCGCGCTGTGCGCTGCTTGCCGTCGCCATCGTCACGTCCGCCGCCCTTGTGACCGCAATTCCTGTTTGCGCCAAGCCGCAGGCCGGACGCGAATCGTCTAAAACAGCGTACTCGACGGATCGCCGCCCGAGAATCCCCAATCTGGCAGCGTGTGGGATTTCAACAGATTAGGAAATCTGGCGGCAACCGCACCACTTGCGGCGCGCGGCGACCGCCCTGCCCCTCGCGCCGACCGCATTTCCGGGAGGAAATCGCTTATGCCTTCTTGATGGAAACGCTCTGGCGAGCGTGACTGACGGCCGGCCCAGAGACGGGTCAGCGGCCGTCCGGCGTGCGCAGGCCGTACCACTTGTCCTTGACGGCGTTGTAGTGCTCTTCGGGATGGTACTTGGCCACTTGCAGGCCGAGCCGGTCCGTCGAGAGGTGGCCGACGGACGACAGGATATAATAGCTCGCCACCACCACGTCGTGCTCGGAATTCGCCAGGTTGATCTGCGCCGTGATGACGTCGTTCTGCGCGTTGAGGACGTCGAGTGTCGTGCGCTGGCCGACATTGCGTTCCTCGATGACGCCGTTGAGCGCCAGCTGCGCGGCCGACACCAGCGCGCGGTTGGCGTCGACGCCCTCGCGCGCGGCGGTATATTGCGTCCACGCCGAAGTGACGGCGTTGCGGACCTGATCGCGGCTGACGTCGACCTCGATGCGCGCCTGGCCGAGCGTTTCCTTGGACTGGCGCACCAGCGCGTCGCCGCGGCCGCCGGTGTAGATCGGAATCGTCAGCGTGGCGCCGATGCTGGCGGACGTCGAGTCGCCGTTGGGATTGCCGATCGTAGCAGCCGACGAGTCCCGATAGTTCTGCGAAACGCCGGCGGAAGCAGAAACCTGCGGCAGCAGCGCCCCTTCGGCGGAATGGACCGAGAATGAGGCGGCATCGACCAGATGCTCGTTGGCCAGGATCGCCGGGTGCTCGGCGGCGGCGATGCCGATCGCCGAAGCGAGGCTTTTGGGCAGCAGCTTGGCCAGGGGGGAAGCAGCCTTCAGCTTGCCAGGCTCCTCGCCGACGAGCTGGTGATAGGTGGCGGCGCTGGCCAGGGCCTGCGCGCGCGCCGCGCTGGCCTTGGCGACGGCGGCCGAGCGCGAGGCGTCGGCCTGAGCCACGTCGGTGCGCGTGCCCTCGCCCACTTCGAGCCGCGAGCGCGCGGCGCGTACCTGCTCGGTCAGGGCCTTCAGGTTCTGCTCCGTCAGCACCGCAATCTGCCGGTCCCGAATGACATCCATATAGGCGGTCGCGGCGGCAAGCAGGATGTTCTGTTCGGTGTTGCGCAGGCTCTCGTTGGAAGCCTGGACCTTTGCTTCCGAGGCCGAGACGTTGTTTCGCGTCTGGAAGCCGTCGAACAGCATCTGGTTGAGCTGGATACCGAAATTGGCCGTGCCCAGGCGCACCGTCTGGCTGGAGACGCGGGTATTCGAATAGTCGATGCTGGCCGAGCCGGCGACCGTCGGCCGGTAGCCGGACTTGGCGATGGCCACGCCCTCGTCAGTCACGCGCACGCCGGCACGCGCCGAGTTGAGCTGCGAATTGTTCTGATAGGCCTTGGAAAGCGCACCGAGTATGGTTTCAGCCGAGGCCGGAAGCGGTGAAAGCATGGTCGCCGAAACGAGCAGGGCGGCAAGGACACTCTTGTTTACAAACGGCACGGTCAGTCCCTCATTCGTTTCATGGGAACCACGCGACGCCGCCCTCCGCCACCGGAAGCCGGTATCGCGTTTCATGGTTCCTGCCAGGCTACCCTGATCGAACAGGACTCGCTCCGGCAACGATTGTCGCGAGCCTTAGCCAACATGACAACGCGCCGGCCGCAAGGCAAATCACTCAGAATTCGAAAACGCGCACACGTTCAAATCCGGGTAGTGGCTTAATTGCCGCATTAAAAGCACGCCGCCCCGTAGCGACGCCAGTAGTCTTCAAAAACAGACGGGCGATGCCCGCATTGCCACGTCCTTCGACGGCGACGAGACGGCCGTCCTCGGTAAGTTGGTCGAGCAGCGCCTGCGGAACTTCCTCGACGCTGCCGCCGACGAAAATGACATTATAAGGCGCTTTGGCGGAATGGCCTTCCGGCAGCGGCCCGGTGACGACGGTGACGTTGCCGGAGCCTTGCGCCGCAAGGTTTCGGCCGGCCTCGGCCGCCAGCGAGGGGTCGCTTTCCAGCGCCACGACTGACGCGGCGAGCCGTGAGAGAATGGCGGCCGCGTAACCTGTACCCGCGCCGACATCCAGCACGCGATCGGTAGCGGCGACGTCGGCAAGCTGGATGAGTCTGGCAAGCGGCGCCGGCTCCATCAGGTAGCGCGGCCCGTCATATAGGCGAGGTCCGGATCGGCGGTACCAATGAAGGCCTCGCGCGGCACGCCGAGCAAGGCATCGAGGAGCGGGCCGCTGGTGACATCGACGGTGCGGATCTGTCCGTCCACCATCTTGATGCGGCGTTCGGTAAAGTCAGCCTTCATGGTCCTGTCGCCCCGTCGTCATGCAAATGCGGCGTTCTGCCGGAACGTTGCGGCAGATGCGTGAAAATACCGATGCGATGGAGGCCTCGCCCGGAATCGAACCGGGGTGCAAGGATTTGCAGTCCTCTGCGTAACCACTCCGCCACGAGGCCTCGTCGCTCCGGCGTTCCGAAGCGCTTCATTAAGTTGGGCCGCAATGCCAGTCAAGAACGCAAACCCGCTGTGCAGAACATTCCCGCCATAGCCCGCCCGTCCGCGCGAAATAACGCCGGCCTGCCTCGCCGGGTCAATCGCGCCGGCGCCGTCGGCGCTCGCGCCATACGACCGCGCGGCGGCGCCAGCGGCGTACCATGGCGAACTCATAGGAAAGGACCAGCAGGCCGAGCGGAAGCATCCAGAAGCCGAGAACCGGCAGGAAGCCCAGGATGCCGCAGATCAGGAGCAGCACGCCGATGGCGATTCGCAGCCGGCGCGAGCGCGGCATGGCGAACTCCCTGCCGAAAACGGTGATCTTGCGTGCCGGGATCGTGTCGGTGTCGCTGTTTGCCGTCATATATGGGGCCTTGTCCCGCTTCATAGCCGCTCAATGTGGGATGCGCCGCCGTGTCTGCAAGCGCCGCCCGGCATTTATGCCGCGGGCGCTTGCCGGGCGAAAGCGTCCATCATTGCAAAAAAAAGCGATTGCCGCTTTGCAAAGCCGGAACGGGTTTGCTATAGGCAGCGCCGCACGAAGAGCCTCCGTTCCCCGGTAGCTCAGTGGTAGAGCAACCGGCTGTTAACCGGTTGGTCGCTGGTTCGAATCCGGCCCGGGGAGCCAATCTTTCCAGAACACTCGAAGTTTTTATAGATTGCATCGATGTGGCTGATCGACAGCATATCCACGCAATTGAGATTTGTCGCGCTGCCAGCACCGTAGCGCCGACAGCCGCCGCCTTTTGATTTCCAGGATTCATGCGGCCATCGACGCCCCGTCCATGCGCCGGCAAACGAGCCGAAGCCGCCCTCGCCTGCACCGGGCGGCTTGGCTTTGATACGCAGCGTCGACTGACCGAATGGAGGAGATAAAGCCTTTCAAATCCTCCGTTGCCGATTGACAACACGGATCAGGATTCGTGCGCGCTCTCTTGCCAGCGATCGAGCCGCGGACGTAGCGTCCCGCAGGGCGGCGTTTATGCCGGAAATCGGTTCGCCGGGAGCGGCGAATGGGGTATATATGGGCAGTTCATTACGTTGCGGCGCGCCGAAGCGGCGGGCATTGATCCTCGATAGGTCGTTGCGGGCGCTCAGGCTGACGACGGCATTGGTCGGCGTTGCCTGCTCGGTGGCCGCGCTGGCGCCACTTCTCGTCGCGGTCCCGGCGCCCGCATTGGCCGGGACGCTCTATAGCTACGCTAACGGCGTGGACGATGCGTCGCCTATCGTTCTGAACAGTGATAGTCAGCTCGAAGTGCTGAACGCCGACGCAGCCACGCAGTCCGGCATGATTTCCGAGACTGGCGGTCCCTGGTCGGTCGAAAAGACCGGCACCGGCACACTGACGCTCTCGGGTGCCAACACCTACAGCGGCGGCACCACGATCACGGCCGGCACTCTCACGGCCGCGAGCGATTCGGCGTTCGGCACCGGCCCCGTAACGCTTGCCGGCGGCGTGCTCTCCTTGACGGGAACACACGCGCTCGCCAACGCAATTGGCCTGTCCAAACTCAGCACGATCCGTTTCAATACGGGTGCGATCGGCACCCTGAACGGCAATATCACAACCAACGGTCAGGCGCTGACGCTGGATACGCTAGGCACGGATGCCACCGGTACGATCAATGGCGATATCATCGGCTCGAGCAGCCTGATTACCAAGAGCGGTTTGGGAACGGTGACCGTGAACGGCGTCATTTCCGGAATCGGGGCTGGCCTTGCCGTAACCGACGGCACGATCGTTCTCAATGGCGCCAACACCTATGGTGGCAATACCCTACTCACTCACGCGACACTAGTCGCCGGCGCTGACAAGGCGTTTTCGACATCGCGTCTTCTCGTGATGTTTGACGGCGCCCTCTCCGCGAACAAGGACGTCTCGCTCAACAATGCCGTGGATCTGTGGTACGATCATCGTCTGACTGTCGATACGGCTGGTCACAGCATTGCCATGTCTGGTGTTATACGGGACCAGAGTGCCACCACGGGTGGTAGTCTGACGAAGACAGGCAGCGGCACGCTGACGCTGACCGGCGCCAACACCTATTCGGGAGGCACCAACCTTTACGGCGGCACCATCAGCGTCGGCAACAATTCCGCTCTGGGCATCAACACCAGCAGGGTTTATGCCTACGGGAATACGATCGATATTCAGGACGGCATCACCCTTTCGAACCCCATTTCGCTGGGGACGAACCTGAACCTCAATGTCGCGAGCGGCGCGACCGGCACCTACGCCGGTCAAGTCGACAACGGCGCCGGCGATCCGTCGTTCCTGGTCAAGACCGGTGGCGGCGTGCTGATCCTCACAAACAGCAATGCGCCCGATTTGGGTGCGATATTGCATGAGGGCACGGTTCGGGTGGACGTGAGCAACGCGCTCGGTCCCGCCGAGATAACGCTGGATGGCGGCACGCTTCAGGCCGGCGCCGCCGCCCTGACGTTGCTTAACCGGGGCATCTTCATGAATGCGCCGGGCGGAACGATCGACACAAACGGGTTTGATCTCACTTTCAACGGTCCGATCCAGAATAGCGACGGGCCCGGCCAACTGACCAAAATCGGCACAGGCACGTTTTGGCTGGGCGGGACTGCGGGCGGCTCTACCTATTCCGGCCCGACGGTCGTTTCGGCCGGTACGTTCGCCGCCGCGGGGACAAATACGTTTTCGGCCAACAGCGCGCTGACGATCGCGGCGGGCGCGACGCTCGACCTCGGCGGCTATTCGCAGGAAACCGGCTCGCTGACGGGCGGTGGATCGATCACCAATTCCGGGGCGGCCGGCGCGACTCTGACCACGAACATCGACAGCGGCACCGCCACCTTCGGCGGCGTGATCGGGGACGGAACTGGCGTACTCTCGCTGACGAAGACCGGCGCCGGCACCCAGATCCTGTCGAACATCAACACCTATACCGGGGCTTCCGCCATACAGGCGGGCACGCTGGCGCTTTCGGGCATAGGCTCGATCGCCGCTTCGAGTGGTGTCGCCGTCGCCGGCACGCTCGACGTTTCACAGACGGCGGGCGGCACGTCGCTCAAGACGCTTTCGGGCGCCGGCACCGTCGCGCTCGGTTCGAAGACGCTGACGATCACCAGCGGTTCCGGGACCTTCGCCGGCGTCATCGCCGATGGCGGCCTGGGCGGCGGAACGGGCGGCGGATTGACACTGACCGGTGGCATGCAGACTCTTTCCGGGGCCAACACCTACACCGGCGCAACTACGGTTTCCGGCGGCACGCTGACCATTTCAGGCAGCGTGGCGCGCGATGTAACCAACAACTCCGTTCTGGTTTTGGCGAATGGCGGTGATGTCGGCGGCGCGCTTGCCAACAACGCCTTCGTGACGGTCCTGGGCGCCGGCGGCAGCACCGTGACAGGTCTGCTGACCAACTATGGGACAGTGGGGGTCAATGCAGGCGCGACGCTGGCGGCGAGCGGCGGCATCGATAACAAACTCGGCGCGACCATCAACAACAACGGCACGATCAACGACGATCTGAGCAATGCCGGCGTCGTGACCAACAACGCCGTCTATAACGCCAAGGTCGCGAGCAATAGCGGGACCATTTGGAACAATGCCGCCGGCACCTGGACCGGCGACGTCGGCGATGGCGCGAATACAGGCACCATCAACAACAACGGTGTCTGGAACGGCAACGTCCTCGGTGCCACCGGAAATGCTGGAATCATCAATACTACCGGCACCTGGAACGGATCGATCGTCAACTCGGCCACGCTGACCGCTAGCGGCCAGATCGCCGGCGACGTGACGAACAACACCGGCAGCGCGTTCAGCGCAGGCGGCGCGCTTTCCGTCACCGGCCTTTTGACCAACAACGGTGCAACGACGGGCCTTGGCGGCAACATCGTCTCCGTGGGTGGCCTCGCCGGCAGCGCATCGGCAGCGACGCTCGGCAACGGAACATTCGCTTTCGGCGGCGACAATGCTTCGCGCACCTATGCCGGCCGCTTCATCGGCGTCGGAACGATCAGCAAGACCGGCAGCGGCACCGAGACGCTGACCGGCGTCAACGGAACGGGTGCACAGTTCAACGGCACGTTCGACATCGGCGGCGGCAAGGTCCTGGTCAACGGCACGCTCGGCGACACGGCGGCCAATGCCGCGACGATCAACGTCAATGCGGGCGGCGTGCTTGGCGGCAGCGGCGTCGTGGCCGGCCGCGTCCAGGTCGTGGGCGGCACCTTGGCGCCCGGCAACTCGTCGGGCACCCTGACCATCGCCGGCGATCTGACTCTGGGCCCGGCGTCGACGGCGGCTTTCGAACTCGGCCAAGGCGGCGTGGCCGGCGGGGCCGACAACGATCTCGTCAAGGTCGGGGGCAACGCAACGCTTGGCGGCACCGCGAGGCTCACGGCGACGGGCGGCGGCCAGGTGCAGTCCGGCTATTACAATCTGATGCAGGTGGCGGGCACTGTCAGCGGCAACTTCGCCACGGTGGATGCCGGCACCGCGACCGCCAATATCTATACGACAACGGTTGGCGGGCCGTTCCGGGTCAACACGCTGGTCGCCAACGCCGGCCAGTCGGTGCAGTTCTGGGACGGCGCCGACGAGGTCGGCGTCGCAGGCGTTGCCGGCGGCACCGGCACGTTCGATGCGGTACGCACCAACTGGACGGCCAATCCCGACGGGTCCGACCCGCTCGCTCCCGGCGGCGCCGGCGTCAACGACCACTGGCGCGAAGGCGTGGGAGTCTTCGCGGTCGCCGGCGGTACGGTGACGACAAGCGGCACGCTCGGCTTCCAGGGGCTGCAATTCATTGTCGACGGCTATACGGTGAACGGTCCCGGCACGCTCAACATGACCGGCGATGCTCCGGCCGGCGCGCCGGCGGCGAGTTTCATCAATGTCGAAGGTCCGGGTAACACCGCGACCATCGACGCCACGATTTCTGGCAACGCCGGCATTGGGCTGTCGAAGGCCGGCGCCGGCACGCTGGTGCTGACGGGCGCGAACACCTATACCGGCGGCACGCGGCTTGTCGGCGGCACGCTATCGGTGTCGAACGACGGCAATCTGGGCGCGGCCTCGGGTGCGCTGACCTTCGACGGCGGTACGCTGCAAAACACCGCCGCCATGACGTCGGCGCGCAACATCACCCTTGATGCCGGGGGCGGCACCTTCCTGACGAAAGCGTCCCTCGCCTTGTCCGGCACGATTTCGGGCTCCGGCAGTCTCACCAAGACGGGTTTGGGAACGCTGCTGTTTTCAGGTGCCGGCACCTACAGCGGCGGCACGACCGTCTCGGCCGGCATCCTTCAACTTGGCGATGCAGCCGACGCCGGCAGCATCGCCGGTTCAGTCACGGTCGGTACAAACGGATATGTCTATCTGGTCAATTCGACCATTCCAGGTGTGACGACGATCGGCAACAGCGGCTTCATGGTGCTGTCCAACGCCAGCACGCTGGGCAGCGCGACGGTGAGCGGAAACGGCGGGATCGAGTTCCTGGATACCGCTTCGGCGGGCACGGCCCAGATCGCCTATTCGAGCATGAGCTCGCCGTTGCGGTTCTTCAACTCCAGCACGGCCGGTCATGCGACGATCACGAACAGCGGATTCGTCCAGTTTTCGGATAGCAGCACGGCCGGCAGCGCGGTCATCGCCAACAGCCAGGGCGTCGGTTTCTTCGATACAAGCACGGCCGGCAGCGCGGCCATCACCAATGACGTCAACGGCTATGTCGAGTTTCTGAACGGCAGTTCCGCCGGCGGCGCCACCATCACGAACAATGGCGAGCTGTCGTTCAACGGCACCGCGACCGCAGGAACGGCGACGATCTCCAACGCCGCCAACAGCGCGCTGAGTTTCTTCAACGCCAGCACGGCGGCGAACGCCGCCATCACCAATAGCGGTTTCATCTCCTTCGGCCAGACATACAGCACCGACACCGTGACCGCCGGCGGCGCCACCATCGTCAACAATTCCGGCGGCGAGTTGGATTTCAACGGCTTGTCGAGCGCCGGCAATGCCAGCATCGTCACCAACGGCGGCGGCTATACGGCGTTCTTCGACAAGTCGGCAGGCGGCCAGGCCGCTTTCCTGGCGAATGCGGGCGGCGTTGTCGATTTCTCCGCGACGCTCGGGGCCAATGGCGACGGCAAGATCAGCGCCGGCTCGCTCGCCGGCGCGGGCACCTACTATCTCGGCTCGAACCAGCTCACCGTGGGCGGCACCGATGCCTCGGCGACGGTTACGGGCACGATCGGCGATTGCGGCCCGACCGGGCAGGAGTGCTACGGCGGCGGCACCGGCGGCAGTCTGGTCAAGGTCGGCACCGGCACGCTGACGTTCGCGGGTACCAACAGCTATAGCGGCGGCACGACCGTCGCGGCTGGTACGCTTCAGGTCGGCGATGGCGGCACCGCCGGCTCGATCATCGGCAACGTCAACGTCGCCCCGGCCGGCACGCTTGCCTTCAATCGCAGCGACAGCTTCGGTTTTGCCGGCGCGCTCAGCGGAACGGGACGGTTCGTCAAGGCCGGTTCCGGCACTCTTGCCTATGACGGCGCCGGCTCAAGCTTCACCGGGACCACCGACGTCACCGCCGGCGGCCTGATCGTCGGCTCGGACGCCGCGCATGCCAGCGCCGTGCTCGGCGGCTCGTTCGACATCGCCGGCGGCGCCCTGCTCGGCGGCCACGGCACGGTCGGCTCCGGCGCCGGCAGCTTGGTGACGATCGCCTCGGGCGGCACGCTCTCGCCCGGCAACTCGATCGGCACGCTGACGGTCAACGGCGACCTCACCCTTGCGGCGGGTTCGACCTACGAGGTCGAGGTGATACCCGGCGGTACGGCGAGCGACCTTCTCCACGCCACGGGCAAAGCTTTCCTCAATGGTGGTTCGGTCCTCCAGATCGGTGACGCCGGGAGCTACGCGCCGAGCGCCACCTACACCATCCTGACCGCCGATGCGGGTGTCATCGGCACATTCGGTACCGTGCATTCCGATTTTATTTTCCTCGATCCGACGCTTGCCTATGGCGCCGACAGCGTTTCCTTGACGCTGCTGCGCAACAACGTGGATTTCGGTTCGGTCGGCCATTCGCCCAATCAGCGCAATACCGGTAATGCCGTGAGCTCGCTCGGCAGTTCCAATCCGGTGTGGAATGCGATTGCCCTGCAAAGCAATGAAGACGCGACGCGCGCGGCCTTCGACGCCCTCTCCGGCGAAATCCACGCCTCGGCCAGGGGGGCGCTGCTGGAGGACAGCCGCTTCCTGCGCGATGCGGTCAACGAGCGGCTGCGCGCGGCCTTCGACGGCGTCGGCGCCGCCGCGACGCCGGTGCTCGCCTATGGCGAGACGGGCAAGGACGGCGGCGCCACGGCCGCGGTCGGTCATGCGCTGGCGCCGGCCGATACCGGCGGCGTCGCCGCCTGGGGCTCGGTCTTCGGCTCCTGGAGCAGCATGGACGGCGACGGCAACGCGGCCAAACTCTCGCGTTCCGCCGGCGGCTTCTTCACCGGCATCGACGGGCT
>NZ_JAFKID010000016.1 GCF_017306545.1 Mesorhizobium sp.
TACACGCTCGACAACGGCCTTGCGGCAACGCAGGCGCTGGGTGCGGCCGACGTGGTGACGGAAAGCTTCGTGGCCACCGTCACGGATGGGCATGGCGCCAGCGCCAGCCAGATCGTCACCGTCACCGTCCACGGCACCAACGACGCGCCGGTGATCACGTCCGGGAATGCGGTTGCGTCGGTTGTCGAGCCTGGTGATCTCGGGTTCATCAACGAGGCGGGACTGAGCAATCCGAGCGACGGCGGCCGTCCTGGGCTTGAGTCGCGGGTTGACGTCGACGGCGTTCTGGACGCGCATATTGCGGTCGGGATGAGCGTTACGGACATGACTGCGACGCTCAATGCGGTGCAGACGGCGCTGGGCGGCGGAGCGACGCGCGGCGACGCGATCGCGGCGACGTGGGAATATCTTGACGCGCGCTACAGCTACACCAACGACCTGGTGAACGAGGCGCAGGCGAAGCTTGCGATCGTGTACGCCCAGTATGTGCATGGCGGCGGGATGGCGCTGCTGGACGTTGTTGCGAAGTATACGCCGGACGGCGCCGACGCGGACAGTGCGCCGGACCGGGTGCAGTCGCTGCACGACAATATCCTCGGCAATCTGAACTGGTACGGGCTTGCGGACAAGCTGGGCGGCGGCTCGGATGCGTATCATCGCATCGAGGCGGCGGTCGGCACGGACCCGCTTCTGTCGGGGCTGTTCCACGATCGTCCGGTTTACAGCGGCGACGCGGGTGCGGCGAACGGCGCGACGGCGTGGGACATCGGGCACGGCCTTTATCCTATGGCGCAGGGGACGATGGTTGCGAGCGACGTCGACACGGCGTCGTCGGCTCTGACGTGGACGGACGTGACCGGCTCGGCCGGTGCTTACGGGACCTTCGCGATCGATGCGCACAGCGGGGCGTGGACTTACGTGCTCAATCCTGGTGCGGCGGACCCGCTGAAGGGCGGCGAGCAGGCCGTTGAAACGTTCACGGTTCAGGTGAGCGACGGCCTTGGCGGGATCGACACGGCGACGGTGACGGTGACGGTGACGGGCACGAACGATGCGCCGTATGATCTTGCACTTTCGGCCGAAAGCATTCCTGCGGCCAACCCCGGCTACCGGGTCGGCGAAATCACGGTCAGCGATGTCGACGACCATGCCGGCTTCACTTTCACCGTGAATGACAGCCGCTTCAGCGTCGTTACGGTGACAGCGGGAGGGGTCGATCACTATTATCTCGAAACCAACCAGCAGGTGGACGGCCTGCCGCCGTCGATCGCCATAACCGTGAAGGATGCCGGCGGGCTTTCTTATACCGAGAACTTCGCCGTCACCGCTCCTGTGCAACTGTTCGCGGCGGACCGGACGACGCTGCTGGGTTCCTTCACCACGATCCAGGCGGCGGTCGATGCCGCGCATGGCGCCGGCGACTTCATCCTTGTCGGCAGCGGTACCTACAAGGAGCAGGTGGTTGTCGACCCGACGACCGGCCATGGCGTAGACGGGCTCGTCATCCACGGCGCCGGCAACGTTATCGTCGAAGCGCCGGATACGCTGGTGTCGACAGGCCACGCGCTGACCGGCGCGATGCGCACGGTCGACGGTATCATCACGGTGAGCAATGCCCATGGTGTCACCATCGACGGCCTTACCGTCGACGGCAAGGAGAACGGCGGCAGCGTCACCGGCTCGACCGATCCGACCCTGGTGGGCATCGCCTACCTCAACGCTTCGGGTACAGTCGATCATGTCGAGGTGACGGGCGTTCGCGAACCCGATGCCATGTTCGGCGTGCAACGCGGCGTCGGCATCTACGTCTCCAACGATGCTGCCCATGCCTCGAACACGTTCGCGCTGACCGACTCGACGGTGAAGGACTTCCAGAAGACCGCTGTCGTGGTGGTCAATGCCGATGTGACGATCACCGGCAACAGCATCGAGGGCCATGGCGCAACCGACTTGACCGCGCAGAACGGCATCCAGCTGGTGGGCGCCACCGGCGAGGTGTCGGGCAACACCGTCACCGGCATCGGCTATATCCCGCAAAGCTGGACGGCGTCCGGCATCCTGTTCTGGGACAGCCACGATCTGAAGGTCACCGGCAACACGATCACCGGGCCGACGGACGGCGGCAGCCAGGCGGTTTCCTTCACGGCGATCTACGGGATGAACTCGTCCGACGTGGAGATCACCGGCAACACGATTGCGCATGTCTGGTACGGCGTCGTCGGTTACGAAGACGGCACGTTCAGTTCCGGTGTCTTCGCGCCGGGTTGGACCGTCGGCGACAGCAACAGCATCACCGACTATACCGCGCTTGCGCTCGATTTCGAGGCGGCTCCGGGCAATACGCATCCGTTCGATGTCGCAGGCACCGCCGGCAACGACTACTTCTCGGGCGGCGCCGGCGCCGATCATTTCCAGGGCAACGACGGCGACGACACCTTCGTCGCAACTCCCGGCGGCGGTGCGGACGTCTTCGACGGCGGCAACGGGATCGACGAACTGGATCTGTCACGGCTTTCCGGTCGCGTCACCGTGGATCTCAATGCAGGCGTCGGCGGTTATGCCGCCCATGGCCTGACCTTCACCAGCATCGAGAACGTGACGCTGAACGCATCCGACACCAGTGGCGGCGCTGCGAGCAGCGTGAACGGCAGCGCGGCCGACAACGTCATCAAGGGCTCCGGCCGTGCCGACGTGATCTACGGCGGCGACGGGAACGACACCATCATCGGCAACGGCGGCGACGACACCATTTCCGGCGGCCGTGGCGCGGACTACATGGACGGCGGAACGGGCACCAACACGCTGCTGCTCGATGCGCGCGGCGCCGGCGACGCCGACGTCACCCACTTCGTCAACCTGGCGACAGGGCATGTCAGTGGCGGCCAACTCGACGGCGATACGATCCTGAACTTCGCCAACGTCACGGCCGCACACAACACGCGCGCCGACTTCACCGGCGACGGCAATGCCAACGTCCTGATCGGCGGCAACGAGAACGACGTGCTGCGCGGCGGCGGTGGCGACGACACGCTGATCGGCGATCTCGGCTATGCCGGAACGCCCAATGCCGATACGCTGATCGGTGGCGCCGGCAATGACACCCTCATCGGTGGTGGCGGTTTCGACACAGCCGACTACAGTACCGACCATCTCGACGGCGCGACGCACGGCATTATCGCCAATCTCGGCGCATCGACGATCGTGTCCAACGTGGCGACCGGCAGCAACGTCATTGTGGCGGCCGGCACGGTGTTCGACGGTTTCGGCGGCAGGGACACGTTGACCGGGATCGAGCGGATCGTCGCGACGGACTTCAATGACGCGCTGTATGGGGGCGCGGGCGGCCAAACCCTCGAAGGCCGGGGCGGCAACGACTACATCATCGGCGGTTCGGGCAACGACACGCTGAACGGCGATGACGGCGACGATACGCTTGCCGCCAGCGCCGGCGACGACACGATGAACGGCGGAGCAGGAAACGATACGTTCCTGATCAGCCAGAATGTCGGCGGTACGCAGGTCGTTTATGGCGGCGACGGCGAAGACGCCATCAAGTTGCAGCAAGCGGGAACGGTCGCGGTCCTTCGCGGCGACTTCGGTGCGGCCAACAGCGTGGAGCATATCTCAGGGACTGCCAACGGCAATCAGATGAGCGTCCTCACCGGCGACTCGGGCAACAATACGCTCGACTTCCGCGGCACGGAGCTGACCGACGTGGTTGTTCAGGGCGGAGCCGGCGACGATGTCATCTACGCCTCGACCCAGTCGAACTCCATCATCAGCGCGGAGGGCGGCGGCCATGACGTCTTCCACGGCTCGTCGACCGACACGACCTACCGGGTCAGCAACAACTATAACGGTGCGACGCAGGTATTCGACGGCGGAGCCGGCCGTGATACGATCCAACTGCTTCAGGCAGGAACGATTGCCCGTCTCATGGGCAACTTTAACGCCGGCGGAGATTCGAACACCAACAGCAACAACATAGACGCCATCATCGGGACCGCGTACGGCGGGCAGTTGAGCCAGATCGTCGGCGATGGCCAGAACAGCGTCCTGAATTTCTGGAATGTTGATTTGACCAATGTGATTGTCGGCGGCGGCGGCGGCAGCGATACCATCTATGCGTCCAACACCAGCAATACGATCATCAACATCGATGGAGGCGGCAACGACGTCTTCCATGGTTCGTCGACCGATACGACCTATCGGTTGAGCAACAACAGCGCCGGCGCGACGACCGTGCTGGACGGTGGCACTGGTATCGATACGATCGTGCTACAGCAGGCGGGAACCAATCTGGTGCTGTCCGGCAACTTCAACGCCGGCGGCAATACCGACGCCAACAGCAACAGCGTCGAGGCCATAACCGGCACGGCGAGCGGCAATGCCGTCAGTACACTGTTCGGCGACGGCGGCGCCAATACGCTCGACTTCCGTGGCACGGTGTTGACGAATGTCGCCATCAATGCCGGCGGCGGCAACGACACCGTCTATGTCTCGCAGGTGTCGCCGGGATCGATCTCCTATAATGGCGGCGCCGGCATCGATACGCTGGTCATCGCCTTGACGCCCGACCAGTTGCTGAACACCGGCCTGCTGGCGCAGATCAGCGCGCTGACGCCTGGGGCCGGCGTCAACGGGTCCGTCACCGATCCGTCGCTGAGCTTCAGCGCGGCCAGCTTCGAGGCCATCGAACTGCAAGCGCAGATCGGCGGGGCCCTGGTGCTGTTGAACAACCTGCATGTCCTGATGGGAACGGCCGGACACGACTCCGGTCCGCCGAATAACCCACCGGCGCTGATCGTCACTGACCATCTCGACGATTCTTGGGCGATCTATGGCGGTCCGGGCGGTGACGACGTGCTGCGGGGCGGTAACGCGAACGATATCCTGGCGGGCGGAGTCGGTATCGATGTCGTCGACGGCAGGGACGGTTCGGACACCTATCTGATGGGCGCCGGCGACGGGTTCGATGTGTTCCAGGATACCGGAACCTCCGGCACGGACCGTATCGTCGCGACGGGCGACAACGTGCAGATCGGCGCGCTTTCCATCGCCGGCATCGAGGAGATCAGTTCAGGAGGCTTCCAGCATGTGAAGCTGATCGGTTCGCCGTCGATCCACACGACCTTCGACCTCAGCAACGTGGCGTTGCATGGCATCGAGGAAGTGTGGATGCCCGGCACCACCAGCAACGACACGATCTGGACCTCGAACTCCAGCGATGCGGACGGTGGTCAAAACTATCGCGGCGGCGCTGGCAACGATACGTTCCATCTCGGCACGCAGGACACCAACCTTCTGGTGTCGAAGAACGATGGCGGCTTCGACAGCTTCCAGGGCAATGTGGTCGGTGACGGCGTCAAGCATGTGCTGAAAGCGATGGATGATGACACCCACATCGGCATCACCACCACCTACGGCAACCTGGCCGATCGCAGCAACAGCGTCGACGTCATCACTGCGGACGGCCATAGTGGTGTCCGCATTGTCGGCTCCGACGGGGCGCACGACATCTGGGACTTCTCGCAGACGCAATTGGTGGACATTGACGGCATTTACACCGGCGGCGGCAATGACAGCGTTATCGGTTCGGCTGGCAACGACACCATAGACGGCGGCATCGGCAACGATGTGCTGAGAGGCGGCGACGGCAACGACACGCTCTACGGCGGCGCCGGCAACGACACGCTTTATGGCGACGCCGGCAACGACGTGCTGTATGGCGGGGCCGGGCTCAACCACCTCACCGGCGGCGACGGCCATGACACTTTCGTCATCGACCCGTCGGCGATGCAGGAAGTGAACATGGTGGACGTCATCAGCGACTTCAACGCCGCGGAAGACGTGCTCGACCTATCCGACCTGCTCGCCAATTTGTCGGGCGGCGCGCCTGCCGATCTTAATGCGGCGATGAACATGGTGAGCGTGACCGCGACCGGCGGGTCGGCGCATGTCTCGGTGGACACCGATGGAACCGGCGGCGCCGCACCGGTCGAAGTCGCCTCGCTGACCGGCATCGGAACGAGTTCGGTGATCTCGATTCTGTATGACGATCACCATTCGGCCCAGGGCACGACGGTGGCTTAGCAATAACCGGCCGGGACCTTCGCGCCCCGGCCTTCGCGTTTCGACCGCTCACGGCAATGGGAGGATAAACGATGAACAAGCGTCTGGTCGCGGCATGCGGCGGTCTTCTTCTGGCCCTGGGGCCTGCCGGCGCCGCCGACATGATCGGCGGCTACGGGGATTATTCCTGTCCCGCCGCCGGCTCCTCGCTGGTGTTGTCCGGCAGCGACGCCATCCTCCGCGAAAGCGTCGCCCGCCGCATGAACGAGGCCATCGCGGTTTCGCATGACGAGCGCTGGATCCGCTCGACCCGCCCGGTGTTTCGCTGGGCCCAGCAGACCACCTATGCCTGCGGCAAGGCCTATGGCTATCTCAAGTCGAACTATCGTGACGAGCAGAACTTGGAGAACTGCGGCTGCGCCTACAGCCGCATGGTCGACTACATGCACTGACCGAGGCCGGGCAACTTGCACGACATGCCGGTCAATCCGCCGAGATGCGAGCCGGTGGCTGGGCCTGGCTGCGAAGCCGGCTGTATCCGGAGGCGTCGGCCCGGCGCATGCGATCGCTCATTGACAAGGGCAGGCATCTCCAGTCATGCCGGAGCGGGGTTCATGGGAGACGGGCGATGAGGCTGGGGTGTCCGCGTGCCGCCGGACGTTTTCTGGCGGCTGTTCTGATGCTTGCCGTCGCCGGCTGCCAGTCGGACAAGGCGGCCGACGTGCTCGATCCCGCCGCTATCGCGCCAGCCGGCCAGAACGCTTCCCTTTCCAGCACGGCCAGCATCGGTACGGGGCCTGCGAAGGTTGCCGTACTGTTGCCGTTTTCGGCGAGCGGCGCCGATGCCGCCAGCGCCCGCGATATCCACGATGGGGTGGCGCTGGCCATGGACGATCTCGGCAAGGACAGGCTGACGATCAATTTCATCGACACACCGGCCGATTCCGAAAAGGCGCGGATGAGTGCCCTCAAGGCCATGGCTGACGGGGCCGCTGCCGTGATTGGGCCTTTCCAGCCCGGGGCCGCCGCCGGCGTCGCCGCCATCAGGGGCGGGCAGCAACACGCGCCGATCTTCCTGATGAACGATGCGGCCAGGGGGCAAGGTGGCGTCTATACGGTCCCGCTCGACGCCGGCAGCAGCCTTGCCACGGCGGTCGACGCGCTGGCGCGCAAGGGTTCGCGAAATTTCCTGCTGGTCTTGCCCGAGGGCAAGAGCGCGCCGACCATCGAACGGGCCGTCGATTTCGCGGCAGCCAATCACGGCGGCCGGCTCGTCGCCAAGGCGCGCTTCACCGGCCAGGCGTCGGTGCAGGCTGCCGTCGATACGGTCTTCGCCGTCATGGCGACGCCGGACGCGGTGGTTGTTGATGCCGGCGATCTTTCCCCGGCTGTCGTCGACGCGGTGCGGGCGAAGCGGCGCGACGTTCCGATCGTCGTGGCGAGCAATTACGGCGATGCCGCCAATCCCAGCCTTGAGGGCGTGCTGGTGGCGGATATCGACCGGCGGGAGATGGGCGCCGTGTCGGGGCGCTACCAGGCCCGTTTCGGCCGCCCGATGGCGCCGCTGGCCGCCTACGCCTATGACGTCGTGGCCCTGCTTGCCGGCGTCGAAGGCGCAATCGGCGTCAAAGGGTTCGTGCCGCCGATCATCGAGAACGGCCAGGGATATCGCGGTACGACGGGTCTCTTCCGGTTTCGTGCCGATGGCAGTGCCCAGCGGCTGCTGCCTCTGTACAGGCTGAAGAAAGGACAATTCGTCCAGGTCGCGCCGGCGGCGGCAAAGTTCCAATAGACAGAGCCGGATCGTGCGACGTGTGCCGGCCGGCGGGACCAGGTTACGGTTGCCGGGCGATCTGCCAGGCAACTGCGTTTTCGGCGCCAGATGAGCTTTGCCGATGCAGTCGCCGGCGGGATATGCTTTCTTCGGTCGAAGTGACTCCGCAGACAGATAGCCGCGCCTTCCGGCGCAGGCGGCGCTTCGGCTTAGCCTGAAGGACGGTCGGCCGGCGGCGACGGACATGACAAGGAAATCGGAATGCCGACAGCGCGCGATCTTGGCCTCGGTTGCGGCGTCCTGCCGCCGGGGCCGGGCAATGCCATCACCGATGTCGAAGGGGTGACGGTCGGCCACCGCACGCTGTCCGGCGACGGGCTGGCGACCGGCGTGACGGCCGTCCTTGCGCATCAGGGCGACTTGTTTCGCCGAAAAGTCCGGGCCGGCGTGGAGGTCATCAACGGTTTCAGCAAATCCGTCGGTCTCATGCAGGTGGCTGAGTTGGGCACAGTCGAGACGCCGATCCTGCTCACCAACACCTTCTCGGTCGCGCCATGCGCGGAGGCGCTTATCCGCCGCGCGGTGGCGGCCAATCCGGAAATCGGCCGCAACACCTCGACTGTCAATCCGGTGGTTTTCGAATGCAACGACGGCGCCATCAGCGATATCCAGGCGATGGCGGTGACGGCGGCCGACGCCGAAGCGGCGCTCGATGAAGCCCGGAGCGGCGCGGTGGCGCAGGGCGCGGTCGGCGCCGGCACCGGCATGACCGCTTTCGGCTTCAAGGCCGGGATCGGCACCGCCTCGCGGCTGATGCGGATCGACGGGGGCGACTATGTGCTTGGCGCGCTCGTGCTGGCGAATTTCGGGCGGGCAGGGGACCTTGTCCTGCCTGATGGTCGCAGGCCCGACCCGCGTCTCGGTGCCGAGGCGGAAAAGGGTTCCGTCATCGTCATCCTCGCCACCGACCTGCCGCTCGGCGAGCGGCAGTTGCGGCGGGTGGCGCGCCGGGCCGGTGCCGGGATCGCGCGCCTCGGCGCTTTCTGGGGTAACGGCAGCGGCGATATCGCGCTCTGCTTTACCACCGCCGATCCTGTCGAGCACGCCTCGCGCCAGGCCTTTCAATCGATCCGCCAGTTGGCGGACGACCGGATCGACCTGCCGTTCCGGGCCGCCGTCGAGGCGACGCAGGAGGCGGTGCTGAACGCGCTTTGCGCGGCGTCGGCCACGCCGGGACGCGGAGGCAGGCACTTTCCCTCGCTGGCGGACTGGCTCAAGGAAACGTCGTGATGGCGGGTGGCTGTCGTCGGTCGGGAATGGGGAGGCGAGGCGGCCCGCTCCGGGCTGAATCCTAACCTGTCTTCGATGCCTGCCGCCTGAGCCATTCGATCACGCCCGCGACGTTCGCGATCGCGTAGCCTGCCTGTGTTTCCGCCATTGGCCGGACCCGTATCGACAGGCCGCCCATGGTATTGATCGTCTCGAAAGCGGCGTGGTGTCGATGCCGCCGTAGTCGCGGCCGAAGGGGAGTTCGTCAGGTAGGAAATGATGCGCTCCGTGCCGCCGTAGAGCCTTGGGGGCACCGATTCATAAAGGGGGGCGACATGGGCGATTTTCATGGTCCGATCGAAGCGCCTTTCCCGACATGCACGGCCGATCGGAAGCGGCGTCCGATCCGGGCGGTCAGTCGGGAAATGCGCGAGCGCGGGGATCGTTCCCGGCGAAAACGGAACGGAAGATACGAGCCGCTTTCAGGTGTGGCTTGCCGAGGCGAGAGCGCCGTGTCGTGCGCATGCCCAAGGGCAAGCCGGCGTGGCCGGGCACCGCGTCAACTGCGCAGGCCCGGTGCTTCCTGGCCGGTGCTCTCGACATATTCGGTATAGCCGCCGCCATAGGTGTGCAGGCCCTCCGGCGTCAGTTCCAGCACCCGGTTGGACAGCGCGGCGAGGAAATGCCGGTCGTGGCTGACGAACAGCATGGTGCCTTCGTAGCGCGACAATGCCTCGACCAGCATCTGCTTGGTGGCGATGTCGAGATGGTTGGTCGGCTCGTCCAGCACCAGAAAATTCGGCGGATCGAACAGCATTTTCGCCATCACCAGCCGGGCCTTCTCGCCGCCCGACAACACGCGGCATTTCTTTTCGATCTCGTCGCCGGTGAAGCCGAAGCAGCCGGCAAGCGCGCGCAACGGCGCCTGGCCGGCTTGCGGAAACGAATCCTCGAGCGATTGCAGCACGGTGCGCTCGCCGTCGAGCAATTCCATCGCGTGCTGGGCGAAATAGCCCATCCTGACGCTCGGGCCGCGCGAGACGGTTCCCTCGTCGGGCTCGGAAGCGCCGGCGACCAGCTTCAGAAGCGTCGACTTGCCGGCGCCGTTGACGCCCATGACGCACCAGCGCTCGCGCCGGCGCACCTGGAAGTCGAGCCCCTCATAGATCGTGCGGCCGCCGTAGCGCTTGTGGACGTTTTTCAGCGTCGCCACGTCCTCGCCCGAACGCGGCGCCGGCTGGAACTCGAAGCGCACCGTCTGCTGCCGCTTCGGCGGTTCGACCTTCTCGATCTTGTCCAGCTTCTTGACGCGGCTCTGCACCTGCGCGGCGTGGCTGGCGCGTGCCTTGAAGCGCTCGATGAAGGCGATCTCCTTGGCGAGCATCGCCTGCTGGCGTTCGAACTGCGCCTGCTGCTGCACTTCGGCGACGGCGCGCTGCTGGCGGTAGAATTCGTAGTCGCCGGAATAGGAAGTGAGCGAACCGCCGTCGATCTCGACGATCTTGCCGACGATGCGGTTCATGAATTCGCGGTCGTGCGAGGTCATCAGCACGGCGCCGTCGAAGCCTTTCAGGAAATTCTCCAGCCAGATCAGGCTTTCGATGTCGAGGTGGTTGCTCGGCTCGTCGAGCAGCATGGCGTCGGGCCGCATGAGCAGGATCTTGGCGAGCGCCACGCGCATTTTCCAGCCGCCGGAAAGTGCTGCGACGTCGCCGTCCATCATCTCGTCGCTGAAACCGAGGCCGCCGAGGACTTCGCGCGCCCGGCCTTCGAGCGCATAGCCGTCCAATTCGTCGAAGCGGCCCTGCACCTCGCCGTAGCGGGTAATCAATTCGTCCATCTCGCCGGCGCGGTCGGGATCGCCCATCGCCGCTTCCAGTTCGGCCATCTCGGCGGCGAGGGCGCTGACGGGGCCGACGCCGTCGATGACCTCGTGAACGGCGCTGCGCCCGGCCATGTCGCCGACGTCCTGGCTGAAATAGCCGATGCTGACGCCGCGATCGACGGACACCTGGCCTTCGTCCGGCTGCTCCTGCCCGGTAATCATGCGGAACAGCGTCGTCTTGCCCGCGCCGTTCGGCCCGACCAGCCCGACCTTCTCGCCGCGCTGGAGCGCTGCCGAGGCCTCGATGAAGACGATCTGCTTGCCGTTCTGCTTGCTGATGTTTTCGATGCGGATCATGGATTTCCGATAGGTTGCGGGTTTTCGGGCGCCGTGCGCGGAACGTGGCACCGCTAGATCATCGCGGCCGCCCCGGCGCAAGAGCGGGCAATGTCGCAGCCGTCCGGGATTGGACCAGATCATATTTCTTTGAAGGGCACGGCGTTGACGGTTCGCCGCCGCCAGCCGTACGCTGCGCCCGTCTTCGTGCGTTGCACGACCACCCAGCGGCGCGGTTGCGTGCCCGCCGCAAGGCAGGGAGGATACCCGATGTCCGTCACCCTCAACGTCAACGGCAAGGACCATACGGTCGAGGCCGATCCCGACAGCATGCTGCTCTACGCATTGCGCGACGACCTCAAGCTGCACGGACCGAAGTTCGGCTGCGGCCTGTCGCAATGCGGCGCCTGCACCGTCATCATCGACGGCGCCGCGACCCGCTCCTGCGTCACGCCGCTTTCGAGCCTCGACAAGAGCAGCAAGATCACCACGTTGGAAGGGCTGGGCACGCTGGAAAAACCGCACCCGCTGCAACAGGCTTTCATCGACGAGCAGGCAGCGCAATGCGGCTACTGCATCAGCGGCATGATCATGACGGCGAAAGCGTTCCTCGACGAGAACCCGCATCCGAGCCGCGACGACATCAAGGACGCGCTCAACGACAACCTCTGTCGCTGCGGCACCCATATGCGCATCGTGCGCGCCGTAGAACGCGCCGCCAAGGCGAACGGAGGCTGACCATGAACACGCGCCCCGAAGACCTGCACGCCAAAGGCACGCTCACGCTCGACCGCCGTTCCTTCCTGAAGGGTTCGGCCGGCCTCGTCGTCGCCTTCGCGATCGTCGACCCGACCGCCGCGCTGGCGGCAGAAGAGGCGGCGACGGACTCGGTCGGCTCGCCCGATTCCGGCAAGCTCTATGCGTGGCTGGCCATCCATCCCGACAACACCGCGACACTGTTCACCGGCAAGGTGGAAACCGGCACCGGCGTCCAGACGGCGCTCGGCCAGATCGCGGCCGAGGAACTTGAATTTCCCATCGATCGCCTCGACGTGGTGATGGGCACGACCTCGCAGACCGTAGATCAGGGGCCGACTTACGGCAGCATGAGCGTGCGCTATGCCGGACCGCAGATCCGCAACGCGGCGGCGGCGGCGCGCAAGGCGCTGCTCGACCTCGCCGCCGCCCGCTTCAAGCTGCCGGCACAGCAACTCGAAGCCAAGGAGGGCGCGATCTCGGTGATCGGCGCGGCGGGCCAGAGCGTCACTTTCGGCGACCTGGTCGCCGGCAAGCGCCTCAACATCGAAATCGGCGCGAGCGGAAGCGGCTTCGGCCTGAAGGTCGCGCCGGACGCGCCGGTGAAGAACCCATCCACCTATTCCGTCGTCGGCCAGCCGGTGCGGCGCAAGGACATTCCCGGCAAGGTGACGGGCCAGTTCACCTACATCCAGGACGTCAAGGTCGACGGCATGCTGCACGGCCGTGTCGTGCGGCCCTACGGCGTCGGCGCGACGCTGGAGAGCGTCGACGAGACGGGCTTGAAGGACATTCCAGGCTTCGTCCAGGTGGTGCGCAAGGGCAATTTCCTCGGCGTGGTGGCGAAGACCGAATGGGCGGCGATCCAGGCCGCCGAGAAGCTCGGCTCCGGGCTCGATCCTTCCGGGCCGACGGCCGGACAGGCCAAATGGTCCGACTGGCAGGGCCTGCCGGAGCAGGAGGCCGTGTGGGACACGCTGCGCAAGACGGCGGGCGTCAACACCTCCGTCGCGGCCAAAGGCTCGGTCGATCTTGCCTTGCCTTTCGCGGAAAAGACGATCCAGGCCACCTACAAGACGCCGTTCCAGATGCATGGCAGCATCGGTCCTTCCTGCGCTATCGCCGACGTGCAGAAGGATAAGGCGACTTTCTGGGCCGGCACGCAGATGCCGCACCAGATGCGCGCCGACATGTCCCAAATGCTCGGCATTCCGGAGGATCGTATCGACGTCAAATGGTTCGAGGCGTCCGGTGCCTATGGCCGCAACGGGTTGGAGCACGTCATTCCCGACGCAGCACTGATGTCGCAGGCGGTCGGCAAGCCGGTGCGCGTGCAATGGATGCGTTGGGACGAGCACGGCTGGGAGCCGAAAGGCCCGCCCATCGTGCAGGACCTGACCGGCGCGCTCGACAAGGACGGCAACGTCGTCGCCTGGCGCCACCACATGTGGGTGCCGACGACCGGCGACACGCGCCTGATCGCGGTGGAACTCGCCGGCCTGCCTCAGATCGGCAGCGAGGGGTCGGGCGACTCGGCGATCGGCTATGCCTACACCTTCGACAATGCCGACGTCGCCAATCACGGCATGGGCCGGGTCGGCCTGCTGACGGCATGGCTGCGTTCGCCGGCGCAGTTCGAGACGACTTATGCCATGGAAGCCTTCATCGACGAGATGGCGGCCGCCGCCGGGCAGGACCCGTTGTCGTTCCGGCTGAAATATCTCGCCGACCAGCGCGCCATCGACGTGCTGCGCGCGGCGGCGCAGGCCTATGGCTGGGAGAACCGGCCGTCGCCCGCCCCGCAGCAGGAAGGCAAGCTCGCAAAGGGCCGCGGCATCGCCTGGGTCAACCGCGACGACGTGCGCGTGGCCACCATCGCCGACGTCACCGTCGATCGCGACAGCGGTGCCATCAGTGTCAAGCGCGTCGTCGTGGCGCATGATTGCGGGCTGGTGGTCAATCCCGACGGCCTCAGCAACCAGATCGAGGGCAACGTCATCCAGTCGCTCAGCCGCACCCTGCACGAGGAGGTGGCCTTCGACAAGGCGCATGTGACCAGCCGCGACTGGGAAGGCTATCCGATCCTGCGCTTCAACGAGATACCCGACACGATCGACATCGTCCTGGTCAACAACCGGCCTGAATATCCGTCCTATGGCGGCGGCGAACCGTCGACCTGCCCGACGGCGGCGGTGATTTCCAACGCCGTCTACGACGCCATCGGCGTGCGGCTGAGGCAGACGCCGTTCCGCCCCGAGCGGGTCAAGGCAGCGATCAGCCGCACCGGTTGAGAGCGGCGTCGCGGTATCGGCCTGGAACCGGAACTATCGCATAGGGCCGTTGGCGCGCCAAAGGCTCTCGCGTCCTGCCCCGCTACAGTGTAGGGCGGGTGCATGAAGGCGCTGATCGACCGCTCGAAAATCCTGTCTGCCGGCCTGACGGCGATCCGCAGCGAATTCCATGTACCGGACGGGTTTCCGCAAGAGGTGCTGGCGGCGGCGGAAACCGCTGCCCGGCGCATACCGGACCGGCATGCGGACCGGACGGCGATGCCGTTCGTCACGCTTGACCCGGCGACTTCGACCGATCTCGACCAGGCTTTCTCGATCGAGCCCAGCGGCTGCGATCTTTTGCTGCATTACGCCATCGCCGATGTCGCCTGGTTCGTCGAGGACGGCGACGCCGTCGATCTCGAAGCCTGGAACCGGGGCGAGACGCTTTACCTGCCGGACGGTCGGGCAGGGCTCTACCCGCCGATCCTTTCCGAAGGGGCGGCCAGCCTGTTGCCGGAGGGGCCGCGGCCCGCCGTGATCTTCACCGTCCGGATCGCCGGCGACGGCGCGGTCAGGCTGGACGGCGCCGAGCGGGCGATCATCCGCAGCCGTGCCAAGCTCGCTTATGAAAGCGTCCAGCCGGCGGACCTGCCGGCCGGTTTCGGCGAATTCGCGCGGCGCATGGCGGCGAACGAGCAGCGGCGCGGCGCTTCGCGCGTCGATCCGCCCGAGCAAGAGGTGGAGGCCCGCGGCGACGGCACCTTCCAATTGTCGTTCCGCCCCAAGCTTCAATCGGAAGTGCAGAACGCCGCCCTGTCTCTGGCCGCCAACATGGCCGTCGCCGACGCCATGCTGGCACATCACACCGGGCTGTTCAGGGTGATGTCGGGACCGGACGCCGGCAAGGTCGACCGGCTGCGCATCGCGGCCAGGGCGCTCGGCCTCGATTGGCCGGCCGCGACGGGCCTGCGCGACTACCAGAAGACGCTCGACCCGGCCGACCCGAAGCAGGCGGCGCTGATGCTGGAAATCCGCCGCGCCAGCCCCGGCGCGTCCTACCAGCCCTATCAGGACGGCGTCGTGCCCTGGCACGAGGCGATGGCGGCGACCTATGCGCATGCGACCGCGCCTTTGCGGCGGTTGGCCGACCGCTATGTCGTGCGCTGCACGCTGGCGATCGCCAACGGCCAGCCGGTGCCGCAGGCCGTCACCGATGCGTTTGCCAAACTGCCCAAGGTCATGGGCCGCGCCGACGGGCACGCCTCGCAGATCAGCCGGGCGGCAATCGACCTGGCCGAAGCGGCGATGCTGGCCGGACGCGAAAGCGAGGTTTTCGCGGCGACTGTGACCGACCTCACGGACCACGGCGTGCGGGTGCAACTCGCCGGCCTGCCGGTCGTCGCCAATGTCGACGTCTCCGGTCCCGCGCGCGGCGCGGAGCTGCGGCTGAAGCTCGTCCTGGCCGATCCGAATCAGCGCCGAATCGTTTTCGCGCCGGCCTGACCGTTCACGCGGTTCTTGCACCCTTCCGCAAAATTTTGATGCGGCGGCGCGATATTTTTACGCAGAGCGGGAAGCCCCGCATCGACCGTGGAAACGGCCCGTCCGGCGCCTTCCGGCCAGACGGCACGGCGTTCGCCGGCCCATGGCGGGGCTTGTCCAAAGCGTATCCGGACCGGCCGTGTTAACTTTTCGTTAACCATTTCGCCGATACACCTTGGCAATCCAAAATTAACCAAGATCACCACCGTGTTAACGAAACCCCGGCCCATCCGCCTCAAGGGGCGGTCCTTCCTTGCCCTGTCGCTTACCCCGGAGTTGCCCTTCGAGGATTGGCTGGCCGGGCTCGACGATCTCGCCGCCCGTTCCGCCGGCTTTTTCCTGCGCCGCCCGGTGGTGCTGGACGTCGACGGCCTCGATATCGACAAGGCGGACCTGCGCAAGCTGGTCGAAGACCTCAACAGCCGCAACGTGCGCGTCATGGGGATCGAAGGCGCAAGGCCTTCGCTGCTCGGGCCCGATATGCCGCCGGCCATGAGCGACGGGCGCCCGGCTTCGGATTTCGAGCCGCCGGACGAGGGCGAGGCGGGCGAGAAGCAAGATGACGCGGCGGCGGAACCGGTCGTGGCTGCGCGGCCGGCGCCGACGCAGGCCCTGGCTTCGCTCGTCGTCACCGAACCGGTGCGCTCGGGCCAATCCTTGTTCTTCCCGGAAGGGGACGTCACCATCGTCGGTTCGGTCGCCTCGGGCGCCGAAATCGTCGCCGGCGGGTCGATCCATGTCTACGGCACGCTGAGGGGCCGGGCGATGGCGGGCACCGCCGGCAACGGTTGTGCGCGCATCTTCTGTCGCAAGCTCGAGGCCGAACTGATCGCCATCGACGGTTTCTATCTGACGGCCGAGGACATGGAGCCGGACCTCAGGGGGCGGGCGGTGCAGGCCTGGCTGGAAGGCCACGCGCTGAAGACGGGAATACTCGGCTAACGCCAAGGCGCCTGGTCGAACAAGAAGTCCATAACAGGAGAGGTCAATGGGCAAGGTTATCGTGGTGACATCGGGCAAAGGCGGCGTCGGCAAGACGACGTCTTCGGCCGCGCTGGGCGCCGCTCTGGCGCAGAACGGCGAGAAGGTGGTGGTCGTCGATTTCGACGTCGGGCTGCGCAACCTCGATCTCGTCATGGGGGCGGAGCGGCGCGTCGTCTACGATCTCGTGAACGTCATCCAGGGCGAGGCCAAGCTCACCCAGGCGCTGATCCGCGACAAGCGGGTGGAGACGCTTTACCTGCTGCCTGCCTCGCAGACGCGCGACAAGGAGAACCTGACGCCCGAGGGCGTGGAAAAGGTGATCGCGGCGCTGAAGAAAGCCTTCGACTGGGTGATCTGCGACAGCCCGGCGGGCATCGAGCGCGGCGCGACGCTCGCCATGCGCCATGCCGACGTGGCGATCGTCGTGACCAATCCGGAAGTGTCGTCGGTGCGCGATTCGGACCGCATCATCGGCCTGCTCGATTCCAAGACGCTGAAAGCCGAAAGCGGCGAGCGCATGGAAAAGCACCTGTTGCTTACCCGCTACGATCCGGCCCGCGCCGAGCGCGGCGACATGCTGAAAGTGGACGACGTGCTGGAAATCCTGTCGATCCCGCTGCTCGGTATCATTCCTGAAAGCATGGACGTGCTGCGCGCCTCCAACCTCGGCTCGCCGGTCACGCTCGCGGACGAAGGCAGCGCGCCGGCCAGGGCCTATTTCGACGCGGTGCGCCGGCTGAAAGGCGAGGCTTTGCCGGTCACGGTTCCGGGCGAGAAGCGGGGCTTCTTCGGCAAGTTCTTCGGGAGGAAAGCGGCATGAAGCTGTTTAAGCTCTTTTCCAAGCCCCAGTCGGCCCCGGCGGCGCGCGAGCGCTTGCAGGTGCTGCTTGCGCATGAGCGCGCCAGCGCGGCGGGGTCCGATCTGGTCGCCAAGCTGCGCGACGAGATCGTGCGCGTCATCTCGCGGCACATGCACATCGAACAGGACAAGGTGAGCGTGAAGATGGAACGCGGCGACAAGGTGTCGACGCTGGCCGTCGACGTCGAGATTCCGTTCAACGCAGCCAAGGCGGCCGCGGCACGAAAGAAGGCGGCCTGACCGGCCGCTTTCGACCACGATTTTCGGGGGACGGGGGACAACAAAACAGCGTCGGCGGCCATCGGCCGATGGCCACAAGACGATGCTGCGGCATCAGGATCGGCAAAGGAGCAACGCCATGACCCGCATATCCCTTCTGGAACGGCTGAAGGAAATCCAGAAGATGCCGCGCTATCAGGGGCGCGACATCACCACCATCAGCGCGGTGCTGACGAACCAGGCGCTGGCCAAGCATATCGAGGTGTGCGAGCAGGCGGCCGGCATCGCGCCGCGCCCGGACAACCAGGCGGCCGCGTAAAGCGGCGCATTCCTAAACAGGGGCCGCGCCGGTTCGGGACGCCGCGCGTGGCTCCCTCGTCACGGATCGGCGCAGCCCACGCCGCGCAGCGTCGCCAGCAACACTGTCGCGGTCCCCGTGTGATCCACCGCGGCTTGCTCCGGGAGCGGCAGCCGGGCCCAGACTGTCAGCGCGCCGATGTGTTCGGCCATCCGCGGATCGGCCACGGCGGCGCATCTGACGTCGCCGGACTTCGCCAGAACGACGAGGGCGGTCCCGAGGTCATCGTAGCCGATCGCCGCCATTCGCTCGGCATCGGCATCGCCGAAAACCCTGACGTCGAACAGAAGCGTGCCGCCCGTTCTTTGCGCTATGCTCGACATCCGGCTGGAAAACGGCGGCCGCAAACCATCGGCTGGGACGAACGTGTCCTCCAGCAACGCCAACTCCACCTGCTCTGCCACCATATCGGGAGGTTGCGCCAATCATTGCAATCAGCAATAGGCTCTCGATTGAATTCACAGCAAAATCGGCGCCGGGCGTGGCCGGTGGCCCTACCGATGCCTCGTGGAGCCCCTATGCTGGCCGGGCCGCATCGAATTTTTAGGACCGGCCGCTTCAGCGGCACGGGCAAAAAGGGGATTGCAGATTGATATCGACCGTGCCGGACAAGCCCCTCATCCTTATTGCCGATCCCGAGCCCAGGTCCCTGGATATGGTCTTCGAGCCGGAGTCGATGGCCCGGCTCAAACAACTTGCGACCGTGCTCGTCCACGCCGACGGCCAGCGCCTTTCCGACCATGATCTTGACGCCGCGCTGGCACAGGCGGTGATCGTCATCGGCCAGATCGACCTGCCGGCCGAGCGTCTTGAGCGCATGGACAGGCTGAGGGCGATCTTCAACATCGAAGGCAACTTCCTGCCCAACGTCGACTACGACTGGTGTTTCCGGCACGGCGTCCATGTCCTCAACATCAGCCCCGTCTTCGCTGTCTCCGTCGCCGAGACGGCGCTCGGCATGGCGCTCGACCTGTGCCGCGGCATCACCGCGACGCACGAGAATTTCCGGTCGAAATCGGAGGCATGGGGCCTGGACAGCAACGCCGAAAGCTTCCTGCTCAGCGGCGCGACGGTGGGCATCGTCGGCCTTGGCGATCTCGGCAGCACGTTGCGCAAGATGCTGGCGCCATTCCATTGCGAGGTTCTGGCGTTCGATCCCTGGCAGTCGGAACGGCGCATCCGCGAGCAAGGCTGCGTTCCCGCCGGCCTCGACGATGTTTTCCGGCAGGCGCGCGTCGTCTTCCTGTTCGCCAGCGTGACCAGCGAGAATCAGGGTTTCATCGGCAAGCGTGAATTGCAGTTGATGCAGCGTGGCTCGGTGGTCCTGCTCATGAGCCGCGCCGGCATCGTCGATTTCGAGGCGCTGGAGGAGGCCGTGCGTAGCGGCCATGTCCGCGCCGGCATCGACGTCTTCCCGGTCGAGCCGTTGCCGGCGGATTCGGCACTGCGCGGCCTTGACGGCGTTATCCTCTCCAGCCACCGCAGCGGCGGCACGCGCGACGCCTTCCTGGAGATCGGCCGGCTGGTGGTCGCCGACAGCGAACTGATCCTGCGCGGTCTGCCGCCGCAGGTCTGCCGGCGTGCCGAGCGTGAGACGGTGGCCCGCATGCGCAGCAGGCCGGTGGCGAAATCCTGAGGGCTCGGTGCTCGAAAGACAGGCCCGCGGACGGATCGGCTGCGCCGGTCAAATCTCGGGGATGTTTTCCTTGAAGACGATCTGCAACCTTGGCGGATGGGGGTCGCAGGCCTGCCCGCGCACGGCGCTGGACAGCACGTTCAGCGCCTCCCGCGCCTCGACGCGCGGATTCTGGTCGATGACGGCGTCCATGGTGCCGTCGAGCAGCAGCGATTTCGTTGCTTCCGTCACCTCGTGGCCGATGAGCACCACGGAACGGTCCCGGCCGCGCTCTTTCAGGGCGCGCGCAATGCCGGGATTGCCGGCGCCGATATTGTAGATGCCGGCAAGGTCGGGGTGGCGGTCGAGCAGGGCGGCGGCTTCCGAATAGGCGCGCTCGCGGTCGTCGAGCATTTCGCGCAGCTCGACGATTTTAAGCTGCGAATGCTCCTCGGTTAGCAAGTGCCGAAAGCCCATTTCGCGCTCCTCATGGCCGCGATAGGACAGGGAGCCGGCGAACAGCGCCACCTTGCCGGCGCGCCCGGCACCCATGAAGCGGCTCATGACATAGCCGGCCAGCCGGCCGGCGGCGCGGTTGTCGATGCCGATATAGGCGACGCGCGGCACATGCAGGATGTCGGAGGCGATCGTCACCACCTTGACGTCGTCGGCCGCCAGCGAGCGCAGCGCCTCGCGCACCGTCGGGTGGTCGAGCGCGATGACGCCGACGCCACGCGCCGCGCGCGGCAGTTCCGACAGGCTTTTCGCCAGCCGGTCGGGACTGAAGCCCTCGATGGTGGTGATGTGGACGTCGAGGTCGGGACGCGCCTGCGCCTGCATTTCGATCTGCCGATGCAGCATCTTGATGAAGGTGTTGGTGCCTTCCGGCAGGATGAAATCGAGGCGCACGACCTCCGTCTCGCGTGCACCGGCGAGCCGGCCGCCCGCTTCGGCGATGTAGCCGAGGCGCCGGGCGGTCTCGATCACGATCTCGCGGGTGCGTGGGCGCACGCCCGACCGGTTGTTCAGCACGCGGTCGGCCGTTGCCGGCGAAACCCCGGCTTCGCGGGCGACGTCAGTGAGCGTGAAGCGCACGGCTGGTCTGCCTTTCAGTGCCGGTTGTACCCGCGGCGCGGTGTGGGACGGGAAGCCGCAACCCGAATTGATTCCGGCCGGCGATAATGGTGCGGGACCGGGGCCGGCACAAGTCGCGGCGCGCTCGCCGTCGCTGACCAGTGATTGCCGGTTCTGCCGATTTCATCCCGGAAACGAGCGTGTACAGCATCGGTCGAACCCCCGGCGCCGAACTCCATCCCTTATGCGCCGAAATGATGGTTTTTGATAGGTGTTGATGTTGACTATGATGGTATGCCTCGTCAATATCCCTCTTGCGGATTGCCGACGGCGTCCGAAGGGGGAGGAGCCCCGAGCAACGAGATTTCGGTTTGGCCGGTGCGCAATGTGCGCGGCCGCGTCGAGCGAGGGGAATTGACGAGCGTGGCAGACGCCAGGGGATTCGAGCCAGACGCCAAAATCCGCGCCAAGGATTACAGGATCGGCTGCATCGGCGCCGGCATGATCATGGCCGAGTGCCATTTGGCCGCCTATCATGAAGCGGGCTTCCCTGTGGCGGCGATCGCCTCGCGTACTAGGGCGAACGCCGAAAAGGTCGCCGCCCGCTGGGGCATCCCCAAGGTGCACGACACGCCGTTGGCGCTGATCGAGGACCCGCAAGTCGAGATCGTCGACCTCGCCTTTCCGCCCGACCGGCAGCCGGAACTGATCCGTCATGCGCTGAAGCAGAAGCACGTCAAGGCGATCCTTGCGCAGAAGCCGCTGGCGCTGTCGCTGGAAGAAGCGATCCGGCTGCGCGACGAGGCGGCGGCGTCGGGCAAGATCCTGTCGGTGAACCAGAACATGCGCTACGATCAGTCGATGCGCGTGCTCAAGCAGATCATCGATCAGGGCGCGCTGGGCGATATCGTCTTTGCCCAGATCGACATGCACGCCATTCCGCACTGGCAGGCCTTCTTGCAGAAGTACGACCGGCTGACGCTGTCCAACATGGCCGTGCATCACCTCGACGTGCTGCGCTTCCTGTTCGGCGAGCCGGACGAGATCACCACGCTGACGCGCAAGGACCCGCGCACCACCTTTCCGCATTCCGACGGCATCACCGTTTCGACATTGCGCTTTCCGTCCGGCGTGCTGGCGGTGTCGCTGGAGGACGTGTGGTCGGGCCCGCGCACTGAGGGATACAAGGACGACCAGAACATCGCCTGGCGCGTCGACGGCACCGAAGGCGTCGCCAAGGGTACCATCGGCTGGCCGACGGGCACGGCCTCGACGCTCACTTACGCCTCGACACGGACGACCGGCGGCGAATGGGTGACGCCGACATGGGACACGATGTGGTTCCCGCATGCCTTCATCGGCGTCATGGAGCAGTTGCAGCACGCGGTGAAGACCGGCACGCCGCCGGCGCTGTCGATCGCCGACAACGTGCGGACCATGGCGCTGGTCGAGGCCGGCTACCGCTCAATCGAGGAGAAACGAACAGTCAGGCTGTCGGAGGTTTTCGCCGGCTGAGCCGCCGCCGCTGACCCGTCAAGCCAACCCCGAATGCGTTTAGGGAGAAATTTTCGATCATGATGCAGGCAGGCATTTTCACGGGCTACTTCCCCTATGGCCTGGAGGAAACCGCGAAGAAGATCCGCGCGCTCGATTTCAATACGGTGCAGCTCGACCTGCACTTCAAGGATATCGACCTGACGGCCGGCGAGATCACCAAGGACAAGGCCCGCAAGGTGCGCGACGTCTTTCGCGACCACAACCTGCCGGTCTGCTGCATTTCCGGCTACACCAACATCATTCATCCGGACAAGGCGGAGCGGGCGAAGCGCGTCGGCTATCTCAAGGAGATCATCCGCCACGCGCGCGACTTCGGCTCGGCCTACGTGATTTCGGAGACCGGCACGTTCAACACCGAGTCCGACTGGGTGCATCATCCGAAGAACAAGACCGAGGAAGGGTTCGAGGAATGCCGCAAGGTGATCGCCGAGCTTGCCCAGCTCGCCTACGACCACGGCGCGGTGTTCTGCCTCGAAACCTACGTCAACAACGTCGTCGGCTCGGTCGAGGAGACGGTGAAGATGTTCGCCCAGGTCGACCATCCGGGCCTCGGCCTTCTGATGGACCCGACGAATTACTTCGAGAGCCACAACATCGACCGCATGGGCGAGATCCTGCATCAGGTGTTCGACACGCTACAGGACAAGATCAAGATCGCCCACGCCAAGGACGTGAAGCGCTCGAGCACCGACAAGTCGGAGAAGCACGCCGACATCGGCGACGCCGACGCGATGGAAAGCCACACCTTCCGCGGCGTCGGCGAGATCGAGCTGCCGGCGCCGGGCCTCGGCGAACTGGACTACGACCTCTATCTGCAATTGCTGGCGCGCAAGCATTCCAACATCCCCGTCATCATCGAGCATCTGGCGGAGGACGATATTCCGCGCGCCAAGAAATTCCTGGACGGCAAGTTCCGCGCCAACGGCCTTTGAACGGCCGGATTACCGGGCGGAGAAAGAAGAAGTTCGTTTTCAAAATGGGAGGTAATCGATGTTGAGTAAACTGAGACTGCTTGTCTACGGCATGGTTCTTGCGATGGTCCTGCCGCTCGCCGCGCAGGCCAAGACGTTCTACTGGATCTCGCACGGCAGCCCGGCCGACCCGGTCTGGACCTACTTCCTGCAAGGCGCGGAGATGTGGGCGAAATCGACCGGCCAGACCGTCAAGACCTCGTTCCACAACGGCGACGTTCCGGCCCAGCAGGAAGCGCTGCGCGCGGCGATCGCCGCCAAGGCCGACGGCATCGTCACCACCAGCCCCGATCCGGGCAGCTTGGTCGACATCGTCAAGGAAGCGAAGCAGGCGGGAATACCGCTCATCAACTTCAACACGCCCGACCCGTCGGCGCACTTCCAGGCCTATGTCGGCACCGATCTGGTCGTCGTCGGCAAGGGCTGGGCGCAGTATCTCGTCGACCATAACTTCGTGAAGAAGGGCGATTTCGTCTGGATGCCTGTCGAGGTCCCCGGCGCCAGCTACGGCGTCGAGGAAACGAAGGGCATCAAGGAGGTCTTCGATCCGCTCGGCATCACCTATGAAGTCACCGAGACGACGCTCGACCAGGCCGAGATCATCACCCGCATGAGCGACTACCTCAACGCCAACAAGGGCAAGATCAAAGGCATCATCGGCCTCGGCGATCTGGCCACCGGCTCGATCAAGCGCGTGTTCGACCAGGTCGGCGTCAAGGCCGGCGAAATCCCGGTCGTCGGCTGGGGCAATTCGCTGGACACCACCAGCGAGGTCAAGGAGGGCTATGTCAACGCCGCGCAGTGGCAGGACCCGCAGGCGACCAGCTACCTGGCGCTGACGCTGGCGATGATGGCCACCGACGGCGTGCCGCCGGCCTTCAACATCACCACCGGCGCGCTCTACGACAAGGATACGGCGGACATCTACGCCAAGGTCATGTCGGCCAAATAAGGCCCGCGCATCCTCGTCTCCGCGGCGCCATGCGCGCCGCGGAGACGGCTCCACAAGGCAACCGGCCGCCCTGCGGCACCCGTAACGCAGCCCTGAAAGTCGGCCATGCAACGCTTGATCTCCAGACCCGAATTCGGGCCGCTCGTCCTGCTCATCGTCGAACTGGTCGTTTTCCAGTCGATCAATTCGCAGTTCCTGTCGGTACTGAACATCTCCAACACGCTGGCCTTCTCGGTCGAGCTCGGCCTCGTCGCGCTGGGCATGACGCTGTTGATGACGTCGGGCGAATTCGATCTGTCGGTCGGCTCGGTCTTCGGCCTGTCGCCGGTGATCATGTGGTCGCTGTTCAACAGCGGCGCGCTGCCGCTGGAGGCCGCCTTCGTCGCGGGCCTGCTGATCGCGGCGCTGATCGGCTTCGTCAACGGCTGGTTCGTCATCCGCCTGAAGATCCCGTCCTTCCTGGTGACGCTCGGCATGCTTCTGATCGCGCGCGGCACGGCGCTGTTCATCACCGACGGCTTTCCGCAGCGCACCTGGGACGCCAGCGGCCAATGGCTGGCCAAGACCCTCGTCGGAGACTTCTATGTCGGGCCGTTCCGCATCTATATGTCGCTGTTCTGGTTCATCCTCGCCGCCGTCATCCTCGGCTACGTGCTGACGCAGACGAAGTTCGGCAACTGGGTGCAGGCCTCCGGCGGCAACCCGAACGCGGCGCAGGCGCGCGGTGTCAATGTCGGCCGCACCAAGATCATCCTGTTCGTGCTGTCGGCGGTGCTGTCGGCCTTCGCCGGCATCATCAGTTCCATCCGCACCTCCGCCGCCAACCCCAACAGCGGCACCGGCTACGAGCTCGAGGTCATCGCGATGGTGGTGATCGGCGGCACGGCGCTGACCGGCGGGCGCGGCACCATCATCGGCACGGTGATCGGCATCTTCATCCTGCGCATCATGCGCAACGGCATCGTCATGGTCGGCGTGCCGGGCCTTGCCTACAACATTTTCATCGGTGCGATCATCCTCGGCATGATGGCGCTGCATTCCGGTCTCGAGCGCCGGCACCAGTCAGGGAATTGAGACAATGGCCGAAGAACTCGTCCTGATGGACAATGTCAGCCGCTATTACGGCCGCGTGCGCGCCCTCGACGGCGTCACCTTCCGTGTCTTCAAGAACGAGATCGTCGGCCTGCTCGGCGACAACGGCGCCGGCAAGTCGACGCTCATCAAGGTGTTGTCCGGGGCCGTGCGCGCCACCGGCGGTGATATCTACATCAGGGGCGAGAAGGTCGACATGCGTAGCACGGCCGACGCCATCGCCAACGGCATCGAGACGATCTACCAGGATTCGGCGCTCGTGACGCAGCTTTCCATCGCCCGCAACCTGTTCCTCGGCCGCGAGCCGATCAAGGGGCCGGGCTTCTTCAGTAAGATGGATCAGGCCAAGATGGAGGAGGTGGCGACCGCGCTGCTCAAGCGCGTCGGCATTTCCAAGAACATCCCGGTGACGACGCCGATCGGCTCGCTGTCGGGCGGCGAGCGGCAGGCCGTCGCCATCGCGCGGGCCATGCACTTCCACAGCGACCTCATCATCCTCGACGAGCCGACCAACAATCTGGGCGTGGCGGAGACGCAAGGCGTGCTGCGCTTCGTGCGCAACGCGCGCGACACCGGCCATTCCTGCATCTTCATTGCCCACAACATTCATCACGTCTTCGAGGTGGTCGATCGCATCGTCGTCATGCGGCAGGGCAAGGTGGTGGCCGACGACATCGATCCGAAGAAGACCACCGTGCGGCATGTCGAGGAAGTCATCACCGGCATGTCGGAAAGCGAACTCAGGAGCGCGGTGGCGCATTAGGCCTCCGGGAACGGCCGCGAAGGCAATCGAAGCAAGCCAGCGATCATGGTGGATCTCTACGGACAGACGCGCTCGCGCCGGCAACTCGCCGAGCGCACCGGCTCGCTCTCGCAGTTCGCCGGCGTACGGTTGATGACGCTCGGCGACGGGGTGGAACGCGGCATCCGCATGCTGGAGTTCCGCACCGGCACCGGCCTGCGCTTTACCGCGCTGGTTGATCGCGCGCTCGACATCGCCGACTGCGACTATAAGGGCCAGGCGATTGGCTGGCATTCGCCGACCGGCTTCCGCCATCCCGGCCTGCACGACACCGAAGGTGAGCAGGGGCTGGGGTGGGCGCGCTCCTTCTCCGGCCTGCTTTTGACTTGTGGCCTCGACCATACGCTCGGGCCGGACGAGGTGTCGGCAGAGACCTACAACTATCCCGGCAAGGCGACGGTGCGGCACGGGCTGCACGGCCGCGTCAGCGCCATCCCGGCGCGTCTGACGGGCTACGGCGAGCGCTGGGAGGGGGACCGCTGCGTGCTTTGGGCGGAAGGCGTCGTGCAGCAGGCCGCCGTCTTCGGCGAGGACCTGCACCTGATCAGGCGCATCGAGGCCGATGTCGGAGGCAACGAGATCCGGCTGTCGGACCGGGTGGTCAATCACGGCTTCCTGAAGACGCCGCATATGTTCTTCTACCACGTCAATATCGGCCATCCGGTGCTGGACGAAGGCTCGCGCTATCTGGCGCCGATCCGCGACGTCGTATGGGCCGCACATGCGGACGATTATCGCCGGCAGGGCGTCGGCTACCGTGCCATGCCCGGTCCGCGGCAAAACTTCCGCGAGCAGGTGTGGGAGCACGAGACGGCGGCGGACGCGGCGGGCCGCGTGCCGGTGGCGCTGGTCAACGACCGCATCGGTCTCGGCTTCGAGGTCGAGACGCGCAAGGACCAGCTTCCCTGCCTCTACGAATGGCAGAACTTCCAGGCCGGCAACTATGCGCTCGGCATCGAGCCCTCGACGCACCATGTTCTGGGAGACGCCGCCGCGCGCGAACGCGGCGAGATGATCTGGCTGGAGCACGGCGAGAGCCGCGCCTACGACACCACTTTCCGCGTGCTCGACGGCGCCGAACAGATCGCGGCGGCGGAGCGCCGCATCCGCGCGATCGCCGAACAGCCAGACGACGACTATCCGGTCCCGTCCGGCAGGTTCACGACCCTTGGAGGCCATCGATGACGACGGCGACGTTCCAGAAGACGAAGCGCGACTACAGCCTTGTCGGCGAAAGCACCAGACGCGCCATCGAGACGGGGTTGGCCTCGGCCGAATGGTATCACACCGACGTGCCCCGCAAGGTGATGAAGGAACTGATGCAGCGCTCCGACGGGCCGGCGATCCGCGACACGATCCTGTGGATCGCGCTGATCCTCGGTTCGGCCGCCGGCGCGATCTATTTCTGGGGAACCTGGTGGTGCGTGCCGTTCTTCCTCGTCTACGGCGTGCTCTACGGGTCTTCCAGCGATTCCCGCTGGCACGAATGCGGCCACGGCACCGCCTTCCGCACGCGCTGGATGAACGACGTCGTTTACCAGATCGCCTCCTTCATGCTGGTGCGCAATCCGGCGCAATGGCGCTGGAGCCATGCCCGCCACCACACCGACACCACCATCGTCGGCCGCGACGCCGAGATCGCCGTGATGCGTCCGCCGGACCTGTTGAAGGCGGCGCTGATGTTCACCGGCCTGCTCGATCTGCGCTATTCGCTGCCGACGCTTTTCCGCCAGGCCTTCGTCGGGCTGAACGCCGAGGAAAAGAGCTATGTGCCGGAAATGGAATTCCGCAAGGCGGTCGTCGCGGCCCGCTGGCATGTGGCGATCTACCTCGCAACCATCGCGGCGGCGCTCGCCATGCGCTCGTTCCTGCCGCTGATGCTGATCGGCGGGCCGCGCCTTTACGGCTCCTGGCACATGATCCTGACCGGCCTGTTGCAGCATGTCGGACTGGCCGACAACGTCACCGACCATCGGCTGAACACGCGCACCGTCTACATGAACCCGGTCAGCCGCTGGATCTACTGGAACATGAACTACCACGTCGAGCACCACATGTTCCCGATGGTGCCCTATTACGCGCTGCCGAAGCTGCACGACCTCATCAAGCACGACCTGCCGCAGCCGAACCCCTCCATGTGGCACGCCTACCGGGAAGTGTGGCCGGTACTTTTGCGGCAGTTGAAATACGAGGACTATTACCTCAAGCGCGAACTGCCGCCGACGGCCAAGCCCTATCGCGACGAGTTCCACAACATGACGATCCCGGCCGCCGCCGAATGAGCCTGCCGCGCGAGAGAGGATATCCATGAGCCGAAAGAGACCGACCATCGCCGACCTGAGAGCCGTCAAAGGCAAGCGGCAACTCACCATGCTGCGCGTCACCACGATGGAGGAGGCGGAGGCCGCCGAGAAGGCCGGCATCGACATCGTGTCGATCACGCCCGAACTCATCCTCAATCCCGCTTACCGCGAGGTTGCACCCAGCCTGTTTTCCATGCCCGGCGAGAATTTTTACGAGATCGGCACCGCGGACGATTTCGTGCGCTGGTCGTTCAAAATGGTGAAGGCCGGCGCCGACGCCGTCTATTGCAGCGCCAGCACCGCCACCATCAAGCGCATGGCCGACGAGGCGATCCCGGTGATCGGCCATGTCGGGCTGATCCCGTCGCGGCGCACCTGGACCGGCGGCTTCAGGGCGGTCGGCAAGACGGCCGACAGCGCCATGGAAATCTTCGAGGCGGTCCGGCAGTTGGAAGCGGCGGGCGCCTTCGGGGCGGAGATCGAGGTGGTTCCCGTCGAGGTGGCCGAGGCGATCTCGAAGCGTACGTCGCTGTTTCTACTGTCCATGGGGGCGGGAACGGGCTGCGACGCGCAATACCTGTTCGCCGAAGACATCCTCGGCGCCAATCGCGGCCACATGCCACGGCACTCCAAAGTCTACCGCAACTTCGCCGCAGAATACGACCGCTTGCAACAGGAGCGCATCGCTGCTTTCAGGGAATATGTCGCCGACGTCGAAAGCAAAGCCTATCCGGAGGAGAAGCACATCGTGCGCATGCCGCCGGCGGAACTCAAAGCCTTCCTCGACCGGCTGGGCGATTGACCTCTACGGCGCCCGTCCGGTCGCCTGCCAATTCCGAACGAGCTATGCCGTTCCCGGTTCTTCCAATCAGCCGCTGAGGAGCTTCTTCAGCTTGACGTCGGGCGAGGCGAGGGCGGCGGGGTCGGGCCGCGCGCCCTTGGCGATCAGCATTTCGGAGAGCCGGATGTCGCGCGCCACGGCATTGTCGGGACCGACGCCGCTTGCCGCGACGAGGCGGCCGTCGCCGGCGAGATGGAGCAGGATGAAGGCGTTTTCGCCAAGGTCGCGCCGGACTGTGCCGCTTCCCTCGTCGGCAAGCCCGGCGATCTGCATGGTCAGCTCGTACTGATCCGACCAGAACCACGGCACGGCGGAAACCGGCTCCTCGTGGCCGAGCATGTTCTTGGCGGCGAGCGTTCCCTGCTCCAGCGCGCTGCGCCAGGCCTCCAGCCGCACGCGCCGCCCGCCATAGACGGCAAGGGGAAAGGAGCAGCAATCGCCGGCGGCGAAGATCGCCGGATCGGAAGTGCGGAGCATGGCATCGACGGCGATTCCGTTGTCGATCCTCAGTCCCGCGGCTTCGGCCAGATCGGTTCTTGGCACGGCGCCGATGCCGATGACGGCAAGATCGGCATCGATCATGCGGCCGTCGGCAAGCGTCAGGCGCACCTTTCGGCCGTCGTCGTTGATCGCCGCGATACCGGCGCCGCACAGAATCTTCGCGCCGTGCGCCTCATGCGCGGCGTGGACCACGGCGGCGATCTCGGCCGGCACGCCGCGCATGAGGATGCGCGGCTGCGCCTCGATGACGATGACGTCGACGCCCAGCCGGCGCGCCGAGGCGGCCAGTTCCAGCCCGATGAAGCCGCCGCCGATGACGGCGATGCTGCTTTGCGGCTTGAGGTGCTGCCGGATGGCCAGCACATCGCTGAACGTCCTCAGATAGACACAGCGCTTGCCCAGCCCCGGCATCGGCAGCTTGCGCGGTGCGGCGCCCGTCGCCAGCAGCAGTTTGTCGTAGGCAAGCTCGCCGCCACCGGCCAGTTTCACCCGTTTCGCCACGCTGTCGACGGACTCGACCGTAACCGAGCGCAGGTGGGTGATGGTCTTTTCCACGAGGTCCGCCTCGCTGGCGATCGCCTTGACCGCAGGGGCGTCCGCCACCATGGCGTCCTTCGACAGCGGCGGGCGTTCGTAGGGCAGGTGCGGCTCGTCGCCGATCAGCGTCACCGGCCCGTCATAGCCGAGCTCGCGCAGCGTCAGCGCCGCGCGCCCGCCGCATTCCCCGGCGCCGATGATGACCATCCCCCCGCTCATGGATCTATCCTGTCTCGCAATTCCGGACGGAAAACCGGTTCCCACTTTTCCTGGAATTGCTCCTATCCAACCTGGATCAGCACCTTGCCGCCTTCGATCTTCACCGGATAGGTTTTCAGGTTGACGCAGACGGGCGCGCCCTTGGCCTCGCCGGTCTTGTAGTTGAAGCGGCCGTTGTGTTTCGGGCATTCTATGATGTCGTCCATCACCAGCCCGCCGGAGAGATGGACCTGTTCATGCGTGCACAGGCCGTCGGTGGCGAAATACTCGTCGTCCGGCGACCGGTAGATGGCGAAAGTATGTCCCGCGTGATCGAAGCGGATAACGTCCTCCTCGTCGATGTCGTCCGCGCCGCAGGCTTCGATCCATTCACTCACTTGCTCGTCTCCCTGGATGGTGTCTCTGGGGTATGGCGGAGACGGCGCCCGCTGCGCCGCCTCCATCAGCCTTGGGAGGCTTATTCGGCCGCCGCAAGCATGCGGTCGTCCTGGTGAAGCTCTTCGCGATAAGGCTTCGCCGTCGGCGGCAGCTCGCGGCGCAGGTAATAATCCTCGTAGCGGAGCTGGCGCAGGAAGGCAGGGATCATTTCCCTGTAGCCGGCCCAAATGGAAGGGCAGGGCGCCGGCAGGTCGTGCTTGATGAGGTCATGCAGTTTCGGCAGCGCGTGATAGGGCACCATCGGGAACATGTGGTGCTCCACATGATAGTTCATGTTCCAGTAGACGAAGCGGCTGACCGGGTTCATGTAGACGGTGCGGCTGTTGAGCCGATGGTCGATGACGTTGTCGGCCAGCCCGCCATGTTGTAGCAGGCCGGTCAGCACCATGTGCCAGGCGCCGTAGAGGCGCGGCAATCCGACCAGCATCAGCGGCAGCCATGAGTGCAAAGCGAGCGCGAGCGCTACGGTGGCCAAATAGATGGCCAGCCAGATGCGGGCGACGCGGATCGCCTTCGGCCGCTCGGATTCGGGAATGAAGGTGGCTTCCTCGGCGCCGATGACGCCGGCGGCGTTGCGCGCCATGTCGGCCATCGCGTGCCAGGCGTCGAGGATGCCGACGAAATTCAGCACCAGCCGCGCAAGGTCCGACGGCCGCATGACGGCGATTTCGGGATCGCGGCCGACGATGACGGTGTCGGTGTGGTGGCGGGTGTGGCTCCAGCGCCATGTCACCGGGTTGCGCATGATCATGAAGCAGGCGACCTGGTAGACGGCGTCGTTCATCCACTGCGTGCGGAAGGCGGTGCCATGGCCGCACTCATGCCAGCGTGAGTCCGACGAGGAGCCGTAGAGCACGCCGTAGGCGAAGAAGAACGGCACGCACCACCAGGTTCCCCAGAACCAGATGCCGCCGGCTGCGCTGACGACGAAGGCGGCAATCCAGATGGCGGTGTCGCGGATCGCCGGTCCGTCGGAGCGCTTCATCAGCTCCTTCATCTGCTTGCGCGGCACGTCGGTGTGATACCACTCGGCCGCCGCAAGGCCGTTCTCGACGGCAAGCCGGGAATCGCGGCCGATCAGGCTGTAATCCCGCTTGTTTGGCCGCACAGCGGCGCCGGTGACGGCTATGCCCATCTCCACCTCCCTTGCAGCGCCCCTGCTGGACCCTATGGCGGGCTGCGTGGAATTCACTGTCTTTAAAATAGCAAGGGCAGCCAAATTGCTCAATAACCATCATTCATATTGCAATGAATTCTATCATTATCTATCATATCCGCGACGAACCGGCAGACCTGTTCCCATGGTGAAGCGCTCGACCATTGCCGATCTCGCCCGCGCCGCCGGTGTCAGCGTCGCCACCGTAGATCGCGTCCTCAACGGCCGGCTGCCGGTGCGCGAGGATACGGCCCGGCGCGTCTATGAGGCGGCGACGGAAATCGGCTTTCACGCCGCCGGCCTGATCGGCCGGCGCCTGCACCGCGATCTGCCGGAACTGCGGCTCGGCTTCCTGCTGCTCAGGCCCGACGATCCGTTCTACCGCGCCTTCGCCGCCGAACTGGAGGAAGCGGTTGCCCGCGCGCCGCGCTTTCGCGGCACGGCGGCGATCGACTTCACCGAAACGCTTTCGCTGGACGAGATCGTCGAGCGGCTACGCCGCCTTGCGGCACGATCGCGCGCCGTCGCCGTCGTCAGCCCCGATCATCCGATCCTGACGAGAGCGGTGGAGGAACTGAAGCGGAAGGGCATTCCGGTCTTCGCGCTGCTGTCGGATTTCGCCGCCGGCGTGCGGGAGGGCTATGTCGGCGTCGACAACCTCAAGGTCGGGCGCACAGCCGCATGGATGATCGCCACCGGCGCGAAACGGCCGGGCAAGGTGGCGCTGTTCGTCGGCAGCCACCGCTTCCATGGCCACGAATTGCGCGAGATCGGCTTCCGCGCCTTCTTCCGCGAGCATGCGCCGGACTTCACCGTCATGGAGACGCTGGTCAACCAGGAATCGCACCAACTCACCCACGACGCGCTGGTCCAGCTTTTGCGCCAGGACGGCGACCTCGCCGGCTGCTATATCGCCGGCGGCGGCGCGGAAGGCGGGATTTCGGCGCTGCGCGAGATTCGGCCGGTGCGCAAGCCGGTGATGGTTTGCAACGAGATCACCGCCGACCGGCGCGTCGCCCTTGCCGAAGGCCTGCTGACCATGGTGATCGACACACCGCTCAGGCCCCTTTGCGCGGAACTGGTGGACCTGATGGCGCATGCGCTGGAAAACGGCGCGGCGGGCACACAGGGACAGACCTTCGTGCCGTTCGGCGTCTATCTTCCCGAGAGCGTATGACGGCCTGTTTGCCGGCGTTTTCGAGACAAACCGCCTTCACGCTTACTGTCGGCCATGACGACGATCGCTTAACAGCCGCCGCAGGCTGTTCTCGAAAGGCTCATATGGGGAACGATGGTAGCGGAGGAGGGATTTGAACCCCCGACACAAGGATTATGATTCCTCTGCTCTAACCAACTGAGCTACTCCGCCCCGCGCCGAAGCCCCGATCGGCTGGCCCTTCGGCAAGGTCGCGCGGATATAAGGTTGAGCCGCCTGATGTGTCAAGCACATAGACTTCGCTATTCAACTGTCTCCAGTCGGGGTGGTCGCGACGATGGAGAAGCATGTCTGTGCGCTTTCCTTTCCGGCTTCGGTCGCGGGTCGAATGGCCGTTCAAGGCGAATGACGGGCGCTCGTGGACGGCGGATGGACGGTCGATGTGCGGATCGGTCCGCGGCGATGCCGTATCTTGCACAATTGGCGCAAGTTGGCCGCATTTGTAACCGTATCTGGAGGCTGGCGGGGTTGAGTTCGCGCATGCGCGCCGCTATGTCTCAGCCACGGATTTTTTTTGAGTTTTCGATTTGATGAAACCGCGTTTGGCAGTTCTCGGGTGCGGGTATTGGGGCTCCAACCACATTCGCACGCTGAAGGGGCTTGGCGTACTCCACGCGGTTTCCGATCTTAACCGGGCTCGCGCCGAAGGCTTTGCCAGCGAACAGGATTGCCTGGCGATCGAGCCGGAGGCGCTGTTTTCCCGCGACGACGTCGACGCGATCGTTCTGGCGCTGCCGCCGCAGTTCCATGCGGAAATGGCGATCCGTGCCGTCGAGGCCGGCAAGGACGTGCTGGTCGAGAAGCCCGTTGCGCTGACTGTGGCAGATGCCGAGCGCGAGGTCGCCATCGCCAAGGCTCGCGGGCGCATCTTCATGGTCGGCCATGTACTGCGCTTCCATCCCGCCTTCGAGAAACTGAAATCGCTGGTCGATGCCGGCGAACTCGGCGAGGTGCGCTACATCCATTCGCACCGGCTGGGGTTGGGAAAGTTTCATACCGAGAACGATGCGCTGTGGGACCTGGCGCCGCACGACCTGTCGATGATCCTCGCCATTACCGGCACCGAGCCGATCGAGGTGCGCGGCGAAGGGGCCGCGCTGCTCGATCATCTCAGCGATTTCGCGCATCTGCACATGCTGTTTCCGAACGGCCTGCACGGCCATCTCTTTGCGTCGCGGCTTAACCCTTACCGCGAGCGGCGGCTGACGGTGGTCGGCAACAAGGCGATGGCCGTGTTCGACGACGTCGAGCCGTGGGAACGCAAGCTCGCCGTTTATCGTCATGCGGTGTGGCAGGACAGCGGCCACTGGGCCTTTACCGCCAATGAGCCGACTTACGTGCCGGTGGAGCAGGGCATGCCGCTGACGCGGGAACTGGAGCATTTCCTCGATTGCATCCGCACTCGCAACGAGCCGAGGACCGACGGCGAAGAAGCCGTCCGCGTTCTGCGCATCCTGACGGCCGGCACCGTCAAGCATGACCGGTTCAGCAACAAGCACGCCTGACGGCGTTGCGCGGACCGAATCCCTTACCGGCATTGGCTATCACAGGCTTCGAAGCGCGGCGCGGTTTTGCGCTTCCTTGCTGTGTTCGTTTCCGTGAGCAGGGGCTTATCGGGAAGCCTGCCATCGCGACCGTTAGATTAGAGAGGCTCGCTTCAGGCCGCGGCTTCGGGCGCCGGTCTGGCCGCGAGCCGCGACAGCATCGCCTCCGCCTCGGCTCCGCGCTCGGAGCGCTCGATGAAGCCGCCGCCGAAGACGCGTGCGTCGTTGCCGTCGTCGCTGTAGAGCACGCAAGCCTGGCCGGGCGCGATGCCGGATTCGCCGTCGGCCAGTTCGACCCAGGTGAGGCCGCCGTCATGGTGAAGCGTCATCGGCCGGGGCGGGCGCGTGGAACGCACCTTGGCGAAGAGATCCAGGCCGGCCGGGCCGATATCGGCCAGGGTGCCGTCGCCCAGCCAGTTGATCTGGCGCAGATAGATCTTGTGGGTTTCCAAAGCTTCGCGCGGCCCGACGACGACACGGGCGCGGTCGGCGTCGAGGTGGACGACGTAGAGCGGCTCGCCCGAGGCGATGCCGATGCCGCGCCGCTGGCCGATCGTGTAGCGCAGGATGCCCTCGTGGCGGCCGAGCACGCGGCCGTCGATGTGGACGATCTCGCCCGGCGACGCGGCCATGGGCTTCAGCTTGGCGATGATGTCGGAATATTTGCCCTGCGGCACGAAGCAGATGTCCTGGCTGTCGTGCTTGGCGGCGACGACCAGCCCCATGTCCTCGGCGATGGCGCGCACCTGCGGCTTCGGCAGGCCGCCCAGCGGAAAGCGCAGATAGTCGATCTGCTCCTGCGTGGTGGCGAACAGGAAATAGCTCTGGTCGCGGTCGGCGTCGACCGGCCGGTATAGGGCGCGGTGCGCGCCGTTGGCGCGGCTGCGGATATAGTGGCCGGTGGCGAGCGCATCGGCGCCGAGTTCGCGGGCGGTGGCCAGAAGATCGGCGAACTTGACGGTCTGGTTGCAGGACACGCAGGGAATGGGCGTTTCGCCGGCGACATAGCTGTCGGCGAACGGATCGATGACCGCCTTTCGAAAGCGCTCTTCATAGTCGAGCACGTAATGCGGAATGCCCAGCGTCTCCGCGACGCGGCGGGCGTCGTCGATATCCTGACCGGCGCAGCAGGAACCGGCGCGATGCGTGGCCGCGCCATGGTCGTAAAGCTGGAGCGTCACGCCGACGACGTCGTAGCCTTCCCGTTTCAGTAGCCCGGCCACGACAGAGGAATCGACGCCGCCGGACATGGCGACGACGACGCGCGTGTCCTTCGGGCGTCCGGGCAGGTCAAGGCTGTTCATGGTCGTGCATTCCGAAAGTTTTGCTGGCGATGCCAGTTGTTCCGGCCGGTCCGCAGGCGCGGCCAATGCTGAGAATATAGGTCAAGCTTTCCGGCTACGCCAGCTTGCGCACCGTCGCATGGGCAATAGGCGGCATTTGCCTCAAATGCGCGGCCAAACCCTAACGCGACGTTCACGAACCTTACCTATCGTTTAGGGACTGCTTAGGCAAATTTTAAAGCTGCGGCGGTAACGTGGCGGTGATTGGGTCCGTGAGTTTTTGTAGAGAGTACGATGACCGATCTGGTAAGACCGCGAGTCAAATACGTTATCGGGCCTGACGGCAGCCCGCTTACAATTGCCGATCTGCCGCCCACCAACACACGGCGGTGGGTTATCCGGCGCAAGGCGGAAGTGGTGGCTGCGGTGCGCGGCGGCCTGCTTAGCCTTGACGAGGCGTGCCAGCGTTACAAGCTGACCACCGAGGAATTCCTGTCCTGGCAGGCGTCGATCGACGAATACGGCTTGGCCGGGCTGCGTACCACCCGCATTCAGCAGTATCGTCACTAGCGGCGAGTTTACGCCAAAAAGGGCGCGGCAGGCCGCGCCCTTTTGCTTGCGCTGTCTTTCCGTCCTGTTTCAAGGGGGTATTTCTGCCCGGCGGCTCCTTCGGCGGTGGCCGACTGCGCGGCCGCGAACGGGTGTGACACCGACGTTCAAAGGCAAGAGGCTCGGCTGTGCCGATGAGGCTTGCGTAATTACGTAAGGCCGAACCGGCAAGCGGCGTGGTCTTCCGATCATTTCAACCGGCATGACTATGGCAGGCCTGTCTGCGGATTGACCGGTTTCGGTGGAGTTTGGAGAACCCGCCGCTGTCGCCCATAGCTTTGGGCAAGGCTCCGGCGTTCAGCGACCGGAGCGGATTTTCGGCTGAAGTCAGCCGATCATGGCGCTACGACCGCCCATGTCGATGTCGCGAACCTTGGCGTCGCGCGATTCCAGCATTTCGGCCTTGGAAAGCTCCGCTTCAGCTTCGGCGAGTAATGATTCGGCGAGGCTGCGCTGCTGGGCGAGGTCGGATTGAGAGTTCCTGAGGTTGTCGCGGCGCTGGCGGGCCGCCTTGGCGAAAGTCGGATAGGCGAAATGGTTGATATCGGTGATCCCGGCTTTCTTTTCCTCGGCCGTGATCTGCAAGTCCAGTTCCGAGGCCATCCGTTCGAACTCGGCGATCATCATGTCCAGCTGCATGAGTTGGCGCCGCTTCTCATTCACCTGAAATGTCTTCAGACGAACGAGGTTTTCGCGTGACTTCATGAATCGGTACTCCTGCAAACGCACACCTGCACTTAACGTCCCTCGGGTCTGCAAGGCGCAGCCGCATCAATGTTCCCCATGCTTCCCCCAGCTATGGAAAACGATTTCCTAAAGTTTTTTCGCCTCGGTAACTATTCGTTTACGGGCATTGTTAATCATACGGGGCAGGGCTTAAGGCCGGGTAAAAATTTCGATGCCCCGATGGTGGGGGAAGACGAGTCCCGTGAATCGGTTAGGCGCGTTTCTTAATGTGTCAGGTGGCCGGAATTCCCAGCGATTCATCATTGGATTCAAGTCGGTGTAGATAGTGGTTAAAAAAACTGGTATCGCTTCGCATAGTGAATCATGTTTTGTTAACCATTGAGTGGCAGCTTCGGTTCAGGCAATCACTGCTCCGGTCCCGGATGGGGCGCGACGAGGGCTCGGCAGCAGAAAGGGGAATGAAATGCGTGTTCTGCTGATAGAAGACGACAGTGCAACCGCACAGAGCATCGAGTTGATGCTGAAATCCGAGAGCTTCAACGTCTACACGACGGATCTCGGCGAAGAGGGTGTCGATCTCGGCAAGCTTTACGACTACGACATCATCCTGCTGGACCTGAACCTGCCCGATATGTCCGGCTACGAGGTGCTGCGCACGCTCAGGCTCTCCAAGGTGAAGACGCCGATCCTGATCCTCTCCGGCATGGCCGGCATCGAGGACAAGGTGCGCGGCCTGGGCTTCGGCGCCGACGACTACATGACCAAGCCCTTCCACAAGGATGAACTGGTCGCCCGCATCCACGCCATCGTGCGCCGCTCGAAGGGCCATGCCCAGTCGGTCATCGCCACCGGCGAACTGATCGTCAACCTGGACGCCAAGACCGTCGAGGTCAGCGGCCAGCGCGTGCATCTGACCGGCAAGGAATATCAGATGCTGGAACTGCTCTCGCTGCGCAAGGGCACGACGCTGACCAAGGAGATGTTCCTCAATCACCTCTACGGCGGCATGGACGAGCCGGAGTTGAAGATCATCGACGTCTTCATCTGCAAGCTGCGCAAGAAGCTCGACGCCGCGTCGGGCGGCCAGAACTACATCGAGCATAGAGCGACGACCAGCCCGCAGGCTGACCGGAATTTTCAAGGCCGCCGACCATGTCCGCGGCCTTGTTGCTATTCGTGATTTTTTCTTAGAGCGAAATGCCGTTTCCCTGAATCGGTATTCCGCTCTAACCATTTGTTTTTGAAGCATGATGCCGAAAAGTCTGCAACTTTTCGGCATCATGCTTTAGCGTCAGGCCGCGCGGGCGGGAGCCTGAAGAATGCGGAAGCTGTCCAGCAACTGAGCGCGGTTGAATGGCTTCAACAGGTAGCCCTGAGCACCGGCGCGCTTGGCGCGCATGATGGCGCCGACGTCCATCTCGATCAGAGAAATCAGGATCTGCGGCGTAATCGGGCCCTGCATCGCGCGGATGGTGCGGATGAACTCGACGGCCTCCATGTCCGGCAGCCCGCCGTCGACGACGATGATGTCGGGCATGGCGGCGGCGCACATCTGGACCGCGTCGGCGCCGCTTTCAGCTTCCACCATTATCATGTCCGGTCCGCCGAGGATGCGCTTGGCGACCTTGCGGATGACGCTTGAATCGTCGACGAACATGCAGCGCTTCATTTCCGGTCCCTCTTGGTCGTCCCCGTCGTGCCGAAAGCCTTTGGCGTTATTCGCGAACGGTAGCCTGATCCGGTAAAAAAGCTGAAAAGCGTTTGGGTAAAATTTTTGCAAAGGCCGGCGACGGCGCAGCCTGGGTCCGGCGTCTACTCTTTCATGCGTTGGGTCTGTTCAGCGCCAGCCGCCGCTGCCGATGAGGCTGCGGCCAGCACGATCTCTTCGGAAGTGGCGTGGATGGTGATCTCCATGCCGGCCTCGCGCGCCAAGAGCAGCGTGTAATAAGGCTGCACCGAATGCGCGTCGATCGGTTCCTCCGGCTTGTTGCCGGAGTGCAGTTCGAGGAATTTCGGCGGCACGCGCAGCATCGGGCCGGCAGATGAGAGCGTGAAGCGCGGCTGCGTTTCGAGGTCGTGCAGGGTGGCCACGATCTTGCCGCCGCGCGGGATCGCGGCGTTGGCGACCAGGATCAGGTTCAGCAGAAGCTTGACCTTGTTCTTCGGCAAGAGCGCGCGCGCGCCTTCCCAGACCAGTTCCGGCTTCTCGTTTTTCAGGAAGGCGACGGCGACGGCCTCGGCGTCGCCGGTGTCGATCAGCATGCCGGCCGAACCCGCCGCGCCGAAGGCGATGCGGGCGAATTGCAGGCGGGCCGAGGCGTTCCGCGCGCTCTGGCGAATCAGGTTCATGGCGTCTTCGTCTGCGCCGCCTTCATCGAGCAGTTCCAGGCCGTTGTTGATGGCGCCGACGGGCGAGATGATGTCGTGGCACACCCGGCTGCACAAAAGCGCGGCGAGATCGGCAGGCGAAAGGGTGAAGAGGTCGGCCATAGGCATAGGTCCTTGCAAAAGTCACACAACATCAAGACGATAGCGAGCTATCGCGGTCCCCCGCACCGATGCCGCTCGCTCAGGTCCCCTGGATATACGGCGCATGTCGGTGCAGCTACAAATCTAAAATTGCGCGCGTTGCAAAAACACGTTCGGCAGGGCTTGCGGCGCGCCGCCGGCCCTTGAACTGCCATCTTCATGTGAGAGCTTAATGGTTGAAAAAGAATTACGGCCTAGTTTGCGGGCCAACAGGCACCCTCAAGCGACCGGGCAAGAGCCGCGAGGTGCAAGGCGTCGGCGAAGGTGCTCCCTGACGGAGATTGGAAGCATGTTTTCCCGATTCGGCTCTCTTGGCCTGCTGCGCCTCATCACCTTTTCCATCGCTTTGGGCAGTCTGCTCGCCATGTCGCCGGCGGCGCGGGCTCAGGAATATACGGCGCAGGAAATCGTCGATTCGGGCCATCGCTTCTTCGGCGAGACATCGGGCGGGCTCGCCACGGTGGTCGAAAAGATTTTTGCGTCCTACGGCCTGCCGAACGGCTACCTGCTGGGAGAAGAAGGGTCCGGCGCCCTCATCGGCGGGCTGACCTACGGCGAAGGGACCCTCTACACGAAGAATGCCGGCGACCATAAGGTCTACTGGCAGGGCCCGTCGCTCGGCTGGGATTTTGGCGGCAACGGCTCGCGCGTCATGATGCTGGTCTACAATCTGGACAATGTCAGCAATCTTTATGAGCGCTTCGGCGGCGTCTCCGGCTCGGCCTATGTGATTGCCGGCATCGGCTTCAACGTGCTCAAGGCGAACAATGTGATCCTGGTGCCGATCCGCACCGGCGTCGGCGCCCGCCTCGGCGTCAACCTCGGCTACCTGAAGCTGACCCAGCAGCCGACCTGGAATCCGTTCTGAACGGCGTCCTGGCCGCGGCGGCTCTTGCCGCGGCGCCGGTTTTCGGCCATGCCGGAATGGCGCGGCCGCCGTCGTGCCGCCGGCCGTTCGATGGGTGAAGCGTCTTGGTTCAGTCGATCCTGTTCTTCGTACTCGGCTTCCTGTGTGCGGGCTTCCTGACCGTGCTGGTGACGCCGGCTGTCTGGCGGCGGGCAGTCTCACTGACGCGCAAGCGCATCGAAGCGGCGATGCCGCTGACGCTTGCGGAAATCCAGGCCGACAAGGACCGTGTGCGCGCCGAATTCGCCATCTCCGTGCGCAAGCTGGAGGTGGAGGCGAAAAGCCTCAAGGAAAAGCTGACGACGCAGCTGGTCGAACTCAACAGGGGCAAGGAAAGCCTCAAGGCGCTTGCCGAGGACGGCGCGCGCAAGGATGCCGCCCTGGCCGAATTGCAGGCCGGCAAGGAACAGGCGGAGGCTGCGCTTGCCGAGCGGGAAGGCCGCTTGAACGCGCTTGCCGGGCAGGTCGCCGGCATGGAGCGGTCGATCGCCGAACGCACCGAGGAGTTCGAGAAACTCGGCCAGATGTACGACGAAGCCAGTTTTTCCTCGTCCAACCGGCAGATCGAGCTGGTCGCCCGCGAGGCGGAACTGGAAAAGCTTGGAACCGAAATGGCGGCATTGCGCGCGCAACGCAAGGAAACGGACCGGCGCGGCACCGAGGCGTTGGCGGAAAGCCGGCTGTCGCGCGAGACGCTGGCGGCCGAGCAGAAAAAGGTCGCGAATATCGAAAGGAAACTGGAGCGGCTGACGGCCACCTTGGCCGATCGCGAGGACAAGCTCGAACGCCGCGAAAAGGAGCTCGCCCGCCTGCGCGATCATGCCTTGGCCGGCGTCTCTGAAAATCCGTCCGACGCGGCGCGGCCGCAGGACGAACGCGAGCGGCTGGAGGCGAGATTGACCGCGCTTCTGCGCGAGAACAAGCGGCTGAAGGCCGACCTCGCCGGGAGCGTCGCAGGCAAGGCGCTGCCGCCGGCCGCAGCCGGCAACGGCTCGGCTGCGCTGCGTGAGGAGATGCACGATCTGGCGGCCCAGGTCGTCAGTCTCGCCATGAAACTCGACGGGCCTGATTCGCCGATCGCCAAGGCGCTCGCAACGCCGGCCGGTGCGCCGGGCGGCGGGCGGATGCTGAGCCTGGCCGACCGTGTTCGCGCGCTCAAGGAACGGGCGCTCGGGGAAGACGGACAGGCAAATTAGGGGCTCGCATCTTTTGCCGGGCAGATGTTGTCATGCCGGGCTCTTGGCGAAATGGTGCAGGGCGACGGCTGAGGCGGCAGCGACGTTCAGGCTGTCGAAGCCCGGCGCCATCGAAATGCGCAGCGTCTGCATGCGCTTCATCACTATGTCCGGCAGGCCTTCGCCCTCGGTGCCGAGATAGAGCGCTACCCTGTCCGCCCCGCCGGCTTCGCGAATGTCGACGGTGCCGCGCGGCGACAGCGCGAACGGCTGGAAACGGGTCTCCGTCAGTGAGGCGGTGAAGGTGGCCACGTCGTCGAAGACGGCGAACGGAACCTTGAGGGCGGCGCCGACCGAGACGCGGATCGCCTTGCGGTAGAACGGATCGCAGCACGTCCGGTCGAGAAAGACGGCGTCGGCGCCGAAGGCGGCGGCGTTGCGGAAGATCGCGCCGACATTATCGTGGTTGGAAATGCCGACCAGCACCGCCACGAGCGCGCGAGCGGGCAGGGCCGCCAGAAGCGCGTCGGCGGACGCCGGCTCGCCCTTGCGGCCGATCGCCAGGATGCCGCGGTGCATGGGGAACCCGGCGATGCGGTCCATCACGGCGGAGGAAACGACATAGACCGGCAGGCCGGGCGGCGCTTTGCGGAGGACGCTTTCGAGGCCGGCCAGGCGGCTTTCGAGGACAAGGATCGATTCGGGCTCAAAACGGCCGGCGGAAAGCAGGCTATCGAGAACCACCTTGCCCTCGGCGACGAACCGCCCCTGCCGTCCGGTCAGGTCGCGCTCGCGAATGTCGAGAAAGGCTGCGACCCGCGGGTCGGCAGGGTCCTCAATACGTGTCGTGTCCATGGCGATCCGGCGTGACGATCCGCGCCGGATACGGCCGAACCGGCGGTGCGGTCAAGTTCCGGTCGGATGCAGATAGTGGCGAGGCTCCGCCTTCGCCGTTGCGTCGAACCGGTCAGCCAGCATGTCCAGAAGCTCCCGGACGGCCTCCGAGCGGCAGGAATAGTAGATCATCTGGCGGTCGCGGCGCGTCTCGACGAGGCCGAAGCTGCGCAGTTTGGCGAGGTGCTGGGACAAAGCGGACTGGCTGAGCGCTATGCGCTCGGCGATGGTGCCGACGGACAATTCGTCATCGAGGAGATGGCTCAGGATCTCCAGCCGCTTTTCGTTGCCCATCAGGGTCAGGAATGACGCCGCTGTCTCAATGTCGGCGATCCGCTTTTCCGAAGCCATCAATGCCCCATAAATCCACTGCTCCGGCGTGCCATGGGGGCGCTGGCGTCCGGGAGTTCAGGTGTCGTTGCCGCATCGCCTGCTATCGGCAGGTGCGGAAGGAAGGGTAGACCATTCCCTCCAAATCTCAAGTCAGTCCTTGGGATAGGTCGTTTTCCACGCCGCCAGCCTAAGCCGCATCCGTTGCCCTTCCGGCCTTTGCCATCGCCACCAGCGTCGGGCGCAGGTGCTGGGCGGAGGCCAGGGGCTCGGGGAAGAAGACGCGCCGTACCTCGTCGCCGCGCGTAAGATCCATGCCGTCGGCGTCGAAGCCGGTCAGCGACCAGCCCGTGCCTGCGGCGCCGGAATCGCGGGCGTAAATGTCGATCGCTTCGCGGTGGTCGGCGTTCATGTGGTCGAGCGCACCCTGTTCCGTCGCCGCGAGCGCTTCCGTCACCGGTCCGGAAACGACGAGATCCTCGCGCTTGAACAGATAGGCCTTGCCGAAACCGCCGTTGAGGCTGGCGCGCTCGACTTCCAGGCGGAAGAAGGAGAAATCGCCCAGCCCGGCATACAGCTTCGCCTTCGGGTTGCGGTTGAGATAGCGGCGCTCGGCGCGGGCATGGTCGGCCGTGCCGCGCTCCAGCCGGGCCGCTCGGCACACAAGCGTCATGCGCGGATGCGCCAGGGCGTCGCCCTTGCCGGGTTCGCCGACCAGCAGCGAGCAACGCGTGTCGGCGAGCAGCGCGCCCGTGTGGGCCGCGAGCATGGAAATCAGGATCAGCGGCGTGCCGTCGAGATCGGTGGCGACGCCGACGCGGCTAGCCAGCGGTACGCCGGTTGCCGGTTCCAGGACGGCAAGCGCGCCGAAGCGGGCGCTGCGCACCAGCGTCCGCGCCTGTCTTATGGCAGCCGCGTCGGTTTCGCGGATTACGTCTTTCTTCTGTCCCTGCACGGCGACCTCTTAAAGTATACTTTTATTCTCTACTTATTGGCCGAGGATGCCGCTTCTGACAAGCCCTTCCGTTTCCGCTGCCGAAAAGCCGAAGCGCGCGAGTACGGAGGCGAGGGGCCGGCGGTTGGCGTCGGGTACTGTGGCCGCAACGGCCGGGGTGCCGGAAAAGCGCGGCGCCGGGGCAGGGCGGTCAAGACCGCCGACCCGCGTGAATGTCCGGCGCGCGCGATTGTGGGGATGGTCCTTCGCTTCGGCCAAGCTCAGCACCGGCGCCACGCAGGCGTCGCTGTCGGCAAAGATTTCCGCCCAGTCGTCGCGTGTTTTCAGCAAGAAGCGGGCGGCGATGGCGCTGCGCATGGCCTCCCATGTCGCGCGGTCGTATTGCCGGGCAAGGAAGCTCCGGTCCAGCGGCAACAGGCGGACGAATTCGGCAAAGAATTGCGGTTCCAGGCAACCGACGGCGACATGACGGCCGTCCGCCGTCTCATAGGTCCCGTAGAAAGGCGCGCCGCCGTCGAGCAGGTTTTCGCCGCGCGCGTCGCGCCACAGGCCGGCGGCCATATAGGCGTGCAGCGGCGCCGTCAGCATGGCCGCGCCCTCGACCATCGCGGCATCCACCACCTGGCCCTTTCCGGTGCGGTCGCGCGCGACCAGCGCCGCCAGCATGCCGCTGACCAGCATCATGGTGCCGCCGCCGTAGTCGGCGACGAGGTTGAGCGGCGGCACCGGCTTTTCGGGCGGGCCGATCGCATGCAAGGCGCCCGAGAGTGCCAGATAGGTGATGTCGTGGCCGGCGCGGCCGGCCAGCGGCCCGTCCTGGCCGAAGCCGGTCATGCGGCCGTAGACGAGGGCCGGATTGATGGCCATTGCTTCCTGCGGGCCGAGGCCGAGTCGTTCCATGACGCCGGGCCGGAAGCCTTCGATCAGGATGTCGGCCCGCGCGAGCAGGCGCAGAACGAGGTCGCGTCCCTCCGGCCGCTTCAGATCGAGCTTGAGGAGGGTGCGGCCGTGGCGGTCAAGGTCGAATCCGGGCGGCAGCGACAGGAACGGCCGTCCGGTGCCGGCCCGCTCGATGCGCAGCACCTCGGCGCCCATCTCCGACAACATCAGGGCGGCCAGCGGCACGGGGCCGAGCCCGGCCATTTCCACCACCGTCAGGCCGGCCAGCGGGCCGGGCTTTTGCGTGGCGGGAATGGCGGCGGGCACGACGCCTACTTCGGCGCCATGCGGATGGCGCCGTCGAGGCGGATCGTCTCGCCGTTCAACATCTGGTTGTCGACGATGTGCAGAGCGAGCGCCGCATATTCGGAGGGCTCGCCGAGGCGAGGCGGGAAGGGCACGGCCGCGCCCAGCGAATCCTGCACTTCCTGCGGCATGCCCGCCATCATCGGCGTCTTGAAGATGCCGGGCGCGATGGTGCAGACGCGGATGCCGGAGCGGGCAAGGTCGCGCGCCACCGGCAGCGTCATGCCCACCACGCCGCCCTTCGAGGCCGAATAGGCGGCCTGGCCGATCTGGCCGTCATAAGCGGCGACCGAAGCGGTGTTGACGATGACGCCGCGCTCGCCGCCGGAAAGCGCTTCCAGTTTCGCTGCCTGATCTGCGAACAGGCGGATCATGTTGAAGGTGCCGACGAGATTGACCTCGATCACCTTGCGGAACTGGTCGAGGGGATGCGGGCCGTCCTTGCCGACCGTCTTGACGCCGATGGCGATGCCGGCGCAGTTGACGAGGATGCGGGCAGGCCCAAGTTTTTCCGCCGCCTGCGCGATGGCCGCGGCCGCGCCGTCGGCGTTGGAGACGTCGCAGGCCACGGCCACGCCGCCGATCTCGGCCGCCACCTTGGCGGCGCGGTCGGCGCCGAGGTCGAGCACCGCCACTTTGGCGCCGCGCGCGGCCAATGCCCGTGCCGTTGCTTCGCCGAGGCCGGAGCCGCCGCCGGTGACGATCGCTGTCTGGCCGCTGGGGTTCATGCCTGTCTCCTCCCTGTGATGATTGCCGATGCTATGGGGGCGCGGGCGCCGGCGCAACCGCCGGAAACAGGCTGCTCAGGCTGTTTCGCTCGCCGGCACCGCGTCGGCGTGATGCACCATGCCGGTCAGGGCCGCCACGGCGCCGGGGGCGATCTCGTGCGCCAGCACGCGGTTGTAGTCGACCGGCCTCGGCATGGCGATCTGGCCGTATGGAATGCGGGTGAAGCCGAGCGGGCCGTAATAGGGCTCGTCGCCGACCAGGACGACGGCGGCGGACCCGGCCTTGGCGGCTGCTTCGAGTGCGATTGCCACCAGCCGGCGGCCGATGCCGACATTCTTGTAGGCGGGGCGCACGGCAAGCGGCCCGAGCATCAGGGCGGTTCCCTTGCCCGCAACGATGCGCGTCATGCGCACGGAGGCGACGACGGCGCCGCCGTCCATCGCCACGAAGGACAGCGCCCGCTCATGCGGTCCGCCTTCGCGGATCTTGTAGGCGGCGCGCGCGAAGCGTCCCGGCCCGAAGGCTTCCTCGTTGATGGCGTCGATTTCGGGGTCGTGCGCCGGGGTTTCCGGCAGGTAGGCGATGTCGGCAAGGCTCATGGTCTTCGCGTTCCGGGTACGGGAAAAGGATGCTGCGCGGGGCAGCGTTCGCCAATGACGCGCCTCAGGCGCGGGCGTCCTTTCGTCGTCGGTCGAACCGGAGCATGGCAAAGACATCGAACATGATGGCTTCCGCTAGCATCAAATTCCGATGCCCGCAATCGGGCTTTTGCGCGAGGATATCGGTTGACGGTGCGTTTCCCCGGCAGCGCTTTTGCCCTGCAAGGCGATGGCCTACATGGGGCGCAGGAAACGAAAGGACACGGCGATGGGTCTTCTGGTCGACGGCAAATGGCAGGATCGCTGGTACGACACCACGGAAAGCGGCGGCCGCTTCGTGCGCGGGCAATCGCAATGGCGCGACTGGGTGACGGTGGACGGCAAGCCGGCCGAAGGCCGCACGCGCGGCTTCAAGGCCGAGCCGGGGCGCTATCATCTCTACGTCTCGCTGGCCTGCCCGTGGGCTCATCGCACGCTGATCCTGCGCAAACTGAAGAGACTGGAGGACATAATTTCCGTTTCCGTCGTCCATCACTACATGGGCGAGAACGGCTGGACCTTTCTCAAGGAAGACGGCGCCACCGGCGATACGCTTTACGGCAGCGACTTCCTGCACCAGATCTACACGAAGGCCGATCCGGCCTATTCCGGCCGCGTCACCGTACCGGTGCTGTGGGACAAGCAGGACCGGACGATCGTCAACAACGAATCCTCGGAAATCATCCGCATGCTCAATTCGGCTTTCGACGAATGGGGCGATGCGGGCGTGGATTTCTATCCCGAACCGTTGCGGCAGGAGATCGACGCGATCAACGCCACGGTCTATCCGGCGATCAACAACGGCGTCTACCGGGCCGGTTTCGCCACCACGCAGGCGGCTTACGAAGAGGCGTTCGCGGAGCTTTTCACCGCTCTCGACCAGATCGAGGAAAAGCTGTCGCGCCAGCGCTATCTGACCGGCGGGCGCATCACCGAAGCGGACTTGCGGCTGTTCACCACGCTGGTGCGCTTCGATCCGGTCTATGTCGGTCATTTCAAGTGCAACCTGCGCCGCATCGCCGACTATCCGAACCTGTCGAACTATCTGCGCGACCTCTATCAAGTGCCGGGCGTGGCGGACACGGTGAACCTCCTGCACATCAAGGCGCACTACTACGGCAGCCACAAGACCATCAATCCGACCGGCGTCGTGCCCGTCGGGCCGGAACTCGATTATTCGGCGCCGCACGACCGTGCCCGCCTGTCCGTCCGCTGACGGGAAGGCTCACCAGTCGGGCGAAGGCGGCGTGCCGCCGAAGACTTCGGCAATGCGCCTCAGCGTCGCCGGCGTCACGCCGGCGGGCAGGGCGTCCAGCGGAAAGAAACCGGCCTCGGCGATTTCGCGGTCGGGCCGTTTGGGCGCCGATTGGCTGAACGCCTCGACCAGATAGAAGGCGACATGGTCGCGCGGGCTGGAGCGGCGGTTGAAATGGATGGATTTCAGCTGCGGCGGTGCGGTCAGCACGATGTTGGCTTCCTCGGAAATCTCGCGCGTCAGCGCTTCCTCCATCGTCTCGCCGCGCTCGACGCCGCCGCCCGGAAGCTGCCAGCCCGGCACATAGGTATGGCGGATGAGGAAGACTGTGTTGGCGGCGCGGTCGTGGATCAGGCCGCGCACGCCGAGCGTCATCGGCCTCGCCAGCACGAAGTAGAGATGGAACAGCCTGGCGCGCAGGCCCGGCCAGCCGGTCTGGCGGAACGCGGCTTCCGGCTCGGCCTGCGTCATGGTGCGCGAAACCATATATGGAAAGCGGCGCGGCCGTCCCGTAAGAAGGGATGATGTTCAGGCTTGCGCATATTTCCGACGTCCATCTCGGTCCCCTGCCTCCTGTATCCTATCGCGACCTGGCCTCCAAGCGGGTGGTCGGCTACGTCAACTGGCAGCGCAACCGGCGCAGGCACATGCGCGACAGCGTGCTGGAAACGCTGATCGCCGATCTCAAGGCGGCGGCTCCCGATCATCTGGCCGTCACCGGCGACCTGGTCAACCTGGCTCTCGACGGCGAGATCGAGATGGCGCGCCTATGGCTGGAGACGCTCGGCGCGCCGGCGGACGTTTCGGTCGTGCCGGGCAACCACGACGCCTATGTGCCGGGCGCCTTCGACAAGGTCTGCCGTGCCTGGGGGCCCTGGATGACCGGCGACGGCGCCAATGCAACGGTCGATCGCAATGCTTTCCCTTACCTCAGGGTGCGCGGGGCCGTCGCGCTCATCGGCATTTCGACGGCGCGCGCCACGGCGCCTTTCATGGCCAACGGCTTCTTCGAGGAAGGGCAGGCGGCGCGTCTCGGCAGGACGCTGGAGGAGACGGGCAGGCTGGGCCTGTTCCGCGTCGTGATGATCCACCATCCGCCGCTGCGAGCGGCGGTGCCGCAGCACAAGCGGCTGTTCGGCATTTCGCGCTTCCACAAGACGATCGGCCGCCACGGCGCGGAACTGGTGCTGCACGGCCATTCGCATCTTCCCTCGCTCGGCTGGATGGGCGCGCGCGGGACACGCATTCCGGTGGTGGGCGTCGCAGCCGCCGGGCAGGCGCCGGACGGGCGGCATCCGCCGGCCCAGTACAATCTGGTCGAGATCGACGGCAGCGCGGAGGCATGGAGCGTCAGGCTGACCCGGCGCGGCTTCACCGGTCCGTCGCTGCCGCTTGCCGATCTCGAAACCGTCGAACTCGGGGCCGCGCCGGAAATGGTCAGAAGCTGATCTTCAGCGCCGTCAGGCGGTCCCAGAACAGCACCGCCGCGACGGCGAGTCCGACGAGGGCGCCGGCGGCGATGACGCCGAGGGTGGAAAAGAGCGCCGGCCAGAAACCGGCGCCGCCCTGCCGTGCCGCACGCAAGGGCGGTTCCGCCTCGGCGACGGGCGGCCGTGCGAAGCCGGTAAGCGCCGGCTCCGGGCCGCCTTCCATCATGCGCTGCCGCTCGACTACGCGCTCGGCGACATAGCGCGTCACGTGATCGGCCACCGTCTTCATCTCGGTCGATTCCGCCAGCACGACGCGGCCGATGCGCGTGTCCTTGAGGAAACGGTACGTACGGCGGTCGCGCCCCATGGCGACATGAGTGACGGCGTCGATCCATAGCCGCGGTTGCAGGCCGGCCGAGACGACGAAGTCGAAACTGTCGTCATCTGCCGGCACGTCGGCAAACACCGGCGCCAGTTCGGCGGCGAGCAGGTCGAGGCGCATGCGATGGGCTTCGCGCAGGTCGACAACCACGTCGTCGCGGTCGGCAAGCGCGTTCTTCACCTCGCGTATGGCGTCCGACAGCTTGCGCGACGGTTCGATCGGGGTCACGTTCTCGCCTGCGTCCTGCATCGGCAGCCTCATGGTTGGTTAAGGCAAGGTTAACACAGAACCAACCGGAATGCACCCACGGTCGATATCAGCGCGCCGTGCGGCCGATGGTCGAGCGGATCGCCGCCACGACCGCTTCGGGGGCCTCTTCGATCAGCATATGGCCGGCACGGGCGAGGCGCTGCACGACGAAACGATCCGGCAGGCTTTGCGCCTGCGAGGCCGGCAGGACAGGATCTCCCATGCCCCACAGCACCGTTACCGGCATCGCCAGCGACGCGAGGAGCGCGGCCGGGATGGCGCCCTGACGGTCGTCGCGGGTGATCGAGGCGGCGATTTCGGCCAACTTGTCTACCTGGCCGGGCTGGCGCCGCATCGCCAGCAGGATCTCGATCGTATCCGCCGGCGTCGTTGCGCCAGGCCCCGACATGGCGGCCAGACAGGCGGCCAGTTCGGCCGGATCGGCGGCTCGCGCGTAGCGGCGCAGCAGCGCGGCGGCGATTTCCGGGCCGACGCCGCCCGGCGCCAGCAAGGTCAGCGAGGCGACGCGCTCCGGCGCCGCCAGCGCCGTCAGCATGGCGATGGCCCCGCCCATGGAATGACCGACGAGATGGACGCGCAACAGGTTGTGTGCGGCCATGTCGGCGGCGATCGCCTGCGCCGCCTTGCGCGGCGACCCGGCGTCCGGGACCGCCAGCGAGGCGCCGTGGCCCGGCAGGTCGTAGGCCAGCGTGCGCGCGGTGCCGGAAAGTGCCGACGCGACACCGTTCCAGACGCCGTGACCGGCGCCGAAGCCATGCAGCAGGACGGCGATCTCCTCGCCTTCGCCCCGCCAGGATGCAAACAGCGAAGATGTCATCTCGGGAACAGGTCCGGCATTGTTGAAACAGGCTTCATGACGGCATCAGGTCGCGCTTCCCAGCCCGGCGTCGCGCAGCGCGTCCACCAGCCGGTCGACCAGGTCGGCCGGATATTTGCGCTCGACGAAAGTTCCGCGCGGGTTGGCGGCGAAGCGCGGGAAATCGGCGGTCAGCTCGGCCAGGATGGCGCGCCTTGCCGTGTCGTCGCCGGTCGCCTTGGCGGCGATCAGGCGCGCAGCGAGATAGTGCGACTTGGTCGCAGTGGTCGTCAGCGCGGAAGCGGCGTTGCCGGCCCGCTCCATGTCGCCCTGCATGAAGGCGCCGATGAACAGGCCGAAGTCCCACCAGGTTGGATGGCCGCTGGAGGCTTCGACGGCGCGGGCGATGATGGGCGTGCCTTCGGCATAGCGGCCGGCGAAGATCAGGCCGTAGGCGTAGGCGGCGGCCATCGAGAGATCATCGGTGTTGAGTTCGTACGCCTTGCGCATCCAGCGGATCGATTCGTCGGACTTGCCAAGCCGGGCGTTGAGATAGCCGTAGGCGCGGTGCGCGTTGGGGCTGTTGGCGCCGCGTTGAACGGCCTTGTGCGCCAGCGCCCAGGCCTTCTCCACGGATGCGTCCGGTGGATAGGAATAGCGATCCGTCACCGCCTCGAGTTGAAGCGAGGCCAGTTCCGAATAAACGAGAGACGATTTCGCGCCCCGCTCAGCCAGCGTTTCCAGGCACCGGTAGGCCGTTTCATGCGAGGCAGCGTTCTGGTCGAGGTAATAGGCCTCGTTGAGCAGCAGGCAGCGGATCAGCCCGGTCTGCTGGCCGCTTTGCTGGATCGTCGTGTAGATCGTGCCGGACGCCGGCACCGTGGCGCTCAACAGGCCGGCCACCCGGTCTTCGACCTCGCCGGGCGCGGTATCGGCGCGGCTGAAGGTGCGCGACAGAAGCACACGGCCGGTGGCGACGTTCTGCAATTCGATCGTTATGTCTCCGGCAAGCGGACCGGACCGCAATTCGTAGACGAAGCTGATGGCGTCGGCCGCATGATCGCGCTCGTCTGCGATGGCGCGGCCGATGAAATCGACGGTGTCGAAGCCTGTCAGGCCGGCGCGCATGGCGGCGGCGACCCTGTCCGCCTCCGCCCCTTTCGCCTTCACCACCAGATAGACGAGCGGCAGCGCCTCCATGGCCGTGACGGCATCGATGCTGGCGGTGGCGACAGGGGCTTCCGTGTCGGGCGCGGCGGCGGTGGGAACGGCGAGGAAATCGCCCTGGCGCACGATGAGAACGCCGAGCATGGCGACCACCAGCGCAATTGCCAACCAGAAGAATCGGATCTGGCGCATAAGCAGGGGAGCCGCCGCCAGCGATGCGCCCGCCATGGCCGGAACCTGGCGGTCGACTCTATCAGGCGCATGAGGCCGTAAGGTTGGGCCTGCCGCGGCCGAGGCTTGGGCGGAATTGCTTTCGTAGACCGGAACGTAGGTGCCGCGCGGCACGACGATGCGCAGCGGATCGCCGGCGCCTTCGGTGGCGAAATACTGCTCCAGCAGGTCGCGCAGGCGGCCGGCCTGCACCCGCACCACCGCATCCGTCGCCGAATCGAAATCGGCATCCTTGCCGAAGACGTCCATGGCGATGGAAAAACCCTTGAGCCGGTCGGCCTCGCCGGCCTGCTCGCGCTCCACAAGGTAGCGCAAAAGGTTCCGCGCACGTTCGGAGCGGGCAAACGTCTCGCTGGCAAGAAGCCGCTCCAGCGTTTCGCGCACTGCGGGGGCGGCAGGCGTGGAATGCTGCAAGTGTCGAACCCTTCCAGTCGGCACAAGTTGAGATGCGATCATATAGCGCCGACACCGGCGTACAAGCATCGATGCGGCGCACATCGATTATTTACCCGGCCGAAAAAATCCGGCCGGGTCTTGGTTGGGGGGCAGGTCCTACCGGTTTTGTCCGACAATCCGGTTTGCCGCCGACACCACGGCTTCCAGCGAGGCGGCCGAGATGTTGGTGTTGATGCCGGCGCCGAACAGCTTGCCGCCCGGATGCTCCATCTCGACATAGGCGATGGCCGAGGCGTTCGAGCCGCGCTGCATCGAATGCTCGGAATAGTCGAGCACCGACATCGCCACGCCGACATGCTTGGAGAGCGCATCGACGAAGCCGTCGATCGGACCGGTGCCGATGCCGGAAATCGTCATCTCCTTGCCGTTGTCGAGGATCGTCGCCTCGACGATGCGGCGGCCTTTGACCGCCGTGTCCGGATAGGTGCGGTGCTCGATGTATTTCAGCCGCGCGCCGGGCTGCTCGACATAGGTTTCGAGGAACTGCTGGTAGATGCGCTTGACCGGCACCTCCTTGCCCTCGGCGTCTGTGATGGCCTGGATTTCATGGCTGAATTCCACCTGGAGGCCGCGCGGCAGGTTGAGCCCGTAGTCGGCCTGCAACACATAGGCGATGCCACCCTTGCCGGACTGCGAGTTGATGCGGATGATCGCCTCGTAGGAGCGGCCGACGTCGGCCGGGTCAATCGGCAGGTAGGGCACTTCCCAGAGTTCCTTGTTGGCCTTCTTGAGCGCCTTCATGCCCTTGTTGATGGCGTCCTGGTGCGAGCCGGAAAAGGCCGTGTAGACCAGCTCGCCGGCATAGGGATGGCGCTCGGGAATCTTCAGCTGGTTGGAATGTTCGTAGACATCCTTCATGCGGGTGATGTCGGAGCAGTCCAGCTTCGGATCGACACCCTGCGTGTACATGTTGAGCGCCAGCGTGACGATATCGACGTTGCCGGTGCGCTCGCCGTTGCCGAACAGCGTGCCTTCGACGCGGTCGGCGCCGGCCATCAGGCCGAGCTCGGTGGTGGCGATGCCGGTGCCGCGGTCGTTATGCGGGTGCAGCGAGACGATGATCGAATCGCGCCTGTCGAGGTTGCGGCACATCCACTCGATGCGATCGGCATAGGTGTTGGGCGTCGCCATTTCGACGGTCGAGGGCAGGTTGAGGATCAGCTTGTTGTCCGGCGTCGGCTGTACGATTTCGGTTACGGCATTACAGATCTCTAACGCCACTTCGAGTTCGGTGCCGGTGAAGCTTTCCGGTGAATACTGGAAGCGGTAGCCGCCGCCTGCCTTGGCCGCCATATCGGTGATCATCTTGGCCGCGTCGGTGGCGATCTTCTTGATGCCGCCGACGTCCTTCTCGAAGACAACGCGGCGCTGCAACTCACTGGTGGAGTTGTAGAAATGCACGATCGGCGTCTTCGCTCCCTGAAGCGATTCAAAGGTGCGGGAAATCAGTTCCGGCCGGCATTGCACCAGTACCTGCAAGTCCACCTGGTCGGGCACGTTGCCCTCCTCGATGCACCAGCGGGTGAAATCGAAATCCGTCTGCGAGGCCGAGGGGAACCCGACTTCTATTTCCCTAAAACCCATGTCGAGCAGGAGCTGGAACATGCGCGCCTTGCGCTCGTGGCCCATCGGGTCGATCAGCGCCTGGTTGCCGTCGCGCAGGTCGACCGAACACCAGATCGGCGCCTTGTCGATGACCTTGTCAGGCCAGGTGCGGTCCTTGAGGCCGACGATGGGGTAGGGGGCGTATTTGCGGGCGGCGTCGGGCATGCCCTTGGAGGGAACGGTTTGGGGCATGGCGGCCTCCACGATCATTCGTTGTGCGGTATTCATGGTCGTCTCCCGGCTGCTCGGCCGGCATTGCCGAAGCACAAGCAGCGCCTTTCAAGCGAAGTCAATCGGTTTGATGAGTCTTGCCTTGCGCAATTCCGGACGCAAAACCGCTTCGCGCTTTTGCTGGAATTGCCTTGGAGGAGCTTGGCCGGGACGACAAAGCCCTGGCGGTATCGACCGCCGGGCGCTCCTTCAGCGAGCCCGGCGATCGCCGATAAGGCCGAGAAGCAGAAGGGTCGCGGAAAGCGCGCGCAACGTCTCGCCGGCGAAGCCGGTCCGACGGGTATCCTTGCTGCGGGCGCGAGAGATCATGCGCGGTTTCATACAGGACGGTGTCGGCCGAGGCAAGCCGCCCGGCGAATACTTTCGACGCTTCCCTTCTGCGCTGGAAAAGGGCGGCATTTTTGCAAATTATATCCGGGTAATATTGACGAGCCTCGCGGAAAGGTGCAGAGCGGCGCGTCGTGCGGTACGCTTGCCATCGCCGGAACCGAATCTTCTTGCCCGGATTGGATCGCCATGGACGAAAACGCAAAGACACGCGGCCGTTCGCGCGACCTGACCAGCGGCCCGATCGCGCGCACGCTGCTTCTTTTCGCGCTGCCGGTGCTCGGCTCGAACGTGCTGCAATCGCTCAACGGGTCGGTCAATTCCGTATGGGTCGGCCGTTTCCTCGGCGAATCGGCGCTGACGGCGACCTCCAACGCCAACTTGGTTTTGTTCCTTATACTGGGCACCGTGTTCGGTATCGGCATGGCGGCGACCATCCTGGTGGCGCAGTCGGTGGGGGCGAAGGATCTCGCCCATGCGCGGCGCATCGTCGGCACCAGCGCCACCTTCTTCTTCGCCGTTTCTGTCGTTTTCGCCGTCTGCGGCTGGCTCTGGGTGGACGCCATCCTCAACCTGCTCGGCACGCCGCCGGACGCGCTGCCGCTGGCGCGCTCTTATCTCAGGATCATCTTCGTCTCCGTGCCGGCTGCGAACCTTTTGACCTTCGTCATGACCGTGCTGCGCGGCGCCGGAGATTCGCGCACGCCCTTCTATTTCATGCTGCTGGCGGTGGTGCTGGACGTCGTGCTGAACCCGCTGCTGATTGCCGGCATCGGTCCCTTCCCGCGTCTCGGCATCGCCGGGTCCGCCACCTCGACGCTTGTCGGCCAGACGGTGAGCGTGGTGGCGCTGCTGGCGCTGCTTTACCTGCGCAAGCACCCCTTGCGGCTGGCCGGCGCCGACCTCGCCTTGCTCCGGCCCGATCCGCACCTGCTGCGCATCGTGGTGACGAAGGGCATCCCCATGGGCTTGCAGATGATCGTCATCTCGGTGGCGGCGCTGACCATCATGGGGCTGGTCAATACCTACGGCTCGCAGGTCGCGGCGGCCTACGGCATCGCGGCGCAGTTGTGGACCTATGTGCAGATGCCGGCGCTGGCGATCGGCGCCGCCGTCTCTTCCATGGCGGCGCAGAACGTCGGCGCCCGGCGCTGGGACCGCATCGACCGCATCACGGCCGCCGGCATCGGCTTCAACTTGGTGCTGACCGGCGTGCTGGTGGCGACGCTCTACTGGTTCGACCGACCGGTGGTCGGGCTGTTCCTGGTCAGTGACGGCGCGGCCATCGACATCGCCGTCCACATCAACGACATGGTGTCATGGTCGTTCGTCCTGTTCGGCGTCACCATCGTGCTGTTCGCCACAGTGCGGGCGACGGGGGCGGTGATGCCGCCGCTGTTCATCCTCATTTTCTCCGTGCTTCTGGTGCGCACTGGCTTCGCCTACTGGATGCGCGACTTTTTCGGGCAGGACGCCCTGTGGTGGAGTTTCCCGGCCGGCTCGATCTGCTCGCTCGTGCTTGCCATGGCCTATTACCGCTTCGGCCGCTGGCGCTCGATGCACATGATCGAGGGGGAGCGCCCGGCGGCCGGCGATCCGCCCGACACCGGGCTCGGCGTGCCGCGCCAGCGCGCCCGGCTGGGCCCCGAGGCGGAAGAGGACGCTACTCCCTGACCGCGCGGGCGACGAGGCGGGCGATGGCCGGGCCGAGCAGCAGCACGACCAGGAAACGCACCGTCTGCAAGGCCATGACGAAGGAAATATCGACGTTGTTGGCTGCGGCGGCGATGATGGCGATGGAGTCCATGCCGCCTGGGCTGGTCGCCAGATAGGCCGTCAAGGGGTCGATGCCGAGCGTCCGGCTGATGACCCAGGCCATGGCGCCGCACAGCGCGATGAGGATGACGATCGAGGCGACGATCTGCGGCAGCGCGCGGGCGGCGTGGCGCAGGATGGGCAGAGTGAAGTTGAGGCCGATCGCCCAGCCGACCGCCGCGTAGCTCACCGCCAGCAGCCATTGCGGCAGCTGGAAATCGATGCCGGCGCCGAGACGCAGCGCCGTGCCGAGGATCATCGTGCCGAGGAAATAGGGGGAAGGAAACTTCAGCAGCCTGCCTGCCGTGGCGCCGGCGAGCGCCGTCAGCAGGGTCGCGGCAAAGGCTGGCGGTTCGAGGACGGGAAACCAGACGATCGCCGGCGGCGCAACGCCGGACGTATCCACCCACAGGCGGGCGATGAGGGCCGCCGCCATCGACACGAAGATGACACGCAGATACTGCATGAAGGCGACGAGGCGCTGGTCGGCGCCGAAGGCCCCGGCCATCAGCACCATGGCGGTCGCGGCGCCCGGCGAGGAGCCCCAGACGGCGGTGGTGCCGGGCAGGATGCGCCAGCGGCTGATCAGCCAGCCGAGCACGGCGGAGGCGGTCAGCGTGACCGCCACCGTGCCGAGGAAGAGCGGCCATTCAGCAAGGAAGACCGGAAAGATGCCGGGCGAGATCGATGCGGCGACGAGGCAGCCGACGATCGACTGGGCAGCGGCGAAAACAGGCCGGGGCATGCGCACGGTGGCGCCGCCGGTGCCGGCGACGATGCCGGCGAACATCGGGCCGATGAGCAGCGCCGCCGGCAGGGCGGCCGCCTCCAGCGCGCCGGCGAACAGCAGCGACAGCGCCAGGATGGCCAGCCATTGCACGGCCGGCGCCCGCGCAGCCATGCGGCCGGGAGGGAACTGCTGAGGGGTCGAGTCCATCAAGGCCGGTGATAGACCGGCGGCGCCGGATTTGCCAATCGGCCAAGACGTGCCCGCCGGACGCGACGGCCGGTTTCCGGAAATGACGGGCGCAAAACCGAGGATGCGCTGCGGCGAACCAGGCGGATCATTCCGCCGGGCGTCCTGCCGCTCAGCGTACCGGCAGGCCGACGCCGCTCACCGGCTCGGTTTCGATGTGGATGTCGAAGCCGGTGATCAGCGGTTGCGCCCGGGCGATCGCCGCCTTCACTTCGGGCAGGGCGAGCGAGGCCTTGTGGCTTTCGGCGTCGGTCCACACCTCGGTGATCCAGATCGCGGTCGTGTCCGCCGGATCGCGGGCGACGATGTAGCTCAGGCATCCCGGCAGCCCGTTCGTCGCTTCGTTCAGGATCGCCAGCAGTTCGTCGCGCTTGCCGGTCGCCACGCGCATCTTTCCGATCAGGCCGTACATGCGCACCTCCTTGCCCCGACGGCCGCCGCGCCGCTCTCGGGCCACCAATCCCGTCAGTTTAGCGCATGGCGGCGTTCCGGCAACGGCAAAGGCGCGTGCACCGATTATCGCCGGAGACAGGCCTATCCCTAGAGCGAAATGCCGTTTCCCTGAATCGGTATTCCGCTCTAACCATTTGTTTTTTAAAGCATGATGTTTTCCGAAAAGTCTGCAACTTTTCGGCATCATGCTTTAGTCCCGCAAGCGTATCGGCTGCCGGCGAGATCTTCGGCTTACGCGAAGGGTACTGCCGCCGTGCCGGGTGGCAGCTTGGCCTCGTCGTCGGGCTCGACATGGATGGTGATGCGCACGGAAGGGATTTCCGCCTTCAGCGCGTCCTCGATGCGGTCGCAGATGACGTGGCTTTCGCGCACCGGCATGTCGCCGTCGACGATCAGGTGAAACTCGATGAAGGTGGCGCGGCCGGCTGTCCGCGTCTTCAAGTCGTGCACCTCGATCGCGCCTTTGGAGTTGGCCGAGATGATGTCGCGGATGCGCATGTTTTCGTGCAGGTCCACGGCGCGGTCCATCAGGCCGCTGAGCGATTCGCCCGTCACCTTCCAGCCCTGGTAGAGGATGTTGAGCGCCACCAGCAGCGCCAGCAAGGGATCGAGCAGGTGCCAGCCGGTGACGACGGACGCGACCAGGCCGACGAGCACGCCTGCGGAAGTCACGACGTCGGTCATGACGTGCTGACCGTCCGCGACCAGCGCCGGAGATTTCTGGGCTCGGCCGTTGCGGATCAGGATCCATGCCCATATCGCATTGATGACTGCTGCGCCGGTGTTTACCGCAAGGCCCGGCCATGGTTCGTCCAGCGCTATCGGATTGCGCAGCGATTGCCAGACCTTGGCGACGATGAGCAGGGCGGCGACGACGATCAGCACGCCCTCCAGAACGGCTGAGAAATATTCGGCCTTGTGGTGGCCGAACGGGTGGTCGTCATCGGCCGGCGTGTGGCTGACGAGGATCGCCCAGTAGGCGGCCATGGCGGTGACGACATTGGCGATGGATTCCAGCGCGTCCGAGTAGAGCGCGACAGAACCGGTCATGCGCCAGGCAAGCAGTTTCAGCGCCGTCACCACGAATGCCACGCTGATGGACCAGAAGGCCAGCCGGGCGATCTTCTGCTTGGAGGTCATGACGCTGCCTGATCTCCGCCCTTGAGGGGGAGATGGCCACAAAGCGGCCAGAGGGGGGAGGTCGAGTTGAGGTGAGGGGTAGAAGACAAAACGCAGGAGCCGACCGCGATGCCCCCTCCCGACCGCTTTGCGGCCACCCTCCCCTCAAGGGGGAGGGGGATGTCGGCGCCGCTCACGCCGCCTTTTCCTTCACCTTGCGCGGCAGGTGCGCCACCACGTTCTCGATCATGCGCATGCCGGCGTCGCCGCCCAGCGTCATGATCGATTCGGGGTGGAACTGCACGGCGGCGACCGGCTCCTTGCGGTGCTCGAAGGCCATGATGGTGCCGTCCTCGCTGGTCGCCGTCACCTCGAAGTCCGCCGGCAGCGTTGCCGGATCGGCGAAGATCGAATGATAGCGTCCGACCGTGACCTCTTTCGGCAGGCCGGAAAAGACGATGCCCGGCTTCGACACCTTGATGCGCGAGGGCTTGCCGTGCATCGGCACCGCGAGTTGGCGCAGTTCGCCGCCATAGGCTTCGGCCAAGGCCTGGAGGCCGAGGCAGACGCCGAAGATCGGCAGGCCGCGTTCGCGGGCTTTCCTGATTGTGGCGGCGGTGTCGAAATCCTTCGGCGTGCCGGGGCCGGGCGACAGCACGACGAGATCGGGCTTCAATCGGTCGAACAGTTCTTCCGGCACCGGCGAGCGCACGGTCGAGACGTTGGCGCCGGTCTGGCGGAAGTAGTTGGCGAGCGTATGGACGAAGCTGTCCTCATGGTCGACCAGCAGGACGGTGACGCCTTCGCCGACGCGCGCGGTAGTGCGCTCGGTGGCGGCGGCGTTGCCGGCTTTGGCGTCGCGGATGGCGGCAAGCATGGCGGATGCCTTCAGTTCGGTTTCGGCTTCCTCGTCCTCGGGGACGGAATCGAAGAGCAGCGTCGCGCCGGCGCGCACTTCGGCTATGCCGTCCTTGATGCGGATGGTGCGCAGCGTCAAGCCGGTATTCAAATCGCCGTTGAAATGCACCATGCCGATAGCGCCGCCGTACCAGGCGCGCGGGCTCTTCTCGTTCTGTTCGATGAAGCGCATGGCCCACAATTTGGGCGCGCCGGTGACGGTGACGGCCCAGGCGTGGGTAAGGAAGGCGTCGAAAGCGTCCATGCCTTCGCGCAGCCGGCCCTCGATGTGGTCGACGGTGTGGATGAGGCGCGAATACATCTCGATCTGGCGCCGGCCGATGACGCGCACCGAGCCCGGCTCGCAGACGCGCGACTTGTCGTTGCGGTCGACGTCCGAGCACATGGTGAGCTCGCTCTCGTCCTTCTTGGAGTTGAGCAGCTTCAGGATCTGCTCATGGTCCGAGATGGCGTCGTCGCCGCGTTTGATGGTGCCGGAGATCGGGCAGGTCTCGACGCGGCGGCCGTTGACTCGCACGAACATCTCCGGCGAGGCGCCGACCAGATATTCGTTCTCGCCGAGGTTGATGAAGAACGAATAGGGCGAGGGGTTGATGGATTTCAGCTTGCGCGAAATAGCCGACGGCTCCGTCTCGCAGCGCTCGTAGAACATCTGGCCGGGCACGACTTCGAACAGGTCGCCGCGCTTGAAGCTGTCGAAGGCGCGCCGAACCAGATTGGCGTATTCGCCCGGCTCATGGTCGCCGCGCGGCGGGATGCGGTCGGACGGCCTGAACGGCTGGAGGGTGCCGTCGCGCGGCAGGCCGGCGGTGGAGAAACCGTCGCCGGAATAGTCGTAGCGGTCGGTCCAGGCCTTGGCTGAATAGTGGTCGACGACGAGGATCTCGTCGGGCAGGTAAAGCACCAGGTCGCGCTGGCTCTCGGCCCGCTTGAGCTTGTAGGCGACCGGGTCGAACTGGAAGGCGAGGTCGTAGCCGAAGGCGCCGTAAAGGCCGAGATTGGCGTCCTGGTCTGTGTGGAACAGGGCGGTGACGGCGCGCAGCACCGTGAAGACGGAGGGCGCGCGGCTGCGCTCCTCCTCGGCATAGACATGGCCCGGCTCGGCTACGGTCAGCCCCAGCAGCCGCTTCGTCGCATCGGTGAAGGCGACGGCCTTTTCCTTGCGCAGCACGCGCTCGATGATGGGCAGCAGAACTTCGCCGCGTCTGTTCAGCGCCTCGATCTTCATGGCGCGGCCGCGCGCCGAAATCACCAGCGGCGGATCGATGATGGCGGTGTCCCAGCGGGTGTAGCGGCCGGGATATTCGTAGTTGGAAGAAAAGACGGCGCCGCGCCGCGCATTCAGGCCGTCGAGATAGGCGTCGATGGCGCCGGCATAGGGTTTTTCGTGGCGCTCTCGGGTGATCGCGATGCCGCCGGCCGTGACGAATCGCTCGCCGCCGTTTTCCAGGATTTCCACCGTCATTGCCGTCTCCTTGTTCCGCCGTGGAGGTCCGGAGGCGATTCTGGAAACAAAAAGGCCGCCGGACTTCTCCTGCGGCCATCCCTGATTTTCACGCGCATGCGTTCGGCGGCCGCTGTCAGCAGGCCCACCACCAGATCGAGTTGATCGAACGAATGCTCATGGGTTTTCCTTAGCGGCGAATGCGGGGGAGGGCAAGGGATTTGAATGAAGGCTACGCTCGTATCTCCTGCCGCTGGAACGACACGTAGGCGATGGTGAACAGCACGATCAGGGCCGCGATCATGCCGGCGATCTGCGGCCAGACGAGGCCGAGACTGGCCGACAGCGGCAGCGGCGCGCCCATCAGCGCCCCGCTCAGTTGCGAGGGAAAGAGCAGGCCGAGCGAGCGGGTGGCAGGGTTGAGCAGGGCAAGCGTCGCCTCGCCATAGAGCACGTTCGGCGAAATGCGCGACAGGCCCTGCTGCACGGCGATCTGGTGCACGGCCGTCATTGGATCGAGGAGGTCGACGGGGGCGATGGCGCCGGCGACAAGCGGCGCCAGCATCGGCCAGAACACGGTGAAGACCAGCCACAGCGTCAGCGCGCAGAGCGCCGAGGTGGCGGGCGACTTCACCAGCGTCGAGAAAGCCATCGCCACCGCCAGCCATACGCCGGCGTAGACGAAGGAGGCGAACAGGAAAGCGAGTTCGCGCGCAATCTCCTCGCCGCTCGGCGGCAGGCCGAGCAGGACGATGCCGAGGCCCGTCACCAGAAGCCATAGCGTGAGCAGGCAGATGGCGATGACGATCAGGCCGCCGAGGAATTTTCCGGTCAGCAGCGCGTCGCGGTAGATCGGCTGCGACAGCACCCGCGACAGTGTGCGGCGGCTGTACTCGCCGTTGATGGCGTCGAAGCCCAGCGCGATCGCCACCAGCGGGATGAGGAATCCGAGGAAGGAGACGAAGGAGGGCAAGGGCTCCTGCGCGGTGGTGAACAGGCGCAGGAACAGGAACTGGTCCTCGCCGATGGTCGCCTTGATCTGGCCGATCGCCGCATAGACCGAGCCGATGGCGGTGAGCAGAACCAGAAGCATGACCAGATGGATGCGGGCCGAGTTCATGTGGTCGGCCGCTTCCTTCAGCGCCACCGTGGACAGGCCCGAAAAGGGAGAGCCCTCACGCCGCCCGGTCATGGTCTTCTCCTTCGAAGAAACGGACATAGACTTCGTCCAGGCTGGACTGGCGGATGGTCATCTCGGAGAGTGCCCCGCTGGCATTGACGACCCGGCGGGCGATGTCGGCGCGCACGTCGGCGTCGGCATCGACGCGCCAGCGGCCGCCTTTCAAGGGCGTGACGGCCGAGACATGCGGCGCGCCGGCCAGCACGGCCGGCAGATCGACACCGGAAGCCTCGACCTCGACCACATGCGTGCCGCCGAGCACATCGGCGGTGAGATCCGCCACCTTGCCGATCAGGCCGATGCGGCCGCGGCGGAACAAAGCGACGCGGTCGCACAGCGACTGCATCATCGACAGAAGATGCGAGGACAGAACGATGGTGACGCCGTCGGCGGCCAACTCGCGGATCAGGTCCAGCAATTCCTGCGTCGATTGCGGGTCCAGGCCCGACGTCGGCTCGTCGAGGATGGCGATCTCCGAGCCCTTGACCAGCACTTCGGCAAGCCCGAGCCGCTGGCGCATGCCGCGCGAATAGGTCGACACGCGCCTGTCGCGCACGTCGGAAAGCCGCACACGCTCCAGCGCCTCGGCGATGCGCTTTCCGGCTTCGGGCGAGGCGAGGCCGGCAAGACGGGCCGTGTAGGCGAGGTTCTCGACGGCGCTCAGATGGTCGTAGAAGCCGATCTGGTCGGGCAGGTAGCCGACGCGGCGCTTGACCGACAGCGGCTTGCGCAGCGGGTCCAGGCCCAGCACGCGGATTTCGCCGGCGCTCGGCTCGGTCAGGCCGAGCAGCAAAAGGATGGTGGTGGTCTTGCCCGAGCCGTTCGGCCCGAGCAGGCCGAACACCTCGCCCTTGCCGATGGCAAGGTCGATGCCGTCGACGGCGGTGAAGCGGCCGTAACGCTTGGTGAGACCGGTCGCTTCGATGACGGGTGCTTCGATGGCGCTCATCTGCGGCCGTACCTTGCGACGGCGAAGCCCAGCACCAGCACGGCGATGCCGATGATGGCGAGCCCGGTGACGCCCCACAGTGTCGAGGTGCGCACGGTGACGCGGAAGTTCGCGCTGTCGGAGGCGCCGGGGCCGTTGGCGCGCACCGAAACCATGTAGTCGCCGGCGATGGCCTGCTGCGAGGGCGTCATGGAAACGGCGACGCTGGCAGTCTGGCCGGGCTCGATGTCGTCGACCTTTTCGGGATTGAAGGCGACCTTCCAGCCGGACGGCGGGGTGGCGGAAAGCGCCACGTCGCGCGCCGGCGCCGAGCCGGAATTCTGCACCGTGAAGGTGAAGGTCCGCTCCTGGCCGGCGGTGGCGTCGCCGGAAAGACGGCCCTCGGGGCCGGTGAGCGCGACGGTCGGGCGGCCGGTTATGTCGAGGACGAGCTTGGCGTTGGCCGAAATATCACCGGCGGCGGCGGCCACCTCGACCGGATATTGCCCGGCCTGGGTGCTGTCCGGCGGCTGGACGGCGACCTTCAGGTCTTTCGATTCACCTGCCTTGAGCGGCAGGCTGGTCAGTTCCTGCGAGCCGTAGCCCTCTTTGAACGTGACCTGAAAACCGTCCGGCGCCTTGGAGAGCAGGTTGACGGTTGTATCCTCCTGCCCCTGGTTCTTGAGGGTGACGTCGAAATCGAAGGCGGACTTCGCCGTGCCGCGCAAGGCGGGCAGCTTCGGATCCATGGTGAGCTTGGCCGGCTCCGTCTTGGTCAGCGTCACCGAAAGCGGCAGGCTGAGCGACTGGCCGTCGCCCTTGCCCGACAGCGTGAAGGCGACCGGCTTGTCGGCGCCCGCATCGGCCGGCGGCTTCAGCTTCAGCGTCAGGTCCACGGCGGAATCGACGCCGGCGATCGCCGCGCGCACCGGCTTGCCGCCGCCGTCGATCTCCCAGGTCCAGCCGGTCGGCAGACCGTCGAGGCCGAAGGTGACGCGCTGCGGCGGCAGGCCGTGATTGGACAGGGTCAGATCGACGGAAACGTCCTTGCCTGCCTGTGCTGAGAAATCCGGGTAGCGCGTGGTCAGCCACAGGCCTGTCGGCGCCTGCTGGCCGGCCGTTGTGGCGGCCGACTGAGCGCTTGCGGGCGGTGTGGCGCCGATGCCGAGCCCGATGGCAAGGACGGCTGCGGCAAGCAATTTGGAAGGGGTTTCAAAAGACGAGCGAAAGCGTGCAGGAACCACGCGTGCCTCCCCGCAATAAGTTGAAATCACATTTGTTTGCAAAGCCTTGGCGACTTCGTGCCGGGCGGAGGATGGACCGCTTTGTGGCACGAATGCGGCAAACTCCGCGCAAGCGCGGTCGCTCACGGGATTGTAAGCGACCGCGATTTTCCGTGATAGGGAAGTGTTCGGGGCGTCAGGATTCCAGCGCGCCGGAGCGCGCGTCGCCGCTTCGCGTGTTGCCCAGCAACTTGACCAAGTCGTCGCCGGCGCGGGTGATGCGATGCGAGCGGCGCGTCAGGATATAGCCGTCCTGCGGCGCAAACACTTCGGCGTGACCGTCCGGTTCTCCGGGTCGGAAAACGACGGTGGCGAGGCGATCGCCCTTCTTCACGCGGTCGCCGGGCTCGACGTCGTAGAGGACGGCGCCGGCCTGCGGCGCCGGCATCATGTCGATGTTCTCCAGCGGCGAAACCACGCCCTTGAAGGGGCCGGGCGCCGGCACGGACGGGTCGGCGACGACGCCGCGAGCGACGAGCAGGCGGTAGAGCCCCGCGGCATCCTCGTCGGCGGTGGCGCGGTCGACGTCGGCGACGCCGCGATATTCGACCGTGGTGACGACGACGCGCTTCGGGTCCGTTCCTGCCTTGAGGTGCGGATGGACGGACGCCTCCTCGAAGGCCGCGCCGCTTTCGCCCTGCCACAGAAGCACGGCGGCGGCGCCCATGGCGGCGGCGCAATCCTCCATCGCCGGCCAAAGCTCGACCGGCACGTAGAGGTAAGGCATGCCTTCGTCGTCGCAGTGCAGGTCGAGCACGATGTCGTGGCCGAGCGAGAGCGACAGCAGCCGCGTCTTCAGTTTCTTGTCCACCGTGGCGTTCGCCGTGCCCGGCAAAAGGCTCGGGTCCGGCCTGTCCACCAGCGGGAAGTCGCGGTTGAAGTTGACGCGGGTGCCGGCGTGGAAGCGGCCCTGATGGGTGTCGTACTGATACTGCGCGCGGCCAATCGGGTTGGCCCACGGCACCAGCGTCAGCGAACCGCGGATGCGGCCCTCGGCCTCGGCTTTCAGAAGCAGCGGCATCAGCGCGTCGATGGCCACCGTGCCCGGCAGTTCGCCGGCATGCAGCGCCGCCTGGAGATAGGTGCGGGGCGCCGCCTTGTCCGAGCCGTCGAAACGGAAGACGGGAAATTCGTAAGCTACGCCTTCGGTGTCGCCTTCAATGCGCTCGACGGTCTTCTTCATCGTGGCCTCCTCTTTGATCCAAGGAGCCTTGCCTGCTGGCGGGGCCGCTGTCGAGTGGTCCAGCAGACGGGCTTTGCCGGTGCAGCTATTCGGCCGGACAGCCGGCGGCGGCGATCGGCGCGCGGCGGTCGAGCCGCTGCGAGGGGACGGCGACGGCAACCGCCACGAGCGCGATGGCGGCGCCGACCAGAGGCAACTGCTGGTAGGTGACGCCGGCGGTCAGCGCGGTTGCGCCGATCCAGGCGCCGGCGGCGTTGCCGACATTGAAAGCGCCCTGATTGAGCGTCGCGGCCAGATTGGGCGCTTCCAGGGCGGTGCCCACCACGCGCAATTGCAGCGGCGGCACGACGACGAACACCAGCATGCCCCACAGGAAAACCGCCGTGATTGCAAAGGCCGCCGACCAGCCGAACTGGGCAAGGCTGGCGAGCAGGGCGGCAAGCAGAAGCAGCGTGCCGATGACCGTCGGCATCAGTTTCCAGTCCGCCAGCCGACCGCCGAGAATGTTGCCGACCGTCATGCCGCCGCCGAACAACAGCAGCACCCAGGTCACGGTTTCGGTGGAAAGGCCGCTGACGTCGGTGAGGAAGGGTTTGATGTAGGTGAAGACGGCAAACAGGCTGCCAGAGGCGAGCGCCGAAATCAGCATGGCTAGCCAGACCTGAAGTTTGCCGAGCACGCGCACTTCGCCGAGCAAGCCGCCGCCGCTCGGCTCAGCCACGTTCGCCGGCACCAGCCAGGCGATCGCCGCGACCGAGACAAGGCCGATGACGACGACGGCGAAGAAGGTCGCCCGCCAGCCGAAGATTTCGCCGAACGCGGTGCCGCCGGGAACGCCGAGGATGTTGGCGAGCGTCAGGCCGGCGAACATCATCGCCATGGCGCTTGCCTTCCTGTTTTCGGGAACGAGGCTGGCGGCGACCACCGAGCCGATGCCGAAAAAGGCGCCGTGGCCGAAGGCGGTGACGACGCGCGCGGCCATCAACAGCCCGTAGGTAGGAGCAACGGCACAAAGCAGGTTGCCGAGCGCGAACAGCGACGCCAGGGCGATCAGCACCGGTTTGCGCGGCATTCGCGCCGTGACGATCGCGATGATCGGCGCGCCGATCACGACGCCCAGCGCATAGCCGGTGACGAGCAGGCCGGCGGCGGGAATGGTGACGCCGAGATCGGCGGCAACCTCCGGCAGGAGGCCCATGATGACGAATTCGGTGGTGCCGATGCAGAAGGAAGCGACGGCCAGGGCGAGGATGGGGAGCGGCATCGGTAAACGATGATTTGAAACGATCCAAGATTGCTACGCCGTGTTCGACGGTTGCGCAAGATGGATTGTGCGATGCAACATAAATTCATCGGCACGGCTGGTTCGTCGCCGGTGTTTGACAGCGTGGCGCGGAGCGGCAAGGGTGCCGAAAGGCAGGGAATGGAAGTGATGACTGTCGGGTCCGAACGCGAGAAGATGGCGGCAGGCGAATGGTATGCCTGCGTGGACCCGGAACTCGATGCGCTGCGGACAGCGGCGCAGACGGCGGTGTTCGAGCACAATTCGCTGCCGCCGGCGGAACGTGGAGACATCGGGCCGGCCTTGTGCGCCCTGCTTGGCTCGGCGGGCGAGAATGCCCGCATCGAGGCGCCGTTCTACTGCCCCTATGGCTTCAACATCTTTCTCGGCCGGCGCACGTTCCTCAACGCCGGCTGCACCATTCTCGACACGGCGCCTGTGCATATCGGCAGCAACACGATGATCGGCCCGTCGGTGCAGATCTATTGCGCCGACCACCACCGGACCGTCGAGGGCCGCCGGGCTGGACTGGAGATCGCGCGGCCGGTGACGGTAGGCGACGACGTCTGGATCGGCGGCGGCGCCATTCTTCTCGGCGGCGTGACCGTCGGCGACGGCGCCATCGTGGGAGCGGGGGCCGTGGTGACGCGCGACGTGCCGGCGGGCGCGACCGTGGTCGGCAATCCGGCCCGGCGAGTTAAGCCGGAAGAGAGCATGTCTCCCGAAAGCGATCCCGGTTTCGAGACAAAGACTTGGGTGAAATCGGGAAGCTAAAGCATGATGCCGAGAAGTTGCAGACTTTTCGGAAAACATCATGCTTCAAAAACAAATGGTTAGAGCGAAATACCGATTCAGGGAAACGGCATTTCGCTCTAAAGCATACGGAGTGAATCTGAAAGATCGCGACACGTTTTAGGCCTGCCGGATCACGCCGGCTCGAGGCGCCGCACGAATTCGCGCCGGTATTGCGCCGGAGCGGTTTTCAGCCTGGCGGCAAAATGCTGGCGCAGGCTGGTTGCCGTGCCGAAACCTGCCTCCCAGGCGACGGCATCGATGGATTTATCCGTCGTTTCCAGCAGCCGCTGTGCCAGGGCCACGCGCTCGGCCGCCAGCCAGTCGCCGAAGCTCGTGCCGAACGTTTTCTGAAACCGGCGGGTGAAGGTGCGGCGGGTCAGGCCGGCCGCTTCGGCAACGGCGTCCACCGAATGCGCCTCGCCGATGGCCGAGCGCACAGCGTCGATCGCCCGCGCGAACTGGTCGGCTTGCGGCGTCTTCGTGATCGGGCGTTCAATGAACTGTGCCTGGCCGCCTTGCCGGTGTGGCGGGGCGACGATGCGGCGCGCGAGTCGCAATGCCGCCTCGGCGCCATAGCGGGCGCGCACGATGTGCAGGCAGCAATCCAGCCCGGCGGCGACCCCGGCCGACGTGACGATGTCGCCTTCGTCGACATAAAGCGCGTCGGCATCGACGCGGATATCCGGGTGCAACGCCTGGAGATGGCCTGCATAGGCCCAGTGCGTTGCCGCGCGCCGGCCGTCGAGCAGTCCGGTCTTGGCGATGGCGAAGGAGCCGAGGCAGAGCCCGACGAGCAGGGCGCCGTCGGCATGGACGCGACAGAGAGCCTCGTGCAACGCCGAGGGCAGGGGCCGGTCGAGGTCTTTCCAACTCGGCACGATGACGATGTCGGCGCCCCGCGACCCTTCCAGCCCGTAAGGGGCCGTCAGGGTCATGCCGGCCTCGGTGCGGATCGCTCCGGCTTCGGCGGCGCAGACGCGAAAGTCGAAGCGCGGCAGGCCGAGGGCCGTGCGGTCCTCGCCGAAGACCAGGCATGGCACGGACAGATGGAACGGGCTGATACCGTCGAAGGCAATCACGGCGACGACAGGCACGGCATCTCCAGGCAGCTTCGTTGCGACAGGTCGGTTTGTCCCAATTCTTTTGTATATTGTCAATCGGGCCAATTTTCTTCGGCGTGACCGTCGTTACGTTCAGCGTGTCGCTCACTCAACGAAGGAACCAATCATGACAACCGCCACGGAAACGAACGCCCGCCGGGCGCTGATCGTCGTCGATGTCCAGAACGATTATGATGGCGGCGTCCTCGCCATCCAGTATCCGCCGTTCCGCGAGACGGTGAAGAACGTCGCCCGCGCGATGGACGCGGCGCGGGAAGCGGGAATCAGGATCGTCGTCGTCAAGCAGTTCGCTCCGGAAACAGCGCCGTTCTTCGCCAAGGGAACGCATGGCGCCGATCTGCATCCGGAGGTCGCCGGCCGGCCGCGCGACCACATCGTCGAGAAGAAGCTGCCCAGCGCCTTCACCGGCACCGACCTCGAATACTGGCTGCGCAGCAACGGCATCGAGACGCTGACTGTTGCGGGCTACATGACGCACAACTGCGACCTGTCGACCATCGTGCATGCGCTGCACATGGGGTTTGCCGTCGAGTTTCTGTCTGATGCCTCCGGCTCGGTGCCTTACGCAAACAGCGCCGGCTACGCTTCGGCCGAGGAGATTCACAAGGTGGTGACGGTCATTTTGCAGTCGCGGTTCGCTGCGGTGACGAAAACCGCCGACTGGATCGCCGGGCTGAAGACCGGCGCCTTACCCGAACGCGACACCATCCACGCCTCGCACCAGCGGGCACTGGCGAAACAGGCGGCGTGACCGGGATCGAAAGAAAAAGGGCGGCCCAGCGCCGCCCTTTCTCGTCTTGAGGCTTGCTGAAAGCGTGGCCTCAGCTCAGGCCCTCGATGTTGCCGTCGTCATTCAGGAAGATGTTTTCCGACGAAGGTTTGGAGGGAAGGCCCGGCATGGTCATGATCTCGCCGCAGATGACGACGACGAAGCCGGCGCCGGCGGCGAGACGCACTTCGCGCACCGGCACGGTGTGGCCGGTCGGCGCGCCGCGCAGGTTCGGGTCGGTCGAGAACGAATACTGCGTCTTGGCCATGCACACCGGCAGGTTGCCGTAGCCGGCCGCTTCCCAGCTATGAAGCTGGTCGCGCACCGATTTGTCGGCGATCGCCTCCGAGCCCCGGTAGATGCGCTGCACGATGGTGTTCACCTTGTCGAACAGCGGCATCTCGTCGGGGTAGAGCGGCGCGAACTGCGACGCGCCGGATTCGGCGAGCGCCACGACCTTGTGCGCCAGTTCCTCGATGCCGGCCGAGCCGTGCGCCCAGTGCTTGCACAGGATCGCCTCGGCGCCGAGCCCCTTCACATATTCCTGCAAGGCCTTGATCTCGGCTTCGGTATCGGAATGGAAGTGGTTGATCGCCACCACCACCGGCACGCCGAACTGGTGCACGTTCTCGATGTGGCGGCCGAGGTTCGGGCAGCCCTTCTTCACCGCCTCGACGTTTTCCGGGCCGAGGTCTTCCTTCTTGACGCCGCCGTTCATCTTCATGGCGCGCACGGTGGCGACGATGACGGCCGCAGCCGGCTTCAGGCCCGCCTTGCGGCACTTGATGTCGAAGAATTTCTCCGCGCCGAGGTCGGCGCCGAAGCCGGCCTCCGTCACCACGTAGTCGGCGAGCTTGAGCGCGGTGGTGGTGGCCATCACCGAGTTGCAGCCGTGGGCGATGTTGGCGAACGGGCCGCCATGCACGAAGGCCGGGTTGTTCTCCAGCGTCTGCACCAGGTTCGGCTGGATGGCGTCCTTCAGCAGCACGGCCATGGCGCGATGGGCCTTGACGTCGCGGGCGTAGACCGGCGTCTTGTCGCGGCGGTAGGCGATAATGATGTCGCCGAGGCGCTTTTCAAGGTCCTTCAGGTCGCGCGACAGGCACAGGATCGCCATCACCTCGGAGGCGACGGTGATGTCGAAGCCGGCCTCGCGCGGATAGCCGTTGGCGACGCCGCCGAGCGAGCAGACGATTTCGCGCAGCGCCCGGTCGTTCATGTCCATGACGCGGCGCCACGTCACGCGGCGGGTGTCGATGCCGAGTTCGTTGCCCCAGTAGATGTGGTTGTCGATCAGCGCCGACAGAAGGTTGTGCGCGGTGGTGATGGCGTGGAAGTCGCCGGTGAAGTGCAGGTTCATGTCGTCCATCGGCACGACCTGCGCATAGCCGCCGCCGGCGGCGCCGCCCTTCATGCCGAAGTTCGGGCCCAGCGAAGCCTCGCGGATGCAGATGATCGCCTTCTTGCCGATGCGGTTGAGGCCGTCACCGAGGCCGACGGTGGTGGTGGTCTTGCCTTCGCCTGCGGGCGTCGGGTTGATGGCGGTGACGAGGATCAGCTTGCCGTCCTTGTTCTTCTGCACCGACTTGATGAAGTCGGCCGAGATCTTCGCCTTGTCGTGGCCGTAGGGCACCATCTGTTCGGTCGGAATGCCGAGCTTGGCGCCGATCTCGAGGATCGGCTTCTTTTTGGCGGCGCGCGCGATTGCGATGTCGGATTTCACTTCGGCCATGACGGCGCTCCCATTGTTCGTCGTTCGGCGAGGATGGCGACCCACCCTTCAGGCCGCGCATAGAAGCGCGAGCGGACGCGCTTGCGCAATCTCAAAACAGGCGCGCAATGCGCGAAAAACGACAGGCTTCGTCCGCTACCTGTCGAGGATGGACCGCAGCTCGACGATGTTCGAACGCACCTGCAGCAGGTTGAAGCCCATGGTGGCGAGGTGCGAAGGGAACAACGCGCTCGACTCGTTGCCGTTGGAGATGATCCAGGGCTGGACGTCGAGCGAAGCGCGCAACTGGCTTTCCATCCGGTCCCACAGGGTCTTCAGGTTGCGTTCGGCGATCACGTTGGCGAAATCGGACTGCGTGGCGGTCAGGATGCCGTAGTAGGCGTAGAGCTGGCCGTAGGCGAACCAGAAGCGGTCGTCGGCGCGCGGGTCGAACCAGCCGGCGTCGGACGCCTCGATGCGGGCGCGCAATATGTCGGAGGTCGAGCCGATGTCGGAGGCGATGCGGTCGAGGAACAGCAACAGGTTGTCGGCGCGCGGGTCGAACGTGGCGCGGCATTGCTCCAGGCTGGTGTTGAAGGCGCGCAGGTCCGCGATGGCCTCGCGGTAGACGCTGGGCGTCGGGCGGGTCGGGCCGCGCCAGCCGATGTACCAGGCGGTCTCGTCCCAGGCCAGCGCGGTGCGCGCCTTCTGCAGGTTCTCGTCGATCTGCGAGGTACCGCGTACGCGGCCCAGCGTGTCGACGAGTTCGGTCGTTGTGCGCCGCAGCACCTGGTTGATGCCGAGCTGGAACGCGGCCTTGTTGTCGAAGAAGGGGGTCCGGCGCCAGTCCAGGCCGAACAGGCCGGCCTTCGACAGCAGCGTGGAGGAAATCCACGCATTCTGGTTGACGTTGAAATCGACCAGATCGGCGGCGACGGCCGCGATTGCCGAGGGCTTGCAGCTTGTCGGCTGAGAGGTGGCCGCCTGTCCCTGGACGTTGCTTGCCGGAGCCGGCTGTACCGGTTCGCCGGCGCCGGTGGCGCCGGCGGCTGCGACCTCGGCGGCCGGATAGTCCGGATTGAAGCCGTTCCACCATTGGGTGATGTAGAAGAAGCGGGCGTAGAAACCCAGGACGACGAGAATGACGAGGCCGATGACGGCCCTGAGAATCCAGCCGCGCTGCGTGTACCAGCGGCCGGCCCACATGAAGGGCCACAGGACGATGCCGATGACGAAGCCGATGCCGCGGCCGATCCACTGGAAGATGCGGGTGAAGAAGGTCACGATCGGATCGAGCATGGCATCCCCCTCGTCAGGTCAGTCGGTCAGGCCGTAGAGGCGGGCGCGGAAACCAGCCTTGTCCTTGAGATATGTGGTTTTCAGCACGTCCACAACATGCGAGCGCCAGGCTTGCAAAAAACCTTCGTAGTCGTGGTAGAAGCCCTGCTTGTTGAAGATGTAGCGGGAGACGAAATCGGCGGGCACGAAATCGGAGATCAGCCGGTTGGTCAGCCAGGCGTCGGGATGGTCGGGCCGGGCGCGCACCACCAGGAAGCGCTGTTGCGGGGCGATGTCCTCGATCCGCAACTGGCCGAGCTGGTTGATCTCGCGCTTGGCGGCGTTGAGGAACGGAAAGTTGCCATCTTTCGCAATGAGTTCGGCGTGGCCGTGAATCCAGGTCTGCAACCAGACCTTGTCGACTTCCGACAGGTTGCGGTCGGGCTCCGCATCGCGGATCAGGCCGCGCACGATCATCTCGGCGCGATGTTCGAGATAGCCCGACTGCTCGATCCATGAGGCGCGCGGCAGCTCGATGCGGCCGGTCGAGGCGAGGAACTGAAACACGGCGTCGGCGTCGCGGATCGACAGGTAGCTGACCTGCCAGGGGCGCGAGCGGCGAAAGCCGGGTGCCGCGGGATCGGAAATCACCGTCGTCACGTCCGGGTCGATGAAGACGTAGAGGCCGCCGAAATGCGACGTCCAATAGGCGTTGTGGCGGAAGATGACCTGGTCCGGCACCAGCGCGTTCTCGCGGATGTCGCCGCAGACCTTGGCAAGGTCCACCATGCGCTTCAGCATGGCGTCGTCGCGCCACGCGTTCGGCTCCTGCTTCAGCCGATCGACCATCTTGCCGAGTTCGGCCGCCTTGCCGAGAACGTCCTCGGCCGACAGCACCTTGAACTCGACCTGGTTGATAGAGAGCAGGTCCTCGATATCCTCGACCTTGGAGACGCTGTCCTCGATCTCGCCGTAGATGACATCCTTGATGGTCAGCGCGTCGATGGCGCGCTGGTTCTTCGTCATGAACTCGAACATCAGCCGCGAGGTGTTGGAAAAGGCGGTGTGCACCACCGGCAGGCTGATCTGCGCGGGCGTCAGGATGATGAAGCGGCGGTTGACCTCGTTGGGGTCGAGATAGTCGGCGCCGCATTCCTCGGCGATCTCGGGCGAGAAGCCGGTGCGGTCGATCTGGAAGGATTTGAGCTTCGTCGGCTTCAGGCCGAAGGCGGTCATCGCCTTGTTGTAGCGCTCGATCAGATGCGGTTCGTCCACCGTCAGAAGGCGGCCGAAGATGAGGTCGTTGTCGCGCAGCAGGGGGAATTTGGAGGCGGGCATCAAGATTGTCCCTCACCCTTACCCTCTCCCCGTGAAGAAAGGGGAGAGGGAGGCACTAACGCCCGCGATCCCCTCTCCCCGTTCTTCACGGGGAGAGGGTAAGGGTGAGGGGCATTGCTGCGGATCAAGACATAGTCTCCCAATAGGTAGACGACGTGACGAAACGCAGGTCCGGCGCTTCAACGGGACCGAGACGTCGCTCCAGTGCGGCGATGATTGTATCGATGACTGCTTCGCGATCTGTCAGCGCATCGACGTTCCAGAACCGTAGGACCGACCATCCTTGCGAAACCATGAAATCATCCCTGCGTCGGTCGTACTTGCTTTCGGCGTGCTGGCTACCATCGAGTTCGATGATCAGTTGGTTTTCGCGGGAGGCAAAATCCGCAAAATACGGACCGATCGGAAATTGCCGGGTGAATTTTGCGCGACAGACCTGCCGGTTCTTCAAATCAGACCATAGGGCGCGCTCCGCGTCATTGTCAGCCTTGCGTAGAGAGCGAGCGCGTTCGGTTCGAGCTTGTTGGGGTCCGCGCATGAAACCGCCCCTCACCCTTACCCTCTCCCCGTGAAGGACGGGGAGAGGGGGTCGCCAACGTTGGAGCATCTCTCTCCCGGCTTGCTGGGTGATGGGCAATCTACAATCTCACGCATCCCACAGTCCCTTCTTCTTCAATTCCTCCATCTCGCGTGCCGCGCGCTCCCGCAATCTCGCGTCGCGCAGCAGTTTCTCCACCGCCGCGTCGTCGGAGCGGTCGGAGTAGCGGAACTCGGAATCGGCGTAGCGGTTGATCTCCTGCATGACCATGTCCATGTCGAACGGCCCGCGCAGCTCCTCGATCATCGCGCGCTTATCGTCGTAAGATTTGTGCATGAAGGTTTCGGGCTTCTCGAACCAGTCGTCCGGCAGTTCGATGTCCATCGCCCGCATCTTGATGGCGTCGGTGACGTTCTTGATGGCGCGGCCGGTGAAACGCGGCTCGGCTTCCTTGATGAGATGCAGGTAATTGCCGATGTCGGCCATGGTCTTGGGCTGGCCGACCTCCTTGACGAAACGCTCGTAGACTTTCTTCAGCCCGTCCTCATGCGGCTTGGCGTAGGAACCGTATTCTTCCGCCACCGCGCGCTGGATCTCCTGCGCGGCATAGAGCTTGTGATCGCCCAGCGGGATTTCGTGATTCTTTCCAGCAAGCAGGACGAAAATGTCGATGTAGTCGTCGAGCGTCTGCGGGCCGTCGACCAGCCAGCGGGCGCCGGCGCGCTGGCGTAGCGCGTCGTCGACGTTCTCCGGATAGTTGGAGAACATGCCGAACGAGCAGTTGCCGCGCACCACCGTCGAAGCGCCGGCGAAGGCGTCCATCAGGACGCCGGTGATTTCCTGCTGTCCGGCCGAGGCGCGGTCGTCGGAACGCTTGGCGGCCACCTGGTCGATGTCGTCGATGGTGCCGAAGCCGATGGCGCGGGGGTTCAGCACGTCGTCGATGAACTGGCGGCAGTTCTGGCCGGACTTGCCCTGATAGGACGAAATCTGGTCGACGCCGAAATTCTCGTAGACGAAGGGGTAGCCGGCGACCTTGCAGTAATTGTCGAGCAGGCCGGCGATCATCTGGATCAGCGTCGTCTTGCCGGTGCCGGGCGCGCCGTCGCCGATGAAGGTGAACAGGAAGCCGCCCAGTTCCACGAACGGGTTCATCTGCCGGTCGAAGTCGTAGGCCATCAGCATCTTGGCGAGCTTGACCGACTGGTACTTGGCGATGTGGTTGCCGACGACCTCTTCCGGCTTCTTGAAGGTCATCACCAGCGGCTTGGATTTCTTGCCCGGCGCGACGTCGAAGCCGTCGAGGGTGAAATCGTCGGCGTCGATGCGGATATGGGTGTTTTCGAAGGCGCCGAGCGTGCCGTCGAAGCGCGCCTTGCGCTGGAGCAGGCCGTCGATGGCCGTGCGGGCCAAGGCGCGTGCGCGTGTGAGAAGGTCGGCGTCGTCCTTGGCGCCGGCAATGGCATTGTCCAGTCCCGCGATCAGCGCCTTCACCGCATCCTGCGGCGTGTCGAACAGGAAGTCCGGTTCGGGTGTGTCGTTCGGCGCCTCGCCGTCGGTGTCGATCAACTGGAACAGATAGGCGGCGAGCGCGAAGGCGGCGATGTAGCCGGAGGCGGTGAGCAGTTTCTTGAAGGCGGCCGCCTCGTCGCCCTGCAAGGGGGCACGGGCATTCCGGGCTTGCAGGCTTTCGAGGTCGGTACCTTCGGCGAAGGTGTCGGCGACCGCAAGGGCGATCTGGATGCCGCGGCGGGCACGGTAGAGCAGGGTGTGCTGCGGGATGGTCAAAAGCTGGTCGTCCGGGTGAACGGCCTGCACGGTCTTGGAAAGCTCGACCTCGCGCGTGCGGCGTACCGAGCCGACCGATACCGTCGAGACGAAGCGGCGGTTGGTGCCGGCGAGCGCGGTGCCGGATTCGCGCGACGGGTCCTCGAGCACGACGACGCGGGTGACGAAGCTCTGCGCCGTGGCGCGATGCTTTTCGATCGCCGCTTCGGGAATGGTGGTCAGGCCGGTATCCATTCAATCCCTCCGCTCGGGCTTAAACATCGCTGATCACCTGTCCGTTCGACAGGATGTGCACCTTGTAGCCCGCAAATGTCTTTTGCGCCTCGCCGGCGGCGTAGAGCGCCTGATAGGCTTCGTGCGGCACCAGCGCGTGGTTCTCGTAAGCAGACACGCCCTGGCGAGTGGCCTCAAGGTCGGCTGTATCGATGAAGAACTCCTCCTGCGCCGGCTGGCTCGACCACAGGCCCTTGCGGCCCGGCGTCTCGCCCTTGGAATAGACCTCCTGGATGGTCCAGGTCAGCAGCCAGGCGTTTTCCGGCTTGCGCACCTTGGACAGTACCTCCTGCACGGTCGAATTGTTTTCGGTGATGCCGGCCGAATAGAACGGCCCCAGCACGACGCGGCGCAACTGCTTGGGATGCAGGTCGGGGAAATCCTTGTCGAGGTTCATCGCGATCGTCAGCGGCGACAGCGAATAAGCCGAATTCTTCTCGGTGTAATCGTCGAAGCGGTGGGCGAGATCGGGATTGAGCAGGCCGTCGACGGGCAGGGGAATGTCGACCTTGTCGTTCAGCTTGCCGTCCCTGGTGACGAGCTGGTCGACCATCGCCTCGGACGAGTCCTCCACCGTCACCATGTAGACCAGCGGCAGGTTGGCGCTGCCGTCGAACGTCGCCCAGTGGACGAGATAGTAGGGGCGACCGGTTTTGGGATTGACCGAGACCTTGGCCGTCTGCGCCAGCGTGAAGGGGCCGAAGGTCTGCTTGCTCTTGACGTCTTCCAGATAGAGCCGCTCGGCCATCGATTTCTGCAAGGCGGCCGGGAATTCCTTGTGGCGCAGGATGAAGTCGGCCATCTCGGCGCGCAGTTCGTCGGGCAGGGGAATGCCGGCGAGGCGCTGGTCGGCGGAGCGGCGGTCGTTCTCCAGTTCCAGGACGGTCTGGAAGACGGGATAGCCGCTTTCGGCGCGCGAGATGCGGAACGTGTCCTGAAAACCCAGCCGGTTGCGCCAGCAGGCGAAGGACTTGTCCAGCCGGGCGATGTATTCGGCGACGATTTTCGCCACGATGCCATGTCGGTAGAGCGGCGAGCGGTCGTCGCGCATGAATATCTCGAGGCCGGACAGCGCCGCCGTGATGGCGGCGAAGTAGCGCTCGGCGGGATCGTCGGCGGGGGTCATGTGATGTTTTCCACACCGCCCTTGGTGCTGCCCCTCATCCGCCTGCCGGCACCTTCTCCCCGTATAGTGACGGGGAGAAGGGGGATGGCCGCAAAGTTGACGACCCCCTCTCCCCGTTCTTTACGGGGAGAGGGTAAGGGTGAGGGGCGGGATCGCACGGAGCCCATTGATGTCGCCGGCATCACAATCGATACGCTCTACGATTGATGCACGTAGTCCGCGGCGTTGTGCTTCCTCAGCACCTCCTCGAAGCGGCGGGCGAAGGCGTCGTCGGCCAGCTTCTTGCGGCGCTGGATGTCGGCCGACGCCACCATGTTCTTCTCGTGCAGTTCGAGCAGGTCGCCGATGTGCTTCTGCGAGGCGGCGCCGATGCCGGCCATGGTTTCCTCGGCGGTGGTGTCGACCTTGGAGCCCAGCGTGTTGATCTTGTGCGCCACGTCCTGCTGGGCGGCGGTCTTCAACGAATCCTCCAGCGCCTTGTAAAGCACGATGCGCTGTTCGGTATCGATGGTGAGCTTGTTGATGAGCGTCGACTGCGCGGCGATCTGGTTGTTGAGCGAATCGACGAAGGTCTGGAACATCGAGGTGTAGCGTTCCAGCGTCTGGCTCTCGGCCAGAAGTTCCTGCTCCTTGGCCTGCTTCTCGTTGTACTCCGTCGCCATCTTGGAGCGCTCGCCCTCCAGCTTGGTGCGCTCGGTCTGGCTGGTGGAGGAGGCGATCTTGTTTTCGATGTCGAGCAGCAGTGGGTTCAGTTCCTCGATGCGCTTCTGTGTCGCCGTCAGGGTCTCGATGGTCGCCTTGCGGCGCTCGATCACCTGGCCGAGGCTGGTCTCGGAGGTCTTGTAGCGCTGGTCGAGGATACCCTTCTGCGCCTTCAGGATGCCGACGATGGTGTCGGACTTGGACAGAAGCTCCTGCAGGTTGCCGGCCAGCGACATGTTGCGCACGCGGTCGGAGCGCATGCGCTGTTGGCGCTGCTTGGAGAAGATGCCGATGAACTTTTCCCAGCCGGTGTAGTTCTTCATCGACTCGAATTCGGTGCCGAAGACGTTGGTGGCGTCTTCCAGCCCGATGATCAGGTCGGCGATGTTGCCTTCCATCACCTTCTGCTGTTTCAGCACGTCCTGGATGCGGGCGTTCTCGATGTCGAAATTGGCGTCGCCGATCTTCTTGTCGGCCTGGGCGAGCGTGTCGAGCACGGTGCCGGACTGGTCGATCCTGGAGCGCATGTCGTCGACGACCTGCTTGGTTTTCGCAATCTCGGCATCGAAATTCTGCAACGTCGCCATGGTCTCTCTCCGTTGGAACCACACCCCGCGCGCGGCGCGCAAGGCACAACTATAAGTGTCGCTTGGGGGGAAGGAAAGTCGGAAGGAGGCAGATGCCGCAGGCCGGGCCCGGCGCCGCCGAATGGCGGTCGCCGAAGCGGCCGGGCCTGCGCGAAGCGCCGATCAGGCGTTTGTGGCCGAGGCGCCGCTCGCGGCGGCGGCGGGCCGGCGGGGCGCCGGCGTCTTCTTCGGCGGAGCGGCGATCAGGCCCTCGCGGATGGCAAGCTTGCGCGCCGCCTTGCGTGTGCGCCGTACCGCCTCGCTCTTTTCGCGGGCGCGCCGCTCGGACGGCTTTTCATAAGCGCGGCGTGCCTTCATTTCGCGGAAGACGCCTTCGCGCTGGAGTTTCTTTTTCAGGACCCTGATGGCCTGCTCGACGTTGTTGTCACGTACCAGTACCCGCAATGCTCTCGTTCTCCTTCTATTGTCGATGCCACGCATGTCCTGCCTCGGAACCGGTTCCCGCTTTCGGGAGACATGCGTTGTGAAAAGGGTTGAAAGAAAATCGGCCGCAGCAATGCGGCCGTGATTCGTCACCTTTGCCCGCCTGATATAGTGTGCCGCCGGCCGATATTCACGCCTTGACGGATTTATGAAGCGATCACAATGCTTTGAGTGACGACGGCTGGTCAGGGGGTGGCGAAGCCGACGAAATCGTCCGCATCGTAGCGGCCCATCTCTTCTTCCCAGTGGCGGCGGCAGAGCGAGACGTAGATATCCTTGCCGATCGCCACCTGCTCGCCTTGCCTCGCCACCTTGCCGTCTTCTCCGAGCCGCACCACCATGGTCGCCTTGCGGCCGCAGCGGCAGATGGTGCGCACCTCGCGCAGATCGTCCGCGATGGCGAGCAGCGCGCGCGAGCCGGAGAACAGCTTGCCCTGGAAGTCGGTGCGCAGGCCGTAGCACATCACCGGGATGTTCAGGCGGTCGGCGACGCGCGCGAGTTGCCATGCCTGCTCTTCCTCAAGGAACTGCGCCTCGTCGACGAAGACGCAGTGGACCGTGGTGTGCGCATGGTGCTCGGCGATGCGGGCGAAAAGGTCGTCGCCGTCGCGGAACATTTCCGCCTCGGCTTCCAGCCCGATGCGCGAGGAAATGAGGCCGATATCGCCCTTGCGGTAGTGGCCGGCGATGAACAGCATCGTCGTCATGCCGCTTTCGCGGTAGTTGTACGACGCCTGCAAAAGCATGGTTGTCTTGCCCGCGTTCATCGTCGCGTAGTGGAAATAGAGTTTTGCCATGCACCCTTTTAAGCCGAAGGCCGTGGGCGCGGGGAGAGGCGGTGCGTATTCGTCCACCAAAAACGAAGCCCGGTGTCGCTGATCGGCCAGAGCGCGCCGCCCCTCGCGACGTGCGGCCGCTTGAAAGCGCACCAAAATGATGTTTGGCTAAGACAACGAGGCGAAGAGCGATCACGCAACTTCGCCGTGCCAAACAACAGCAACGGGAGATTCTTGATGTCGCGTATGAAAACCTTCGTCGCCGGCCTCGGCCTGGCGACTTTCCTCCTGACGAGCGGGGCCGCCTTCGCCGGCGATGCCGCAAGCTGCAAGGCGGTGCGCCTGTCCGACGTCGGCTGGACCGACATCCAGGCCACCACCGGCGTCGCCTCCGTACTGCTCACGGCGCTCGGCTACGAGCCGCAGGTCATCCAGCTTTCGGTGCCGGTGACATACGCTTCGCTCAAGAACAAGGACCTCGACGTCTTCCTCGGCAACTGGATGCCGTCGATGACCAACGACATCAAGGACTATACCGCCGACGGCTCGGTCGAGACGATCAGCGAGAATCTCTCGGGCGCCGGCTACGGCATCGTCGTGCCGACCTATGTGGCGGACGCCGGCGTCAAGACACTGACCGATATCGGCAAGTTCGCCGACAAGTTCAATCACAAGATCTACGGCATCGAAGCCGGCAACGACGGCAACCGCATCATTCTCGACATGATCAAGAATCCGGCCGACAATCTCGCCGGCTTTGACCTGGTCGAGTCCTCGGAAGCTGGCATGCTGACGCAGGCCGAGCAGTCGATGAAGAACAACGAATGGATCGCCTTCCTCGGCTGGACGCCGCATCCGGTCATGGGCGCCATGAAGATCACCTATCTCGATGGCATGGGCGATTCTGGCTTCGGCGCCGCGACCGTGCACACCAACGTGCGCAAGGGCTATCTCGACGAGTGCCCGAACGTCGGCAAGTTCGTCAAGAACCTGAAATTCAACCTCGATATGGAAGGCGAGATGATGAAGGACATCCTCGCCGGCAGCGACGCCAACACCGTGGCGACGGCCTATCTCAAGAAGCACCCCGACGTGGTCGCTCCCTGGCTCGACGGCGTCACGGCTTTCGACGGCGGCGATGCCGCCGCGGCGGTGAAGACCGCGCTGGGGAACTGAGCGTTCGTAACGCCGGCGGCGCGTTCGTTCGCCTGCCGGCGTTCATCGCCGGGAGAGCCGGGCAATCGGCTCTCCGTTCGCCTGGCGAGCCGGTCGTCGCGATCCGCATAAGCGGCTGAGGACGGGCGCGGCCGTGGCGATTTCTTCTCCCCGTCATTGGCCGGGAGAATGAGGATCGGCGCGGCGCGCTGAAAAACGAGAGCCAGCGAGGGGCGCGATGGATCCGGTTTCGAAATTCCTGATGGCGTGGAAAATTCCCATCGGGCGATGGGGGAAGGACTTCTTCACCTTCCTCACGGACAACTTCGACACCATCTTCCGCGGCTTTTCGCGCGGCCTGAATTTCGTCCTCGACGGTGCCGTCAACCTTTTGCTGATGGTGCCGCCGGTGCTGCTGGCGCTCGTCATCGCCATTATCGCCTGGCTCTTGCAGCGCTCGAAGCCTCTGGCGGCCGGGGTCTTCATCGGCCTGGTCTTCATCCTCAACCAGAACCTCTGGAAACAGACCGTCGAGACGCTGGTTCTGGTGGTGGCCGCGACCTTCTTCTCGATGCTGATCGGCGTGCCGCTCGGCATCTGGGCCGGCCACAAGCCGAAGGTCTACCGGATCATGCAGCCGATCCTCGACTTGATGCAGACGCTGCCGACCTTCGTGTACCTCATCCCGGTGCTGACCCTGTTCGGCCTCGGCAACGCGCCGGGCCTCGTCGTCACCATCATCTTCGTCATCCCGACGGCGGTGCGGCTCACCCACCTCGGCATCACCTCGGTACCGAAATCGATCATTGAGGCAGGCGAGGCGTTCGGCGCGACCAAGCGGCAATTGCTGTGGAAGGTCGAGCTGCCGGCGGCGCTGCCGACCATCATGGCGGGGCTGACCCAATCGATCATGCTGTCGCTGTCGATGGTGGTGTTCGCGGCCCTGATCGGCGCCGGCGGCCTCGGCACCGAGATCAACCGCGCGCTCGGCTCGCGGCGCATCGATCTCGGGCTTGAATCCGGACTTGCCATCGTCGTGCTTGCGATCGTTCTGGACCGCATGACCCGCATCGGCGTGGGAGGCAAGAAATGAACGTCGCGGTCGATTTCAAGGACGTCGACATCGTCTTCGGGCCCGATACGCGCGACGCGCTGGCCATGGTGGATGCCGGCGCCACGCGTGCCGAAATCCTAGAAAAGACCGGCAACGTGCTGGGTTGCGCCGGCGCCAACCTGACCGTGCACGAGGGCGAGATTTCCGTCCTCATGGGCTTGTCCGGGTCCGGCAAGTCGACGCTGCTGCGCGCAGTCAACCGGCTGAACGTCGTCAGCCGCGGGCAGGTTCTGGTCAAGGACGGCGACAAGACGGTCGATGTCGTGACCTGCGACGACGCGACCTTGCGGCGCCTGCGGCAGAGGCAGGTGGCGATGGTGTTCCAGCAGTTCGGCCTGCTGCCTTGGCGCACGGTCGAGGAAAATGTCGGCTTAGGCCTCGAACTCGCCGGCGTGCCGGAAGCCGAGCGCAAGGAGCGGGTGGCGCGGCAGCTGAAACTGGTCAGCCTCGACCAGTGGGGGAAGAAATACGCGCACGAGCTTTCCGGCGGCATGCAGCAGCGCGTCGGGCTGGCGCGCGCCTTCGCCACCGAAGCGCCGATCCTTTTGATGGACGAGCCGTTCTCGGCGCTCGACCCGCTGATCCGCACCAAATTGCAGGACGAGTTGCTGCAACTTCAGGCAGAATTGAAGAAGACCATCATCTTCGTCAGCCACGACCTCGAGGAAGCGCTAAAGATCGGCAGTCACATCACCATCATGGAGGGCGGCCGCATCGTCCAGACCGGCGCGCCGGAGGATATCGTGCTGCGCCCCGCCAACGATTATGTGCGCGACTTCATCGCCAACGTGAACCCGCTGTCGGTGCTTACCGCGTGGAACGTCATGCGCGCCTTGCACGAACTGGAGAAGGACACGGGCGGTTGGATCTGGCTCGATCGCCGCCAGACGACCCGCTTCAGGCTGGACGCGCACGGGCTGGTGGCTGCCGCCGAGCGCGAGGGCAAGCCGGTGGAATGGGTGTCCTGCAACGACGTCGAGAAGCATCCGGAGGACGGCACCCAGGTGTTTTGGGCGACGCCCGGCACCTCGCTGAAGACGGTGATGCTGGCCATGCACCGCTCGCAGACGGCGCCGGTGGCGCTGTTCGACGACCAGTCCCGCTTCGTCGGCGCCATCGGCGTGAGGGACGTGTTGAGCGCCGTGCTGAGGCGGTGAAGCAGCTTGCCTCTCCCCGTTTACGAGGAGAGGATGCCGGCAGGCAGGTGAGGGGCGGCACTGATCGTTTGCAGGTTTGCGCTGCCCCTCATCCGTCACTTCGTGACACTTTCTCCCCGTGAACGGGGAGAAGGACTGGAGCCGTCATGCCCGACTTTCTCCTCTCCGGTCCTCGCGACGCCTCGACCACCCTTCTGCTTGCCCATGGCGCCGGCGCGCCGATGGATTCCGACTGGATGAACGCAATGGCCGAAGCGCTGGCCGGGCAGGGCATCCGCAGCGCCCGTTTCGAGTTCGCCTATATGGCGGCGCGGCGCTCCGGCGGACGCAAACCGCCGCCGAGGGCCGAGGCCCTGCTCGGGGAATACCGGGCCGCCGTCGATGCGCTGGCCGGGTCCGGCCGGCTCTTGATCGGCGGCAAGTCGCTCGGCGGCCGCGTCGCCTCGATGGTCGCGGACGAGCTTTTCTCCGCTGGCCGCATCGCGGGGCTGCTCTGTCTCGGCTACCCCTTCCATCCGCCCGGTTCGCCGGAGAAGCTGCGCACCGCCCATCTGCAAGACCTGCGCTGCGCGGCGCTGATCTGCCAAGGTACGCGCGATCCGTTCGGCACGCACGACGAGGTGATGGGATACCGCCTGTCGCCGTCGATTTCGATCCGCTGGCTGCCCGGCGACCACGATCTCAAGCCGCGCAAGGACGACGGGATCAAGCTCGGCGACAATCTTGCCGCCGCTGCAAAGGCGGTTGCGGACTGGGCCGGCGGGTTGGGCTGAGCGGCAATGCGCTTTCCTCTTCCGTATACCGGCAGAAGGAAAAAGCGCTACCCCGCCAGCGGCAGGCTGAGCTGTGTCTCGAGGCCGCCGCCCGGCCTGTTGGCGAGCAGGATATCGCCGCCGGCGGCGCGAGCGATGTTGCGGGCGATGGTGAGGCCGAGGCCCAGGCCTCCCGTCTCGCGGCTGCGCGAACTTTCCAGCCGCACGAAAGGACTGAACACCGCGTCGAGCTTGGCCTGCGGGATGCCGGGGCCTTCGTCCTCGATCACCAGCACGATGCGGTCGTCGCCGTGGCGCAGGCTGAGGCGCGCCCGCTGGCCATAAGTCACGGCGTTCTGGACGAGGTTGGTGACACAGCGCTTCAACGCCACCGGGCGGGCAAGACAGACCAGTTCACGGGCATGGACGCCGGCCTCGTCGAACGTCACCTCGGAATAGGCGTCCGCCACGGATTCCACCAGGGACAGGAAGTCGATGCGCTCCGCACTTTCCTCCGATATTTCGAAAGTGGCGAAATCGACGACCGAACTGGCGATCGCCTCGACGTCGGCGAGGTCGGCGGCAAGGGCCGAGCGCACGCTGGAGTTGCGCAGCAATTCCAGCCTGAGCCGCATGCGGGTGATCGGCGTGCGCAGGTCGTGGGCAAGGGCGGCGGCAAGCTGCTCGCGGTCCTCGACATAGGCGCGCAGCCGCGCCTGCATGGTGTTGACGGCGTGCGCGGCGGCGCGGATCTCGCGGCTGCCGGCTTCGGCCAGCGGCGGGCTCTTCAGATCCTCGCCGATGCGCTTCACCGCGCTTTCCATCATCCGGTAAGGTGCGGTCAGCCTTCGCAGCGACCACACCGACATGGCGACGACAAGGCCGGCGACGATGGCGTAAAGCGGCAGGCTGGCCGGGCTCAGCACCGGACCGGGCGGGATCATCGGCTCCGCGAAATTGAGCCACTGACCGTCGGCGAACTGGATCGAGGCGGTCAGCTTGTCTCCCTGGGCGAACCCCGCAGTCAGCGCGAGCAGGTCCTTCTCGACCTCGCCGATGTCGGACTCGTCGGGCGTATGCCTCGCCGACCGGCTGGGCGGCACCACGGGATCGCGCCGCACCCGCGCTTCGGTGATGCCGAACCTGGACAGGCGTCCGACCAGAATGTCTTCCAGCTCGGCCAACTGGTCGTCCTGCGCGATCGGCGAGGTGACGACGGGCCGATCCGAGATGTTGAGGGCGTATTCGCTGCTTGAAAGGCCGGACGCCATGGCACTGCGCGCCTGCGGCGTCGCTTCGTAGAGCAGCTGGACCACGGCGAAGGCGCGGTCGTTCAACCGGTAGTAGTCGACCACGTCGCTGGAGGCGGCGCGGTCGCGGGCGACCAGGAACAGCGTCGTCACCTGGCTGACGAGCAGGCCGGCGATGACGATCAGCAGCACCCAGACGGGCAAGGTCTGCGGCAGGAATCGTCTCATTCGGCGACCGCTTCGGGTATGAACTGGTAGCCGCCGCTGCGCACGGTCTGGATCAGCTTCGGCGATTTCGGGTCGTCTTCCATCTTGCGCCTCAGCCGGCTGACCAGAATGTCGATCGAGCGGTCGTAGTTGACGCCGCCATCGCCGCCGGAAAGCTCGATGAGCTGGTCGCGGGTCAGCACGCGCTGGGCGCTGCGCACGAACGTGGCGAGAAGGTTGAATTCGGCCGCCGTCAGATCGACGCGCACGTCGCCCGGCGCCACCAGCCGCCGGCGCGAGCAGTCCATTGTCCAGCCGGCGAAGCGCCAGACCTGGCGCGCCGGCGGCCGCTTCGCCTCGCCGCCGTTGCGGCGCAGCACGGCGCGGATGCGGGCAAGCAGTTCGAGCGGGTCGAAAGGCTTGGGCACATAGTCGTCCGCCCCCATTTCCAGCCCGACCACGCGGTCGGTCGTCTCGTTGACGGCCGTCAGCATGATGACGGGAACGGAAGAGCCGCGCGCCCGCAGGTCGCGGCACAGTTCCAGCCCGCTCCTGCCGGGCAGCATGACGTCGAGCACGACGAGGTCGACCTCGGTGCGGCGCATCAGCGCTTCCATCTCGGCACCGTCGCCGGCGACGGAGGCGCGCAGACCGCGCTTGCGGAAAAACTCCTGAAGGAGATCGCGGATGCCCTTGTCGTCGTCGACAACCAGGATGTGTGGCTCTGCTTTCACCGATGCGTTTCCCCGATCATGCGCATGGTCGTCCTTGCCGTCGTCTTTCGGGCATATTTTAGGCCGCTTCGCGCGGAACGCGACGGCTGAAACAATACAGAAACAAAATTCAACAATCCGGAAAAACCAGCGAAAAGAATCAAAGGCATAACGGTACCGTCGCGATCAGACGAGCGGTCGCGGCAGATCGTTCCGGAACCGGGAACCGGCCATGCGTGTCTTTTCGGTCGCAGCAATGGGAGTGCTCTTCGGCGTATCGCTCGCCGTCGCCGCGCCTTCCCAGACGCATCCGAAAGCGGCCTCCGCCCGGAGCGAACTTTGCCGCCGGCTCAGTCGACAGGTCGACGAAGCCATCGAAACCCATGCCAAGGCGACGCAGGTCGCTGCGGCGAAGGCGCTCCAGAAGAGGGGCACCCGGTACTGCGCCGAGAGGAAACAGGCGCAGGGCATCCGGATGTTCGCGAATGCGCTGAAGCTCCTTGGGGTGGCACCGGTCGATCCCGACCGGTGAGTCCCCGTCAGCCTGCACGAAAGGAACCAAATCATGAAGAAGACCCTGCTTTCCGCCGTCGGCCTCGCCGTTGCCCTCGCCTTCTCGATGCCGCTGGTCGGCACCGCCAATGCGGCTGCCACGACCGCCGCCGCGGCGACCACGACGGCCGCTGCCCCGGCTGCGACCACCGCCAAGAAGGCGACGCACAAGGTCATCAAGAAGCACAAGAAGGCCGCCCACCACCACAAGAAGGTGGTCAAGAAGGCTCCGAAGGCCGCCAAGAAGGCGTCGTAAGTCGCTCGCGGGGAACCGCCGCGAGCGGTTCCAAAGCGCCTTCCGGTGCGGCGGAGTTCGCCGCCGCACCCAACTGCTAGCCCCCAGGCCCCTCAAGGCTTTCCCTCCTCCATCCAGGAACACGATCATGAACATGAAGAAGGTATTTCTGCCCGCGCTGGGTCTCGCCGCCGCACTCGCGTTCTCGCCGGTCGTCGGTGTTTCCGCCGCCGATGCCGCGCCGGTTCATCACAAGCATCACGTCATGCACCACAAGCATCATGTGGTCCACCACAAGCACAAGATCGTGCACCACAAGCACCATGTGGTCCATCACAAGCACAAGAAAGCCTGACGTCCTGCATCCCCCCGCAGGACGTTTCGGCGTTGGAGGCCGGTCCGTTCAGTCGGGCCGGCCTTCATGCGTTCGGGGCTGGTAAATGCGGCGCCGAGGTCTATCTGATGCGTAAGGCCGCGCGGCGGGACGCGCGGTTCACGGTTGCGGTCGAGACACGACGATGGATGACGGCTCCCCACGCATGGTTGGTGACGACGATACCGTCGTCAAGCCGCGCGTGCGCAGCAAGCCGAAGATCGAGCGGCCGAAACTTTACAAGGTCATCCTGATCAATGACGATTTCACGCCGCGTGAATTCGTGGTGCGCGTGCTCAAGGCCGAGTTCCGCCTGAGCGAAGACCAGGCGCAGCGGGTGATGATCACCGCGCATCGGCGCGGCGTCTGCGTGGTCGCCGTCTTCACCAGGGACGTCGCCGAAACCAAGGCCACGCGCGCCACCGATGCCGGCAAGGCTGCCGGTTATCCGCTGATGTTTACGGTGGAGCCGGAGGAATAGGGCCATTTCCCCTCCCCCTTGAGGGGAGGGTGCCGAGCGAAGCGAGGCGGGAGGGGTTGCCTCAACCGCTCCGACGCAAGTACCCCCTCGCTTTACGGCCAAGGACCCCTCCCGACAGGCCTTCGGCCTGCCACCCTTCCCTCAAGGGGGAGGGAAAGAAGTGGCTACCTTCCTTCCCTATACCACATGCTCCCCAGCGCCAGCAGCAGCAGGCCGAGGCCGAGGAAGCCGCCGAACAGCGGTACGCGGGAAACGGCCTTGAGCACGCTGTCGTCGGTCGTCCGAAGGCCGATCCAGTCGTCGCCCGAATCTTCGCCCGCCGCGCGCACCGGCACGATCGCCGGCAGCGTGATCGAGGTGCCGGTGAGCCCCTCGCGCGCCAGCCGGCGCACGCTGCCGCCGGTGGCGTCGGCTGCGGGTTTCAGCTTCTCGCCGGTCGAGACGACGTCGGCGAATTCCGGCGCATTGACCGGGCCGACATGGGCGAGCGCCGTCAGGTCGCCGTTGGCGACCTGGTAAAGCCCGATCTCGGGCACTTCGGCGGAGCCGGTGAAGACGCCTGGCTCCGATTTCGACAGTTTTACCGTCATCGCCTTGCCGGACGGCGTGATGACCTTGGCAGCGCCGGGATCGTCGCTCATCGTTTGGCGGCGGATTTCAAGCACCATGCCGCGCCCGTCGGCGGTCAGCCGCTCCTCCTCCAGTTCCGGCTCCTTCATCAGCCAGTGGGCGATGCGGCGATAGAGCTGCACATGCGGGCCACCGCCTTCGTAGCCGCGCGCCCACAGCCAGCCCTGGTCCGACAGGAGCATGCCGACGCGGCCTTCGCCCTTGCGGTCGAGCACCAGAAGCGGCCGGTCGTCGGCCCCCTTCATCACCACTTCGCCTTCCGGATTGTCGACCCCGATGGTGCGGAACCAGCGGCTCCAGTGCGGCGGTTCGCTGGCCGAACCGTCGAGGCCGCGCGTCACCGGATGGCGTTTGCCGAGATCGGTCAGGCGCGGATAGAAGGCCTTGTCGATGACGTTGCCGTCCGGAAGCGCGGGCAGGGCCGCCATCAGCGGCGTACGTGCGATGGTGGCGTCGCCGGCATATTCCGGCCCGGCGGCGATCAGCAGCGCGCCGCCCTTTTCGACATATTCGGCGATGTAGTCGTAATAGAGGATCGGCAGCACGTCGCGGTGCTGGTAGCGGTCGAGGATGATCAAGTCGAACTGGTTGATCTTTTCCACGAACAGTTCGCGCGTCGGGAAAGCGATCAGCGACAGTTCGTTGATCGGCGTGCCGTCCTGTTTTTCCGGCGGCCGCAGGATGGTGAAGTGGACGAGATCGACGGAGGCGTCCGACTTCAAAAGGTTGCGCCATGTGCGCTCGCCGGCATGCGGCTCGCCCGAAACCAGCAGCACGCGCAGGTTCTCGCGAATGCCGTCCACCAATGCGATCGCGCGGTTGTTGGCCTCGGTGAGTTCGCCTTCTTCCTTGGGGATGGCGAGTTCGACGATGTTGCGGCCGGCGTTAGGCACCGTGACCTGCAAGGGCATTTCCTGGCCGATGAAGGCGCGCTCGACCGCGACCTGCTGGCCGTTGACCGAGACGCGCACCTCGACCGGGCCGCTCTCGCCGTCCGAGGCGATGACGCGATAGGTCATGTCGAGCGGCTTGCCGACGAGGCCAAAGCGCGGCGCCTTCTCGAAGCGGATGCGACGGTCCTTTTCTTTCTCATGCCCGGTAATCAGCGCGTGCAGGGGGGCGGCGAACTCCGGCGTGCCGGCAGGCGCGTCGTGCACCTGGCCGTCGGTGATCATCACCACGCCGCCGATGCGCGACGGCGGCACGTCTCGCAAGGCGCCGTTCAGGGCCGAGAACAGGCGCGTCTCGGTGCGGTCCTCGGCAGCCTCGGCCTTGCCGGCCTCGACCACGCGCACATCGAATTGCGGGAAGCGCGCGAGGCGCTGCTTCAGGCCGGCAAGCGCCTCGTCGGTCTGCTTGGCGCGGTCGCCGATATCCTGGCTCTGGCTGCGGTCCACTACGACCGCGACGACGCTTTTCAGCGGCTCGCGCTGCTCGTCGAGGAAGACCGGATTGATCAGCGCCAGAGCCAGCGCCGCAAGGGCCGCCAGCCGCAACCAGGCGCCGCGCTGGCGCAGCCACAGGCCGAGGAGTGCCAAAAGGGCAAGCGGCATCAGCCCAGCGGCGACCAGCGGCCAGGAGAACAGCGGCTCGAAGGAGACGGACCAGTTCATGGGGCCCACCATGAGAGGTCAGCGCCGCCCCTCACCTGCCTGCCGGCAGCCTCTCCCCGTAAGAACGGGGAGAGGCGCATGGCCGCACCATTGGCGATCCCCCTCTCCCCGCTCTTCGCGAGGAGAGGGTAAGGGTGAGGGGCACTCATGATGCGCGAGCGATCCAGCATCCTACTGCCCCAGCCTTTCCAGCAGGATCGGCACGTGCACCTGGTCGGACTTGTAGTTGCCGGTCAGCATATACATGACGATGTTGACGCCGGCGCGCAGCGCGTAGATGCGCTGGTCCGGGTCGGGCGGCACCGTCGGGAACAGCGGATCGCCGTTGGCGTCGATGGCCCAGGCGCCGGCGAAGTCGTTGGCAGTGATCATGATCGGCGTCACGCCGTCGCCGGTGCGCACCGGCCGGTTGTCGGCATTGGAGGCGTCGAGCGAGGCTTCCACCCACAGCGGGCTGCCGTTGAAGCGGCCGGGGAACTGCGGAAGAATGTAGAAGGACTTCGTCAGCACGTGGTCGGCCGGCACCGGCTCCAGCGGCGGCACGTTGAGATTGGCCAAAATATCGCGCAACCGCTCTGTGGCGGGGCTGGCGGCGCCGTCGCCGCCGATGCCGCTCGAATACTGGTCGCGAGTGTCGAACAGCACCGTGCCGCCCTGCTTCATATAGGCGTCGATGCGGGCGATCGCGGCCTGGCTTGGCATGGGTGCGGCCGGATCGACCGGCCAGTAGATCAGCGGGTAGAAGGCGAGTTCGTCCTTGGCGATGTCGACGCCGGCCGGCTCGCCCGGTTCCAGCGCGGTCTTTTCGATGAGGAAGCGGGTCAGCCCCTCGAGCCCGGCGCGGCTGATGGAATCGTCGCCCGGCACGCCGGTCAGAACGTAGGCGAGGCGGGTTTTTTCCACCGCCGCGATGGCCGCGTCGTCGCCCGGCTTCGAATCGTCGGCATGGGCGCGGTCGACGCCGCCGAGCAGGCAAAGGCCGACGAGGGCGAGCGCCGCCGTCGTCGCTGCCGCGGCACGGCGGCGGCGGGTAAAGACGCCGCCCATCCAGAACACCGCCAGCGTGTCGAGGAGCAGCAATGCCAGAGCGGCGGCCACCAGCGGACCCTTCAGGTGCTGCTGCTCGTCGAAGGCGTAGCGCACGGTTGTTACCGGTACCGAAAGTTTCGGCCGCGCCAGCGGCGCGAAGGTGGCGTCGGCGGCAAGCAGGTTGTGGGCGACGACGCCGGCCTCGGAGCCGTAGAGGCCGGGCGGATTTTCCTGCGTGACGGGCGCGTTCGCGGCGGGCGTCAGCGGCCGCGCGTCCGGCGTCGGCGGCACCAGCGTGCCGCTGGCATCGATCATGCGGTACGGGGCAAGGGCTGCCGCCGCCTGCCCGGCGGGAGCGGCGATGCTGCCCTGGTTGTGCGACAGCTGCACGATGCGGCGCAGCATCTCGACGAAAGAGCCGGAGATCGGCAGGTTCGACCATGTCGCCTCGGGCGTGACGTGGAACAGCACCAGCGTGCCCTTGCCTTTCTTTAGGCCCGTGACCAACGGTGTGCCGTCGGCGAGGTTGGCCCAGGTGCGGTCGACGATGTCGGGCGAGGGCTCGGCCAACACCTGTCGCGAAACGGTTACTTCGTTGGGCGGCGTCAGGTCGGCGAACGGGCCGGTCTTGGGAAATTCCGCCACCGGCTGCGGCGTCGTCCACGACAGGGCGCCGCCGAGGTTGCGCTCGCCGGTGCGCAGGCGCACCGGCAAAAGGTCGTCGTCGCCGCTGGCGGCCGCCATCCGCGCCCCGGCGAAACGCAGCAGCGTGCCGCCGTTCTCCACCCATTCGGTCAGGCGCGGCCTGACCTGTTCGGGAATGGTGCCGATGTCGGCCATGACGATCATCGCCGGCTTCTGGTCGAGGATTTGCGGGATGGCGTCGGCAAGATCGGCGCTTGACGGTTCGACCAGATCGGCGAAAGGCGAGAGCGCGCGACGGATGTAGAAGAGCGGCGACAAAAGCGGCTGCGCCTGATCGGCGTCGGTCTGCGACAGGAGGCCGACGCGGCGGCGCTTCGAGCTTTCGTCCAGCACGCGCACCGCCGCCGCCTGCCGTTCGCCGTCGAGGGCAATGGAGGAGAAATCGTTGCGCAGTTCGAACGGCACTTTCATCGTGCCGGTGGCAACCGTCTCGCCGGGGCCGAAGGTCAGCGTCGCGTCGGCGATGCGGCGGCCCTTGTCGTCGAAGGCGCCGGCGCTTGCCTGCGCGGGCGCCGGATCGCCCGGCGCGCGGATGGCGGTCAGGCGAAAGCCGTCCACGTCGTTTTCGGTGGCCGTGAGGCCGATGGCCGCAATGCGGTCCGGTACCGCCCACAGGACATGGCCGACGTTGTCGCCGAGCAGGGCGCGGAAGGCAGCCTCGTCGTCCTTCGCCGCCAACCCGTCGGCCAGCACGGCGACGCTGGCGCCGGGCAGGCTTTTCAGCGTCTCGGCGACGCGCGCGAAGACGGCGGGACGGTCGGTCGGAATGGGGCGCGGCTTGGTGGCGCGCAATTTGTCGAGCGCGCCGGCGGCGTCGAAGGGGCCGATCTCGGCATTCGGCTTCTCGGCGGTGAAGGCGATCACCACCGGTACGCCGGTCTGCTCGGCGTCGTTGACGAGCCGCTCGGCGGTGGCGACGCGCTTGGCCCAGTCGGGGGCGGCCGCCCAGTCGCTGTCGATGACGAGCGCCAGCGCAGCACCGCCGGTCGGCAGTTTTTCGCGTGGATTCCAGACTGGCTCGGCAAGTGCGGCGATGACCAGACCCGCCAGCAACAAGCGCAGCAGGGTGAGCCACCATGGGCTCTGCTGCGGCGTTTCCTCGCGCTTCAGCACGCGGGCGAGGATCTTCAGCGGCGGGAAGATTTCCGTCTGCGGCTTGGGCGGGGTGAGGCGCAGCAGCCACCAGATTACCGGCAGGGCGATCAGCCCCCACAGCACCATCGGCGCGCCGAAGGAAAGCGGCAGCCAACTCATGATGGCTGCCTTTCGCAAATCGCCACTGGGCGGCGTTGCCCCTCACCCTTACCCTCTCCCCGTAAACGGGGAGAGGGGGGCGCCAGCGTTGCCGCTTGTCTCCTCTCCCCGTTTACGGGGAGAGGATGCCGGCAGGCAGGCGAGGGGCAGCGTCGGTTTCGGCTATTTCGAACCGGGCTTGAAATAGCGCGCGTCATGCCACGACCTTCCCGCCGTAGCCGCCGTCATCGCCCATCGCCATATGGACGCGCACCAGCGCGTCCGAGGCCAGCCGGTCGGTGTGGTTGGTGGTGAAACTCCAGCCGAGCCGCTTGCACCAGCCGGCCAGTTCGGCGCGGCGGGCGCGGTAGAGGGCGCGATAGGCGTCGGCCAGCCGTTCGGCGCGGCCGGCGGTCAGCTTTTCGCCGGTCTCGGGATCGGTGAATTCCGTGCGCCCGGCATAGGGAAAATTCTCCTCCGCCGGGTCGGCGATCTCGATCAGGTGGGCGCGGGCGCCGTGGCGGGCGAGCACGTCCAGCCAGGCGATGGTTTCCTCGGCCGGGTCGAGGAAATCCGAGACCAGAACCACGTCGGAGAAACGGCGGACGGCGGAAAGGTCGGGCCGCGCGGGCAGTGCGGCGGCGTGCATCAGATGGGCTGCGATGCGCTCGGCGCCGTTACGGCTGGTGAAGGGATCGGTGAGGCCGGGCCAGGCGATGCGCTCGCCCGAACGCGACAGAAGCTCGGCCAGGGCCAGCGCCAGCACCAGCGCGCGCGATTCCTTGGAAACGCCGGCGCCGGCGGATTTGTAGAGCATGGAAGGCGAGGGGTCGGCCCAGAGCCAGACCGTGTGGGCGGCCTCCCATTCGCGGTCGCGCACATAGGTATGGTCGTCGCGGGCGGAGCGGCGCCAGTCGATGCGGTTGACCGATTCACCCTCGGAATAGGGCCGGAATTGCCAGAAATTCTCGCCGATGCCCTGCTTGCGGCGGCCGTGCCAGCCGGAAATCACGGTGTTGACGATGCGGCGCGCCTCGACCAGCAGGTCGGGCACATAGGCGGCCCGCTGCCGGCCACGGGCGAGCGCGTCGCGGATCGCGACCGGTGCCTGCGCCTCGCCGATACGGATCATCCAAGGCCTTTCACAAGTTTCGCCACCACGTCGCGCACGCTCATGCCTTCGGCCCGCGCGGCGAACGTCAGCGCCATGCGGTGCTGCAACACCGGCTCGGCCAACGCGCGCACGTCGTCGATGGAAGGGGCGAGCCGCCCGTCATAGAGGGCGCGGGCGCGGGCGCACAGCGTCAGCGCCTGGCTGGCGCGCGGGCCGGGGCCCCAGGCGACATGCTTGTCGGTCTCCTCATGCCCCTGGCCGGGGCGCGCCGAGCGCACCAGCGCAAGGATCGCCTCGACCACGCTTTCGGGCATCGGCATGCGGCGGATCAGCGTCTGGATTTCCTTCAGCCGCTCGGGCTGGACGACGTTGAGCGCCTTGGCTTCGTCGACGCCGGTGGTTTCGAGCAGGATGCGCCGCTCGGCCTCGATGTCGGGATAGAGGATGTCGACCTGCATCAGGAAGCGGTCGAGCTGGGCTTCGGGCAGCGGATAGGTGCCTTCCTGCTCCAGCGGGTTCTGCGTTGCGAGCACATGGAAGGGCGAGGGCAGGTCGTGGCGGGCGCCGGCGACGGTGACGTGGTATTCCTGCATGGATTGCAGCAGCGCCGACTGCGTGCGCGGCGAGGCGCGGTTGATCTCGTCGGCCATCAGCAACTGCGCGAAGATCGGCCCGCGGATGAAGCGGAAGGAGCGCTTGCCCGTCTCGTCCTGCTCCATCACCTCGGAACCGAGGATGTCGGACGGCATCAGGTCGGGCGTGAACTGGATGCGGCGGGCGTCGAGCCCCAGCACGATGCCCAGCGTCTCCACCAGCTTGGTCTTGGCGAGGCCCGGTACGCCGACCAGCAGCGCGTGGCCGCCGGCCAGCAACGCCACCAGCGTGCGTTCCACCACGCTTTCCTGGCCGAAGATGACGCGGCCGACGCCGTCGCGGATGCGCGAAATGTCGGCCAGCGCCCGCTCGGCCTCGGCCACCATGTCTTTTTCGCTGATCGGGCTTTCCTTGACGATAACGCTCATGCAGCATCAACCTCGTTTTGGTTTGCGCCTGTCTGCGAATCGGCTCCGCTCGGCTCCAGAATGGACCTTAGTTTACCGCAGAACTTAAATCACGGACCCCGGCTGACAAGCGCGTCAACAGTGACTATTTCGTGACGATGGCCGATCGACAGGACAATGACAGCCTGACCGCCGCCGCCGATGCGCGCGGGCTGGAAGCGCTTATTTCGCGCGCGGCGCGGGCCGGCAAGGGATTGCCGCCGGTGGAGCGCTGGAACCCGCCGTTCTGCGGCGACATCGACATGGAAATCAGGCCGGACGGCACATGGTTCTACATGGGCACGCCGATCGGCCGGGCGCCATTGGTGCAGCTTTTCTCCACCGTGCTGCGCAAGGACGAGGACGGCAACACCTATCTGGTGACGCCGGTCGAGCGTGTCGGCATCCGCGTCGTCGACGCGCCGTTCGTCGCGGTGGAGGTGAACGTCTCCGGCCAGGGTGACGATCAGGCCATCACCTTCCGCACCAATGTCGGCGACGTGGTCGAGGCGGGGCCTGATCATCCGCTGCGCTTCGTCGACGAGGCGGAGACGGGCGGCCTGAAGCCCTATGTCCTGGTGCGCGGCCGGCTGGAGGCGCTGGTGGCGCGGCCGGTGATGTACGAACTGGTCGGCCACGGCGAGGAGATCGACGTGGACGGAACGGCGATGTTTGCCGTGCGTTCGCGCGGGGGCGTCTTCCCGGTCATGCCGGCCGAGCGGCTGGCGAGGCTGAGCGCGTGATGGACCAGCAGGCCGCCCCGCCGTTCTCGGCCGAGGATTTCCGCGCCAGGGCGGCGCGCCAGCAGCCGTTCGACCCGGCCGATCAGTACGGCGATTACCGATTCAATCCGGGCCATCCGCGGCTCACCTTGCGCGACGAACCGCTGCGCGATGCGGCGGTGCTGATCCCGGTGGTGGATCATGGGAAGGAGGCGACGCTGCTGTTGACCAAGCGCGCCGAGACGCTGCGCAACCACACGGGACAGGTGGCGTTTCCCGGCGGGCGGATCGATCCCGGCGACGTATCGCCGGAGGCTGCGGCGCTGCGCGAGGCCAGCGAGGAGGTCGGGCTGGAAGCGGGCTTCGTCGACGTGGTGGGCCGGATGCCGGACTACGTCTCCGGGTCCGGCTATCGCATCGCGCCCATATTGTCGGTCGTGAAGCCGGGTTTCCATCTCACCCTCAATCCGGCCGAGGTGGACGCCGCCTTCGAGGTGCCGCTGTCCTTCCTCTTGGACCCGGCCAACCATCGCCGCGACAGTCGGTTCTGGCAGGACCTCGAATGGTTCTTCTACGAGATGCCCTATGACGGCAACCGCATTTGGGGCGTGACGGCCGGCATCATCCGCACCCTCTACGAAAGGCTTTATGCGTGAGCGCGCCGGTTTCCATCGCCGACAGAGCCGACTGGCTGCGAGACAAGCACCTGCAAAAACTGCTCGCCGTGCTTTGCGAGGGTGGCGAGCAGGCACGCATCGCCGGCGGCGCGGTGCGCAACGCGCTGCTCGGCCAGAAGGTGGCGGATGTCGACATCGCCACCACGACCTTGCCCGAGGAGACCGTGCGGCGCGCGGAGACGGCGGGGTTCAAGGCGGTGCCGACCGGCATCGAGCACGGGACGGTGACGGTGGTGGCCGGAGGACACCCGTTCGAGGTGACGACGCTGCGCGCCGATGTCGAAACCGACGGACGGCACGCGAAAGTCTCTTTCGGACGCGACTGGAAGGCCGACGCCGAGCGCCGCGACTTCACCATCAACGCGCTCTATGCAGAGGCGGACGGCACGGTGATCGACCTGGTCGGCGGCGTGGCCGACCTCGAGGCGCGGCGGCTGCGTTTCATCGGCGATGCCGAAGCGCGCATCCGCGAGGATTATCTGCGCATCCTGCGCTTTTTCCGCTTCTTCGCCTGGTATGGGGAAGGGCGGCCTGACGCCGAGGGCCTGAAAGCCTGCGCGCGGCTGAAGGATGGGCTCGACCGGCTCTCGGTCGAGCGCGTGTGGGTGGAACTGAAGAAACTGCTTTCAGCGCCCGACCCGTCGCGCGCGCTGTTGTGGATGCGTCAAGCCGGCGTGCTGACGCGCATCCTGCCGGAGAGCGAGAAATGGGGCATCGACGCCATTCACGGGCTGGTGCGAACCGGGAGCGATCTCGGCTGGGCGCCGGACGCGCTGCTGCGGCTGGAAGCGGTCGTGCCGCCGGACGCCGCGCGCATGAAAGCGCTGGCGGAGCGGCTCAGGCTCTCCATAGCAGAATCGAATCGCCTGCAACGCTGGGCGCTGACCGAACCCGTCGCCGCCACGACGACGGAAGCGACGTTGGCCAAGACACTGTATCGCGGCGATGCCGACGGTATCAGGGATCGGCTGCGCCTGTCGCTGGCCGCGGCCCGCACGCGCGCCGCCGAAGACGATGGCGCGATGATGGAAGCTGGCGGTTTTTCGCGCCTGCTTGCCTTCGCCGTCAAATGGCGGCGGCCGGTGTTTCCGCTGAAGGGCGCGGACCTTGCCGCGCTCGGCATGGCGTCGGGGCCGAAACTCGGCGAAACGCTCAAGGCGCTGGAGACGGCGTGGATCGAATCGGGTTTTGCGCTCGGCCGGGAAGCGCTGCTGGAACGCGCACGGAGCGAGATCGGAAACTGATTCCGGTTTTCGCGTAAAGTTCTGAAAAGGCTTTGTTTCTTCGGGTCCGAGACGTGGATTCCTGACACGCTCCGGTGGCTCTGCTCCCTCATGCGGTCGGGAATGACGGATTGCTTTTACGTCTTCGCTCATCTGCAACGTCAGCGATTGGCGGAGACGAGCAGCGAAGATCGTCATTCTCGACCGCGTGAGCGACCGAAGGGAGCGGCGCGTGTCGGGAATCCATGCCTCAGACTTGCAAATGAAAAGCCGGTCCTGACAACGGGCCGTCCGTCGCCTCAAGCCGCGTCGCGCGCCTTCTCGATGCGTGAGCGGATCGCTTCGATCATCGTCTCGCGGATGATGGTTTCGCCATGCGTCTCGCGCATGTGCTCCACGGCGCGGCGCATGACCTCGGCCTCGTCCTCCGCGCGCGTATGCCACTCGCAGCCGGGGACGAGCGAGCCACAGTAAAATTCCTTCATGGCTTTCCTCCTTTCCTTGTTCTGGCCCAGCTTAACACGAAGGGGCGGACGAAGTTGCATCGGAAATCGCCGAAGGGCGAATCGTGATCGTCACGGCCATTTCGCCGCCGGGGGCAGGGAGGACAGGATGGAGGCGACGTTTCCGCCGGTTTTCAGGCCGAAAATGGTGCCCCGGTCGTAGAGCAGGTTGAATTCGGCGTAGCGGCCGCGCCGCACCAATTGCTCCTCGCGGTCGGCGTCGGTCCAGTTGGCGTTCAGGTTGGCGCGCAGGAGATGCTGGTAGACGACCAGGAAGGCGCGGCCGACATCCTGCACGAAGGCGAAGTCGGCATCCCAGCCGCCTTTCTCGTCGGGTGAATGCTGCCAGTCGAAGAAGATGCCGCCGATGCCGCGCGCCTCGTTGCGGTGCGGCAGGAAGAAATACTCGTCGCACCAGGTCTTGAAGCGATCGTAGTCGGCAACGCCCGCGTTCTTCTCGCAGGCGAAGCGCATGGCGCGATGGAAGGCGAGGCTGTCGGGATCGTCCTGCGTGCGGCGCCGGTCGAGCACCGGCGTCAGGTCGGCGCCGCCGCCGAACCAATGGCGCGTGGTGGCCACCATGCGGGTGTTCATGTGCACGGCCGGCACGTTCGGGTTCCACGGGTGGGCGATCAGCGAGATGCCGCTGGCCCAGAAACGCGGGTCTTCCTCCGCGCCGGGGATCTGCTTGCGGAATTCGGGCGAAAACTCGCCGTGGACGGTGGACGTATGCACGCCGACCTTCTCGAAGACGCGTCCGTGCATGACCGACATGGTGCCGCCACCGTGGTCCTCGCCATCGGGGCCCCCGTCGCGCAGCCAGGGGGTTTTCTCGAATCGGCCGGGTTCCCACGAAGCCTGCGGCCCAGCCAATTCGTCCTCGATCCCTTCGAAGGCGGCGCAGATGCGGTCGCGTAACTCCTCGAACCAGGCGCGCGCGCGCTGCTTCCTGTCTTCGATGTCGGCGGGCAACCCCGCCGGTATGTCCGGCCGTTCCAAATGCATTCTCCGCTCAGGGACGTCGTGTCCGACAAATGACTCGTCTTTTACCGAGGCGACCCCTAATCTCTCTTTGAACTGGGTCAAGGAGTTCTTCCGTGCGCACTCCTGCACGACCGCCGCTCGACGGGCTGAAGAAGCAGTTGGACCGCAGCCGCGCCGAAAGGGAGCGCATGCCGCGCGACGGCTTTTTGCGCGAGACGTTCGTGCTGCCGCGCTCCGACGCCCGGCTCAAGGCGCGGGAATGGTTCGAGCGCTGGCCCAAGCAGGCTTACTGGACCGCCATCGAGAGTTGGTTCGAGCGACCGGGCGACGTCATCGAGTTCACCATCCGCAGGCTGCCGGCGGCGGATTGAGCCGCGGGCGAGGCACCGGATCAGACGACGAGCAACGGCGTCTTGCTTGGCACGCGCTCGTAGAGATCCATCACATCCTGATTGAACATGCGCACGCAGCCGGACGAGGCCGACTTGCCGATGGAGCGCCACTCCGGCGAGCCGTGGATGCGGTAGAGCGTGTCCTGCCCGTCCTTGAAGATGTAGAGGGCGCGCGAGCCGAGCGGGTTGGAGAGGCCGGGCGGCATGCCCTGGCGCCATTTCTCCAGCTTGGGGTCGCGTTGGATCATGGTATCCGGCGGAGTCCAGGTCGGCCATTTGCGCTTCCACTGCACGACGGCGCGGCCTTTCCAGGAATAGCCCTGCCGGCCCAGCCCGACGCCGTAGCGCAGCGCCGTGCCGTCCTTCTGCACGAAATAGAGGAATTTTTCCTCGGTGTTGACGACCAGTGTGCCGGCGGGCTCGCCGGTCGGGTTCGGCACCGTCTGGCGCAGGAAGCGGGCGTCCACCTTGGTGTAGGGAATGGCCGGCAGCGAAAAGCCGCCGTCGTCCACCGCCGCGTAAGCCGCTTGATAATCGACCGCAGGAGGCGGCTCTGGTGGGGCGGGCGGCGGAGGAAAGCGGGGCGCCGCCTCGGCTTGAAGGGAGGGTGCCGGAACGCTGGTGCAGCCCGCCAGCGCGGCGGCACCGACGAGGGAGGAGCCGATCAGGATCCGGCGGCGGGAAAATCGAAAAGTCATAAGTAAGATGTGCTGCCTGAGAACGAAAGGTGAGGCGGCGAAAGCCGTTCGTGCCGCTCATAGCCTCAATCTGGACGCGGGTGTGTCCAACAGACGTCCGGATGAGCCAAAGTTCGTTGCTGTGGCGCGAATGCAACAGGCTTCGGGGGCGCGATTCCTTTCCGAACAGGCGTCGCCGAGGCTTCAACCCGCCGGCTTGACCAGCAGCCTCCGTGCGCCGGTTCCCTGTTTCGCCAGCCGGTCCTCGCGATTCCTGAGCGGGCATTTGTCGATCGACATGCAGCCGCAGCCGATGCAGTCGCTCAACCCGTCGCGCAGTTTCTTCAACTGGTTGATGCGGTGGTCGAGGTCGTCGCGCCATGCGCTTGAAAGCAGATTCCAATCCGCCCGCGTCGGCGTGCGCCCTTCAGGCAGCGAATCGAGCGCGGCGGCGATGTCGGCCAGCGAAATGCCGACCTCCTGCGCGATGCGGATGATGGCGACCCGCCTCAGCACGTCGCGGCCGTAGCGGCGCTGGTTGCCGGCGGTGCGATGCGAGCGGATCAGGCCGCGCGTCTCGTAGAAGTGCAGCGCCGAGACGGCGACGCCGGCGCGCATCGCCACCTGACCGACCGTCAGTTCCTTCGCCAGCGCCATGGAATTTCGCCTTTCGGATTTTCGCTTGACCTCAAGTTAAGTCAAGGTTGTAGCGATAAATGCAGGCATTGCAAAGGCGGAGAAGGACGATGCGCATCCGGGTGAGAATGGACGGGCTGGCGGTGCGCTCAGCCGAGTTGCCGCATCGCTTCGCCGCCGACCATGGCGACCGACAGCGCGAGATTGAGGCTGCGGCCGCCGCCGGGCATCGGGATCAGCAGGCGTGCGTCCGCCGCTTCATGAACTTTGTCCGGCGCGCCTGCGGATTCGCGGCCGAACAAAAGCACGTCGCCGTCGGCGAAGGCGAAATCCGTATAGGGCAGGGCGGCTTTGGTCGTGAGAAGCACCAGCCGGCGGCCCGCGCGGCGGCGCCAGTGCTCGAAGCCGTCCCAGTCGACGTGCCGGGTCAGCGCCGCCATTTCGAGATAGTCCATGCCGGCGCGCCTGAGGTTGCGGTCGGAGAGGTCGAAGCCGGCCGGCTCGACGATATCGACGGCCAGTCCCATGCAGGCGGCGAAGCGCAGGATGGTGCCGGTGTTGCCGGCGATATCGGGTTGGTAGAGGGCGATGCGCAGGTCGTGCTTCATGTCCGGCTGTTCTTGCGGCGTGGCAGATCGGCCACAGGGCGGCGGTGGCTGTCAGGAGCGGCCGGCTTCCGTATGGTCATCTTCCGCGAATGCGTGTATGAAGCGCCCGTTGTCAACTCGAACCGAAGGAGGACGGCATGGAACACATGATGACCGTAGACATCCACCGCCCTTCCGCTTGGCTCCGTCCAGCATTTGGGCTCGCCGCCTGAACGGCGGAATCCGGTTCGACGCTTTCTCTTTAAGTTCCTGAGCACGTCCGCGGCTTCCGCCGAAACCTGATCCCGGTTTCGAAGGATATCCCGCTATGCCGTTTTCTCTGTCCAAGGGGCATTCCGCCCCGCGCCAAGCGTTTCCGTCGTCGCGTTCCGTGTCCGGCTCTGTCGGAGCCGAAGGCGCGCGCCCGTCATTTCATTCAGTTTTTTCCCTGGAGGATGGATCCATGTTCGATCCCTGTAGAATTTCCGGCTCGAGAAGCCTGCACGAACGCAAACTGGCGACCTGGGCGCTGCTGATCGGCGAGACGCATTCGTCCGCCGCGCATGCCGAGGTCCGCCGCCGGCCGCACCGCGGCATGCTGCCGGACGTCGATTTTTCGCGCGCGGTGCCGGATTACAGCCGGCCTTCATTGGTCAGGCGGCTCATGCGGCTGGTGCGGCGCGACGGCGGCAAGGGCAAGGCGACGGCGGATGCGCCGGTCGGCGAAGCCTCGTCGCTTCCCTATATTGGCCGAGACAAGCAGGCCGCCCCGGGCGATTCGTCCGGGGCGGCCGGTCATGACGTATTTCATGCGCGGGCGGCCTGAGCGGCGACCCGTATCGATTGCCCGCATAGATTAGATGAGCAAAATGATGTTTTCCTGGTTTGAAAAGCGGCTCGATCCGTTTCCCGTTGCGGAGCCCGGCGAGCCGCCGCGTACGCTGTGGGCCTTCTGTTGGCATTTCACCAGGCCGGCATGGCCCTTCGTGCTTCTGGCCGCCGTCCTGATGGCGCTGATCGCCATCATGGAAGTGTGGATGTTCGGCTTCCTCGGCCACATCGTCGACTGGCTGTCGGCGCAGAACCGCGACACCTTCCTGCAAACGGAATGGTGGAAGCTGGCCGGAATGGTGCTGGTCGTCGCCGTGTTCCTGCCGGCTGCCGTCATGCTGTCGTCGTTCAACACCTACCAGACGCTGTTCGGCAACTATCCGATGCGCATCCGCTGGCAGGTGCACCGCTACCTTATCAAGCAGTCGATGGCCTTCTATCAGGACGAGTTCGCCGGCCGCATCGCTACAAAACTGATGCAGACCGCGCTCGCCGTGCGCGAGACGGTGATCAAGTTCGCCGAGGTGCTGAACTATGTCGTCGTCTATTTCATCGGCATCCTCGTCATCGTCGGCTCGTCCGACTGGCGGTTGGCGGTGCCGATGGCGTTATGGCTCGCCGGCTATCTGGTGGCGCTGCGCCATTTCATTCCGCGGCTCGGCTCCGTCTCGCAGGCACAGGCCGACGCACGCTCGCTGATGACGGGGCGCATCGTCGACAGCTACACCAACATCCAGACGGTCAAGCTGTTCTCGCATGGAAGGCGGGAATCCGACTATGCGCGCGAGGGCATGGCCGAGTTCATGCAGACGGCCTATGCGCAGGGGCGGCTGATCAGCCAGTTCTATATCGTCGTCTACGGGCTGAACTCGTTGCTGCTGCTCAGCGTCGGCGCGCTGGCGATCGGGCTTTGGCTGGACGAGGTGGTGACGGTCGGCGCGGTCGCCGTGGCGATCGGACTGGTCGTGCGCCTCTACGGCATGTCGCAATGGATCATGTGGGAGGTGTCGGCGCTGTTCGAGAACATCGGCACGGTGCAGGACGGCATCGGCTCGATCTCGCTGCCGCGTCTGGTCGAGGACCGTCCGGGCGCGCGCGCCATCGCGGTCGACAAGGGCGAGATCCGCTTCGACGCGGTGCGCTTCCACTACGGCAAGGGCAAGGGCGTGCTGGAGAACCTGGCGCTGACCATCCGACCCGGCGAGAAGGTCGGCATCGTCGGCCGCTCGGGCGCCGGCAAGTCGACGCTGGTGAACCTCCTGCTGCGCTTCTACGACGTGGAAGGCGGGCGCATCCTGATCGACGGACAGGACATTGCCGGCGTCACGCAGGATTCGCTGCGCGCCGCCATCGGCATGGTCACGCAGGACACGTCGCTGCTGCATCGCTCGGTGCGCGACAACGTGCTTTACGGCCGTCCCGACGCCGGCGAGGACGCCATGATCGAGGCGGTGCGTCGAGCCGAAGCCTCCGGCTTCATCGACGGTCTGGCCGACGCCAAGGGCCGCACCGGCTTCGACGCGCATGTCGGCGAGCGCGGCGTCAAGCTGTCGGGCGGCCAGCGTCAGCGCATCGCGATTGCCCGCGTCATGCTGAAGGACGCGCCGATCCTGATTCTGGACGAGGCGACCTCGGCGCTCGATTCGGAGGTCGAGGCGGCGATCCAGGAAAACCTCTACAGACTGATGCAGGGCAAGACCGTCATCGCCATCGCCCACCGGCTCTCGACGATTGCGGCAATGGACCGGCTGATCGTCATGGACCAGGGCCGCATCATCGAGGAGGGCACGCATGACGAACTGCTCACTCTCGGCGGCCTTTACGCGCAACTGTGGCAGCGTCAGTCCGGCGGCTTCCTGCTGCACGACGACCCGCACGAACCGGCTGCGCGGATGAAGCTGGAGGTGGCGGAGGAAGCGGCGGAGTGAGCATCGGCCCTTCTATGGACATGGATGAAAGCCATATGTGCACATCATCTGCTAGCGATGGTGCGCAATGAGCCTGCTCGATCCCCTCTACCGCCGCTTCGAGGACTGGGTTTCGCCGTTCCGCGAACCGGCGGACCTGCGCCCGCCGGCTACGGTCGCCGGCTTCATCTGGCATTATGTCGGGCAGGCGCGGCTGGCCTTCTTCGCCATGCTGGTCATCGGCGGCATCGCGCCGCTGGTGGAGGCGGGGCTGTTCTATTTCGTCGGCCGGCTTGTCGATATCCTCGACCAGTTGCCTGCCGGCGGACGGAACTGGGAGGCGTTGTGGAACGCGGCCGGCCGGGAACTGGTCTTCATGGTCGCGGTCGTGCTCGTCATCCGCACGATTATCGTCGGACTGTCGGCGCTGGTGGACGAGCAGACCATCGTGCCGGGCTTCTTCAACCTCGTGCGCTGGCAGGCGCACCGGCACGTTTCGCGCCAGTCCTACGCCTTCTTCCAGAACGATTTCGCCGGGCGCATCGCCACCAAGGTCTGGCAGGCGGGGCAGGTGACCGGCGACCTGATGGAAAGCTTCATCGAGGTGGTCTGGTTCATGATCGTCTACACCGTCACCACGCTGGCGCTGGTGGCCGGGCTGGACTGGCGGCTGGCGGGGCTGGTGGTGATCTGGATCGCAGCCTTCGGCTGGTTGGCGAAAATCTATCTGCCGTCGATCCGCAAGCACGCAGAGGCGACCGCCGAGGCCGGCTCGATGATCAACGGCCGCATCGTCGATTCCTACTCCAACATCCAGGCGCTGAAACTGTTCTCCGCCGACGGCGACGACCGCTATATCCGCTCCGGCTTCGACATCTATCTCGGCGCACTCAGGCCCTTCACCCGGCGTCTGACGGGCGTGCGCATCGCGCTGACGGCGCTGTCGGGCGTCATGATCACCGTCATCGCCTGCTTTGCCGTGGACCTGTGGGTGGAAGGCGCGATCACCGTCGGCGCGGTGGCCTTCACGCTGTCGCTGGTGCTGCGCCTCAACATGCTGCTCGGCCGGCTGATGATGCAGTTGAACGGCATCCTGCGCAATCTCGGCGTGCTGGAGAACTCCAAGGCGCTGATCTCGCAGCCGCTCGGCCTGACCGACGCGCCGGATGCGAAGGACCTGGCCGTGAGCGGCGGGCGTATCGATTTGAACGGCGTCGTCTTCCACTACGGCAAGGGCGGCGGCGTGCTAGACGGCATCGACCTGACCATCCGGCCGGGCGAGAAGGTCGGGCTGGTCGGCCCTTCCGGCGCCGGCAAGACCACGCTGGTAAACCTCATCCTGCGCCTCTACGACCTCGAGGGCGGCGAAATCCGCATCGACGGGCAGGACGTGGCCGGGGTCACGCAGACGTCGCTGCGCGCCGCCGTCGGCGTGGTCAGCCAGGATACGGCGCTGTTCCACCGTTCGCTGCGTGACAACATCAGGCTGGGCAAGCCCGACGCCAGCGACCGCGAGGTGATGGCGGCGGCGCGCCGGGCGGAAGCGCACGAATTCATCCTCGGCCTGCGCGACAACAAGGACCGTGCCGGCTACGACGCCTATGTGGGCGAGCGCGGCGTCAAGCTTTCCGGCGGCCAGCGGCAGCGCGTGGCGATCGCCCGTGTCTTTTTGAAAGACGCGCCGATCCTGGTGCTGGATGAGGCGACTTCGGCGCTCGATTCCGACGTCGAGGCGGCGATTCAGGAAAACCTGCACGCGCTGATGCAGGACAAGACCGTCATCGCCATCGCCCACAGGCTTTCCACCATCGCCATGCTCGATAGGCTGGTGGTGCTGGACGAGGGGCGTATCGTCGAGGAAGGCACGCACGAGGAACTGGTGGCGCTGGACGGGCTTTATGCGCGGCTGTGGAAGCGCCAGTCGGGCGGCTTCCTGTTCAACGAGGAAAGCGCGCTGGAAGAGACGCGCCCGGCGGAATAGGCGCCATGTCGGTCAGGCCGCCATCCAACCTCGGCAATGCTTCCGTCTCGGAGGTCCTGTTCGATGCGCTCGGCCAGGAGATCCTGGCGGAGAAGGCGTCGGCGCTCGGCCGCGCCGGGGAGCGCGCCATAGCGAGCCTCGCGCGTCTCAACGCCCACGACGCGGGGGGCGGACATGCACCCGCAGCCGATTCGCGGCGCAACGAATTGCTCAGGGATGCGGCCGAGGTCGTCTACGCCTTCTTCGTCCAGCGCGAACTGTGCGGGCTTCGTCGTCACGACGCGGTGATCCGCGACTTGGGTATCCCGCGCGCGGTGCTGGTTAGGCTCGGCGCGAAATAGCGCGGCCGCCGCCCTTCTTCCTGTCAAAGCCGCGGAAAAGACGTTGCTGCGCCGGGGAGAATGGGCCACGGCACAAAAGCCTTGCGACAATCTGCCATGGTTGCGTCACCCGTCTGGACAAAAACAGTCGTCACGCATAAACCGAAACCAAATGCCGGAGGAATCCGCTAGCCCGTTGCCATGCGCGGTGGGGCTGGCGCGCGAGTGGGGACAAAGGCTCGCCCTGCGGCACGGAAGAGGCGAAAGGACCAGGCAACCGTGAGCGCAACCGACGACACCCACGATCCCAATCGCCGCGATTTTCTTTATATCGCCACCGGCATGGCCGGCGTGGTCGGCGCGGCCGCCGTCGCCTGGCCGTTCATCGACCAGATGCGCCCCGACGCCTCGACGCTGGCGCTGTCATCGGTCGAGGTCGATGTCGCTTCGCTGACGCCCGGTTCTTCGCTGATCGTGAAGTGGCGCGGCAAGCCGGTCGTGGTGCGCAACCGCACGCCGGAAGAGATCAAGAGCGGCGAGGACGTCAAGCTCGACGACCTTAAGGACCCGATCGCCCGCAACGCCAACCTGCCGGCCGACGCGCCGGCCACCGACGCCAACCGCACCACGCCGGGCAAGGAAGCCTGGATGGTCATGGTCCAGGTCTGCACCCATCTCGGCTGCATTCCGCTCGGTCAGGAAGGTGAGTTCGGCGGCTGGTTCTGCCCGTGCCATGGTTCGCAATACGACACCGCCGGTCGCATCCGCAAAGGCCCGGCGCCTGAAAACATGGCTGTGCCGGTCTTTTCTTTCATCTCCGATACCAAGATCCGCATCGGCTGAGGCAGGGGGAAATCATGAGCGAGGGACATTCCACCTATACGCCGAAGACCGGCATCGGCCGCTGGTTCGACGCCCGCCTGCCGCTGCCGAGGCTGGTCTATGACAGCTTCATCGCCTATCCGGTGCCGCGCAACCTGAACTACGCCTGGACGTTCGGTGGCATTCTTTCGATCATGCTGGTGGCGCAGATCCTCACCGGCATCGTGCTCGCCATGCACTACAGCGACACGACAGGCCTGGCCTTCGATTCGGTCGAGAAGATCATGCGCGACGTCAACAACGGTTGGCTGCTGCGCTACCTGCACTCCAACGGTGCGTCGTTCTTCTTCATCGCCGTCTATGTCCATATCTTCCGCGGCCTCTACTACGGCTCCTACAAGGCGCCGCGCGAGCTTCTGTGGATTCTGGGCTGCATCATCTACCTCTTGATGATGGCGACCGGCTTCATGGGTTACGTGCTTCCCTGGGGGCAGATGTCGTTCTGGGGCGCCACCGTCATCACCGGCTTCTTCACGGCCATCCCGCTGGTCGGCGACTGGATCCAGCAGCTCCTGCTCGGCGGCTTCGCCGTCGACAACCCGACGCTGAACCGCTTCTTCGCGCTGCATTACCTTCTGCCGTTCATGATTGCCGGCGTCGTCGTGCTGCACGTCTGGGCGCTGCACGTCACCGGCCAGAACAACCCGACCGGCATCGATGTGAAGTCCAAAACCGACACCGTCGCCTTCACGCCCTATGCGACCATCAAGGATGCGCTTGGCATGGTGGTGTTCCTGCTGGTGTTCGCCTACTTCGTCTTCTACCTGCCGAACTATCTCGGCCATCCGGACAACTACACCGTCGCCAACCCGCTGAAGACGCCCGCGCACATCGTGCCGGAATGGTACTTCCTGCCGTTCTACGCCATCCTGCGCGCCATTACCTTCAACATCGGGCCGATCAACTCGAAGCTCGGCGGTGTGCTCGCCATGTTCGGCGCGATCGCCATGCTGTTCCTGGTGCCGTGGCTCGACACGTCCAAGGTGCGCTCGGCCGTCTACCGGCCTTGGTACAAGCTGTTCTTCTGGCTGTTCCTGGCCGACGCCGTCTTCCTCGGCTGGCTGGGTTCGCGCCCGGCGGAGGGCTCGTACGTGCTGATGGCGCAGCTTGCAACGCTGTTCTACTTCGCCTTCTTCCTGATCGCGATGCCGGTGCTGGGGCTGATCGAGACGCCGCGGCGGCTGCCGAACTCGATCACCGAGGCGGTGCTGGAAAAGAACAAGGGCTCGGGCAGCGGGCATCCTGCGGGCGCGACTGCCGCACCGGAAACCAAGGGCTGAGCGAGAGAGCAGGGGACAACAGTCATGAAGAAGTTACTCGTCTCGCTCGCCGCAGCCGGGCTGGTGCTTGCCGGTGCCGCCGCCGTGATCGCGCAGGAGCAGGAACCCGCCAAGACCGAGGGTCACAGCGAGGCCAACCCGACGCACTTCCCGATCAAGGAGCCGAAGGAGATGAACTGGTCCTTCGCCGGGCCATTCGGCACCTACGACAAGGCGCAACTCCAGCGTGGGCTCAAGGTCTACAAGGAGGTCTGTTCGGCCTGCCACTCGATGAACCTGGTGGCCTTCCGCACGTTGGCCGACCTCGGCTATTCCGAAGCGCAGGTGAAGGCCTTCGCCGCCGAATACACCATCCATGACGGCCCCAACGACGACGGCGACATGTTCGACCGTCCGGGCAAGCCGTCCGACTATTTCACGCCGCCCTTCGCCAACGAGCAGGCGGCCGCCGCCTCGAACGGTGGCGCAGCGCCGCCTGATATGTCGCTGCTGGCCAAGGCCCGCGGTGTCGAGCGCGGCTTCCCGCGCTTCATCTTCGATATTTTCACGCAGTATCAGTCGGGCGGGCCGGACTACATCCACTCGCTGCTGACCGGCTACAACGAGCAGCCGCCGGCCGGCATGGTGATCCCCGAAGGCACCCATTACAATCCGTACTTCGCCAACGGCGTGTCGCTGAAGATGCCGCCGCCGCTGTCGGACGGGCAAGTGACCTACGACGACGGCGCACCGCAGACGGTGGACCAGTATTCGCAGGACGTCGCCGCTTTCCTGATGTGGGCCGCGGAGCCGCATCTGGAGGAGCGCAAGAAGACCGGTTTCCGGGTCGTCATCTTCATGCTGCTGTTCGGCGGGCTGATGTACATGACCAAGCGCAAAGTGTGGTCCGACGTCGCGCACTGAGCGACCTTTCTAAATCCGTGAGGCCGGGCTGCAAACGGCGTTCGGCTGCGCTCCGGTGCTCGCCGATCACCGTTTTCGCCTCGGCCTGACGGATTTCGGAAAGGCCGCTGAAGCTTGATCGGCTGAAAAGCGCGAGGGCACCGACGGTGCCCTTTTCTTTTGGCCGCCAAATCGGCAAGACTGAGCGGCAATCGGGAATCCCGTCGATGAAATCCTCGCTCGAAGACACGCTGCTCGCCGCGATCCGCACGATCCCGGACTATCCCAGGCCCGGCGTCCTGTTTCGCGACATCACCACGCTGCTCGGCAATGCGCGTGCCTTTCGCCGCACCGTGGACGAACTGGTGCACCCCTATGCCGGGCAGAAGGTCGACAAGATCGCCGGTATCGAGGCGCGCGGCTTTATCCTCGGCGGGGCGGTGGCGCACCAGCTCTCGGCGGGCTTCGTGCCGATCCGCAAGAAGGGCAAGCTGCCGCACGAGACGGTGCGTGTCGCCTACAGCCTCGAATACGGGCTGGACGAGATGGAGATGCACAAGGACGGCGTGGCGCCCGGCGAGAAGGTGATCCTCGTCGACGACCTGATCGCCACCGGCGGCACGGCGGAAGCGGCGGTAAAACTGCTTCGCCAAATCGGCGCCGACATCATCGCCGCCTGCTTCGTCATCGACCTGCCGGATCTCGGCGGCCGCGCCAAGCTGGAGGCGCTGGGCGTGCCGGTGCATGTGCTGATCGGCTTCGAGGGGCATTGAAGCGAGACCGCTTAGAGCGGAATGCCGTTTTCCTGAATCGGTATTCCGCTCTAACCATTTGTTTTTGAAGCATGATGTTTTCCGAAAAGTCTGCAACTTTTCGGCATCATGCTCTAACATCGCGTGGGTTGGCATCAGGCCGTGCGTAAAGCTTCCCAAAGCGCAAAGGCGGCCGCTGCGATCAGCAGCGCGCCGGCGGCGCGGCCGATCATGACCGTCGCGGCCGGATGGCCGGTCAGTGCCTCGCGGCTTTTCCCCGCCGCCAGCGCCAGCCCGCCGTAGATCGCCATTTGCACGGCAACGGTCATCGCTCCCATGACCAGGGCCTGCATTCCGATCGGCCCGTATTCCGGCTTCATGAATTGCGGATACACGGCGAGCACGAACAGCCAGGCCTTCGGATTGAGGATGCAGGTCATCAGGCCTTGCAGCAGGATCGTGGCGGAGGACCGGCGCGCCGCCGTTCCGACGGAGTGGACCGCGATGGAGGAGCGCAGCAGCGAAACGCCTATCCACAGCATATAGAGCGATCCGGCGACCAGCATGGCTTTGGACAGGGCAGGCACGACGTTGGCGAGCCCGACGACGAAGACGGTGCCGAAGAGGGTGTGGCAGACGCCGCCGAGCATGATGCCGGCGGTCGCGGCCAGGCCCGATTGGCGGCCGCCCGTCAGCGCGTTGGCCAGCACGAAGAACATGTCCATGCCGGGCACGACGATGATGCCGACCAGCAGGACGAAGTAGAGCCAGAGCGCGGTGGCGTACATGATGGATCGTTCCGAGGTGGCGCAGGCAGGGATTGGCGGCAAAGCGATATCCCACCGCTGCTGACACCATCACGTCAGGAGGTGCGCGTTTCGTCCCTCTTTTCCGTCAGGAAAAATGGCCGCGTCGGTGTCGCCCTTATGCGGCCGGCCCTTGGTCCACTTTCACCAGCACGGCGCTTTCGAATTCGATCACCTTGTCGCCGGTGGAATCGAACCCGTCGCCGTTTAGGGTCAGCATGCGCCAGCCGGGGCGCGAGGCCAGCGCGCGGTGATGCAGCGCGGTGCGCGTGTAGGAAACGGTTTCGCCGGCATAGACCGGCTTCAGCCATTTCAGGTTGCGGAAGCCGGGCGAGGGGCCGAATTGCGGAGCCGGGCCGGGGCCGTTCCATGGGCCGATGCCGGCGCCGGCTGCAAGGTTGCATTTCATCCAGGCGGCGGCGGTGTGCCAGCCGGAGGCGCACAGGCTGCCGAACACGCTGCCCCTGGCCGTTTCTTCGCTGAGATGGAAGGGTTGCGGATCGTAGTTGCGGGCGAAGGCGACGATCGCCTCGGGCGTGAAGGTGTAGGAGCCGAGCGGAACCGTCTCGCCGATGCGCAGGAATTCGTCCAGGTTCATTGGCCGACGCCCTCTCGCGTCAGGAACATGCCGGTGTTCTCAAGCTCGAACACGGCCTCTCCACGCTGGTTGGTCATCTCGGCACGCATGGTGACGAAACCGAGGCCGGGGCGCGATTTGGAGGTGCGCTTGGCAAGCACGGTGGTGCGGGCGGCGAGCGTGTCTCCGGCCAGCACCGGGGCCTTCCACCGGGCCGAGTCGATGCCCGGCGATCCTTGCGAGGTGGAGTCCAGGAGAAGGCTGTCGCACAGCATGCGCATGAACATGGCGCAGGTATGCCAGCCGGAGGCGGAAAGCCCGCCGAGGATGCTTTGTCGGCCCGCTTCCGCATCGAGATGCATCGGCTGCGGGTCGAATTCCGACGCGAAGGCAACGATTTCTTCGGCCGTCACCGTCTTGGCGCCGAGGTCGAGCGAGGCGCCCTCGACGAAATCCTCATAGGCCCATCGTTTGCCGGTCATCGCACAATCCGTTCAAGCTTGTACGATTACCATGGACCACGGCCGAGCCCGGCACAAGCCGGGCGGCCGGTTGGTCCAACGGTTCGGTGGCGATGACGGGAGGCCGACGCCAGCTCAGTAGCCGCGGTTATAGTAGCGGTCGTCGCAGGGGGCGACGAAGATGCGGCCGCTCCTGTAGTCGCGATAGCGGCACATCTCCTGGCCGCGATCCTTGGGCGCGGTGGAGGAGCCGACGACGGCACCCAGCAGCGCGCCGGCGCCGGCGCCGATCAGGGTGCTTTCGGTGTTGCCGCCGATGGCCTGGCCGACCAGCGCGCCGCCGGCGCCACCGATCAGGGCACCGGTGCCGGCCCGCTGCTGCGATTCGGTCTGGGCGCAGCCCGCCAGCGTCAGGGCGGCGAGGGCCGCGACGATCAAGTGGTTGGCTTTCATAAGAGTATCCTCTCCTTGCATGTCCCTTGGGCGCTCAAATGCAGCCGCATTACGGCGGAAGATAGGCGCCCCGTCAGGGGTCTGATGTCTTGCCTCAGGTGTTGAACCTGAAGAGCAGGACGTCGCCGTCCTGCACGACGTATTCCTTGCCCTCGTCGCGCGCCTTGCCGGCTTCCTTGGCCGCGACCTCGCCACCCAGCGTGACGAAATCGTCATAGGCGATGGTCTGGGCGCGGATGAAGCCGCGCTCGAAGTCGGAGTGGATGACGCCGGCGGCCTGCGGCGCCTTGGTGCCCCTCTCGATCGTCCAGGCGCGCGTTTCCTTCGGCCCGGCGGTGAAATAGGTGATGAGGTGCAGCAGTTCGTAGCCGGCGCGGATCAGCCTATCCAGGCCCGGCTCCTCCAGCCCCATGGCGGCGAGGAATTCATGCTCCTCGTCGTCGGGAAGCTGGGCGACTTCCGCCTCGATGGCGGCCGAGATGACGACGGTGCGGGCGCCCTGCGCTGCCGCCATCTTTTCCACCGCTTCGGTGTGGGCGTTGCCGGTGGCGGCGTCGGCTTCGGCGACGTTGCAGACGTAGAGCACGGGATGCGAGGTCAAAAGGTTCAGGCCTTGCAATGCTTTCAGGTCCTCGGGGTCGATGTCCTTCAGGAGCACGCGCGTCGGCTTGCCGTCCTGCAAAAGCGCCAGCGCCTTTTCCATCATCGGCAGGGCGACCGTGGCTTCCTTGTCCTTGCCCTGCGCGCGCTTGCGGATTTGCACGATGCGGCGGTCGAGGCTTTCGAGATCGGCCAGCATGAGCTCCGTCTCGACCGTCTCGGCGTCGGCGACGGGATCGATGCGACCCTCGACATGGGTGATGTCGTCGTCCTCGAAGCAGCGCAACACGTGCACGATGGCGTCGACCTCGCGGATGTTGGCGAGGAACTGGTTGCCGAGGCCTTCGCCCTTGGAGGCGCCGCGCACCAGGCCGGCGATATCGACGAAGGAGATGCGGGTCGGGATGATCTCCTTCGACTTGGCGACCGCGGCGATCTTCTGCATGCGCGGATCGGGCACGGCCACCTCGCCGGTGTTCGGCTCGATGGTGCAGAAGGGATAGTTGGCGGCCTGCGCGGCAGCCGTGCGCGTCAAGGCGTTGAAGAGCGTCGACTTGCCGACATTGGGCAGGCCGACGATGCCGCATTTGAAACCCATGATGATACAGTCCTAAGGGGAAGAGAAGAATTGCTCAGGGCTATGGGCGAAAGGGGAGAGGATCGTCAAGCTCTTGCCGCCGCTATCTTCGATCGCCTGGCCGTCCTGCAAGTCCTCGGATAGAAAATGCGTGCAGCCGAGTTCGAGCGCGGAGGCGAGCAGCAGGCAATCCCACCAGGAATAGCCGTAGCGGAGATGGAGACGGCGTGCGCTGTCGATTTCAGCTCGCGTGAGGGAGCGGTCTCCGAACACGGAAAGCCGATCCACGATCGAGAAAGCCTCCTCCGCCGAGGTGAACCGCTTCTTTCGTAGAAAGACATGGGCAACTTCGTTCAGCACTTGGAGGTTCGTGCGTGCAAGCTGTCTGTCGGTCAGGAGGTTCAGCCATGCCAGAGCATGCTCACCTTTCGTAGCGCCGCCGCGATCATGGATGTAAAGCAGGACATTGGTGTCGATGAAAACCTCACCGACGCGCATTACGCTCTTCCGATGTCGGCATCCGGCCGTTTTCCATCACGTCCCATTTCGGTCCTGCCAGAATGCGCTCCAGCGCCTCCTTCTGTCGATTGCGCGGCGGTGCGATACCGACTTCGTCCGCCATGAGCTTTTCGCGGGCCGCTTCCGCCAGATATCTGGAAACGCTCTTGCCTGCCTTTGCCGCCGCAATGCGGGTCAAATGCGCCAAGTCGTCGTCCATTGAAATCGTCACGTTTTTCATGGTTGCAATCTCACGAAAACACGAAGTTCGTGTTTCTATATAATGCTGTTGAGGTCCACGAGCAATGCGGCCTGAGGCGGCTGGTCGGCTCAGTCCTTGCCCAGCAGCTTCTTCAGCATGGCGGCCATGGGGCCGGTTTCCGGCAGCTTGGCCGTCGGCTGCTGCGGGCGGGCCTGGCGGATATGGCTTTGCGCCTTGGCCGGCTTTTGCTTCGGAGGCGGCGTGTCGTCCTCGCCGGTCGGCTGGAGTTTGTCGCGCAGGGTGAGCGTCACGCGGTTCATGAAGCCGCTGTCGTCGCCCTTGACCAGCATGTCGGCCGCACCGGCGATGCTGTCGAGGAGGACCTCCAGCCATTCGCGATCGGCCTTGGAGAAGTCGCCGAGCACGTGGTTGTGCACCATCTCCTTGGCGCCGGGATGGCCGACGCCGATGCGAACGCGGCGGTAGTTCTGGCCGATGTGCTGGTCGAGCGAGCGGATACCGTTGTGGCCGCCCGAGCCGCCGCCGACCTTGACCCGGATCTTGCCGGGAACGAGGTCGAGCTCGTCGTAAAGCACGGTGACGGCGGAGGGATCGAGCTTATAGAAACGCAGCGCCTCGCCGACCGCCTGGCCTGACAGGTTCATGAAGGTCTGCGGCTTGACGAGCAGGACCTTGTCGCCGCCGAGCCTGCCTTCGGCGACCTCGGCCTGGAATTTCTTCGACCAGGGCGAAAAGGAATGGCGGCGGGCGATTGCGTCCGCCGCCATGAAGCCGACATTGTGCCGGTTGTTGGCGTATTTCGCCCCCGGATTGCCAAGGCCTGCAAGAATCTGCATGGCGCCTGTCCTCCGGGCGGCGGCCTACTTCTCTTCCGCTGCGCCTTCGGCGGCGGGGGCCGCCGCTGCTTCGTCCGTCTCCGGCTTGGCGGCGGCGGTGCCGGCGATGGTGGCGATGGTGAAGTCGCGGTCGGAAATGACCGGCTTGACGCCGGCCGGCAGCTTGACCGCCGAGATGTGGATGGATTCGCCGATCTCGGCACCCGTCAGATCCACGGTGATGAAATCCGGGATGGCGCTGGCCGGGCAGTGGAATTCCACCTCATGGCGCACGACGTTCAGCACGCCGCCGCGCTTGATGCCGGGCGACAGCTCCTCGTTGACGAAGCGGACCGGGACGTTGACGTTGACCAGCGTGTCCTTGCCGACGCGCAGGAAGTCGACATGGAGGGGGAAGTCCTTGACCGGGTCGAGCTGATAGTCCTTCGGCAGGACCTGGATCTTCTGGCCGCCGACGTCGATGGTCGCGACGGTGGTCAGGAAAGCGCCGCCGTGGATTTTGTAGTAGACGTCCTTGTAGGACAGGGCGATCGCCAGGGGAGGCTGTTTTTCGCCATAGATGACTGCTGGTACTTGACCGTTACGACGAACTGCACGGGCGGACCCCTTACCGACCTGTTCGCGCGCTTCGGCCTTGAGCTCGTAAGAAGCTTGGCTCATGGCTTTTCCTTTCGCGTTGTGGAGCCGTTCGCGGGGCTGCTGGCAAGCAGGGCCCGTAAACGTTGAAAGCCGCGCTGCCGCGCATGACCTGCTCCAAAACCGGAAACCGCTTTTTGGGATCATGCGAGCCAAACGGCTCTCCGCCGCGTTGCCTCCAAGGGTGTCTACGCGGGTGGCGGTGCTATAGCGGAAGCCGCGACCCGGCGCAAGGCGGCGGTTTAGCGGGCCGCGGCCACCCGCTTCACCTTGTGCATGTTGGGCAGCAAGATCGTCAGCAGCCCGACCAGCGGCAGGTAGGAACAGAGCTTGTAGACGTAATCGATGCCCTTGGCGTCGGCGACGATGCCGAGCGCCGCCGCCGCGATTCCACCCATGCCGAAGGCGAAGCCGAAGAAGATGCCGGCGACCATGCCGACGCGGCCCGGTACCAGTTCCTGCGCCAGGACGACGATGTTGGAAAAGGCCGACGACAGGATCAGGCCGATCATGATGGTCAGAACGATCGTCCATTCGAGGTTGGCATAGGGCAGGGCGAGCGTGAAAGGCAGCACGCCGACGATGGAGAACCAGATCATCGCCTTCTGGCCGTAACGGTCGCCGAACGGGCCGCCGAGCAGGATACCGAGCGCGCAGGCGCCGAGGAAGACGAACAGCAGCACCTGCGAAACCGGTACTGAAACGCCGAATTTCTCGATGGTGTAAAAGGTGTAGTAGCTGGAGAGGCTGGCCATGTAGGCGTTCTTGGAGAAGGTCAGCAGCGCCAGCACCACCAGCGCCCAGAACACGCGGCGCTGCGAGAACGGCGAGACGAAGGCAGCCGCCTTGCGCGCCGCATTGGCGCGAACGCTTTGATACCAGTTCCCCACCTTCCACAGGATGACGATGCCGATCAGCGAGCCGACGGCGAACCAGGCGATGCTGGACTGGCCGAACGGCACGACGACGAAGGCCGCCAGCAACGGGCCCATGGCCTGTCCGGCATTGCCGCCGACCTGAAACAGCGATTGGGCAAGCCCGTGCCGGCCGCCGGAGGCCATGCGGGCGACGCGCGAGGATTCGGGGTGGAAGATCGCCGAGCCGATGCCGATCAGCGAGGCGCCGGCAAGCAGGATCCAGTAGTGCCCGGCATAGGCGAGTACGATCAGGCCGACCAGCGACGAGGCCATGCCCCAGGGCAGGGAATAGGGTAACGGCCGCTTGTCAGTGACCAGGCCCACGACCGGCTGGAGCAGCGAGGCGGTGATCTGGAAGGTGAAGGTGAGCAGCCCGATCTGCCAGAAGTCGAGATGATAATTGTCTTTCAACAGCGGGTAGATGGCGGCCAGGAGCGACTGCATGATGTCGTTGATGCCGTGGCACAGGCTCACCGCCAGGATGACCGTGAACGCCGTCGCCGTCGCGCTGACCGGCGCGGCCGGGGAAGGGGCTGTCGCTGTGGTGTCGGTCACGGTATGCTCCGTCTCGTCATGCCAGCGGCCAAACCTCTCCTGTCCTGCGGAAAGGTCGCGCGCCGCGGCAGCGCTTATAGGCCGGTTGTGCGCCGGCTGCTTTCGTGGTTTGATCCATTATCTTCGCGAGTGGGCCAACTTCGATGCCGCTTACGGTTTCCTATCTCGACGCACCGACCGCCGATTTGTTCCGGCTGCATCGCGAGCGGCTGGACTGGCTGGAGGGGGCGGCCGGGCCGATCGTGGCGCTGCCTTCCGAATATCCGGACGGCTATCACGTGCCCAACCACCATCATAGCCGCAGCCAGCTCCTGCATGCGCTGGCCGGCGTCGTGCTGGTCAGCTCGCAATTCGGCCGCTGGATGGTGCCGCCGGATCACGCGATGTGGATTCCGGCCGGCATCGAGCACGCGGTGGACATGCTGGGCAACGTGTCGATGCGCTCGATCTATGTCACGCCGGACGCGATCGAAGGCCTGCCGGCGCGCCTGCGCGTCGTCGGCGTCAGCGATCTCATGCGCAGCCTGATCGTCGAGGCGGTGGCCTTGCCGGACGAGGCGGAGCCGTCGCCGCGGGCGAAGCTGCTTTTGACGCTGCTGCTGCACGAGATTCCGGCCATGCCGGAACGGCCGCTGGGCCTGCCGTTTCCCGCCGATCCGAAGATCGCGGCGCTCTGCCGCCGTTTTCTCGCGGAACCCTCGCCGCATGCCACGATCGACGAATGGGCCGAGGCGGCCGGGATGAGTCGGCGCACCTTCACGCGCACCTTCCATCGGCAGACGGGACTGTCGCTGTCGACGTGGCGCCAGCAGGCCTTGCTGTTCGCGGCGCTGCCTCGGCTGGCCGACGGCGAGCCCATCACCGGCGTGGCGCTCGATCTCGGCTATGACAGCGTGCCGGCCTTCACGACCATGTTCAAGCGCATGCTCGGAACCTCGCCGCGCGGCTACCTGCGCGGGGCGCGAGAGCCGAACCGCATGTCAGGCTAAGGCATGATGCTGAAAAGTTGCAGACTTTTCGGAAAACATTATGCTTCAAAAACAAATGGTTAGCGCGAAATGCCGTTTCAAGGAAACGGCATTTCGCGCTAACATCAGTCGAACAGGCTGGAGACGGATTCTTCGGTCGCGGTGCGCGAAATCGCCTCGCCGATGAGGTCGCCGATCGAGACGACGCGGATGTTCGGCGCGTCGATGACGGCCTGCGTCGGCTGGATGGAATCGGTGATGACCAGTTCCTGCAAATGCGAACCGGTGATGCGGGCAATGGCGCCGCCCGACAGCACGCCGTGGGTGATGTAGGCGGTGACGCTGGACGCGCCCTTGGCGAGCAGCGCGTCGGCGGCGTTGCACAGCGTGCCGCCGGAATCGACGATGTCGTCGAACAGCAGGCAGTCCTTGCCGGCGACCTCGCCGATGACGTTCATGACTTCCGATTCGCCCGGCCGCTCGCGTCGCTTGTCGACGATGGCGAGCTGGCCGTCGATGCGCTTGGCAAGCGCGCGGGCGCGCACCACGCCGCCGGTGTCGGGCGACACGACCATGACGTTGCCGATCTGCTTGTACTTTGCCTTCACGTCGCGCGCCATGACGGGCACGGAGAACAGGTTGTCGGTCGGGATGTCGAAGAAGCCCTGGATCTGGCCGGCATGGAGATCGAGCGTCAAGACGCGGCTGGCGCCGGCGCGAGCGATCATGTTGGCGACCAGCTTGGCCGAGATCGGCGTGCGGCCGGAGGCGCGGCGATCCTGCCTGGCATAGCCGAAATAGGGGATGACCGCCGTGATACGCCGGGCCGAGGAGCGCATGAAGGCGTCGATCATGATGAGCAGTTCCATCAGGTGATCGTTGGTCGGGAAGGAGGTGGACTGGAGAACGAAAACGTCCTCGCCGCGCACGTTCTCCTGGATTTCGACGAAGATTTCCTGGTCGGCGAACCGCCGGACGCTGGCCTTGCCCAAGGGAATGTTGAGATAACGGGCGACCGCTTCAGCCAGCACCCGATTGGAATTGCCCGCGAAGAGTTTCATGCGCCGTACCTGAAGGAGAAATCTTCCGGGCTTTTAACGGCCATTTCGGCTATTGCAAGCGCCGTGCGCGCAATTCGGGGGATAATCCCGACAAAGGTCTAAGGTTTGAGCGTTAGCCGGCGCTGCCGCCGAGCCAGGCTACAAGCTGGTTCATGGTGTTGTCGGCGACCGCCTGCATCGTCTGGGCCGGCACGGCCGCCCAGCCCTCGCCGGTGCCCGCCGGTTCGACCCTCTGCTGGCCGTTGATGCGGTGAAGCCGGTTGCCGGACGGATCGTAGATGTCCCAGACATAGATGACGGTGATGTTCTTGCCTTCGCTCAACAGCGAAAAATAGCCTTTCAGCACATGGGTGGCGTTGCTGTCGGTGCTGCCTGCAAGGGTGATGCCGCGTTCGCGGGCGCGCATGTTCAGCCGCTCGGTGAGCGGAGCGGCCGCCTCCACCGTGGGGCCGACGATCGGCGCGATTTGCAGCCGCATCTTGCCGATGACGGCGGCGGCCTGCGCGGACGGAGCCGCAGGAGGGGTGATCGCGGCCGTGGCGGCGGGGGCCGTCGCCGTCGGCTGCGGCATCGTCGAGGCGGTGCCTGCGGGAGCGGGCTGAGGCGATTGCTGGGCCGTCGTCTGGAGCACGTCGCTTGCGCTGTTGCAGGCGGCGAGCGCGACTGTGGCGAGCAACGACATGGCCGTCACATGCAGGCGCCTCATCGACTGCGAACTCCTTGCCGGCGAATGATCCCCTTGCCGATCATCGTCTCACCGCACGATCAAGTCGAGATCATGGCGCGACAGCGCCTTGGGAGCGGTTTCGGTGGTCAGATAGGTGCGGCCGAGTGTCATGGCGGTTTCCGTCTCGGAATCCATGATGATCATGTGCGCGAACAGCGTCATGTTCGGGGCGATCGGCTCGGGATTGGCCTGGTAGAACATCGGCATGTCCATCCAGGACGGCGTGAAGCGGGCGCCGACGGAATAGCCACAGGCGTTGAGCCGGTGGCGGGTCAGGCCGTGCGCCTCCATGGTGCGGGCATGCGCGTCGAAGACGTCGCCGAAGGTGTTGCCGGGCGTCATTGCCTTTTCGACGGCGAGCAGGGCGTCCCGCGAGGCCTCGAACAGTTCCTGATGGCGTTTGGACGCCTTGCCGGTGAGGATCGTTCGCATCATCGGCGCGTGGTAGTGATGGAAGACGCCTGCCCATTCCAGCGTCAGCTGGTCGTTCTTGGTCAGCTTGCGGCGGCCGGAATGATAGCGGCACAGGAGCGCGTCGGCGCCGGAGCCGATGATGAACTCGTTGGCCGGGTAGTCGCCGCCGCCGGCGAAGATCGTGCCCTGCATGGCGGCGAGGATGGCGGCTTCGTCGCCGCCCTGCTTGATGAGCGGCAGCGCCGCGTCCAGCGCGTCATCCGACAGGCTGGCGGCCTTCTCGGCCTTGGCGATCTCGGCCGGGCTCTTGAACAGCCTGAGTCGCCCGACGATGCCCGACGCGTCGGCGATCTGGCCGAAGGTTTGCAACTGCTCGTCCAGCCGGCGGCCGTTATAGGCGGTCAGGCCGTGCGTGTCGTATTCGACGCCGATGCGGGAGCCGAGAAGGTCGAGGTCGTTCAACAGGTTGCGCAGGTCGATCGCCGGATTGGCGTCGGCGCGGTCGGTCCACACCACGATGTTGTCGATGGTCGAGGTCTGGCGCGCCTGCCGCAAGTCGGCCGAGCGGGTGAGCAGCACCATCGAGCCGTCGGCCTTGACGATCAGGCACTGGAAGAAGCAGAAGCCGAAGGTGTCGTAGCCAGTCAGCCAGTACATGCTCTCCTGCGCGAACAGCAGGACGGCGTCCAGCTTCTTCTCGGCCATCTCGATCATCAGCCGGTCGCGGCGGGCGTCGAACTCGGAGCGCTCGAAATGCAGGGCCATCAGTTGTCCTCCAGCACGATCGCCGACACCTGCCGGCCGTAGTCGGGCTCGTTGCGATGGGTTGAGCGGCGGTAGGAAAAGAACAGGTCGCCTTCGGCATAGGTGCAGCGGCCGAGGCCGTAGGCTTCGACGCCGGCCCTTGCCAGGCGGTCCACCGTGTAGCGGTTCAGGTCGAACATGGCGTGGCCGGCCTTGGCGGACGGTACGAAATAGGCGGCGTTGCCGGCATCGGCCTCGACGAAGCGGGCGACGAACTCCGGCCCGACCTCGTAGTTCTTCGGGCCGATGGAAGGGCCGAGGACTGCAACAATGCGGTCACGGCGGGCGCCGAGCGTTTCCATGGCGGCGACGGTGTTTTCCAGGACGCCGGTGAAGGCACCCTTCCAGCCGGCGTGGGCGGCGCCGATGACGCGCGCGTCCACATCCGCGAACAGCACGGGGCCGCAATCGGCGGTGGAAGCGGCGATGGCGATGCCCGGCCGGTCGGTGACGATGGCGTCGGCCTTGGGACGGGCCCCGGCGAACGGCTCGCGGGCGACGATCACGTCCGGCGAATGAATCTGGTGGACGTTGAGCAGATGGCTCGGAGCGACGCCCATCCAGGCGGCGACGCGGCGGCGGTTCTCGCCGATATGCGCCGGATCGTCGGCTGATCCGGGGCCGGTGTTGAGACCTTCATAAATGCCTGTCGAGACGCCGCCGGCACGGGTGAAATAGCCGTGGCGGATACCTTTTGCGCGCGCTGCGTCGAGGTGCGGGGAGTGGACAGGGTCCGGCGTGTCTTGATTCAGCATTGGCGCTTTGTCCTCTTCCGGAAGCGGGTTCGTCAAGCGCAAGCCGCCGATCTTTGCCTTTCGTGACGTCTTATGCCGGCGTCGAAGCGCGTCTCAGCCGGGGAAGGGCTCGACGCGGCCGCCGGCCGGCAGCACCGCCAGGACCTTGAAGAGATTGCCCATCGCCTGCGGTCCCGCAAGCCGTTCGACTTCCCTGGAAAGGCGCTCGCGCGCCGCTTCGTCGGCCGCTGCGCCGAGCTGGCCGGCGCGCTCCAGCAGACCCATGCCGAGCAGGAATTCGCCTTGTGTCAGCAGATGCGCGTCGAGCCCCGTCTGTCGCGCGGCTTGTGCAAGGGCGGCAAAATCGACATGCGCTGTCAGGTCCGCTTCGCCGGGATGGGCCAGCGGGTCGTCGTATGCGTGTTTCAGAAGGGCTTGCAGCGTGTCGCCGACGGCCGGCTTCGCATAGCCGTAGTCGATGAACAGGCCGGCGCCGGACCGAGCCGCGATGCGGTCGGCGATTTTGTGCATGAGGGCGGCGCGGGCAGGGGAAATTTCGACGACGGCACCCTCCGGAGCGGTTTCGGCATCGCGGGGCAGGAGCGAGAGCTCGGTGGAACCGGCGCCGGCGTAGAAGCGCAGCGTGTCGTCGTCGTCGAGGCCGACGACGCGCTCGCGCCAGCCCTTGGCGGTCCGCACATATTGGTGGACGGGCAGGGCGTCGAACAGTTCGTTGCCGACGATGAAGAGAGGGCGGTCGGGCAGCTCCACGATATCGGCATGCCAGGCGAAGCTGCCGCTGTCGGCGAGCGTCGTCGCCTGCACGTCGCGCAGGCGCGGGCTGGTTTCGACGAGGTGGAAGCTGGCCGAGGCACGCAGAGCCGGCGCGATGCGCGCGACCGTGCGGGCGATATCCTTCATCAGCGTGCCGCGACCGGGTCCGATCTCGACCACCATGGCATCGGCCGGGCGGCCGAGCGCCTGCCAGGCAGCCGCCAGCCACACGCCCACCAGTTCGCCGAACATCTGGCTGATTTCTGGTGCGGTGGTGAAGTCGCCGTTGCGGCCGAAGGGCTGGCGCGTCGTGTAGTAGCCGTAATCGGGATCGGACAGGCACAGCGCCATGTATTCGCTGACGGAGATCGGCCCGAGCGCCTCGATCAGTCCGGCAATGCGCTTGCCGAGCGGCGTCATGCGGGCGGCGCGGCCGCCGGCGTCTGCGCGCCAGCCGGCCTTGCCGTCACCATCGCCCAGACGCCGACCAGCACCATCGGCGTCGACAGCACCATGCCCATGGTCAGCCAGCCGGTGCCGAGCAGATAGCCGAGCTGCTGGTCCGGTTCACGGAAGAACTCCACGAAGATGCGCGACAGGCCATAGCCGCAGACGAAGGCTCCGGCGACGAAGCCGGGACGGGCGAGTTTCAATCGCGAATGGGTGAGGACACGCAATACCAGGAACAGCACGAGGCCTTCCAGCAGCGCCTCGTAGATCTGGCTGGGATGGCGCGGGAAGGGGCCGCCATTGGGAAATTCGACCGCCCACGGCACGTCGGTGATCCTGCCCCACAGCTCCGAATTGATGAAGTTGGCGACGCGCACGAGCCCGAGGCCGACGGGAACACCGGCGGCGACAACGTCGAACAGGGTCCACGCGCGGATGCCGCGCGAGCGCGCGAACAGGATCATGGCGACGACCACGCCGAGGAAGCCGCCGTGGAACGACATGCCGCCCTGCCAGACGGCGAAGATATCGAGCGGATGGGCGAGATAACGCGGCAGGTCGTAGAACAGCACATAGCCGGTGCGGCCGCCGAGAACGACGCCGACGGCGGCCCAGACGATGAAGTCGTCGAGGTCGAGCGGTTGCATCGGCAAGGCGCCCTGCGGCCACAGGCGGGGATTGGAGACAAGGCGCTTGGCGTACCACCATGCAAACAGGATGCCGACGATGTAGCCGACGCCGTACCAGTGGATCGCCAGCGGCCCGATGGTCACGATCACGGGGTCGATGTTGGGGAAAGGCAGGAGGGCGAGCGGCAAGGGCGATCTCTCGAACGGTGGCAGGCCGGCGGCGCAGCGCCGGTGTATCGCGGCGGACCATGCGGCAGGGTTTTGGCAGGGTCAAGGCGAGGCGGCGGTGCCGGACGACATCATTTGACTTCGCCGGCCGCAAGAATATCCTGATCGAGAGGCATCGTGCGGAGGGCGCCATGCCAGTCATCTATCGACCTGCCCGTGCGCAAGATCTGGAGCGCGCCGACGCCCTTGTCGTCGCCAGCATCAACGATCTTACCGGCCGCCATGGCTTCGGTCCGATGGCGGTGGCTCGGCCTCCCAGTTTTCAGCTTTTTTCCCTGAACGACGATGCCGGCGGGCTGTGGGTGGCGGAGGACGCCGATGAAATCGTCGGCTTCGCCTGGAGCTGGGTCAGCGGCGACCTGTGGTTTCTGGCGCAATTGTTCGTATCGCCGGACCGGCAAGGCAGCGGCATCGGCAACGAATTGCTGAAAAGGACGCTGGACCATGCCCGGCTGTCAGGCGCTGGCAGCAAGGCCTTGATCACGTTCACGTTCAACACGGTGTCGCAAGGCCTTTACCTGCGGCATGGCATGTTCCCGCGATTTCCCATCTATATGGTCAGCGCGGCTCGGGACGGTGTGTCGGGCCGGTTGCGCGGCCCGCAACTCGATTATCGTCCGCTGGAGGAAGCGCACCTTCCCGCCCTTGCCCGGATCGACGTCGAGGCGCTGGGCGTGTCGCGACAAAAGCATCACCGTTATCTGATCGGCGACAGCGCGACCCGAGGCTTTGCGCTCTACGTCGCGAACGAGTGCGCCGGCTACGTCTATATCGGCGAAGAAACCGGTCATATCGGCCCGCTGGCGGTCGTACGGCCCGGTTTTCTCGATGCCGCCTTCAGAACGGCGCTGCGGCTGGCCTGCGCGCGCGGCTCGCCCCAGGTCTCGGCTTTTGTTCCGGGGCTGGCCGAGCCGGCGCTGGCCGCGGCCATCGAGCACAGGATGCGCCTCACCTTTCCGATGGTCCTGATGTCGACGCAAGCCTTCGGCAACTGGTCGCAATACCTTCCCAGGAATCCCGGTTTCATGTGACCGTAAGCGACGGCGGCTCCTGAAAACGGTCTGCCTGCTTGCATTCCCCGCCGATGCTCACTAGGTCAGATCGACCACGCGAGGATTTGCCATGTCGACCGGACCGAACCGCATTCTCGATGAATTCGCCAAGCTGATGACCGATGCGGCGGGCGCGGCGCAAGGGGTGCGGCGCGAGGTCGAGACGGCTTTTCGCGCGCAGGCCGAGCGCATCCTCGCCACGATGGACGTGGTGCAGCGCGAGGAATTCGAGGCCGTGCGCGAGATGGCGGTCAAGGCACGCGAGGAGAACGCCCAACTGTCGGCGCGCCTCGAAGCGCTGGAGGCGAAGCTCGCCGGCAGCACGGAAGCCCCCGCCGGCGCCGCGGCCAAGCCCCGCGCCCGCAAATAATCGCTAAACTTTTCCACAATGCACGATTCGGGAAAAGCGCTTTGGCGTGAATCCCTTACCGGCTTTGCGTGAATCGGCGCGGCAGCGCTTTCCACACCCGTATGACGCTGCGTGAAAAATTGGGCTGGTCACGCGACTCCCGATCAATAGACTGAATTTGCTGCATGATTCGGAGCGAGTCAGGCAGCCGGGCGGTGTGGTTCCGGTCATGGGTTGTTGCGTCGCGCAGTCATGACCGTCCGGGTTCTTAAAACGTGTTCGTTGCGTGCCTCCCACGGAGCGTGGCGGCGCTCCATCGAACGACAGGAAGCATCATGGAACTTCTGGAACTCGAAATTTCCCGCGAGATTCATCCGGTGGATGTCATCGAGCAGGTGGCGCACAACAACGACTGGTCGTTCGAGCGCGCCGGCGACGACGAAATCTCCATCTCGGTGGCCGGCACCTGGACCGATTATCACGTCTCCTTCTCATGGATGGAGGATTTCGAGGCGCTGCACCTGGCCTGCGCTTTCGACATCAAGGTGCCGGAGGCGCGCGCGCTGGAAGTGATGCGGCTGCTTTCGCTCATCAACGAGCAGATGCTGTTCGGCCATTTCGACCTGTGGGAGCAGGAGGGCGCCATCATGTTCCGGCAGTCGCTGCTGCTGGCCGGCGGCGTCGAACCCTCCAGCCAGCAGGTCGAGGTCTTGCTGTCTTCGGCGCTGGAGGCCTGCGAGTGCTATTTTCAGGCCTTCCAGTTCGTCGTCTGGTCGGGCACGTCGGCCAAGGACGCGCTGTCCAGCGTGTTGTTCGAAACCCACGGCAACGCCTGAGCGGCCCGGTATGGCTTCGGACAGCGGGCTGAAGCCCGAGATCGCCTTCGCCGATTTCGACAAGGTCGATATCCGCGCCGGCACCATCGTCGCCGCCGAGCCGTTTCCGGAGGCGCGCAAGCCGGCGTTCAAGCTGAGGATCGATTTCGGGCCGGAGATCGGTGTGAAGCGGTCGTCGGCGCAGATCACCAGATATTATGCGCCCGATACGCTGGTCGGCCGGCAGGTCTTTGCGGTGGTGAATTTCCCGCCGCGCCAGATCGGGCCGTTCATGTCGGAAGTGCTGACGCTCGGCTTCCCGGACGGGGAGGGCAATGTCGTGCTCGGCGCCATCGAGCGCAAGGTGCCGGACGGCGGGCGGCTGTTTTAAGCACCGCCGGCGCCCTGCCGGAGAAGCCGATCAGGCCGGTATCCTGATGACGGCGCGCAGGCCGCCCAGCGGACTGTCTTCCAGCACGATGTCGCCGCCGTGGCTGCGGGCGATGTCGCGGGCGATGGCGAGGCCGAGGCCGGTGCCGCTGGAATCGAGGTTGCGCGCCTGGTCGAGCCGCACGAACGGCTTGAACACCTCTTCGCGCTTGGCGGGCGGTATGCCTGGGCCGTCGTCGTCGACGGTGACGACGAGCGAGCCCTTGCCGTGGATTGCATTGACCTCGACCGCCTTGGCGTAGCGGAATGCGTTGCCGACGATGTTGGAGAGCAGCCGGGTGAACGCTTTCGGGCGCACCAGCACCTCGCGGTCGCCGGTCAGGGCGGTGGAGAGCTTACGCCGGCGCAAGGCCGCCTCTTCGGCCAGCTTGGTGAAGCAGGCTTCGAGGTCGAATCGGCCGGTATCCTCGGCCGCCTCGCCGCGGGCAAAGGCGATATAGCCTTCCAGCATCGACTGCATATCGTCGATGTCCTGGTTCATGGCTTCGATGTCGCCCTTCTTGCCGGTCAGCGCCAGTTGCAGCTTGAAACGGGTGAGGATGGTCCTGAGATCGTGGCTGACGCCGGTCAGCATCGCCGTGCGCTGCTCGATCTGCCGCTCGATGCGCTCGCGCATCTGGATGAAGGCGACGCCGGCGCGCCGCACTTCCTCGGCGCCGCGTGGCCGGAAATCCTGCCGCATCGGTCGGCCCTTGCCGAAGCTTTCGGCCGCTTCCGCCAGCGCCAGGATCGGCCTGATCTGGTTGCGCAGGAAGGGAATGGCGATCATCAGCAAAACGACGGAGGTGCCGACCATCCAGATCAGGAAGATGTGGGTGTTGGAGGCATAGGCCTGGCTGCGGCGCACGAAGACGCGCAGCACCTTGTTCTCGAGCTGGACGCGCACTTCCACGATGTTGGAGTTGCCGACCGTGTCGATCCAGAACGGCCGGTTGATCTGGCGCGTGATTTCCGCCGACAGCGTTTCGTCGAGGATGGAGAAGAACGGCTTCGGCCCCGGCGGCGGCAGCGGGTCGGGCGGCAGGAGGTCGACCTTCAACTGCATGCGGTCCTGGGCGATGCGGATGATGTTGGCGTAGTCGGCGTCGTGCGGGTACGTCTCCATCAGGTCGATGATGGCGGAAATGTCGCGCACCACCGCTTGCGACAGGCGCAGCGTCACCGTCTGCCAATGCCGCTCCATGAAGACGAAGGCGACGACGGATTGCAGCAGGAACATCGGCGCGATGACGATGATGAGGGAGCGGGCGTAGAGCCGCTTCGGCATATAGAGCGACACCAGCCGCCAGAACCGGCGCCAGGCGTCGCGCATGCGGCCGAGCGCGCCGGCAAGCGCGCGCCTGTGTTTGCCTTCCTGCAATTCGGTCGTCGCCATGGTCCCGCCGGCACGGACAGGCTCCTGCCGGTCCGTCGCCGCCATTCTATTCCACGCTCAGCCGATAGCCGATACCACGCACGGTCTGCAACCAGACGGGATTGGACGGGTCGCGCTCGATCTTGCGGCGCAGCCGGTTGATCTGGACGTCGATCGTGCGTTCGCCGACTTCCGAATCGTCGCCGACCAGTTCGTGACGGGGGATCGTCTCGCCGGCCCGCGCGGCGAAGATCGCCAGGATCTCCTGCTCGCGATCCGTCAGCTTCAAGGATTCGCCGCCGCGCTTCAGTTCGCGCTTGGCGATCTGGAAGGTGTAGGGGCCGAAGACGAGCTGTTCCACCTTGGGCGTGGCGGCGGGGCCGCCGCGGCGCAGGATGTTGTTGATGCGCAGGATCAGTTCGCGCGGATCGAAGGGCTTCGGCAGGTAGTCGTCGGCGCCGGCCTCCAGGCCGGTGATGCGGCTGTCGGTTTCCGACAGCGCCGTCAGCATCAGGATCGGCACTTCCTTCTGCGCGCGCAGCGCCTTGGTCAGTTCGACGCCGCTCTCTCCCGGCATCATGACGTCGAGGATCAGCATGTCGAAATCGAGCCCGACCAGCTTGCGGCGCGCCTCGTCGGAATTGCCCGCCACGGTGACGCGGAAGCCGTTCTCGGTCAGATATTGCCTGAGCAGGTTGCGGATGCGGGTGTCGTCGTCGACCACCAGGAGATGCGGAGCATCGTCGTCCGGTGCCGCCGGGTGATCGACCCTTTCATTGCTTTCCATGTCGGTGTCCTGGCATTGCTCAGCTTGAATCACGGGGCAGAATGTCAATCTGCGCTCTTAGTTCCGGATTGACCATCGCTTTCAGGAAATGCTCGACGGAGCTCCTGTCGGCGATGCCGGCATCCTGCAATGCCGCAGCGATGCGGCGCGACTGTGGCCGCGCCAGCGCCAGGGCCAGCGAGCGGCCCTTGGCGGTGGGGTAGAGTTCGCGCTGGCGCCGGTCGCGCGGCCCTTGCACCTGGACGATGTGACCGGTGTCGATGAGCTGTTTCAAGACGCGCGCCAGCGACTGCTTGGTGATCTTGAGCACGTCGAGAAGCTCGGCCACCGTCAGGCCGGGACGGCGGTTGACGAAGTGCAGCACGCGATGATGGGCGCGGCCGAAACCGTAGTCGGCGAGGATCTGGTCCGGGTCCGAGGTGAAGTCGCGATAGGCGAAGAACACCAGCTCGATCAGCGCGAAGTCGATGCCGTCTTCGTCGGCGACGGCGGTCCTGATCGGCGTTGCGGCTTCTGACGGTCTGGCGGCCATAACGGTTCCGTATATCCGAAATATGTCAGTAGTGTTGACGTAATTCCGCTGCGATGCTAATTTTCGACAAGCTTTAGGGCCGATTGCGCACGAAAAGGCAAGGCGGGGCTGAGTTTTCGAAGCTTCCTGAGTTTGCCACCCTGCCGTTCGGGGCCTACGCTTCATATCCGGCCGCCTCGACGCGACTGAACGAAATCAACGACAAGCGGGCGGCCCCCGCGGGAGGTAAAAATGGCAGTTTCCTTCGACCGGCTTGAAGGTTTCATCTGGATGAACGGCGAGTTCGTCAAATGGGCGGACGCCAAAATTCACGTGCTGACGCATGGCCTGCACTACGCCAGCGCCGTTTTCGAGGGCGAGCGCGCCTATGGCGGCGAGATTTTCAAGCTGACGGAACATACCGAGCGCCTGCATGAATCGGCCCGTATCCTCGGCTTCACCGTTCCCTATTCGGTCGCCGAGATCGACGACGCCTGCCGCGAACTGCTCAAGAAGCAGGGCTTCAAGGATGCTTATGTGCGTCCCATTGCCTTCCGCGGCAGCGAGCAGATGGGCGTTTCGGCGCAGAACAACCGCATCAACGTCGCCATCGCCATCTGGCAATGGCCGAGCTATTTCGACCCGGCGCAGAAGCTGAAGGGCATCCGGCTCGACCTCGCCGAATACCGCCGGCCCGATCCGCGCACGGCGCCGTCAAAGTCGAAGGCGGCCGGCCTTTATATGATCTGCACCATCTCCAAGCACGCCGCCGAGGCCAAGGGCTACGCGGACGCCATGATGCTGGACTGGCGCGGCCAGGTGGCCGAGGCGACCGGCGCCAATATCTTCTTCGTCAAGGACGGCAAGGTGCATACGCCGACGCCGGACTGCTTCCTCGACGGCATCACGCGCCGCACGGTGATCGGGCTGGCGCGCGACCGCGGCCTGGAGGTGGTCGAGCGGGTGATCATGCCGGACGAACTGGAAGGCTTCGAACAGTGCTTCCTCACAGGCACGGCCGCCGAGGTGACGCCGGTGTCCGAAATCGGGCCGTACCGATTCGAGGTCGGCGAGATCGCCAGGACGCTGATGAACGATTATTCCGCCGCCGTGCAGCCGAAGCACGCGATTGCTGCGGAATAGCTAAAATTCTTTTCTTTTCAAAGTGATGGGGCGGCTCTTCGGCCGCCCCTTTTCGTTCGAAGCCTCGTCATTTGACTTTCGCCGAATTCAGCGTCTCATGGTGCCCATCGCCAGCGAGGCTGGCGGCTCAGGAGGGACTACGATCATGGAAACTCTTCTTCCCATCATTGTTCAGATCGTCACCGGCATCATCGGCGGCCAGGCGGTCGGCGCGGCCGTCAAGCAGGCGGCGATGAGCCAGCTGCCGAAGATTCTCAGCGGCGCTATCGGCGGCGTGGCGGGCGGCGCGATCCTCGGCAAGCTCATGGGCGCCGGCATCGATCCGGCAGCGGTGGCCAGCGCCGTCTCCAGCGGGTCGTTCAACGTGCAGAACATCGTCGGTGGCGTCGGCGGCGGCGCAATCCTGACGGCCATCGTCGGCGCCGTCATGAATTCGATGAAGAAGTAAGCGATCGCATTTCGATGCGGCATGGGCGGCTTCGGCCGCCCATTTTCGTTCCGGCTCTGGTTTCGGGCGGCTTTCCCTTCTACATCGGTCGAAACGGATGAAAGGAAGCCATGGGCCAGCTCAATGCCGGCATCGTCCCGGTCACGCCATTCCAGCAGAACTGCGCCATTCTCTTCGACGAGGAGGAGAAGCGCGGCGTCGTCGTCGATCCCGGCGGGGATGTCGATCGCATCCTTGCCGCGCTTCGGAACAACGGCATCACCGCGGAGGCGATCTGGATCACGCACGGCCATATCGACCACGCCGGCGGCGCGATGGAACTGAAGGAAGCGCTGGGCGTCGACATCGTCGGCCCGCACGAAGCCGACCGGTTCCTGCTCGACAATCTGGAGACGCAGGCGGCCCGCTACGGCATGGCGAACGTCCGCAATTGCGTGCCGGACCGGTTCCTCGCGGAAGGCGACACCGCATCCTTCGCCGGCCATGCGTTCGAGGTACTGCATTGCCCCGGCCATGCGCCGGGCCATGTCGTCTTCTACAATCGGGCGGCGAAGTTCGCCCATGTCGGCGACGTGCTGTTCCACGGCTCGGTCGGGCGCACGGACCTGCCGGGCGGCGACCATGCGGCGCTGATGCGCTCGATCAAGGAAAAGCTCCTGCCGCTGGGCGACGACATCGGTTTTTTGTGCGGACACGGACCGGGCGGGCGTTTCGGCGAAGAGCGACGCAGCAACCCGTTCCTCGTCTGACCGGAGCACGGCACGGCGGCCCGATTTCATTCCGGTTCCATAGAGACTGCAATGAAAAACGCCGCCCGTTGGGCGGCGCTTTTCCGGAGGCAGGGAACGTCCGTTTGTCGAGCGTCAGTTGGCGACGCAGAAGTGCTGTTCGCCGTCATAGCCCGTAAAGGTGCCGGTGCGGGCATCGAAGCTGCGGTAGCGGTCCGAGCAGTATTCGTACCAGTTGCGCGTCCACGGCTCGATGCCGCCGCGATAGGTCACGACCGGCGCACGGCGCACCACGATCGGCCTGCGGCGCACCACGTAGGCTGGTTCGCCGTAGTCGTCGTAATAATAGTCGCGTGGCGGAGGCGGCTGCGAGGCCAGCGCGCCGCCGATCAGGGCGCCGGCGGCCAGGCCGACAATGCCGGCGGCGACGGCATCGCCGCCATGGCGATGGTGACGCCAGCGCCAGTCGTCGGCATGGGCGGGAAGGGTTGCCATGGTCGTCGCCGCCAGGGCGGCGGACAGCACGGCGGTCTTGACGAAGCGGTTCATGACGGTCTCCTTCATGCCGGCCCGCCATTGGCGCTGCGGCCGGCTCTGCATGACCTATTAAGAAACCGTGGCTGAACGGAGGCTGAACAAAACCGACGCCGGACTTCGGCGTCGATTGCCGACCGCAACCTTGAGGCAGGCCCTTTGGCCCGCGAAAGTCGGTCGGTCAGCCGCCGACCGACAGGTTGACCGCCTTCGGCCCTTTGCCGCGCTTGTCGGGCTCGGTGTCGAAGGTCACTTTCTGTCCGTCTTCGAGACCGGGAAGCCCCGACGCCTGCACCGCCGAGATGTGCACGAAGACGTCCTTGGCCCCATCGTCCGGCGTGATGAAGCCGAAGCCCTTGGCATGATTGAAGAATTTGACGGTGCCGGTCTGCGGCATGGGAGAGCTCCTCTTATCCCATAAAGTCACGGTCTCCGGGCCGGCAAATGCCCGAAGTGGAAATTTGTCGTTTATTTTAGGGCCATCGGCAAGGAAAACTTTTGGCTCCGGCAAGGGGAGGCTTGGCTGCGCCCTGGCCGACAGGATCGACCCGCCGGTACGGCAGACAGCAAAAAGGCGCGACGAAGCCGCCGCGCCTTTTCAAAAACCGGTGTCTGTGCGGCGCGTTATTCGGCGCGCAGGTTGACCGCCTTCGGGCCCTTGCCCATGCGGTCCGGCTCGACGTCGAATGTCACCTTCTGGCCATCGACCAGGGTGCGCAGGCCCGATGCCTCGATCGCGGAGATGTGGACGAACACATCCTTGGCGCCGCCGTCGGGCGTGATGAAGCCGAAGCCCTTGGTGGTGTTGAAAAATTTTACGGTGCCGGTCTGGGCCATCTGGGAGAACTCCTTCACCCGTTCAGTCTGTTGGCCTGCCGCCTGGCGTGCAGCAGGTTCGGTGGTGGTTTCGGCGGTCGTGCATTCGCGCACGGTCAAACCCCCCGCCGAAAGACGGGGCCGTCAGAGATTCACACTTGTCGGGGAAAGGGGCGTTCAAACGTTCCAGTCTCCGGGTCGCAAATGCCCGAACCCTGTATTTATCGCATGGAAACGCGATTGTTGCAAGATACCCACCGCAGGCCCGCATTCAAGCGCAACCCAACGCAGCATCGGCGTTACGCCTTGGCGTCGGCAAGATCATCGGCCACGACCGCGGCAAGGATAGGTGCAGGCGAGGGGAGCGGGGCCGGCTCGCCCGGACATTGCATTCGCAGCGGAAATGGCGAGGATTGCGGCATCGGCCACAGGCCGCGAGAGGAGACGCCAGCCATGAAACTGCCGGCCGCCATGCTTTCGGGATTTGCCGCGCTCGTGCTTTCGGGCCTGCTCGCCGCCTGCACCGTCGTGGTTGACGACGGACCGGACTACCGGCCGCCCCGTCCCGAACGGTCCCATGCCTGCACGGCGCACTATGTGCCGGTCTGCGCGCGGCGCGGTCGCGACCGCCAGAGTTTCGCCAACAGCTGCATGGCCGAGCGGGCCGGATACCGGGTCGTTCGCCAAGGGTTGTGCCGGGGCGAGTTCGAGAACGGCGGCGACGGACAGGCTTTCTGTACCCGCGAATATGCGCCGGTCTGCGCCAGCCGTCGCGGCGAGACGCGGACCTTTCCGAACGCCTGCGAGGCGCGGGCGGCGCGCTGGCGCGTCGTCGCCAACGGGCCGTGCTGAGAGCCGAAACGGGTCCGTACCGGTCAGCCGGTCTTGCAACGGCCCTCGCCTTGGCTTAGGCCGCCACAAACGCAAACAGCCAAGGCAGGTGTGCCATCAGCAGGATACCGCAAAAGCCGGGCAGAGCGGGCGTCAGGGGAGGAAAGCCGCCGGCCGATCCGTACGACCAGCATGTGCGGCAGGCGCTGGCGCTGCACCAGGCCGGCCGCCTGGCCGATGCCGAGGCGCTGTACCGGCAGGTTCTGGCGGCGCGCGCCGACCATGCGGCCGCCCTGCATTTTCTTGGGCTGCTGCTGCATCAGTCGGGCCGCAGCGCCGACGGGCTGGCGCTCATGCAGCGCTCCGTCAAGGCGCAACCCGGCAATGTCGATTTCCTCAACAACCTGGGCACGGCGTTGCGCGATGTCGGCCAGGTGAAGGCGGCGGCCGAGCAGTTCCGCAAGGCGGTTGCGCTCAAGCCCGACCACGGCGCGGCGCGCGACAATCTGGGCACGGTCGAGAAGCAACTCGGCCGTTTCGAGGCGGCCGAAGCGGTGTTTCGCGGCACGATCGGGCGCAACCCGTTCCACACCCGCGCCCGGCTCGGGTTGGCCGATACGTTGCAGGAGGCGGGGCGCATCGACAAGGCGCTGGCCGCTTTCGGCGAAGCGCTGACGATCCGCCCGAAGGACGCTGAACTGCTGCACGGCATGGGCGTGGCGCTGATGGAAAAGGGCGATCTGGCGGGGGCTGCGGATCATTTCCGCCGCGCGCTGGCGATCGATCCCAGTCAGGCGAAGTCGTGGCAGATGCTGTCGCAGGTCAAGCCGCAGCGCGAGCGTGACGAGGAACTGGCCGCCATGGAGGCCGTGCACGGCCGCGCGCCGGCCGGCAGCCTGGCGCGCATGCAGCTTTCCTACGGTCTGGGCAAGGCGCACGACGATCTCAAGGACTACGGCCGCGCCTTCGATTTCTTCCTCGAAGGCAATGCCATCCGCCGCAAGGACATCGCCTATGACGGGGTGAAAACCCGCGCCGAGTTCGAGGCGATGAAGGCGACTTTCACGGCCGAATTCTTTGACAAGCACAGGCCGAGCGACATTTCAGACGACACGCCGATCTTCGTCGTCGGCATGCCGCGTTCCGGCACGACGCTGATCGAGCAGATCATCGCCAGCCATCCGCAGGTCTACGGCGCCGGCGAGCTGACCATCCTCAAGACGGCGGTGGGCAAGGGCTTTCCGCTCGACATGAAAGGCGGGTTCCCGGCCGGTATCGCCGCCATGCCGGACAAGGCCTTCGCCGAGGCGGGGCAGGACTATCTCGCCATGCTGCATACGCGCTATCCGGACTGGCGCCATGTCACCGACAAGATGCCGGGCAACTTCATGCTGATCGGCTTCCTGCACCTGATGCTGCCGAAGGCGAAGATCGTGCATTGCGCGCGCAACGCCGTGGCGACGTGCCTGTCCATCTTCAAGACCAATTTCCGCGGCGACGGCCATCTCTACAGTTACGACCTCGAGGAACTGGCCGATTTCCACAACCTCTACACCGACATGATGCGACACTGGCAGGCGGTGCTGCCGGGCGTCGTGCATGACGTTCGCTACGAGGATTTCGTCGCCGACCAGGAAGCCGAGACGCGCGCGCTGATCGACTGGCTCGGCCTGCCGTGGAACGACGCCGTGCTGGCCTTCCACAAGGCCGACCGGCAGGTGCGCACGGCGTCCGCCGCGCAGGTGCGCCAGCCCATGTACAAGGGTTCGGTAGACCTTTGGACGCGCTACGGCGACAAGCTCGAGCCGCTGATCGAGCGGCTGACGTAAGGCTTTCTCGAATGGGAGGAGGGCGACGGCGCACTTCCGGCCGACGCAAGACCGACCGTCTCCCACCCGGATGAGGGCTGTAGCTGCATGAACGGCTCGAAGCCGCCGTAGATCATGCGCTTGCCGTCGAAGGGCGCGTTGTCCATGCTGCCTTTGAGGCGCGGGTCGGCCATCACTTTCTTGAGGATGGCGTCGCGGTCCTTTCGCGATGGATAGGTTATCCAGGAAAACACCACCACCTCGTCGTCCTTCGCCTGCACGGCGCGCGGGAACGACGTCAGATCGCCATAGGGCACGTCGTCGCCGATGCATTCGGCATAGGCCAGCGCCCCGTGCTCCATCCAGACCGAGCCGGCAAGCCGGGCCATGTCCTTATAGGTTTCCAGATTGGCCTTGGGCACGGCGAGAACGAAACCGTCGACATAGGACATGAAAGCCTCCTTTGATGAAAGGGAAGCCGCCGGGCTGGCAGGGAAGCGCGCCCGGCGGCGGGTTGGCCGGCTTTCAGATCCGCCGGCCTTTTCCGTCAGCTTTTGCGGACCGGGGCATTCATCGCCCAGTCGACGCCGAAGGGATCGCGCAGCGCGCCCCAGCGATCGCCCCAGAACATCACTTGAAGCGGCGTCGTGACCTCGCAGCCGGCATCGACGGCGCGCTGCCACCACTGGTCGATGGTCTCGTCGGTGAGGTGAAGCTGCATGGTGCAGGCCTGCACCGGCTTCGCCGGATGGCCGTGTTCGGGATAGAAGTCGCCCAGCATCAGGCTGGAGCCGTTGATATAGAGGTGGATGTGCATGGTGCGGCCCTGCTCGTCCGGCGGGACGATGAAGACCTGCTCGGCGCCGAAGGCTTTCTTGTAGAATTCGGCCGCCTTGGTTGCGCCATCGATGCCGAGATAGGGCGTCAAACCACCGAGGACTTTCGGCATCGCGGGGGCTGTGGGCTCTGCGGTCGTGTCGTTCATCCTGATCTCCCTTCATGGAATGACATACATGGCGGATAGGCCTAGGACGGACGGAACCATGCGGTTCCGACATGGCCGGGCGATTTTTCCTTATTTTTTCCCGGCCTGGTTCTTTCGTCTCTGGTCCGGCGTTTTTCACAGGTCTGCCATTGACATCGAGTGCCTGCAAATTATGCACGGCCTGTACATTTAGCAGCTGTTTCAGAGGATCTCATGACAGAAGCCAGTCTTCTCGACCACGCGCTTGTCCGGCTGGACGAGGCCGCCGCCCATCTCAACATCGACGCGGACGTGATCGAGAAACTGAAATATCCGCGAGAAACGACCAAGGTGCGGCTGATGATCCGCATGGACGACGGCTCGCGAAAATCCTTCATCGCGTGGCGCTGCCGTTATGACGACACGCGCGGCCCGACCAAGGGCGGCATCCGCTACCATCCCGACGCGACCGAGGACGAGGTCGAGACGCTGGCATTCTGGATGACGTTCAAGTGCGCGGTGATGAACCTGCCTTACGGCGGCGGCAAGGGCGCCGTGCAGGTCGATCCCCGCCAGCTTTCCAAGGCTGAACTGGAGCGGCTGTCGCGCTCCTACGTCAAGGCGTTCGCGCGTATCATCGGGCCGGACCGCGATATCCCCGCGCCGGACGTCTACACCAACGCCATGATCATGGGCTGGATGGAAGACGAGTATTCGCAGATCGTCGGCCAGTCTTCGCCCGCCGTCATCACCGGCAAGCCGATCGCGCTCGGCGGCTCGCTCGGGAGGGGCGACGCCACGGCGCGCGGCGGCTATTACTTGGTGCGCCATCTGGCGGCGGATCTCGGCCTTGGCGACGCGATGCGGGTGGCGATCCAGGGCTTCGGCAATGCCGGGCAGCACATCGCCAATCTGCTCGCGGCGGACGGCCACAAGATCGTCGCGGTTTCGGATTCGCAAGGCGCGGTCTACGCCCCCAACGGCCTGCATGTCGATCTGCTGCTGAAAGCCAAGGCGGACGGGCATTCCGTTGCCTCGACGATCGGACAGGGCGGCCATGAGCAACTCGACGCCGACAAACTCGTCGGGGTCGATTGCGACCTGCTGGTGCCTTCGGCGCTGGAAAACATGATCCACGAGAACAACGCCGGCTCAGTGAAGGCCAAGCTGGTGCTCGAACTGGCCAATGGGCCGATCACAACCGAGGCCGACGAAATTCTGGCGAAGAACGGAACCGTCGTCCTGCCGGACATTCTGGCGAATGCCGGCGGCGTCACGGTTTCCTATTTCGAGTGGGTGCAGAACCGGCAGGGCTTCTACTGGACGCTGGAGGAAATCCACGACCGGCTGCGCACCATCATGGAGCGCGAGGGCCGCGCCATCTGGAATCTGGGGCGCGAAAAGAAGATCTCGGTGCGCACCGCAGCCTATGTGCATGCGTTGGGCCGGCTGGCCGAGGCCATCGAGGCGCACGGCACGCAGAACTTCTTCGTGAGCTGACGAGATGCCCGGATGGGGGCTTCCTCATCCGGGCTTGTCGGCTGGCCCGTCCGCGGCGTCGGTCGGCGGTGCTTTCGCCGGACCGATGCCGCTTCGGCAAGCGGGAGTGACGAAAACCGGCGGCAATAACCTGTCCGCACAAGATCTATGGTCGCGCGCTATTTCCTTGTCTGCGGATAGATCGTCTCGCCGCGCTTCAGCATGGCGACGAAAGCGGCGATTTTCTTGACACGGCCGGCTTCGGTCTTGATCTGGTGCATGCGGAAGGCCAGCGCGAAACGGTTCTGCGCGCTCAGGGTCGCCAGCATGGCCCTTGCATCCGGCTCGGCATCGATCGCCGCCTGAAGATCATCGGGGATCGTCATGTTCCTGCCGCTGGCATAGGCGCGATCCCAGCGCCCGTCGGCCTTGGCGGCTTCGACCTGGCGCAAGCCGTGCTCCGTCATCCGCCCCTCTTCGACAAGGCGGGCGACATTGTCGACGTTGATCTTGCTCCAGGTGCTCTTCCTGCCGCGCGGCGTATAGCGTTGCAGGAAACTCCGGTCGTCATGACCCTTGCGGATGGCGTCGATCCATCCCCAGCACAGCGCGACGTCGATGGCTTCCGCGGGTGTGATGGATTCGAGGCCCGAGCTTACCTTATGGACCTTGATCCAGACTTCGGGCTCCCTGTCGTGGTGCTTGCCGAGCCAGGCATAAAACGCGGCAGCGTCGGCAAACTCATGGACCCTGGACGGATCGACATTGACTGGCGCCATGGGGAGGCTCTCACGCGACTGGGTTAGTGCCCCGGCCGGCCGGATTTCTTCGGCCGCCGCGTCTGGCGGCGCTGGTCGGTGGCGTCCTCGTAAGAGCCGATACCGGTGCGTTCGCGCTTGATCGGCTTCACGTCCTCCGGCTTCGCCGGCTTCATGCCTTCGACCGGTTTTTCTGTGCGCCGTACCGTCATTTCGTCCAGCGAGTTTTTGCGGAACAGCGAGGGCTTGTTCTCGTCCGGAACGCCATAGTCCGAGCCGTGCGCCTCCTGCGCCGACTGCTTCCTGAACAGCGAGCGCGATACGGCGCCGGCCGGCGTCGGCATGTCGGTGCCGGGTCCCATATGGTCGATGTGCGGCTTCTGGAACAGTGATTTGCCGAGCGGCCTGGCGCCGTCGGCGCCCATTTCGTCCAACTGCGGCTTGGCGAAGAGTGAACCTTCCTTCTCCCCGTTTACGGGGAGAAGGTGGCCCGAAGGGTCGGATGAGGGGCGGCGCCCAACATCGGAGGCGTTCGCGCCGCCCCTCACCTGCCTGCCGGCATCCTCTCCCCGTGAACGGGGCGAGGAATCCCTGTCGTCCACCGTCCGGTGCCGTTCACGGCCCTTGTTGTGCTTGCCTTTCTCGCGGCCGGAAACCGGGCTTTCGCTCTCGGCATATTTCGCCAGCGGGTCGTCGGAGATCTGCAATTCCAGTTCGGTGAGCCGCTTGATCTCGTCGCGCAGACGGGCGGCATCCTCGAAGTTGAGGTCGGCGGCGGCGTCGCGCATCTTTTTGTTCAGATGCTCGAGATGCGCCTTGAGGTTGTTGCCCATCATCTGGCCGGCATCGTCGGTGAACTGCGAGATGTCGGCGCGGACGTGGTCCTTCTCGTAGACAGAGTCCAGAATGTCGGCGATGCGCGACTTGACGCTCTCGGGTGTGATGCCGTTGGCCTCGTTGTATTCGAGCTGCTTTTCGCGGCGGCGATTGGTTTCCGCCATCGCCCGCTCCATCGAGCCGGTGATCTGGTCGGCGTAGAGGATGACCTTGCCGTCGACGTTGCGCGCGGCGCGGCCGATGGTCTGGATCAGCGAGGTTTCCGAACGGAGAAAACCTTCCTTGTCGGCGTCGAGGATGGCGACGAAGCCGCATTCGGGAATGTCGAGGCCTTCGCGCAGCAGGTTGATGCCGACCAGCACGTCGAAAGCTCCAAGACGAAGATCGCGCAGGATTTCGATGCGCTCCAGCGTGTCGATGTCGGAGTGCATGTAGCGCACGCGAATGCCCTGCTCGTGCAGGTATTCCGTCAGGTCCTCGGCCATGCGCTTGGTCAGCACCGTGCAGAGCGTGCGGTAGCCCTTCTTGGTCGTCTCGCGGATTTCGCCGACGACGTCGTCCACCTGGCTCTTGGCCGGACGCACCTCGACCGGGGGGTCGATCAGGCCGGTCGGGCGGATGACCTGCTCGGCGAAGACGCCGCCGGACTGCTCCAACTCCCAGCCGCCCGGCGTCGCCGACACGCCGACGGTGAGCGGGCGCATGGCGTCCCACTCCTCGAAGCGCAGCGGCCGGTTGTCCATGCAGGAGGGCAGGCGGAAGCCGTATTCGGCCAGCGTCGCCTTGCGGCGGAAGTCGCCCCGGTACATGCCGCCGATCTGCGGAATGGTGACGTGGCTTTCGTCGACGAAGATCAGCGCGTTGTCCGGCACGTATTCGAAAAGCGTCGGCGGCGGATCGCCGGGATTGCGGCCGGTGAGGTAGCGCGAATAGTTCTCGATGCCGGCGCAGGAGCCGGTCGCCTCCAGCATCTCCAGGTCGAAGCGGGTGCGCTGCTCCAGCCGCTGCGCCTCGAGCAGGCGGCCAGCCTTTTCAAGCTCTTGCAGGCGGTGCTGCAATTCTTCCTTGATCGACTTGATGGCCTGATTCAAGGTCGGGCGCGGCGTGACGTAGTGCGAGTTGGCGTAAATTTTTACACTCTTCAGGTCGCCGGTCTTGGAACCCGTCAGCGGGTCGAATTCTGTAATAGACTCGATCTCGTCGCCGAACATCGAGATGCGCCAAGCGCGATCCTCAAGGTGGGCCGGGAAGATCTCGATGGTGTCGCCGCGCACGCGGAACGAGCCGCGCACGAAATTGGCGTCCTGCCGTTTGTACTGCTGAGCGACCAGATCGGCGAGCAGCTGCCGCTGGTCGAGGCGGTCGCCGATCGTCATCTGGAAGGTCATCGCCGTGTAGGTTTCGACCGAGCCGATACCGTAGATGCATGACACCGAGGCGACGATGATGACGTCGTCGCGCTCCAGCAGCGAGCGCGTCGCCGAATGGCGCATGCGGTCGATCTGCTCGTTGATGGAGGATTCCTTCTCGATATAGGTGTCGGTGCGCGGGACGTAGGCTTCCGGCTGATAATAGTCGTAATAGGAGACGAAATACTCGACCGCGTTGTTGGGGAAGAACTTCTTGAACTCGGCGTAGAGCTGCGCCGCCAGCGTCTTGTTTGGCGCGAGGATCAGGGCAGGGCGCTGCGTCTCCTCGATCACCTTGGCCATGGTGAAGGTTTTTCCCGAGCCGGTGACGCCGAGCAGCACCTGCGTGCGGTCCTCGTTGGCGATGCCTTCGACGAGGTCCTTGATCGCGGTCGGCTGGTCGCCGGCCGGCTGGAAGTCGGACTCCATCTGGATAGCGATGCCGCCTTCGGATTTCTCCGGGCGTTCGGGGCGGTGCGGCGTCCACAGGACGCCGTTCTTGTGCAGCGGGTTGCCGCTCTCGATCAGGTCGGCCAGCGCCTGGACGGTGGCGGTGACGCCGCTGTTGCTCAGCGTCTCGGCATCTTCCAGCGCAATATCGAGGCCGGCGACGGGATTCAGGCCGGCCGCCGCGCGCTCCTTGGCCGAGGCCGCGCCGCCCATGGACGTGCCGCGTGCGGTGCGCGTGGGGGAGGCGGAACGCTCCGGAACCTTTTTCGATGGCTTTGTTTTGGACGGGCGCTCTTCGACCGCTTGGCCGTCGCGCTCCGCTTCCTGCGAAATCTGCTCGGCCCAGTCCGAGATCGACCCGGACAGCGGAGCGCCAGTGAATTCGGCTTGCGGCGCCTCGGCGAACCCCTTGCGCTCCAGCGGTTCGGAGGCGTCCAGATAGTCGGTCACGGCGTTGCCGCGCTTGCGCGGTGGCACGCGGTCATCCTGCGCCGGGCGCGTCGTCCTCTCGGGGGATTTGGCCATGCGCAGAATATGGGTGGAGTCCGGGCAAATGGAAAGAGCCGAGTGGACCGGCCGAGGCGGCGTCGCGCCTCTTCCTGACAGAAGGCTGTCAGCAGAAGGCGGCAGGTTCGGGGGCGACTGCGGAATCTGCCGCAGCCTGCTTCACCACCGGTCGGCGACGGTTTAACACAGGCAAAAATCCGGGCGCTTCGTGTCGAATTTTCCGCTTTCCTATAAGCTTTCCTGGCTGCCACGCTTTTTGTGGCCGTCGCTGGCCGGCGGTCGGACGGATTTCGCCGCGCGACAGGCCGAGTGGAGCGAGCCGGCGCCCCGCCATACAGCGCGGCTGGTGTTCGTCGGCGACCTTTCTGCCGTGGCGAACCGAACCGCGCCGACCGTCGATCCGGCCCTTCGCGACCTCTTTGCTTCGGCCGATCTCGTCGTCGGCAATTGCGAGAGCCCGGTGGTCGAGCGGCCGCGCTTCGGGTTCGGCACGCGGCTGGGCATCCGCCATGCCATGACCGCGCGGTTTCTCGGCGAGGTGCTGGATACGGCCGGAATCGACAGGCGAAAGCTCGTCCTGTCGCTTGCCAACAATCACGCTCTCGATCAGGGGGCGGACGGTTTTGGGGAGACGCTGGCGGCGCTTGGCGGCCTTGGCATCCGGGTCATCGGATTGGCGGGCGAACCGCTGGCGAGGGTTGTCCTTCCCTCGGCATCGTTCCAGGCTCAATATCGTCGAGGCCCCCCCACCCCTACCCCCTCCCCACGAGGGGGAGGGGAACTTGGGTGCGGCAGCTTCCCCTTCCCCTTGTGGGGAGGGGGTAGGGGTGAGGGGGCGCTGACAGTCGGATTTATGGCTTTCACCCAATGGCGTAATGCCCGCGCGTGCGATTTCGCCGGGCGGGTCGGCATGACGGCCGATCCGGCGTCATGGCCGCGCGAGACGGTACAGGATTGCGACCTGCTTTGCGCCGTGCCGCACTGGGATTGGGAGTTCCGTCATTTCCCGCGAGCCGAGACCCGGACGCTGGCGCAGCGTCTGGTGCAAGCCGGGGCCGGGCTGATCGTCGGCGGTCATGCCCATGTCGTGCAGCCGCTCGAGCGCTTCGGCAATGCGCTGGTCGCCTACGGGCTGGGCGATTTCCTCGGCACCGCCTTTTCCCGCCAGCCGTGGCCTGGGCGGATCGGCGCCGTGCTCGCCGTGAACGTCAGTCTCGACGAGGCTACGCGCGGCCGGATCGCCGGCTACCGGCTCGATCCCTTCTTCCGCTTGCGTGAGGGCGAGCGCGAACGTCTGGTGCCGATCGAGGCGTTGGACGGGCGATTGCGCGGCAAGGTCGAACGCCGACTTGCGACCGTCCTGGGGCGCGACGACGCGGCATGACGGTTGCGTCTGCCGGCACTTATCGGGGGATGCTCTAGCCGAAGCGCAGCTTCAGCCCGACGATCGCGGCGATGAACAGGAAGGAGACGCCATTGGAGAGGATCACCGGTAGCGAGCCGATGGCGAGGCCATAGATAATCCACAGGAACACGCCCGATGCCAGCGTCGCGGTGGTTGCCAGGGAAATATCCCTCGCCTGGCGCTCGCGCAGGATTTTCGCGATCTGCGGCAGCCACGCGAAGGTGGTGATGCACGCGGCGATCGAGCCGACGACTTCGAACAGCGGATGCAAGGCAGCGACTTTCTGAAAAGGCACGTATGGTGCTGTGCGCGCTATGCCAGATTTCCCGATTCCTGTGAAGCGGCGGCGGAGCGCTGGACCAATCGAAGCGGCGCATTCCTAGCCGCCCCGGCGCGGCGCTATGGCCTTTGCGCCGGCCGCAGGCTATCGGTTGCGAGCGGGGAGGGAGGCGCATGAGCAGGAAACGCACGGCCTTTCGACCATCACGGCGTCTGCTGCTCGGGCTTGGCGTCGCCGGCGGTGCCGTGCTGTGGGGCGGCAATACGGTGGCGCGGCTGATGCGCGGTCCGTCGGGAGCCAAGGATGCCGGTCGCATCCTCGACGCGGATGGGGTGACGCTGACGCTCAAGCCGCTGGACCCTGCGCCCGCCTACGACGCGTCGCTGCCCTGGCTGGCCAGGGGCGGCATGCTCAACGACGCCAGCGGCCTTTCGCGCACGCCGGTCTACGGCGTGGTCGAGGTGTCGAGCGAGGCGCACGTCGCACAGGCGCTCGCCTTCGCCCGCGCCAAAGGCTTGAAAGTGTCGATGGCCGGGGTGCGTCATTCCATGGGCGGGCAGGCCTTCGACGACAATGCGCTGGTGCTCGACATGCGCCGGTTCAACAAGGTTGCGGTGGACGCCGCAGCCATGACGATGACGGTACAGCCCGGCGCCACCTGGCATGCGATCCAGACCGTTCTGCATCCGCGCTTCGCGGTGAAAGCGATGCAATCGACCGATATCTTCTCCGTCGGCGGCTCGCTCTCGGTCAACGCGCACGGCATGGACCATCAGGCCGGCTCGGTGGCCGGTTCTATCCGCTCGCTCAAAGTGATGCAGGCGGACGGTTCGGTAACGACCTGCTCGCGTGACGAGAACGGCGACCTATTCCGTCATGTCGTCGGCGGCTACGGCCTGTTCGGCGTGGTGCTGGGAGCGACGCTGGATATCGTCGACAACACCGTCTACCGCACCTCGCGCGAGATCATCAAATCCGACGACTTTCCGGCGTATTTCGCCGAAGTTCTGGAACCCAACAAGGATATCGGCCTGTTCTACGGCCACCTTTCGACCGCGCCGGGCAATTTCCTTCAAGACATGATCGTCTATCGCTACGATAGGGTGGCGGACGAGCCGCCCGCCGGCCAGCCGCCGCTCGGCGAGCCGGGGGCGGTCGGCATCGAGCGCCTCGTCATGAACATGGCGAAGTGGGGCGGACCGTTCCAGGAGCTGAAATGGTTCACGGAAAAGACGCTGGAGCCGCGCTTCGAAGCCTGCACGGTGGCCCGCACCGCCGCGATGGGCGAGGGCGAGGCGTGCCTCGTCACCCGCAACAACCCGATGCACGATTCCGTGCCCTACCTGTTCAACGATCTCGCCGGCGACACCGACATCCTGCACGAATACTACGTGCCGCGCGCCGCCTACGGCGCCTATATCGCCGAGGTGCGGGAAATCCTGCGCGCGCAGCCCCTGCAAGTGCTCAATGCGTCGATCCGCGTCGTCCACAAGGAGGACGTGGCGCTGACCTATGCGCCGGAGCCGGCCTTCTCATTGGTGCTTTACATCAATCAGCCGGCGACCGGGGACGGCACCCGGCTCATGCGGACGCTGACCCGGGCGCTGATCGATGCGACCCTGAAGCACGGCGGCCGCTTCTTCCTGCCCTATCAGCTTCATTATACCGGCGCGCAGTTGCTGACTTCCTATCCCGAACTGCCGGCCTTTCTGGCGAAGAAGAAGGCGATCGATCCGGGCGAACTGTTCACCTCGACCTTTTACCGCGCCCTCAAGGTGCTGAGCGGCATTTCCTGATGCGAACCCTGCCTCTTTCCGCCCTCGCGCGTGCCGGTCTCGCTTGAGCACGCACTGAGGGGGTAGAAGTTGCCGGCTGACGATGGCCGGCTTCGCGACCGGTTGCGTCAGGCGGAGGCGCGGGCGCGCTTGGCTCGCGTGGAGGCTGGCCGCGAGCGCGGGCGGACAGCGGAAACCTCGGGAAGTTCCGCTTTGCCGGCGAGCGTGCCTCGTTGCTGGCGCAGGCCGGCCACAGTGCGGTTCAAGCCCTCGATCTTGGCGAGCATTTCCTTCACCTGCCGTTCGTGTAGGCTGGTCTGCCGCGCCCGTTCGACCTGCATCTCGCCGGTCATGTCGGCCAGCTTGCGTTCCGCGAAGGTTTTTTGCGATTCCGCCTCGCTCAGCCTTGCGTTGAGCGCGGTGATTTCGGCGGCAGTCTCGTTCTGGTCGGAAACGCCGGCCTGAACGCGCGACAGCAGGCTCTGGATCTCCGAGCGCAGGGCGTGCAGTTCGCTCTGGTAAAGCTCCTCGCGCTCATCCATCTCGCGGTTGAAACCGGCGACGGCGTCGTTGGCCTCGATCAGTTTCTGCTCCAGCGAATCGGCAAGCTGCTGGAGGCGCGAGGCTTCCTTCTCCTCGCTGGCGAGCTTGGCCGCCATCTTGGCGATCCTGGCGGTTTCCCCGGTGTGCAGCGAGGAAATATCCTCGAATTTGCGGCGGGTTTCGGCCTGCCGCTGCAAGGCCTTATCGAGATCAAGGGCGAGGCTGACGTTCTTCTCGCGCAGCAACTCGTTCTCGCGCATGAAGCGCTCGGCCTCGCTGCTCCTTGCGGCGAGCGTGGTGTGCATGTCGTTCTGCGCCATTTCGGCGCGCGAGGCGGCACTCCTGGCCTCGACCGCCTCCAGCTTGGCGGCCGCCATTTCCTCGCGCATCTGGTCGGCCTCGGTCATCAGCTTGGCCTCGCGCCGCTTCATGACCTCGATGAGCTGGTCGTAGCGGCCGCGCAGTTTCTCCAGCTTCTCCAGCCTGTCGGTGAGCTTGCGGTTTTCCGAAGACAGGGCGGCGACGCCATGGTCCAGCTCGTTGGCGCGGCGCACGTCGGCATAGCAGTCGTCGATGAAGTCGCGGCCGAGGTGATGCGAGGACTGGATCTTGGCGAGGGCCGCGCCGATCACGTCGAGCTGCTGCTGCACGGTCGCACGCGCCTCATCGAAGGCGGCGATATCGGTGAAGCGGGCCTGCGCGTGGGCGGTCATGCGCTCGCTCAGCCTCTCCTCATCGGTCGTCTCGTCCTGCGCGCCGGCGGCGAGGTCGGCTTCCAGTTCGGGCACCCATTCCGTGTCGTCCTGTTCCTCGGATTCCATCGGCTCGGCCGGCGCTTCCATTTCGGCGGGCAGCAGGAATTCTTCCTTGAGGATATCGTCCATGTCGCTCTCCAGGGCGACGAACGCCCGTTTCATGGTGCCTTTGCGGGTGAGTATGTTGGCGAGATTCATCGCGCTTCCCTGCCTGTTTCGGCCGACTGCAAGAGCGGCATTCATTATTTGTTAATAAATCATACATGCTTTCAATGGCTTGGAAACGGCCTGCCGGGACGACTTCAACTTATAGTAAACAGCGTTAATGTAAGCGTCGCGGCACTTCGCTCGCGTTGGAAGATGAATACAATGGAAGCTTCATCATTGCTTCTATGTATACATTCAATACTGAAATCTGTGCGAGCGAGCCGCCAACGCCACCCATGACCCGGCCCGCCGCGTCAGTAGTCGTAGACGTGTTCCAGTTTCGCACCGGCGCCGGCGAGCGCCGGCAAGACGGTGTGGAGCCGGCGGACGGCGACGATCAGGCCGGTGCGGCGGCGATCCGGGTCGGCGGGAAGCGGATAGGCGAACAACTGGCGTGCGCCTTCCGGTGCGGCGACGGGATCGGCTGAAAGCACGGTGATCATGATCTCGTCGTTTCCGCCGATCTCGACGAAGGAAACGCCCTTGCCGATCAGGCGCGGGATCATTTCGGTGAAGGCCTGGTAGCGCTTCGTCACGAAGACGGTGCCGTCGGTGCCGAAATCATGCTCCAGCGCGGTGTCGGGCTCGTTGCGCGTCGCCTCCGCGACAGGCCCTTTCGCCCAGACGTGGATGTCGAGGAAAGCGGGGTCGGCGGTGGCGGCCAGCGCGGACTTGATGAGATCGGCGTAGCCTTGCTTGACCGTGTCGGCCAAGCCGAAGGCGAGCTTGCGCTCGCCCGGCCGTACGCTGCCGTCATCTGGCGCCGGCTGGACGGCGAGCAGCCCGGCGCGCTTTTCAGCATAGGGGAATTCGTACCACGGAACCTGGTCGAGAAAGGCGGCGTAATCGGCGGCGACCCTGGCCTGGTAGGCGTCGACAGCCGTGCGTTTGCCGGCGGCGAGTTCGGTGACGCGGCCGATCGTGTTCTCGTAGGCCCATTGGACACCATGTTCGATGGTGTGGCTGGTGCCGATGACGGCCAGCATCTGATGGTTCTGGAAATTGAAGGAATAGGCGGCGCTGGCGCGGATCATCATGGCGTAGTCCTGCCAGAAGCGGCCGACATAGGACCAGTAGGGAAAGCCGCTCGGCTGGTTTTCCTTCACGTAGCCGGCATAGTCACGCGCGGCGTAGACGATCGCCCATTCGGGATAGGTGAGGAAGGTCGATTCCGGCGGCCGCCTATAGCCGGGGATTTCGGCGCGCACCTTGTCGGCAAGCGCTTTGGGCGGCGCGCCGTCGGCGATGCCGGGAAGGGGCGCTGTGTCGACCGGCCCTGTCGTGATGAAGCCGTAGGCAAGCCCCAGCACCGGCACGAGAATGGCGATGACGGCCAGCCAGACAACCAGCTTGACGAGGCGCCAGAGCCAGCGGAACAGCAGCATCGGCGTTCAGGCCGCGGCGAGACGGGCGCCGACCCGCTTCGCCAACACGAAGCCGACCCACACGGCAAAGCCGCCGATGACGATGTGCGGCAGGTTGGCGAAGACCCGCACCGGGAACTCGATGTCGGCGAAGGAGCGAAAGCCGTTGGTGAAGATGCCGCCGTCGAGGCAGCCCGAGCCGGTGACGAGGCCGAGGATGCCATCGAACAGATAGACCGAGCCGAACAGCCTGAAATAGAAGACCGACTGCCGGTGCGAGATCATTCCGGCGGCGAACGCCCAGGCGCCGGAGAAGGCGTGCAGCAGGTCGTCGTACCATTGCAGCGAAAACAGGCCGAACAGATTGCCGCCGGCGTCGTTGAAGGCCGGCACGTAACCGACGCCGACGACGGCGAAGAACAGCAGGGCATAGGCGACGGCGAGCTTCTGGATCAGCGTCATGAATCGGCCTCGCGACGGGACGGCTCGACAGTAGCCCATTTCACGGGATCGTGAAACCGAACGCCGTGGGCGGCGGGGCTTGCCAAGCGGCGGCGCCGGCGTTCAATGACGCAAGCGGCGGCATTGTCGTCGCTGCGGGGATGCTCGTCTTTGGGAGGGCGCGTGAAAGTCGGGGTGGTTCTCAACCCGGTCGCCGGAGGCGGCAGGCTAAGACAGGATTGGCCGGGCGTCGCGGCCGCATTGAAGCGGCGTTTCGGCGCTTTCGACCTGCGCGAGACGCAGGCGGCCGGCGACGCCGAGCGGCTGGCGCTGGACTTTGCCGCGCTCGGCTACGACCTCGTCATCGCGGCCGGCGGCGACGGCACGGCGAGCGAAGTGGCGGACGGTCTGCTACAGGCGGCCGGCGAGCAGGGGCGCAGACCCGACCTCGCGCTGCTGCCCTGCGGCACCGGCATCGACTTCGCCCGAGGGCTCGGCCTGCCGCGCGATCTCGACAGGCTCATCGAGCGCATCGCCAAGGCCAAGGGCAGGGCGGTGGATGCCGGTCGCATCTCCTATGTCGACGATCACGGCGCGCTGGCCAGCCGCCATTTCATCAACATCGCCAGCGCCGGCCTGTCGGGCGCCACCGACCGCGCGGTCAACGCCGACAAGCGCAAGGGGCGCGTTTCCGCCAAGGCGCTGTTCTACTGGCGCACCGTGGCGGAGTTCATCCGCTATCGGTTCCAGAACGTGCGCATCACTGTGGACGACGCCGAACCGATCGAGGCTCGCGTGGCCCTGGTGGCGGTGGCGAACGGCAAGTTTTTCGGCGGCGGCATGATGGTCGCGCCGGACGCCGCGCTGGACGACGGCCAGTTCGAGGTCGTCATCCTGCGCGCCGCCAGCAAGGCGAGGCTGATCTGGGACCTTCGGCTGGTCTATGGCGGAAGGCACCGCAACCATCCGGCCATCACCATCCTGCGCGGGCGTAAGGTGGTGGTCGAACCGGTCGGCGCCGACGATGCGGCGCTGGTCGATATCGACGGCGAATCGCCGGGGCGCATTCCGGCAACGTTCGAGATGCTGCCCGGCGCGCTGATGCTGAGGTTCTGATTCAATCGCCTCGCGCGGCGATTCATGACGTTGCGAGATCGATTCCGGATCGGGCGCCATGCGCCTGAATGTGAATCGCCTTCTACGCTTCCAGCGTTGCCGGAAAACCGGGTGCCCGCAGGTCCGTGCCGGCTGCATCCTCGATCAGTTTGACGATCATCGTTGACCAGGCACCACCGCCATAGGTCGCCTTGCCCTGCTCGAAAATGGCTGCGACGCGGGCGGCGAGATCGAGCGGAACGCCGCCGTCTTTCGCCATTTTCAGCGCAAAGCCAAGATCCTTTAGCGCCAGGTCCATCGTGAAGCCAATGTCGTAGGAGCCGTTCAATACGAGCTGGCTCTCGGTCTCGTGGACGAAAGAGTTGCCCGACGAGGCGATGATGGCGTGGTAGGCTTGCGCGAGATCGAGGCCGCCCTTTCTTGCCAGCATCAGCGCCTCGCCGGCGGCGACCAGATGAATGAAGGCCAGCATGTTGGTGATGACCTTGATCACTGCGGCCGAGCCGATTGGGCCCATCAAGAAGGGTTTCGCGCACATCGCCTTGATGGCCGGTCGATGGCGTGCGTAGAGGGCGGGGTCGCCGCCGACGAGGGCGGTGATCCTGCCCCGGGCTGCGAGATGGACGCCTCCGGTGACGGGGCATTCCAGCGTTTCGACACCGCGTTCGGCTGCAATTGCCGCAAGCCGCATGATCTCGTCGCGCCCGTTGGTGGACATCTCGATCCATGTCGCCCCCTGCGGCAGACCGTCCAGCAGCCCGTCCGGTCCGGCGAGCACGGTTTCGCTCACCGTCGGCGAGGGCAGGCAGGTGATGGCATTGCCGGTGCGTGCGGCCGCCTCGGCAGGGTTTTTTGCCGCCGCCGCGCCCTGATTGACAAGGTGCTCAACGGCAGCCGGATCGCGGTCGAAGACGGTGACGGCAAAGCCGTTGCGCAGAAGGCTGGCCGCCAGGTGCCCGCCGAGATGGCCGAGGCCGACAAAAGCGTATGACTGTTTCAAAGGCACACCTTTGTTGGGCAGCGCTTTCCGTTAATTTGTAGTCACGGCATCAGCGGCGTCTGCATCATCTCCAGATGCAAGGCCTTGCCGTCATAGGGATGCGCCTCGCACACCGCTTCATCCAATTCGACGCCCAGCCCCGGTTCGTTCGACGGAACGACACAGCCGTCCTGCCACTCGATCTTTTTCTTCAGCAGCGTCGCGTGGAAACCGTCCCATTGCTTCAGCGATTCCAGGATGAGGAAGTTCGGCAGCGTCACCGCGAGTTGGATGTTGGCAGCGCCGACGATCGGGCCGCAATAGCAGTGCGGCGCGACCTGGATATGCCAGGCTTCGGCTAGTGCCGCGATCTTCTTGGTTTCGAGGATGCCGCCGGAGCGGCCGAGGTCGGGTTGCAGGATGGTGGCGGCGCGGGTTTCGATGACGCGGGCGAACTCGAATTTCGTCGTCAGCCGCTCGCCGGTGGCGATAGGGATTTTGGTGCCGCGCGCGACCTCGGCCATCACTTCGGGCATATCGGGCGGTACCGGCTCCTCAAACCACAGCGGATCGTAGGGCTCGATGGCGCACGCCATGCGCAGCGCGCCGGATGCCGTGAACTGGCCGTGCGTGCCGAACAGGATATCGGCCCTGGTGCCGACCGCCTCGCGGATCGCCTTCAGCATGCGTGCCGACAGGTCGATGTCGACGAGGCGCGGCTGGTGGCCATCGAAAGCGGTGTAGGGGCCGGCGGGATCGAGCTTTACCGCATTGAAGCCCTGCTTGACATAGAGGGCGGCGCATTCGGCGGCGAGGTCGGGGTCGTTGTAGACGTTCTTGCCGCTGACATCCTCGGTGTGGACCGAGCCGGTGTGCGGGTAGAGATAGGTGTAGGAGCGCAGCTTTTCGTGCACCCGCCCGCCGAGCAGTTGGTAGACCGGCTGGCCGGCTTCCTTGCCGATAATGTCCCAGCAGGCCATTTCCAGCGCCGAGAAGCAGCCCATGGCGGACACGTCCGGCCGCTGGGTGAAACCGGAGGAATAGCAGCGGCGGAAGAAGGTCTCGATGGCGTGCGGGTCGTGGCCGATGAAATAGCGCTCGGCCATGTCCTCGATCATGCGGGCGGTGACGTGAGCAGAGAAGGTAGCGTTGTAGGCCTCGCCGTAACCGACGACGTTGGAATCGGTCGTCAGGCGCACGAAGATGAAATACTTGCCGCCGATGCCGGGGGGGGGATTGCCGACAACCCAGGTTTTGACGTCGGTGATTTTCATGGGGTGATGCTCCTCCGTTCGATCCTGGCGCTGCCCCTCACCCTCACCCTCACCCTCACCCTCTCCCCGTAAACGGGGCGAGGGGGACGCCGGCGTTGCGGCCAGCTTCCTTCGCCCCGTCTACGGGGAGAAGGTGGCGGCAGCCGGATGAGGGGCGGCGCAGACGGCTTGTCATTAGCCATTGTCCTCCAGCACCATCTCGGCTCCCTTCCAGCCTACCATGATGGTCGGGGCGTTGGTGTTGCCGGTGATGTTTCCGGGAAATACCGAGGCGTCGATGACGCGCAGGCCTTCGAGCCCATGCACGCGCAGGCGCGCATCCACCACCGCGCGTGCGGCGTCCGGTCCCATGCGGCAGGTCGAGACCGGATGGTAGACCGTGCCGGACCGCTTCCTGAAATCCTGAATCAAATCGTCGTCCGAAGTCACTGACGGACCGGGCAGAATTTCCTCCACGATATATTCGGCCATGGCCGGCATGGATGCGATCTTGCGGACGAATTTGACCGCCGCCAGCATCTCCTCGACGTCGGAATTGGTGGAGAGCGCATTGGCGACGATTTTGGGATAGTCGCGCGGGTTGTTGGTGCGGATCATGATCTCGCCGCGGCTTGAGGGCCGGCAGTTGGACAGGCCGATGGAGAAGCCGGGCCACGGATCGGGCGTCAGGATCGGCCGCTCGCCGCTTTTCGGGATGACGGTCGAGAAGGCCTGGAAATAGAGCTGCATGTTCGGCCGCGCCTGGCCGGGATCGGTGCGGAAAAAGCCGCCGGCATTGTTCATCGACAGCGACAGCGGGCCGGAACGGAGCAGAAGATATTGCGCGCCGACCAGCGCCTTGCCCCACCATGGGCGCAGGATCTGGTTCAGCGTCGCGGTGCGGCCCTTGAAGGTGTAGTTGATGCCGACATGGTCTTGCAGATTGGCGCCGACATTGGCGTTGGCGTGGACCACCGGAATGCCCAGCCCTTGCAGCAGCGCGCCAGGTCCGACGCCGGACAGTTGCAGGAGCTGCGGCGAGTTGATGGAACCGGCGGCAAGGATGACCTCGCGGCCGGCGCGGGCGGCGTGCGTTTGGCCGTTCTGCTCGTATTCGATGCCGACGGCGCGCTTGCCTTCGAACAGAATCTTCGTCGCCAGCGCGTTCGTCTCGACGCGGACGTTTTGTCTCCGCATCGCCGGGCGCAGGAAGGCGCGTGCGGCCGACATGCGGCGGCCGCTTTTTGTGTTGATCTGGTAGATGCCGACGCCTTCCTGCGCGGCGCCGTTGAAGTCCGGGTTGAGTGGCAGGCCGGCCTGCTTTGCCGCCGCCAGATAGCGTTGCGACAAAGGATGGACGGCATTCTCGCAATGGGTGACGTGAACCGGCCCGCTGGCGCCGCGCCATGCGTCGGCGCCGGTCGCGTTGTCCTCGATCGCCTTGAAGGCCGGCAGTACATCGGCCCAGCCCCAGCCGCGATTGCCTTCCGCGGCCCAGTCGTCATAGTCCTCACGGGCGCCTCTGATCCACACCATCGCGTTGATCGAACTGGAGCCGCCCAGCACCTTGCCGCGCGGCCAGTGGTCGGCGTTACCGGCCAGGCCGGGGTCCGGCTCGGTTTTGTAGTTCCAGTTGACGGCAGGATCGAAGAAGCATTTGCCGTAGCCGAGCGGCATCTGCACGTAGAAGCGGTGGTCGCTGCCGCCGGCCTCCAGCACCAGCACCGAGAAGCGGCCGGAAGCCGACAGGCGCTCGGCCAGCACCGAGCCGGCCGAGCCGGAGCCGACGACGATGAAATCATAGGTCTGCATGGTCGCGCCAGCGGCTCCGGAAGTTTCGGCCAGCCTAGACAGGGCGCCAGGCGGCGTCACCGGCTGATGCGGCGCAGCTTGTGAAAAATACGACTGTCGGCACGACATCGCCTTCCGCGTCTTCCATACAGGCGCATCGCGTCGTGAAATCAGAACCAAAGGAGCAAGACGATGGATGGTCCCGACCAATCTTCGCCGCGCCGGCTAAAGGGGCGCTGCCTGTGCGGGGCGGTTCGTTATGAGGTCGCCGACGCTTTCCGTTACGCCGCCAATTGCCACTGTTCGCAGTGCCGCCGCACGACCGGCTCGGCCTTCAAACCGTTCGCCGGCATCGAACACGACAGGCTGGCCATCGTGACGGGCGAAGGGTCGATCCTGCGCTATGGCGGTGATGGCGCACATGACGTGCATTGCGGCCGGTGCGGCTCGCTGCTCTATTCGGTGGTGCGTGACGGCGCTTACGTTCACGTCGCCATGGGGACGCTGGCCGATGCTTCGGCGATCCGGCCGACGCATCACATCTTCGTCGGTTCGAAAGCGCCCTGGTTCTCCATCACCGACGACCTGCCGCAGTTCCAGGAACATGCGTCCGGCTGAACGCCGACACACGTCTCGTTGACGCCTCACTGTCGCAGGGCTACGGCATAAAGGCGATCAGCAGGGGAGTCCGGGCATGGTGCATTATGTGGACGGCACGAAGCCGCATGGCGAACTGACGCTTCGGACGCTGGCCATGCCCTCCGACGCTAATGCCGCCGGCGATATTTTTGGCGGCTGGGTGATGGCGCAGATGGACCTTGCCTGCGGCATCCGCGCCGCCGAGCGCGCGAAAGGGCGCGTGGTTACGGCGGCGGTGAAGGAAATGGCCTTCGCCAAGCCGATGAAGATCGGCGACACGCTGTGCATCTATTCCCACATCGCCCATGTCGGCCGCACTTCGATGGTGCTCAAGGTCGAGGCCTGGGCGCAGCGCTACCTTTCCGACCTTATGGAAAAGGTCACAGACGCCGATTTCGTCATGGTGGCGCTGGACAAGGACGGCAAGCCGACACCGGTGCCGCCGGAAAACTAAGTCTATTCGGCCGCAATCGCGGAATCGAAGCGCGCCCGCGCCTCGTTGATGCGGGCGCTGTTGGCGATGGCCCATTCGGCGAGGCCCCGTACCGGTATTTCCAATTCGTGGCCCAGGTCTGTCAGTTCGTAGTCGACGCGCGGCGGGATGGTGGGGAAAACCGTGCGCGTGACGAAGCCGTCGCGCTCCAGCGTACGCAGCGTCACGGTCAGCATCTTTTGCGAGATGCCGCCGACGGCGGCGCGCAATTCGTTGAAGCGCATCGGGCCTTCGCCCAGCCTGCGAACCACCAGCAACGACCACTTGTCGCCGATGCGCTGGAGGATTTCGGAGACGGCGCGGCAGTCTTCGGTTGCGTGGAGGTGACCCGGTTTCAAAAAAGTGCCTCCTTGTTTTCTGTTGGGGCAGTCTCTCATATAGCGCAAGTATCCATCGGATACCACGGTTTCAAAAGGAGAGCCCCAATGTCCAAACCCAAGATCGCCATAGTCGTCGGTTCGACGCGCGCCGCCCGATTCGCCGACACGCCGGTCGAATGGATCGCGAAAATAGCGCGCCAGCACGCCGATATCGAGGTCGAGGTTGTCGACCTGCGCGATTTCCCCATGCCCTTCTTCGACGAGGTCGCCTCTTCCGCCTGGGTGCCGTCGCAGAACGAGGTGGCGCAGCGCTGGCAGAAGACGGTCGCCGGCTTTGACGGGTTTATCTTCACCGCCGCCGAATACAATCACGCGCCGACCGGCGCACTGAAGAACGCGCTCGACTATGCTTCGACCGAATGGAACAAGAAGCCGGCCGGTTTCGTCGGCTACGGCGCCGTGGGCGGTGCCCGCGCGATCGAGCAGCTTCGCCAGATCGTCGTGGAATTGCAGATGGCGCCGGTGAAGTCCGCCGTCCACATCGCCTGGGCCGACTATCTTGCCGTCAAGCAGGGCGAGAGGAAGCTAGACGAGATCGAGCATCTCAACCAGGCGGCGCGTGGGCTGGTCAACGACGTCGTCTGGTGGGCGAAGGCGCTCAAGAAGGCGCGCGAGGCCGACGTGGTGGCGGCGGAAGCGGAAGCCGCCTGAACCGGCAAGCCGATTCTGCGATGCGAAGGGGCAGCAGCGATGCTGCCCTTTTCTGTGTGGCGGGATCGCCCGGCCGGACCTACCGGACGATTTCGCGATGCGCGCCGGGCAGGCGGGCGGCGATGACCTTGTCGATGCGGCGGCCGTCCAGATCCACCACCTCGAAACGCCAGCCCTGCGCGTCCACCGTCTCGCCGGTGCCGGGCAGGTGGGCGAGGTGCGAAAGCACGTAGCCGGCCACCGTTTCGTAATCGCGGTTCTCGGGCAGGTCGACGCCCAGCAGGTCGGCCATTTCGTCGGCCGGCATGTAGCCGGCGAGCAGCCACGATCCGTCCTCGCGCTGCACGGCGCTGTCCTTCTCGTCGTCGGCGTCGAGGTCGGAGCGGAAGACGCCGGTGATCGCTTCGAGAATGTCGGCCGGCGTGACGACGCCCTCGAAGTGGCCGTATTCGTCATGGACCAGCGCCATCGGCATGTCGGCTTCCTTGAGGCGGGCGAGCACGTCGAGCGCATCGGCCTGGTCATGGACGATGGGGGCGGCGCGGACGTATTTGCCCACCTCCAGCGCCTTGCCGGCGAGCAGGGCGGCCAGCACGTCGCGGGTCTGGACGACGCCGATCATGGCGTCGACGCCGTCGCCCGCCGGCAGGCGCGAATGCTGTGTTTCCATCAGCAATTTGCGGTTGGCGGCCTCGTCGGCTTGCAGGTTGATCCAGTCGACGTCGGTGCGCGGCGTCATCACCGCGCGCACGGCGCGGTCGCCCAGCCGCATGACGCCGGCGATCATGCGCCGCTCGTCCGATTCGATGGTGCCGTGATGCTCGGCCTCGGCCACCAGCATCTTGATCTCGTCGTCGGTGACTTTTTCCTCGCTCTCGCCGCGCTGGCCGAGCAGCCATAGAACGAAGCGGCCGGAAAAATCGAGCAGGAAGACCAGCGGTGCCGCGATTTTTGCCAGAACGGCCATGAACGGCGCGGCTCGTGAGGCCACCTTCTCGGGATTGCGCAACGCGATCTGCTTGGGCACCAGTTCGCCGACGATGAGGGAGCCGTAGGTGATGAGCGCCACCACGATGCCGACGCCGAGCGGATGGGCGATGCTGTCGGCCACGCCTTGCGCCGCCAGGAATCCGGCCAGCCGCTCGCCCAGCGTGGCGCCGGAAAAGGCGCCGGACAGCACGCCGACCAGCGTGATGCCGATCTGCACGGAGGAGAGGAATTTTCCGGGATCGGCGCCGAGCGCCAGCGCCTTGGCCGCGCCGCCGACGCCACGGTCGATCATCGTCTTCAGCCGCGCCGGCCGAGACGAGACGATGGCAAGTTCGGACATCGACAGAAGGCCGTTCACCAGGATGAGCACGACCACGATGGCGATTTCGACGTAGAGCATCGGCGCTCATTAGCATTCCGGACGCCCGCCCGGAAGCGTGTCGGCGAGGTTTTCGAGACGCGTCGATCAGCGGCAGGCGCGGTAGCCGTTGCGGCGGTTCTTCACGTCGAAATGGAAATGGTTGCGGTGGTCGTAATTGTAGCCGGGGCCGAGCACTGTGGTGAAATACTGGCAGCCGTCGGCGCGCACCGTGTTGAGGAAGCCGCGCGTGCGGAAGGCGAACAGGCCGGGCTTGCGCACGTCGATCTCCTCGCCGTTGGAAAGCTCGATGCTCATGACGTCGAGCGCGTTGCCCTTGCCGTGCTCGGACAGGGTGCCTTCGCCGGCGATGTTGCGGCAGGAGTAGCTCGAACCCTGGCGGATCGCCTTGACGCCGGACCAATAGCGCCAGCGGGCGGCCGGCACCAATTCGCTTTTCGTCCAGGCGGCGAAGGTGGCGGCCATGTTGCAGGTCAGCGTCGCGGCGGGCTTCATCTGCACCGAGCCGATGGCCGAAACCCTGACGGGATGGTCGATGCCGCACTGGCCTTCGTGGATCGGGTTCACTTCGCTGAAGACGACGCCGAGGCGCTTCAACTCGTTGCGGCAGTCGATTTCGTCCGCCGGCATCGGTTCTGGCCCGACAGCCGGCTCATCGACGCGCGGATAGCCGACGGTCATGACCGGGCTGGAGATCGGCGGCGGCGCCATGACGGCCGCGGCGGAATAGGAGGGGACCGCCGCCGTCTGCGTGCCGGCGTCGACCTGGGGCTTGAGTTCGAGAACGCTGCTGGTGCAGGCGGAAAGCGAAACGATGGCGGCGGCTGAAAACAGCCTGCCTGTCCGGCGTGGATTGGATGGGCGGCGCCCGGCAGGCGCGGCGGCTGGATCAATCGCCATCGGCATGGTCCCGGTCCCTTGTCGGGCCGAGAGTAAGAGACATCGGTAAAGGAAAGATCAGCGACGGCGTTCACCGCTGCGGCCGAATTGCGGCGAATCTCCTATTGGCAGAAAGTGCCGCCGTTGCGGCGCGGCTCGAGGTCCAGGTGGAAATGCTGCGCATGGTCGGCGTCGCTGCCGGGGCCGAGCACGGTCTTGAAGGGGCCGCAGGCCGCCTTTCGCACCGTATCGAGAAACTTCGCCTGCTTTTGCGGCGGAGCGGGACCGATCTCGACGCGGGTGCCGTCGGCGAGCGTGAAGGAAGCGATATCGAGCGCGTTGCCGAAAGCGTGTTCGGACAATTTCTGGCCGTTGTGGCGTGGGCGGCAGACGAAGGCCGAAGCTTGCCCGACCGATTCCAGCCCGCTGCCGAGTTCAGCCTTGGCCGCAGGGTCCACCACGTCGGCCAGGAAGCGGGCGGCCGCCTCGGCCATGGCGCAGTTCATCTCGGCGTCGGGGGCGAGCGCGACGGTGCCCAGTTTCTTGACGGCGATGGGATAGGGCATCGAGCAACCGACGTCTGCGTCATGCTCCGCCTTGCGGTTCGTGAAGGCGACGCCGAGGGATTGCAGCCGGATGCGGCAGGCGATTTCCTCGGCCGGCAAAGGGGCGGCTGCGGTTTCGTCCGAGCGCGGATCGGGCTTGGGCTTCGGCTTCTCCGGTTCCTCGGCCTTCTCCTGCGCATCGGGCGGCGATTGCGGCTTTTCGGGTGGGGCAGGCGCGGTGGCGGGAGGCTCGGCCTTGTCGGTGCCGGGTGCCTCGGTCGGGCGAGGGGCCGGTACGGGTGCTTCAGCCGGCGGCGAATCCGGCGCTTGCGGCTTGGCCGGCGCAGTTTCGCCCGACACGGCGTTGCCCGGTGCGGCTTCGCTGGACGTGGGCAAAGGCGCGGTTCGCGGCAGCTTCGGCGTCTTTGCCCAGGTATGGGCCCATGGCTGGCCGCCGGACCAGACGAATGCCGTGAAGGCCAGAGCGGCCATTGTTGCGAAACGGATATTCCTCATGCCGCCTAAACGGAAAGCGCCACCGCCGGTTGCTTGCAGCGCGGCCTTGGCCGATCAATCTCGGTTACGGTCCTGTCACGCGCCGATCGCTTCGAGCCCTTCTTCCAGCCAGTCGGCCAGCGTCGGCATGGCGAGCAGATATTTCGCCGTGTGGCGATAGGGCCGCTCACGGGCGTCGGCGACCGCTTCCGACCATTCCGAGGCGAGATAGTCGCCGCGCCCGATCCATACCAGCGCGACCAGTTCGGCTGCTTCGTCGACATTGAGGTCGCGGATCAGTTCGCGGAACTCCTGCGTGCTCAGGTCCTGGGAGCGCTCTTCGGCGAGCCCGTCGTGATGGTGCCTGTCGCGGCGGTCACCGTCGAATTCGACTTCATGCTCCGCGCCGTCGACATAATCCTCGTTGACCGCGGCGCTCAACGCCTTCGCCTTGAGGACGAACAGGCGCACGGTATCGGGGCCGATGGCGAGCGCCCATTCCTTGTCGCGATGCCGTTTCACCGTCGCTCCTCCTCCTCGTCATGATAGCGAATCGGTTCGCGCCGTCACCACTTGAAGTTCCCGGCGGCCGGGATAAGGGAGGCTTGCGGCGCCTCCGTGCCGCGATCCGGTCCCATTCCCTCAAGCCCCGCGGTTTTCCAGATGGCCATGCTTCTTTCCCCCAAGGTCCTGCCCGTGCTGATGCTGGTCTGCTCCAACGTCTTCATGACGTTCGCCTGGTACGGGCACCTGAAATTCAAGGCGTCGCCGATCTGGATGGCGGTGATCGTCAGCTGGATGATCGCCTTCTTCGAATATTGGCTCGCGGTGCCGGCGAACCGCATCGGCAGCCAGGCCTATTCGGCAGCGGAACTGAAGACGATCCAAGAGGTGGTGACGCTCAGCGTCTTCGCCGTCTTTTCGGTCTTCTACCTGAAGGAAGCGCTGACCTGGAACCACGCCTTCGGTTTCGCGCTGATCGCGGCCGGCGCGGCCTTCATCTTCCGGGGGTGAGTGCGCGGTTGTCCGGGATGAAATCCGGGCGGCGCGGCGTTAGTGTATCGGTGCCACAGGAGGACATTTCCATGCACACGCGCCTGCTTTTTCTCGCAGCTGCGGCGGCCGTCGCCCTGCCGCTGCAAATCTCGCCCGCTGCTGCCGCCGACACCGGCGGCAGCAGCGCGCCGACCTGCCCGAAGGGCAAGGTCTACGACACCAAGCAAGGCAAATGCGTCGAGCCCAAGCAGGGTATGCTGGACGACGACAACATCTACGGGGCCGGACGGGCGCTGGCGCTTGCCGGCCGCTACGACGAGGCGATCGCGGTGCTGACGCTGGCCAAGGACAAGACCGACGCGCGCATCCTGACCTATCTCGGCTATGCGCATCGCAAATCGGGCCGCGTCGGCGTCGGGCTCGGCTACTATCAGGAGGCTCTCTACAACGATCCGGGCTCGACGTTGACGCGCGAATATATGGGCGAGGCCTATCTGCAATTGGGCGACGTCGCCGGCGCGCGCCGGCAACTTGCCGAGATCGGCCAGCGCGCCGGGCCAGGATCGCGTGAATACGGCATGCTGGCCGAGCAGATCGAGCACTTCCTGCGCGGCTGATCGGCCTTCCTGTGCTGATCCGGCGACGGAGCCGGATGGGGAATGTGCGTTTTTGGACGTGAAAAACGCACAAGGCTTGCTATATTGACCTGATCCGAGGTGAGCGGTTCCGTCAGCCATGAGGCTGGCGGGCCGTTTTATTTTGTACCCCGACGCCACGATTTTCCCGCAGGCGGGGCGGGCAAGCAGGAAAGGTGAGATTGAGATCATGAACAAGGTCCCGATGACAGCCCAGGGATTTGTGACGCTGAAGGAGGAACTGCGCTGGCGCCAGCAGGAGGAGCGGCCGCGCATCATCGAAGCGATCTCCGAGGCGCGTTCGCATGGCGACCTTTCCGAGAATGCCGAGTATCACGCCGCCAAGGAGGCGCAGAGCCTCAACGAAGGCCGGGTCGGCGAACTGGAGGATTTCATCGCGCGCGCCGAGGTGATCGACGTCTCCAAGCTCTCCGGCGACAAGGTCAAGTTCGGCGCTACCGTCGTGCTGGTGGACGAGGACACGGAAGAGAAGAAAAAGTACCAGATCGTCGGCGACCAGGAAGCCGACGTGAAGCTGGGCCGCATCTCGATTTCCTCGCCGATCGCCCGGGCGCTGATCGGTAAGGAAGTGGGCGAAGCCGTCGAGGTCAACGCTCCGGGCGGCGCGCGCGGCTACGAGATCGTCGAGGTCCAGTTCGTGTGATGCAGAACGGTCCGGCCGGGTATTCTCAGCCGGAGACCGGGGCGCCGGGCGAGGAAATCGCCGGCGCCGGGCCGACCGTCGACATGGCCCGCGTCGAGGTGGTGGCGCCGAACTTCAAGCGCCGCCTCTCGGGCGTCACCAGCACCATCATTCAGCTCGTGCCGTTGCAGGCGCGCATGTTCGGCATCGCCACGCTGGGCCCAGGCTTGCCTGACAGCCTGCCGAAGATGCGATGGTGGCAGGTGTTTTCCCTGCTTCGCCGCCCGGCGTCGGGCCGCCGCCGCATCTGGCATGCGCGCCGCAATGTCGAGATGCTGGCCGGGCTCGCGCTGCGGCTCGTGCATGCGCCGCTGGCGCTGGTGTTCACCTCGGCCTCGCAACGGCAGCACAAGGCGTGGACGAAATTCCTGATCCGCCGCATGGATGCGGTGATCGCCACCAGCCGCAAGACCGCCGCCTATCTGGACGTGCCCAACACGGTGGTCATGCACGGCATCGACACAGCCAGATTCGCGCCGCCGGCGGACCGCGGCGCGGCGAAGGCCGCGGTCGGGCTCGATCCGGCGCAAGCCTATGTCGGCTGCTTCGGCCGCGTACGGCACCAGAAGGGCACGGACCTGTTCGTCGACGCCATGATCGAGCTGCTGCCTTCGCGGCCGGGCTGGTCGGCCGTCGTCGCCGGCAGGACGACGGCTTCGCATGCCGCCTTCGAGCGCGACTTGAGGAAACGGATCGCCGATGCAGGCCTCGACGGCCGCATCCAGTTCGTCGGCGAGCACTCCGCCATCGCGCCCTGGTACAAGGCCCTTTCGCTGTTCGTGGCGCCGCAGCGCTGGGAAGGCTTCGGCCTGACGCCGCTGGAGGCGATGGCAAGCGGCGTGCCGGTAGTGGCGACCGATGTCGGGGCTTTTTCCGAATTGATCCCGCACGGCATCGCCGGCACGGTGATCGTGCGGGACGACCTTGCCGCTATGGTCGAGGCGACGGGACGTTTCATGGACGACGCCGCCTTGCGCGAGCGGGCCTCGCAGGAAGCGACCGTGCATGTGCGAGACCTGTTCTCGCTCGACCGCGAAGCGCAAAAGCTCGGATCCGTCTACGAATCGGTGTGGGCCCGGCTGCCGTAGCGGCGATCAGGGAGCGATTTCCACCAGCCCCTCGTCCTTGACCTTGCGGATGGTGAGGGCGGTGCGCACCGTCTCGACATTGGGCGTCGAGGTCAGCGCCTCGATGACGAAGCTCTGGAAGGTGGCGAGGTCGGACGCCACGCAATGCAGCAGGAAGTCGGATTCGCCCGACACCATCCAGGCTGCGCGGACGATCGGCCAGCCGCGCGTGAGTTCGGCGAAAGCCTTCAACTCGGCTTCCGACTGGTGTTTCAGGCCGATCAGGCAGAAGGCGACGACGTCCATGCCGAGCGCCGGCGCGTTGAGAAGGGCGCGGTAGCCGCGGATGATACCGGCCTCCTCAAGCCGCCGCACGCGGCGCAGGCAGGGCGGGGCGGAGATGCCGACGCGGCGCGACAGTTCGACATTGGTCATGCGCCCGTCTTCCTGGAGTTCCTTCAGGATCTTCCAGTCGATGGCGTCGAGATCGGCCTTCAGCGGCATGGGCGCCCTTTCGTGCGCAAGATTCTTTCGCACAACTGTCATTAAACGAACCTGCGCGATGCGCCAGCCCCCGCCTGGCCGGTTCCTGTGGTGTTCGCCGCTTTCCGGGGGACACTTGGGATGCGTCCTTGCTGGGCCTGCGGGCAGCCCTTACATTACCCGCGGTATTTTGAACGCACGACCCGCCGCATGAGGCGGCAGTCTCGCAAGCGGGGTTCCATGACCACCAAGCACGCGCCCGTCCTCATCATCGGTTCCGGCCCGGCCGGCTATACGGCGGCCGTCTACGCGGCGCGCGCCATGCTGAGGCCGATGCTGGTCGCCGGCCTCCAGCAAGGCGGGCAACTGATGATCACGACGGACGTGGAAAACTATCCGGGCTTCGCCGAGCCTGTGCAGGGGCCGTGGCTGATGGCCGAGATGCAGAAGCAGGCGGAGCATGTCGGCACCGAGATCGTCAACGACATCATCACCGAGGTCGACCTCGGCGTGCGGCCTTTCGTGGCGCGCGGCGATTCGGGCACGGTCTATACGGCCGATGCCCTCATCATCGCCACCGGCGCTCAGGCGAAGTGGCTGGGCATTCCTTCGGAGCAGGCTTTCATGGGCTTCGGCGTTTCGGCCTGCGCCACCTGCGACGGCTTCTTCTATCGCGGCAAGGACGTGGCGGTGGTCGGCGGCGGCAATTCGGCGGTGGAGGAGGCGCTTTATCTCGCCAACCTGGCCAAGAGCGTCACCGTCATCCATCGCCGCAGCGAGTTCCGTGCCGAGCGCATCCTGCGCGAGCGGCTGCTCGCCAAGGAGAATGTGGAGGTCATCTGGGACACGGTGGTGGACGAAATCACCGGCCGGCCCGGCAAGGCGCCGCTGCCGCCTTCCGTCGAGGGATTGAGCCTGCGCAATGTCGCGACAGGTCAGCACAGCCTGCTCAAGGTGGATGGCGTCTTCGTCGCCATCGGCCATGCGCCGGCGGTTGAACTGTTCGCGGGCAAGCTGAAGCAGAAGCCGAACGGTTACCTATGGACGGCGCCCGATTCCACCCGCACCGACGTGCCGGGCGTGTTCGCCGCCGGCGACGTCACGGACGACATCTATCGCCAGGCGGTGACGGCCGCGGGCATGGGCTGCATGGCGGCGCTGGAGGCCGAAAAATACCTGGCGGGAATAGAGGTACATCGCGAAGCGGCGGAATGACGCGGCTCATGAAAGCGGCGAGACAAGCCGCGTAAAAGCCTGATTCCGCATTCAGACGCCAAATCAAAACGAGGGGAACTCATGGCGTTGGATTGGGACAAGTTGCGCGTGTTTCACGCGGCGGCGGAGGCCGGGTCGTTTACCCATGCCGCCGAGACGCTGCACCTTTCGCAATCGGCGATTTCGCGCCAGGTGAGCGCGCTCGAGCATGACGTCGGCGTGCCGCTGTTCAATCGGCATGCGCGCGGTCTGGTGCTGACGGAACAGGGCGAAATGCTGTTCCGCACGGCCCACGACGTGCTGATGAAGCTGGAGTCGATCAAGAGCCGGCTGGCGGAATCGAAAGACAGGCCGTCCGGGGTGCTGCGGGTGACGACGACGGTTGGGCTGGGCACCGGCTGGCTGACCGAGCGATCCAAGGAATTCCTCGATCTCTATCCGGAGATCAACCTGCAACTGGTGTTCACCAACGAAGAGCTGGACCTGACAATGCGGCAGGCGGACTGCGCGGTGCGCCTGCGCGAGCCGTCGCAGCCGGACCTGATCCAGCGGCGCCTGTTTACCGTGCATCTGCATGTCTTCGCTTCGCAGGGCTATGTCGACACGCACGGCCAGCCGAAATCGGTCGCGGAACTGGACGACCATCGCATCGTCACCTTCGGCGAACCGGTCCCGCATTATCTTGCCGGGCTCAACGCGCTGGAAACGGTCGGCAAACCCGAAGGGCAGAGGCGCGCCTCGGTGTTGCAGATCAACGACCTGATGTCGATCATGCGTGCCGTCCGGCGCGGCGTCGGCCTCGCCATGCTTCCCGACTACATGGCCGGAAAGGATTCCGGACTGGTGCCGATCCTTTCCGAACTGGAGGGGCCGTCCTTCGACACTTTCTTCGTCTATCCCGAAGCGATGAAGAACCAGGCCAAGCTGAAGGCTTTCCGCGACTTCATGTTCGCCAAGGCCCGCAACTGGGCCTATTGAGGCCGGCCGTTGCCGCCGCGCCTTTGTGCGCATCGCAATCGGCGGCGTCTGTCGGCAACTCGCCCGCTTTCAGTGGGCCGCTTGAACGACGCAGCCCTGGCGCTGCGCTCGCGATGACCGGACGATTGCGCGATTTTTGCGCTGCAATATGCTATTTCAGAGGCAGCTAATCGATTTGTATGCCTCGTTTCTGGTCCTATGACGATAAAATCGGCATTGGACCACAGCCATGCCTTTTTGCATGTGTGCGTTGCAAAATAGGTGCTTGTTTGTTGGGCAAGGTAAGACGATATTCACATCATCTCCTGAGCGCGTTCTCCTCCCATTAGCGCTCACGAGTGTTCCCCTCTGGAGGTTTAGCCTTTACAGGCACTTCCAACAACTCAGCCGGGTCTTTTTGGATCCGGCTTTTTTGTTGCCTGAAAACAGGCTGGCCGGTTGCGGATAGGGCGCCGCTTCGCATCGAATCAGGCCGTGCGTTCTCGGTTGTCCGTTTCGTCTGTCTCTCGGGATGAGGTTGGCAGACGCTGTTCCCCATAGTTGCGGATCAAGCCATGGGTTTTATCCGAAGGCCGCAGGAGCCGTTTCCCCCTTGGGCGTCAAGCCGACGCCTCCTTCTCATTTCGGGACGAGAGCGGAGCCTTCAAGGCGCGCCGGCCGGCATCACCGTTTCGGAGGAGCGCCGGGCGTGCACCATGTAACAGTGACGTGTAACGCCAGGTAACGTGCAGTTTCGCCTTTTATGCCGCTAGCAAAGGCTAGGACGCGGTGTGGCGTTGCGGGAGATGGGGGCATCACTCGCAACACCGGGCTCAGGCAGCGACCGCGTCCAGCCTCTTTCCGCGCCGGGCCAATGCGTTTCCGGCGCGCCGATGCGGCGGACCTGCCGTTTTCCTCCCAGGAGACGGTCCGCAACAGACGGCGTCCGGATCGGTCCGGGCGCCGTTTTCTCGATGGCGGTCACATCACGCCTTTTACGGATTGCAGGCCCGTCTATGCCGCTTTGCCGGCGGCGTTGGTCGCAGCATCGGCCAGTCGTCCGGTCAGTTCGGCCATATGGTCGGCAACCGCCTGATAGCTGGCCGCGCCGGCGGTCGCCGATCGCAACTCGATGATGAGGTCGCCGATTTCGGCCTGCGGCATCGTCGCTTCCACCACGTCCCAGCCCGGCCAGCCGTCGCGGGCGTCGTAATGACGGGCTCCAGCAGCACCGGCGAGCACTGCGCCATGCCTTCCTTCATGGCGAGCTTGGCCGCCATCTGGAAGGCCATGTCGGAGGAATCGACCGTATGGTAGGAGCCGTCCGACAGGTTGACGGCGACATCCACCACCGGAAAGCCGAGCGGGCCGCTCTTGAGATAGTCGCGCACGCCGGTCTCGACCGAAGGGATGTATTGCTTCGGCACCACGCCGCCGGTGATCGTGTCGGTGAACTCGAAGCCGGCGCCGCGCGGCAGCGGCTTGATCTGCAAGACCACGTCGCCGAACTGGCCATGGCCGCCGGACTGCTTCTTGTGGCGGCCGCGCAGTTCCACCTGTTTGCGGATCGTCTCGCGATAGGGCACCGCCGGCGAATGGCCCTCGACGGCGATCTGGTTCTTGCCTTCGAGCCGCTCGCGGATGACGCGCAGGTGCATTTCGCCGTGACCCGACAGCACCGTCTCGGCAGAATCCTGATTATGGGTGAGGGTCAGCGACGGGTCTTCCTCCGCCAGCCGCTGAATCGCCGCCGACATCTTGACGTCGTCCTTGCGCTCCTTCGGGCGCAGCGCAACGGCATAGACGGACGGGGGCGGGGTCAGCGTCACCAGCGGTTTCGTGCCGCCCTTGGCCGACGTCAGCGTGGCGCCGGTCGCCGCCCGCTCCAATTTGCCCAAGGCCACGGTGTCGCCCACGCCGGCCGACGGCAGCTTCGTCTGATCCTTGCCCAGCATCCTGTATATCCCGGAGATCTTGGCCGTTTCTCCGTCGGACAGGTAGAGTTCGGCGCCGTCGGAAACCTGTCCGGAGAGAATGCGCGACAGCGACAGCTTGCCGGCGTGCGGTGTGTGGACGGTCTTCATGACCTGGACGATCGTGGCGTCGTCGGCGACGCCGAGCCGCTTGCGGGTCACGTCGACGTCCGGCGCATCGTGACGGATCGTCTTGAGCAGGCGCAGCACGCCGTTGCCCTTTTCGGCTGTGCCGATCAGCACGGGGATGACGGTGCCGGCGCGCAGATCGGCCGAGAGGTCGTCGAACACTTCGTCCTTCGGCGGCTCGATCTCTTCCAGCAACTGTTCCATCAACTGGTCGTCATGATCGGCCAGCGTCTCCAGCATGGCGAAACGGGCCTCCGTCTCGCGCGCCTTGTCGTCGCCGGGAATGTCGATCACCTCGCTCTCGGCGTGTTCGCGGTAGACGTAGGCGCGCTCCAGGGCGAGGTCGATGGAGCCGATAACGACGCCGTCCTTGCGCAGCGGAATCTGACGCAGCAGCAGGGGCACCGAACTGGTCGGCTGGAGCATCTTCAGCGTCTCACGCACGCCGGCGATCGACTTGTCGACCTTGTTGAGAAACAGGATGCGCGGCACGCCGAGTTCGTCCAGCTTGCGCATGATAAGCTGGAGCGCAGGGATCTTCTTCTCGTCGGCTTCGGCCACCACCACGGCGACGTCGCAGGCGGCGAGCACCGGCTCGGCCTCGAAGGCGAATTCGATGGAGCCGGGGCAATCGACGAAGGTGAGCTGATCGCCCATGAACTCGGTGCTGGCGAAGACGGCCTCGACGCTCATGGCATGGGCGCGCGCTTCGGGCGAATGGTCGGAAACGGTGCTGCCGGAGGAAACCGGATTCTGGCGGGCGATGGCGCCCGTGCGGGCCAGGATGGCTTCGAGAAGTGTCGTCTTACCGCTTGAAAAGGGACCGATTATGGCGATGCATTTCGGTCCCGTGCGTCGTCCTCCGGCGCGATTACCCCCTGCACGATTAGCCATGGCTGACCTCCACTCGCTTCTTCCTGCGGGTGCAGCCAGCAAAACGGGCCGTGCTTCGCCGACCGCACTCTGGTTGAGCGGCGGCCGGCCTGCGGCCGTCGCGGCCATGCGGTTCTTGGCGCTTGGCCAAGGATATCGTCACATGGGTTCGCGGACGGGGCAAGGGAAATAGCTGGCCGTCCTTGCGCAAAACGCGGTGGCGGCGTCATCATGGCGACGAAGGAGAAACGCCATGAAGATCATCGCCTGCGGCAGCACGCCGAGCGCACCCGGACCGGAAAGCTATTTCACCGGCAAGGTCCGCATCGATCCGATCATCGACACACAGGCGCCGGCGCGGCTGCGCGCGGCTTCGGTGTGTTTCGAGCCCGGTGCCCGCACCGCCTGGCACACGCATCCGCTCGGCCAGACGCTGCATGTCGTCTCCGGCGCCGGGCGCGTCCAGGTCTGGGGCGGGCCGATCCGGGAAATCAGGGCCGGCGACACGGTCTGGTTCGAGCCGGGCGAAAAGCACTGGCACGGCGCCGCGCCGAAGACCGCCATGACCCATATCGCCATGCAGGAAGCGCAGGACGGCAAGGCCGTCGACTGGCTGGAGAAGGTGACGGACGAGCAGTATGGCGGCCAATGAGGGAGGCGGCGCCACGGCAGGCGAGGGGGCGCTGCGGCCGGACGGGGCGGAAGAACGCCGGATTCACCAGATCTTTCAGGCAAGCATCTGGCTCAAGGGGCTGCATGCCGCGCTCGAATGCGTCGGCGGCATCGCCATCGGGCTGATCGGCACCGATACGGTCCTCAGGCTGGTCAATGCGCTGACGCAGGAGGAACTCGGCGAAGACCGGAACGATTTCATCGCCGCGCATCTGTTGTCCTGGGCCCAGGGCTTTTCCGTCGAAACCAAGCAGTTCTATGCGTTCTACCTGCTGAGCCACGGCGCGGTGAAACTCCTGCTCGTCGCCGGCCTGCTCCGGAACAAATTGTGGGCCTATCCGGTGTCGCTGGTCGTCATGGGTCTGTTCATCGTCTACCAGCTCTACCGCTTCTCTTATACGCATGGCTGGGGTCTGATCGTGCTCAGCGTCTTCGACATCGTCGTGATCTGGCTGATCTGGCACGAATATCGCGTCGTTCGGCGTCACCTCGCCGGCTCACCGGCCGGCGTTTGAGCCGTTGAAATGCAAAAGCCCGGCGCGAGGCCGGGCTTTCCAGAGTCTTTTGAATCGTTTGGCCGGATCAGCTCAGGCTGGCCGTGAAGCGCTGGATGCGCGTGCAGGCTTCTTCCAGCAGCGTCTCCGACGTCGCATAGGAGATGCGGAAGTTGGGGCCGAGGCCGAAGGCCGTGCCGAAGACGACCGCCACGCCTTCCGCTTCCAGGAGTTCCGAGCAGAATTTCTCGTCGCTGTCGACGACCGTGCCGCCTTGCGTCTTCTTGCCGATCAGCGCCTCGCAGGACGGATAGACATAGAAGGCGCCTTCGGGCGACGGGCAGGTGATGCCGCGCGCCTGGTTGAGCATGGAGACGACGAGATCGCGGCGGGCCTGGAAGATCGCCTTGTTCTTCCTGACGAAATCCTGCGGACCGTTGAGCGCCTCGACCGAGGCCCATTGCGCGATGGTGCAGGCGCCCGACGTCTGCTGGCCCTGGATCATGTCCATCGCCTTGATGAGCGGCAGCGGGCCGGCGGCGTAGCCGATGCGCCAGCCGGTCATGGCATAGGCCTTCGAGACGCCGTTCATGGTCAGCGTGCGCTCGTAGAGCTTCGGCTCCACCTCGGCGATAGTCCTGAAGACGAAATCGCCATAGGTCAGGTGCTCGTACATGTCGTCTGTCAGCACCCAGACGTTCGGGTGCTTCAGAAGCACGTCTGCCAGCGCCTTCAATTCGGCCTCGGTGTAGGCGGCGCCCGAGGGGTTGGACGGCGAGTTCATCACCAGCCACTTCGTCTTCGGCGTGATCGCCTTCTCCAGCGCTGCCGCCGTCAGCTTGAAGCCGTTGGCGATGGAGGTCTCGGCAAACGTCGCGGTGCCGCCGCAGAGCGCCACCATCTCCGGGTAGCTGACCCAGTAGGGGCGGGGGATGACGACCTCGTCGCCGGGGTTGAGCGTCGCCATGAAGGCGTTGAACAGGATCTGCTTGCCGCCGGTGCCGACGATGGTCTGCGCGGGCGTATAGTCGAGATTGTTCTCGCGCTTGAACTTTTTCGCGATCGCTTCGCGCAGCGGCGCGATGCCGGAAACCGGCGGGTATTTCGTCTCGCCGCGGCGGATCGCCTCGATGGCCGCGTTCTTGACGTTGTCGGGGGTATCGAAATCCGGCTCGCCGGCACCGAGGCCGATGATGTCGCGGCCGGCGTTTTTCAGCTCGCGGGCCTTCTGCGTCACCGCGATGGTCGCGGAGGGCTTTACGCGCGAAAGGGCGTCGGCGAGGAAGGCCATGACTGTTCGTCTCCTGGGCAGCACGGCCATGGCGGCCGCGGCGCTTCCAATGCCGCATCGGGCGCCGCAGCGCAAGCATTGTCGGCTGAGCCAGCCGTGCGCCATTCGTTAACGTGCGATAAAACCTTGCCCGGATAGAATTGCCCGGTTTCGGTCCATATGGCGAGGGAGCCTTGTCGCGTAGCATCGGGCTCGCCCACATCATCCGCCACGACGACGGCACCGCCAGCGGTGTGTGGGGCCTTTATGCGCTGAAAAGCGCCTTTCAGCCGATTTTCGCCTTCGGCGACAACAAGCTCGAAATGGCGGCTTTCGAGGGGCTCATCCGGCCGTTCCGCGACGGCGAGCCGCAATCGCCGCAAAGCTTCTTTTCCACCTGTCCGGCCGCCGACCGGCTGCATGTCGAGACGCTGACGCGCACGCTGCATCTGCTCAACGCCGGCGCCTGCCTGCCGCCGGAGGCGGCGATCTTCATCAATTTCGACCCGTCGGTGTTCGTCGATCGCGCCATCGCCGACCGGGCGCTGCGCGACATGCGGCTGGTTCTGCACGAAGCCGATATCGACCCGCGCCGCGTCGTCTGCGAAGTCACCGAACAGCGCTCGGCGTCCGAGGAGACCCTGTTCCAGTTTGTCGAGACGCTGCGCGCCAACGGCTTGCGCATTGCCGTGGACGACTATGGCGCGGAGGATTCCGACATCAACCGCATCAACGACCTCAAGCCCGATATCGTCAAATTCGACGCCCAATGGCTGACGCGCCTGATGGATTCTGGTCCCGGCTTCGCCTTGCTCGCGACCATGGTGCGGGCTTTCGAGGAACAGGGCATCCGCACCGTCTTCGAGGGCATAGAGGAAAGCTGGCAACTCGACCTTGCCGACAAGTCCGGCGCCTCGATGGTGCAGGGCTATGCGCTGGCACGGCCGGAACTGGCGCCGACCCGCTTCGGCGATACCGGCTGGGCAGGCGCCGAAACGCAGCCGCATGACGGCGCCGGCGATCAGCATTCCCCGCCGCTCGCCGCGCCGGCGGGCGGACGCCGGGCAAGGCCGTTCGGACGGCGGGTGGGATCGTGAGCGACCGTCGCGAACGCCGCCGCGATGTCGGCCAATCGATCTTCGCCGACGAGATCGGCCTGGAATACGGTATTTATGGCGATTACCGGCTGCACAGCGCCGTCCAGCCGATCTTCGCGCCGCGCGGCACGGCGCTTGAACCGGTCGCGGTGGAAGCGCTGATCCAACCCCGGCTCGGCGGCCGGCCGGTTGCGCCGCAGCCTTTCCTGGAAAGCGTGCCGGCGGGGGACAGGCTTTACGTCGAGTCACTGTGCCGGGCGCTGCACCTGCGCAATTTCCAGTTCGTCGGGGTCGACGGCCTCGACCTGTTCTTCAACTATAATCCGCGGGTGAACGATCATTCCGGCCGGGCGCTGGCCGAAATCCGGCTGATGGCCCGCCATCTCGACGACTACGGCCTCGATGCCGGCATGCTGGTGTGCGAAATCACCGAGCAGGCGGCGGGCAACGACGAGGTGCTGCGGCGCACGGTCGCCGAGATGCGGCGGGCGGGCCTGCGCATTGCCGTCGACGATTTCGGCGCCGGTCATTCGACCGAGGAACGGCTGCTGCTGCTCGAGCCCGACATCGTCAAGATCGACGGCGGCTGGTTCGCAGAGGTGTGCCGCCACGCCGCCGCCGAGAAACTGTTTCGTCCGCTGCTTTCGCTGCTGCACGACCATGGCGCCAAGGTGCTGGTCGAGGGCATCGAGCGGCCGGACCAGTTGCAAATCGCCCTGGAAGGCGGCGCGGACCTGCTGCAAGGCTACCTGCTGGGCCGGCCGGTACCGGTCGGCACGATCTTTCCCGCGCAGCCGCTGGCGCTCGACGACCTGCTACGGCCGAGTGCCAAGGTAATCCCTCTGTTCGGCTGATCCTTCAGCCAATGTGATGGATACCGGTGAAAACAAATCACTGGATGCAGGGGCCCGATCGGGGCCATGCTGGCGCTTCAACGACAGGACGGCGCGGCAATGATTCTCTACAGCATGATCGACAGCGGTAACTGCTACAAGCCGCGGCTTCTGATGGCGAAGCTCGGCATTCCCTTCACCAATATCGAGGTTTCCTCGCACACCGGCGATACGCGCAAGCCGGATTACGTGGCGAAAAACCCGAACGCCATGGTGCCGCTGCTGGAGCTGGACGACGGCCGGCGCATCGCAGAATCCAACGCCATCCTGCTGCATCTTGCGGAAGACACGCGCTTCCTGCCGGCCGACCGCTACGAGCGGGCGCTGGCGTACCAGTGGCTGTTCTTCGAGCAGTACAGCCACGAACCCTATATTGCCGTGCGCAAGGCGCTGCTGACCTTCCCCGAGCGCGCCGCGGACGCGACGCCGGAGCGGCTGGCGCTGACGCTGGAGCGCGGCAACAAGGCGCTCGGCGTGATGAACAGGCGGCTGGAAGAAAGTCCGTTCTTCGCCGGCGCGTCCTTCAGCGTCGCCGATATCGCGCTTTATGCCTATACGCATTCGGCCGAGCATGGCGGCTTCCAGATCGACGCCTATCCGGCGGTGGCGGGTTGGCTGAAGCGCGTCGAGGCCGATCCCGGCCATGTGCCGATCGGATGGTTGCCCACGGCCTGATGGCGCAAGAGCGGCGGATACCATGAACCGGGAAACTTTCGCATGATCCTGATCGGCCAATACGATTCCTCCTTCGTGCGGCGCGTCGGCATCGCCTTGACGCTCTACGGCCTGCCGTTCGAGCACAGGCCCTGGTCGTCCTTCGGCGATGCCGGGCAGATCCGCGCCTACAATCCGCTGACGCGGGTGCCGACGCTGGTACTCGACGACGGCGAGGCGCTGGTCGACAGCCACATGATCCTCGATTACCTCGACGGCCTGATGCCGGCGGATCGGGCGATGTTCCCGCGCACCGAGCCTGATCGCCGAAAGGCGCTGCGCATTGCTGCGCTGGCGACAGGAATGGCCGACAAGGCGGTGGCATTGTTCTATGAGCTGCATCTGCACGAGAAGCCGTCCGACGTGTGGGTCGGGCGCTGCCGCGCTCAGATCGAGGCGGCTCTTGCCGTGCTGGAAGAGGAGCGGGCAAAGAGCGCAGGCCCGCACTGGTTCGGCGGCCGTATCGGCCATGCGGACATTGCCGTCGCCTGCGCGTTGCGCCACCTCGACGACGCGCATCCGGGCCTTGTGTCGATGGACGCCTATCCCGCGCTGAAAGCTCATGCCGCGCGGCTGGAGGCGATGCCGGTGTTTCAGACGATCTCGCAGCCCTTCGTCGCCCCGGCTTGAGAAATATGCCGGCCGCGAGGCAGGCAACAAAAAAGGCGGGACAAGCCCGCCTTCCATGCTCGGTAGCCTGATCGGGAACGTTTCGGCCGGGCCGGCGGCAATCCGCCGCTTCGGCTTGTCGGGTCCGTCCCGCTCCGGCGCGCTTATCGCGCGGCCGCCAGTACATCCGTGACTTGCCGGGCGCTGCGGATGTTATCCGCGGCGCGCCATCGCCAAATCAGGCTGCCTTGCTCAGAGATCCAGCGGACGACTTGCCGGTGCGGCGGTCCTGCTCGATCTCGAAGTTGATCTTCTGACCTTCGACCAGCGAGGTCATGCCAGCGCGCTCGACGGCGGAGATGTGGACGAAAACGTCCGCGCCGCCATTGTCGGGGGCGATGAAGCCGTAGCCCTTGGTCGTGTTGAACCACTTAACGGTTCCGGTAGCCATGCGATTTTCCTTTGTCTTCGCTTGCGTATCGTGACCGGATCATAAAATCCGGCATGGTATCGAGATTTTGGAGATAGACGTCAGCGAACGCGGAAACCGCGAGGCCCGATCGATCGGCCGAAATATCAACGAGACGCATATAAGCGACATATGCGCCAAAAACAAGACCGTCGCCGCGTGCCGTGCGACGGCGACCCCAAACCGTCGTTGTGATATAAGCGGCGAGTTCGCCTGTGCAACCATCCTCGTACGGGCCAGCCGTAGAGGACGTCCATGAAAGCCGTTGCCGTCGCCGCTTGCCTGTGCCTGGTGGCCGCCGAAGCCCAGGCGATCTCCCGTTACGACCCCACCGGCATGAGTTGCGAGCGGGTGCACAGCATCATCGCGCGCGACGGCGCGGTGATCCTGCGCTACCGCTCGCCGCGTACCGGCGTCACGCTCTACGACCGCTACGTCAGCACCGGCGCCTATTGCGAGCGCGGCGAAGTGCGCGATCGGCGCGCCGTTCCCAGCGCCGACACGGCCTCCTGCCCGGTCTATAACTGCAAGCAGGCCGAATTCGACGATCCGATGCGCAGCTTCATTCTGCCGGGCGACTGACGCTGGCAGTCGCTGCATCCGTCCGGCGGATCGAATGGCCAGCCAGGAGAACGCCGGCTCTCAGAAACCGAACGAGGCCTGCGCTGCGGGCGGCGGGCCGACGCGGACGCCTTCCAGCCCGAGCATCTTTTCCTTGGTGGCAGAACCGCCGGGGGCGGAAAAGCCCCCGATCTTGCCGCCGGCGGCGAGGATGCGATGGCAGGGAATGACCAGCGGCACCGGGTTGGCGCCGAGGGCGGCGCCCGTCTCGCGCGGCAGGCCTGGGTGGCCGGCGCGTTTGGCCAGTTCGCCATATGTGGTTGTCTCGCCGAAGGCGAGACGGCGGGCGGCTTCGTAGATGGCGCGCTGGAAATCGTCGGTGCCGGCGAGGTCCACCGGCACGCCGGAGAAATCGACGATGTCTCCTTCGGCATAGGCGCGGATGTCGGCGATCAGGCCTTGCACCCATTGCGGCGGCTTGTCGCTGTCGGTTCCGGCGATGCCGTCGAGGCGGAATAGCCGGCGCTCGACCGCATCGCGGCTCGATTGCGGCAGGCACAGGCGCGTCAGCCCGGCTTCGCTCCAGGCAAGGCCCATGAAGCCCAGGGCGGTTTCGAAGACGATGTGACCGATGGCGTTCGTCATGGTATTTCCTCGATCCGATCCAGTACAGATCAGGAACAACATGGCATTTCCGATGGTGAATCGCCACCCGAAAACCCTGCCTTGGGCCCGTTGCTCCGACAAAATCCGTGGTGTAAGGACTTTTTAACGACCCGACGCAACGGACCTCGACCGCAGCTTGCAACCAAGACCCTTATCCACACTGGCCGGCTTCGTGCTGTGCGGTGCCGCCCTGAGCGGCTGCACCTCGACGTCGACGGTTGCCCCGGCGCCCGGTTTCGCCGGGCCCGCGACGGTGGCCGAAACCCAGGTGGCAAGCTCGGATGCGGGTTTTGCGCTGGCGCTGCCGGAGAGCGTGTCGGTGTTGCCCGAACCGTCCGGCGTCCCCTCCGTGCAAACCGCCGCACTCGCGGCCACGCCGGCCGCCTTTGCCGGGCCGACCCCGCAAGGCGCTGCCGCTGCTGCCCAGCAGGTCGCCGCGCTTGCCCCGGCTCCGGCCACGGAATCGAGCGGGATTGCCGCTGCTGCGCAGTCTTCCGCCGGCAGCGGCGAAGTCTCCCCGGTGGCTGCGACGCCGGCCAAAGCGTCGACCGTGACGGCATCCGATGCCGTGGCGGCGAAGCCCGATCCCATGCGGATTTTCCCGGCCGCTCCCGTGCTGGTCGCTTCCGCAGCCGCCACCCTGCCGGTTACGCCGATCGCCTACAGCGGGCCTGTGCCTTCCTACCTGGCGCCGGCCGTGTTCAAGATCGAGAGCCCATCCGCCGACCTGCCGCGTACGCCGGTCCGGGGACGCTCGGACGTCGAGAAACTGATCACCAAATACGCGGCGCTCTATGAGGTGCCGGTGGAACTGGTGCGCCATGTCGTCAATCGCGAGAGCACCTTCAATCCCAAGGCCTACAACAACGGCCATTGGGGGTTGATGCAGATCAAGCATGCGACGGCGCGCGGCATGGGTTACAGCGGGCCGGCCAGCGGCTTGTTCGATGCCGAAACCAACCTGAGATACGCGGTGAAATACCTGCGCGGCGCCTGGCTGGTGTCCGACCGCAACGCCAAGCGGGCCGACTGGCTTTATCAGACCGGCTATTATTACGAGGCCAAGCGCAAGGGCTTGCTCGAGGCGACCGGCCTCGGCATCGACCGGAAACGCCGCAGGGCGGTCGAGGAAGAGGTCCGGCTCGATCCGGAAGGCATCGTACGGCCGCCCGTGTTGCCGGTCGGGTCGTCGGGTTGAGTTTTTGACGTCGCGCTGGCCGACGTTGACGAAAATTTCACCATTCCGCGTCGCCGCGCGAGAAAGATAAGTTGCGACGGATCGGAATTACCCGCCTTTAACAGCGTTCGTGCTTGAAGGCGGCATGACCAAGAAGCCTGTCGACACCGCCAAGCCTGCCCCCCTCAATGCGGCGGCCGATATCACCAAGAAGCGTTCGAAGCTGAAGCTTGCGCTGTTTGCGCTGGTGCCGCTGCTGCTTGCGGGCGGCGGCTACGCAGGCTGGACGATGTTCACTGCTCCGGCGGGCGGCGGGACGGCCGAGGCTTCCGCCGCCGCGGACGGCGGGCGGGAAGGAGAGGGCGGGCGTGCCGTTGCCGTGCCGCCCGAAATCGCCGCCGAAACTTCCTATACGCACGCTTTCGCGCTTTCGGTCCTGATCGCCCCGCGCTGCGGCGTCGCGCGCGTGCCGGCGCTGGCGCAGGCGACCGAGGCCGAGGCGCATGACAGCGGCATGCTGGTCAACCTGTCGTGGCTGGCGGCAGCCCGCCGCGTCGCCGCGACGACTGAAAAATCCTGCGACTTTCTGCGCGCCGAGGTCATCGACGCCGAACGCCTGGCAATGAAAATGGCGGACAGCGCAGGCAAGACGGCCGCCGTGCACTGACAAGGCGCAGCGCTCCCCGTTGCCACGCCCGGATTTTCACCCGTCTGGCCATTGATCAAAGAACGCTCCCTCGCACCGAAGGGAGAAGGTCGGGAAGCGGGCGTGGGATGCCGTGCCTTCCGAGTGTAAAAGTGTGGCGCGGTTTCCCACGCCCGCCGGCGATTTCCGTTCCCGTCCGTTCCGCTTCACCGCAGCTCACGATGCCGGCATTTGCGCCGACACCGGCCGATGGCTTGCAGCGCTCGTCCAGCGCGCGGGGGCCGTATTACCCCCAGGGGAACCCTTGGACGGAACCTCCCCGGGC
>NZ_JAFKID010000017.1 GCF_017306545.1 Mesorhizobium sp.
GTCAAGGGGGAGGGGAACGCAGGGCGCGGCAGTTCCCCCTCCCCCTTGAGGGGAGGGGTTAGGGGTGGGGGTATCTTTCCGCAACCCGACATCACGGCGCCCAAAACACCTCGACGGGCCGGGGCGAGGCGTCGAGCACGGCGCGGATCGGCAATTGCGGCCCCTTGGCCGTCGCCCCATTGTTCATCGCTTTGTCGAAGGTCGTGCGTTTTTCGTCGCCCTCGATATGCAGCGCCAGAAAACCGGCCGCGACGATGCGCGGCAGGGTCAGCGTCAACCGCTGCTCGCCGGCACTGTCGGCATGGACCGGCATCAGATCCAGACTGTTTTCCGGGTCGAGCAGCGCCGGCAGTTCGCGCGCATCGGGGAAGAAGGAAGCGGTGTGACCGTCGCTGCCCATGCCGAGGATGACGACGTCGAAGGGCAGCGGCAGAGCCGCGATCTCGCGATCACCGTCGGCTGCCGCTTCCGACAAATTCTCGCCTTGACGGAACAGCGGCACGAAGCGTGCCGCAGCCGCCCTGCCCTGCAAAAGTTTGCCTGTCACGAGCGCCGCGTTCGAGCGTGGCGAGGACGGGGGTACGAAGCGTTCGTCGACTAGCGTCACGATGACCCGGTCCCAAGCGATCGGCTGGCCGGAAAGAACCTCGAACAGGCGCGCCGGCGTGGTACCGCCTGAGACGGCCAGCAGCGCGACGCCCCGGCGCTCGACGGCGGCCGAAAGCAGCCCGGCGATGCGGGCGGCGAGCGATGCAGCCAGTGCCTCGCGGTCGGCGAACTCGTTCCAGTGGAAGCTTTCCGTCATCGCGCTCAATTGCTCTCGTGCCAGGTGCGGCCGTCGCGCTCGATCAGCGCGATGGAGGAGGACGGCCCCCAGGTGCCGGCGGTGTAGCCCTGCGCTTCCTGTCCGTTCTGCTCCCAGGCTTTCAGGATCGGGTCGATCCAGCTCCAGGCCGCTTCCACCTCGTCGCGGCGCATGAACAGCGTCTGGTTGCCGCGCACCACGTCCATGACCAAGCGCTCATAGGCATCCGGGGCACGGCTGTGGAAGGACTGGGCGAAGCTCATGTCGAGCGGGATTTGCCTGAGCCGCATGCCGCCCGGACCGGGGTCCTTGACCATCAGGTACTGTTTGACGCCCTCGTTGGGTTGCAGGCGGATGACCAGTTGGTTGGGGCTTATGTTGCCGGCGCTCTCGCCGAAGATCGAATGCGGGATCTGCTTGAACTCGATGACGATCTCGGAGACGCGCGTCGCCAGCCGCTTGCCGGTGCGCAGGTAGAACGGCACGCCGGCCCAGCGCCAGTTGGCGATCTCGGCCTTGATGGCGACGAAAGTCTCGGTATCGGAACCGTGGCCCAGCTCCTCGACATAACCTTCGACCGGGCCGCCGGCGGAAGCGCCGGCGCGGTATTGGCCGCGCACCGTCAGCTTCGGCGCCTCGTGGCCGTTGATGCGCTTCAGCGCGCGCAGCACCTTCAGCTTCTCGTCGCGCACGGCGTCTGCGTCCATCGAGGACGGCGCCTCCATGGCGACAAGGCAGAGCAGTTGCAGCATGTGGTTCTGCACCATGTCGCGCAGGGCGCCGGCCTTGTCGTAGTAGGTGACGCGATCCTCCAGCCCGACCGTCTCGGCCACCGTGATCTGCACATGGTCGATATGGGCGGAGTTCCACAGCGGCTCGTAGAGCATGTTGGCGAAGCGCAGCGCCATCAGGTTCTGCACCGTCTCCTTGCCGAGATAGTGATCGATGCGGAAGATCTGCTGCTCGCCGAAATCGTCGCCGACGAGATCGTTCAGGGCGCGGGCCGAAGCGAGGTCGCGGCCGATCGGCTTTTCCACCACGATGCGCGAGTTGGGCGTGATCAGCTTATGCTCCCGCAACTGGTGCGAAATATCGCCGAACAGCGACGGCGACACCGCCATGTAGAAGGCGCGGATACGGTCGCTGTCGCCGACCGCCTTTTTCAGCTCGTCGAAGCCGGCGCCGGTGGTGGCGTCGGCCGACACGTAGGAAAAGCGGGCGAGGAACCTTTCCAGTTCCTTCTCGTCGATATCGTCGGCCTTGACGTGATCGATGATCGCCTTGCGGGCGAAGGCCTGGAAGTCGGCGTCGGACAATTTCGCGCGCGAGGTGCCGATGATGCGCGTCGGCTCGCTGAACTGATGGTCGCGCTGGCGATAGTAGAGCGCCGGCAGGAGCTTGCGCTCGGCAAGGTCGCCGGTGCCGCCGAAAACGATGAAGTCGAAAGGGTCGACGGGAATGATCTGGCTGGTCATGCTCTGTTCGCTCAAAGGCCGGTCGATGCGACGGGGCCGGTATAATCTAATCGATTTAAATTTACCAGTGGCAAGGTGTCACAGCAGCGCCCTTTCTACTGGCCCAATGTGCCGACCTCATGACCGGCAACAACCCGATGCCGCTTGGCGCCGCACTATGATATAGCGCGGCCACGGCAGAAAAGGAGCACGCGATGGACAAGCCTCATTCCAGCAGAGCCGCCGAAGGGCGCGCCTGGCGGCAGGTTATCGGCGGCAGGCAGGCCGACGCGCTGTCGGGCGAACGCCTCGACGTCGCCTGCCCTTCAAACGGCGAAAATTTCGCCTCGATCCCGGCGGCGGGCAAGGAGGACATCGATCTTGCCGTGCGTGCCGCCCGCACCGCTTTCGACGACGGGCCGTGGTCGAAGACGCCGGCGGTGGAACGCGGCCGGCTGCTCACCCGGCTCGGCCTTCTGGTCGAGAAGCACGGCGAGGAACTGGCGGCGCTGGAATCGCGCGACACCGGCAAGCCTGCGCGGCAGGGCAAGGCGGACGTCACCGCCACCATGCGCTATTACGAATTCTACGGCGGTGCTGCCGACAAGATCCATGGCGACACCATTCCCTTCCTCGACGGCTATACGGCGCTGACCTTGCGCGAGCCGCACGGTGTGGTCGCCGGCATCATTCCTTGGAACTATCCGTTGCAGATCCTCGCCCGCGTCGCCGGTGCGGCGCTCGCCATGGGCAACACGCTGGTGGTCAAGCCGGCCGAGGACGCCTCGCTGACCACCATCCGCATCGCCGAACTCGCGCTGGAAGCGGGTTTTCCCGAGGGCGTCTTCAACGTCGTCACCGGCTACGGCCGCGATGCGGGCGCCGCCCTTTCCGCCCATCCGATAGTCGACTACGTCACCTTCACCGGGTCGCCGGCCACCGGCACGGCGATCCAGCAGGCGGCGGCCGCCAACAATCGCGGCGTCACCATGGAACTCGGCGGCAAGTCGCCGCAGATCGTCTTCGCCGACTCAGATCTCGAGAAGGCGCTGCCGGTGCTGGTCAACGCCATCATCCAGAACGGCGGCCAGACCTGCTCGGCCGGCAGCCGGGTGCTGATCGAAAAGCCGATCTACGAGAAGGTCGCGACCGCCCTCGCCGAACGCTTTTCCAAACTGGTCGCCGGCCCGCACGATGCCGACCTCGACCTCGGCGCGCTCATCAACCGGCGCCAGCAGCAGCGCGTATCGGCGATGGTCACTGATGCCGAACAGGCCGAGACCAAAGTGCTGGCGCGCGGCTCCATCGCCAAGGACGCGCCGGAAGGCGGTTACTATTTCGCGCCGGCCCTGTTCGGCGCCGTCGAGCCGTCCTCCACCATAGCGCAGGAAGAAGTGTTCGGCCCGGTGTTGGCGCTGTTTTCCTTCGACGGCGAGGAGGAAGCCGTGCGGCTCGCCAACGGCACCGAATACGGGCTGGTCGCCGGTATCTGGACGAAGGACGGCGCGCGCCAGCATCGGCTCGCCAAACGCGTGCGTTCCGGCCAAGTGTTCGTCAACGGCTACGGCGCCGGGGGCGGCATCGAGCTTCCCTTCGGCGGCTTCAAGCGGTCGGGCCACGGCCGCGAGAAAGGCTTCGAGGCCCTCTACGACATGTCGGCAACCAAGACGGTGGTGTTCAACCATGGGTGAGCGTTTGAAAGACAAGGTCGCGATCGTCACCGGTGCCGCTTCCGGCTTCGGCGAGGGCATGGCGAAGCGCTTCGCCGAGGAAGGCGCCCGTGTGGTCGTCTCGGATATCAACGCCAAGGGCGCCGAGCGGGTCGCCGGCGAGATCGGCAAGGCGGCCATCTGGACGCAGACCGACGTGTCGCAGGCTTCGGAATTCGAGGAAATGGCGAAGGCGGCGCTGGATGCCTTCGGCCGCATCGACATCATGGTCAACAATGCCGGCTTCACCCACCGCAACGGCGACATGCTGGGCGTCGACGAGGCGACCTTCGACCTCATCACCGCCGTCAACATCAAGGCGATCTACCACGCCGCGCTGACCGTCGTGCCGATCATGGAAAAGCAGGGCGGCGGCGTCATCCTGACCACTGCTTCCACGGCGGGCCTGAGGCCGCGGCCGGGGCTGACCTGGTACAACGCCTCCAAGGGCTGGGCGATCACCGCCACCAAGTCGATGGCGGTGGAACTGGCGCCGAAGAACATCCGCGTCAACTGTCTGTGCCCCGTCGCCGGCGACACCGGCATGCTGGCGCAGTTCATGGGCGAGGACACGCCGGAACTGCGGGCGAAATTTCGCGCCTCGATCCCGCTCGGCCGGCTTTCGACGCCGCTCGACATCGCCAACGCCGCCCTGTGGCTGGCCTCCGACGAGGCAGCCTTCATCACCGGCGTGGCGCTGGAGGTGGACGGCGGCCGCTGCATCTGAGGGACCGGCTGGAAATTCCGCGAGGTTGGGCCGCAAACGGCGCCCGGCGGCGCTTCGGTGCTGACGTACCTGATGTACGCTCCGCTCCGGTGCTCGCCAGATCCTGCTTTGGTCGCTGCACCTATCCGTGATTGCGCTTCAGCCTGACGACTTTTCAAAAGGTCTTTAAGCAGCCGATGTCCGCAGGCGGCGCTCAGCCGTCGCGGTCGACAAAGCTCTTATAGATAAAGCCGTGCTTGCCCTTGTAGACGACCTCGCACCAGGACTTGCAGGAGATCACCTGAACCGCGGTCTTCGCCGGAATGGTACCGATGGCGGCAGCGCCCTTCTTCGGGCCGGAGCGCATGGTGACGCCGCGCAGGATATGGCCGTTGGCGGCAGCGCCCGCCTGTTCCGTCGCCGTTTCAGGTTTCGCTCCCGGAATGGCCGCCGTCGCGGCTTTCGGATCGGGCTGGGCATGCGCGGGCGGCTCTTCGGCGGGCGGAGCTTTGGCCGCCACATCGGCGCTCCCGTCGTCGGCACCCGCATCCATCGCCGCGCCATCTTCTTCGGCAAAGGCCGACTTGGCCGCATCGCCATCGGGTTTGGCGGCGGTATCGACGGCGACGGCCTTGGCGTCGATGGCCTTGACATCGACGGGAGCCGGCTTGCTCTGACCCTGCCAGCGCGGATCGCTTTGGCCGAGAGCCGAGACATCGGCCTCGGCCACAGCCTGCGGCGCCACCGCATCGGCTTTCGGCGCCACCTTGCTGGAGACGACCGATGCGGCGCCTGCCACTTCCGTCGCCTGCGGCTTCACTCCATCGGCGCCATCGGCCTGCGGGCGGACTTCGGCGAAAGCCGGCCTTTCGCCGGACGGCATGGCGAGCCACAGGGCCGTACCGGCGATGCCGAGCAAGGCGACAGTGCCCACCGCGGCGATGACCAGATGGGAATTGGCCTTGAGTTCCTGCCAGAAGGACGGCCGGACATCATAGCCGAACTGAATGGAATAACGTTGCTTCTTCGGCGAGCCGAAACCGAAAAGCCCCTTCACTCCAGTAACCTCCATGCAGGGCCGACGTTCTTTTCCGAAGCGTAGCGCTGCGGTTTGCGTCCGTCCCTTTTTGCGGCGGCACCTTCTCTACGGGAAGGTCTGGCCGGCTGGACAAGTTAACGCATTAATTGTGGCATTACTACGCCGGCGTCGTTTGCGGCGGTTTCCATTCACAGACGATCGCGCAAAGCGTACCAGTTGAGCGCCAGGAAGAGCAGCGGCGCGCGCAGGCGTCGTCCGCCGGGGAACGGCGGGATCTTCAGGTCTTCGATCAGTTTCAGCCGATCGCGGTTGCCCGATACCGTCTCGGCATAGAGCTTGCCGACGAAGTTCGACAGCATGACGCCGTGGCCGGAATAGCCGCCGGCGGAAATGACGTTCGGCATGACCTCGCGCACGAAAGGCTTGCGCGGCAGCGTGATGCCGACATAGCCGCCCCAGCCATGGGTGATCTCGACATCCTTCAGCTGCGGATAGATCTCCGCGATCTGACGGCGGATATGGATGTGGATATCCTTCGGGTCGTTGACGGCGTAAATCTCGCGGCCGCCGAACAAAAGCCGCCCGTCCGGCGTCTTGCGGAAATAGCGCACGACGAAACGGGAATCGTCCACCGCCTCCCAGCCGGGCAGCACCGGGCTGTCGGCGCCCAGCGGCACGGTGGCGCCGATGAAGGAGCCGATCGGCATGACATGCGCGGCGCTCACCGGCTCCAGCGTGCCGCCATAGGCGTTGACGGCGATCAGGCATTTTTGCGCGGTGACGGTGCCGCGCGGCGTCGTCACCCGGACCTTGCCGCCGGAAGAGGAAAGGCCAGCGACGGCGGTATTCTCGAACAGATGCGCGCCCGCCGACGCAGCGGCCCTGGCCGTGCCGACGACCAGTTTCAAGGGATGGATATGGCCGGTGCCGGTGTCGCGCGTCCCACCGAAATAGACGGCTGAGCCGAGCCGCTCGGCCGTCTCCCGCCGGTCCATGAAGGCGATATGCGGATAGCCGAAACGGCCCGCCATCAGGTCGGCGTGCTTGCGGTAGGCATCGACATAGCGCGGCTTGTGCGCCACCGACATCTGGCCCGGCCGATAGTCGATGTCGATGGCGTTGGCTTGCGCAAATTCCAGCAGGTGCGCCTTGGCCTCCTCGGCAAGGTCGAACAGCGCCTTGGCGCGGGTGAACCCGTATTCCGCTTCCAGCTCCTCGGCCCAGGCGCGCTGGCCGGTGCCGAGCTGGCCGCCGTTGCGCCCCGAAGCGCCGTCGCCGAACCGATGCGCCTCGACCAGCACGACATTGGTACCGGCCTTGGCCAGATGCGTGGCCGCGGACAGGCCGGTGAAGCCGCCGCCGACGATGACGACATCGCAACTGCGGTCGCCGTCGAGCGCCGGATAGTCCGGACGAAGACCGACACTGTCTTCGTACCAGGAACGGCCGGGGGAGATGGGGGATTGGTAAGGCATGATGAGGATGGGAGTAGGGGAATAAGGGAATGGGGGAATAGGGCCAATTCGACTTAGAAAAAACCGCTAGTCCTTCGAGAGCCTACGAAGCAGGAGGCGGAGCAATTTTCCCACGCTCTCGGTCGCGTCCAACAGAGGAACGAGTTGCCCATCCTCTGCCATCCCGGTTCGTTGCGCGATCAGCAGGTGCGTCTCGACTTCCTTGAGCGAGCCTTGAGCTATCCTGAGAAAATTCTCGTAAGCAGCACGCGTTTCACGACCATAGCCTTCGGCGATATTAGCGGGAACCGATGACGCAGCACGGCGGACCTGGCTCGTCAGCCCATATAATTCTTCTCGAGGCCATGCACGCGTTTCGGTATAGACGCCAACCGCCAGATCCATCGCCTGCTGCCACACCAGCAGGTCCTTATGGGATTGGATCTTCGCAGTTATTGTCACTCCTATTCCCCTACCGCCCTATTCCCTTATTCCCCTAGACGTTGAGCAACAAATATTCCCGCTCCCACGGCGAGATCACTTCCATGAAGGTCTCGAACTCGGCGCGCTTGATGGCGGCGTAGGTGGTGGCGAAGGAGGTGCCCAGCACCGCCGCCAGTTCCCTGTCGGATTCGAACAGGTCTACGGCTTCGAGCAGGCCGCGCGGCAGATCGATCTGATCCTCGTTGGCCGTGGTCAGCACCGGCGGCTCGGCCTTGGCCTTGTTGGTCATGCCGATCAGGCCGCAGGCGAGCGAGGCGGCGAGCGCCAGATAGGGATTGGCGTCGGAGGACGGGATGCGGTTTTCCACGCGCCGCCCCGCCGGGTCCGAGCGCGGCACGCGGAAGGCCGTCGTGCGGTTGTCGTAGCCCCACTTGTTGTTGACCGGGGCGGAGGCGGCCTGCGTCAGCCGGCGATAGGAATTGACGTAGGGCGCCAGCATCACCAGCGCGTTCGGCACATGCTTCTGCATGCCGCCGATGAAGTGGAAGAAGGCGTCCGATTCGGAACCGTCCTCGGCGGTGAAGATGTTCCTGCCGGTCTTCTTGTCGATGATCGACTGGTGGATATGCATGGCCGAACCCGGTTGGCCCTGAATGGGCTTGGCCATGAAGGTGGCGTAGGTGTCGTGCTTCAGCGCGGCCTCGCGGATGGTGCGCTTGAACATAAAGACCTGGTCGGCAAGCTCGATGGGGTCGCCGTGGCGCAGGTTGATCTCGAGTTGGCCAGCGCCCTCCTCGTGGATCAGCGTGTCGATCTCGAGGCCCTGGCTCTCGGAGAAATGGTAGATGTCGTCGATCAGTTCGTCGAACTCGTTGACGCCCGCGATGGAATAGCCGGCGCCGCCGCCGATGGCGCGGCCGGAGCGGCCGACGGGCGGCGTCAGCGGATAGTCCGGGTCCGGGTTCTTGCGGACGAGATAAAACTCGATTTCCGGCGCAACGACCGGTTTCAGGCCGCGCTTGTCATAGGCGGCGAGCACGCGTCTCAGAACGTTACGGGGCGTGAATTCCACCAGCCGGCCGTCCTGATGGACGAGGTCGCAGATGACGGCGGCGGTCGGGTCTTCCTCCCACGGCACCACGGTCAGCGTCGACAGATCCGGCAGAAGCTTCAGGTCGCCGTCGTCTTCCGGGTAGACGAAGCCATTGCCGTCCTCGGGATAGCCGCCGGAGATCGTCGCCATGAAGACGGCGGACGGCAGCGCCAGCGAGGTGTTGGAGGTAAACTTCTTCGACGGCATCATCTTGCCGCGGGCCACACCCGCCTGGTCCGGCGTGATGCACTCGATATCCTCGATGCCACGCCATTCGAGCCAGGCGCTGGCTTCCTTCCAATTTTTGACTCCACGCAGGTTCTTGACGAAAGCGGGAGTACGGGCGCGCTTGGGGCGGGCGTCCTTCTTTACGGGTGGCATCAATCACCAATTGGCTTCAACAATTCGTGACTATAAAGCATCGCGCCGAAAAGTGGAAACCGGTTTTCGGCAAAAGCGATGCGAAAACAAAAGCTACGGCAAACGACCCGATTCCGGTATCGGGCGGTTTGCTGTAGCCACGCCGCCCCGGCAATGGGAAGGGGAGGACGCGCCAGGCCGGAGGAAATCGGCTTGCGCGACAGCGGCGTTGTTCCAATCCGGCGGCCGGCGCGCTATCGCTTGCTTGCGACAAACCGCGAGGGACCGATGCCGGGAGGCGGCCTGACCACCATCGGCTTCGACGCCGACGACACGCTGTGGCAGAACGAACAGTTCTTCCGCGCGACGGAGCGGCGGCTGGTCGAGCTTCTGGCCGGCCATGCCGGCGACGCCGACGTTACCGCCCGTCTTCTGGAGGCCGAGCGGCGAAACCTTGCCGTCTACGGTTTCGGCATCAAGGGATTTACGCTGTCAATGGTCGAGACGGCGATCGAGGTGAGCGGCGGCACGGTGCCCGCCGCCGTCATCGCCGAGATCGTGGCGGCCGGCCGCGAGATGCTGGCACATCCGATCGAGATCCTGCCGCACGCCCGCGAGACGCTGGAAAGGCTGGCAGGCAGCTATCGGCTGGTGCTCGTCACCAAGGGCGACCTGTTCGACCAGGAGCGCAAGCTGGCGGGGTCGGGACTGGCGGACCTGTTCGACGCCGTCGAAATCGTCAGCGACAAGAGCGCAACCACCTACGAGCGCGTCTTCAGCCGTCATGGCGACGGGCCTGGCCGGGCCATGATGGTGGGCAATTCGCTGAAATCCGACATCGTGCCGGCGATCGAGGCCGGCGGCTGGGGCATCCATGTGCCGCACGACCTGACCTGGGTGCTGGAGCATGTCGAGCCGCCGCTGGGTTCGCCGCGCTTCCGCCAGATCGTTCACCTGGGCGAACTGCCGGCGTTGATCGAGACGCTGGAATAAAGACCGCGTCAGTTCGGCGCGTTCAGATACGGCCGAGGCCGGCGAGCCGGTCGATGACGGGTTGCAGGCATTCCGGCGTGATCGGCTTGGCCACCACCGCGTCGACAACGTTCGACAAGTCGAGGCTCTGCGGCGTGCCGTTGCGGTTCGACAGCAGGACCACCGCCGGCGCGGAACGGCCGCTGGCAAGGCGCACGGCGGCGATGCCGGCGATGAGCGTATCGCAATCGCGGTTGTCCGGGCCGCCGTCGAGCACCACCGTGCCCGGCGAAAGCATGCGCAAGGCCTTTTCAGCCGCCTCGGGCGCCTCCGAAATCGGTTTCAGGCCGGCGCGCTCGACGATCTTGGACACCACCACGCGATTGACCGACGATCGACCGACGACAAGCACCTTGGAAAAGTCGATATCGGGCTTCTCGCGCGGCCCGTCAGTCAGTCCATTCCCGTAACCGGAAGAAGGAGGCAATGCGGAACCGCTCGCTTGTCTTCAATGCAGAGTTGAAATTTCTGCGTCAGTTGTTGTGAGATCATGACTCCTGTCAAGCCTCGAAATCCGCTGGAACGGCAAAGTGATCGACTTCTTCGGCGCAGCTTTCCCCGCACAGGATATCAAGCCGGCAAACGAGTAAAAACGAAAGCCACCTGCACGCAAAGCGCGCAAGCGGCTTTCGTCAGGCAGGGTCTTCGTGCGGTCAGCCGTGCGGCGTCTGGGTGACGACGACCGGAATCAGCAGGTCGCCCCAGTTGCCGTCGCCGCCGTGATGGCGGGCCGAGCGCACCAGCTCGACCGAGACGCCGGCATCCACCGCCTTCATCACCGACTGGTTCAGCCGGTGCAGATCGTTGGCCAGCATGCGGATGGCGGTCTGCTGATCGGTGCTCATGGACGAAGACTGCTCCTCGGCTCTTTCCTTGACGCGGCTGATCGAAGCCATGATCTTTCTCCTTCAAATGCCGGGCTTTGCGCCTCGGACGTTCCCTAACCGGCCCCTCGCCGCGGCGAGGGGCATCTCGTTGCGGGAAGCCCGGTCAGGGGCTTCCCGGCCTGTCGGGCGAACCGCTCACTCGGCCGCCGGCCTGAACTGCGCCTGTTCGGTCGAGCCGTGCATGGCCGTCGTGGACGAACGGCCGCCTGTGATGGCCAGCGACACGGCGTCGAAGTAACCGGTGCCGACCTCGCGCTGATGCTTGGTCGCGGTGTAGCCGTCGGCTTCCGCGGCGAACTCGGCGTCCTGTAGCACCGAGTAGGCAGCCATCTGGCGGGCCTTGTAGTCGCGTGCCAGTTCGAACATGCCGTAATTGATCTGGTGGAAGCCGGCCAGCGTGATGAACTGGAACTTGTAGCCCATGGCGCCCAGCTCGCGCTGGAACTTGGCGATGGTGGCGTCGTCGAGGTTTTTCCTCCAGTTGAAGGAAGGCGAGCAGTTGTAGGCGAGCATCTTGCCCGGATGGTGCTTGCGCACGCCCTCGGCGAAGCGCTTTGCATGCTCCAGGTTGGGCGTCGACGTCTCCATCCAGATCAGGTCCGCATAGGGTGCGTAGGCAATGGCGCGGGCGATACCGGCATCGATGCCGTTCCTCACCTGATAGAAGCCCTCCACCGTGCGGCCGGCATCGTAGTCGACGAAGGGCTGGTCGCGCTCGTCGATGTCGGAAGTCAGCAGCTTGGCGGCCTCGGCGTCGGTGCGCGCGACGACCAGGGTGGGCACGCCCATGACGTCGGCCGCGAGGCGTGCGGCGGTGAGGTTGCGGATATGCGCCGCCGTCGGGATCAGCACCTTGCCGCCGAGGTGGCCGCACTTCTTTTCCGAGGCGAGCTGGTCCTCATAATGGACACCGGCGACGCCGGCCTCGATGAACGCCTTCATGATCTCGAAGGCATTGAGCGGGCCGCCGAAGCCGGCCTCGGCGTCGGCGACGATCGGCGCGAACCAGGTGTCGACCGACAGGCCCTTGCCTTCGGAAACCTCGATCTGGTCGGCGCGCTGTAGCGTGCGGTTGATGCGCTTGACGTGTTCGGGCGCGGCGTTGGCCGGATAAAGCGACTGGTCGGGATACATGGCGCCCGCCGTGTTGGCGTCGGCGGCGACCTGCCAGCCGGAAACATAGATCGCCTTCAACCCGGCACGCACCTGCTGCATGGCCTGGTTGCCGGTCATGGCGCCGAGCGCGTTGACGAAATCTTCTTCGTGCAGGAGCTTCCACAGCCGGTTGGCGCCGTTTTCCGCCAGCGTCTGCCTGACCTGCACCGAACCGCGCAACCGCTTCACGTCTTCGGTGGTGTACGGCCGGTCGATGCCGTCGAAACGACCTTCCGCCGCCGAGGGGACAAGGTTGTAAAAATCAGTCATCATCTCACTCCGAAAGGGATCTTGCGTTGCCGGTCCGCGAAACAGGCGGGACGCCTGCCGCTTCTGCATGTGACTTCATTTACATTGCGTCGCAGAATAAACGAGGAAATTCGCCATTTCTCCTTGGAAATAAGGGAAAAACTGTCTTGTCATTGACCACATGCGTCTGTAAATTTGTCAAAATTGTAAATTGCCAGATCAGCAGAGAGACCCGCAGATTTGTAAAGGCGGTGTCAAAGAGCGCAGATGGCTGAGCAGAAGATTTTCGCGGGGCCGCGCATCCGCCGCATCCGCAACACCAAGGGCCTGACCCAGACGGCGATGGCCGAGGGGCTCGGCATTTCGCCGTCCTATCTCAACCTGATCGAGCGCAATCAGCGGCCGCTGACGGTGCAGCTCATCCTCAAGCTCGCCTCGGTCTACCATGTCGAACCGGAGGAGTTGCAGGGCGAGGCGCGTGGCTCGGTCGCGGCGCTGCGCGAAGTGTTCGCCGATCCGCTGCTGGCCGGCGAACTGCCCGGCGACCAGGAACTGATCGAGGTGGCGGAAGCCGCCCCCAACGCCGCCGCCGCAATGATAAAGCTGTTCCGCGCCTATCGCGAGCAGGCCGAGCGGCTTTCCGATCTCAATGAGATGCTGGCGCGCGAGGGCAAGGGCACCGCCCTTTCCGGCGCGCGGCTGCCGATCGACGAGGTGCGCGAGACATTCGAGCGGCGGCCCAGCCATTTTGCCGGCATCGAGGAGGAGGCGGAAGCCTTCACCGCGCTGCTCGATCCCGGCGACGATCTTTTCGGCGCGCTCAAGGCGTGGCTGAAGCGCGAGCACGGCATCGTCGTCAAGGTGCTGCCGGTCGCCACCATGCCGAACTGGCGCCGCCGCTACGACCGTCATTCGCAGCGCCTGTTCCTTTCCGAGCGGCTGTCGCCCTTCGACCAGTTGCGCGAAGCGGCGATGGAGGCGTGCCTGATCCGCATGACCGTGGCGGTGGCCGGCGAGATCCAGGCGCTGAAACTGTCTTCCGACGAGGCGCGGCGGCTGGCGCGCTTCGAGCTTGGCCGTTATGCGGCGCATGCGCTGATGATGCCTTACGGCGCCTTCCTGTCCGCCGCGCAACGGGCCCGCTACGATCTCGACGTGCTGCGCTCGCGCTTCGGCGTTTCCTTCGAGCAGGCGGCCAACCGGCTGACCACCTTGCAGCGGTCGGGCACGGCCGGCGTGCCGTTCTTCATGCTGGAGGTGGACAATGCCGGCAACCGCTTCCGTCGCGCCGGCGCGCAAGGTTTTCCGCACGCCCGTTTCGGCGGCGGCTGCCCGAAGCTTGCCGTGCACGCCGCCTTCGCCCAGCCCGGCCAGATCTTCGTCGAGGCGGTGGAGATGCCGGACGGGGCGGAATTCCTGACGGTGGCGCGCACGCTGGAAGGGCCGCAAGGCAGCTTCAGCGAGCGTCCGCGCCGCACGGCCCTTCTGATCGGTTGCGACATCGGCTTCCGGGACGAGATCGTCTACGGCGCAGCACTACCGGCCGCCGCTCCTGGCAAGGGAACTGCCGGGCTGGCAGCAACCCCCGTCGGCCCCGCCTGCCGGCTATGCGAGCGGGCCGGCTGCCTCGCGCGCGCCGAACCGCCCGTCACCCGCCCGCTCGGCCTGGACGAGATGGTGACGGGCCTGTCAGCCTTCGATTTTCAGTGAGCGATCAGAACTCGATGTGCTCCAACGCCGTGTTCAGGTCCACCTCGTATCAAGAACACGAACGATCCCTGCCCTAACCGCCGTCATCCGCTGGCTCACGCCGCGCCCCTGCATTCGGGCTACGCGAACGAAGCACGCCCTGTCGCCGGCAGTACAGCAACCGACAAGGACGTGCCCGACAATCGAGCCGGTTTTCGACGTTTCGCGCCATGACCGCCACAACACAGCCGCCTCCCGCCGCCCCGCTCCCCGCCCAGTCGCGCCGCGACGAGCGCCGGGGCTCGCTGCTCGTTTTCCTGTCGGCCCTGATGTGGAGTTTCGGCGGCACGTTCGCCCGTTACCTCGGCTCGCTGGACAGTTGGACGGTGGTGTTCTGGCGCTCGGTCTGGGCAGCCGCATTCCTCGTCGGCTTCATGATCTGGCGCGACGGCTGGCGCGGCACGATAGCGCTGTTTCGCGGCATGGGCCTGCCGGGGCTTGCCGTCGCCGTCTGCTTCGCCACCGCTTCGGCCACCTTCGTGGTGGCGCTGTCCTACACCACCGTCGCCAACATCCTGCTCATGCAGGCGGGCGTACCGCTCCTGGCGGCGTTCCTGGCGTGGCTGCTGTTTCGCGAGCGGGTCAGCGCCGCGACCTGGGTGGCGATCGCCGCCGTCATCGCCGGCGTCGCCATCATGGTGTCCGAATCGCTCGACGGCACCGTCTCGCCGATCGGCAACGGGCTGGCGCTGCTGATTTCCACCGTGGTCGCCGTCGCCACCGTGCTGACGCGGCGCTTCGCGCATGTGCGCATGACGCCGGCGACCTGCCTCGGCACGCTGTTCGCGGCCGCCTTCGCCGCCTCGCAGGCCTCGGCCTTTGCGGTGTCGGGCCGCGACATGGGCTTCCTGTTCGGCTTCGGCGTGGTCAATCTCGGCCTCGGGCTCGCCTTCTTCGCCACCGGCGCGCGCATGGTGCCGGCGGCGATTGCAGCGCTTCTTGGCACGTTCGAGCCGCTGCTCGGCCCGATCTGGGTCTGGCTGGTGCATGGCGAAGTTCCGTCGGTGCGCACATTGATCGGCGGCGCCGTGGTGTTTGTCGCGCTGATCACGCACATCGCACTCGAGGCGCGGCGCCTGGCCCGGCCGGTGCGGCCGGGCGTCACCGGCATTCCCGCACCCAACTGAATCGCTCCGCGCCCTGCCGCGGCTTTGCCATTGACAAGCAAGCGGCCGGACGGGCAGGCTGGCGTCCACGGCAACAACATGACAGGCGTATCTTGCCAAGCCTCCGCGATGGCCTGAACGATATTGAAGCATATTATCCAGTTCCAGTCGCGGCTCGCGATCACGCGGCCGGCCGACTCGAAATGCCGGGCACCCGCCCATCCCCGCCACCTGCCGTGGACAGAGCCGAATGCGGGTTGCCGCCCGGCGGCGGGCTCAATAGTCTGACCACCAAACACCGCCGCGCCTGCTTCGCCGGGCGACGGCCGGAAAACATTCATCAAGGGAGAACATGATGGCCAGCAAAGCGCTTTGGCTTTCCGCAACGACTGCATTCATGACGCTGGGCGTGCTCGGCGCCCAGGCCGAGGACCGGGTCGTCAACGTCTTCAACTGGTCGGACTACATCGATTCCTCGATCCTCCAGGATTTCACCAAGGAGACGGGCATCAAGGTCGTCTACGACGTCTATGATTCCAACGAGATCCTCGAAACCAAGCTGCTGGCCGGCGGCAGCGGCTACGACGTCGTGGTGCCGACAGGCAGCTTCCTCGAGCGCCAGATCCAGGCCGGCGTGTTCCAGAAGCTCGACAAATCGAAGCTGCCGAACCTGAAGAACATGTGGGACGAGGTGAACAAGCGCCTCGAAGTGTTCGGCCCGGTCAGCGACTATTCCATCAACTACATGTGGGGCACCATCGGCATCGGCTACAACAAGGAAAAGGTGAAGGCCGCGCTCGGCACCGATCATATCGACAGCTGGAAGGCCGTCTTCGATCCGGAACAGGCCGCCAAGCTCAAGGATTGCGGCATCAACTTCCTCGATTCGTCGACCGACATGATCCCGGTCACGCTCGCCTATCTCGGGCTCAACCCCGACAGCCACGACCCGGCAGACATCGCCAAGGCCGAGGAAGCGCTGCTGAAGGTGCGGCCCTATGTGCGCAAGTTCCACTCCTCGGAGTTCATCAACGGCCTCGCCAACGGCGACATCTGCGTGGCGGTCGGCTGGTCGGGCGACGTCTTCCAGGCACGCTCGCGCGCCGAGGAAGCCAAGAACGGCGTCGAGCTCGCCTATGCCATTCCGAAGGAAGGCACGCAGATGTGGTTCGACCAGATGGCGATCCCCGCCGATGCGCCGCATCCGCAGGAGGCGCTTGAGTTCCTCAACTACATGATGAGGCCGGAGGTCATCGCCAAGTCGTCGAACTACGTCTACTACGCCAACGGCAACAAGGCCTCGCAGCAGTTCATCAACAAGGACATCCTCGACGATCCGGCCGTCTATCCGGACGCGGCGACGATGGCCAAGCTGTTCGTCAACACCGCGCTCGACCCGAAGACGCAGCGCCTGTTCACCCGCACCTGGACAAAGGTGGTCACGGGCCAGTAGGCCGAACCGGCGCAGCCCCGGCAGCACGCTGCCGGGGTCTTGCGGTCATCGGGCGCGGGGACGCCGGAGCCAGAGAGACGGGCCAGCAGGGACGAGTGGGGCATGAAGTCACTGGGCAGCATACGCAGGGCCTTCGCGCCTTGGAACGATCCTGGCGCGAAGCCGTATATCCATTTCGACCGGGTGACCAAGAAGTTCGGCGACTTCACCGCCGTCAACGATCTGTCGCTCGCCATCTACGAGCGGGAATTCTTCGCCCTGCTCGGCGCGTCCGGCTGCGGCAAGTCCACGCTTCTGAGGATGCTGGCCGGCTTCGAGGAACCGACCTCGGGGCGCATCATGCTCGACGGGCAGGATCTCGCCGGCATTCCGCCCTACCGGCGGCCGGTCAACATGATGTTCCAGTCCTACGCGCTGTTCCCGCATATGAGCGTGGAGAAGAACATCGCCTTCGGCCTCAAGCAGGAAGGCATGCCGAAGGCCGACGTCGAAAAGCGCGTCACTGAAATGCTCAAGCTGGTCAAGCTGGAGCCGTTCGCCAAGCGCAAACCGCACCAGTTGTCCGGCGGCCAGCGCCAGCGCGTCGCGCTCGCCCGCTCCGTCGCCAAGCGGCCCAAGGTGCTGCTGCTCGACGAACCGCTCGGCGCGCTCGACAAGAAGCTGCGCGAGGAAACGCAGTTCGAGCTGATGGACCTGCAACAGGAACTCGGCCTCACCTTCGTCGTCGTCACGCACGACCAGGAAGAGGCGATGACCATGGCCGACCGCATCGCCATCATGGACAAGGGCCAGGTGATGCAGGTGGCGACGCCGGCCGAGGTCTACGAGGCGCCGGCCTCGCGCTTCGTCGCCGGCTTCGTCGGCAACGTCAACATGTTCGAGGGCAAGGTCGCCGAGCGCAGCGGCAACAGCGCGCGCATCACCGGCGGGACGGGCGCCGAGATCACGGTGGAAAACGCCGGCGAGGCGGTGAAGGACACAGAGGTCTCTTTCGCCATCAGGCCGGAGAAGATCCGCATTTCCTCGAAACGGCCGGCCGACGCAATCAACGCGCTGCAAGGCGAGGTCTACGACATCGCCTATCTCGGCGACATGACCGTCTATCACGTCAGACTGGACGACGGGCAGATGGTGCGGGCCGCCACGATGAACGCCACCCGCGTCGCCGACGATCCGCTGACCTGGGACGACCGGGCCTGGATATCGTTCCGGCCCGATGCCGGCGTCGTCCTGACACGGTAGGGGGCGAGGATGGCGAACGCTGCCCTTTCCAGCCGTGACGCGGATGCGGTCGCCCAGTCGCTGCCGGAGCGGCTGGCCGGCGCCGTCTTCAGCCGCCTCGTCATCATCGTACCCTATCTGTGGCTGCTGTTCTTCTTCCTCGTTCCGTTCCTCATCGTCTTCAAGATTTCGCTGTCGACGACGGCGATCGCCATGCCGCCCTATACGCCGGTGCTCGACTTCGCGGACGGTCTTGCCGGCTTCGTGGCGCAGGCGAAGGAACTGAGCTTCGACAATTATGTCTGGCTCACCCAGGACCCGCTCTACTACACCGCCTACCTGACCAGCGTCATGGTCGCCGCCGTCTCGACGGTGCTGACGCTGCTGGTCGGCTATCCGATCGCCTACGGCATGGCGCGCGCGCCGGCGGCGCTCAGGCCGACGCTGCTGATGCTGGTCATCCTGCCGTTCTGGACTTCGTTCCTGATCCGCGTCTACGCCTGGATCGGCATCCTCAAGCCCGAAGGCCTGCTCAACCAGGCGCTGATGGGCGTCGGCATCATCGATTCACCGCTCATCATCATCAACACCTACACCGCCGTCTTCATCGGCATCGTCTATTCCTACCTGCCGTTCATGGTTCTGCCGCTCTATTCGTCGCTTGAGAAGATGGACAACTCGCTGATCGAGGCGGCGCAGGACCTCGGCTGCCCGCCGATCACCGCCTTCTGGAAGATCACCTTCCCGCTGTCGATCCCCGGCATCGTCGCCGGCTGCCTGCTCGTCTTCATCCCCGCCGTCGGCGAATTCGTCATCCCCGACCTGCTCGGCGGCTCGCAGACGCTGATGATCGGCAAGACCCTGTGGACCGAATTCTTCTCCAACCGCGACTGGCCGGTATCCTCGGCGGTGGCAGTGATCCTGCTGCTGATCCTGATCGTGCCGATCGTCATCTTCCAGAACGCACAGGCGCGCGCCCAGGAAGCGGGGAGGTGAGGCGATGAACAGCACCGGCACCTGGAGCCGCTTCAACATCACCGCCGTCACGCTCGGCTTCGCCTTCCTCTACCTGCCGATCGTCCTGCTCGTGGTGTTTTCCTTCAACGCCTCGAAACTGGTCACGGTGTGGGGCGGCTTCTCGACCAAATGGTATGTGTCGCTGTTCCACAACCAGGGCCTGATGGACGCGGCCTGGGTGACGATCCGCGTCGGCCTGATCTCGGCCACCGCCGCCACCGTGCTCGGCACGCTGGGCGCGCTGGCGCTGACGCGCTACACGCGCTTTCGCGGGCGAATGCTGTTTTCCGGCATGATCTTCGCGCCGCTGGTGATGCCCGACGTCATCACCGGCCTGTCGCTGCTGCTCCTGTTCGTCGCCGTCGGCTTCGACCGAGGCTTCTATACGGTGACGCTCGCCCACATCACCTTCACCATGTGCTTCGTCGCGGTGGTGGTGCAGTCGCGGCTGGTGACGTTCGACCGTTCGCTGGAGGAAGCGGCCATGGACCTCGGCGCGCCACCGGTGAAGACCTTCTTCCAGATCACGCTGCCGGTCATCGCGCCGGCCATCGTCTCGGGCTGGATGCTGGCCTTCACGCTGTCGCTGGACGATCTCGTTGTCGCCTCCTTCACCTCCGGCCCCGGCGCCACCACGCTGCCGATGAAGATCTATAGCCAGGTACGGCTCGGCGTGACGCCGGAGATCAACGCCGCCTGCACGATCCTGATCGCTTTGGTGGCGACCGGCGTGCTCATAGCCTCGGTCGCCAACAAGCGCCGCGAGGTACAGCGGCTGCGCGACGAACAGGCCGCCCAGCGCGGCTGAGCGGGTTTTACCCGTCCGACTGGAAAACGAGCTTGGTCAATTCTCGCCAGGAACGGCCCGCGTGATCGGCGAGATGAACGGCGTGCTCCATGTCCCGCCGACGAAGAATAACAATTGTTGCGCGGCCGGTGCCGGCGGCTGGGCCGGGGGTGTCGCGGCGGTCGTTTCGCCGTTGGCGGGCTGGACGGGAGCAGGCTGGGCCGAAGCTGCCGGGGCGGGCTGCTTGGCCGGCTGTGCCGGCGGCGCCTGATCCGTCGCGGTGACGCCGCCCGAGAGCGCCAGCCCGTGCCCGGCATAGGGGATGATGCCGGACAGCCATATCCTGGCCTTGGCCGACTTGGCCTCAGCCTTATCGATGCGCGCGACGCCGTTCGAGATGCTGGCCTTGAGTTCGGCGCCATCGATCGGCACGGTGCCGTCCGACACTTCGTCGAGGGCGAAGAAGCCGCCCTGCTGGTTGCGTTTCAGGAAAGCCGGCAGGTTGAGGCCGGTGAGATTGCCCGGCCCGAAGGTCGCCGATATCGATCCGTTGGCGCTCTCCAGGATCGAATCCCAGCCCCGGCCAGGGCCCTTGAGGATGATCGAGACGGTGCCGGTGCCGGTCGGCATCAGCCGCGTCATCCCCGCCGCGGCGCCGAATTGCGCGCCGTTGACGTCCGAGGCCAGCAAGCGCATCTCCACCTGGGTGCCGCCGGGCTTGCGGTCGAAACGCAGGCTGGACTGAACATTGCCGCCGAAAGCGGAAGCGTCGGAAATGTCGAAGACGGCGAGGCCGTTCTTGACCTGCGCGGTGGCCGCCACGTTGGCGAGCTGGATCGGCCCGGCGCTGGCATGCGCCGCCGACAGCCTGAGGTCGAGATTGAGCCGGTCGGCGATGCCGGCGTCGACCGCCTTGTCCTCCTGCCCCTTGGGCGAGGCGAGCGGCGTGAAGGCGGCAAGAAAGGAACGCAGGTCGAGCGTGTCGAAGGCCAGCGTGCCGGAAATCGCCGGCAGCGCGTCGGTCAGCGACAGTTCGAGCGCGCCCATGCCGGGATTGTTGTTGAGCGTCACTTCGGCACTGTCGAATTTCAACCGCTTCGCCTCGCCGATGATCTTGCTGGACACCGCTACCGCGCCGATTCCGCTGCCGGAGGTCAGGCCGGTGCCGGACCATTCCAGCAGCCGCCGCAGCGACGGCGCGGCGAATTTCGCCTGGCCCTCGACATAGGCGTTCTGCGACAGGTTCGCCGTGCCGTCGAAGGAGAAGGTGGCCGGAGGCGCCTTGACGGAAACCGTGACGGGCGCGCTGCCGCCGCCGAACAGCAGGAGCGGCTTCGCCGAAGACAGGTCGAGCGCGACCGTCTCGCCATGCCAGATGCCGGTGGCCGACAGGGTGGCGGCGGCATTCAGCGCCGCCCAGTTGAACTGGCCGTTCAGGCTGGTGAATATCTCCTGGTCCTTGCCGCCGACGGCGGCGATCATGCGCCCGTCGCGCAGTTCCACCGAGCCGAACGCATCCGACGGCAGCCTGCCCTGGTCGGGCGCGGACGGATTGTCGGCGACCACCTTGCGGGCGGTGTCGATCGCACGGGCGATGCGGCCACCGGTCGAGGTCGGCGGCAGGTACAGGCCGTCGGCAAGCGGCTCGAGCCGGATGGTCGGCCGCACGAGCACGGCGGACTGGAACACCACGTCGCCGCGTAGCGCCGCCATCGCCGACAGATCGACCTCCACCCGCTCGGTGCGAACGACCGGAGCGTTGGTGGTGTCGGTCCATTTGGACAGGGTGACGTCGGTCAGGATGGCGCGGAACTGCGGCCAAATCTCGATCTTCGGCGGGCCGTCGATGGCGACGCGGAAGCCACTCCAGGCGCTCATCTCCCAAGCGATACGGTCGCGCACGATGCGCGTCGAGGCCACATAGGGCAGGGCAGCGAAGGCCAGCGTGGCGATAATCAGCGCGACGCCGACCGCCCATATTGCCCGCCATATCCAAGGTGAAGGCATCTTGCCCCGTTTCGTGTCCGCCGCAGTCGCCGACAGGTGTAGTTCGTGCCAGACGCATTTCAAGTCATTGTGGCCCGGCGATGGCATTTGCTCACAATGGTGCCGCAAAGGGAAACCCGGCTTGCCCGGCGACGACAATATGCTAATCGACCTCGACCGGGAGGAAAATGCCATGACCGACGACACGCCCCTGTGGACCCCGAGCCCGGATCGCATCCGTAACGCGGCCCTGACGGCCTTTGCCGAGGCGGCCGCGAAGCGGGCCGGTCGGTCTTTCGGCTCCTACGCCGCGCTGCACGGCTGGTCCGTCGAGGACCGCGACGGCTTCTGGGATCTGGTCTGGGATTTCTGCGGCGTCGTCGGCGAGAAGGGCGGCCGCATCCTCGCTGACGGCGAGAAAATGCCGGGAGCCGCCTTCTTTCCCGACGCGCGGCTCAACTTTGCCGAGAACCTGCTGCGCAAGAGCGGAACGGGCGACGCCATCGTCTTCCGTGGCGAAGACAAAGTCGAACGGCGGCTTTCGTGGGACGAACTCACCGCGCTGGTATCGCGCCTGCAACAGCTTTTCGTCTCGCTCGGCGTGCGGAAAGGCGATCGTATCGCCGCGATGATGCCCAACATGCCGGAAACGGCCGCCGCCATGCTTGCGGCGACGTCGATCGGCGCCGTCTGGTCGTCCTGCTCGCCGGATTTCGGCGCGGGCGGCGTGCTCGACCGCTTCGGCCAGATCGAGCCGGTGCTGTTCGTCGTGCCGGACGGCTACTGGTATGCCGGCAAGCGCATCGACGTATCGGCCAAGGTCGCCGAAGTGGCGGAAAAACTGCCCAGCGTGCGCAAGGTTTTCGTTGTTGACTATCTCGGCACCGCGGCGGAAGCGGCAGCCCGCATCGGCAAGGTCGAGGCGCTGGCAGACGCGCTGGCGCCGTTCACGCCGAAGCCGCTCGTCTTCGAGCGCCTGCCGTTTTCGCAACCGGCCTTCATCCTGTTTTCGTCGGGCACGACCGGCGTGCCCAAGTGCATCGTCCATTCGGCCGGCGGCACGCTGCTCCAGCACCTGAAGGAGCATCGCCTGCATGCCGACCTCAAGGACGGCGACCGCTTCTTCTACTTCACCACCTGCGGCTGGATGATGTGGAACTGGCTGATGACCGGCCTGGCCTCGGGCGCCACCCTGCTGCTCTACGACGGCTCGCCCTTCCATCCCGACGGCAACGTGCTGTTCGACTATGCCGACGCGGAGAAGATGACCTATTTCGGCACCTCGGCGAAGTTCATCGATTCCGTGCGCAAGGCCGGTCTGAAGCCGATCGAGACGCATGCGCTGGCCTCGGTGCGCACCGTTTCCTCCACCGGCTCGCCGCTCTCGCCGGAGGATTTCCGCTTCGTCTACGAGGGCATCAGGAAAGACGTGCACCTCGCCTCCATCTCGGGCGGCACTGACATCGTCTCCTGCTTCGTGCTCGGCGTGCCGACCGAGCCTGTGTGGGTCGGCGAAATCCAGGGCGCCGGCCTCGGCATGGCCGTCGATGTCTGGGACGACCAGGGAAAGCCGATCCACGGCGAAAAGGGCGAGCTGGTCTGCACGAAGGCCTTTCCCTGCATGCCGGTCGGCTTCTGGAATGATGCGGACGGCAAGAAGTATCGCGGCGCCTATTTCGAGCGCTTCGACAATATCTGGTGCCACGGCGATTTCGCCGAGTGGACACAGCATGGCGGCATCGTCATCCATGGCCGTTCCGACGCCACGCTCAATCCCGGCGGCGTGCGCATCGGCACGGCCGAAATCTACAACCAGGTCGAGCAGATGCCTCAGATCGCCGAGGCGCTGGCCATCGGCCAGGATTTCGACAACGACGTGCGCGTGGTGCTGTTCGTGCGGCTGGCGCCCGGCGTCGAGCTAAACGAGGATTTGGAAAAGCGTATCCGGGCGAAAATCCGCACCGGCGCCAGCCCGCGCCATGTGCCGGCGCGCATCGTCGCGGTCGCCGACATTCCGCGTACCAAGTCGGGCAAGATCACCGAGCTTGCGGTGCGCGAGGTGGTGCATGGCAGGCCGGTCAAGAACAAGGAGGCGCTCGCCAATCCCGAGGCGCTGGAGCTGTTCCGGGACATCCCCGCGCTCAAGAACTGATTACCGGCATGATTAACGAAAGGTAGCGGCAGAATTTACCTAGATTTCAACGATGGTACACTTCGGTAAAGATTCAGCCCCGCCGGTAAGGATTTGTTAATCGCCCGCCCTCGATAGTCTCATCCAACTTGAGAGAGAATTTCGTTCTTCCCAGCGGAGAATCCGTTCTCTCAAGCCCGTTGTGACAGAGTTCCCTTTTTCTCAGGCGCCTTTCGAGGCGCCTTTCTTTTTAAGAGTTTCGGCCGGCACAGCCCGCTCAGTCGGCCAGTACCCTGGTGGACGGGAACACCACCTCGACAAGCGTGCCCTCGCCGGGGGTCGAGGTGATGGTGAAACGGGCGCGGTTGGCCTCGACCATCGCCTTGGTCAGCGGCAGGCCGAGCCCGGTTCCGTCGCCGCGGCCGCGCTTCAACGCATTGATCTGCTTGAACGGCTTCAGCGCCTGCTCGATCTCGGCCGGCGTCATGCCGACGCCGGTATCGCGCACGCGCAGGGCGACATCGCCGGAGGTTTCGTAAGCGGTCGAGACGATCACCTGGCCGCCGGCCTGGGTGTAGCGGATGGCGTTGGAGAGCACGTTGAGCGCGATCTGCCGGACGGAGCGCAGGTCGGCCACGACGTCGGGCAGGCGCGAGGCGAAACTGGAGCGGATGATGACGCGCTCGCGATTGGCCTGCGGTTGCATCAGCGCCACCGTTTCGGCCAGCGTGTCGTTGAGCGAGACGGCCTCGTATTGCATCTCCTGCTGGCCGGCCTCGATCTTGGAAATGTCGAGCAGGTCGTTGACGAGATCGAGCACATGGTTGCCGGAGCGGTTGATGTCGCGCAAATAGTCGCGATAGCGGTCGTTGGCGACCGGGCCGAATTTTTCGTCCATCATCAGTTCGGAGAAGCCGATGATGGCGTTGAGCGGCGTGCGGATCTCGTGGCTGATGCGGGCGAGGAAGTCCGTCTTCTGCGACGAGGCCCGCTCGGCGACGGCGCGTGCCTGCGTCAGATCCTCCTCGGCGCGCTTCCACTGGGTGATATCGCGCACCACCGCGCAATAGCCGCTGTCGTTCGGCAGCCGGCCGATGGTCATGAAGAGCGGGATGAAGCGCCCCTGCGCCTCACGGCCGATGACCTCACGGCCGTCGTTGAGCACGCTCGCCACGCCGGGCTCGGCAAGGCCGGCCAGATAATCGCGCGCGGCGCGCTGGCTCTCGATAGCGAACAGCGAGGCGAAGGGCTTGCCCGTCACCTCGTCGCTGTCGAAGCCGAACAAGGCCTCGGCCGGCCGGCTGATGGAGCGGATGGTGCCGTCGCGGTCGATCAGCACGACGCCGTCGGTCGCGGTGTCGATGATGGTGCGCATCTCGGCGACCCGCGCCTTCAAGTCCGACACATCGGGCTGCACCATTTGCTCGCCCGACATAGCGGGCGCAACGGCAGCGGGCCGGCCCTCGCCCTCGCCGGCGCGGCGCAGCACCAGCATCAGCGCCTTGCCGTCGCGCCACGGCACGGAGCGCAGATTGGCCTCGACCGGAAATTCCCGCCCTTCGCCGGTCCTCAGCCGCAGGTGCCGGTTCGTTCCGTCCGAGGCACTGTCGTCGGCATAGGGCGCGGCGAACAGGGCATCGAGCCCGCCGGCATCCTCCAGCGCCGCGAGTGAGCCGTAGCCCGCCAAGCGGAAGAAGTCCTCGTTGGCGTAATGCAGCTTGCCGCCCGAATGAATGAGCAGCGGCACCGGCAATTTGGCCAGGATGGACGTGTCAGGACCGCCCCCGAGCGAGAAAGCCGACGGCATGAACCCGCCGGTGCGCAAGGCCGGCGCCGCCGGGCGCCCTGCCCGCACGGATTCCACATCCTCGCCGCGACCGGCGTCCGGCCCTGCCGCCTCGCTCGCAGCCGGCGCGTCGGAAGGCACGTCCCGTCCGATCTCGTCCTTCGGCGGCAGGCTCTCGTCGTCGCGGGCGTCGGCGAAGTCCGCCGCAGCCATGCCGTCTTCGTCGGCAGCCGGGCGATGTTCCTCATCGGTCGCGCCAGCGGCCGCTTCGTCACCGGCCAGCGCCTGACCTGCCGCGTCCGTCTCGCCGTGCGCCGGCTCGTCCGAGCCGATCAGACTATCCGCATCCCGGCCGGAGTCTTCCTCAGCCTTGTCGGCATAGTCGAGAAGGGAGCCGCGGGATGCCTGGAACGTGGGCTGCGCAGGCTCGTCGTTCTCCGCTAGAGGCGTTTCGCCGTCAAGCCTGGCCAGATCGCGGATATCCTGCTCATCGGTGTCCGTGACGGGGACCATGCCTTCGTCCGACGGCATTGCCTCCGGGCCGTTTTCCTCGACGCCCGTCAGGTTGGTCGCCACCTCGCCCGGTTCGCTGGCCGGGGCGCGCGGAATCTCGACCGCGCCGCTTTCGCCGGCCGCCGGGGTCTCTTGCGGCGGCGGCGAAGCGGGAGCGGTATCGTCCGACGCGGACTTCGAAGCAGGATTGTCGCGCCGCAGGCGCTCGCCGATCTCGCGGAAGGCGTTGCGCTCGACGTTCGACAGGCCCTTGTCGTTTACTGCCGGCACCGCCGGCGGGCGATGCTCGGCCAAGCTGATGACCTTGTCGGTAAAGCGCCGGTCGGGCTTCGGCACGATGGTCAGCGCCGGCACTTCGCCCTGGAAGGGGTCGGCGGCTTCCGCTTCGGGCGGCCGCACCGGCGCCTCGGAGCCTGCCGGCAGATCGGCCGTGCCGGCGGCATCTGCCGGAGCGGAACCGGCCGCCGCAATCACTGCGCCATCGGGGTCATGCACCGCGTCGGCGGCCCTCACCACGCCGAAACCGCGAAAGCCTTCGAACACTCTTGACCTGCCGTAGATCGGCAGCGCGGCAAGATCGACCGGGACGCGCAGGTCGGTTCCGGCGACGGGCCATTGCACCGTGCGGCCCGACCAGGTGTCGCGCCGTTCGAGCAGGCCGGCGATTTCCGCCGACGGATCGAGGCCGAAGGCATCGGCGACCTCATCGAAGCGCCGGCCGAGCACGTCGGCGGATGCCTCGCCCACCGCAGAGGCGAATTCAGGAGACATGGAACTGAAGCGGCCGTCGGCATCGGTACGCCAGACGAAGCGCACCGGCGCCGCATTGCGGTCGATTTCGGCAGGCCGTGGCTGCGGCAGAGGCTCCGGTTGCGTTTCCAACGCACCCGCCGTCTCGGCGGGCTCCGGCTCTTGCTGCGTGCCGGACGCGGCAGGCTCGCGCGCCACCTCTTCGGTTTCCCGATTCACCGTCCGTTCCGGCTCCCGCGTCGGCTCGGCGCCGGGTTCCACGGAAGGAGCAGATGCTGCGGCTTCATCCGGTGCCGGCTGGAAGACGCCGCTTCCGGCCGCATCATCAGCCAACGGTTTCTCGGCCTGCGGTTCCGTTTCCGGCCATTCGGCATCGCTGCCGGCATCCTCGACCACGACGAGCAGATGCCGGGGCGGATCGTCCGTCAGCCGGGCGAAACCGGCGGGCAACGATCCGCCGCCGGCCGGAATGCGCCGCTTGACCGTGCGGTCGTGCGCGCCGGCCACTTCCGCGACGAGCCCGGCCAGCGTCTCGCCGGCGATATCCAGCGCCTCGAACCCCTCCGACGAGGCCTCGACACGGCCATCGCCGTCGACGAAAGCAAGGAATTGCCCGTCTTCGGTGAACCCGCCGATGGCGTGGGCGGCGATCTCGGCCGCGCTGCGAGAGGCGGCGGGGGCGGCCGGCACGGTCAGCATGATCGCCCGTTCGCCGTCCGGCATGGCGACGGCGCCGGCCGAAACGGCGACGGCGCGGCTGGTCATGCCGCTGGCCAGTCTCAACGCGACGGCGCGGTCGATGCCGATGTCGGGATAGCCGCCGACGGCCATAACCTGCCGACGGGCGATAAGGGGCAGGCCGCCGCCGGCGCCGATCGCGGCCTCGATATCCCGGTAGCCGAGGAGGGCGGCGCCGGGTCCGTTCGCCCACAGCACCTGGTCGAGGTCCGCCGAAAAGATCGTCACCGCGTCGCCCGCGGCAAAGCGCTGGCGGACGGCGTCGAGCACGGCGACGTCGAGGAACGAGTAGCTTTCGGACGGCATGCTGCTTCTTCGGCGACTCTCGCGGTTAACGCTTTGTTAATAAAGACTGGTCGCGGCAAGGTCCACCGGCCAGCGCGTGCAGGGGGCACAAATCGGCCTGCTTGGTTAACGCTCGCCCCACCTCTTTCGTGCTGCATCGCAACAAAAATGTTGCAATGCACAAAACTCATGCTATATAAGGATCATGCATGAACAAGCGCGGCCCGTCCAAGGCCGTCAGCCAAGAGGATGGAAAATGTCCAAGACCAAGACCGCTGAGTTTGCCGAGACCGTCGAATTCCCGAGCTTCGACACTTCCAAGGCCACCGACCAGATCCGCGCCTTCGCCGAGAAGGGCGTCGAGCAGTCGAAGGAGGCCTATGCCAAGATGAAGACCAACGCCGAGCAGGCGCAGAAGACCTTCGAGGCGACCTACGAGACGGCCAAGACCGTTTCCAGCGACCTGTCGCTGAAGACCATCGCCGTGCTGCGCGCCAACGCCGAGGCCAATTTCGGTCATCTCGAGGCTCTCGTCGGCGCCAAGTCGCTGTCGGAAGTGGTCGAGTTGCAGACCGCCTTCCTGCGCAAGCGCGTCGAAATGTCCGTCGAGCAGGCCAAGGACTTCCAGACCGTCGCCACCAAGGCCGCCGAGGACGTCTCCAAGCCGTTCAAGAGCGCCTTCGAGAAGGCTTTCAACGGCTTCAAGGCCGCCTAAACAACACGAAATACCCGGCAGCGCGGTTCCTCCTCCCTCCGCCTGCCGGCAAAGGCCAGCACCTCCTCCCGCTGGCCCGAGACGGAAAAGGCCGGCCCCTCCCGCCGGCCTTTTTCTTTTCCACCCTTTTCCCCGGTGGAAGGCCGATATGGTTTTGCGTGGCCGACAGGCTTGAATTAAGTTCCGTTTGCCCGTAAGAGCGCATCGCTGAACGAAGGAGCACGGCAGACAGGTGGATCCTTCGTTTCCCAGACGTGCCGTTGTAGCTCAGCTGGTTAGAGCGCCGGATTGTGGATCCGGAGGTCCCTGGTTCGACCCCAGGCAACGGTACCATTTTCCAGAAGGCTGGACTTTCCCTTGAAAACGAAGGCTCCGAAGCACCACATGCCAGCTTTCCGTGATCGCCTTGCCTCGTTGCGGCGACTCAGTTTGACTCTTCAAGCGGCATCCTTTTGAGACACCGCACGTTTATGGCGATGACACGGTCGTACAGCGCAATGGGTTGTTCAAAATGAGCGAACACGCGATCGAATTCCTACAGGAATGGATCGACGAAAAGTGCCAGTGCCCCGGCCGGCCGATCCGTATCGAACAGCATGCCGAGACGCTGGCGCGCGAATGCGCAGCCAAGGCTGCCGAAGTCGGCATTCCCCTGGAAGACATCCAGGAAGAGGTCGGCAACATCCAGGACCTGATCGCGGCGCGCCTTGAAGACGCCGTGGAAGCGGCGAACGACGAGCGGGAAGCCCCGCACCGCGCCAAACGTTCGGCCTGAGGCGATTCCCTCACACTCCGGCGGTCTTCCGTCAACCTCGATTTTGCATCGAACGATGTCCGGGAGACAGCCTACCCCCCGGCAAACGGCCTATGCCGATAGCTGTATTTGCCTAAAGGATGATGCCGAAAAGTTGCAGACTTTTCGGAAAACATCATGCTTCAAAAACAAATGATTAGAGCGGAATACCGATTCAGGGAAACGACATTTCGCTCTAATCGGTCGGGTGCCTGACCGGTCGGGCCGTTCTCAAAACAGCGAGCCCTGGCCGCCGCCGTCCTTCGGCTTGGCGGGCGGCCTTGATGCAGGTTTCGGCGCGGCGGGCGGGGGCTCGTCGCCGGCCCGCACATGCACGGTTCCGTCGACGAAGCGCAAATCGAGTGCAACCCCGGCTTCAACCTCGGCCGCCCGGCGAACCGGCGTGCCGGCCCTGTCGATCACCAGCGCATAGCCGCGCTCCAGGATCGCCTGCTCGGACAGCTTCAACGTCGAAAGCAGCCGGTCGGCCTGGGTGAGCGCCGCGCGCAACCGGTCGAGCCGTGCTGCCATCGCCCTCTCCTGCCGCTGCGCGCCGGACGCCAGGCGCTCACGCGCCTGCTGCAAGGCGCGCTGCAAGGGCAGCACCGTGGCGCGAACCTGCAAGGATTCAAAGCGGCTGCGCTTCAGCGCCACCGCCGCGCGGGCTCCCTTCGGCAACCGATCGGCGGCGTGCCGGAACTCCGCACGTCGGCGCTGGGCGATTGTCCTCAGCGCGGTCTGCGCCCGCAGGAGATCCCGATCGGCCAGCCTGTGCCATTCGCCGATGCGGCGCGACAGCGTGGCGGGCGACAGCCGCGCCGCCGACAGCCGCGCCCGCTTGCGCTCGACGCCGACCGAAAGGCCGCGCTCCAGCCGCCCCGTCGCCTCGTCGAAGCGCCGGCGCGGCACGGCCAGCAACTGGTCCGGCTGCGGCAGCGCACGCATGGCTGCGCGTGCCGCCTGGCGCTTGCGATCGATGGAACGCGACATGCAGGCCCTCAGCCGTGCCGACAGGTTGCCCAGCGCCGCCTCAAGATCGGCCTTCACCGGCACGGCGATCTCGGCCGCGCCCGTCGGCGTCGGCGCGCGCACGTCGGCGGCGAGGTCGATCAGCGTCCAGTCCGTCTCGTGGCCGACCGCCGAGATCACCGGAATGTCGGAGGCGGCGACGGCGCGCGCCAGCGCCTCGTCGTTGAAGCCCCACAGGTCCTCCAGGCTGCCGCCGCCGCGCGCTACGATCAGCACGTCGGGGCGCGGGATAGGCCCGTCCCACGGCAGCGCGTTGAAGCCGTGCACGGCCGCCGCCACCTCGGCGCCTGCCGTCTCGCCTTGCACCCTGACCGGCCAGACGATGACATACAGCGGGAAACGGTCGCGGATACGGTGCAGGATATCGCGGATGACGGCGCCGGTCGGCGAGGTGACGACGCCGATGACGCGCGGCATATAGGGCAGAAGCTGTTTTCGCGCCGGGTCGAACAGGCCCTCGGCGGCGAGCCGCCGCTTGCGCTCCTCCAGCAACGCCATCAGCGCGCCGGCGCCGGCCGGCTCAAGATTGTCGATGACGATCTGGTAGTTGGATTTGCCCGGATAGGTGGTGAGCTTGCCGGTGGCGATCACCTCCATGCCTTCCTCGGGGCGGAACTTCAGCCGCGAGAAGGTGCCCTTCCACACCACCGCGTCCAGCCGGGCGCGGTCGTCCTTGAGCGCGAAATAGGCATGGCCGGAGGAATGCGGACCGCGATAGCCGGAAATCTCGCCGCGCACGCGCACATGGCCGAACTGGTCCTCGACCGTGCGCTTCAACGCGCCGGAAATCTCGCTTACCGTATATTCGGTCGCGTTGGTACGCGCTGCGGAACTGCCTGATTCGGGGGCGATGTCGCTCATGCCGTCATAGGGGCGCGAGCGGCCGCGCGGGTCAAGGGTTGGTTCCAGCCGGCTCCATCCATCGTTTCGCTCAATCCTTCGATGAAAAGAATGCGATGGACGGCGGGGCGGCGCATCCCTACCTGTCTCGCGCCAGAGCGGAATGCCGTTTCCCTGAAACGGCATTTCGTTCTAACCCTCTGTTTTTTGAAGCATGATGTCTTCCGAAAAGTCTGCAACTTTTCGGCACCATGCTTTAGGAGAACCCGCATGACCGTCCAATCGCAGACCGCGCCCGACGCGGCCGCCACTTCGCAGCCGGCGGCGCGCGACCGCGCTTTCGAGCCGCGCGACTACGGGCTCTACGCGCTGACGGTGATCGCCTGGAGCCTGTCGTGGTTCGCCATCCGGCTACAGGTCGGCACGGTGCCGAACGAGGTCAACCTGGTCTGGCGCTTCGGCATCGCCACCGCGCTGATGTTCCTCTGGGTGGTCGTATCGGGACGGCGCGTCCGCTTTCCCCTGCGCGAGCATGTGCGGTTCGCAGCCCTCGGCGTGCTGATGTTCTCGACCAACTTCCTGCTCTTCTATTACGCCGCCGGCTATCTGGTCAGCGGCCTGTTGTCAGTGGTGTTCTCGCTCGCCTCCGTCGTCAACATCCTGCTTGCCGCCGTCGTCCTGCACGAAACGCCGTCGCCGCGCGTGTTGGCCGGCGGGCTGATCGGCTTTTTCGGCATCGCGCTGATGTTTTCGCCGGAGATCGCCGCGCACGGCCTGTCGGGCGCTACCGTGATCGGGTTGGCGCTGTGCGTGGGCGGAACGCTCTGCTTCTGCCTCGGTAACCAGATTTCCGCCGCCGGCTTGCGCCGGGGCCTGCCGCTCATTCCGATGACCGCCTGGGGCATGGTCTACGGCACGCTGTTCTCGGCGCTGCTGGCCCTTTTCCTCGGCAGGCCCTTCATCGTCGAGCCGACGGTCTCCTATCTCGGTTCGCTGCTGTTCCTGGCGGTGATCTCGACGGTGATCGCCTTTTCCGCTTATCTGACGCTGCTTTCCCGCATCGGACCGGCGCGCGCCGGCTATGCGACGGTGCTGTTTCCCATCTTCGCGCTGCTGGTCTCCACCGCGCTCGAAGGCTATCGATGGAGCGCCTATGCGTTTGCCGGGCTGGTCTTCGTCGCCCTCGGCAACGTGCTCGTCATTCGCGCCGGCAAGCGATCATAGGACGACGCGGTCTTACCACCCCGGCATGATCTGGTTCGGCTTGCCGCGCTTCATGCGGGCGAAGGCGAGCGCGGCGAAATCGAAGCTGCCGGCGGCTTCCTCGACCATCGGCACCGAAATGTTGTCGAGGCTTTCGGAAATGTGGCGGGCGAGCGCCTCGACGATTTCCGGCCGGCTGGTCTGGCCGCGCATGATGCCGATGCGGCAATCGGGCAGCGCGCCGAAGCCGTCGGCCTCGCCCAGCACCCGCATGCCGGGCCTGAGCGCGCATTCCGGCAGCACCGAAATCGCCAGCCCCGACAGCACGGCGGCGGCGATGACGGTGGCAGAAAACGACGTGAACAGGACGCGGTAGTCGCGACCCATCTCGTCCAGCACGTCGCAGGCGGCGCGCCGCCAGATGCAGTTCGGCCGGCCGAACGCCATCGGCAGGACCTCCTGCTCGTGCGTGGCGTGGTTGGCGGAGCTGACCCACAAAAGCGGCTCGCGCCGCACCACTTCCGACTGGCCGCGCGCGTCGTTGTGCGTAACCAGGGCGAGGTCGAGGTTGCCCCGCTTGATGTGCTCGACCAGACCGGGCGCCGGTTCGCACACGACGGTCAGTTCGACATGCGGGTTGGAGCGGGCAAAGCGCGCCATGATCTCGGGCAGGAAGCGGTCGGCATAGTCGTCCGGCGTGCCGATGCGGATGGTACCCTCCAGCCGCTTGTCATCGAAGGCGGCCAGCGTCTCGCGGTTGAGCACCATCATGCGCCGCGCGTAGGCGAGCAGCCGGTCGCCTTCCTCGCTCAGCTTGTTGAGGCGGCCGTCCTTCTCGAACAGAGGCTTGCCGATGCGCTCCTCCAGCCGGCGCATCTGCATGGAGACGGCCGACTGGGTGCGGTGCACCTCTTCGGCCGCGCGGGTGAAGGAGCCGGTGTCGGCGATGGCGATGAACGTCTGCAACTGGTCGAGGTCGAGCGGCGCCTGCATCGGTTTTCATCCATCATGACGATTGATGCTTGAGATTAAAAACATTCGTTGGATTAATCAATCGCGCAATGGCATTTTGCCCTTGTCCACATGAAGGCATGTGAATCGCGACCCGCGGCCGCTTCCTCCCGGCAGCCGCGCGCCGTCGCGCGCCCTGAACGGTCAAGGAGCCCGTCATGTCCGCCGCCCATTTTGCCGCCGAAACCTCCCGCGTCGCCGCGCGCCCGGCTGCGACGACCCGTGCGCTGGAGGCGCTCTCCAACCTTTACCGCGCCTGGAAAAACCGTCGCGCTTTCTATCGGCTGGGCGAGCTTTCGGATACCGAACTGGCCGACATCGGCCTGACCCGCGCCGACCTCTCCGTCGCCATCGACATGCCGCTCGGCACCGACCCGACAAGGCGGCTGCGCGCCATCGCCGCCGAGCGCAACGAGACGATCGAGGACGCCGCCCGCAGGGCCGCCTGACGAGGTCTGTCCCGCGGCACCGCTCCCGGCCCCATACGGCCGAGTTCCATGCAGGTGTTCCCCACTCCCCGCCGGCATCCCTCCGGCCGCCTGCATCGCTGGCCCGGCTTCCTGGAAGCCGGGCCTTTTCTCAACAGGCTCCGGTTTTACCGCACCGCATGCCCGTCGCCGTCGAAGCGGTAGGTCTTGCCCGGCTGCGGCGTGGCGTGGAGCGTCATGCCGGCCTCGGCGGCATACTCCCCGAACAGCCTGACCGTGATCAGCCCCGTCTTCTCGCAGTCGAGATAGAGGTTGGTATCGGCACCGAGATGCTCGGCGTGCACCACCGTGCCTTTCCAGTCGCCCTTTACCGGATCGACGCTGATGTGTTCGGGGCGCACGCCGACCGTCTTGACGCTTTCGCCGAGCCGGCCACCGTCGATGAAGTTCATCTTGGGCGAGCCGATGAAGCCGGCGACGAACATGTTCGCCGGCTGATTGTAAAGCTCCATCGGAGCGCCGACCTGCTCGATGCGGCCGGCGTTCAACACGACGATCTTGTCGGCCAGCGTCATGGCCTCCACCTGATCGTGCGTGACGTAGATCATCGTCGCCTTGAGGCGGCGGTGAAGCTGGGCGATCTCCAGGCGGGTGTTGACGCGCAAGGCCGCGTCAAGGTTCGACAGCGGCTCGTCGAACAGGAAAAGCTTCGGCTCGCGCACCACGGCGCGGCCGATGGCGACGCGCTGGCGCTGGCCGCCGGACAACTCGGCCGGCCGGCGTTTCAGATAAGGCTCCAGGCCGAGCATGGACGAAGCGGCGCCGATGCGCTTGTCGATCTCGGCCGCCTGCTCGCCGGCCTGCTTCAAACCGAGCGCCATGTTGTCGCGCACGGTCAGGTGCGGATAAAGCGCATAGGTCTGGAACACCATGGCGATGCCGCGCTTGGCCGGCGGTGTGGCGGAGACGTCGTCGCTGTCGATCGTCACGCGGCCGGAGGTCGCGTCCTCCAGGCCGGCGATGACGCGCAACAACGTGGACTTGCCGCAGCCGGACGGACCGACAAAGACGACGAACTCGCCGTCCTCGACGGCAAGGTCGATGCCCTTCAGCACATCGACGTGGCCGAAGGACTTTTTCACTTGCTCGATTTTCAGAGAACCCACGGCTATCCCCTCAGAGTTTGACGGCCTTGCCGGTGCGCACGCTCTCGTCCGCCGCGAGGCAGACGGCGAGCGACTTCACCGCATCGTCCATGTGGCGGGTCAGGTCGATGTCTTCGCGGATCGCCTTGAGCAGGAAGGCCTGCTCTGCGTCGCACAGTTCCTGATGGCCGGGCTCGCCCGCCATCGACAGAAGCTCGTCCGGCTTCGCGAACCGGCCGTCCGGTCCGGTCGCGGCCGAATGCAGGCGAATGGTCGAGGTCTTGGTGTGGGTGTCGATGTCGTCGGACTTGACCCCTTCGGCCATGACGATGGAGACGCAGCCCTTCGGCGACATGACGTCCTTCACGAAGAAGGCCGTCTCGGAAATCATCGGCCCCCAGCCTGCCTCGTACCAGCCGACCGAACCGTCGTCGAACAGCACCTGCAAGTGGCCGTAATTGTACATATCGGGCGCGATCTCGTCGGAAAGCCTGACGCCCATGCCGCGCACCTCGACAGGCTTCGCGTCGGTGATCTGGAGCATGACGTCGAGATAGTGCACGCCGCAATCGACGATGGGCGAAGTGGTCTGCATCAACTGCCTGTGCGTCTCCCAGGTCTTGCCGGAGGACTGCTGGTTGAGGTTCATGCGGAAGACGTAGGGACCGCCGAGTTTCCGCGCCTCGGCGATCAGCCGCATCCAGGACGGGTGGTGGCGCAGGATGTAGCCGATGACGAGCTTGCGGCCGTTGGCTTTCGCCGCATCGACGACGCGGCGCGCATCCGCCACCGTGGTCGCCAGCGGCTTTTCAACGAAGACATGGCAACCGGCCTCGAGGGCCGCCACCGCATAGTCGGCATGGCTGTCGGAATAGGTGGCGATGGCCGCCACGTCCGGCTTCGTCGCGCGGATGACGTCCGCGAAGGCTTCCTTGCGGATCTCGTGGCCGGCAAGCCCGCCGGGCAGCGGCACGTCCGAGCGGTTGACGAGGGCGGCGATCTCGAAGCCGGGATTCTCGTAGTACGCCAGCGCATGGCTGCGGCCCATATTGCCGAGGCCGGCGACGACGACGCGAAGGGGTTTTTCTTTCTGGTTCACGCGATGCTCCGGTGACTGTCGGTTCTTTCAATCAGGCTCAGGTCGGCGCTGCCCCTCACCGCCCTGCCGGGCACCTCTCCCCGCAAGAGGCGGGGAGAGGGTAAGGGTGAGGGGCAGCGCACGCGTTGGTGGTATTCACTTCACCGCTCCGGAAGTGATGCCGCGGATGAGCTGCCGCGAGAAGGCGATGTAGAGGATCAGCACCGGCAGGATCGCCAGCGACAGCGCGGCCAGAATTGCGTTCCAGTTGGTGACGAACTGGCCGAGGAAGAGCTGGGCGCCGAGCGTCACCGTCTTGGTGGATTCCGACGGCGCCAGGATCAGCGGGAACCAAAGGTCGTTCCAGATCGGGATCATGGTGAAGACGGCGACCGTCGCCATCGCCGGCCGCACCAGCGGCAGGACGAGACGGAAGAAGATGGTGTATTCCGACAGGCCGTCGATGCGGCCGGCGTTCTTCAGGTCGTCGGACACGCCCTTCATGAACTCCGACAGGATGAAGATGGCGAGCGGCAGGCCCTGCGCGGTGTAGACCAGGATCAACGAAGTCAGCGTGTTGACCAGCCCGCTCGCCACCATCAGTTGCAGGATGGCGACGGTGGCCAGCCGGATCGGGATCATGATGCCGAGCGCCAGGTAAAGCCCCATCAGCGAATTGCCGCGGAAGCGGTATTCCGACAGCGAAAAGGCAGCCATCGCGCCGAACAGGAGCACCAGGAACAGCGAGACGACGGTGACGATAAGGCTGTTCTGGAAATAATGCAGGAAATCGCCCTGCTTCAGCACCGTTTCGTAGCCGACCAGATCGAAGGTCGAAACGGTCGGCGGCATCAGCGGCTGGCGGAAGATGGCGGTGCGCGACTTGAACGAATTGACGACGACGATCAGCACCGGAAACAGCGCGATGACCGTGTAGAGGATCAGGATGCCGTGAGCGGCGATGCTGCGCGCCGGGGAAGCGGTTGCCTTGCTCATGATCGCCTCCTCAGAACTGGTAGCGACGCAGGCGCGTCTGGACGAGGAACAGGTAGACGCAGACGCCGGCCAGGATGATGAGGAACATCATGGTGGCGATCGCCGCGCCCATGTTGGGGTCGCCGATCTGCAACTGGAAGCCGAAGAAGGCGCGGTAGAGGAAGGTGCCGAGGATATCGGTGGAATAGTTCGGCCCGGCGAGCGCCCCCTGCGCGGTGTAGATCAGGTCGAAGGCGTTGAAATTGCCGACGAAGGTGAGGATCGAGATGATGCCGATGGCAGGCAGGATCAGCGGCAGCTTGATCTTCCAGAACTGCGCCATGCCGGTGACGCCGTCGCATTCGGCCGCCTCTATCACCTCGTCGGGGATCGACAGAAGGGCGGCGTAGATCAGCATCATCGGAATGCCGACGAACTGCCACACCGAAACCAGGCTGAGCGCGATCAGCGCGCTGCTTTCCTTGCCGAGCCACGGGCTGAACAGGAATTTCAGGCCGACGAGGTCGAGCAGGTTCGGCGCCACGCCCCACAGCGGCGACAGGATCAGCTTCCAGGCAAAGCCGACGATGACGAAGGACAGCACCGTCGGCACGAAGATCGCCGTGCGGTAGAAGGCGGAAAAGCGCAGCTTCGGCGACGACAGCAGCGCCGCCAGCATGACGCCGATCGGGTTCTGCACCAGCATATGGATGACGAAGAACCAGGTGTTGTTCCTGAGCGCGTTCCAGAAGCCGACCGACCAGTTGGGATCGCCGAACAGGGTGCGGAAATTGTCCAGACCGACGAAGGTCTGCACCTGGTTCACCGCCTTGAACAGCGCGAGCTGGAGCGTGCCGACCAGCGGCAGGATCATGATCGCCGTATAGATCAGCACCGCCGGCGCCAGGAAGACGCCGATGTGCCAGCGGATCGCTCTTTTCGGTGCGGTGGTCATCGGACTTGATCCATCCCCCTGAGGACCCGACTGCGGGAGTATAGCCACGCCTTGCGGTTTGGCGACTGTTTCCTGGCGCGCGCGAAGCCTTGACCCTCGTTCTTTCGGAGGATCGCAAGGCCGGCCGGGCTGGTGAAATTCTCGATGCGCAAAGGCGGGGCAACGCCCCGTCCGGTTCGCTGGGCGAACCGCCTCTCCCCCGCCGGAGCGGAGGAGAGGGGCAGTCTTTTTTACTTCGCCGGCTTGTACCAGCTGTCGAGGCCGTCCTGCAGCTTCTTGGCGGCCTGCTCCGGCGTCTCGGTGCCGTTGATGACGTTGGCCGATTCAACCCACGTCTCGTTTTCCAGGTTCGGCGTGCCGCGCGACAGGATCTGGTAGGTCGAGCGGATGGTCGACTTGCACTTGCCGCGCCAGGAGACGAATTCCTGCGCCAGCGGGTCCTGCATCTTCACCGGCGTCGAGTTCAGGCTGAAGAAGCCCGGCAGCGCGTTGGCGTAGATGTCGGCGAATTCCGGCGAAGCCACCCAGGTCAGGAATTTCTTGGCGGCGTCGGCGTTCTTCGAGGCGGCGTTCAGACCCATGCCGATATCGGTGTGGTCGGAGATGTAGCAGGTGTCGCCCGCTTTCTCGACCGGCGGCGGGAAGGCGCCCATCTTGAACTGGGCCTGGGTGTTGAACAGGCCGATCTCCCACGAGCCGGCCGGATAGATGGCGGCACGGCCGAGCGTGAACAGGTTCTGGCTGTCGGGATAGGTCTGCGCCTCGAAGCCGTCGCCGAGATAAGGCTTCCACTTGGCCAGTTCCTGGAACGGCGCCACCCAGTCCGGATCGGTCAGCTTCTGCGTGCCCTTGATGAGCGCCAGGCGGCCTTCCTCGCCCTTCCAGTAGTTCGGGCCGATGTTCTGGTAGCCCATGGTGGCGGCTTCCCACAGGTCCTTGGTGCCCATGGCCATCGGAATGTAGGTGCCGTCGGCCTTGATCTTGTCCAGCGCCGCGAAGAATTCGTCGCGCGTCTCCGGCACCTTGATGCCGAGCTTGTCGAAGGCGTCCTTGTTGTAGATGAAGCCGTGCAGCACCGAGGCCATCGGCACGCAGAAGGTCGACTTGCCGTCGTCCGTCTGCCAGGCCGCCTTGGCCGTGTCGGAAAAGTTCTCCATGCCCGACAGCGCCGAGAGGTCGGCCAGATTGCCCTTCTTGAACAGCTCGAGCGACTTGTCGAACGGACGGCAGCTGATGAGGTCGCCCGCCGATCCGGCCTGCAACTTGGCGCCGAGCGCGGCGTCATACTCAGTCGGCGCCGACGGCGCGAACGTCACCTTGATGCCGGGGTTCTTGGCTTCGAAGGCCGGGATCAGCTTGTCCTGCCAGATCGACAGGTCGTCGTTGCGCCAGCTTTCGATGGTCAGCGTCGCGTCCGCCGCCATGGCGATGCCGGCGGTGGCGAGCAGGCTCGCGCCGCCGAGCAAGGTGGTCAGAAGTTTCTTTGTCATGCTCACTCTCCCAATTTACCCGTGCGGGGTATGATTTTGACGAGACCGGAGGCTTGCGGCCTCCCGTTCCCCTCGGACTTCGGAAAGGGCCGGCCTGAGCTTCTGGCCGGTCCGTTCCAGTATGTCCTGCGCGAAGCCGGCGTCGGTGGCGCCGGCGGCGAGCAGAATAGCAGCCTTGACCCCGCCGCCGCTGCGGTCGAGCAAGCGCGCGGCGTCCTCGACGCCGCAGCCGGAAACGGCGGCGACGATGCGGGCGGCGCGGCCGCGCAGCTTGGCGTTGTCGGCAAAGAGATTGACCATATAGCCGTCATGGACATGGCCGAGATGCACCGCGGCCAGTGTCGAAAGCATGTTGAGCGCGATCTTCTGCGCGGTGCCGGCGCCCATGCGGGTCGAGCCGGCAATGACCTCCGGAGGCGTTTCGAGAAGGATGGCGATATCGGCCTTTTCGAGCAGCGGCGCGCCACGGTTGTTGGCGATGGCGACGGTCGCCGCGCCGAGCCGGCCGGCCGCCTCGAGCGCGCCGAGCGCGTAAGGCGTCGAGCCGCTGGCGGACAGCGAAATCAAGCAGTCGCCGGGGCCGATACCGAACTCCTCCACAGCGGCGGCGGCGCCGGCAGCGTCGTCTTCCGGCGCGCCGGCAAGATCGCGCAGGGCCTGCTCGCCGCCGGCGATGAGGATGATGATGCGCTCCCGCGCAATACCGAAGGTTCCGGGGAGCTCCAGCGCGTCGGCCAGCGCCATCAGGCCGGAACTGCCGGCCGCGGCGTAGACCAGCCGGCCGCCGGCGCCAAGCTTTTCAGCAATCACGGCCGCGGCCTCGGCGATGGACGCAATGGCGGCGCGGACAGCCTGGGCCGCCTCGATCTGCGCCTCGGCGAGAGACGACAGGATTTCGCGCGGCGAGCGCGTGTCCAGCCCCTCCGCGTCGCGGTGCAACGCCTCCGTGCGCGTTTGCGCCATGCCATGTTCCTCCAACGTTTCGACAATACCAAAAAAATACCACTTGTCCAGCAGCATTAACGAATTTGCCATAGAAAGATGGTCTCGTATCGTTAATTCCTTGTTTTTTCATCAAATTACACGACCGCGCTTTCTTCTCGGAAATTAACTCTTGGCTATTGGTATTTTATTGGTATTATCAAAGCGGAGGAGGACACAATTTGCGTTTCGTGCTCGGCATCGATGGCGGCGGGACCAGTTGCAGGGCTGCGCTGGCCACAGCGGACGGCGCCGTGATCGGCCGCGCCAAGAGCGGCGCCGCCAACATCCGCACCGACCTGACCGGCGCACGCACGCATATCGTGGATTCCGCGCGGCTGGCCTTCCTGGACGCCGGGCAGGACCCCGACCTGATCATCGAAACACCGGCGGTTCTGGGCCTCGCCGGCGCCAATGTCGGCACCTACCGCCAGCAACTCGAGGCCATTTTGCCGTTCAGCCGCAGCCGGGTCGAAACCGACGCCGAGATCGCGCTGGAAGGCGCGGTGGGCGCCGGCGACGGCGCCATGGCCATCCTCGGCACCGGCACCGCTTATATGGCCCGCAAGGACGGCAAGTCCCGCGCCATTGGCGGTTGGGGCTTTCAGGTGGGCGACCAGGGCAGCGGCGCGCGCATCGGCCGCGATCTCCTGGAACAGACCCTGCTCGCGCATGACGGCATCCGCCCGGCCTCGCCGCTGACCGACGAGATGCTCGCCGTCTTCCGCAACAATCCCGAGGACGTGGTGGAATTCACCACCAATGCCAAGCCGGGCGATTTCGGCGGCTTCGCCCCGAAAGTCTTCGAGCACGCGGCAAAAGGCGACCTGGTGGCGACCTGGATCGTCGACAAGGCCGTGGCCGATGTCGAGGCAGCGCTTGGCGCGCTTGACCTCAGGCCCGGCGATCCGCTCTGCCTGCTCGGCGGACTGGCCGCGCTTTATGCGCCGCGCCTTTCACCGGGCCACCGGGCGCAACTCAGGCCGGCGCTGGACGACGCGCTCGGCGGGGCCGTCAGCATGGCGGCACGGCTGTTTGTAGAGGCCGCGCCATGAGCGACGCCGCCGACCAGATCTTCGCCACGCTGAGGCAATCCGGCCACGGCGGCGCGCCGCTCTACCTGCAACTGCGCCGGAGCATCGAGGACGCGGTCAATCGCGGCCTGATCGGCCCCGGCGACGCGCTGCCGTCGGAGCGCGACATCGCCACCAAGGCCGAAATCTCGCGCGTCACCGTGCGCAAGGCGGTGCAGGATCTGGTCAAGGGCGGCGTGCTGGTGCAGCGCCACGGCTCGGGCACCTTCGTCGCCCCGCGCATGGAGCGCGTCGAGCAGTCGCTGTCCCGGCTCACCTCCTTCACCGAGGACATGGCGCGGCGCGGCATGGCGGGGCGCTCGCACTGGCTGGACCGCGGTCTCTACGCGCCCTCGCCCGACGAGATGATGGTGCTGGGCCTCGCCGCCAGCGAACTGGTGGCGCGCGTTTCACGCCTGCGCATCGCCAACGACACGCCGCTCGCCATCGAGCGGGCTTCGCTGTCGGCCGGCGCACTGCCGGACCCGGCGGCGATAGGCTCCTCCCTCTACGCGGCGCTGGAAGCCACCGGCAACCGGCCGGTCCGTGCCGTGCAGCGCATCTCGGCCGCCAATCTCGGCGACGACGACGCCCATCTCCTCGACGTGGCGCCGGGCTCGGCCGGCCTGCGCATCGAACGCATTTCCTATCTTTCCAGCGGCAAGGTGATCGAATTCACCCGCTCGGTCTATCGCGGTGACGCCTACGACTTCGTGGCGGAACTCAGGCTCGGCGTGAACGCGGACGACACCGGGAGGAACGCATGAGCGCGGCCAAGACCCATATGCGGCACGAGATCGAGGAAATCCCGCAGGCGGCGGCGCGGCTGCTCGACGGCTCGGGCGCCACCCTTGCCGCCGCCGGCCGCGACATCGCCAGACGCGACCCGCACTTTCTGGTGACGGTGGCGCGCGGCTCTTCCGACCATGTCGCCGCCTTCATGAAATATGCGGTGGAACTGACCGCCGGCCTCGCCGTCGCCTCCGTCGGGCCCTCGGTCGCCTCCATCTACGGCGCCAAACTGAGGCTCGCCGGCTCCGCCTGCCTCGCCGTCTCGCAATCCGGCAAGAGCCCCGACATCGTGGCGATGGCCGAGAGCGCTCGGCTGAGCGGCGCGCTGACCATCGCGCTCGTCAACACCGCCGGCTCGCCGCTGGCGGCCGCCAGCGACCACGCCATCGACATTCTCGCGGGGCCGGAGCGCAGCGTCGCGGCGACCAAGACCTTCGTCAATTCGGCGGTCGCGGCGCTTGCGCTGATGGCGCACGCCACCGACGATGCAGGCCTGATCGAGGCGCTGAAGGCGCTGCCGGCCCAGCTCGAACAGGCAATCGGCTGCGACTGGATGGCCCTGGCGCCGGCGCTGGAGGGCGACCGTTCGCTGTTCGTCCTCGGTCGCGGTCCGTCCTCTGCGATCGCCGCCGAATCGGCGCTGAAGTTCAAGGAAACCTGCGCCATGCACGCCGAAGCCTATAGCGCGGCCGAAGTGATGCACGGGCCGATGGCGCTGGTCGGCCCCGGCTTCCCGGTGCTGGCGCTGGCGGCGCGCGACGCTTCCGAACCGTCGCTGGCTGAGGCCGCCGACATGCTCGCCGCCAAGGGCGCCGACGTGTTCATCACCTCTGCGCTGGCAAAGACGGCAACCCATCTGCCGCATGTCGCGACCGGCCATCCGCTGACCGACCCGCTGCCGCTGATCGTCTCCTTCTACGCCTTCGTCGAAGCCTTCGCGCGCCGCCGCGGGCTCGATCCAGACACGCCGCGCAACCTGCGCAAAGTCACGGAAACGCTGTGACGGGGGCCGCGACGTGACCGGAGCTTTCGCCCTCACCGCCAGGCGCGTCTTCGACGGCGACGGCTGGCACGACGATGCCGCGCTCGTCGTCCGCGACGGGCTGGTCGAAGCCGTCATGCCGGCCGGTTCGTTGCCGGCGGATATGCCGCGCATCGACGCCGGCGCCATGCTGGCACCCGGCTTCGTCGACCTTCAGGTGAACGGCGGCGGCGGGGTCATGCTGAACGACCATCCCGACGTCGCTTCGATCCGCACCATCTGCGCCGCCCACGCGCCGTTCGGCACCACCGCGCTCTTGCCGACGCTGATCACCGACACGCCGGAGATCACCGCCGCCGCGATCGCCGCCGGAGAACTGGCGGCGAAGGAGGCCGTGCCCGGCTTCCTCGGCCTGCACCTGGAAGGTCCGCACCTGTCGCTGGCCCGCAAGGGCGCGCACGATCCGAAGCTGATCCGGCCGATGACCGAGGCGGACGAGGCGGCGCTGATCGCGGCGCGCAAGCATCTGCCGGTTCTTTTGACGACGGTGGCGCCGGAATCGGTCGATCCGCAGCAGGTGGCGGCGCTGGCGCAAGCCGGCATCGTCGTCAGCCTCGGCCACACCGACACGACCTATGCCACCGCGCGCGCCTTTGCCGAGGCCGGCGCCTCGGTGGCGACGCACCTGTTCAACGCCATGAGCCAGATCGGCAACCGCGAGCCGGGGCTGGCGGGGGCGACGCTCGACACGCAGGCGTTGTCGGCGGGGCTGATCGCCGATGGCATCCATGTCGATCCGGCGACTATTCGGATCGCGGTCCGGGCCAAGCGCGGACCGGGAAAGATATTCCTCGTCACCGACGCCATGGCGACCATCGGCACGGACATGACGTCCTTCACTCTCAACGGCCGCACCATCTATCGCAAGGACGGATCGCTCCGTCTTTCCGACGGCACGCTGGCCGGCGCCGACCTCGACATGATTTCGGCGGTGCGCTTCATGCACCGAACCATCGGCCTCGACCTTGCCGAAGCGCTGCGCATGGCCTCGCTCTATCCGGCTGAAGCGGTCGGCCAGGCACACCGGCTCGGCCGCTTCGCCACGGGTGCCGCGGCGGACATCGTGGCGCTGTCGGATAAGCTCGACATCAAGGGCGTATGGATCGGCGGCCGGCAGGTGGCGCCGTAGCCCCTTTCCTTCTCCCCGTTTACGGGGAGAAGGTGTCACGAAGTGACGGATGAGGGGCGGAGCCAAGTCCGGGAAGGTCAGTGCCGCCCCTCACCTGCCTGCCGGCATCCTCTCCCCGTAAACGGGGCGAGGAAAGCTCGCCGCGGCGTCGGCGATCTATCTCCGTGAGAGGCGCCACCGATGCACGCTGCCTGTCCAGCCTCACCCCACCCCGACATAGCGCTTCACCGCCGAGGGATCGGCGCGCAGCACGTCTACACCGACCGTCTCGCGGTTGCGGCCGTTCTCGATGAAGGCGACGCGGTCGGCGACCGGCAGCACCGCATCCACGCGCTGCTCGACCAGGATGGTGGAGACGCCCTGCTCCCGCAGCTTGCCCACCGTCTCGCGGATCTTCGCGATCATCGACGGCATCAGGCCTTCGGTCGGCTCGTCGAGCAACAGTACCTTCGGTTCCAGGCAAAGCGCGCGGGCCATGGCGAGCATCTGCTGCTCGCCGCCGGACAGCGTGCCGGAGCGCTGCTTCCACCGCTGCCGTAGCAAGGGAAACAGGTCGAGCACGGCCTCGCGGACGGACGCGCCCTTCTTGCGCGCCATCAGCCCGATCTCGATGTTCTCGGCCACCGTCATCTCGGCGAACAGGCGCCGCCCCTGCGGGACGTAGGCGATGCCGGCCTTCGGCACCTCATGCGCCGGCAGGCCGGTCAGCTCCCGCCCTTCCAGCCGGATCGAGCCGGCCGCCGCCGGCACAAGGCCCATGATCGCTTTCAGCGTCGTCGTCTTGCCGGCGCCATTGCGGCCGAGCAAGCATAACACCTCGCCCCGCCGCAGGGTCAGGTCGAGGCCATAGAGCACCTGCACCTCGCCATAGAAGGCGTCGAGGCCGGAAACGGCGAGGACGGCGCCGTCGCTCATGCGGCTTCCCCCGCCCCGGTGCCGAGATAGGCCGCCTGCACGGCGGCGTCGGCGCGGATCTGCTCGGGCGTGCCTTCGGCCAGCACGCGGCCGGCGTCGAAGACGGTGATGCGGTCGGCAAGCTGCATGACCAGCGGCATGTTGTGCTCGATCAGAAGCACCGTGGCGTCCTCGGCGACCGTGCGCACCAGCCGCACGAAATCCTCGATCTCGGCGTCGGACAGGCCTTGCGTCGGCTCGTCGAGGATGAGCAGGCGCGGCTTCAGCGCCAGCCCCATGGCGACTTCCAGCAGGCGCTGGTGGCCGTAGGCGAGTTGGCCGGCCTGCATGGCGGCGCGGTCGGCCAGCCCGACCTTGTCCAGCGCGGTCATGACGTCGGCGTGCGGCGCGCGCCCGTCGCCCATCGTGCGCTGCACCGGCAAAGCGACGTTGTCGTAGACGCTCAAATTGGGAAAGACGCTGGTGATCTGGAAGGTGTAGGCGATGCCCAGCCGCACGCGGCGGTGCGCCGGCATGTCGGTGATATCGGCGCCGTCGAACAGGATCGCGCCCGACGACGGCAGGATGCGGCCGCAGACCATGCTGACGAAGGTCGTCTTTCCGGCGCCGTTGGGGCCTATGACGGCGCGGATCTCGCCCGGCATCAGCGTGAAGTCGACGCCGTCGACGGCTTTTAAGCCGCCGAAGCGGCGCGTCAGCCCCTTGGTGACGAGCAATGGATCGATCATGGCAGCCACCCCAGCCAGCGGGCGCGCAGCGTGCCGAGGATGCCTTTCGGGAAGAACAGCACCAGCAGGATGAGCACGACGCCGACGATGAGCAGCCAGGCGGAGGTGAAGGAGCTTGCCGTGTCGGTGACGACATACATGACCAGCGTGCCCAGAAGCGGCCCGAGCGTCGTGGCGGCGCCGCCGAGCAGAACCCACAAGAGCGGCAGGATGGAATATTGCACGCCGGCGAAGTTGGCGCCGACATAGCCGAACAGCAGCGCGAAGGCGGCACCGGCGGCCGCCGAGATCGTGCCGGAGACGGTGACGGCGACAAGCTTGTTGGCGAAGGTGTCATAGCCCAACATCTTCGTGCGCTCCTCGTTCTCGCGGATCGCAACCAGAACGCGGCCATGGCGCGAGCGCACCAGCGCCGCCGTCATGAAAAGCGCCACAGCACACAGCGCCAGCGCCGTCATGTAGCGCACAGTCGGGTCGGTAAGGTCGAGGGCAACGGCGCCGAAGTTCAGCATGCGCGCCGTCTGCGGGATGACGAGGCCCTGGTCGCCACCGGTCCAGGCGGCGAAATAAATGAGGGAGAGCGCAAAGACTTGCGCGAACATCATGGTGACGATCATGAAGGCGACGCCGGAGGTGCGCAGCGCCAACAGGCCGATGACAACTGAAAGCACGGCGCCGCAGGCCAACCCGCTGACAAAGGCCAGCGGCACACCGAGCCCGAAATGCACGACCCCCAGGCCGGCGCCGTACATGCCGGCGGCGAAGAACATGGCATGGCCGAGGCTGAGCAGGCCGGCATAGCCGAACAGCACATTGTAGCCCATGGCGAAGACCGCCAGCACGAGAATGCGCGCCATCAGCCCGTGATAGTAAGCCGGCAGCACGAAGTTCAGCGCGAACAGGGCCGCGAGCACGGCAAGGTGCAGGGCGTAGATCTTAGCCGGCTTGTCCTGCCCGCTCATCGTGGCGCCGTCCCGAACAGGCCCTGTGGGCGGAACACCAGCACCAGCGCCACCGCCAGCGTGGCGATCATCTTGGCGAGCGTCGGCGAAAAGAACATCGAGACGACGCCGTCGGAGACGCCGATCAGCACGGCCGCCACCACCGTGCCGCGCAGCGAACCGAGGCCGCCGATGATGACGACGATGAAGGAAAGCAGCAGCGGGTCCTGCCCCATCAGGTAATGCGCCTGGCTGATCGGCACGATCAGGACGGCGGCAAGGGCTGCCAGCATGGCGCCGAGCGCGAAGACGCCGGCATAGACACGCCCGACCGGGATGCCGAAGGCCTGCGCCGTCTCGCTGTCATATTGCGTGGCGCGCATGGTGAGCCCGATCTTCGTGCGCGTCAGCACCAGCCAGGTGGCAATCAACAGCAGAGCGGCGGCGGCGATGATGGAGAGCTTGTAGGCCGAATAGCCGAACCACGGCAGCGACAGGCGATAGCTGAAGGGCGGCGCCACCGGCCGCGCCTCCGGGCCGTAGAAAGTCAGCGCAAGCTGCTGGATGACATAGAGCAGGCCGATGGTGGCGACGATGGTGGATTCAGGATTGTATTTGAGCCGCGACAGCACCAGCCGTTCGGCCAGCCATGCCACCGCGCCGACGATCAGCGGCGCGATCACCAGCGCGGCGACGAAGCCGAGCGCCGGATGACCGCCCAGCGCGTTCGCCACCGCCCAGGCCAGCACCGCACCCAGCATGAAGAACTCGCCGTGCGCGACGTTGACGATGCGCATGACCCCGAAGACCAGCGACAGGCCGAGCGCCGTCAGCGACAGAACAGCGGCGGTGACGAGGCCTTCGAGGACAGCCAGAAGAAGATGCGGACCGAAAGCCATTCAGGCGTCGTCCTCGGCGACCGGCGGCCACTGGCGGGCGGTGTGGACGATTGAAAGGATGAACACCGTCTCTCCGGTTAGCTGATAGACGATCCGGTAGCTAGGATGCGGAATGGCTTCGCGCGTTCCAGCAATAGCGCCCTGCCGGCCCATGAAGGGTTGCGATTTCAGATATGACGCAGTCGTCTCGATACGCTTGCGGACATGCTTCGCCGCTGCGGGATTGTCGACCCAGATATAGGATACGATGTCGCCGAGCTCGCGTTTCGCTTGGGCGGTCCAGACCGACTTCACTCGGCGGCCTCACGGCCCTTGCGTTCGAGATCCGCGATCAATTGATCCATATGAGTCTGAACCTCTTCGTGGCTGTATGTCCGCCCCGCAGCTATATCCGCCCGCGACTTTTCCACCTTGCGGCGCAGGAATTCGACATACGCCCTGTCCTGCTGGACATAATCGCGCATGAATTCGCGCACGATCTGCGAAGCCGGGCGGTCGGCGGCGGCAGCGGCGGCCATGAAGGCGTCGCGCAGTTCCGGTTCCAGCTTCATGGTGAAGACGGCTTCCTTTGCCATGGCAAAGCTCCTTTTCGATACTGACGGCGTATATACGCCGTCAGTATCCTGGCAGCAAGGAAAGCTTACAGCGGCTGGGTGGTGTAGTCGGCCTCCGGCTCGTACATGCCGTCCTCGATCGCCGTCTTATGGACGACGTTGAGTTTGCCGCCCTCCAGCTTGGAGATGTTCTGGCTGCCGAAGACCTGATGGATCTTGCCGTTGAACACCTTCTTGCCCTGCGGGTGCTCCGGCCCTTCGGCGAACTCGGTCAGCGCCTCGGTCGCCTCGACCAGCTTGGCGCGGTCCTGCGGCCCCTTGTAGGACGCATCCTCCATCGCCTTCTTGATGACGTAGAGCGTTTCCCAGCAGCCGAACATATGGGCGGCGGTGGAGACGTCCTTGGGATCGCCCACCGCTGCACCGTTGTCGTCGATGCCGACGGCGGCGCGATAGGCCTTTTCCGCCTCGCTGTCGTTGGCTTGAGCGTAGCGCGGCGAGCCTTCCCAGAAATGGCTGCCGTCGAGATATTCGAGACCGGGGCTGTTGATGTCGACGGCTTCCAGCGAATCAATGAAGCCGAACAGCTTCGGGCCGCTGGAGCCGTAGAAATCGCCGAGTTCCTTGACGAAGGTGAGCACCGCCGGACCGACCATGACGTGGTAGATCGCCTCTGTCCCGGCCGGAATCTGCGGAAAGTATTTCGTGAAGGAGGATTCCGTCGGCGGAATGGCGATCTTGGCGACCACCTGGCCGCCGGCCTTCTCCAGCGCCGGCGGCAGGTAGTCGCGGTGATCGTAGCCGAAGGCGTAGTCGGGGAAGACCATGGTGACTTTCTTGCCGGCATTGGCGGCGATCCATGGCGCCACCGCCGTGACCTGCGCGCGCACGTCGGTGATGCCGGGTTGCAGGCACCAGCGATTCAGCTTGCCGGACGCCACATGGTAGCCTTCCGAAACGACGTAATAAGGCACTTTCAGTTCGCCGGCGGTCGGCGCCGAAGCGATGACGACGTTGGAAAACAGCGTGCCGTAGACGATGTCGCACTTGTGCTGGTTGGTCAGCTTGGCCACGACCTCGGCGCCGCGTGCGGCGTCGGTGCCGTCGTCCTCCACCACGATCTCGACCTGGCGGCCGTTGATGCCGCCGGCGGCGTTGATGGCCTTGACGGCGGCGTTGGTGGTGCGCTCGTACCAGCGGCCGTAGGCGGCGCCGATGCCGGTGCGGTGCGCCTGGAAGCCGATCCGGATCGGCTCGGAGCTTTGAGCCTGCGCATAGCGCACGAAGCCCGGCGCCGCCGCCAGCCCGGCGCCGGCGGCCAGGCCCTTCAGGGCCGTGCGGCGGTTCAGCCGCTGCCCGGAGAGGTCGAAAAATCCCTTGCGGTCAGTCATCACGGTTCCCCTTTATTGTCGACGTAGACCAACGGACGAAGCGAGCGTCACGCCTCCTTGCAGGAGCGCAAATTCGCTTGTGTACAAACTAAATCATCAAAGCCGAACCCTGACAAGCGAGCTTTCCGTTGCGGCAGTTCGGACACCCCGCTTTCGTCAGACCGCCGGCGTCGACAGCAGCCACAGGCCGAAGACGGTATAGGCGATCATCAGCAAGGTCAGCGGCAACTGGCTGAGCGCTGCCCGGCCGGCATCGGCATGCAGCCGGTCGGCAAGTCCGTGCGCGACGAACACGGCCAGCATATGGCCGAGCACGATGGCGCCGGCTTCGACGTTCCACAGCCACCAGGCCGATTGCGCGCCGGCGGCGACACCGGCCGCGACCTGCATGTCGGCCGTGCCGAACAGGTCCCAACCGCGCGCGAAAGGATCGGACAGCGCGGCAACCGCATATTGTCCGTCGACCAGCAGCGCCGTCAGGTAGTGAGCGACGTGGTAGGCGAGCGCGATCGGCACGATCGACCACACCAGCAAGCCGGCCGCACGGCCGGGCTCAATGCTGCTGCCGGCGGCGCGCTGGCCCAGCCACACGGCAAGCAGGTAAGCGCCGGCAAGCAGCACGAAGGTCAGCCCGAGGCCGAAGGTGCCGATGCCCATCAGCGCCGTGCGGCCCGGAAATTCGAGCGGATTGACGCCGAAACGACCAAGCCAGAAAAAGGTTTTCGCCAGCCCGTCGAAGGAGACGGAGGAAAGCGCCAGGAGGATGAAGGCGATGCCGCTCGCCGACAGGGGCGCCACTCCCCAAAGCTTGGCGCCGGGAAGGCACAGGCTGAGCCGGCGACCCTTGCGCTCGACGATGCCGAAGCGCGCGACCATGGCCAGAAACAGCGTCAGGAACTCGCCCCGCCGTGTCCACGGGCGATAGCCGAAGGCGAGCATGGCGACGAAGGAGGCCAGCCAGTAGAGACCGGCGGCGGTCGCCAGCCGGGCGGGATCGTCGGGCGCCGGATCGACCAGTTCGAACCAGGCGAAGGCGAAGAACAGGACAAAGGCCGGCCAGCAGCCGAGCCGGGCCGGCAGGCGCATCGGCGCGCGGGGACCGAGCAGGCCGGCGGCGAGGCGCCAGGGGCCGTACCAGGGGTTGAGCCAGCGCCAGACGTCGCCGAACACGCCCTGCACCAGAACAAGGCCCGCCCAAAGCAGCGTCCAGATCGTCAGCGGCAGCGGATTGGAGAGCGGGTCGCGGCTGCCGAAGAAGCCGGCGGCGACCAGCATCGCAAAGCCGGCAAAGGAAAGCAGGGAGACGGCGAAACGCAGCCCTTCCCCCGCCTCGACCAAGGGCAGGCGGCCGCGCCACAGGCGCGCCGGCAGATCGGGCGGAAGCAGCGCCAGCACAAGGAACGACGCCGCCACCGCCACCGCGCCGCCGAGAAGGTAGTAGCCGGTCGGCAGGAGCAGAACATGGCCGCGATCGGAGGCATGAGCGAAGGCGGATGTGGGGAGAAGGGACGTGGCGGCTATCAGAATAGGGAGACGGAATAACGGCTTTCCGAGCCCATTCGCATATGATGGAGCGCCCCCACCCCTAACCCCTCCCCACAAGGGGGAGGGGGACTTTGCGGCTCCGCCAGGACATGCCAGCGTTGGCAATTTTAGACGAAACAGCGACGTCGGCGTCTCCCTCCCCCTTGTGGGGAGGGGACCGGGGTGGGGGTGCGACGCCATATGCGATTACCTGCCGACGCCTCACACCTTCACCAGCTGCCGCACCCGGTCTTCCTCGCCGAAAATGCGCAGGTAGCGGGCGATTTCCTTCTTGTCGCCGGTGGCCTTTTCGGGATTGTCGGAGAGCTTCACCGCCGGGCGGCCGTTCGCCTCCGTCACCTTGCAGACCAGCGAGATAGGGTTCAGCCGGTCGGTCGGCGTCGGCGCGCAATCCTCGAAATCGTTGGTCAGGTTGGTGCCCCAGCCGAAGGCCATGCGCACCTTGCCCTCGAAATGCCTGTAGGTGTCGATGATGGTGTCGACCTCCAGCCCGTCGGAGAAGATCAACAGCTTCTTCTCCGGGTCCTCGCCCTTCTCGCGCCACCAGGCAATGATCTTCTCGCCACCTTCGATGGGCGGAGCGCTGTCGGGGCGGAAGCCGGTCCAGTCGGCCACCCAGTCGGGTGCGTCGCGCAGGAAGGCCGCGGTGCCGAAGGCGTCCGGCAAAACGATCAGCAAATTGCCGCCGTAGTAGCGCTGCCAGTCCTGGAGCACCTTGTAAGGGGCCGCCCTCACTTCCTTTTCGGAATTGGCAAGGGCCGCCAGCACCATCGGCAATTCATGCGCGTTGGTGCCGAGCGCCTCGAGATCGGTGTCCATGGCGAGCTTGACGTTGGAGGTGCCGCTGAAGGCCTCGCCGATGCCTTCCTTCAGCGCTTCCACGCACCAGCGCTGCCACAGGAAGGAGTGACGGCGGCGCGTGCCGAAGTCGGAAATGTTGATGCCGGGAAGCTTCTTCAGCAGCTCGGTCTTGGCCCACATCTTGGCCTTGGCGCGGGCGTAAAGCACGTCGAGCGCGAAGGGACCGAAGCGCCGCATGGCGGCGCGCGAGCGCAGTTCGTTGATGATGGCGAGCGCCGGGATCTCCCACAGCGTCGTCAGCATCCAAGGGCCCGCGAAGGTCAGCTCGAACTGGCCGTCGCGCTTTTCCAGATGGTATTGCGGCAAGCGGAAATCCTCCAGCCAGGCGAGGAATTCCGGTTCGAAGATCTGCTTGCGGCCATAGAAGGTGTTACCGCCCAGCCAGATCATCTCCTTCTTGGAAAAGCGCAGCGTGCGGGCGTGGTCGAGCTGCTCGCGCAGTTCGCCGATGTCGATCTCGTCGGCCAGCCTGACCGGGCTGCGGTTGATGAGCGAGAAGGTGGCCTCGACCTTGGGATACATGCCCCAGATCATTTGCAGCATCAGAAGCTTGTAGAAATCCGTGTCGAGCAGGCTGCGCACGATCGGATCGAGCTTCCAGGTATGGTTGTAGACACGCCGTGCGATGTCGGTCTTGGTCATGGTCCGGCCTCAGGTCGTCGTGACGGTTCACGGTTGTCCGCGACAGGCCTCTTAGCATCGAATCGCAAAAAACGCTGCCCGCTTTGGCGCTGGTCCAGAAAAAACCCGATGGCTTGCGCCGTGCGGTTTCCTGTCCGGGCGCAGCTCGAAAGCGGCATCAGCGGGCGTTCCGGCCGGGGGAGACTCAACCGAAATCGGGCAACCGGTCACGCCGCAGCCAGCGCACCAGAAGCAGGATCGCCACCGACGCCAGGCCAACCGACAGCCCGATCCAGATGCCGCCGCCCTGGAAATCGAAATGGAAGGCCAGCACCACGCCGAGCGGCAGGCCGATGCCCCAATAGCCGATGGCGGCGTAGATCATCGGCACGGTGGTGTCGTGCAGGCCGCGCAGCATGCCCGAGGCCACCGCCTGCGCGCCGTCGAAGATCTGAAACAGCGCGGCGAAGGCGAGGAACGAAACCGCCAGTGCGATGACACGCGCGTTGGCGGGATCGGCAAGGTCGATGAAGGCACTGATCAGCGTTCGCGGCCACAGCACCATCACCAGCGCCATCAGCGCCATGAAGGAGACGCCGAGCACATAGGCCGCCCAGCCGGCGCGGCTCACCCCTTCCCGGTCGCGGGCACCGTAGGCGAGGCCGACGCGCACCGTCACCGCCTGGTTGAGCCCCAGCGGCACCATGAAGGTGACGGAGGCGATTTGCAGCGCGATGGCGTGCGCGGCCAGCTGCTCGGCGCCGATCAGGCCCATCAGCAGCGCCGCGGCGTTGAAGATCGTCACCTCGAAAGCAAGGATGCCGGCGATCGGCAGGCCTAGCCTGAGCAGGCCCCAGAAACGCGGCCAGTCGGCGCGCCAGAAACGGCCGAACAAGCGGTAGCGGCGGAACTGCCGCTCGACCAGAACCACCACCGCCATGCCGGCGAACATCAGGACCGAGGAAAGCGTGGTGGCGATGCCCGAGCCGGCGATGCCCATGGCCGGAAAACCGAAATGGCCGAACATGAACAGCCAGTTGAAGCAAGCATTGGCCGCCACGGCGGCGAAGACGATGACCAGCGCCCAGCCCGGCCGCTCCAGCGCCGAGATGAAGGAACGCAGGATGATATAGCCGTAGAAGGGCAGCACCGCCCATTGCAGCCAGTGCAGGTAGACGCCCGCCTTGTGCGCCAGTTCAGGTTCCTGGCCCATGGCGAGCAACAGCGCCTCGCCATGCCACAGCACGAGCCAGATCGGGATCGAGACGAGAACCGCCTGCCACAGACCCTGGCGCACGGTGCGGCGGATATCGCGCACCGAGTGGCGCTTGCGGCCGAGTTCGCTCGCCATCATCGGCGAGGTGGCGAGCATCAGGCCAAGGCCGAAGATCATCAGCATGAAATAGAGATTGGAGCCGAGAGCGCCGCCGGCCAGCGTCTCGGGCCCGAGACGGCCCATCATCATGACGTCGGTGGCCGTCATCGCCGTCTGGCCGAGATTGGTCAGCACCATGGGCCAGGCGAGCGCGACCGTCGCCTTGACTTCGGAGCGCCAGAGACTTCCCGGTGCCCTCGCGCCGGCTTCCATCGCAGTCATGTTCGCCATCCATATGCGGCGCATCGGCAAAACACCGGAAGCCGCACAAATCCGCCCGCAGGGTCGTCGCCGCGGGCACAAGACGCGGCTTGTCTACGAAATGGCGCGAAATGACAAGGGGCTCGGGGACGCAAGCGATGGGCCAGGTATCGTGCCCGGCGCCGTTGCATTTGCGGCAAACGCCTGCGACGAAGGGATTTTCGGCGCTGGAGCAATTCCAGCAAAAGTGCGCAGCGGTTTTGCGTTCGGAATTGCGTAAACACAAAGAGATAGACCATCTCCGCGATTCGGAGAAAAGCGGAAATGGTCTAGGAGGCTGCATATGAGCGAAACGGCCGCGGAAATCCATCTGGTGCGACATGGCGAAACCGAATGGAGCGCCTCGGGCCGGCATACCGGCCGCAGCGACATTGCGCTGACACCTGCGGGCGAGGCGGCGGCGGGGGGTCTCGCGTATCGTCTCGCCGGGCTTTCCTTCGCGGCAGTCTGGTCCAGTCCCTCGCAGCGGGCACGGCGGACCTGCGAACTGGCCGGCTTCGGCGAGCGCTGCATCGTCAAACCCGACCTCGCCGAATGGGATTACGGCGCCTATGAAGGGTTGACGACGCCGCAGATCCTGGAGAAGCGCCCCGGCTGGCAGCTTTTCCGCGACGGCTGCCCCGACGGCGAACAGGCCGCCGACGTGGGTGCGAGGGCCGACCGCATTGTCGCCGCGCTGCACGCCGAGGGCGCCGACGCGCTCATTTTCTCCAGCGGCCATTTCCTGCGCGTGCTGGCCGCCCGCTGGCTCGGCCTGCCGCCGCAGCAAGGGGCGCTGTTCCTGCTCGACACGGCCAGCGTCAGCGCGCTCGGCTACGAGCATCGCAGCCTCGCCGAACCGGTCGTGCGAGGCTGGAACCAGCGCTGACCTCGCGCCAGTAACGTCGTACCCTGCCCCCGGCAAGGCAGGGCAGTCGCATATGGCGTCGTACGCTCACCTTTGTTCCCCCACACAAGGGGGAGGGAGATGCCGACACCACCCTCGCGCCTGAAACCGTCAAGGTGGGCGTCTTGCAGCATCGCCGCAAAGTCCCCTCCCCCTTGTGGCGAGGGGTTAGGGGTGGGGGTGCACAGCGATATGCGATTGCTCTGCCGCAAGGGGGGCAGAGTATGGTGCCAGCAATCAAATCGCATCGGCTTCAGGCCATGGCGTCGAGCGCCTGCCTTTGCCGGTGCATTTCGAGGAAGATGCGATAGTCGCGGTCGAAGCGCCGTGAGGCGGCGGGGTTCGGCTTGCGCGCCCGGCCCTCCTGCCGCATGGCGACACAGGCCGAGGCCAGGTCCGGAAACAGGCCGGCCGCGGTGGCGGCGATCATGCCGGTGCCGGCGAGCACCGCCTCGTCCAGCTCCGGTTCCACCACCGTGCAGCCTGTGGCATCGGCGTAAAGCTCCATCAGCAGCGGGTTGCGGGTGTGGCCGCCGGTGACGTGCAGCGTGTCGATGACGTAGCCGTTCTGGTTCAGGGCATCGAGCACATGGCGCACGCCGAGCGCGATCGCCACTGTCGTGCGCCAATAGAGCCGGCACAGGCTGTCGAAGGAGGAATCCAGCGTCAGCCCGCTGACGACGCCGACGGCGTGCGGATCGGCCAGCGGCGAGCGGTTGCCGTGGAAATCGGGCAGGACGTGCAGGCGGCCGGCAAGGTCGAGTCCCTCCGCCCGGCGCAGGTCGCCGATGCGGGCGGCGATGCGAGCGTGCATCGCGGCGTTGGGTTCGCCGCCGGCGCCGTGCCAGCGGATGACATGGTCGAGCAGCGCGCCTGTCGCCGACTGGCCGCCTTCCGACAGCCACAGTCCCGGCAGGGCAGCACCGAAATACGGCCCCCACACGCCGGCGAAAGGCCGTGGCTCGGGCGACATCGCCATGACGCAGCTCGAGGTGCCGGCAACCAGAGCCAGATGCCGCCCCATATCCGCCGGATCGCCGGCAAAGCCGCCCAGCACGCCGAGCGCGCCGGCATAGGCGTCGATGACGCCGGCGCCGACGCGGCAGTTCTCGGTCAGGCCGAGATCGGCCGCCGCCTGCGGCGTCAACGGGCCGAGGTCGGCGCCGACGGGACTCGCCCGGCCCGGCAGCGCGGCATGGTCGAATAGATCCGCCAACCCGACGGAGGCGAAGAAATCCGACTGCCAACCCGGTTCCTCATGCGCCAGATAGGTCCATTTGGCGGTGAGCGTGCATTGCGAGCGGGCGAGCGAGCCGGTCGCCTTCCAGCCGAGGAAATCGGCGAGGTCGAACAGATGGCCGGCGCGGGCCCAGGCTTCGGGCAGGTTACGCTTCAGCCACATCAGCTTCGGCACCTGCATCTCGGGCGACATGACGCCGCCGATGAAATCGAGCACGCGATGCCCGGTGGCGGTGCATTCGTCGGCCTCGGCGATGGCGCGGTGATCCAGCCACACGACGGTGTCCCAGCGCGGCTGGCCGCCGGTCGAGATGCTCACCTGCTGCCCGTCGCGGTCGCGCACGACGAGCGAGCAGGTGGCGTCGAAGGCGATGCCGGCGACCGCTTCCGGCGTCACGCCCGCCTTCTGGCGCGCCTCGCGCACCGCCGCGCAAACGGCCGCCCAGATGTCTTCGGAATCGTGTTCGGCATGATCCGGCTTCGGCTGATTCATCCGGATGGGTCGGTCGGCGCGGCCGAGCAGCCTGCCGGCCGCATCCAGAATGCCGGCGCGGGCGCTCCCGGTGCCGACGTCGACCGCACAAACCAGACCGCTGCCCAATACGCCTCTCCCGACAGTGCGGCGAACCGCAACCGAGGGCGACTATAAGGGCGGGTTTCGCCGAGGCAAGGCGGAGGCAATCACCTTGGGGGGTCGAGGGCGCTACGCTACCCGGCCAGATAGCGGGCCAGCGTGGCGCGCGTGCCGTCTTTCCATAGAGCGTTCAACGCCCCGCCGAATGCGGCGGTGAAGGTTTTCGACCGGCCGACTTCGCCATAAATGTCTTCCATGGCGAGCCAGGCGGACGGGTCGTCCCTGGCCTTGCGCGCCGTTTCCCGCATGCGGTCCCAGTTCGGGTCGTTCGGCTCGATGACGGCACCGGAATCGGTCGTGCCGAAGCAGTAGCGACACCACAGCGCCGATTCCAGCGCCAGTCCTGCCGCGTCCTTGCCCGCCTTCAGCCGGTCGGCGATGGTGGGAATGATGAATTTCGGCTGTCGGTTGGAGCCGTCGAGGCAAAGCCGCCGCACCGTGTCGCCGATCTTCGGGTTGGAGAAGCGCCTGTCGATCAGCCGGTAATAATCTTCGAGACTGGTGTCGGGCACCGGGGGCACCATCGGGATAATTTCATCGCGCTCGAGCTTTTCCAGAAAGCCGCGCACCAGCGGCTCGGCCATCGCCTCATGCACGAAATGGACGTCCATCAGCCCGGCCGGATAGGCGATTGCCGCATGGCCGCCGTTGAGGATGCGGATCTTCATCTGCTCGTAGGGCGACACGTCCGGCACGAACTGCACGCCGACCTTTTCCAGCGGCGGCCGGCCGTCGGTAAAACGATCCTCCAGCACCCACTGCCGGAACGGCTCGCAGAACACCGGCCATGCGTCCTCGACGCCGAACTCGTCGGCAAGGATCTTGCGCTCGCGCTCTGAGGTGGCCGGCGTGATGCGGTCAACCATGGAATTCGGGAAGGCGACATTGTCGCTCACCCATCCGGCGAGGTCCTCGTCCACCAGCCGGGCGAGGCCCACGACGCCGTCGGCGGTGACGCGGCCGTTGTGGGGGATGTTGTCGCAGGACATGACGGTGAAGGGGACGATGCCGTCGCCGCGCCGGCGCATCAGTCCGGCCAGGATGATGCCGAACACCGTACGGGGTGCGGCGATGTTCTTCGAGTCGGCAACGATGTCGGGATGCGTCGGGTTGAAATGACCCGAAGCCGGGTCGATGAAGTAGCCGCCCTCGGTGATGGTCAGCGAGACGATTTTTATCGACGGATCGGCGAGACTTTCGACAATCGCCGCCGAATCGGCGGGGGTGACGAAATCGACCATGGCGCCGGTGACGCGGGCGCTCATATGGCCTTCGTCCTGCTCGACCACGGTGGTCAACCAATCCTGTTTGGCGAGCTTGTCGCGGCCGGCCTTCTCGCCCTCGAAGACTCCGGCGCCGACCAGCGCCCAGTCGTGGCCGAGGCCGAGATTGAACAGGTCGTCGAGATAGACCACCTGATGGGCGCGATGGAAATTGCCAACGCCGAAATGCAGGATGCCGGCCTTGAGGCTTTCGCGACCGTATCGAGGGCGGGCGACGGCGGCGGGAAGGGAAGCAAGGTTCGATAGCGAGAGCTTCGTGGTCATTTCAATCTGCCTTCCGTTCTCCGTTGGGCGCTGTGGCGTCCGCGATTCCCTCTCCCTCGTTCACCGGGAGAAGGTTGCCCGAAGGATCAGGGGGCTACGCGAACGTTTCAGAGCCTGGCTCTGCCCCTCACCTGCCTGCCGGCATCCTCTCCCCGTAAACGGGGCGAGGAGCGCTAACTCATCCATTGGCCGCCATCGACGTTGTAGGTCTGGGCGACGATGTAGTCGGCTTCGTCGCTGGCAAGGAAAACCGCCATGCCGGTCAAATCCTCGGCGCGGCCCATGCGGCCGTAGGGCACGCCCTCGCCGACCAGCTTTTTCTTTTCGCCGAGCGGGCGGTTCTCGTACTTTGCAAACAGCGCGTCGACGCCGTCCCAGTGCTCGCCGTCGACGACGCCGGGCGCGATGGCGTTGACGTTGATGCGATGCTTGATGAGGTCGAGCCCCGCCGACTGGGTCAGCGAAATAACGGCAGCCTTGGTGGCGCAGTAGACCGCCACCAAGGCCTCGCCCCGACGGCCGGCCTGGCTCGCCATGTTGATGATTTTTCCGCCCTTGCCCCGCGCGATCATCGAGCGCGCGGCCGCCTGCATCATGAACAGCGTGCCGGCCACGTTGACGGAAAACAGTTTGTCGTAGCTGGCTTTGGTGATCCCGACGATGGGCGCGGCGTCGAACAGGGCGGCGTTGTTGATGAGGACATCGAGCCCGCCGGCCCTCTCTTCGACCGCCTTCACCGCCGCGTCGATGGAAGTTTGGTCGGTGACGTCGAGCTTCACCGCATAGGCCTTGTCGCTGATCTCCCGCGCGGTCTTTTCGGCCGCGTCGATATTGATGTCGGCAATCGCCACTGTGGCGCCCTCGCGCACATAGGCCTCGGCAAACGCCCTGCCGATGCCGCGCGCCGAGCCGGTGATCAGCGCCGATTTGCCTTCGAGCCGCATGGTCGAAATCCTCACCCGAGCGCCTTGCCGTCCGGCCCGAAGCGATGCAGCCGCTTGGCGTCGGGCGTCAGATAGACGGTGTCGCCGTGACGGACGACGGTATCGCCGCCGGCGCGCACGTTGATGGTGCCGTGCTCCTCCGTCTGGACGTGGATGAAGGTGTCGGAGCCGAGATGCTCGGCGACGCCGACCTTGCCTTTCCAGTCGCCGGCCGTGGTCGAGATGGCGACATGCTCGGGCCGGACGCCGATGGTCTTGGCGCCATGCTTGGCCGCCACGGCGCCCTCGATGAGGTTCATCTTCGGCGAGCCGATGAAGCCGGCGACGAACAGGTTCCTCGGGCTCTTGTAGAGTTCCATCGGCGAGCCGACCTGCTCGATGTTGCCGGCGTTGAGCACGACGATCTTGTCGGCCATGGTCATGGCTTCCACCTGGTCGTGGGTGACGTAGATCATGGTGGTCTTGAGCTGCTGGTGCAGTTCGGAAATCTCCAGCCGCATGGTGCCGCGCAACGCCGCGTCGAGGTTGGACAGCGGCTCGTCGAACAGGAAGGCGGAAGGCTGGCGCACGATGGCGCGGCCGATGGCGACGCGCTGGCGCTGGCCGCCGGAGAGCTGGCCCGGCCGGCGCTCCAGATAGTTGGTCAGGTTGAGCACGCGGGCCGCGTCCTTGACCTTCTTGTCGATGACGTCCGGGCTCTCGCCGGCCATCTTCAGCGGAAAGGCGATGTTCTTGGCCACCGTCATGTGCGGATAGAGCGCGTAGGACTGGAACACCATGGCGAGCTTGCGCTTGGCCGGCGCCTCGTCGGTGACGTCGCGGCCGTCGATCATGATCTTGCCGGACGTCGTATCCTCCAATCCCGCGATCAGCCTGAGCAACGTCGACTTGCCGCAGCCGGACGGGCCGACGAAGACGACGAACTCGCCGTCGGCGATATCGAGGTCGATATCGGGAATGATGGTCGTGGCGCCGAACGCTTTGTGGACGTTTCTCAGCACGATGTTGCCCATGATTATGTCTCCCCGAAATTCGCTGGTCGCCGCTACTTCACTGCGCCGTCGTCACTTCACCGCACCGCCGTCACTTCACCGCACCGAAGGTCAGGCCGCGCACGAGCTGCTTCTGGCTGAACCAGCCCATGATGAGGATCGGCGCGATGGCCAACGTCGAGGCGGCCGAGAGCTTCGCCCAGAACAGGCCTTGCGGGCTGGAGAAGGACGAGATGAAGGCGGTCAACGGTGCCGCGTTGATGGTGGTGAGCCGGATGGTCCAGAACGCCTCGTTCCAGGCGAGGATGATGTTGAGCAGCATGGTCGAGGCGATGCCCGGCACCGCCATCGGGGTCAGCACATAGACGATCTCGCCCCACAGCGTCGCGCCGTCCATGCGCGCGGCTTCCAGGATTTCGCCGGGAATCTCGCGGAAGTAGGTGTAGAGCATCCACACCACGATCGGCAGGTTGATCAGCATCAGCATGACGGTGAGGCCGATGCGGCTGTCGAGCAGGCCGGCGTCGCGGAACAGGAGGTAGATCGGGAACAGCACCGCCACCGCCGGCATCATCTTGGTGGACAGCATCCACATCAGGATGTCCTTGGTGCGCTTGGTCGGCGAGAACGCCATCGCCCAGGCCGCCGGCACGGAGACGATCAGGGCCAGCACCGTCGAGCCGAGCGACAGGATCACCGAATTCAGGAAGAATTTGAAATAGCCGCTCTGCGCCTCGACCGCCGCGTAGCTTTCCAGCGTGCCGGACGGGATCAGGTTGAAGCCGGCGATCGCCTCCTGCTCGGACTTGAAGGAGGTGATGATGGTGTAGAGGATCGGAAAGAAGATCAGCAGCGCGACGATCCAGGCGGCGATCGTGGCGATCGTCTTGTGGCGTGTGGTGACTGCGCGGGCCATGGTCAGATCTCCAGTCCTGAGATGATTGCGCCGCCCCTCATCTGCCTGCCGGCATCTTCTCCCCGTGAAGGACAGGGAGAAGAGCGGTTGGCCGCGACGCCGGCGACCCCCTCTCCCCGTTCTTCACGGGGAGAGGGTAAGGGTGAGGGGCGGTCGAACCGCAGGGCGAAATCCGGCATTACACCCTCACTTGTCCAGGTTCTTGCCGACGGCGCGCATCAGGAACAGCGCGACGATGTTGGCGAGGATGACGGCGATGATGCCGCCGGCCGAAGCCTGGCCGATTTTGAATTCCAGCAGCGCCTTCTGATAGACGAGGTAGGGCAGGTTGGTGGAGGCGTAGCCGGGGCCGCCATTGGTGGTGACGAGGATCTCGGCATAGACCGACAGAAGGAAGATCGTCTCGATCAGCACCACGACGGTGATCGCTCGCGCCAGATGCGGCAGCGTCAGATACCAGAAGCGGGCGAGGAAGCCGGCGCCGTCCATCTCGGCCGCCTCCTTCTGCTCGCCGTCGAGCGATTGCAGCGAGGTCAGCAGGATCAGCGTGGCGAAGGGCAGCCACTGCCAGGCGACGATGATGATGATGGAAGTGAGCGGCAGATCGGCGAACCAGTCGACCGGCTGGACGCCGAAGAAGCGGGCGATGTCGGCGAAGACGCCATAGCCCGGATGCATGATCATGTTCTTCCACACCAGTGCCGCCACCGGCGGCATGACGAAGAAGGGGGAGATGACGAGAATGCGCACCACGCCCTGCCCCCAGAGCGGCTGGTCGAGCAGCAGCGCCAGAAGGATGCCGCCGACGATGGTGATGGCGAGCACCGCCACGACCAGCACCAGCGTGTTGACGATGGACGCGGCGAAGGCCGGGTTCTTGAAGAACAGCGCGTAGTTTGAGAAGCCGATGAAACCGTCGCGGATCGGATTCAGCGGATTGTATTGCAGGAAGGAGAACCACAGCGTCATCGCCAGCGGCACGATCATCCAGATCAGCAAAAGGATGACCGACGGCGCCATCATGAAGCGCGCGAGCGTGCTGGTTTGACGGGTTGCCATTGTTCTCTCCCCGAACGCGTGTCTCCAGCGCGCTCCTAGCCAATCATTCCAAAATGCGGATCAAGCCGCATTCCGATGGCAAATCATAGCGTCGGCGTCGACGCTCCCTCTCCCCGTTCACGGGGAGAGGGTAAGGGTGAGGGGCAGCGCATACGTTGCGGAACGAGACGCCTCCCCTCATCTGCCTGCCGGCGTTTGTCGCTCGAAAAGCCAAGCAATTGGCTTTTCGTCTGCTTCGCAGACCGCTCCTCACCTCCCCGTGAACGGGGAGAAGAAAGCTCTCCCCTACTGGAGATACCCGCCTTCCTGCATGGAGGCCGTTGCCGCATCCTGCGCCTGCTTCAGCGCATCGTCGACGCTCGACTGGCCGGCAAGGGCGGCCGAGAACAGCTGGCCGACCGTCGTGCCCAGCCCCTGGAATTCGGGGATGGCGACGAACTGGCCGCCGGTATAGGGCACCGGCTTGACGCTCGGCTTGGTGATGTCGGCAGCGTTCATGGCGGCAAGCGTCGGTCCGGCGAAGGGCGCGGCCTTCTGATAGTCGGCGTTCTTATAGAGCGAGGTGCGGGTGCCGGGAGGTGCGCTGGCCCAACCTTCCTTGGAGGCGACGAGGTCGGTGTAGCCCTTGCTGGTCGCCCACGAGACGAACTTCTCCGCCGCCGCCGCCTTCTGCGAGGAGGCCGGGATCGCCAGGTTCCACGACCACAACCAGTTGCCGTGGTTGTCGACGCCTTCCTTGTTCGGGAAGATCGCATAGCCGACCTTGCCGGCGACGGTCGAGTTCTTCGGGTCGGAGACGAAGGACGCGGCCACGGTGGCGTCGATCCACATGCCGCACTTGCCCTGCTGGAACAGCGTCAGGTTCTCGTTGAAGCCGTTGGAGGAGGCGCCCTCGGGGCCGGCGTCCTTCATCAGCTTGACGTAGAAATCGAGCGTGTCCTTCCATTCCGGCTGGTCGAACTGCGGCTTCCACTTCTCGTCGAACCAGCGGCCGCCGAACGAATTGTCCATGGCGGTCAGGAAGGCCATGTTCTCGCCCCAGCCGGCCTTGCCGCGCAGGCAGATGCCGTTGATGCCGGCGGCGCGATCGGTCATCTTGCGGGCGGCGTCGCCGATGAACTCCCAGGTCGGCTTGTCGGGCATCTTCAGCCCGGCCTTCTCCATCAGGTCGGTGCGGTACATGATCATGGCGGATTCGCCGTAGAAGGGCGCCGCATAGAGCTTGCCGTCCACCGTCAGGCCGCCGCGGATGGCCGGCAGGAGATCGTCGACGTCGTAGTCGGCGCCCAGGTTGTCGAGCGCGAGCAGCCAGTTCTGCTTGGCCCAGATCGGCACTTCGTAGTTGCCGATGGTGATGACGTCGTACTGGCCGCCCTTGGTGGCGATGTCGGTGGTGACGCGTTCGCGCAGCACGTTCTCCTCCAGCGTCACCCAGTTCAGCTGGATGTCGGGATTCTTCTTGGTGAAGTCGTCCGTCAGCTTCTGCATGCGGATCATGTCGCCGTTGTTGACGGTGGCGATGGTGATGGATTCGGCCTGCGCGGCGAACGCGAAGGCGCTTGCCGAGCACAGGCCGAGAACGAGCGTGCGCAATTTCATCGAGTTCCTCCCAGAAACGGAAATGAGCATTTGCCTTTGTCATGAGCAATTACTCATTCTTCATGAATTATGTCAAGCGGGATTCGTTGCTGCGGCGCAGCAGCGTGCGCGGCCGGTCAGGACCATGCCGCAGGCAGGGAGATTTCATGAATCGGGAAGAAGGCCGCTACACAGGGCGCGGCTCACCGAGCGAAGCCTTCACTTCGGCCAGCAGCCAGTCGCGGAAGATGCGGACCTTCGGCACGTTGCGGCTGGCCTCGGGATAAGCGAGCCAATAGCCGCGCCCGTCGTTGCAGAGGAGGTCGAAAGGCTGGATCAGCCGGCCCTCAGCGAGTTCCGCCAGGAAGAACGGCCGCGTCAGGATGGCGACGCCTTGCCCGGCCATCGCCGCATTGGCCTCATAGGTCTGCGCGCCCATGCGGCTGTCGGGCCGCGTCGCCAGATCCGTGACGGGCAGGCCCGCCTCGGTAAACCATTGCAGCCACCAGGGATCGCCGGGGTCGAGGATCGGCAGCTTCAGCAGATCCGCCGGCTCTTTCACGCCGCCGATCTTCGCCGCAAGGCCGGGACTCAGCATCGGCGTGAAATCGGCCCAGACCAGCGGGTGCGCCACCATCCCCGGCCATTTTCCCTCGCCCGAGCGGATGGCGATGTCGAAACTCTCGCGCGACAGGTCCAGCAAGGTACTCGACGTATCGAGTCGCACCGCCAGCGAGGGATGCGCCATCTGGAACGAACCGAGATGAGGCGCCAGCCAGTTCGAGGCGAAGGTCAGCACCGTCGTGATGGACAACACGCCTTCGGCGTTGCCGCGTGCCTCGGCGTAAGCCTGCGCCAGCAGCGCCAGCGCATCGGTGGCGGCAGCGGCCAGCCGGTAGCCAGGTTCTGTCAGCGCCACCTGCCGCGGCTTGCGCAGGAACAGCGGCACGCCGACCCGTTCCTCCAGCACCTTGATCTGGTAGCTCACCGCCGCCTGCGTCATGCCGAGTTCGTCGGCGGCGCGGGTGAAGGAGAGGTGGCGGGCAGCAGCCTCGAACACCCGGACGGCGGCGAGCGGCGGGAGCTGGAACGCCATGACGGATAAATCCTGCTTATGCGTGGTAATCGAGGTTCAATTGGAAAATAGGCACGGATTGGCCGAAATACCATCCAGCCCATAAGCCAATTCAAGCACAGCGAAGGATAAGAACCATGACCTCGCTCCTCGACAGGCTGTTTTCCGCACCGTCCCCGCTTTCCTGGCTTTCAGCCGCAAACCGCCGCCGTGCCCGTATCGACCTGCGCGACCTGTCGCCCTACGTCCAGCGCGACATCGGCCTGCTCGACGGCGACGAGGCGCTGGCAAACCGCATCGTGCCGCCATGCAGGCAGCCGCGCATCATGCCATCAGCAGCGCCGATGCCGTGCGTTCGTCGGTGATGAGGCCGTTGACGAGCCGCCGGTTGACGGCGGCGAGGATGCCGGGCAGCTTCTTCTCGCCCATGGCCAGCGCCACCACCAGCGACTTTTCGCGCGACGGCAGCGGCGCGGACGAAACACGATCGTTGGTGATGCCTTCGATCAGCCGGCCTTCGCGGTCGAACACCCAGCCGACGATCTCGGCGATGCCGCCGGCCTTTTGCAGCGCCTTCAACTCGTTTTCGGAGACGAAGCCGTCCTCGTAAAGCGGCGCGCCGGGCCCGAGATCGCCGATGCCGATGAAGGTGACGTCGGCGCGGGCGGCCAGGTCCAGCGTCGGCTGGATCATCGGCTGGCTGAGCAGCGCCTCGCGTTCTTCCGGCGACGAGGCGATGACCGGCAGCGGCATGGGGAAGGAACGCGCCTTGATACGGTCGGCCATGGTGAAGATGACGTTGTAGAAAGCGGCCGAACCGTCGGGCGCGATATTGCCGGTCAGCGACACCACCTTGTGCTGCGGGCATTCCATCGGCGGCAGTTGCTCGATGGCCGCCTTCAGCGTGCGCCCGGTGCCGATCGCCAGCACGATCGGCTCGGGCTTGCGCAGCCAGCGCTCGATCTCTGCCGCCGCCGCCTCGGCGACGCCGATGGTGGTGGACGACGAGGCGGGGTCGCTCGGCACGACCTCGACGAGATCGAGGGCGAAGCGGCTGCGCAGTTGCGCGGCAAGGTCGAGACAGGCGGCGATCGGATGGTCGAGCCGGACCTTGACCAGCCCTTCCGAAACCGCCAGCGACACCAGCCGTTGCGCCGTCTGGCGCGAGATGCCGAGCTTGGCGGCGATCTGGTCCTGCGTGTTGCCGGCGACATAATAGAGCCAGCCGGCGCGGGCCGCGTCGTCGAGCCGGCTATGGCCGCTTTCCTGTCGCACGCTCATGGTCGCCTCTTCCTCCCGCTTCAGTTTTACCGGGATTGCTGCATTGTGCAATTGTCGGGCCGTTACATCAATTGCCCTGTCACCTGAGGACGGGCTCCTCCCGTTTCCGCCACGCCAAATCGTGTCGCGATCTTTCAGATTCGCTCCGTACGCCTTAGCTTCCTGATTTTACGCATGTCCCTGTCCCGAAACCGGAACCACTTTCGGGAGGCCTGCTCTGGCAGGAAAGGGCCACACCGGCAGGAGGGGGTTGGTGCGGCGCGCCAAACACTTTATGACAGGATACAAGGGAAAAGCGCATGATGCCGAAAGCGGTGTTCTGGGACATGGACGGCACGCTGGTCGACAGCGAGCCGCTGCACGCGGCGGCCCTGGCCGCCGCCATGCGCAGCGAGGGGCTGGTGCCGCCGGCCGACCTGCACGAACGGGCGCTCGGCCAGACGGCGGCGCATATCTACGCGATGATGCGCGAGGAATTCGGCCTCGACCTGCCCTTTCCCGACTGGATAGAACGCAAATACAGCCACTATCTCGCCGATCTTTCGGGGCTGAGGCCGCGGCCCGGCGCCATCGAGATTTTTCGCGAATTGAAGGAGAGGGGCGTCGCGCAGGCGGTGGTGTCGAATTCCGACCGCATGGTGGTGGACGCCAACCTCGCCGCCGTCGGCCTCGTCTATCCCGGCATGAGGACGGTGAGCCGCAACGACGTGCGCGAGGGAAAGCCGCATGCCGAGCCCTTCCTGCGCGCCGCATGGCTCGTCGGGGTCGAGCCGACCGAGGCCGCGGTGGTGGAAGACAGCTTCATCGGCGCGACGGCCGGCCTTCGCGCCGGCATGACAGCGATCTTCTGGCCGGAACGGCCGGGCATGGTCGGACCAGACGGGGCGGTGACGGTGAATTCGGCGGACGCGCTACGGAGAGAACTGGGGTTGGGGTAGGCGGACTATTTTCCTTCGCCCCGTTTACGGGGAGAAGGTGCCCGAAGGGCGGATGAGGGGCAGCGCGAATTTCTATAGGATGGGCGCCGCCCCTCACCTGGCTGCCGGCGTTCGTCGCTCGAAAAGCCAAGCAGTTGGCTTTTCGTCTGCTTCGCAGACCGCTTCTCACCTCCCCGTGAGCGGGGAGAGGAAACATCCACCTCAATGCCGGTAATTCGAGCCTTCCTCGTCAAAAATCGCCTTCAGTTCGGCAAGGTGCCGGTCGGCCTGGCCGGGATAGGCGTCGAGTTCGGCGGCCGTCTTCTCGGCAATCTCGTCTGACAGCACCCGCAACGGCCGACCCGTCCACAGCGCCTTGATATAAGTCTCGGCGGCGCGCTCGAAATAGAACATGCGGTTGAAGGCGTCGGCCACGGTGTCGCCGATGACCAGCACGCCGTGATTGCCCATGACCATGACCTTGTTCTTCGGGTCGGCCAGCAGCGCCGAGCAGCGCTCGCCCTCTTCCTCGAAGGCCAGCCCGCCATAGTGCGCGTCGACGACATGGCGGTTGAAGAAGGTGGCGCAGTTCTGGTCGATCGGCGGCAGCCGCGAATCCGCCAGCGAGGCGAGCACCGTGGCGTGGATGGAGTGGACGTGCATGACGCAGCGCGCATGCGCCACGTTGCGGTGGATGGCGCCGTGCAGGCCCCAGGCGGTCGGGTCCGGCGCGTTCGGGCCCGACAGCGTCTCGGGATCGTTGGCGTCGATCAGGAGAAGGTCGCTCGCCTTGACGCGCGAGAAATGCACCTGGTTCGGGTTCATCAGGAACTGCGTGCCGTCGTCGTTGACGGCCAGCGAAAAGTGGTTGGCGACGGCCTCGTGCATGTTGAGCCGCGCCGTCCAGCGGAAGGCGGCGGCCATGTCGGCGCGCTCCTCGGCGAAGGGCAGGTTGGTGAGATTTTCCTTGCGCAAGCTGGCGACGGCCATCGGCGTTCTCCCTTTTCGACAAGAATGCCCGTCCGGCGTCGCGCCGGCAACGGTTAGGTGCTGGTCCAGTCCTTATTCCGCCGCCGGGAGCGCGGCCTGCAAGCCGCCGTTTTCAAGGATGAAGCCGACGACGGCCTCCAGTCCCTTGCCGCGCGACAGATCGGTGAAGCCGAAGGGGCGCCGGCCGCGCTGGCGGGCGGCGTCCGCCTCCATCACGTCGAGATTGACGTTCACATGAGGCGCGAGGTCGGATTTGTTGATGACGAGGAAATCGGAGCGGGTGATGCCCGGCCCGCCCTTGCGCGGGATTTCCTCGCCCTGGCAGACGGAGATGACATAGAGCGTCAGGTCGGCGAGGTCCGGCGAGAAGGTGGCGGCCAGATTGTCGCCGCCGGATTCGATGAAGACGATGTCGAGGTCCGGAAAGCGCTTTTCCAGGTCGGCGATGGCCCTGAGATTGATCGAGCAATCCTCGCGGATGGCGGTGTGCGGGCAGCCGCCGGTCTCGACGCCGACGATGCGCTCTTCGGGCAGCGCCTGGAGCCGCGCCAACAGCAGCGCGTCCTCCTTGGTGTAGATGTCGTTGGTGACGACGGCGACGGAAAAGTCGTCGCGCAGCGCCTTGCACAGCTTTTCGGTCAGCGTCGTCTTGCCGGAGCCGACCGGGCCGCCGATGCCGATGCGAAGCGGGCCGTTCTGTTGGGTCATGGATAAAACTCCGAAAGCGCAAGCACGATGAAGCCGATGCCGACCAGCAGGCAGAGCGGGGAATAATAGCGCTTGTCCAGCCGCGCGAAAGGCTGTTCGGGCGCCAGCCTGCGCCACCACGGCGTGAAGCCGAGGGTGCCACGACCGAGGAAGACCAGGCCGATCAGGACGGCGGTCGCGGCCAACCCTGTTTTGTCGAAGGGCGTGGCGAAGACGTCTCGCAGCGCCAGCGGCCACAGCGTCGCCAGCGCGAGGCAGGCAGAGACGGAGAAGCAGGCGGACGCGGACGGCATGGCACGGACGCCGCGGAACCCGACGACGGCGCGGGCGCACGAGGCGCCATCGATACCCGGCCAGATGCCGCCGATGCCCCAATAGACATGCGCGGCGGTGATCAGCAGCAGGACGGCGGAAAGGGCGAAGGCCGGCACGGTCATGAGCGGAACAACCGCGTTTCCTGCACCTCGTGCCGCATCGCCATGACGTCGGAGAGCACGGCGCAGCCGCCGAGGTCGTCGAGCGTCGAGTGGGCCGCCCGCGTGGCCAGCGAAAGCAGGTGCGGCTCCAGCGCGGCGAGCAGCGCGATGGCGCCGGTCTGGCCGGTGACGCCGAGCCGGATCGCCGCCTGGATCAGATTGGCGGCGAAAGCCTGGAGGAAGGCGGCAAGCGCATCGGTCAGCGCCACCCCGCCGCCGGCTGCCGCAACGCCGACAGCGACACAGTAAGAGCAATCGGCGGGCAGGCGCGCCAGCGCCGGATTCGGCCAGGCAGCAGCGGCTTCAAGAAAGGCCGCGCCTTGCAGCACCGTCTCGCGGTGGCGTTCGGCGGAGCCGGCAAGGGCGGCCGCCAATTCGGCGAGTTCGCCAAGGTCGGCGCCGGAATGCGTGCGGCGCCAGCTCTCGGCCAAAAGCACCGCGTCGTTCCAGCCGGACCCCATCTCCAGCAGCGTCTCCAGCCAGGCGGCAAGGTCGTCGCGGGAGGCGATGAGCCCGTCATGGACGGCGCGCTCCAGCCCATGGCTGTAGGAGAAGGAACCGACCGGAAAGGCCGGCGACAGCCATGCCATCAGCCTCAGCAGCGCCGGCCCGGCGGCGTCAGCCATGGTTGTGGCCGTAATGCGGATCGCCGGGCAGACGGCCGTGGGCGTCGCGCTCGCCATGCCCATGGTCGTCGTGCCCATGGCCGTCATGATCGTGATGGTGGTGATCGTGGCCGTGATGATGGTCATGATCGTGGCCATGACCGGAATAGGCGCCGCGCACCGGCACGAAGGCCGCGGTCACATCCGTCACCGTCGCGCCGAGGCCTTCCAGCATGTCCTTGATGACGTGATCGCGCAGGATGAGGACACGGTCGGCGGCGATCGCGGCCGCGAGATGGCGGTTGCCGATGTGCCAAGCGAGTTCAGCCAGATGCACGGCGTCGCGACCGCGCACGTCGTAGACCTCTTCGGCGGCGGCGGCGACGGCGACCTGCCGGCCGTCCTCCAGCACCAGGCGGTCGCCGTCCTCCAGCGCGACAGGCTGCGGCAGGTCGACCAGCACCTTCTCGCCGCCGGCAAGCTCGACCACGCGCCGGCGCAGGTGGCGCTCGTCATGGGCGAGCGTGGCCGTGCCGGCAGGCTGCGTCGCACCTGCCTCGGCGGCGTGCAACACCGAAACGGCGCGCGGGAATTTTGTGAAATCGGTCTGGATGTTGAGCTTCATGGGGCCGCTCCTTTGCTGCCTGCGCCGCTACTGGATGGTATCGAACAGCCGCAGAATCCACGATATCTGATAGACCAGTGCCGCCGCGACGAACAGGGCGTGGAAGCGCCGGTTCGACGTCCATATCGCCGCAAGGCAAAGGGCGACGAAGACCGGCGTACGGACAAGATATTCGTTGCCGAAGCGGGCGAAATGCGCCTCGCCCTTCAGGAGCGTGTCTGCGATGTCGAGCAGGTAGGTGAGCGCGAGCAGGCCGAAGAACCAGCCGCGCCGCGAGTAGAAAAAGTCCTCGTAGCCGCGATAATCCTGCATGGAATCGGGAAACAGCAGCGCGCATATCAAAAACAGCACCACCGCATAGAAGATCAGGAACAGGTATTTGCCGAAGGTCCAGTCGGCGATGGCAAACAGGCCGAACTCCCACCACCAGAAATGCACCAGCATCAAAAGCAGCGAGGCGACCCAGGCGATGTGCACGGGATAGAGCCGAACCTGCTTCGGATGCTGGATGATGCGCGCCACGCCCGACAGGAGCCGGGTCACGCCCAGGCCGACGACCATGCCCATGACGATGCGGACATGCGGGAAGATGTCGTGGGCGGAGGGAAGGGTTTCGGTGGGCATGAAAATGTCCGACCAGTTGCCTAGATTCAGTCTGGTAAGAAGGTCTGGTCGAGAACCTGTTCCGCCGTAAAGGGAGGATCCTCAGGAATCAGGGCCTCATCAAGATTGGCTTCCATCGCTGCCTCCGGTCTGGCGAAAGAATATTCCTCTGCAAGCACCTCGGCAGGATAGTCCCGCAGGCTCGGGCTTTCACGCAACACCTTTGCTATGCGGAATCTCTGTTCCTTGACCGTAGCGCGCCAGCTCCCGGAACGACCTTTTGGTTGAAGCTTGTATTTGATGAGGTGCACCAGAAGCACTTTCAGCCGATGCTCGATCTCCCTCTTGTCGCTCCGCCCCAAGCTCTCGATCTCCTCGGCAAGATTCTTGCGGTCGAGGTCGGCAAGGCGACCTTCCCGCAGCAATGCGCCCTGTTCGGCGCACCATTGAGCATAATCAGCCTCATAAGGCGTCAATTGCGACAGTCGAAAAATCTTGTTCATGATCTCATTATCGGATCACTTGGCGCAGAATCCAAGCACTTCACGAGAGAATGTCTCTCCCTTTGATAGTTTTCGGCCATGATACGTTGAATGCGCACCTGGCGAAGCGTGTACGGCGCAAAGGATATTTTTCATGAACCGCAAATCGGCAATCGACTTAGGCGGTGGTCTGATTGTCACTCTCAGAACAAGAAGTAGCGCTGCGCCATCGGCAGCACCGTCGCCGGCTCGCAGGTGAGCAGTTCGCCGTCGGCGCGCACCTCGTAGGTTTCGGGGTCGACCTCCATATGCGGCGTGGCGTCGTTGAGGATCATCGAGCGCTTGCCGATGCCGGAGCGGGTGTTCTCCACCGCCACCATCTTCTTCTCGACGCCGATGCGCTCGCGCAAGCCGCCCTCCAGGCCGGCCTTCGACACGAAAGTGACGGAACTGTTGGGCAACGCCTTGCCGAAGGACCCGAACATCGGCCGAAAATGGCTCGGTTGCGGCGTCGGGATCGAGCCGTTGGGGTCGCCCATCGGCGCAGTGGCGATCCAGCCGCCGAGCAGCACCATGTCCGGCTTGACGCCGAAAAAGGCCGGATTCCACAGCACCAGATCGGCACGCTTGCCGACCTCGACCGAACCGATCTCGCCTGCCATGCCATGAGCGATGGCCGGATTGATCGTGTACTTGGCGACGTAGCGGCGGGCGCGGAAATTGTCGTTGCCGCCCTTGTCCTGCGGCAGCGCGCCGCGCTGCTTCTTCATCTTGTCGGCCGTCTGCCAGGCGCGGATAATCATCTCGCCGACGCGGCCCATGGCCTGACTGTCGGAGGAGATTACCGAGAACGCGCCGAGATCATGCAAAATGTCCTCGGCGGCGATCGTTTCCTTGCGGATGCGGCTTTCGGCGAAGGCGATGTCTTCCGGGATCGACGGCGACAGGTGGTGGCAGACCATCAGCATGTCGAGGTGCTCGGCCACGGTGTTGACCGTGTAGGGCCGGGTCGGGTTGGTCGAGGCTGGAATGACGTTCGGGTACTGGCAGACCTTGATGATGTCGGGCGCATGGCCGCCGCCGGCGCCCTCCGTGTGGAAGGAATGGATCGTGCGGCCCTTGAAGGCGGCGACCGTGTCCTCGACGAAGCCGCCCTCGTTCAGCGTGTCGGTGTGGATCGCCACCTGCACGTCGTAGGCGTCGGCGACCGAAAGGCAGGTGTCGATGGCCGCCGGCGTCGAGCCCCAGTCCTCGTGCAGCTTCAGCCCGCAGGCGCCCGCCAGCACCATTTCCTCCAGCGCCCCGGGCAGCGAGGCGTTGCCCTTGCCGAAGACGCCGATGTTCATCGGCAGGCCGTCGAAGGCCTGGATGATGCGGGCGATGTTCCAGGGGCCTGGCGTGCAGGTGGTGGCGAGCGTGCCGTGCGCCGGGCCTGTGCCGCCGCCGACCATGCAGGTGATGCCGGCGTTCAGCGCCTCGTCCACCTGCTGCGGCGAGATGAAGTGGATGTGTGTGTCGATGCCGCCGGCGGTGAGGATCTTGCCCTCGCCGGCGATGACCTCCGTGCCGGGACCGACAATGATGGTCACACCGTCCTGCGTGTCGGGATTGCCGGCCTTGCCGATGGCGGCGATGCGCCCGTCCCTGAGGCCGATGTCGGCCTTGAAGATGCCTGTATGGTCGAGAACCAGCGCGTTGGTGACGACGCAGTCCATGGCGCCCTCGGCGCGGGAAAACTGGCTCTGGCCCATGCCGTCGCGAATGACCTTGCCACCGCCGAACTTCACCTCCTCGCCGTAGAGGGTGAAATCCTTCTCGACCTCGATGAAGATGTCGGTATCGGCAAGCCGGACCCTGTCGCCGACGGTCGGACCGTACATGCGGGCATAGGCGGCGCGGGAAATTCGGACGGGCATGGGAACTCCTCGGACGGTCAGAAGCTGCGGCCGTCGACCTTCTTGGGCGTCAGTCGGTCGGGCTCGACGTCCTCCAGGCAGCGGGCGTTGACGGCGATCACCGCCTTGCCGTCGGGCGTCGAGCCGCGCGCGAAGGACTGAATGCCGCACACCTTGCAGAACAGGTGATGGATGGCATGGCGGTTGAAGAGATATTCGCTCAGGCTGTCCTCGCCCGACAGCAGCGTGAAATTATCTTCAGGCGTGAAGGTCAGGATCGAGCCCAGCCGGCCGCAGCGCGAGCAGTTGCAGCTTATCGTGTTGTCGAGATCGGCCGTCGCCTCGTAGCGCACGGCACCGCATTGGCAGCTACCCTTGTAGCGTTGAGCACCCATCGTCCTCTCCTATCGGTTCATTGCCGTGAAATTGCCGGAACCATGCCGCAGCTTTGCCGTTTCGCCCAGGCACCACCGGCGGGCGTATTCGAGGGAGAACAGACTTGCATCGGACTGCAAGACATCGGGTCACGATCTTCGCCCTGCTCGCGGCGATGGCGGGGCCTGCTGCGGCGCAGAGCCTCGACGACACGACCGTCAAGAGCATCGTCGGCTCCAGCGTCCAGGAGGAAAAGGCAACCGCGGCGGCCGAGGAAGGCAAGGTGGTGGCAGCCATCGACAAGACCACGGAAGCGACCAGCCAGGTGCGCAAGACCTCCAGCGTCGACAAGGTCGATATCGTCCTCCTCGCCGATTCGGCCCGCACCGAAGGCGGGCCGCCGCCGGCGATCGCCGGCAAGATTGAACAGCACCGGGCTGAGATCGCCCTTCTGCGGCAGGAAGTCGAAGCCAACGCGCTGCTGTTCCATGCTCTGGATTCCCGCCGTGTGCTGATCGGCGACGTGCTCGCGGTCGCCTTCGACGGACCGAAAAAGGTGACGGTCTACGCGGCCGCCAAGCCGAACGGCTGAACGCAGGCCAGGCGCCGCCTCCCGTCTCACAGCGCGCCCATCACTTTCTTCTGGAAGCCGTAGACGGTGCGCGTGCCGCCGAGCGGCACCAGCGTCACGTCCCGCTCCTGCCCCGGCTCGAAACGCACCGCCGTGCCGGCGGCAATATCGAGGCGCATGCCGCGCGCGCTGTCGCGGTCGAAACGCAGGCCGTTGTTGACCTCGAAGAAGTGGTAGTGGCTGCCGACCTGGATCGGCCGGTCGCCGGTGTTGGCGACCTTCAGCGTGAGGGTAGGCCGGCCGGCGTTCAGTTCGATGTCGCCGGCGGCTGGAACGATTTCTCCCGGAACCATGGCGCCGCCTCAGATCATGCCGAAAGCGAGGCCGACGCCGAGCGCTGCACAAGCGGCACCGGCCGCGCGCGCAAGGCCGCGGAAGCGCTGGCCGAAGCCCAGCCCGGCAGCGATGCCGACACCGTGCAGCAGCGCGGTCGCCAGTGCGAATCCGGCCATATATTCCAGTCCCGCCGCCGTCTCGGGCACTTCGGTGCCGTGCGCATGGCCGTGCAGCAGGGCGAACAGACCGATGACCAGCGCACCGGCCCAGACCGGCACATCGACGGCCAGCGCCACCAGCAGGCCGAGCGCCACCACCGAAGCCAGGATGCCCGGTTCGACGAACGGCACCGGAACGCCGAGCAGGCCGAGCCCGCCGCCGGCCAGCATGACGCCGACGAAGGCGGCCGGCCATGCCCACAATGCCCTGCCGCCTTTCAGCGCCGCCCACAGGCCGACCGCCACCATGACCGCCATATGGTCGAGGCCGGACAGCGGATGCGCGAAGCCGGCGGCGAACGAGGACGTGGCGCCGGCGCCGACATGCGCTTGCGCCGGCAACGCGACGAGCAGCAGCAATGCCGACAGGGCGGCTGTTTTCAGGGGAACCTTGGCCATGATGGAACGGTCCTTTCGTTGTGTGAGCACGATCTAAGCGGCCTCGGCCCGGCCGCAGCCTTCGGCCTTGAACACGCGCTTGGTCGAGGCGGGATATCTAGCCAGCATCGCCGCAGGGCGGATCGGCCGCGGCGAGAAATCGCCGCCGCAATTGGGGCAGACGCCGCCGAGAACCCTATCGGCGCAACCGGCGCAGAAGGTGCACTCGAAGGTGCAGATCATGGCGTCCGCCGCGTCCGGCGGCAGATCCTTGTCGCAGCATTCGCAATTGGGCCGCAGGTCAAGCATGATCGTCCCCCTCAGCGGATCGGTTCGTGCACGGTGACGAGCTTGGTGCCGTCGGGAAAGGTCGCCTCGACCTGCACGTCGTGGATCATTTCGGCGACGCCGTCCATCACCTGCGCGCGGCTCAGCACATGCGCGCCCGCTTCCATCAGTTCGGCCACCGGGCGGCCGTCGCGGGCGCCCTCGACGACGAAATCGGCGATCAGGGCTATGGCCTCGGGATGATTGAGCTTCACGCCACGCTCGAGGCGCCGGCGCGCGACCATCGCCGCCATGGAAATCAGCAGCTTGTCCTTTTCGCGTGGCGTCAGATTCATGCGCGCGGCGTCCCCTCAAAGCGACCATAGTTTCGGCAGGCCCGCAGCCCCGTTGAGCAGTCGGACGAGCGGAACGAGCCGTTGGCGCAAGCGGTAGCCGTCCGCCGCGTAAAGCCTCGCAAGAAGCTTGCCGGATCGACCGACCGTCCAGAAGCTCGCTCCCCCTTCCTCGCCGATGGCGGCGCGGACCGGCTCCACCATAGACTCGGCTTGAGCGGACACCAAGAGGACCGTGGCGACGGCGATCGCGCCGCCGGCGGCCGCCGGCCGCGCCAGCGAGGCCGCGATGGCCGGACCGACACGGAAGGCTTCGGCATGGACGAGGACACCCTCCCGCCGGACCCGCCAGCGGTCGCAAAACGTTCCCTGTTCGACCCGCTCGCCCATGGCCAGCCGGCCGAAAACGGTCGCTTCCAGAAGCAGCGCCTCGGCGCCCTCGGCGAGGTCGACCTCCAGCGTCCGCGAAAAGGCGGCACGGTCGAAGACGATCGTTTCCTGCGGCAGCCAGGCGACGCGGCCGCCGGCGCCGACGTCAAGGCGCACGGCGACTTCCGCCCGGCCGGCCGCCGAACGGTAGACCTTCTCGCAGGCCTGGGTGGTGAGGCTGGCGTCGGCGCCGGCCTCGACCTCGACCGACCAGCCGAGCCGGTCGCCGCCGGTCAGGCCACCGGCTGTGTTGATGAGGACGGCTTCCAGCGGCCCATTGTCCGCGGCAGGCATGCGAATTCTGGCGGCGCCGTCCTGATGCAAGGTCCTGAGCCGGGTGCGGCCGTCGCGCAGGAAGCAGCCCAGCCGCGCGCTGCCGGCAACGCGCTGCGACGCCAGGGCCTCTCCCGCCGATTGCCGTGCCATGTCCATGCGCCAAGGTTAAGCATGGCGCAGACTTTGTCGATATCGCTTGTTGCCCCGCCGGCTTTGGGTTTCTATACAGAAAGCGGCCCTCGGGCCATCGCACGGTATTGAGGAAAGAACCGGATGGCTGACGAGCTGGCACAAGACATCATCGCGAAAATCAAGGCCCATGCCGACACCGGCGGCGAGGACATCACGCTGAACACCGAGCTGACCGCGCTCGGCATCCATTCCCTCGAGCTGACGGAAATCATCTTCGATCTCGAGGAGGCTTACGGCATCGAGATCGAGATGAACACCGCCGATGCCTGGAGCAATCTCAAGAATGTCGGCGACATGGTCGAAGCGGTGCGGGCGCTGATCGCCAAGAAGAAAGCCTGACCCCACTCCATGAGCAGACGTGTCGTCATCACCGGGCTGGGCGGCATCTGTGCCATGGGCACCAGCGCCGGAGCGATCTGGCAGGGCATGCGCGCGGGGCGCTCGGGCATCGGGCCGATCGAGAACCAGCACCTGCACGACATCAAGGTGCGTACCGGCGCGGAAATCAAAACCTTGCCGGAGCATGGCATCGACCGCAAGCAGACGGTTTCGATGGACCGCTTCAGCCTGCTTGCGGTCATCGCCGCGCGCGAGGCATTCGCCCAGTCCGGCCTTGCGGCGGGTGAGGATGCCGGCCGGCGCATGGGCGCCACGGTCGGCGTCGGCGTGTGTGGCTGGGAGACGATCGAGGAAAACTACCGGGCAATCCTGCTGGAAGGGAAGAACCGCGCCGGCATCTTCTCCGTGCCGAAGGTGATGCCCGGAGCCGCCGCCGGCCAGGTTTCCATGGCGCTCGGCCTGCGCGGCCCGGTGTTCGGCGTCACTTCGGCCTGCTCGTCGGCCAACCATGCCATCGCATCGGCGGTGGACCAGATCCGCCTCGGCCGCGCCGACGTCATGCTGGCCGGCGGCAGCGACGCGCCGCTGGTGTGGGGCGTCATGAAGGCCTGGGAGGCGCTCAGGGTGCTTTCGCCCGACACCTGCCGGCCGTTTTCCGCCGACCGCCAGGGCCTGTCGCTGGGCGAAGGCGCCGGCATGGCTGTGCTGGAGAGCTACGAGCACGCCTCGGCGCGCGGCGCGGCCATCCTGGCTGAAATCGCCGGCGTCGGGCTTTCCGCCGACGCTTCCGACATCGTCGCGCCGACCGTCGACGGACCGGAACAGGCCATGCGCGCCTGCATGGCCGACGCCGGCCTCAATCCCGAAGACGTCCACTATCTCAACGCTCACGGCACCGGCACCAAGGCCAACGACCAGATCGAGACGGCGGCGATCAAGCGCGCCTTCGGCGCTCATGCGGGCAAGCTGTCGATCTCCTCGACAAAATCGATGCACGCTCATTGCCTCGGCGCCTCCGGCGCCATCGAGATGATCGCCTGCGTCATGGCAATCCGCGAGGGACTTGTGCCGCCGACGGCGAATTATCGCGAGCCGGACCCGGATTGCGACCTCGACGTGACGCCCAACGTGGCGCGCGAGCGCGCCGTGCGCGCCGCGCTCTCCAACGCCTTCGCCTTCGGCGGCACCAACGCGGTGCTGGCCTTCAAGGCCGTCTGAGATCCCACGCCGATTGCAACGCGCGACGCGCGCCTATTTGACGAACGTCCTCCCCCCGCAGCCCCCCGGCACCCGCTTCAGGAGTTCCCCATGGCCGACCTTTCCGCCTTTCCGATCGCCTCGCGCTGGCCGGCCAGGCAACCCGAGCGCCTGCAACTCTACTCCGCGCCGACGCCGAACGGCGTGAAGGTATCGATCATGCTGGAGGAGATCGGCCTGCCCTACGAGGCGCACTATATCGACATCGGCAAGGACGAATCGTGGACGCCGGAATATCTGGCGCTTAACCCGAACGGCAAGATTCCGGCCATCATCGATCCTGACGGACCGGACGGAAAGCCGCTCGCCCTGTTCGAATCCGGCGCCATCCTGCTCTATCTCGCCGAGAAGACCGGCAAGCTCCTGCCGGCCGACGCGGCGGCGCGCTACGAGACGATCCAGTGGGTTTTCTTCCAGATGGCGGCGATCGGGCCGATCTTCGGCCAGGTCGGCTTCTTCCACAAATTCGCCGGCCGCGCGATCGAGGACAAGCGGCCGCTGGAACGCTATGCGACCGAATCGCGCCGGCTGATCGGCGTGCTGGAGACGCGGCTTGCCGGCCGAAGCTGGATCATGGGCGACGCCTACACCATTGCCGACGTGGCGACGCTCGGCTGGGTACGCAACCTGGTCGGCTTCTACGGAGCGCGCGACCTCGTCGGCTTCGACGATTTCCCGACCGTCGCGAAATGGCTGGAGCGCGGCCTGGCCCGCCCGGCGGTGCAGCGCGGGCTGACGATTCCGGCGAAAGGCTGACTTCACCTGCCGCTTGCGGCATCGAAACCACCTGCCTGAACCGCCTTATCCGGCCGACCCGCCGTCCTTGCGCTTGCGCGAAGGCTTCGCCAGCTTGGCCGTGGCCACCACGGCGCCGACCGCGACGGCAGCCGTCGTCCTTGCGGCGCGGGCCACCTTGGCGACGACGGAGCCGCCGCCGTCCTTCGCCTGAGCGTCCGCCTTGCGGGGCGCATTCTTCGATGCTGGCGGCTTCGATCCCTTGTTCGCGGTTATCGGCACGACCTTTTTCGGCGCCGCCTTGCCGAAGACGGGCTTGGCCTCCTTCGGGTGCGCGGCAACCGCTTCCGTCCGGGTGGCTTTCCCGGTCGCCTTGCCGGCCCCACTCCCGGCAGCGCGGGCCGCGGTCTTCTTCACATGCGCAGCCATGGAACGTCCTCACACTTCGGCAGGAGCGCCGTTGGGCCATAACGGGCGAGCCGGGCCAAGGTTCCTGCCGCTCAGTCCCAGGCTCCGACGACGAGGTCGGCAGGGCGACGGCGCGCGAGCACGCGCTCGATGTTGGGCATGTCGTTGGACGCGATCCAGGCGATGGCGTCCGCGTCGCTCTTGCCATGCTCGTGCCAGCGCTGGCGCAGCCGCCGCTCCAATTCGTTGCGCGGCACCTCGACGAAAAGCGAGAAATCGAACAGCGGCGCCAGCCGCGACCACGGCTCCTCGTCGAGCAGGAGGTAATTGCCCTCGACCAGAACGAAGCGCGTGTCGGCCGCGACGATCGCCGCGGCGGCGCGGGACAGCTCGATGCTGCGGTCGAACACCGGGATGGCGATTTCCGGCTCGCGCGCGCGGATGCGCTTCAGAAGCGTCTCGAAGCCGCCGAAGTCGAACGTCTCGGGGGCGCCCTTGCGAGCACGCAGGCCGCGCCTGTCGAGCACGATGTCGTCATAGTGAAAGCCGTCCATCGGAACGACGACGGCGCTGCCCTCGGGCAGCACGTCGTGCAGCGCCGCCGACAAGGTCGATTTGCCCGACCCCGGCGGGCCGGCGATGGCAACGACGACGCGGGCCGCCTTGCCCGCATGCTTGAACAGGGTGGCAGCGATGTGGGCGATCTCGGACATGGCGATTTCGAACCTGCACTCGTTTCTCCGCAGCCATTGTGCGGCAGATCGTGGCAATTTCAAAACGCCGGGGCGTCCGGTCCGTTCCGCTCAGCCGGGCTGGCCGGCGCGCAGGAAGCCGTCGTCGAAGGGCAAGTCCCGCCGCTCCCCGCCGGCCAGGTCCAGCCGCAGGCGCCCGTGGCTCGCCGTCACCGAGCGCGGCGGCTCATCGCTCTCGAGCGGAACCGCGCCGATGACCTGCCGGAAGGCGACGCGCCGGCCTTCGGCCAATTCAAAAGCGGTCGGCACACCTTCGCGCTTCAGCCAGTTGTCGCCGAGCGAGGCGGCATGGCCGACCGCCGTACGGCCGTCCTCGATGCCGAGGACGCCGCGATGGCGGCCGTTCCACGGCGCATAGTCGCGGCCGCCGTTGGACAGCCACAGCATCGTCACCGGCAGTTCGGCCGGGTTCTTCAACACCAGGACAAGGTCCTTTTCCGCCCGGCGCGCCACCGCCGTCCAGGCGGGACCGTCGTGGTCAGCCTCGACCAGCGTGACGAAGTCCTCGTGGCGGCGATCCATGCTGTAATCCGCCAGATCGACGGTTCCGCCGGCAGCCGCAGGAAAAGCGCCGAGATCGTGCGTGCGCGCCGGATAGGCGAGCAGGAAACGGCCGCGCGCCGGGTCCGGCTCCAGCGGATCGGGGCCGGTCGCCGCCACGCGCTTGGGCGAAAAGGCGAGCCGACCGCCGTCGCGCATGACCGTCATGGCATGGTGGGCGACGGAGATGGCGCCATGGCCGCCGACAAAGGCGTGCTCCTGGTACAGAAAGGGATGGCCGTCGCGCAGGGTCAGGATTTTCTCCACAAGGGCGCCCATGACGGGACGGCGCAGCCGGAAGCGAGCCTGCCGGCCACCTTCGATCGCCGCGCTTTCCATCAGGTCCCACGGGCTGTTGGCCGGCCAGCCATGCAGCGGTGCTGCCTCGACGTCCGCAACCGAAAACGGCGCGCAGAGGAAATCGCCGGACAGGCGCAACACCCCGTCGGGCAGGTCCACCGGCAACGTCTCGCGCGGCTCGTCGATCCATGGCGCACGATGCAGCGGGTGCAGGTTTCGCCCACCCGCTTTCACGGCCATGGCGGCGATATGGCCGACGGCAAGGTCGAGCGAAACCGAAATGCCTTTCGCTTCAATGGTGACGGTTTTCATTTCCCCTCCTGAATCGCTGTTCGGCCAGCAGACGCTTTCCGTTGCCGTCGCGCAAGCCGGTCATGCACGGTGGACATCGCCGGGCGCTGCGTTAACCAAATGGACGCAAGCGCCGGCTTAAGCTAGAGGAACGTCATCCGCGTCCCGTCAGAAAAGCCCGCCTTGTCGATCCAGAGCCTGCCCCCGCTCGCCCTCCGCAGCCTTGCTGCCCTTTTCATCCTGCTGTTCGTTGCCGGCTGCACGACGGCGACGCCGCCCGAGCAGGTGCTGACCGTGCCGGCGCCGCAGCAGAAATACGCGGCCATCGTGGTCGACGCGAAAACCGGCAAGACGCTGTTCGAGATGAACTCGACGCAGCCGCGCTATCCGGCCTCGCTGACCAAGATGATGACGCTCTATCTTTTGTTCGAGGCGCTGGACAGCGGCCGGGTGACGAAGGAAACGCAAATTCCCGTTTCGGCGCATGCCGCCTCGCAACCGCCGACCAAGCTGCGCTTCAAGCCTGGCGAGACGATCGACGTCGATTCAGCCATCCGCGCGCTGGTGGTGAAGTCGGCCAACGACGTGGCGGTGGCGGTGGGTGAATATCTCGGCGGCAGCGAGGACGCGTTCGCCGCCCAGATGACCGCCAAGGCGCGGCAGATCGGCATGCGCGCCACCGTCTTCCGCAACGCGTCCGGCCTGCCGGACGACGACCAGCACACGACGGCGCGCGACATGGCGGTGCTGGGCATGTCGCTCAGGGCCCGCTTCCCGCAATACTATCACTATTTCTCGGCGACGGACTTCATGTTTCGCGGCCGGCTGGTGCGCGGCCACAACGACATGCTCGGCCGGGTGCGCGGCGTGGACGGCATCAAGACCGGCTATATCCGCGCCTCCGGCTTCAACATCGTCACCTCCTACAGCGCCGACGGCCGGCAGATCGTCGTGGTGGTGATGGGCGCCGACAGCGCTCGCCAGCGCAACGACCACGCCGAGGCGCTGCTCGACCGTGCGCTGTCGCCAGGCGGCGGCAAGACGGAACTGGTGTTTTCAGACAACGCGGCGGGTGCGCCGGCTTACTGACGGGACACGCCCTGCTCAGCCAAGCAGCGTACGCGTCAGCGCGTGACCGGGCTCGCACAGGCCTTCGATGACGCTGAAATGATGGCGATCCGGTTCGACCACGGCAGCGGTGGCGGCGCCCAATCCTGTCCAGACGTTTGCCAGCAGGGCGTTCTGGCGCAAAAACTCGCCGCGCTCGCCGCCACCGGCCCAGCAGGTGATGCGCGCGCCGGCCATCGGCCTCAGTAGCGCCGAGCTTTCGGCCAGCGCCTCGGCCTCGTCCAGATGAAGCGTGTCGTTCATGCCCGTCGCCATCAGCGGGCGCAGATCATGCAAGCCGGAAATCGAGACAACGTTGCGGATGCGCTTCTGCACCGACGGCGGCAACGGCGTGGTGGCCGACACCATGCGGCTCGCCAGATGGCCGCCGGCGGAATGGCCGGTCAGCATGACCGGGCCGGCAACGAGGTCGGCCGCCTTTGCAATCGCCGCGCCGACCTCGCGCGAAATATCGGCGATCCGCACCTCGGGGCAGAGCGTGTAGGACGGCATGGCAACCGCATAGCCGCTTTCCACGACACCGCGCGCCAGATGCGACCACGACCCCTTGTCGAACGCCATCCAGTAGCCGCCATGGATGAAAACGACGAGGCCGGCCGACTCGCCGCGCGGCAAAAACAGGTCCAGCCGGTTGCGCGGCCGCTCGCCATAAGCGATGTCCAGCCTGGCGCGGCCTTCCGCCGAGCACTCGTCGCGAAAGGTCTTCGCCCGCGTCGCCCAAAGATCTGGCAGATCGTCGCTGCCGACGATGTGTGGACTGTTGGCGTAGGCGTCGTCCCAATCGCTGATCCGTCGTTCGAGCACCGGCATCCTCCCTCAGCATCGCTGGCCGGACAGCAATGGCGAGCGCAACGGGTGCCGTCAATGCGCGGCCGTCAAAAACTTTATGCTTGAAATAAAAACAGGCCGGTGCGATGGTCCTCGCATCAGTCGAGCATGGGAGGTCTCGCTGTGCCACCCGCGAGCGATGCAGCCGGCGCCTGAAGGCGCCCTTCATCGCAGTCGAACGCGGGCAGACCTGCGCACATCCGCCCCACCCGACGCTTCACGACCGGCCGGCCCTGCCGATGCGCCCTTCGCCTCACCGGCGGAACCGCCGCAGGAAACCGGAACAGGGGGACCGATTGAGAATGCTTGGACCGTCAGCGCATACCGACACCTTCACGCGCGACAACCTGCCGCCGCAGGCCGAATGGCCGGACTTCCTGCTCGACGGTTTCCAGTATCCCGATTTCATCAACGCCGGCGTCGAACTCACCGACCGCATGGTCGAGAAGGGCTTCGGCGACCATACCGCGCTGATCGGCAACGGGCGGCGGCGCACCTACAAGGAGTTGTCGGACTGGACCAACCGGCTGGCGCACGCGCTGGTCGAGAGCTATGGCGTCAAGCCCGGCAACCGCGTGCTCATCCGCTCGGCCAACAATCCGGCCATGGTGGCCTGCTGGCTGGCCGCCACCAAGGCCGGCGCCGTCGTGGTCAACACCATGCCGATGCTGCGTGCCGGCGAACTGGCCAAGATCGTCGACAAGGCGGAAATCTCGCTGGCGCTGTGCGACACGCGGCTGATGGACGAGATGGTCGCCTGCGCCAAGGACAGCCGCTTCCTCAAAAAAGTCATCGGCTTCGACGGCACCGCCAACCACGACGCCGAACTCGACCGCGTCGCGCTCGACAAGCCGGTGCTGTTCGAAGCGGTGAAGACCGGCCGCGACGACGTCGCCCTGCTCGGCTTCACCTCCGGCACCACCGGCGTGCCGAAGGCGACGATGCACTTCCACCGCGACCTGCTCATCATCGCCGACGGCTATGCGAAGGAAGTGCTCGGCGTGACGCCCGACGACGTGTTCGTCGGTTCGCCGCCGCTCGCCTTCACTTTCGGCCTCGGCGGGCTGGCGATCTTCCCCCTGCGCTTCGGCGCGGCCGCGACGCTGCTCGAAAGCGCCACGCCGCCCAACATGATCGCCATCATCGAAAAATACCGGGCGACGATTTCCTTCACCGCCCCCACCGCCTACCGGGCGATGATGAAGGCGATGGACGAGGGCGCCGACCTGTCGTCGCTGCGCGTCGCCGTCTCGGCCGGCGAGACGCTGCCCGGCCCGGTCTTCGAGGAATGGGTGAAGAAGACCGGCAAGCCGATCCTCGACGGCATCGGCGCCACCGAAATGCTGCATATCTTCGTCACCAACCGCTTCGCCGACATGAAGCCGGCCTCCACCGGCAGGCCGGTCGGCGGCTACGAGGCGCGCATCGTCGACGACGAAATGAAGGACATGCCGCGCGGCACGGTCGGCAGGCTGGCGGTGCGCGGCCCGACCGGTTGCCGCTACATGGCCGACGACCGCCAGCGCGTCTATGTCCGCGACGGCTGGAACCTGACCGGCGATTCCTTCTACCAGGACGAGGACGGCTTCTTCCACTTCGCCGCCCGCTCCGACGACATGATCGTCTCGGCCGGCTACAACATCGCCGGCCCGGAAGTGGAAGCAGCGCTTCTCGCCCATGCCGACGTCGCCGAATGCGCCGTCATCGGCGCGCCGGACACCGACCGTGGCCAGATCGTCGAGGCGCATGTCGTGCTGGTCAAGGGCGCCGTCGGCGACGCGCTGATGGTCAAGCGGCTGCAAGACCACGTCAAGGCGACGATCGCGCCTTACAAATATCCGCGCTCGGTCAAGTTCGTCGAGGCGTTGCCGAAGACGCAAACCGGCAAGATCCAGCGTTTCCGCCTGCGCACGGAGGCTACAAAGTGAGCAAGCCCTACGATCCTTCCACGGAAGGGGCGCAGATGTCGTTCAGGGACCGCATGTCCTACAGCGACTACCTGCATCTGGAAAAAGTGCTCGACGCGCAGGCGCCGCTGTCGACGGCGCATGACGAGATGCTGTTCATCATCCAGCACCAGACGTCGGAGCTGTGGATGAAGCTGGCGCTGCACGAACTTGCCGCCGCCGTGCGCGAAATCCGCGCCGACCGGCTTGAGCCGACCTTCAAGATGCTGGCGCGCGTGGCACGCATCTTCGAACAGCTCAACAACGCCTGGGACGTGCTGCGCACCATGACGCCCAGCGAATACACCGAGTTCCGCGGCGCGCTCGGCCAGTCCTCCGGCTTCCAGTCCTGGCAATACCGCGCCATCGAATACATGGCCGGCAACCGCAACCTCGCCATGCTGCGGCCGCACGCCCACCGCCCCGACCTGACGGCAAAGCTGGAGGCGATCCTTTCACAGCCGTCGCTCTACGACGAGGCGATCCTCCTGCTCGGACGCAACGGCTTCGACATCGGCGCCGAGGCGACGCGCAGCGACTGGCGCGACACGCGCACCGAGAGCGAGGCGGTGCTCGACGCCTGGCAGGCCGTCTACCGCGAGCCGCAGCGCCACTGGATGCTCTACGAACTGGCCGAGAAACTGGTCGACTTCGAAGACTACTTCCGCCGCTGGCGCTTCAACCACGTCACCACGGTGGAACGCATCATCGGCCTGAAGCGCGGAACGGGCGGAACCGGCGGCGTCTCCTATCTTCGCAAGATGCTCGAGGTTGAACTGTTCCCCGAACTCTGGAAAGTTCGGACCCGGCTGTAGATTTCAGCAAAAACAAAAGGGAGCTCTTGGAGGAGATCGATATGAAGAAAATTTTGACGGCAAGCATTGTCGGCCTGTCGATGACGGTGGCGGGGCTGGCCTTCGCCGAACCGGTAAAAATCGGCGTCATCACCACGCTTTCGGGCGGCGGCGCGGGCCTTGGTGTCGACATGCGCGACGCCTTCCAGCTCGCCATCAAGCAGTCCGGCAACAAGGACATCGAGCTGGTCGTCGAGGACGACGCGCAGAAGCCCGAGCTTGCCGTACAGATCGCCGACAAGATGATCCAGAGCGACAAGGTGGACCTGATGACCGGCATCATCTGGTCGAACCTCGCCATGGCGGTGGTGCCCAGCGTGGTGGCGCAGGATATCGTCTACCTGTCGCCCAATGCCGGGCCTTCGGCGCTGGCCGGCGCCAAGTGCAACAAGAACTATTTCAACGTTGCCTACCAGAACGACAATTTCCACGAGGCTATGGGGCAATACGCCAACAAGGACTACAAGAAGACCTTCATCCTCGCGCCCAACTATCCGGCCGGCAAGGATTCGCTGACCGGCTTCAAGCGCTACTACAAGGGCGAACTGGCGGGCGAGATCTACACCCAGGTCGGCCAGACCGACTATGCCGCCGAAATCGCCCAGATTCGCGATTCGGGCGCCGATTCGGTGTTCTTCTTCCTGCCCGGCGGCATGGGCATCGCCTTCATGAAGCAATACGCCCAGTCGGGCGTGAACATCCCGGTGCTCGGCCCCAGCTTCTCCTTCAGCCAGGACGTGTTGCCGGCCGTCGGCGACGCCGCGCTCGGCGTCAAGAACTCGGCCAGCTGGTCGCACGACCTCGACAACGAGGCAAACAAGAACTTCGTCGAGGCCTTCAAGGCCGAATACAAGCGCCTGCCCTCGATCTACGCGGCGCAGAGCTGGGATACGGCGAACCTGATCGTCTCGGCGCTCGCCAAGGCCAGCGTCAAGGACAAGGACGCCTTCCGCGCCGCCCTCAAGGCGGCCGACTTCAAGTCGGTGCGCGGCGAGTTCACCTTCAACACAAACCAGCACCCGATCCAGAACATCTATGTGCGCGAGGTGGTGAAGGAAGACGGCGTGCTGACCAACAAGATCATCGCCACCGCCTTCGAGAAGCACGGCGACGCCTACGCCGATCAGTGCAAGATGTGAGGCAGCTTCCTTCTCCCCTTTGCGGGAGAAGGTGCAGGTGTTCGGATGAGGGTGGCGCCAGGTCCTGCGACGTCGGCACTGCCCCTCACCCTTACCCCCTCCCCGCAAACGGGAAGAGGGAGACGGTCGCCGTCGCACTTATCCCCTGAACCAGCCAGCGAAAGCGTGCCTTGTCCGTCGAACTCCTCATCGAGCAACTGCTGAACGGCCTGCAACTCGGCATGATGCTGTTTTTGATGGCGGCCGGACTGACGCTGATCTTCGGCGTCATGGGCCTGATCAACCTCGCCCACGGCTCGCTCTACATGGTCGGCGCCTTCGCCTGCGCGGCGGTGGCGACTGCCACCGGCTCGTTCTGGATCGGGCTCGTCGCCAGCATCGCCGCCGCGGCCGCCGCGGGCGCGCTGATGGAAGTCGTGGTGATCCGCCGGCTCTACGAGCGCGACCATCTCGACCAGGTGCTCGCCACCTTCGCGCTGATCCTGATCTTCTCGGAAGGGACGCGCTGGCTGTTCGGCTCCTTCCCGCTCTACCTCAACATCCCGCCGCTCTTACAAGGCGCGGTGCCGCTGCCCGGTGGCGGCCGGTACCAGCTCTACCGCCTGGCGCTGATCGGCGTCGGCGGCGGCGTCGCTCTCGGTCTTTACCTGCTGATTTCCCGGACGCGGCTCGGCATGCGCATCCGCGCAGGCGAGTCCGACCGCGAGATGATCGCGGCGCTCGGCGTCGATATCCGCACGCTCTACACCGTCGTCTTCGCGCTCGGCGCGGCACTCGCCGGCCTCGCCGGCGCGATGGTCGGCGCGCTGCAATCGGTGCAGGTCGGCATGGGCGAGCCGGCGCTGATCCTCGCCTTCGTCGTCATCGTCATCGGCGGCATCGGCTCGATCAAGGGCGCGTTGTTCGGCGCGATCCTGGTCGGCGTCGTCGACACGATGGGGCGCTTCCTGTTGCCCAAGGTGCTGGCGCTCGCATTGCCGCCGGCGCAGGCCGGCGCCATCGGGGCGGCCATCGCCTCGATGCTGATCTACATCGTCATGGCGCTGATCCTGGCGTTGCGGCCGCGCGGCCTGTTCTCGGCGCAGGCGTGAGGATGGCCATGACCCGCGAAACCGCCGTCAACACCGGCCTGGCGCTGCTGCTCGTCGCCTTCCCGCTTGCCGCGCAGGCGATGGGCGAACCGTTCTACATCACGCTCGCCACCCGCGCCGCCATCCTGGCGCTGGCCGCAGTCGGCCTCAACGTCGCGCTCGGCCTCGGCGGGCTCGTCTCATTCGGTCACGCCGCCTTCTTCGGCCTCGGCGGCTACGCGGCCGGCATCCTGTCCACCCACGCCTTCAACGCAGAGCCGCTTTTTCTCGGGTTTGAAGGCACCGCATCGATGCCGTGGATCTGGCTCGTCGCGGCGGTCCTGTGCGGCCTCGTGGCGCTGCCCATCGGCGCCATAAGCCTGCGCACCGCCGGCGTCTACTTCATCATGATCACGCTCGCCTTCGCGCAGATGATCTACTACTTCGCCGTCTCCTGGCCGGCCTATGGCGGCGAGGACGGGCTGTCGATCTTCGTGCGCGACACCTTTCCGGGCGTCAACACGGCGCTGCCGCTGCCCTTCTTCCTGATCTGCTACGCGCTGCTGCTTGGCGGCCTGGCGCTGTTCTGGCTGCTGCGCGGCTCGCGCTTCGGCGCGGCGCTCGAAGGCGCCCGGCAGAATCCGGTGCGGCTCGCCGCCGTCGGCATCGCGCCCTTCGGCATCAGGCTCACCGCCTTCGTCGTCTCGGCCATGGTGACGGGCGTGGCCGGCGCGCTGTTCGCCGACCTCAACAAGTTCGTCAGCCCGTCCATGCTGTCGTGGCAGATGTCGGGCGAACTGATCGTGCTGATCATCCTCGGCGGCAAGGGGCGGCTGTTCGGCCCGGTCGCCGGCGCCATGCTCTATGTGCTGATCGAATACGTTCTCGGCGGCATCACCGAGCGCTGGCAGTTCTTCCTCGGCCTCGTCCTGCTCATGGTCGTGCTGTTCGCGCGCGGCGGGCTGCTCGGCCTGCTGGCCGGAAAGGCGCGCCATGGCTGAGCCGGTTCTCGAAATAAGCGACCTGCGCAAGAGCTTCGGCGCGCTGAAAGCGACCGACGGCGTCAGCCTGACGCTGCTGCCGGGCGAGATCCACGCGCTGATCGGCCCCAACGGCGCCGGCAAGTCGACGCTGATCCACCAGATCTCCGGCTCGCTCAAGCCCGACAGCGGCTCGATCCGCTTCCTCGGCCGAGACGTCGGCGGCCTCGACATGGCCGGCCGCGCCCGGCTGGGACTCGGCCGCAGCTTCCAGATATCGTCGCTGATGCCGGAGTTTTCCGCCCTGCGCAACGTCATGCTGGCGGTGCAGGCCAGACAGGGATCGAGCTTCCGCTTCCTGCGGCCTGTGACGAGTGACGCCGGCCTGACGGAACCTGCCATGGCGATGCTGGAGCGCGTCGGTCTGGCCGGGCGCGCCGGGGTTCCGGCGGCGGAACTGTCGCACGGCGAGCGGCGGCAGTTGGAGATCGCCGTCGCGCTGGCGCTCGGACCGAAAGCCTTCCTGTTCGACGAGCCGATGGCGGGCATGGGGCCGGAAGGCTCGCGCGCGCTGACGAAGTTCCTCGACGACCTGCGCCGCGAAGCGCCGATCCTGCTGGTCGAGCACGACATGGAAGCCGTCTTCGCGCTGGCCGACCGCATTTCGGTTCTGGTCTACGGCCGCATCGTCGCCACCGGCACGGCCGACGACATCCGCAACGACCCGGAAGTGCGCCGCGCCTATCTCGGAGAGACGGCATGAGCCTTCTGGAGATCGAAGGGCTGGAAAGCTTTTACGGTGCCTCGCAGGCGCTGTTCGGCGTGACGCTCGACGTGCGCGAGGGCGAGGTGGTGGCGCTGATGGGCCGCAACGGCATGGGCAAGACGACGACGATCGGCTCGGTGCTCGGCCTGGTCAGGCCGCGTGGCGGCTCGATCCGCTTTGCCGGCCGCGCCATCGCCGGCCAGCGGCCGCACCGCATCGCTCGCCTCGGCATCGGGCTGGTGCCGGAAGGCCGCCGCTGCTTTCCCAATCTGACCGTTCACGAAAATCTCGTCGCCGCCGCGCGTGGCGGCACATGGACCACCGACAAGGTGGTGGCGCTGTTCCCTCGTCTCGGCGAGCGGCGTGACCAGTACGCCTCGACGCTTTCGGGCGGCGAACAGCAGATGCTGGCCATCGGCCGGGCGCTGATGACCAATCCGTCGCTGCTCATCCTCGACGAGGCGACCGAAGGACTGGCGCCGGTGATCCGGCAAGACATCTGGCGCGCGATCCGCACGCTCAAGACCACCGGCCAGTCGATCCTGGTGGTGGACAAGACGCTGTCGGAACTGCTGCCGGTGGCCGATCGCTGCTTCGTTCTGGAGAAGGGCACGACTGTTTTTTCCGGCACACCCGAGACGCTGACGCCGGACTTGCAAGACCGTTATCTAGGGGTGTGAGGGAGCGTTTCCGCCGCAAAGACGGCTCTTCAGCCGCGACTATCGACTGAAGCAAGGATCACGTCACCGCCGCCCTGACCGCGAAGCGCGGGTCTTTCCAAGCGCCTGTGTTCAGGACGTCCGCCAGCGCGTCGACCGCCTTCCACACGTCGGCATAGCCGACATAGAGCGGCGTGAAGCCGAAGCGCAGGGTGGACGGAGCGCGGAAGTCGCCGATGACGCCGCGCGCTATCAACGCCTGCATAACGGCATAGGCGTTTTCCTGCGCGAACGACACCTGGCTGCCGCGCTTCGACCCGTCGCGCGGACTTTCCAGTTCGAGCCCGTGGCCGGCGCAACGCATCTCCACCAGTTCGATGAACAGGTCGGCCAGCGCGATGCTTTTCTTGCGCAGCGCCTGCATGTCGACCTCGTCCCAGACGTCGAGCGCGCCTTTCAGCGCGCGTAGCGACAGGATGCCCTGCGTGCCGCACTGGAAGCGGCGGATGCCGGCATCGGCATCGTAGCCCTGCTCGAAGGCAAACGGCCGCGCATGGCCCCACCAGCCGGAAAGCGGCTGGCGCGCCTCGGCCTGATGGCGCTTCGCGACATAGATGAAGGCCGGCGCTCCCGGCCCGCCGTTGAGATATTTGTAGGTGCAGCCGACGGCGAAATCGGCACCGCAGGCATCGAGCTCCACCGGCAGGGCGCCGGCGGAATGGCACAGGTCCCACACGACCAGCGCGCCGGCGTCGTGCGCGCGCTTCGTCAACGCCGCCATGTCGCGCAGCTCGCCCGACTTGTAGTTGACGTGGTTGATCAGCACCACTGCGGCCGTGTCGTCGATCAGGTCCTCGATGGCCGGCGCGTCGACACCTTCCAATTTAAGCTGAGCGCCCGGCCGCGTCGCCGCGACCCCCTCGGCCATGTAGAGGTCGGTCGGGAAGGAGCCGCCCTCGGCGACGATGACGTGGCGGCCGGGGCGCAGGCCCATCGCCGCATGCAGCGCCTTGTAGATGTTGATCGAGGTGGTGTCGGTGACAACGGTCTGGCCGGCGGCGGCGCCGATCAGGCGACCGATGCGGTGGCCGAGTTCCAGCGGCATGTCGAACCAACCGGCGGTGTTCCAGCTGCGGATCAGGCCCTCGCCCCATTCCTGCCGCGCCGCCGTCTCGACTTCGGCGAAGACGGCGGGCGAGGCCGCGCCCAGCGAATTGCCGTCGAGATAGATGACGCCCCGCGGCAGCACGAAACGGTCGCGCATGGGACGCAGCGGGTCGGCGGCGTCCATCGCCTCGGCGGCGGCGAGATCGATCGATCGGGTCATGGCTGTCTCTTCTATTCGCGGATGGTTTCGCGTTCCGGCAGCGGGCCGCGGCTGCGGCCAAGGGTGGGAGCCGCCAGCATGATGAGCACGAACAGGCCGGTGGCGAGCTTGAGGTCGGGCGGCGGCATGCCGGCGGCAAGGCAGACCGACACGAGCTGGTAATAGACCACCGCGCCGACGAAGGGGGCGGCGAGCTGGCGCAGCACCGTCTGCTTGCCGACGATGGCCTCGCCGATCATCAGCGCGGCAAGGCCGTTGATGAGGATGCCGAGACCCATGTTGACGTCGGCGAAGCCCTGGCTCTGCACCATCAGCGCGCCGCTGGTGGCGGAAAAGGCGCTGGCGAGGCCGATGCCGCCGATGGTGGCGGCCCAGACGTTGATGCCTTGCGCCTCGGCCATGTCGGGATTGGCGCCAACGGCGCGGATGGCCGTGCCCTTCTCCGTCTTGAAATAGAAATTGAGGACGAGGAAGACAACCAGCGCGATCAGCCCGGCGATGACGATTTTCGACGCCGGGAAGCCCGGCCGCATGAACGGCGCCCAGTCGAACACGGTCGGCTGGCCGAACACCGACAGGTTCGACTTGCCCATGATCCTCAGGTTGACCGAATAGAGCATGGTCAGCATCAGGATGCCGGCGAGCAGCGTGTGGATGCGGAAGCGCAGATGGATGATGGCCGTGCAGCAGCCGGCGGCGAAACCGGCGACGAGCGCGGCCGCGATCGCCGTCAGCGGGCCGGCGCCGGCGGCCAGCATCACGCCGCAGACGCAACCGCCGAGCGGAAAGGCGCCCTCGCTGGTCAGGTCCGGGAAGTTCAGTGTCCTGAACGGGATCATGATGCCCAGCACCACGAAGGACAGGATCAGGCTCTGCGCCAGCGTGACGGGAATGAGCGAGATGAAACTCTCGACGGTCGTCTGGATGAAATCCATGGGTCTCTAGCTCGCAAGCAGCATGCGGTCGGTCTTGACGGCGAAATGACCGATGAGGTCGGCGACGGTGACGTCGGCCTTCTCCTGCCCGGAGATTTCGAGGCGCACCTTGCCGGCGTCGAGCATGACGACGCTGTGGCCGAAATCGACGGCGTGCTGCATGTTGTGGGTCACCATCAGCGTGGTCAGCTTCAGCGCGTCCACCGCGCGCACCGTCGCCTGCATGACGATGTCGGCGGTGCGCGGATCGAGCGCCGCCGTATGCTCGTCGAGCAGCAGGAGGTCCGGCTTGCCACCGACGGCCATGATCAGCGACAGCGACTGGCGCTGGCCGCCCGAAAGCAGGTCGACGCGGGTGTTGAGGCGGTTCTCCAACCCCAGCCCGAGCAGCGCCAGCCGTTCCTTGTAATCGGCCAGACGCTTGACGTTGAGGCCCTGGCGAAGGGTTCGCTTCGTCGCCCTGAGTTCCGCCAGAAGCATGTTCTCGGCCACCGTCATGGAGGCGGCGGTACCCTTCATCGGGTCCTGGAAGACGCGCGCCAGCCTGACCGCGCGCTTGTGCACGGGCAGGGCGGTGACGTCGTCGCCGTTGATGACGATGCCGCCGGAATCCAGCACCAGCGCGCCGGAAATGGCGTTGAGCATGCTCGACTTGCCGGCGCCGTTTGAGCCGATGACGACGGCGAACTCGCCGGTGGCGAGCTTCAGGTCGAGCCCGTCGAGCGCAACCTTCTCGTCCGGCTGGCCGCGATGGAAGACCTTGCGCGCCGATCTGATCTCAAGCATCCGCCCCTCCCGAACGGTGGCGGCGGCGCCGGAGCGCCGCCGCGATTGGCGTAAAGGACCGAAATCAGTCGACGATGCAGCCGCAATCGGCCAGCGAAGCCGGGATCTCGATGCCGAACTCGGCCATAGCCTTCTTCGAGATGGTCGGCGCGTGGTCCTCGTAGGCGGGACGCGACGGCGGAATGTCCTTGGGGTTCTTGCCCTTGAGGATCTCGACGGCGATCTTACCGGCGTTGATGCCGACCTGCGTGTAGTTGACCGCGAAGGAGGCCGGCACGATGTCCTTGCGCACGGCGCCGTCGTCGGAATTGACGATCGGGATGCCGGCCTGGCGGGCGGCGGCCGAGACGGCGGCGATGGCCGGCTGCAACAGGTTCGAGGCAGGCGTGTAGATGACGTCCACCTTGCCGGCCAGCGAGGCGATCCGCTGCTGGATATCGTTGACGTTGTCGACGCCGACCTCGACCACCTCGAAGCCCGCCGCGGGCGCCACTTCCTTGATCTTGGCGAGCAGCGCCACGTCGTTGGCCTCGCCCGGATTGTAGGGCACGCCGAACCGCTTGGCGTTGGGCAAAAGCTTCTTGGTGAAGGCCATGACGGCAGCCATATCCTGCAAGTCGGTGGCGCCGGTCATGCCTTCGTCACCGGCATCCCAGGAGGGCACCAGCTTGGCCGCGACCGGATCGGTCACCGCCGCGAAGACGATCGGGATGCCCGAGCCGGCGAGCGCCTTCTTGGCGATCTGCGAGACCGGGGTGGTGATGGTATACATCAGCTTCGGGTTTTCGGCCTGAAGCTTGGCGATCATCTGCGGCACCAGCGAAGCGTCGAAATTGGTGTGGCTCTCGCTGTAGACGACGTCCTTGCCCTCGGCATAGCCGCCATCGGTCAGCGCCTTCTTGAAGCCGGCGATGGCGGCGTTGAGCTGCGGGTGCTCGCCGAAATTGGCAATGCCGATCTTGATCGGATCTGCGGCGGCAACAGCGAGGCTAGCAGCGAACGTGCCAGCCACGATCAGGCCCGACAACAGGCCCGCCTTGAACTTCTTCATGAACTCCTCCCATGGTCCACGCCGCCATTGCCATGGCAGCTTGGCACAAGATGAGCAGGTTCCTAGGGCTGCGTCAACATTATATATATTTCTTGCCGATGGGTCTCATGATATATAATCCTTCGTCGGTCTGGGGGCAGCGGAGACTGCGATGGACGACCGCAAGGAACGCGCGACGAAGACGGAGACGGCCTACCGGCTGCTGCGCCGCGATATCCTCACCGCGCGCCTGATGCCGGGCGCCGCGCTCAAGCTCGCCATGCTGGGAGAAGCCTACGGCGTCGGCTGGACGCCGCTGCGCGAGGCGCTGTCCAGGCTGGAGGCCGAGCGCCTCGTCACCGCCGTTTCCAATCGCGGCTTCGCCGTCGCCCCCGTCTCGCGTCGCGAACTGGAAGACCTGTCGCGGGCACGGCTGGTGGTCGAGGTACCGCTGCTGCTGGAATCGGTCGAAAAGGGCGGCAGCGGCTGGGAAGAGGCGGTGGTGACGACGCACTACCGGCTGTCGCGCTGCAAGACGGCGCTGGAGGACCCGTCCGACGCGGCGATCGACGCCTGGGACGAGTGCCACGAAGCCTTCCATGCCGCACTTTTGAGTGCCGCCGAGCCCGGCTGGCTGATGCGTTTTCGCGCCACCGTCTCCGACCAGCTGCGCCGCCACCACCGCGCGCTCAGCCTGACGCCGGCGGTGCGCGCCGCCGCTGCCGGACACAGGGGCGCGTCCGACGACGCCATGGCAGCGCTCAGGGAGGCGCAGTCCATCGGTGCGCACACGGCGCTGATGGAGGCGGCCCTCGACCGCAACCTGGACCGAACCCGCGCGCTGATGCAGGACCATATCGGCTTCACGCTCAACGTCTACTCCCGTACGGAGGAAAGGGCGTTGGGCGATCTGGCCGCGAGGCCGGCGACCGAATGACCGGGCCGCACCGTCCGACGCTCGCAGAGATCGGGGCCGCGCGCGAGCGGCTGGCGCCGCACGTCGTGCGCACGCCGCTCGTACCTCTCGACGTTGGCCTGCCGGACCGGAAAATCTTCCTCAAGCTGGAGACGTTGCAGCCGATCGGCGCCTTTAAGCTTCGGCCGGCGCTGAACGCACTGCTGTCGCGCGACCGTGCGGCACTCGCCGCCGGTGTCGCGGTGGCAAGCTCCGGCAACATGGCCTACGGCATGGCCGCGGCGGCGCGAATGCTCGGCGTGCCGATGGCGGCCTACATGGTTTCCGGCGCGCCGAAGACGAAGATCGAGGGCGTGCAGCGGCTGGGCGGCGCGGTGCGCTTCATTTCGATGGAGACGTGGTGGCGCACCATCGTCGAGGCCGAACGTCCGGATGCGCCCGAACTTCTGATCAATCCCGTCACCGACCAGGCGGTGCTCGCCGGCAACGGCACGATCGGGCTGGAGATCGTCGAGGACCTGCCGGACGTCGACGTCGTCGTGACGCCCTACGGCGACGGCTCGCTGACCACCGGCGTCGCCAGCGCCGTCAAGGCGCTTCGGCCGCAGGCGACGGTGCTGGCGGCGGAGGACGAGAACGCCGCGCCGGTGACGGCGGCGTTGGCCGCCGGCGGGGACATCGTCGAAATCGCGACACGGCCGTCCTTCGTCAAGAGCATCGGCGGGCCGTCGCTGGTGCCGCAACTCTGGCCGGTGGCGCGCGACCTGATCGACGGCGCGACGGCCGTCAGCCTCGGGCAGATCACCGAGGCGATGCGGCTGCTGTTTTCCAAGGCGAAAGTGGTGGCCGAAGGCGCAGGTGCGGCCTCGCTGGCGGCGGCGCTCACCGACGAACGCGCCAAGGGCAACGTCGTGTGCGTGATTTCCGGCGGCAATATCGACGCCGACGCCTTTGCCACGGTGCTGGCTGGCGGTATTCCGAACCCCTGAGACGGCAGGCTCAGACGGTGGCGGCGCCGCCTTCGCTGATCTTGCGCGGGCTGTTGTCGCGCAACGGCGCCAACGTCGCGTGATGCGCGAACGTCTCTTCGGGCAGGCTGCGCACGGCATGCTGCGGCGCGTCTTTCAGCAACGCGGCGATGCGCCGGTGCGAGGCGGCCAGCGTCTTCTCCATCACCTTGCCCTCGCGCACGCCGTCGACGATCTGCTCGACGATGCGCAGGATCAGCGCGGTGTCGGCCCAATAGGCGCACATGCACAGCAGGTCGCAGCCGGCATTGGCGAGCCGGATCGACGTCTCCGGCCGGTCGAGCATGGACGAAATCGCCTTCATGCCGAGATCGTCGGAGACGACGACGCCCTCGAAACCCAGTTCGCCGCGCAGGATGTCTTGCAGGATGGTCTTCGACATGGTGGCCGGCGTGCCGGGATCGATCTGCGGGAAAACGATGTGGGCGGTCATGACCATGCGCGCCTCGCCGCGGGCGAGGTCGCGGAACGGCGCCAGTTCGCGCGTGCGGAACGTTTCGGCATCGACGTCCACCGCCGGCAGCCCGTAGTGGGAATCGACGCTGGTATCGCCGTGGCCGGGAAAATGCTTCAGGCAGCCCAGCACGCCCTCGGCCTGCATGGCCGACAGGAACGGCCGCGCCGCCGCCGTCACCTCGGACGGCGTCGCGCCGAAGGCACGCTGGCCGATGACGGGATTGTCCGGGTTCGAGTTGACGTCCAGCACCGGGGCGAAGTTGACGTTGAAGCCGAGCGAGGCCAGTTCCCGCCCCATGGCACCGCCGACGGCGGCGGCCTGTTCTTTCCAACGGCGGGCATAGGCATAGGCGGTGATGGGCGCCGGCGGCCGCAGCACGCCGCCGCCCTCATGGTCGATGCCGAACAGGACTTCGTCGCGGCCGATATACTCGCGAATGCCGGCCATGAGTTCGCGGTGGGCGCCGAGCCATTCGTCGTAGGGCGCATCAGCCATGAAATTGGCGCGGAAAAAGACGACCCCGGCCGGCCGCAGCAGCGACAGGAGCCGCTTGTCGTGATCGCCCAGGACATGGCCCGGTTGCAGGCCGATCAGGAAGCGGTGTCCGAGCGAAGCGGTGCCGCCGCCGAGATCAAAAGGCAAGTCCATGGGAGCCTCATGCTGCGGCGGCGCCATGCTCGCGCCGCCCGTCGTGGCCTTGTGACAGATTCGGCCATCGTTTGCATGAGACGAATTGCGGCGGTCAGACGCCGAGATAACGCTGGAGCAGTTCCGGCTGCTTCTTCAAGTCGGCCGCCGGGCCTTCATGCGCTATATGACCGTTGTTGATGATGTAGACGCGGCTGGCGAGCGTCAGCGTCGCCGCCAGGTTCTGCTCCACCAGAACGATCGTCTGGCCGGCTTCGGCCAGTTCGCGGCAGGCGCGCACCAGATCGTGCACGATAACCGGCGCAAGGCCCTCGAACGGCTCGTCCAGCAGCACGATCTTGGGATCGCGGACCAGCGCGCGCGCAATCGCCAGCATCTGCTGCTCGCCGCCGGACAGGTCGGTGCCGCGACTGGTGCGCCGCTCCTTCAGCCGCGGGAACATCGCGTAGATGCGCTCCAGCGGCCATTTGTTCTGCGCCGTCAGGCCGGCGATGATGATGTTTTCCTCGACGTTCAGGCTGCCGAAGATGCGCCGGTTCTCGTGCACCAGCTGCATGCCGCGCCGGGCGATCGAGTGCGCCTTCTTGCCAGCGAGTTCCTCGCCGTCGAGCTTGACGGAGCCTGTCTTCGGCGTGACGACGCCCATCAGGCTCTTCAGCGTCGTGCTCTTGCCGGCGCCGTTGCGGCCGAGCAGCGCCACGACCTCGTTCTTCTCGACCCTCAGGCCGACGTCGAACAGGATGTGGCTGTCGCCGTAGTAGCTGTTCAGGCCGCTGACTTCGAGCAGGCTCATGCCACTTCTCCATGCACGCCGCCGAGATAGGCTTCCTGAACCTTGGCGTCGGCCTTGATCTCGGCCGGCGTACCCTCGACCAGCACCCTGCCCTCTTGCAGCACAGTGACCTTGCCGACCAGTTCGAACAGCGCGTCCATGTCGTGATCGATGATGATCAGGGTACGGCCGCGCGCGATGGATTTCAGCAGCGCCACCGTCTCGACGCGCTCGCGCGGGCTCATGCCGGCGAGCGGCTCGTCAAGCAGCAGCAGGCTGGGCGACGTGGCGAGCGCCAGCCCGATTTCCAGCCGCCGCTTCTCGCCATAGGCGAGTTCGGAAACCGCCGTGTCGAGCCGCGCCGTCAGGTTGACGAGCGCCGCGGTGCGCTCGACCTGCTCGCCGAGGCCGGGAACGCTGTGGATGCTGCGCAGCAGATCCAGCTTGAACCTGCCGCGAGTCTCGCCGAGGGCCGCGATCGTCAGGTTCTGCCGGACCGTCAGGCGGTCGAAGAGCTGGTTGATCTGGTAGCTCTTGGTCAGGCCGAGCTGGCACACGTCGGTGACGCTCATGCCGGTGATGTCGCGGCCTTCGAACATGATGGTGCCGGACGTCGGCGCGACCTCGCAGGTCAGCATCTTGAAGAAGGTGCTCTTGCCGGCGCCGTTCGGCCCGATGATGCCGCGCATCTCGCCGTGATCGACGGAAAAGTCGATGTCGCTGTTGGCGGCGAGGCCGCCATAGCGCTTGGTGAGGCCGGTCGCCCGCAGGATCGGCCCCGACGCCGGAGCCTCGCCGCCGCGCCTGCGCGCCGGCATCGCCTCGACGGCGGCCGGATCGAAGGCCGTGGCCGCGGCCGCCGTGGCCGGCTCCGTTCCCTGCTTGTCGCCCTTGGTCATACGATAAAGATCGATGATGGCGCCGACGATGCCGCGCCGCAGGAAGACGACCAGCAGCACGAAGACGATGCCGAGAACCAGCTTCCAGGTCGGACCGAGATGCAGCACGTTCTGGAAGAAGTCGCTGAGATAGAGCCATACGGCCGCGCCGATCAGCGGCCCGAACAACGTGCCGGCACCGCCGATGGCCGTCTGCATGACGACCTGGCCGGAGGTGTCGAACATGAAGGCGTCCGGCGGCATGAAGCCTTGCATGGTGGCGAGCAGGCCGCCGGCGAAACCGGCATAGATCGCCGCCACGACGAAGGCCGTCAGCTTATAGCCGTGGATGTTGTGGCCGAGCGCGGTGGCGCGCAGCGGATTGTCGCGGATCGCCGACAGGATCGCGCCGACCGGCGAGCGCACGATGCGCAGGGCAATGACGATGCCGACGAAGTACCAGAAGGCGAGGAACGTATACATCGTCCAGTCGGTGTCGAATTTCAGCACCGTGAAACCGAGATTGATGACCGGCGTCGGCACGCCGGGCAGGCCGTTCTCGCCGCCGGTGAAGGCCGACAGCGGATTGAACTCGACGAAGAAGAAGACTTCGGCGATGGCGACCGTGATCATGGCGAAATAGATGCCGGTGCGCCTCAGCGCAATCAGGCCGATGAAATAGCCGACGACGCCGGCCACCACCGCCCCGAGCACGATGGCCAGCAGGACATAGGGGAAGCCGGCCTCGGTCAGCAGATAGGCGGCGAACATGCCGCCCGTGCCGTAGAAGGCGGACTGGCCGAAGGAGAGCAGCCCGGTGTAGCCGAACAGGATATCGAAGCCGAGGCCGAACAGGCCCCAGATCAGGATGCGGTTGATGGTCGAGGGCGAGAAGCCGAGATAAGGCAGCACGAAGGGCGCCAGGACCAGCGCCAGCGCGGTGAGGATCTCGACAAGGTAGGGGCGCTTGATCGGCATGGGTGACGCCCTTACTCGCGGCCGGCCTGGCCGAGCAGCCCGTGCGGGCGAAGCACCAGCACCAGCGTCATGGCCACGAACAGCATGATTTGGGAATAGGCTGGATTGAACATCGTGGTGATGGAGATGATCTCGCCGGCGATGAGGCCGCCGATGACGGCGCCGGGGAAAGAGCCGACGCCGCCGATGACGACGACGACGAAGGTCTGCACCAGGATCGCCTCGCCGACATCTGGCGCGATCGATACCACGGGCGCGTTGACGATGCCGGCGAAGCCGGCGGCCATGGCGCCGATGCCGAACACCAGCATGAACACCTTGTAGACGTCGATGCCGAGCGAATCGACCATCACCGAATCCTCAATGCCGGCGCGCACGATCATGCCGATGCGGGTTCGGTACAGCACGAAGTAAAGCACCAGCAGCGCCACCGCGATGATGCCGAGCAAGGCCAGGCGGTAGGTCGGGTAGATCATGAAGCCGAGATTGGTGATGCCGAGCAGCGGGCCGGGCGGCGGCACGGTCTGCGACAGGCTGCCGAAGTAATAGCGCACCACCTCGACGAAGACGATGCCGAGGCCGAAGGTGACGAGAAGCTGGTCTTCATGCGGGCGCGTGTAGAAATGGCGGATGACGAGCCGCTCCATCAGCACGCCCACCACCATGACGAACAGCGAGCCGGCGACGACGGCGGCGAGGAAAGAGCCGGTATAGGTGTACGTCACCCAGCCGGCATAGCCGCCCAGCATGAACATCGCGCCATGCGCGAGGTTCAGCACGCCGAGCGTGCCGTAGATGATCGTCAGGCCCGACGAGATCAGCGCCAGAAGCGCGCCCGTCACCAGCCCGTTGAAACACTGCGATATGAAGTTGGCCCAGTTGATCACGCCGTTCCCGCCTGCTCGTGGGTGGATTGGTCGTTCGATGCCTTGCCGCCGCCCGCCGCCTCGCCCCGGAATTACCAGGGCATCGACGGGCGCCGGCGACAGGCAAACGAGTCCTCCGGCCCGATGCGGGCCGGAGGGAATGGTCTACCGGTCAGGTATAGTCGCCGAGCTGACAGCCGAATGCGTCGGGCTTCTGCATCAGGCCTTCGCCGGGAACCACCTCGAGGACTTCCCAGAAATCCTCGTCGTTCTTCATGTCCTTCTTGGCCTTGCCGCGGACGATGACGACCGGACGGATGCACTGGTGGTCTTCCGGCCGATAGTGGACGTCGCCGAGGAGGGACGGAATCGTCTCGCCCTTCTCGAACTGCTTGATGACATCCGGCGGATAGAAGCTGCCGGCTTCCGAAACCATGCGCGCCCAGTGGGCGAAGCTGACATAGCTGTTCTCGGCGCCCCATTCCGGCCGGTAGCCGTATTTGGCCTGGAAGGCCTCGACGAACTGCTTGGCCAGCGGATACTGGTCTTCCTGGGTCCACCAGAAATCGGTCGCCGCGAAGACGCCCTCGGTGATCTCCGGCCCGACTTCCTTGGCGAGGAACGGAATCTGGTAGGGAATGACGAGCGTCATCTTCGGAAGCAGGCCGAACTGCTTGGCCTGCTGCGTCGACAGCACCGCGTCGCGGCCCCAGTTGACGTTGATGAGGAACTCGGCGCCGGAATTGGCGATGTTGGTGAGATACTGGCTGTAGTCCTGAGTGCCGAGCGGCGACACCTGGTTCGTCACCATCTCCCAGCCGCCATTGGCGGTCAGGTAGTCGTTGACCGACTTCGTCACCGTGTGGCCGTAGGTGTAATCCGGCGTCATGAACGCCGCCTTCTTGCCCTTGCCGAACTGCTTCAGGAGAACCGGGCCGATCGCGGCCGCTGCGGTCTGGCCGAAGAAGTTCTGGCGGAAGCCGTAGCGCACGCAGTCCTTGCCGGTGGTGTCGTTGGAGCCGGAAATGCCGGCCATGTACAGGATCTTCTCGCGCTGGGCGAATTTGTTCAGCGCAACCGCCACGGCCGAGGAGGTCGAGCCGGTCATCAGGATGATCTTGTTGTCGTTGATGAAGGTCTGCTCGGCCTGCACCGCGTTGTTCGGCTTGGCGGCCGAGTCGGCCGAGAGCAGCTTGACCTGCTTGCCGAGCAGGCCCTTGTCGACCTTCGGCGCGATCGCCTTCATCAGCTCGTGGCCGGTGTTGATATGCTCGACGGCAAGTTCCCAGCCCTTGAGCTCGTCGGCGCCCTGCACGGCATAGCTTCCCGTCAGCGGCACCGCGGCGCCGATATAGACGGTGTCGCCCTCGCTGCCGGCCGGCCAGGTGCCGATCGGCGCCTTGTCGTCGGCCCACGCCAATGTGGGCATGGCGGGCATCATGGCGGCACCGGCGAAGCCGGCGCCCGCGAGCAGCGTTTCACGGCGGGTCAAACCGCCTTTCAAAATCCGAGACATCGATTTCCTCCCTTGTCCGACGCCGGCGGTCTGCCGGCAACCTTGGGATTTGCAGGGAAGGCATTCGCCCGGCACCGCGCGCGCCGGGCGCCTGTATGCGTCCAACGCCGAAATCTGCCGGATCAGCTCCTCCACCGAATCCGGTTTGCAGTAAACGGCAGCAAGCTGAGCAATACCTGACGCCAAGCTGACCGGAAACTGAATTTCTGGTCAGCGAGCCCTTACTTTAGACGTAGGGCGGCATCGAGAGAGGCAAGCAGCGCACCGAGACGACCGGCGACCAAGACAGTGTCAGCCCCGCCTTGGCGCAGGCCGATGACGCTGTCTTCCAGCGCGAGCGCCGCCTCGCTGACGGCGCCGTGGCCGAACGTGCCGGCCGCGCCGGCAAGCCGGTGCGCAAGAATCTGGATCGCAGCGAGCGTGGCATCGCCGGGCGGGACGGGCGCAGGTTCAAGGACGGGCGCCAGGGCCGCCAGGGCGGCGCGGTCTTCGGCCAGCCGCTGGGTGAACGATCCGTCCGGATCGAGCAGCGCGAGTTCGGCCGCCGTCGGTGTCCGTTGTCCGGTCATGGCCGCATCACGGCCGACGGACAGCCTGAAGCGCGTCGCGCTCTTTCAGATTCGCTCCTGTGCTTCCGGTTTTTGATTTTACGCACGACTTTGACCCGAAATTGGAACCGCTTTCGGCAGACATGCGTCAGGCGTCGACGCCGGCCGGCCGCCGCTGCTCGACCAGGCGGTAGCCGATGCCTCGGCGCGTCTCGACCTCGGCCTCGGCACCGGCGGCGCGCAGGATCTGACGCAGCTTGTAGACATGCGCCTCGATGGCGTTGCCGGACACCTCGTCGCTAAAGGAATAGAGGGCCTCCTCGATCATCCGCTTCGGCGTCATGTGGTTCTTGCGGCGGGCGAGCAGTTCGAGCAGTTGGAACTGCTTGCGCGTCAGCGGCAGGCTCATCCCGTCGACCATGGCTTCCAGCGCATCGCGATCGACGACGAGGTTGGCGACCGCCAGCCGGCTTTCCTTCATGAGCGAAGGCCGCCGCAGCAGCGCGGTGACGCGCGCCCTGAGTTCGGGCACGGCGAAGGGCTTGACCAGATAGTCGTCGGCGCCGCTGGCAAGACCGCTGACCTTGTCCTCCACCTTGCCGCGCGCCGTCATCATCAGGATCGGCGTGGCGATGGCGCGCTTGCGCATCTCGCGCACCAGTTCCAGGCCGTCGCGGTCGGGCAGGCCGAGGTCGATCACCATCAGCGCATAGTCGGTGGCGCGCGCCGCCAGCAGCGCCTCCTCGGCGAAACCGATCACGTCGACGGTCAGGCCGAGCGCCCTGAGTTCGCGGCCGACGAGGCCGGCGACGTCGCGGTCATCCTCGACGACGAGAATGCGCGCCTGCGCGGCGGCGGGCAGCGCCTCACCCAGCGCGGCGCCTTCCGCCGGATCCGCGGCCGCTCCGCCATGTGTCATGCCGTCAGCCCCTTTGCTGCGGCGATTGTGTTAGGCTTGTGACGCAAAAACAAGAGGTTTACAAAATCAGTCCAGCCGCCCGGACGGTTCAAGGAGGAGACGATCACGACTGAGAAGGGAGGGGCGGGCATGGCGGCTTCGGTGCTGATCGCCGACGACGATCCGAGCATATCGCGGGCGCTGAGCTTCCTCATGCAGCGCGAAGGCCATGACGTGCGCACCGTCGCGGACGGGCAGCAGGCGCTGGCGGCGATCGAAAGCCGGCCGCCCGATATCGTCCTGCTCGACCTGATGATGCCGAAGAGCAACGGCTACGAAGTCTGCCGGACGCTGCGCGCCAACCGCTCCTATGACGGCATCCGCATCGTCATGCTGACCGCCAGGGGCGGCGAGGCCGACCAGCGCGTCGGCATGGATCTCGGCGCCGACGCCTACATCGCCAAGCCCTTCGCCATCGCCGACGTCGTCTCCTGCGTGAAATCGGTGCTGGCGCGGCGGCGTGAGGCGATGCCGGGCGCCGGCGCGGCCGGTTCGTAGCGGCGAGACGGGAATGATGCTGCGCCGCACGGCCAGACGCGACCGCATGGTGGGCCTGTTCGCCGCCGGCGCGGTGCTGCTCAACCCGCCGATCCTCAATCTCGTCGGCGGCTGGCTGTTCGGCTGGCCGGCGCTCTACCTCTATTTCTTCGTCGTATGGGGCGCGCTCATCGCCGCCGCCGCACTGGTGGCGGAGGGCCGCGGCGGCCAGGTGGACGAGCGCGACAGGGACGGCCCGCGCCCATGAGCCAGCCGGGTCTTGTCGCCGTCGCCGTCGCCTATCTGCTGCTTCTGTTCGCCATCGCCTGGGTGGTCGAACACAGTTCGGGCCGCGTTTCCCGACTGACCGGGTCGAGCTTCGTCTATACGCTGTCGCTCGCCGTCTATTGCAGCTCGTGGACGTTCAACGGCGGCGTCGGCAAGGCCTCGCAGACGGGGCTCGATTTCCTGCCGATCTATCTCGGGCCGACGCTCGCCTTCTGCCTGGGGCCGGTGCTGATCCGCAGAATCCTGCGCATCAGCCACGCCAACCGCATCACCTCCATCGCCGACCTGATCGGCGCCCGGTTCGGCAAGCGGGCCAGCCTTTCGGCGCTTGTCACCGTCATCGCGGTGATCGGGCTCGTGCCCTATATCGCGCTGCAACTCAAATCCATTTCGAGCGGGCTGGTGGCGTTGAGCGCCGATCCCGAAACCGGCGCCACCACGGGCCCGGTGCTGGCCGACGGGGCGCTGTGGGCGGCAATCGTGCTCACCGTCTTCGCCATGCTGTTCGGCAGCCGCAGCATCCGGCCGGGCGAACATCATCCCGGCATGGTCGTGGCGGTGGCCGCCGAATCGATCCTCAAGCTCCTCAGCCTCACCGCCATCGGCCTGTTCGTGGTCTACGGGCTGTTCGACGGCTTCGGCGACCTGTTCGGCAAGGCGGCGAAGATTCCCGAGATCAATTCCGTGTTCGACACCTCCTCGCCCCGCTACGGCTACAGCTGGATCAGCATGACGCTGCTGGCGGGGCTCGCGGTGTTCTGCCTGCCACGCCAGTTCCAGGTGATGGTGGTGGAGAACGTCGACGAACGGCATCTCAACCGGGCGCTGTGGCTGTTCCCGCTCTATCTGCTGGCCATCAACCTGTTCGTCCTGCCGATCGCCATCGCCGGGCGCATGATGCTGCCGGCAGACACCGACCCCGACAATCTGGTGCTGGCGCTTCCCTTTGCGACAGGCCATCCGTGGCTGGCGCTGGTCGCCTTTCTCGGCGGGCTATCGGCGGCGGCGAGCATGGTGGTGGTCGAGACGACCGCGCTCAGTCTGATGATCTGCAACGACGTGGTGATGCCGGCGCTGCTCAGGGTCAAGCGGCTGGGGCTGGCCGAAAAGTCGGACCTCACCCGGCTGCTCCTGTGGATTCGCCGCGCCGCTATGGTCGCCATCATGGTGCTCGGCTATCTCTACATGCGCCACGACAGCGCCCAGTTCGCGCTCGTCTCGATCGGCCTGATGTCCTTCGTGGCGGTGGCGCAGTTCGCGCCGGCCATCGTCGGCGGCATCTATTGGCGCGGCGCCACCTGGGCGGGCGCCTTCGCCGGCATTTCGTGCGGCTTCGCCATCTGGTGCTACACGATGCTTTTGCCGTCCTTCGCGCGCTCGGGCACGTTCGGCATGAGCTTCATCGCGGACGGGCCCTTCGGCATCGCGCTGTTGAAGCCCTATGCGCTGCTCGGCCTGGGCGGGCTCGACCCGGTGACGCACGGCACCTTCTGGTCGCTCCTGGTCAACACCGGCGCCTTCGTGACCGTTTCGCTCGTCGGCCGGCAGCGGCCGATGGAGCGGGCGCGCGCGGCGCTGTTCGTCGGCGCCGTGGATTCGGGCGAGGCGGCCCAGATCTGGCGCCGCACCGCGCTGGTTCCCGACCTGATGTCGCTGACGGCGCGTTTTATCGGCCGCGAGAAGGCGGCCGCCGCCTACGCCAGTTTCGCCCGCACCCGCGGCGTCGACCCGGCCACAGCCGTGCAGGCCGACGCCGAGACGGTGCTGTTCTACGAGCGGCTGCTGGCCGGCGTGATCGGCGCTGCCTCGGCACGCGTGCTGGTCGGCTCGATCGTCGAGGAGGAGCCGCTCGGCGTCGACGAGATGATGCGCATTCTCGACGAGACGTCGCGGCTGATCGAGGCGAACCGCCAGCTCGAGGAGAAGTCGCAGGCGCTGGAGGCGGCGACGGCCGAGTTGAAGGCCGCCAACGCCAGCCTACAGGTGCTCGACCGGCTGAAGGACGACTTCGTCGTCACCGTCAACCATGAGTTGAGGACGCCGCTCGCCTCGATCCGCGCTTTTTCCGAGATCCTGCGCGACCATCCCGACCTGCCCGACCGGGAGCGGCTCGATTTCCTGCGCATCGTCGTCACCGAATCGGAGCGCCTGACCCGGCTCATCAACCAGCTTCTCGACCTTTCGAAGATCGAGGCGACCGGCTCGATACCGGCGGAGCGCGCGCGGGTGGACCTTGCCGCCGTGGCGCGCGATTCCGCCGACGCGATGCGGCAGGTGTTCGCCCGGAGCGGCATGACCCTGGCCATCGAGATCGCGACCGGTCCGGCCTTCGTGCTCGGCGACCATGACCGGCTGGTGCAAGTGGTCATCAACCTTTTGGGCAACGCCGCGAAATTCTCCCCGCCCGGCCGCGGCCGGGCGCTGCTGACGCTTGCCCGGACCGGTGACTATCTGGAGCTTTCGGTCGCCGACAACGGCCCCGGCATCCGCGCCGAAGACCGCGAAGTGGTGTTCGAGCGTTTCCGCCAACTCGGCGACACGATGAACGACAAGCCGCAAGGGGCGGGGCTCGGCCTCGCCATCTCGCAACGCATCGTGGCGCAGCATGGCGGGCTGATCTGGGTCGAAAGCGGGCCGGAGGGCGGTGCCGCCTTCAAGGTCCGGCTGAAAGCCGCGCCGCGCTCGAAGGGCAAGGCCGCCGGCCGTCATCAGCCGGCTTCCGCCGATTGAAGCGGGTCGGGTTTCGGTCCTGCGAAAAAGGGAGGACGGAGCGCGAAAAGATCGGCTCCGCCGACCATGAAATACGCCTGAGCATTTTCCGTCCCTGTGGAAACAGCCCTTTATCCGGTGAAGGTGGAGCGAAGGGATTGCCGGTGTCGGCGTTGCGCGCTTGTCCGGTTTTCGGGCCACGAAAGCCGGCAGGCGGGCGAGGGGCGATTCCGGCTGGACTTGAATCGCGCCACACGTTCACTTTCGGAATTCGGCCAGCGCGGCGGTGACGCCGGCGGCGAGGACCCCGATGTCGTTGGCGGCGACGGTCAGCACATAGCCCTGCGCCGCGCGCCGCGCCGCCTCGGTCGCGTTGGGCGTGAAAATGGCGCAAGGCAAGGCCGCCGCGCGGCAGGCGTCGAAAACGGCGCGGCAGGCTTCCTCATGGCGCGGATCGGACGGGCCGGCGATGCCGAGCGACAGGGCCAGATCGCCGGTGCCGATCAGGACGAAGTCGAGGCCCGGCGTGGCGGCGATCTCGGCCGCGTTTTCCACGCCGCGGACCGTCTCGATCATCACGCCGACGACGGTGTGCCGCGCCGCGCGACTGCAATAGGCGGCGAAGTCGCCCTTCAATGGCCGCACGCCGCCGCCCGAACGCCGGCCTTCGGGCGGGAAGCGGCCCGCAGCGACGGCCTCGGTCGCCTGCGCGCCGGTTTCGACCAGCGGCACGATGACGCCCTCGGCGCCGGCATCGAGCGCCGTGCCGATCGCCGGCGCCGTGCCGTCCGCGGTGCGCACCAGAACCGGCGTGCCGGTGCCGACGGCGCCCAGCACCTCCTCGAGCGTGCGCCGGTCCCACAACCCGTGCTGGGCGTCCAGCACGACAGCGTCGGGACGGGCTTCGGTGGCGATCTCGACCAGCGCCGGCGAGCCGAGAACCGACCAGAAGACGCCAAGCTTTTCGCCGCCGTGCAGGCGCTGGCGCAGGGAAAGCCCATCCCGTTCGTTCATCGGCCGCTTCCTTCCTGATGCGTCTGCGGATCGGCCGCGGCATTGTCGATGCCGCGGAAATAACTCTTCTCGGCCTCGCCGATGAAGGCGGCCATGCGGTCCTGCGCGGCGAGCCCGTCGCGGCGGCTGAAGGCGTCGTGCAGGCCGACGAGGCCGTCGCGGACGATGACCTGGGTGTGCGGTTCCATCAGCGTCTGCTGGCGCACGATATGCGCCTGGTCGGCGAAGCGGGCGATCGTCTCGGCCAGCCGCCGGTTGCGGTTGGCGTCGAGCCAGGTGCGGCGAAAGACGATATTGGCCGCCACCAGCTCCTCGCCGTCGCCGGCCTCCACCGCCGCGACGGCGCGCTCGAGCGCCTGGCCGAGCATGGCGATACCTGCCGCGTCAAGGTCGCGCGCGGCGCTGGCGGCGGCGCGCGGTTCGAGCAGCTTGCGCACCTCGAAGATGTCGCGGATGTCCTGCGGCGTCAGTTGCGGAACGGCGAAGCCGCGCGTCGTGCCGACGAGATGCCCTTCGCTGATGAGTTGCAGCAGCGCCTCGCGCACCGGCATGCGCGAGATACCCAGCGACTTGGCGATCTTGACGTCGATCAGCCTGTCGTCCGGGCCGATGCGGCCATGCCTGAGCTTGTCGCGCAGGTCGTTGTAGATCTGGTGCCGCAGGCTTTCGGAGCGGTCCACGGTAGAGGAAAGAGGCGAATCGGTCGTCATCATCCCGTCCAGACAATCTGCCTTCAGTATACAAAAAATGGTAACTTGGCCAAGGATCTACCCTCTCCTATCGCTAAAATCCGCCTGAAGCGAGCTTTCCCTGCGGCCGACGGACAAGGAAGGCGGAGCGCCAGCCATACAGCCCGTCAATTCAGTATACAGATTTCGCCTTTTGTCCTTGACTTCCCGGCCGCTCGGCCGCTGATCTGTCGGCCGAAGCTCCCGCAAAGCATCCTGGAGGAACGGCGGTGTCATGGACCTGTGAGATCGCGCTGACCGGCGACGCCGCGCGACGTTCCCCGGTTGCGGCATGGCTTTCCCAAGCCGGACCGGGGCTGGCGGCGCTTGACGGCCTTTGCACGCTCGACGCCTATACGGCCACCGAACAGGCTGCGCGGGACCCATACAACGGCGGCGAAATCCCGCCGCTGCTCCTCCTGCTCGCCGCCTTCGCGGACGAGGCCGGGCTGCGGCGGGCGATGGCCGATCCGGTGCTGGACGACTGGCTTTCGCGGCGGCCGGACGGGACCGCCGTGACCGTGAGCGCGCTGCGACGCAGCTTCCACGCGCCGGACGCGGCGGGGACGATGCCGGCGCCGGTTTCCTACGTCGTGCGCTATCTTTTGCCGGCTGACGACGCGGCCGCTTTCCGGCGCGCTTACCTGGCCGGGCTCGTGCCCATCCAGGCACGGCTGCCGGGCATCCGTTCCATCCTTTGCTATGTCCTGCTGGCCGATGCGGCCGGACGCTGGCCGGCGATGGACTATCTCATCGGCAACGAAGTCGCCTTCGACAGCGTCGATGCCTTCAACGCGGCCATGCGATCCCCGGCGCGCGACGAGTTGCGGACGCAGTCCGGCACCTTGCCGGCCTATAGCGGCAACGGCTCGCATGTGCTGATGCGGCGCGAGCGCCTGTTCACTGCGGGTCGCGACTGAGGCTTGCGTCAGGCACCGCCGCGCGCGGCGAGCGCCTTCAGCACCCGGCGGGTCGCCGCCACGTCCGCTGGCGGCAGGTCCGCCAGCTTTTCGGCCTCGAAGGCGTGCGCGCGGGCGACGATGCGCCCGAGCAAGGCAAGGCCGCTTTCGGTGATGGCCAGCGCGCCGGGCGGGCGCGGCGCGACATAGTTTCCGGCGACGAGTTTGGCGAGCGCGTCCTGCACGGCGTTCTCGCCGAGAAAGGTGCGCGCGGCGATCGCCTGCGCCGACGCGCAGGAGCCGGTCGCCAGGAAGGCCAGCACGCGCGACTGCGCGGTATCGACGCCCTCGGCGCGATGGTGCTCGGAAAAGGCGTCGGAAAGATAGGCGTAGGCCCGCGCCAGCAGCGGCAGGAAGAAATCGTCGCGCGGGTGGCCCGCGAACTGGAGATCGGCCTGCCGGCCCGGATGGCTGATGGCGAGCGCATAGCGCCCCTGCGCAAAGACCAGCCCGCTGCGGTCGAAGCAGGCGTAGCGCTCGACCTTACCGATGAAGACGACATGGTCGCCGCCGTCGTGTTCGCTGATCTTGCCGCATTCGAAATACGCGGCGACGCCGGCCAGCAGCGGCGCGCCGCCGAGCCCCGGCGCCCAATCGCAACCGCCGAATTTATCGGTGCCTGAGCGGGCGAAATGGCTGGCCATCTCGGTCTGCCCGGCGGCGAGAACGTTGACGGCGAAATGCGGCGCCTGCCGGAAGGCGGCCAGGCTAGTGGATTGACGCCGAAGCGACCACAGCACCAGCGGCGGCTCCAGCGATACGGACTGGAACGAATTGGCGGTGACGGCGAAGGGGCCGCCCTCGCCGGCGCCGGAAACCACCGTCACCCCGGTGGCGAACTGGCCGAGCGCCTGGCGGAAGTTCCTGAGATCGGCGGCTGGATCGCCGCCGTGCAGCAGCAACGGGTCGGCGGCCGTCGCCATGTCAGGCGACCCTGAGGCCGGCGTCCCGCAGCAGCGGCAGCACGGTCTCGATGAAATAGGGAAGCTCGTTCCTGAAATTGACGAAGGAGACGGTGGTGCCGGCGAAGCCCACCTCGCTCATGCGGATCATCTCGTCGGCGATGCGGCGCGGCGTGCCGATCAGCGGATAGGTGCCGCCGCCGCCGGCGAAGCGCTTGCGATGCAGGCGGTAGGCGTCGGCTTCGTGCGAGGACGAGAATTTTTCCTTCGCGCCCATGTAGCGGTCGACGCTTTCATGGTCGGCCATCGTCTCGGCATAGTGCTGGTAATAGTCCTCGGCCTCGGCCTGGCTCGGCCGGCATACGACATGGCAGGTGGTGTAGACGCCGACGTCGCGCCCCTGTGCCGCCGCACGGTTTTTCATGTCCTCGATCGGCTCGCGGCCGCCCTCGATCTCGACGAAGGTGGTGAACAGGTAGTCGGCGGCCCTGGCGGCGAAGTCGCGGCCGGGCGGCGAGAAGGCGGCGTTGAGGATGACGGGGCGCGGCTGCTGTATGGGCCGCGGCAGGCCGGACACGCCCTTCAGCTTATAGAAGCGGCCGTCGAAATCGAACGGTTTGCCGGCGGTGTAGATCTTGTCGATGACCTCGAACCATTCGAGCCCCTGCTCGTAGCGGTCCTTGATGAGTTCCAGCCCGAACATGGCGAACTCGTCCGGGTTCCAGCCGCAGACGACGTTGAGGCCGGCGCGGCCGTTCGAGGCGTGGTCGATGGTGGCCAGAGCCTTGGCGACGAAGATCGGGCTCACCATCGGCACATGCACGGTGGAAAACAGCGCGATGCGCCTGGTGAGGCCGGCAAGGGCGGCGGCGAAGGTCAGCGTCTCGTAGGACCATTCGCGGCTGTTCATCTCGCCGCCGAAGCCTTTCCAGCGGGCGATCGGCAGGATAAATTCCAACCCCGCCTCGTCGGCCATGCGCGCGACATCGACGATCTCGTTCCACAATGCCGGCCAGCGCTCCGGCACTCGGGTCAGCGTCAGGCCGCCGTCGGCATTGAGGGAGAAGACGCCGAGCTTGAATCTGTTCGGACCATGCATCGGATGGACGTCGGCGGAACCCATTTCGAACCTCCCGTGGCCGCAAGCCCGGCCGTGCTTATGCTGCGGCGAAAGCGGCGCTGCCGCCAGCCCCGGATCAACCGCAAAGACGACAGGCGCGGATTCCCCTCCCGCCGCCAGTCGGCCCAGTCACCAATACTGACTACAGTATACAGTTTATGTTTGAACGGTTATACCGTCAAGCGACCGTTCGCGGCAGGGCGGGAGCGGGCCGAGGGTGACGAAGACTTGCAGGTCCCAGCACCCGGCGCCGACTCCGCGATCTTGCCCCGTCCGGCGAAACGGCACTACAAGGGCGGGTCGAATCGACCTTGACGGACGAGGACAAGACTTTGAGCGGAGCGAAGACGGGCGAGCGCGGCGAAGCCGAAGGCGTCGCCGCGACCTGGCTGGACAGCGAGACCAAGGTGCTGGAAGCGCCGCACGACCACGGCACGGAACTGAGGCTGTGGCTGCGCATGCTGACCTGCGCCACGCTGGTGGAAGCCGAGATCCGGCGGCGGCTGCGCGAGGAGTTCGATTCCACCCTGCCGCGCTTCGACCTGATGGCACAGCTCGAACGCGCCCGCGACGGCATGGTGTTGGGCGAGCTTTCCAAGCGCATGATGGTGTCGCCCGGCAACATCACGGCGCTGGTGGAACGGCTGGTGGAGAGCGGCCACATCAGCCGCACGACCTCGCCGACCGACCGGCGCGTGCAGATCATCGCCCTCACCCCCTTCGGCCGCACCGCGTTCAAGACGATGGCCGACGCCCATGCCGAATGGATATCGGGGCTGTTCGCCGGCATTTCGGCCAAGGACGAGCAGGCCCTGCTCGACCAGCTCGGCGGACTGAAACACTCCATCGTCGCCGCGCTCGGCAAGAGCGGCTGACAGCCGGCGGCCGTGCCGGTCAGGACGCGACGGCGTCCAGTTCGGCGACCGCGTCCGGCGGCAAGGCCAGGGTCGCGACGGCGAGGTTTTCGCCCAGATGCGCCACCGAGGCGGTGCCGGGGATCAGCAGCATATTCGGCGACCGTTGCAAGAGCCAGGCCAGCGCCGCCTGCATCGGCGTCACGCCGAGCCGTCCGGCCACCGCCGACAGCACCGACGACTGCAACGGCGAAAAGCCGCCCAGCGGGAAAAACGGCACGTAGGCGATGCCGTCGCGGGCAAGCGCGTCGACAAGCCGGTCGTCGCCGCGATGGGCGAGATTGTAGTGGTTCTGCACGCACACGATCCTGGCGGTGCCGCGGCCTTCGGCCACCTGCGCCGGCGTCACGTTGCTCAGGCCTATGTGCCGTATCAGGCCCTGGCGCTGCAGGTCGGCCAGGACCGAAAGCGGCTCGGCGATCGAGCCTTCGGCCGGGCCGTGTGCGTCGAACATGATGCGCAGGTTCACCACCTCCAGCCTGTCGAGGCCGAGATTTTCGAGGTTGTCGTACACCGCGCGCGTCAACTCCCCGGCCGAAAAGGCCGGCAGCCAGGCGCCGTCGGCGCCGCGCCGCGCGCCGATCTTGGTGACGATGACGAGATCCTGCGGATACGGCGCCAGCGCCTCGCGAATCAGCCGGTTGGTGACGTGCGGGCCGTAGAAGTCGCTGGTGTCGATGTGGTTCACCCCCGCCTCGACCGCCGCGCGAAGGACGGCGAGCGCCGCGTCGCAGTCCCGCGGCGGGCCGAACACGCCGGGGCCGGCAAGCTGCATGGCGCCGTAGCCGAGCCGCTTCACCAGGCGGTCGCCAAGGATGAACGTGCCGGACCGGTCGAGCGGTGATGGGGTGGTGCCTGTCATGGAGCGTCTCCGTTGGAAATGCGAAACCGGAAGGCTGCGGATGTCGGCGGCACCGGCATTCGCGCCTTCGGCCAAGATAGGGTCTGACTGGCCTCGCGATAACGGAGGACAATCCGCACAAGTTGTGCGAAAAACCGAACAATGAAACCCGACCTCAACGACCTGAACGCCTTCGTCGCGGTGGCGCGGGCCGGCGGCTTCCGCGACGCCGCGCGGGCGAGCGGCGCCAGCGCCTCCGGCCTCAGCGAAGCGGTGCGGCGACTGGAAGCCCAACTCGGCCTGCGGCTTCTCAACCGCACCACCCGCAGCGTCGTGCCAACCGAAGCAGGCCGCGGCCTCTTGCAGCGGCTGGCGCCGGCGCTCGGCGAAGTGGACGCCGCCCTCGACGCGGTCAACGGCTTCCGCGACCGGCCGGCCGGCACGCTGAAGCTCAACGTGCCGGTCAGCGTCGCGCGGCTGGTCCTGCCCGCCGTCGTGCCGCCTTTCCTCGCCGCCTATCCCGAGATCCGGCTGGAGGTGGTGGTGGAGGAAAGCTTCGTCGACCTGGTGGCGTCGGGCTGCGATGCCGGTATCCGCTACGACGAGCGGCTCGAACAGGACATGATCGCGATCCCGATCGGGCCGCGCACGCAGCGCTTCGCCACCGCGGCGGCCCCGGCCTATCTCGACCGCCGCGGCCGGCCGCTGCATCCGCGCGACCTGCTCGGCCACGCCTGCCTGCAAGGCCGCTTCCCCAGCGGCGCGATGCCGCCGTGGGAATACGAGCGCGACGGCGAGGTGGTGCGCATCGATCCAGCCGGGCCGCTTGTCGTCGGACTCGGCGGCGGCGCCGACCTTGCCGTCGATGCGGCGGTCGCCGGCGTCGGCGTCGTGTGCCTGTTCGAAGGCTGGCTGCGCCCCTATTTCGACAGCGGCGCGCTGGAGCCGGTGCTCGAGCCATGGTGGCAGCGCTTCTCCGGGCCCTTTCTCTACTATGCCGGCCGGCGCCTGGTGCCGGCTCCGCTGAAGGCCTTTGTCGATTTCATCAGGCGCAACCAGAACGAAGAATAAAGCGGAGTCATCCAGTCACACCAAACAATTTTAAGCTTGAAGTTTTTTTCGGATAAGCCCATGGTTGCCATCGTCGGGCTTGCGCCTTGACCCGGCAAAGCGGCAGGAGGAAGAAGTATGCGCATTGTCTGCATCGGCGGCGGGCCGGCCGGCCTCTACTTCGCCCTCCTGATGAAGAAGCAGAATCCGGCTCACCATGTCACCGTGGTCGAACGCAACCGCCCCTTCGACACCTTCGGCTGGGGCGTGGTGTTCTCCGACGCCACCATGCAGTCGATGCGCCAGTGGGACCCGGCGACGGCAGCCACCATCGAGGACGCCTTCAACCACTGGGACGACATCGAACTGGTGTTCAAGGGCCGCAAGATCCGCACCACCGGCCACGGCTTCGTCGGCATCGGCCGCAAGAAGATGCTGAACATCTTGCAGGAGCGCTGCCTCGAACTCGGCGTGGAACTGGTGTTCGAGCGCGAGGTGCAGGACGACGGCGAATTCCCCGAGGCCGACCTCATCATCTCCTCCGACGGCGTCAATTCCCGCATCCGGGCGAAATACGCGGAAATCTTCAAGCCCGACATGCTGATGCGGCCGAACCGTTTCATCTGGCTCGGCACCGAGAAGCGCTTCGACGCCTTCACCTTCGACTTCCAGCGGACCGAGCACGGCTGGTTCCAGGCGCACATCTACCGCTTCGACGACAAGACCTCGACCTTCATCGTCGAGACGACCGACGAAGTGTTCAAGGCGCACGGCATCGACAAGATGGACCAGGACCAGTCCATCGCGTTCTGCGAAAAGCTGTTCGCCGACACCCTCGGCGGCCATTCGCTGATGAGCAATGCGCGCCATCTGCGCGGCTCGGCCTGGCTGAATTTCGGCCGGCTGATCTGCGAGAAATGGAGCCATTTCAACGGCAACAGCCATGTCGTTTTGATGGGCGACAGCGCCCATACCGCGCATTTCGCCATCGGCTCGGGCACCAAACTCGCCATCGACGACGCGATCGAGCTGACCAACCAGTTCAATCGTATCGGCCACGGGCGCGAAAACATCCCGGCCGTGCTGGAAGCCTATGAGGAGGTGCGGCGCGTCGACGTCGCCCGCATCCAGAACGCGGCGCGCAACGCCATGGAATGGTTCGAGGTGGTCGGCCACCGCTATGCCGACACGCTGGAACCGGAACAGTTCATGTATTCCATGCTGACGCGCTCGCAGCGCATCAGCCACGAGAATCTGCGCCTGCGCGACCCGGTCTGGCTCGAAGGTTACGAGCGCTGGTTCGCCGAGCGCGCCGGCGCGCCCGCCTCGCCGAACGGCCATCCGGTGCCGCCGATGTTCACGCCCTATTCGGTCCGCGGCCTGAAGCTCGCCAACCGCATCGTCATGTCGCCGATGGCGATGTATTCGGCAACCGACGGCGTGCCGGACGACTTCCACCTCGTCCATATCGGCGCCCGCGCCATGGGCGGCGCCGCACTGGTCTTCCCGGAGATGACCTGCGTGTCGCCCGACGCGCGCATCACCCCTGGTTGCCTCGGCCTGTGGAACGAGGAGCAGAAGGAAGCCTTCCGGCGCATGGTTGCCTTCGTGCACGAGAAGACGCCGGCGAAGATCGGCATGCAGCTCGGCCATGCCGGCCGCAAGGGCGCCACCAAGGTGGCCTGGGAAGGCACCGACCAGCCGGTCGAGCACGGCGGTTGGCCGCTCGTCTCGGCCTCGGCCATCCCCTATCTGCCGCATTCGGTCGTGCCGCGCGCGGCGACACGCGAGGACATGGACCGCATCACCGCGGATTTCGTGCGCGCTGCCAAGTGGTCCGACGAGGTCGGCTTCGACATACTCGAGCTGCATTGCGCGCACGGCTACCTTCTGTCCACCTTCCTGTCGCCGCTGACCAACACGCGCGACGACGAATATGGCGGCAGCCACGAGAACCGCGCCCGCTATCCGCTGGAAGTGTTCCGCGCCATCCGCGCCGTGTGGCCGGCCGACAAGCCGATCTCGGTGCGCCTGTCCACCAACGACTGGCACGAGGGCGGCAACACGCCGGAGGACGCCGCGATCTTCGCACAGATGTTCAAGGACGCCGGCGCCGACCTGATCGACTGCTCGGCCGGGCAAGTGGTGAAGGACGAGCATCCGGTCTACGGCCGCATGTGGCAGACGCCGTTCTCGGACAAGATCCGCAACGAGATTCAAGTGCCGACCATCGCCGTCGGCGCGATCTCCGAGGCCGACCACGCCAATTCGGTCATCGCCGCCGGCCGCGCCGATCTCTGCGCCATCGCCCGCCCGCATCTGGCCGATCCGGCTTTCGTGCTGCATGAGGCAGCGAAGGTCGGCTACACCGGGCAAGTCTGGCCGAGGCAATATTACGCCGGCCGCGTGCAGTACGAGACGGGGCTGGCCCGCGCCGCGGCGATGGCCGCTCCACCGGCGGGCAAGGCATGAGCGGGAAAGCGCGCCACGCGCTGGTCAGCGGCGCCGGCAGCGGCATCGGTCGGGCGATCGCCCTGGCACTGGCGGCGCGCGGCCACGCCGTCAGCCTCGCCGGCCGCCGCGCCGAGCCGCTGGAAGTCGTGCGCAAGGAGATCGAGGCCGCGGGCGGCAAGGCGATCGTTCTCGCCGGCTTCGACGTGACCGACGCCGCTTCGGTCGAAACCGGCATCGCCGGCGCCATCGGCCGCTTCGGCGACATCGCCGTGCTGGTGAACTCGGCCGGCGAAGCGCCGTCCGCACCGTTCGAGAAAACCGATCCGACGTTCTGGAACCGGGTCATCGGCATCAACCTCACCGGCACCTATCTGGTCACGCAGGCGGCGCTCGCCTCGGTGCGGCGCGCCGGCAGGGGCCGCATCGTCAACGTCGCCAGCACCGCCGGCCTGACCGGCTACGCCTACGTTTCCGCCTATTGCGCTTCCAAGCACGGCGTCATCGGGCTGACCAGGGCGCTGGCGCTGGAACTGGCACGCACCGACGTCACCGTCAATGCCGTCTGCCCCGGCTTCACCGACACGCCGCTGCTCGACGGCGCGGTTGAAACCATTACGGCCAAGACCAGCCGTAGCCCCGACGAGGCGCGCGCGACGCTCGCCAGGGCCAACCCCCAGGGCCGTCTCGTCAGCCCGCAGGAAGTGGCCGACACCGTGCTCTGGCTCGCCTCGGAAGGGGCAAGTGCGATAACCGGCCAGGCGATCGCGGTCGCCGGCGGCGAAGTGATGGCAGGCTGAAACGGGAGGACGGCATGGCTGGACAAAAAGGCGAACTGGAAAAGGGCATCACGCAGAACGGTGCCGGCTTCGAAGACACGGAATGGAACATTCTCGGGCAGCGCTATTTCCCCAAGGCGGTTTCGGACTCCGCCTTTGCCTTTGAAACCAACAGCGAACCCGGCCAGTTCGTGCCCGTCCACATTCACCCGACGCAGGACGAGTTCATTCTCGTGCAGGAAGGACAGTTGGAGCTGAAGCTCGACGGCCAATGGTTCACCGCCAGGGCCGGCGACCTGGTGCGCATGCCGCGCGGTATTCCACACGGCTATTTCAACAAGTCCGACAAGCCGGTGAAGGCGCTGTTCTGGGTTGCGCCGGCCGGCAAGCTCAAGGCCCTCTTCGAAGGGCTGCACAACCTGACCGACGTCGAGGAAGTGGTACGTCTCTCGGCCGCTCACGACGTCGACTTCCTGCCGCCTTCGGCAAACGACTGAAACAGGCGCGGCCGGCGACCGCCGGCTGCCGCCACGACAAGGGATTCCGCGCGAATGACCAATCCGATTGAGGCCAAGCGTCATCCGTTCAAAGACTTTTCGCCGAAGCATTTTCGCTTCGAGACGGATGCGGACGGGCGGGTAGCGACGATCACGCTCAACCGGCCGGAGAAGAAGAACCCGCTCACCTTCGAGAGCTATCAGGAACTCACCGACCTGTTCCGCGCGCTGGCGCATGCCAGCGACGTGCGCGCCATCGTGATAACCGGCGCCGGCGGCAATTTCTGCTCGGGCGGCGACGTCTTCGAGATCATCGAGCCGCTGACCAAGATGGCGATGCCCGAACTGATGGCCTTCACCCGCATGACCGGCGACCTGGTGCGGCAGATGCGCGCCTGCCCGCAGCCGATCATTGCTGCCATCGACGGCATCTGCGCCGGCGCCGGCGCCATCATCGCCATGGCTTCCGATCATCGGCTGGCCACGCCCGAAGCGAAAACCGCCTTCCTGTTCACCCGCGTCGGGCTCGCGGGCGCCGACATGGGCGCTTGCGGCATCCTTCCGCGCATCATCGGCCAGGGCCGCGCGGCCGAGCTTCTGTTCACCGGACGCGTGATGAGCGCGCAAGAGGGCCTTGCCTGGGGCTTCCACAACGCCCTGCACGAGCGCGACGCGCTGCTGCCCGCCGCGCAGAAATTCGCCCGCATGCTCGCAGACGGCCCATGGTTCGCGCACACGATGACGAAGAAGATGCTCGACCAGGAATGGGCGATGGGCATCGACCAGCTCATCGAATCGGAAGCGCAGGCGCAGGCCATCTGCATGGCGACCGGCGACTTCCGCCGCGCCTTCGAAGCTTTCGCGGCCAAGGCCAAGCCGGTCTTCGAGGGGAACTGAACAATGTCCGACCACGCCGCAACAGCCAGACCGCCGAGCCGCGACCATCTCGACTGGCCGTTCTTCGAGGACAGGCACCGCACGCTCACGGCCGACCTGGACGCCTTCATCGCCAGGGGCGGGTTGGGCAGCATCGACCATGCCGACGCCGACAGCGCCTGCAAGAAGCTGGTCAAGGCGCTGGGCGCCGGCGGCTTTCTGAAAGCCTGCGTACCGGCGGCCTACGGCGGCGCGTCGGAGATAATCGACAGCCGCGCGCTCTGCCTGATGCGCGAGACGCTGGCCTATGCCGACGGGCTGGCCGACTTCGCCTTCGCCATGCAGGGTCTCGGCACCGGCGCCATCAGCCTGTCCGGCTCGGAGGAGCTGAAGCAGCGCATCCTGCCGAAGATCGCCGCCGGCGAGCTGATCTCGGCCTTCGCGCTGACCGAGCCGGAAGCCGGCTCGGACGTGGCCGCCATGGCGACCACCGCACGCCGCGACGGCGACGCCTATGTGCTCGACGGCGAAAAAATCTTCATCTCCAACGGCGGCATCGCCGACGTCTACACCGTCTTCGCCCGCACCGGCGAAGCGCCGGGCACGCGCGGCATTTCCGCTTTCGTCGTCTTCGCCGACACGCCGGGTTTTTCCATTGCCGAGCGCATCGAGACGATCGCGCCGCATCCGCTGGCGCGCATCCGCTTCGACAATTGCCGCATTCCGGCCTCACAGCTTCTGGGCGCTCCCGGCGAGGGCTTCAAGATCGCCATGCGCACGCTGGACATCTTCCGCCCGTCGGTTGCTGCGGCGGCGCTCGGCTTCGCGCGGCGCGCGCTGGACGAAGCGGTCGCCCACGCCAAGGCGCGAAACATGTTCGGCGCCACGCTGGCAGACCTGCCGACGGCGCAGAGCACGCTGGGCGACATGGCGACGGCCATCGACGCCGCCGCCCTGCTCGTCGCCCGCGTCGCCTGGCGGCGCGACGTGCAGAAATTGCCGATCACACGCGAGGCGGCCATGGCCAAGCTGACGGCGACCGAGAACGCGCAATGGGTCATCGACCAGGCGGTGCAGATGTTCGGCGGGCGCGGCGTGCGCGTCGGCGAGATCACCGAAAAGCTCTACCGCGAGATCCGCGCCTTGCGCATCTACGAGGGCGCCACCGAGGTGCAGAAACTCATCATCGGCCGCGAGCTGATGAAGACTGCAAGATAGGAGCCGGCGATGGCGTTCCGCACCAGCCGGCCATTGCGCTTCGGGGACTGCGACCCGTCCGGCATCGCCTATTTCCCCTCCTACCTGCACCATCTGGTCGGGGTCATGGAGGAGTTCTTCGGCTCGCTCGGCTTTCCGTGGGACGCCATGATCGCCAAAGACCGTATCGGCCTGCCGACGGTGCGGCTCGACCTCACCTTCGCGTATCCCGGCTTCCACGGCGACCGGCTCGACTTCGAGCTTGCCGTGCGCAGGGTCGGCCGTTCCTCGCTGGACATGCAGCACCGCATCTCGGCCGCCGGCACGCTTTTGTGGAGCGCCGACCACCGGATCGTGGCGACGTCCACCGATACGCACAAATCCATCCCCTGGCCGGACGCGCTGCGTGCGGCGCTTGAACGGCATGTGGAGGCGACCGATGCTTGAGTTCCTGCAACCGGAAGGCTGGGCCAAGCCCATCGGCTACGCCAACGGCGTCGCCGCAACCGGGCGCACCATCTTCGTCGGCGGCCAGATCGGCTGGAACGGCCAATGCCAGTTCGAGACGGACGATTTCGTCGGCCAGGTGCGGCAGACGTTGGAAAACATCGTCGCCGTGCTCAAGGCCGGCGGCGCCGAGCCGCAGCACATCACCTCGATGACCTGGTATTTTGTCGACAAGCAGGAATATACGCAAAACCTGCGCGGCATCGGCCAGGCCTATCGCGACACCATCGGCCGGCACTTCCCGGCCATGGCCGCCGTGCAGGTGGTGGCGCTGATCGAAGACCGCGCCAAGATCGAGATACAGGCCACCGCCGTCGTGCCGGAGTAAGCCCATGGCGCGCTTCTCGCAGCCCGTGGCGGGCGAAATCCGAAACGGCATGCTCGTCGTGACGATCGACAATCCGCCCGTCAACGCGCTGTCGGCCGAGGTACGCGCCGGACTGATGGCCGCGCTCGATCATGCCGAAAGGCACGGCGACATTGCCGGCCTCGCCGTCACCGGCGCCGGCCGCATCTTCATCGGCGGCGCCGACATCCGCGAATTCGGCAAGCCGCCGGTCGAGCCGCACCTGCCCGATGTGCTCGACCGTATCGAGACTTTCGCCAAGCCGGTGGTCGCCGCCGTCAACGGCGCCGCGCTCGGCGGCGGCTCGGAGGTCGCGCTCGCCTGCCACGGCCGGATCGCCGGAGAAAAAGCCAGCTTCGGCCTGCCGGAAGTGAAGCTCGGCCTGATTCCCGGTGCCGGCGGCACGCAGCGCCTGCCGCGCCTCGTCGGCAGAGCCGCCGCCATCGACATGATCGGCTCGGGCCGCAGCGTGAAGCCGGAGGAAGCCGTGCGTCTCGGCCTCGCCGACAAGATTGCCGCCGATCCCGTCGCGGCGGCGATCGAGCTTGCGCGCGGCATGGCCGGTGCGCCGCTCAGGCGTACCGGCGCGCTCGCCGTGCCGGCGACAGATACGGCCGCCGTCGAGGCGGCGGCGAAAAAGGTTCTGTCCAAGGCGCGCGGCCAGACGGCACCCGCCGAAGCGGTGCGTCTGGTCAAGGCCGCGGGCGACTTGAGCCTGAAGGCCGGACTTGCCGAGGAACGCGCGACGTTCCTGCGCCTGCGCGATTCCCGCGAGGCGGCGGCGTTGCGCCATGTCTTCTTCGCCGAGCGCGCCGCCGGCAAGGTGGAGAAACTCGACGGCGTCGCCCCGCGCGAGGTCAAGACCGTCGGCATCGTCGGCACCGGCCTGATGGGTGCCGGCATCGCCGTCGCCACGCTGACGGCCGGCTACCGCGTCATCGGCGTCGAGCAAACGGCGGAGGCGGCAGCGGCGGGTGCAAAGCGCATCGCCGACATGCTCGACAAGACGGTGCAGTCCGGCCGGCTGGCCGCCGCTTCCCGCGACGAGTGCCTCGCCCGGCTCACGGTCGCCGCCGACGCCGGCGAACTGGCGCCGGCCGACCTCGTCATCGAGGCGGTGTTCGACGACCTCGCCGTCAAGACGGGTCTGTTCCAAAAACTCGACGGCATCGTGCGGCAGGACGCCATCCTCGCCACCAACACCAGCTACCTGAACCCGGACGAGATCGCGGCGACCACCGCGCATCCCAAGCGCGTCGTCGGCCTGCATTTCTTCTCGCCGGCCAACATCATGCGGCTGACCGAAGTGGTGGATTGCAAGGCGACCGCGCCGGACGTGCTCGCCACCGCGCTCGCCTTCGCCAAAAAACTCGGCAAGCTGCCGGTCGTCGCCGGCGTCACCGAAGGCTTCATCGGCAACCGCATCTATTCGGCCTACCGCCGCGAGGCGGAGTTCATGGTCGAGGACGGGGCGGAGCCCGAGGTCGTCGACGCTGCGCTGGAAGGATACGGCTTCCCGATGGGCATCTTCGCCGTCAACGACATGGCCGGCCTGGAAATCGCCTGGGCGCGGCGCAAGCGGCAGGCGGCGACGCGCGATCCGAAGGAGCGCTATGTCGAGATCGCCGACCGGCTGTGCGAAGCCGGCCGCTTCGGCCGCAAGAGCGGGCGTGGCTGGTACGATTATTCATCCGGCGGCCGCGCCGTCGATCCGGCAGTGACGGCGCTGATCGAGGCGGCGCGCGCCGCCAAGGGGATCGCGCCGCGTAGCTTTTCGGCCGACGAGATCGTCACGCGACTTCTGAAAGCCATGGCCGACGAAGGCAGGGCGCTGCTTGCCGAGGGCGTCGCCGCGCGCGCTTCCGACATCGACCTTGTGATGATCAACGGCTACGGTTTTCCGGCCCACAAGGGCGGGCCGATGTTCGCCGCCGGAATAGTCTGAAAGCCAACCTTGAAAACTGTATACTGATTTTTCCGAACTGCTCCCGGCTTGCCACGTTTCTTCGGGAAATTACGCTGATCGGACACTGTTTCGGCAGAGCTTTAGGCTTGAACAGTATACAGTTCTGTGCTTGTCTCGCTTTGATCACATGCTCAAGGGCGGCCGCCTGTCGCGCCGCAGGCAGGGACAGGAATGAACGGCTTTCCGGCACATCGCGAAACCAGGTCGGCGCTCAGTGGCATCCGCGCGCAGATCCAGGACCTGAGGACGGAGAACATCGCCAAGCTGGCGGTGCGTGCCAGGGCTTTGGGCGGCGTCATCCCGCTCTGGTACGGCGAGGGCGACATGGTCACGCCCGCCTTCATCCGCGACGCGGCCAAGGCAGCGCTCGACGCCGGCCAGACCTTCTACGTCCCGAACATGCACGGCACCGAAGGGCTGAACGCGGCGCTGTCGGACTATCAGACGCGGCTGCACGGCCGGCCTATCACCGTCGACCGCACCACGGTGACACCGAGCGGCATGCAGGCGCTGTTCCTGGCGCTGGAAATGCTGGTCGATGTCGGCACCAACGTCGTCTATGTCGAGCCGCAATGGCCCAACATCCATAACGCCATCCACCTGGTCGGCGGCGAGCCGCGGCCGGTGTCGCTGACATTCGACGGCGACTGGAAGCTCGACCTCGACGCGCTGTTTGCCCGCTGCGACGCGCGCACGCGGGCGATCTTCCTGTCCACCCCCTGCAACCCGACCGGCTGGACAGCCAGCGCCGAAGAGATGCGCGCGCTGCTGGAGTTCAGCCGCGAACGCGGCATCTGGATCATTTCCGACGAGGTCTACGGGCGGCTCTATTTCGAGGGCGAGGTTGCGCCGTCGATGTTGCAGATCGCCGACGACGAGGACCGGGTGCTGTCCGTGAACAGCTTCTCCAAGGCATGGGCGATGACCGGCTGGCGCATCGGATGGCTCACCCATCCCGCCGGACTGGCGGACCACATCGGCGCGATGACGCAATACATCAACAGCGGCACCGCCGCCTTCGTGCAGGCCGGCGCCGAAGCGGCGCTGCGCCATGGCGAGGGGCTGGTGGCCGAAATCCGCGGACGCAGCAAGCGGGGGCTCGACCTTACCTACGAAGCGCTGGGCTCGCTCAACCGCGTCGTGCTGCCGCCCAAGCCGAAGGGCGGCATGTACGCCTTCTTCAGCCTGGAGGGCGAGCCGGATTCGAACGCCGCCTGCGCCCGCATCCTGGAGGATGCGCGGGTCGGGCTGGCGCCGGGGCACCTGTTCGGCGAAGTTTCCAGGCCCTTCATGCGCATGTGCGTGATGCGCGACGAGAAGGAAATCAGCCAGGCGCTGGAGCGCATGGTCGCCGCGCTTCGATAGGCAGACATGGCAGGCCGCCGCATGACGGCGGCACGACCGCAGGCATCACCAAAGGGAGGAGTTCAATGTATCGTCGTCAACTGTTCGGTGGCTTCGCCGCCGTCATGCTGGCCCTGGGCGGAATCGGCACCGCCCATGCCGAAACGCTCACGGTCGGAGCCTACCCGGCCAATCCGCCGTGGGAAAACAAGACCGAGGCCGGCACGTTCGAGGGCTTCGAGGTCGATCTGGTCAACGAGATCGGCAAGCGGCTGGGCGCCGAAATCCAGATCCAGGACCTCGGCTTCCAGGCGCTGTTCGCCGCCACCGCGTCCGGGCGCATCGACATGGCGATCTCGTCGATTTCCATCACCAACGACCGCTTGCAGAACCAGTCCTTCACGCAAGGCTACTACGACAGCGATATCGCGCTGATCGCCAACGACAACACGAAGCTGGCGAGCCTGACCGACATGAAGGGCAAGACGATCGGCGCCATTTCCGCCTCGGTCGGCGAAGCCTGGATCAAGGCCAATACGGAAAAGTACGGCATCGGCGACTATCGCGGCTACGACACCCAGCAGAACCTTCTGCTCGACGTGCAGTCGGCGCGGCTCGACGGCGCCGTCGGCGACATCGCCGGCTTCCAGTTCGCCTTCACCAAGATGAAGGGCATGAAGGTGGTCGAGACGATCCCGACCGGCGACAAGTTCGGCATCATGATGAAGAAGGGCTCGCCGCTGCTGGAGCGCGTCAACGACGCCATCAGCGCCATCAAGAAGGACGGCACCATGGCCGCCCTGCACAAGAAGTGGCTGGGCGCCGACGCGGCCGCCGACTCGTCGGTCAACAAGGTGCTGCCCATCCCGCAAGCGCAGTAAAACGCCCTTGCTCCACAATCGGCTTCCGGCGCAGCCATGCATGACCCCATGCATGGCTGTCGTCGTCTGGTAGTCTCGCAACGCCATATTCGCAGGGGACCGGCCATGGACCTGATCGACACCTTCTTCAACGGCCCCGTACTGGTGCGGGCCTTCCCGATCCTGCTGCGCGGCCTGGTCAACACGCTGCTGCTCGGCTGCGCGTCCATCGTCATCGGCAGCATCGCCGGCCTGCTGGTCTGCCTCGCGCGGCTCTACGGGCCGCGGCCGCTGAAGACGATCGCCATCCTCTATGTCGACGTCTTCCGGGCGCTGCCGATCCTGGTGGTGCTGATCCTGATCTACTACGCCCTGCCCTTCGTCGGCATCCGGCTGTCGGCCTTCGCCTCGGCCACCATCGCGTTGTCGATGGTGTTCGCCGCCTTCACGGCGGAAGTCTGCCGCGCCGGCATCGAAAGCATCCCGAAGGGGCAGTTCGAAAGTGCGGCGGCGCTCGGCCTGCCGTTCTGGCTTTCCATGCGCAAGGTCATCCTGCCACAGGCGCTGCGCGTCACCACCGCGCCGCTGACCAGCAACTGCGTGTCTGTCTTCAAGGACACGGCGCTCGCCTCGGTGGTGGCGATGCCCGACCTGCTCAAGCAGGCGACCGACGCACAGGCGCTGATGGCCAACCCGACGCCGCTGATCGGCGCGGCGATCATCTACCTCGCCTTCCTGTGGCCGCTGGTGCGGCTGGTCGGCTACCTCGAGAACCGCAGCAAGCAGCAGATGACCGGCTGAGGCGTATAAGCCATCAGGCAAGGGACGCAGCGCGTGGCAGCGCGGATCATGCGCCGATCCGAAGCATGTGGTTGTCCCATACATAGTCCGGTTCCGACACCGCCGACCTGTCCGGCGCGACGATGGCGCCGGCGCCGGAGGAGGCGATGAAGCCGGCGCGGTCCGGCGCGATACCGCACACTTCGGTCAGGCTGGTGGCCGAGACGATGCCGCCGCTTGCGGTATCGAAGACGACGTAGCTGTTGCCGGCCGGCGAGGACACCGCCATCGTGCCGGCCTCGCGGTTGGCCGCCATGGCGCCGATATAGTTGCGCAGGCCGTTCAGCACTTTTTCCGGCATGTCGAGCAGTTCAAGTTCCCTGCCGCGCGCGGCCTTGCCGACCAGCGGCGGCCGATCGATGGTCGCGCCCTCGTACTGGCAGGAAAACCAGACGGCGCCGCTCTGGTCGATATCCATGTGCCGGATGGACAATTGGTGCAGACCGGCCGGCAGTTCGTGCTTTTCGACGAGATCGCCGGTCAGCCGGTCGATCAGCACGTAGGACGGCTTCATGGTGGCGAGGTTGAGCTTGGCCTTGCCGAAATCCGGATGCGTCTCGATGCCGCCGTTGGCCACCGCCAGCGTGCGGCCGTCGCCGAGCAGCACCATTTCGTGCGGGCCGACGCCGTGGGTGGCGAACTCGCCGACACGGCGGAAGCGGTCGCCGGCGTCATAGACGCCGATCATGCCCGCCGCCGCGTCGAAATCGTTCTCGGTGGCGTAGAGCAGCGCGCCGTCCGGCGAAAAGACGCCATGGCCGTAAAAATGTCGTCCGGCGGGAGCGGCGATGGTGACCGGCTCGGCCTTGCCGCCATGGTCGAAGGCGACGGCCAGCGTGCCCGGCTTGCGCGGGAAGACGATGGCGCGGCGCGAGGCCGGGTCAAAAGTCATGCCATGGCCGCGGTCCGGCAGGTCCACGGCATAGAGAAGCTTGCCTTCTTCCGACAGGATGCCGGCGCCGTAGCCGCCGTCGCGGCGCACGAAGGCGGTGGCGAAGACGGCGTCCGCCGCCAGCGCGGCGGCCCAGGCGGACGGCGCCATCGCCGCCGCGAAGCCTGCCCCGGCGGCGCGCAGGAAGTCGCGGCGATCGATCAGCGGCGTGCGCATGGCGATTTTCCGGCGAGCGAATTTCGCTCAGGCAGGGGCGAAACTGGAATCGTTTTCGCACCCCCACCCCTAACCCCTCCCCACACGGGGGAGGGGAA
>NZ_JAFKID010000062.1 GCF_017306545.1 Mesorhizobium sp.
GTCCGGCCAGACGCCGGCGTTCTCGTCATGGGCATAGAGGAACCAGCCATATTCACCGTATGGCCCGCCGAGGCAGGGCCAATCCTTGGGCGGCGTATTGTCGAGCCGCTTGGCCGTGGTCTCCGAGACATGCGCGGTGGAGATCACGGCGAAACGACGCGTTTCGAGCGTGGTCATCGGAAAGCTCCGTGGTCTTGATATAAGAAGAGACGGGCAGCAGCCGGGATCGTCGGGCCGCTGCCGGAAGAACAGCCGGCCCTGTCGACAACAGTCGACGGGTCCAGATCGGACGAGTGACAAGATCGCCGGCGTGAACCGTCTGGGTTCACAGGTCGATTGTCATGCCGGCTCCACCTCCTCGTTTTGGAGGTCCCAGCCGGTTTGCCAGCGGGGATCGTCGAATTCGGGCGGGTCGATGGCGCCGGAGGACACCCCTTCGCAAGCGTCATACTCGTCATCCGCCTCAACCTCGATCTCGATGCTGCGTGTGGTCCTGAAGACCTGGATGATCCTGATTCTGTGTCTTGCCATGTGAATGATGATCCTTCCTCATGTTGATGGATGTGGCGGCCCGCCACATGGACAAACCTGCGGCGCGGCGCCGTTGCGTGCACCGGTGACGCCGAAGGCTTCCGGTGCCCCGGGTGGCGGCTTCAGGCGGCGTGGCGATCCGGGGAATGCACAGCATTCCGGCCAACGCCGGTGATGGCGCGGACGGCCGCGGCGAGCGCCGGGATGTCGTCGAGCATGGTGAGTGCGACAAAGTGGTTCGGCCCGCCGGTATAATCCTTGCGGCCCTTGCAGGTCCGGATCAGGATCCCGTGACCGGAGGACATGCCGAACTGGCCGACCTGAATGTAGACGGCGGTGTGATGCAGGGTCACTTCACCGGAGACGGCGATTCCCGCCTTGTTGGAACGCACTTCGTACGATCCGGCCGGCAGATGAAGCTCGGCGGCGAGTTTCTTCAGCCGTGAACGGGCCGTCGTGTGAAAACGTCTCTTCTGCTGCGCATCGTAGGAGCAGCTTTTGGTCCAGTCGAACATGTCGATCTCCATGAAACGGAACAGGTCCGGGACCGCTTGCGCGCTCCCGGACCTGTCGATGGATGGTTCTACGTGATGAAATGGTCAGGCGGCCGTGCGGCCCTCGACGACGTCGGCGCCGACCTCATCGGCGGTGACCTCTTCGAAATAGGCGCGGCTGTACCGATTGCTGGCGAGCCAGCGCTCGGCGGCCCCGCGATCGCTGGCGAGATGCAAAAGCTCGGGGCTGTCGCCAAGATCCTGCAGCACGCGAACCATGCCGATCGCGGGGTGCTCGACGATCTCGAACCGCAGCTCGCTGTCGACGGAGTATGTGCGGCGGACGGAGACAACGATGGTGCCCGCCTCACCGAAATCCCCTTCGTGTAGGGTGAAACACGCCGGCGACGTGTAGGTCGCCCGTTCGTGCGGCGGTTCCTTCCTGATCAGCCGGCCGACGCTGTTGCGACGTCCCCAGGCGGCGAGTTTCTTCCGGAAACGCTCCGGCGGCTTCGGGGCGCCGTCGGAATAGCGTATGACACTTCCCAGAGGGACTGAATCGTAAACGATGTGGGCTGACATTGCGGGTTTCTCCATGTCGGAAAACAGGAAGGGCCCGGCGATGATGCCGGGCCCGGTGTGGAGCGGAGGAGCCGATTATTCGGCGGCCTGAAGGTGGTCGGTGTCCACGCCTCCGACGGTCGCCTCTTCATCGGAGGTCGGACCGGTATCGCCGGCGAGATAGGCCGGCAGTTCGGCGGCATCGCCTTCGGGAGCCGTCTCATCGTCGATGACGGGATCACCGGCATCGACTGTCGCGTCGTCGACGTCGAGGCGCAGCGGCTCGGGAAGCCAGCCCGATCCTTCGAGAAGACGGGCAGCCTCCCGGGCCATGAGGTCCTTTTTCATATGGTCGATGAGCTGCGCGGAATCCTCGCCGCGGGCTTCGCGCACCGCCTGGACGATCCGGGCCTTGGTGACGCGGCCGAGATAGTTGTCCACCGTGGGTGACCAACCCGCCTCGACCATGTCGAAGCCGAGCGTGCCGGCGAGCACGTCGGCATGGGCAAGCGCGCCGGGACGTCTGTTCCAGGATTCGACGACGGCGTTGAGCGAGAGCGATGCGCAGTGCGCGAAGAGCGCCTTGCGGCTTGCCTCGTCGAGACCGAGCAGGAAGTCCCAGAGCTTGTCGCTGTCGGGCATATTCTTGTCCCAGGCCTCGTGCCGCTCGGCGATCTCCTTCGCCCACGGCGTCTCGGCAAGTCCCTGGACCTGGCCGAAGCTGTTGCTCGCAAGCGTGATCTCGAGGCAGCTCTCCTTGGCAAAGCGGTAGAACACCTGCAGCACGAGCGCATGAAGCACCGCGACAAAGGCGATGTCGACGTCGCTCGCCAGCGCATTGCGCAGCGCCAGCGTCTTTTGCGCGGTGAGATCGAAGACGAGGCGGTCCGGGAGCGGCTTGATGCCGTCCTCCTCGGGCTCCTCGGCTTCGGACGTCTGGCTCAGAGAACGGCCATTGACGACGACGGCATCGTCATCGTCCACGTTCGATGTGTCGACATCCTCACCGTCGGCGCCTTCGTCATCCTCGTCCGTCTCGACCCGCGGTTCATCCTCGGGCCGAACAAAACCGGCATCGATCTGAAGCTGGCCATTAGCGCCAAGGGTGACGAACACACCGGCGATGGCCTTCTGCGCCGGGTCGTAGACATGCGGCCGATCAGTGAACGCGTCGAGTTCGGCGCCGAGTTGGTCGAGCCTGTTCTCGATCTCTTCGTCTGCCTCCTCCATCTCGGCGTATTTGGCGTCCAGCTCGTCGTACTCGGCCTTGACGGCGTCGTGGCGGGCGATTTCTTCCGCGCTCATTTCTTCCGGCTCGGCATAAACGCGCCGCATGCCGGAGGTGTGACCGTACGGAAAGCTGATCGCCGCTTCGACCCACTTCCATCCGTCGGCGCGCACGGCCTCGGCATCCACCTTCAGCTTTTCGAAGACCAGCTGCTCGAGAAGGGCTGCATCCTGGAACCAGCCGCCGGAATCCTGCTCGAACAGGTCGCGCAGGATGATCCCGCCGGCAGCCTCATAGGCTTCGGCGCCGATATAGACGGCACGACGATCGTCGGCGCGGACCGTCGTTTCCGTCAGCAGGCGTCGGATGTAATAGGGCTCCTGCATATTCGAGTTGTCGGAGATGCGCTCCCAGACCTGCTCCTGGCGGGCATGATCGTCCGAAATCGAAAACGCCATGATTTGCTCGAGCCGGATCTCGTCCTGTTCGTAAAGATCGAGCAGTTTTGGCGAGACGTTGGCGAGCTTCAGCCGCTGCTTCACCGTGTTCGGCGAAACAAAATAGCGGGCGGCGATCTCCTCGACATCGAGCCCCTGCTCGCTCAGCGTCTTGAAGGCACGGAACTGATCGAGAGGATGCAGGTTCTCGCGGTGGACGTTTTCGGCGAGCGAGTCATCCTCCATGCTCGTCTGACCGGAACGATTGACGATGCAGGGCGTCGGCGCGGTCTTCGCCATTTCCTTGCGCTTGACCAGAAGCTGGAGTGCCGAGAACCGCCGGCCACCGGCAGGCACTTCGTAACGGCCGGTCTCTTCGCCGTCCTTCAATTCGGGACGGATGTTGAGGCTCTGGATGAGGCCGCGACGCGCAATGTCAACCGCGAGATCCTCGATCGAGACGCCGTTCTTGATCCGTCGAACGTTTTTCTGGGACAGGAACAGCTTGTCGAACGGGATGTTTTCGGCCTGGTTGAGGGTGATCTTCTGAATGGCGCTTTTTGCCATGGTCAGGGTCTCCATGACGGGCGGCCGGGGCCTCTCCCCGCACCTACAAACCCGTCAGGAACCCTCCCGGCGCCGGCGCAGGCCGGCTGCCGCAGGCGCGACCCGAATTCTCTCCAGATTTGCGATAGACCCATCGATGAAAGAAATGGCAGCTTCCGACCCTTTTGCCGGACGTTCACACAGGACTACAGAGCGCCCGAAAGCGGCCGCGTACCAGGCGCACAATTTCGGCCTGAGCGGGGCCGTATCCAGACAGTCCGGTTCTGGGCGCGCTCGGCGGATAACTGCCGTTCAGCAAGCGACCCTCATTGTCGCCGTTCGGAGTGCTATCGTCACTGCCCGAAACTTGCCATTCGTTCAGCTTCTGCCAAACGGCAGACCGGGGGCCTAGAGATCTGTCAGCTTCAGTCTCTGTTCAGCAAAAAACTGCCGCTACCGGCGCGCTTGTGCCCGTGCTCAATCCGGCGCATTTTGTCCCATCGGTCGCAGCAGCAGAACGCCCCCGTCCCATTCGTCATCAGATTTTGTATCGGAACGCGTAGCGATGCGCCCTGATCGTAGCATTTGAGCCAGACTATTGCGTGGCGTGTTGGCGTCGGCCTGGGACGAGATAACGGAGACGAGCGAAAGCGGTCGCAGAACCCGCTCCTTGACGACGGAGCCAATCCAGACCGGCATCAGATTTCCGTCGGTGAGTTCAAGGCCGGCATCCCACAGACGCAACACGAGCCGCGAGACATCGGGCGCCGCACTGTCCGGCAATACCAGTGTGAGCGTCGGAAGTTGCCCACTTGAGAGACGGGGGATGGCCGGCAGGTCGACAGGCGCCGCTGTCGTGGTAAGCCAGAGAAGAGCTTTCGATGATGCCCATGCTCCAGGCGAGCGCCATCCCTTGTCCTGCAGATCCTGCTGGATCGCAGAAAGGTTTCCCGCCCACTGAATCGTCAGTGGCTCTTCGATCTCGCCTGTGATGTCGATGCGCCGGGATGGCAGGCTTTGCCATCCCGATGCCGACCAGTCAGCAGCCGTCATCATCGGTATTGTGCGCTTTACCGCATAGCGTTCGACATCGAGGGAATGATGCCGATAAACGTTCAGGCCCCCGGCAAGAGCGAGCGCCAGGCAGGCGACCCCCGTCAGGCGCCAGGCCCCGACAGGCGACGCAGGCTTCCGCATGTAGAAGAACGCAAGCACCGAAAGCCACGCCGTTCCGAAAGCCAGCCCCCCGACTACATCCGAGAACCAGTGCGCTCCCAGATAGACGCGCGAGAACGCGATCAACAATACAAAGGAAAGCGCGGTGAAGGCGATGGGGAGATGCCATGCCGGGCGCAGTTCTCGCCTGATCAGGATAGCGAGGAAACCATAGAGGGCGAGGTTAACCGTGCTGTGGCCGCTGGGAAACGAGAAGGCGCTCCAACCGGTGTAGAACAACTCGTTCGGGCGGGGACGATGCAGCGCAACCTTGATGGCTGTGTTGAGCGCCGACGCTCCACCGATGGCGACCAACCAGTAGGCGGCCGTGCGCCAGCTTCGTTTCCATGCGAGCCACAGAAGCACGGTTGTCGTGACGGCAAGCACGACGGCGGTATCGCCCAGTTCGGTAACGATGAGCATGAGGGCGTCGCCCGGCCCGGTGCGCAGGTCCTGGAGCGCCTGGTAGATCGCGGTGTCGGCGCGAACCAGCGGATCGCCGCTGACAACGTCCTCCAATATCCCGAAGAACAGCCAGGCGGAGCCGATCAGCAGCAGAGCGAGCAGTGCCAGGATTCGTGCGTCGGGCCGTGCCGGATCGAGGAGATCGATCACGAAACGCCCCCAGTGGGAATTGCTGCCCGCCACATGCGCCCGCAACAGTTCCGACATGCGCGATGCAAGCGGCGGGCCGTGGCGAAGGGCGAGCCTGACGAGACGGATTGCGACCCAGATGACGATGACAACGAGGACGACCAGAATAGCAAGTGGCTTGGCGGCGGCGCCGAGCACGGAGAAGGCCGCGCCGACGAAGACCGCGGGCAGGATGTGGGACGGCGCCCAGACCAGCGCCGACAGGATGTTGGCGGCATAGAAGCGCCGTACCGGCATCTGCAATATGCCGGCGATCAGGGGAATGAACGCACGCACCCCAGGCGTGAAGCGGGCGATGAAGACGCTTTTGTCGCCATGCCGGGCGAAGAAGGCTTCGCTGCGGGTTATGAGATCCAGGTGCCGGTTGAGCGGCCATCGTTCGAGGATCTCGCGGTGGTAGCGATGGCCGACCCAGAAGGAGAGACCATCGCCGATGACGGCACCGATGGTCGCTGCGCCGAGCAACGGCCACAATTTTACGATCCCGCTCGGCACCAGCGCGCTGACGGCCAGAATGGCGGCCGTGCCCGGAATAAAGACGCCGATGACCGGGATCGATTCCGACAGAGCGAGCAGCAGCACGGCCGCGTAGGCCAGATGCGGATGCGCCGCAATGAAGGCGGTGACGACGGAGAAGAAGGACGTGAACACGGCCAGGGCCTCACAGGATGCCTGTGACCCGCCGATCGATGCGTGTTCCTTCGCGGTAGAGCGCGAGGACCAACAAGGCGGCGGCGATGCCGGTCGCGGCGCCGCCGAGGACGTCGCTCACATAATGCGTGCCGGTATAGACCCTGGAGAACGCCACCAGCACCGCTGCTGCAAGGAACCACAGACCTATCCTCCGTACGCCGTACAGCAGGAATGTCGTCGCGATGGCAAAGCTAGCGGTCGCATGGTCGGAGGGGAAGGACGGATCGGTGCTGGGCGCGATGAGCAGGTGGGAGATGCCGGCATCGTATGGCCGCATGCGATGGACGAACAAAAGGATCAGCTGGTTGAGCGCAAGGCCGAGGAGGAAGGTTAGTCCTGCCGCGACGAGGATATGCCTGTTGTGCGGCCGGTCCGGCCCCCGCCACCATTGGCCGGCAACCGCGAGCACGAGCAGCGGCACGCCGATGGCAGACACCCAGATCATCAGGAAATCCGCGATGCCGCCCGCTCCTGCGAGACCGTTGATGGCATGGGTCATGGAGGCGTCGAGATCATAGAGTTGCAACGGCATATCCTCTCGTATTCGCGCGAACGGCTTCGGCGGCGCGTCAATAGTCCTGTCTTGCTGCAGACACGGCTGGCTTCATCAGCTTTCCTCGAACGGGCAGGAGCGCCAGCACCGTCAGCAGCGCGAAGGCGGCGCCCGCAAGGAATGTCGCTTCAGGTCCCACCAGGTCCCAGAGCGCACCGGCGATGACGCTGGCTGCAAGCATGGCCAGACCGCAAACCAGGTTGAACATGCCGAAGGCCGTGCCGCGCAGTTCCGCCGGCGCGGTTTCGGCCACAAGCGTGGAAAAGAGGCCCTGCGTGAAGCCCATATGGAGGCCCCAGAGCACGACGCCTGCACCGACCGCGAGGATGCCGCCGGCAAACGCCAGGACCACGTCGGCGACGACGAGCAAAGCAAGCCCGGCAAGCAGGATCGTCACCTTGTTCCTGCGGTCGGACAGGATGCCGACAGGATAGGCCGACAGCGAATAGACGAGGCTCATCAGGACCATGACGATCGGGACGAGTGCGATAGGCAAGCCGATCGATTGCGCGCGCAGGATCAGAAATGCCTCGCTGAACCGTGCCAGCGTGAAGATCGCGGCGACCGCCACCACCCACCAGTACGTCGCGTCCAGACGGCGCAACTCCTCGCGGTGCAGCGGCAGGCGAACCTTCCGCAACGTGGCCGGCCGCTCGGGTTCCTTCACGGCGACGAGAATGAGGGCGACGGACAGGAACGCCGGGATGACGGCGATCCAGAACACGGTCCGAAAGTGATCCATCGTCAGCCACATCAGGCCAATGGCAAGCAAAGGCCCGACAAAGGCACCTACCGTGTCGAGCGATTGGCGCAGGCCGAAGCTCGCGCCGCGCAGTTCAGGCGGCGCGATGTCGGCGACGAGCGCATCGCGCGGGGCGCCGCGTATGCCCTTGCCGATCCGGTCGATGAAGCGCGCGGCAATCAGCCCGTCGAGGGATGTCGCCAGCGGAAAGACCGGCTTGACCAGGGCGGCGAGGCCGTAACCCAACGCGGCGAGGAGCTTGCGTCTGCCGAGCCAGTCGCTCAGCGCCCCGGAAAAAACTTTTGTGATCGAAGCGGTCGCTTCGGCGATGCCCTCGATGATACCGACGGCCAGCGTCGAGGTGCCGAGCACCGTCACCATATAGACCGGCAGCAGCGCATGGATCATCTCGGACGAGACGTCCATCAGCAGCGAAACGAAGCCGAGCGCCCAGATACCGGCCGGAATGCCCGCACGCAGGCCGGACGAAGTGACTTTCTCGACCGCGCTTGCAGGCTTCCCGGTCTGGTCGCTCATTTCCGCGGCATCCGTCGGCAGCACCGAGAAGTCGGCGCTTTCCGTGCTGTTGATAATCCTGCCGAGCAGTCGCGCAAAGCGCGATGTTCACGGCCGGCAATCGCCGGCTGCCTCAAACCTTTTCTTCCGCCGCGCTGAAGCCGTGGCCCTTGGTGGGCGCCGCTGGCTTACCACTTGCGTCGACCTCGACCAGTTCCTCGCCTTCGTGCCGCAGGCTCATGTAGACGACGATCAGGACGATCGCGGTGAGGAAGATTGAGCTGGTGATGATCGTGCCGAGGCCGAAGCCACCATACTGCGCCGGCTGGGACATCAGGTCGCCGAAGGAAGCGCCGAGAGGCCGGGTCAGGATATAGACCAGCCAGAAGCCGAGAATCGCGTCGAGGCCGAGGAAGAAATAGCCGATGCTGAGCGAGACGATGATCATGCCGAACAGGACGCCGGTCGCCAGATAGCCCAGCGCGAATTTTTCAGCCACCAGGTCGCCCGCCGCCGTGCCGAGAGCGAAGGTGAACAGGATGGCGAGCCAGTAGAAGGCTTCGCGCCGCCCGGTGAAGATGGAGTGGATGGAAAGCGTCCCTTCTGCCTTGAACCAGAGCAGGAACGTCAGCGCCAGCACGACCGAGAACGCGATCGTCGTATCCAGCAGCGGCACATGAAAATTGTCGACAAGGTTATCGGTGATCAGCGTGCCGACGATGCTGATCAGCACCACGGACAGCCAGTAGGCGGCGGGAACATATCTCTTCTGTGCGAACTGCCAGACCAACGCGACCGCCAGGATCGCGGACATGATCAGCGACGTCGCAGTCAGACCGAGCCCCATCTGCACGTTGAGATAGTCGGCCGCCGTTTCCCCCATGGTGACGGCCATCAGCTTGATGAGCCAGAAGTCGGCGGTGACGCGGGGAACGCGATTGTAAGCGACGGTTTTGGCGGTAGCGCTCGATACGGGCATGGCGGCTCTCCTGAAATGGACGGAGGGAAAGGTCGGAGGTGCGGGTGACGTGCGCCTACGAAGCCGGCCGGGCCGGATCGTTGAGGACGGCCATCAGGCCGGCGAGCGTCTTGTTGACCTTGTCGGCCGACGGCGGGGATTGGCGCAGCGCCTTCAGCGCGGCATCCGAGGCGGCGTCGATGTTGCCCCAGTCGGTCTGGTTCAGCGGCCTGATTGCCGTCTCGGCTTGGTCCCAGGCGGTTTCATAGTCGGTGATGCGCTTGGCGGCACCGGCAAGATCGCCCTTGGAGGCGAGGGTCTGAACGTCGGCGATGATGGTCTTGAAGGATGAAAGGTCGCCAAGCCCCGCCGCCTTGGCGGGCGCATTGCTGGCGTAGAGCTCAAAACCTGTGAAAGCCGCCACGGGAGCGGCAATAAGTGCGATGGCTAGAAAAATCTGTCTCATCAGTGGATTTCCCCGAGTTCTGGCGTCACAAGAAGGGCGCTGTTTCCGCATCGCCCCTCACCGGTTGAACGGCCTGCCCGCAGCGATAGCTCGACGCGCCTTCCGCTCTTCCTTGGCGTTCGGTGATGAATACGCAGGTTCAATTAGCTAAGAATTAGAGCTGCGTGGCGCTGGGCACGAGCAATCGGCTGCCAACCGCGCGCGAAAGCGGCGGCCGGTAATTGCACCGGCCGCCGTAATTTTCATTTTTGCGAAACCAGATGGGAGACAACCGCCTTACCGCCCTTGTCCGCATAAGTTAGCTGGACCTTTTCGCCGATGCGAAGTTTGGTGTCTTCGATCCCTTCGGGCAGGGAATAAGTCTTGCCGTCCGACAGCGTGATCGTGTCTGCATTCTTGCTGATTGCGGTGATCGTGCCGGATGTCTGGGCAGCGAATGCGGTACTGATCGGTGCCAGAACCAGCATGGCGGCTATGATCGTTTGCGGCTTCATCTGCTTATCCTTTCAAGGTCTGGGCCGCCGATCTGTCTTTTCCCGTAGTGGCGGCATGGGTTGCGGGAAAACGGATATTCACCCGCCTCTGAGCTTGTCTGTGACGTGTGTCCGGCTGTGCATCGCCTCACCCGTCGAGGCTACCAGAGCGGCAGCGGCCGCCGTGACGACGAGAGAAGCAAGGTAGAGCCACGGCGCCGAAAGCACCTCTGGCGGCGGATCGAACACTCCTGTCAGCAGCTTGACGAGGACATAGGCAATCAGCGTACCGGCTGTGAGACCCAGGACCATGCCGCTGCCGATGACTAAAGCCGCCTCGCCCCAAACGAAGGCGCCGAGTTGCCGTGGCCGGGCCCCCAGGGCCACGAGAATCGCGAAGGAGCGCTCGCGGTCGGCAAAGCCGAGGCCCAGTACCAGTCCGCCCGATGCGGCAAGCATGACAAGCGCGAAGATCAACTCCAGTCGCGTCAAGCCGGCGAGATCGACGGCAGTGAGGCTGGATCCGATCAAGGCGACGGCATCGCCGATCTGGCTGACTTTCAGTCCAGGGATACCCGCAGTCGCATTTCGAGCGGCCAAAGCGATGCGGGCGGGATCACCGTTCGACCGAACGAGAACAATCTCGCCTGCCGCGGAACCGGTTTGCCGGGCGATGTAGGCTGCGTTGGCGACCAGGAACGAATCCTTGGGCGCAGTCGGGAATTCGCGCACCACGCCCACGATGTGAAAGGGCACGACGTGATATTGGTGATCGGCCACGTTTTGCAGACGAAGGTTGATGCTGTCGCCGCGGCTGAGCTGATAGTCGTTCACGGTTTCCTGGGAGACCAGTACGCCATCGGGCGTTTGCGCGAGGTCGGCGAGTGTCGCCCCGGCGTTGCCATTGGCGAAATAGGCGTCGGACATGGCTGTGGCCATCCCGATGCGTGCAGGATCGATGCCATAGAGATCCTGAAGGTCGGTTCCGACGTATGCGTATCGGTGTTGCATCGGCTCGACCGCCGCCACGCCCGGTAACCTGGAGAGGCTGCCAAGGACTTGGGAGGCGGGCGCGGCGGATGTGCCCGTAACGGTGACGTCGGCGCCGTTGGTGAGTTCAGCGTCGACCCGCGCCTGGGCCACATAGGTTGCGTTGAAAATCGCGGTTGACGAGGCAAAGGCGAAAGCAAGCGCAGCCAGGCCGATGCCGGCAGTCAGGCGGCGGCCTTGTCGCCCAAATGTCGCAGCCACCACATCCGCCAGACGTCCGGCGACTGGTCGCAAGCACTTGGCTAGCACCGGCCGACCTTGCCGTAGCCCGACCCCGACGAGCCGCATGGCCAACAGCGCCAGACCGATCCATAGCGTCATAGGGGCGAGGAACGCGGTATAGTCGACCGCCGTCGCCGCCACGCCCTCCGGCGCAAGGACGACCTGGTATCCGCTCGCCGCCGAACGCCAGTAGAGCGCCGCCGCGAGCGCAAGCAGCACGAGATCCAGATAACCGCGAGCCCAGAAGGGCGTCCGATGCTCACCTATCGGTCGCCGACCGGCCGCAATGGTGGAACTACGAGCATCATGCCAGGCGGGAAGCAGGATGGCAGCGAGCGACAGCGCGAGCCCGGCCACGGCGCTGAGCAAAGGAATAGCGACCCCACGTAGGAGTGCCGCCCCGAGGAGGAAATGCGCAGCAAGCGCACCGAGGAGAATCCCGAGAACCGCACCGCCTACGCCCGCGAGGATCGCTTCAGCTGCGGCCAGGCGAAGAACGGCATCGACCGTTGCCCCTCGCAAGCGCAGCAATGCCTGGTCACGGCGGCGCCTGTCACGCCCGGCGCCGGCGACGGCAAGGGTGAGCAGGATAGCGAGGACAGCCCCGGGAGTGCCAAGGAACAGAAAGACCAGCCGGGCATAGAGGGCGTCTTCGCGCACCGCCTCCAATCGAGCCGCCAGATTGTTGGCAAGCAGAGCCGCTCCCGCGACGCGCGCCTCGAAATTGCGGCCACGCTCTGTCGCGGCGTTGCTGGCGGCAACCGGATCGGCAGGCAGATTGCGATGATCGAAGCTGACGTGGAACTGGGTCCTGACGGTGTCAGGCCGGTTTGCGCCCTGCTGCGCGAATATTTGCCGCCACTGGGACATCGGCAACAGCATGATGTTGTCGGGCGGAGCTTGCGGTGCGACGCCGGGAGCGACGCCGATCGCCTGAAACATCGCATCTGCGTTGGGCAAATCGACGATGCCGGCGACGGTCACGGCGACGTCAGACGTCTGGTGGCGGTGGATGACGACCTGGTCCCCTACCGTGACATGTAGGTTGGCGGCCGTCTGTTGCGCGACCAGAACACCGTCGACCGACCCGACCAGCCGTCGAACCTGTGCCGGGAACTGGCCGAAATAGCCGGGCTCGATGCCGAGCACCTCGCCGCCGCCGGTGGCTTGGACGGTGCCTCCGGTCGTTGCCTCAAAGCCTGGTACGTCGGCATAACCGATCGATTGCAGGCCGATAACCGCCGCGGCAGAACGAATCGCAGCCTCGACCGCTGCGCGGTCCGCCCCTGGCTGGAGCTGAACCTGCCAATCGACGGGCACCTGCGCGATCGACCGCGCCGTCATCCCGGCCGCGCTGGACTGCAGAAAGGCTCCCAGGCAAGCGATGAAGGCAACCGTCAGCGCGACACCGCCGATGGTGCCCATGAGCCGGCCGGAGCCGGTTCGGACAAGTCCGATCAGCCAATGCCGGTACATGCGGACCTCTCGACCATGCTTTCGACTTTGCCGTGACGCATACGCCAGATGCAGTTCATCTTTGCCGCCACTCTCTCGTCATGCGTGGCGACGACGATGGCGGTTTCCGCCCCACGCCCCCAGGCAAGGAGCTGATCGACCAGTGCCATGGCGCCCGCCTGATCGAGCTGACCTGTCGGCTCGTCAGCGACGATCAGTTCCGGGTCCGTCACGATGGCTCGGGCGACGGCGATCCGCTCTGCCTGACCGCCGGAGAGTTGTTCAGGAAGCTTCGACGCCTGGGTTTCGACCCCGACAGCCGAAAGTGCGGCTAGAGCGCGGATCCTGGATTCCGCGCCGTTGCCGAGAAGGATCGGCAACTCGACATTTTCAACGGCCGTGAGTGCGGGCATCAGGTTGGCGGATTGGAAGACGACGCCGATACGCTTTGGGCGCAATGTGTCGGTGGCGCCGAGTGCTGGCCATTCCACGTGGCCCGAGCTCGGGACGTCCAGGCCGGCGATCAGATTCAGGAGCGTCGTCTTCCCGCAACCCGAAGGTCCCATGATCGCGATCGTCTCGCCGGCATGAATCCTAAAGGAGCAACCCCGAACGGCCGTGACGACGCCTCGCTCACGCTGGAAGCTTCGCCAAAGATCGGTGGCTACCACCAGGGTCCTATCCATGCACAATGCTTCCATCACGGATGTCGACGACGCGATCGGCTCGTGCGGCGAGCGCCGGGCTGTGCGTGACGACCAGGACGGCAGCGCCTCTTCGACAGTCTTCGATGAGGCGATCGATGACGAGTTGTTCCGTCGCCGCATCGACTTCCGCCGTCGGCTCGTCGCAGAGCAGTACCGGGGGCTTTGCCGAGAGTGCCACGGCCAGGCCGGCGCGAGCGGCCTCGCCGCCTGAAAGGTGGGCGGGCAAAGTATCGGCGAGACCATCGAGGCCGAGATTGCCGAGAAGGTCGTCGATTTCGGTAGGCTTGCCACGGCCGGACAGCTCCATCTGGAGACGCAGGTTGGCCTGCACCGTCAGGTGCCCGAACAGATTTCCGGACTGCATGAGGATGCCGAAATGGCGCGCCCTCAACCGCGCCCTCTCGGGCTCGGGGCGCCGGGTCATGCGCTCGCCCCCGATCGACACCGCGCCACCGTCCGGTTCATCGATTCCGGCCAGGCAGGAAAGCAGCGTCGATTTTCCACTGCCCGACGGTCCCCTCAACGCAGTGAACTCCCCTTCGTTGAGCGTGAGGGCAACCCCGCGCAGGGCCACGACTTCGTCGTCGCCGGCATGGAAGAAGCGGTAAAGCTCGGTTGCTTCCAGCGCAGGCATGGTCTCATCTCCACCGCAGCGAATTGGAAATAAGTTTCCACTGGTCGACATTGTCAGCGCCAGCCGGTGCGGAGAGATCGAGGGTTACGGTCTTGCCATTCCTGAACAGGATGAAGCGCTCGTGTTCGAGCCTGATCTGCTTGTTCGTGACCGGATTTGGCGCGGAATTCGAGAGATAACTGATGCGAACGGCCGGTCCGGCCGTGAGCTTCACATCCTTGACCGCAGTGACCTTGACGGCGTGTCCGGTTGCCTTGAGGTCCGGAATTTCGTGAGTCTTGGCCGAAGAGGCCGTTGCAGCAGCGCTTGCGCCGCCAAGGGTGGCGTCGATCTCATCATATTTGTCGAAGAACCGGACGCCATGGTCGATCGCGGTTCGTGACCATCCCTCGGGCACTTTCAGATCAAATCCGTCGGGAGAACTGTAGGTAATGAAGACCTGGTTGTCCGGAATGTCACCCGGTGGGTTCGTCTCCGGCGCCACGAGTTTCTCTTGCGCCCAGGCGGCGGGAAACGTCCCGGCCACCATGAACAAGACGACGAGTGCAGCAGACAGGCGGTAATACGCGGTCATGGCCAGGGCTCCTGTGCGAACTTGGTAAGGCATAGGACGCCAGTAGAATTAGAAGGGTCTTAGAGCACCGGAACCTGTGCAGGCGGATCCGTTTCGGTTACGTCTTGCATCATGCGTGTCCTGGTGATCGAAGACGACATGATGCTCGGAAGGGCCTTGGTGCAGGCCCTCGACGACGCCGGCATGGCGGCAGACTGGGTGCGCGACGGGCATCTCGGCGAAGAAGCCGTTGCCGTCAGCGGCCATGGCTTCGTTTTGCTGGACATCGGCCTGCCCGGCCGTTCGGGCCTGGAAATCCTGCGCTCGTTGCGCGCCGCCGGCGACAAGAGGCCGATCCTGGTGATTACCGCGCGCGACGGACTCGACGATCGTGTCGCCGGACTTGATCTCGGGGCCGACGACTATCTGATCAAGCCGTTCGAAGTGAAGGAGCTGCTTGCCCGCTTACGCGCCGTCCTGCGCCGGCATGGCGGTCAGGCGGTCTCAATCCTATGCACGAGCGAGATCGAACTGGATCTGGCGAGCCACGAGGTCAAATATCGCGGCAACGGCGAAGTGTTGCCGGCGCGCGAGTTCGCCTTGATGCAGGCGCTGCTGGAGCGGCCCGGAACGATCCTTTCCCGCGCTCAGCTCGAGGAAAAGCTTTATGGCTGGGGCGAGGAGGTGGAAAGCAACGCGATCGACGTGCTCATCCACTATGTGCGCCGCAAGTTCGACAAGGACATCATTCGCAATGTCCGGGGCGCCGGCTGGATGGTTCCGAAATGACGAACGCGATTTCGATCCGCCGCACCGCTTTCCTGTGGCTCGCCGGATTGATGACGGCGATCGGCATCTGCGCGGCGGCGACCTCCTACCTCCTTGTCCGCAACGAGGCCTCCGCCTTCCTCGACAACCAGCTTCGGCAGATCGCGCTTTATGTCGGGGATGCGCCGTCATCGCCGGCAGGGGCGGCGGACAGCGCCGCGCCGCACGATCCCGAGGACGACTTCGTCATTCAGGTCTGGGATGCGTCCGGCCGGCCGGTGCGGCAGTCGCATCCCGCCATCGACCTTCTCCGGCAACCGGCGACCGGCTTTGCCGACGTTTCGGTCGGTGGCAGCGACTGGCGCGTCTATACACTGGTAGCGCCGGGTCGAACGGTCCAGGTTTCCCAAGACACCAGTGTTCGGCGGGAACTGGCGGCCAACGCGGCTTTGCAGGCGGCGCTTCCCATCATGGTCCTTATTCCCCTGTCGTTGCTGACACTGGGCTGGATCATCGACCGAATCATGACCCGGCTCGATCGCCTGGCCGTCGCGGTGGCCTCCCGTCATGCGGCGGCGGACGATCCTTTGCCGACCGACGACGTGCCGGCGGAAATCATTCCCTTTGTCAATTCGATCAATCTGCTGCTCGCCCGATTGCGCGCCACGCTGGAACGGCAACGGCGGTTCGTCTCGGACGCGGCGCATGAACTGCGCACGCCGCTTTCGGCATTGCAGATCCAGATCGACAACCTTCGGCATGACGATCGAGACGACCGGTTTTCCGAACGCCTGGCCGAGTTGGAAGCCGGGATAGGCAGGGCCGGAAGCCTTGTGGGTAAGCTGTTGCGCCTGGCGCGTTACGATGCCCATGAGGCAGCACCTGCACCGCAGCCGATCGATCTAGTCCAGCTTGCGCTCGACACCGTTGCGCGTTTGACCCCGCTCGCAGAGAGTCGGGGGATCGACCTCGGTATCACCCGCCAGGACAGCGCCATGGTGACTGGCTCCTCGGCCGATTTGGAAGTCATCCTCGGCAACCTCGCGGAGAACGCCGTGCGATACACGCCGCGTGGCGGAACCGTCGATGTCGCGGTGATAGCCGAGGGGCCGGAAGCCCGGATAGAAATCCGCGACACCGGCCCTGGCATTGCGGAGGACGACATGCCCCGCGTCTTTGAGCGGTTCTTCCGTGCCGGGGCCCAGGACAGCGAGGGGAGCGGCTTGGGACTGGCGATCGCGAAAGCAGCGGCCGAAAGACAGGGGGCAGGACTCACGCTCACCATGCGCAAGGACGGGCCGGGTCTCATCGCATGTCTTACTGTACAACAAAGTGCCTAGCCCATGGGCAACTAAGGTACGCACTAACTGCCAGTACGAGCGATCTATAGCTGAACCGGGGCCGTCTGCGGACCGTCCGCTGTCAGGTGTTTAGGATTGAATAGCGGTCGCTGAAGAGGGACATCTCTTTCGAACTCTCGCAGAAATTCGATTGAGTCTCCTGCGGAAGAGAGAAATCTGCCTGGGTTGCCTCCGCCGTTTGACGTCGAAATGTCAGCTACCCGCGCAGCCACGCCGACAATTCGGTGGCCGTGTTGTCGACTTCGTCCAAGACCATCCAGACTTCCTTTTCATAGCCCTTTAGCTTGCCCCAAACGATACGATCATAAAGGCCCATATACTGTAAGCGGTGTCGCGCTCACACCTTGGCGGGATAATTCCAGGGCAGCAGTTCGTCGATTCGGCGCTGTTTATGGCCGTTGACGATGGCGGTGAGCGTGGTGGTCAGATAGGCCTGCGGATCGACAGCGTTGAGTTTGCAGGTTTATGCCGGACGGCGAACTATGCCGAGCGTCATGGGCAGGCAGCCCCGATCCCAACGTAATCGTCGACCAACGACGGCTGGCACTCGGCATAGTTTGGGCCTCAAAGACCATTCAGGAATTCAAGCAGACGGTCACTGGGCCGAAA
>NZ_JAFKID010000018.1 GCF_017306545.1 Mesorhizobium sp.
CGACGCCGCCTTTTCGTTCAAAATCGTCTGCGTTGGCGTGTCGTGGCAATGCCCTGAAGTCCCCCTCCCCCTTGAGGGGAGGGGTTAGGGGTGGGGGTGCTGCGCCCTATGCGATTTTCCTCCCCCTCGAGGGGAGGGGGGACGCCGGCGCGCTTCGTCGATGCCACGCCATTCCTCAATCCCCAAAAACAAAAGACCCGGCGCTTTGGCCGGGTCTTTCAAAATACTTTGCGGCGAAAAACCTCACGCGGCTTCTTCCTGTTCGGCCTCTTCGTTGTCGGCCTCGGTCTTGGCACCGCGCTTCGGGCCCTTGTTGAGGTTGACCTCGATGAGACGCACGGCTTCCGTTTCCGACATGCGGTTGACGGCGGCGATCTCGCGCGCCATGCGGTCGAGCGCGGCCTCGTAGAGCTGGCGCTCGGAGTAGGACTGCTCCGGCTGGTTGTCGGCGCGGTAGAGGTCGCGCACGACCTCCGAGATGGAGATCAGGTCGCCGGAATTGATCTTGGCGTCGTATTCCTGCGCACGGCGCGACCACATGGTGCGCTTGACGCGGGCGCGGCCCTGCACGACCTTCAGCGCGCGCTCGACGTAATCGGTCTCGGAAAGCTTGCGCATGCCGATGGAGGTCGCCTTGGCGACCGGCACCTTGAGACGCATCTTGTCCTTCTGGAAGTCGATGACGAACAGTTCCAGCTTCATGCCCGCCACTTCCTGCTCGTCGATCGAGACGATCTGGCCGACGCCGTGGGCCGGATAGACGATGAACTCGCCGGTCTTGAATCCGTGGCGGACGGCCGTGGCGGCCTTCTTCTGCGGGGTGGTTGTTGCCATTACGCCCTGAACTCCTTGTTGTGCGCCGGCATCATGCCGACTGAACTCAAGCGGGCCGTTTCCGTTCCGGCCTTTGCCGCATGACAGGTGCGTTCCCGGAGGCAGGGCCGGCCGTCGCAAAGCGAATGCCTGGCCCAGATTGCTCTGGCCCCGGGTTCTGAAGTCCACCTTTCAGTGATTAGGCGTTTGCGCCATCAATCGACGTGTGTCACCGGCATGTTGGCTAGAGATAGCACAAAAAGTCGGAAGAATCAAGAATTTGCTGCATAAGCGAAGAGCTTCCGCCTGCGAAGCCGCAGCGGAAGGCATGGCGGGGAGCATATGACGTTGCGTCAGTTTTGCCGTGAAAGAGCGGCCGCTCAGTCGCCGCCGCCGGGCTCGGGCGAAAAATATTTCTCGAACTTGCCGTCCTCGCCGTCGAACTGCTTGGCGTCGGCCGGCGGCTCCTTCTTGGTGGCGATGTTGGGCCACTTGTCGGCATATTCGGCGTTGATTTGCAGCCATTTGTCGAGCCCGCCGTCGGTGTCAGGCTTGATCGCGTCGGCCGGGCATTCCGGCTCGCACACGCCGCAATCGATGCACTCGTCGGGATGGATGACGAGCATGTTCTCGCCTTCGTAGAAGCAGTCGACCGGACAGACCTCGACGCAGTCCATGTACTTGCACTTGATGCAGTTGTCGGTCACGACATAGGTCATCGGGTCGGCTCCGGAACGCCGTCTTTTCAATATCTTCGGCGGTGAGGTAACGTCTTTGACGGCACCTTGCAAGGCCGTGTCTTGCCGCAGGCGCGGCCCAGCCGCGAATGGTTTTTGCGCCAGAACCGCGCCGAACCGTTCCGCGCGGAATTACGAAAAGCGCGCCGGGCCGCTCCGCCTTGGAGAAACAGTCATTCGTCTCCCATGAGACGGTCGGTCTGCCGCCGCTCCTTCTTGGTCGGGCGGCCGCTGCCCGCCTGCCGCATCGGCGCAACCGCGTCCGGCAGGGCCGGATCGTACACGGCCGGCGCCGGCGACATGTCTTCATAGAGCGTGCGCGCCTCTTCGGCCGGACCGCGCCGGGTGCCGGGCGCCAGCACCTTCCAGACGAGGATGCGCCGGTCGAGCGTGATGGTGAGCACGTCGCCGGCCTTGACCGTATCGGCGGCCTGCGCCGCTTTGTCGCGATTGATGCGCACGCGCCCGGCGACGACCAGCTTGGCCGCCAATGAGCGCGATTTCACGGCACGCGTAAAGAACAGCCACTTGTCGATGCGCTGGCGGCCCTCGGCGACCATGCGGTCAGCGGGTGGCCGGAACGGCCGATGGGGGGGCCGCCGGCATCTACTTCTTCAACTGGTCGCGCAAGGCGGCGAGCTTGGCGAAGGGCGAGTCCGGATCGAAGCGGGCGGGGCGCTCCTCGCGCGGCTTGCCCTGGAAGGCCGGCTTGCCGCCCTGTCCTCCGTCCTTGCCTCCGGCTGCCCTGTCCTGGCGGCGGTTGTCGCCCTTGCGGTCCGGCCGGCCGTCGCGGCGGTGATCCGGCCGCTCGCCCTGCGGCCGCCCGTGACGGCGTTCGCCCTGCTCGCCCTGTCCTTCCTGCGGCCTGCCGCGGCCTTTCTTCCAGCCGCCCTGCTTCTCGCCGGGTTTCTGGTCGCCGGGCTGCTGATCGCCGCCCTGCGCATCGGCCGGACGGCCATGCCGTGCCGCGCCGCGGCCGCGATGGTCGTGCCGCTGGCCGCCGCGCGGCCGGTCGAAGCGCTGCTGCCGCCACAAAAGGATCGGCTTGGGCGCTTCCGTCTCGGCGGTTTCGGCCTGCGGCGTTTCGGCAGATGCGGCCTCGCTGGTGGCTTCGGCATCCGTCGTCTCGACGGCGGTGACAGTGGCGCCGTCGTCCCCCTCCCCCTCGAGGGGAGGGTGGCCGGACGAAGTCCGGTCGGGAGGGGTCGCCTCAGCCGCTCCGACATTCTCATCGTGCGATACGTCGTCGGAAGCTTCTGTCTGCTCAGTAACAAGAGCGTCGGAGCCTGTTGCAGCGACCCCCTCCGCCCCCTGCGGGGGCACCTCCCCCTCAAGGGGGGAGGGAAGCCGCGTCTCGGCCGCTTCATCAGCGATCTCCGCCCCAGACCGGGAAATCTCTTCATCGTGGCCGACAGCCTGTGCTGTGGTTTCATCGGGCGTTTCTGCCGCAGCAGCTTCAGCCGCCTTTGCCGCATCCTTGGCTTCGGCCGCCGCCAGCGCGGCGGCATCGATGGCTTCGAGCTTGGCCTTGACCTCTTCCGCCGGCTTCGGCTCGGCGCGGTAGCCGAGGCCCTTGAGGATCTCTTCCATGTCGTCGGCGGTGGCGCCGAGGATCGACATCATCGGCGGCGTGACGACGAACGCCTGGCCGTCATAGGCGCCGTCCGGGCGCGGGCCGGTGCCGGGCTTCCACATGGTGGCCGGGCGGATCAGGTCGGCGAGGCGTTCGAGGATGTCGACGCGCACGGCGCGGCGGCCGAGGTTGCGGTAGCCGGCGAGCCGATAAAAATCCTTGTCGAAGGACTGGTTGACCACCATCGAGGTGCGCCCCGACGCGAGCGCATGGACGACGTCGCCGAAGCCGAGCTTGTCCTTGCCGTCGTTGCCGAGCGCCCACAAAAGCGTCACCAGCCCGGCGGGCGCCGGCTTGATCAGCGCCGGGATGAAGACGTGGTAGGCGCCGAAACGCACGCCGAGCCGGCGAAGTGCCGCGCGCCCCTCCTGGTCGAGCGAGCGGATGTCCTCGGCGATCTCGCGGCGGTTGATCAGGCCGAGGTTCTCGACCAGCCGGAAGGCGATGCCGCGCGCGATGCCGGTCAGCTGCTCGGCGGTCTTCAGGTCGGCCAGCGGCTTCAAAAGGCTTTCCACCTGGAAATTGACGAAGCGCTCGGCGCGAGCCTGCACCTTGTCGCGGGCGGCCCCTTCGAGCTGCTCGTCGGCCAGCAGGATGACGCGCGGCTTCAAGACGTCCTCGCCGGCCACCAGCGTGCCGATGGGCGCGCCGATCCAGCGCAGCGTGCCGTCGGAGGCGAGCGCGATGTCGCCGTTGCCGGAAGCCGCGAAACGCTCGGCGCGCGCCTCGAACTCGGCCGCCAGCGCCTTCTGCGCGGCGGTCTTCACCGCCTTGGCGTCCTCGCCGCCGGCGCTGGCGTCGGCGGTGAAGCGGAACCCCTGTAGTTCGCCGACATGGTGGCCCTCTACAAGGACCGTTCCGTTCGGATTGATCTCGGCATCCAGCATGGTGTTTTCTCTAAGCCGCCGCATGAGGACGGAAGTCCTGCGGTCGACAAAGCGTTTCGTCAAGCGCTCATGCAGCGCATCCGACAATCTGTCTTCGATTTCCCGCGTCTTTTCCTGCCAGTGTGCCGGATCGGCCAGCCAGCCGGGCCGGTTCGACACGAAGGTCCAGGTCCTGATCTGGGCGATGCGGTGCGACAGCGTGTCGATGTCGCCCTCGGTGGTGTCGGCACGGCGCACCTGCTCGGCCATGTAGTTTTCGTCGACATGGCCGTACCGGGCAAGGTCCATGTAGATGGAGGCGATGAGGTCGGCGTGCTGGGCCGGCGCGATGCGGCGGTAGTCGGGCAAGGCGCAGGCTTCCCACAGAAGCTCGACCCGTTTCGGGTTCGTGGCCAGCGCGCGGATTTCGCCGTCCTTCGACAGGAAATCCAGCGCCTGTGCGTCCACCGCCGGCAGCGCCCGCGCCAGCCCCTCGACCGGTGCGTTGGTCTCGATGGAGCGCTGGAGCGCGGCGAGCGAGGAAAAGTCGAACCGGGCGGTGCGCCATTGCAGCACCTTCACCGGCTCGAAATCGTGTGCCTCGAGTTTCTGGACGAGGTCCTCGTCGAACGGGTCGACCCGTCCGGTGACGCCGAAGGTGCCGTCGCGCATGTGCCGCCCGGCGCGGCCGGCGATCTGGCCGAGTTCGCCAGCGGTGAGCTGGCGATACTGATAGCCGTCGAACTTGCGGTTCTGGGCAAAGGCGACGTGATCGACGTCGAGGTTGAGCCCCATGCCGATGGCGTCGGTGGCGACGAGATAGTCGACGTCGCCGGATTGATACAGCGCCACCTGGGCGTTGCGGGTGCGGGGCGACAGTGCTCCCAGTACCACGGCGGCGCCGCCCTGCTGGCGGCGGATCAGCTCGGCGATGGCATAGACCTCGTCGGCCGAGAAGGCGACGATGGCCGTGCGGCGCGGCAGGCGGGTCAGCTTCTTCGAACCGGCATAGGCGAGATGCGACAGGCGCGGCCTGGTCACCACCGAAACGCCCTTGAGCAGTTTTTGCAGGATGCCGTGCATCGTGGCGGCACCCAGCAGCAGCGTCTCCTGCCGGCCGCGAAGGTGCAGGATGCGGTCGGTGAAGATGTGGCCGCGTTCCAGGTCGCCGGCAAGCTGCACCTCGTCGATCGCCACGAAGGCGGCGTCCGTCTCGCGCGGCATCGCCTCGACGGTGCAGACCGAATATTTCGCGCCGGCCGGCTGGATCTTCTCCTCGCCGGTGACGAGCGAGACCTTGTTGGCGCCAACCTTTTCGCACAGGCGCGCGTACACTTCGCGAGCCAAAAGCCTCAGCGGCAGGCCGATGACGCCGCTCTCGTGCGCCACCATGCGCTCGATGGCGAGATGCGTCTTGCCGGTATTGGTGGGGCCGAGCACGGCGGTGACGTCGCGTCCCGACAGGATCAGCGGCTCGGTGGATTGCGGGCGAATGTTCATCGGTTCGGGGGATCGCCTCATGGTCGTACGGGGCGGACTGCCGTGACAGCCGACACATAGGCATTCGCGGCGGCGGGTGAAAGCGCAATGTTCAACAGGCGGTGCAAAACGGCCGCTGAAACGGCGCCGTAAGCGCGCAAATTAACGGATGGAACGAGTCTGGAACGAATCAGCGACGAATCGCTGACTCTCGCAGATTCATGCTTCGTTCACGGCTAGATGTGGACTTGCGGCGGGCCAACCGCACCATATGCTGAATCCGTGGAACAGGTGGCCGGCCGAAATCCGCCGTCGGCGTTAACCTTTGCCGGCGCATCGCTGCCGGCGGTCCGGCGGCAGGTGACGATCGTCAGGCAAGATTATGGATTCGTTGGTCTTTCCTAACGGGAATTAACGAAAATCGAGACCGGAAAGATCGCTGCCGTTAACGCTTCGATCAAAGCCGGAACGAATCGGCGACGAATCAGCGATGAAGTGATTTTCCTGTTTCGTTCACCCCTACATCTTGTGTTTCCCACAGGTTATCCACCGAGGATTCACAGCTTGGGGAAGGCTGCCGGGGCGATAGGCGGCGTCGCCGTTAACCCTTGCGTGCCTTATCGGCACAGCGGAAACGAAAACGGGTCGCCGAAGCGGCCCGTTTCTTAATCGGCTTTCGTCGGTTCAAGCGAAGTATTGCCCGCCATTGGCCGTGATGGTCGAACCGGTGATGAAGCCGGCTTCGTCGGATGCCAGGAACACCACGCAGCGGGCGATTTCCTCCGGCTCGCCGAGGCGTCCGACCGGGATCTGCGGGATGATGCGCTCGGCCAGCACCTTCTCGTCGATGGCCTTGACCATTTCGGTGGCGATGTAACCGGGGCAGATGACGTTGACGGTGATGCCGGCGCGGGCGCCTTCCTGTGCCAGCGCCTTGGAGAAGCCGATGTCGCCGGCCTTGGCGGCCGAATAGTTCGCCTGGCCCGCCTGGCCCTTCTGGCCGTTGATGGAGGAGATGGTGATGACGCGGCCGAACTTCCTGTCGCGCATGCCGCCCCACACAGGATGCGTCATGTTGAAGACGCCGGAAAGGTTGGTGCCGATCACCTCGCTCCATTGCTGCGGCGTCATCTTGTGGAACATGGCGTCGCGGGTGATGCCGGCATTGTTGACCAGCACCGCCACCGGGCCGAGGTCGGCTTCGACCTGCTTGATGCCCGCCGCACAGGCTTCGTAGTCGGCGACCGACCACTTATAGGTCTTGATGCCCGTCTCGACCGTGAATTTCTTCGCCGCCTCGTCGTTGCCGGCATAGTTCGCCGCCACCGCATAGCCGGCATTCTTCAGCGCGATGGAAATGGCGGCGCCGATGCCGCGCGATCCGCCGGTGACGAGTGCGACTTTGGTCATGAATGGTTCTCCTCCCAAGTTTCAGGGGAGTATGGGAATAAGGGAATAGGGGAGGGTCGGTTAGACCCGCGTTTTTTCCCTTATTCCCTTATTCCCTTATTCCCATACTGCCCTATTCCCCTATTCCCTTAATTCAGCCCTTCCACGCACATGGCCACGCCCATGCCGCCGCCGATGCACAGCGTGGCGAGGCCCTTCTTCGCGCCGCGGCGCTTCATCTCGTGGACGAGCGTGTTGAAGATGCGGGCGCCGGAAGCGCCGATCGGATGGCCGATGGCAATCGCCCCGCCGTTGACGTTGACGATCGAGGGGTCCCAACCCATGTCCTTGTTGACGGCGCAGGCCTGCGCGGCGAAAGCCTCGTTGGCTTCCACCAGGTCGAGGTCGCCGACCGCCCAGCCGGCCTTTTCAAGCGCCTTGCGCGAAGCGGGGATCGGGCCGGTGCCCATGATCGCCGGATCGACGCCGGCGGTCGCCCAGGAGGCGATGCGCACCAGCGGGGTGAGGCCGCGGCGCACCGCTTCGGCCTCGGTCATCAGAAGCGCGCCGGCGGCGCCGTCGTTGATGCCGGACGCATTGCCGGCCGTGACCGTGCCGTCCTTGTCGAAAGCCGGCTTCAGTTTCTGCATGGCCTCGATGGTGGCGCCGTGGCGGATGTATTCGTCCTGATCGACGATCGTGTCGCCCTTGCGGCCCTTGATGGTGACGGCGACGATCTCGTCCTTGAATTTTCCGGCCTTCTGGGCGGCTTCCGCCTTGTTCTGCGAAGCCAGCGCGAACTTGTCCTGGTCGTCGCGGGTGATCTGGAACTGCCTGGCGACGTTCTCGGCGGTGGTGCCCATGTGGTAGCCGTTGAAGGCGTCCCACAGGCCGTCCTTGATCATGGTGTCGATCATCTTGTAGTCGCCCATCTTGACGCCGGCGCGCAGGTGCTCGGCGTGCGGCGACAGCGACATGGATTCCTGGCCGCCGGCGATGACGATTTTCGCGTCGCCGGTGGCGATCTGCTGCATGCCGAGCGCAATCGCCCGCAGGCCGGAGCCGCAGACCTGGTTGAGGCCCCAGGCGGTCGTCTCCTTGGGCAGGCCGGCATTGATGGACGCCTGGCGCGCCGGGTTCTGGCCCTGCGCCGCCGTCAGCACCTGGCCGAGGATGACCTCGTTGACCTCGCCCGCCTCGACGCCGGCCCGCGCCAGAAGCTCCCGGATGACGACCGAACCGAGTTCGTGGGCAGGCGTCGCGGCGAAGGCGCCGTTGAAGGAAGCGACTGCGGTGCGCGCGGCGCTGGCGACGACAATGGAAGTTGACATCTTGGTCTCCGGACTCTTTTCAAACGGGTGGGAAATGCAACCCTTGCGACTTTTCTTGCCCTTTCCCATGCCCGAGTCAAACTGGAAATCGGTCGAATGCGACCATGGTCCGATGCCTCGCGGGAAATGCTGCGCAGCATTTTGCGACGCGGAAATCAGCCATCGGGTGCCGCACTGCACAAACCGCTTGGATTCGCATCGGTTTTGCGCATATCCTTGACAGGATTGTGATTGTTATCGGCGGCTTACAGAGGTCGCCGGTATCGCCGGGAGGATGCCGATGGCAGCGAAAGACGAACCGGTCGTCATCAAGAAATACGCAAACCGACGTCTCTACAACACCGGCACCAGCACCTATGTGACGCTCGAAGATCTCGCCGAGATGGTCAAGAAAGGCGAGGATTTCACCGTCCAGGACGCCAAGACGGGCGAGGACATCACCCACCCGGTGCTGACCCAGATCATCTTCGAGCTGGAGAACAAGGACGGCCAGAACATGCTGCCGATCCCGTTCCTGCGCCAGCTCATCGCCTTCTACGGCGACCAGATGCAGATGATCGTTCCGAGCTTTCTCGAACAGTCGATGATCGCCTTCTCCAAGGAGCAGGAGCGCTTCCGCGAGCAGATGAAGTCGCCTATGGACGTGATGAAGTTCGCAACGCCGATGAAGGCGATCGAGGAACAGACGCGCCGCAACATCGAGATGTTCCAGAACGCCATGCGGATGTTCACGCCCTTCCCAGGGGCGGGCGGGGCCGCGCCGGTCGCCGAGGCGGCGGAATCGGCGAAGCCCGGACAGGCCGGGAAGGACGAGCCGGAAAAGGCCGACGACCTCAAGGAATTGAAAGAACAGATCGCCGCCATGCAGCGCAAGCTGGACAAGATGTCGTAAAGATTTTCGGTCCTTCGCGCGCCCGTTCGGCAGTCGAGAGTTCCTGCCTCGCGAGCGAAGCGAAGCCGAGGATGAGAAATCCGTATCTCGGCCTTGAAGGCAACGGAAGCCGGGTGCCGAAACCGGCTCAGGCGGGTTTGGCGAACGTGTCCTTGAACCGGTCGCGCAGCAGGTTCTTCTGCACCTTGCCCATGGTGTTACGCGGCAGTTCGTCGACGACGAACAGTTTTCGCGGCTGCTTGAAGCGGGCGAGGCTGCCGGCTATGGCGGCCAGGAGCCCGGCTTCGTCCAGTTTCGCGCCCGGCTTCGCCACCACCGCCGCCACGACGCCTTCGCCGAGGTCTGGATGCGGCACGCCGAAGACGGCCGATTCCACCACGCCGGGCTGCTCGTCCAGCAGAAGCTCGATCTCCTTGGGATAGATGTTGTAGCCGCCGGCGATGATGAGATCTTTCGCGCGGCCGACGATGGTGACGTAGCCGTCGGCGCTCTGCGTGGCGAGGTCGCCCGAGATGAAGAAACCGTCCGGACGGAATTCTTGGCGCGTCTTTTCCGGCATGTTCCAGTAGCCCTTGAAGACGTTGCGGCCCTTGACCTCGATGATGCCGACCTCGCCGGGCGCGACGGGCTTGCCCGTCTCGGCATCGACGATGCGCAATTCGACCCCCGGCAGCGGCAGGCCGACGGTGCCGGCCCGGCGCTCGCCGTCATAAGGGTTGGACGTGTTCATGTTGGTTTCGGTCATGCCGTAGCGCTCGAGGATCTTCTTGCCCGTCCGCGCCTCGAAGTCGCGGTGCGTTTCGGCCAGCAGCGGCGCCGAGCCGGAGACGAACAGGCGCATATGCACGGCCAGTTGCCGGTCGAAGCGCGGATCGGCCAGCAGGCGCGTGTAGAAAGTCGGCACGCCCATCATCGTCGTGGCTTTCGGCATCGCCGCGATCAGGTCGTCCATGTCCAGGCCGGGCAGGAAGATCATCGAGCCGCCGGCCAAAAGGATGGTGTTGGTGGCGACGAACAGGCCGTGTGTGTGGAAGATCGGCAGCGCGTGCAAAAGCACGTCGCCGCCGGCGAAGCGCCACGCTTTCACCAGCGCCTCGGCGTTCGACAGAAGATTGTCGTGGGTGAGCATCGCGCCCTTCGAGCGCCCGGTGGTGCCCGACGTGTAAAGAAAGGCGGCCAGATCGCCCGGCCCGCGCTCGGCCGGCGCGAAATCGTCGGGCTGGCGGGCCGCGAGGTCCGACAGCGTGCCGGAACCGTCGCCGTTCAGCGTCAGCAGCGTCGCCCCGGCCTTGGTCGCGACCGGAGCGAGGGCGGCGGCGCTGCCGCCGTCGCAGATCAGCAGCCGGGCGCCGGCGTCGGTGACGAAATACTCGACCTCGGCTGCCGTATAGGCGGTGTTGAGCGGCAAAAAGACGGCGCCGGCGGCCACGCAGGCGGCATAGACGGCGAGCGCCTCGGGCGATTTCTTCGCCTGCAACGCGACCCGGTCGCCGACCGCAACGCCGCTGGCGCGTAGCGCATTGGCAAGGCGCGCGGTCAGCCGCAGGAATTCGTCGTAGCTGATGTGACGCCCGTCTTTCAGCCGCAGGAAAGGGCCTTCCCGACCACGATGCGGCGCGAAAAGCGCGTCATAAAGCGTGTTGGCCAAAATATCCTCCGTGCTGAAACGACCGTTCATCCATAAGGCGTGAGTCGATCCAGTCACAAGGGCCAGATGCGATCTGGCCTTTGCATGCGGCCCCCGTCCCGCCTAGTTTGGCCGCTTCCTGCAATCGGGCCGCCCCAACAGCCCGCCAAGCCGAAAGCCGATCCATGACCGAACAGACCCTCGTCCCCGTCTTCGACGGCCACAACGACACGCTGCTCAAGCTTTACCAGGCGAAGGAAGCCGACAAGGAGAAGCTGTTCATCGACGGGGCGCCCGCCGACTGGCATATCGACCTGCCGCGCGCGAAAAAGGGCGGCTTCGCCGGCGGCATGTTCGCCATCTTCCCGCCGTCTCTGGAAAAGCGCCGCAGCCTGGCGATGCCCAGCAACGACGAGCCGCTGCCGCCGCAGCTGCCGCTCGACGCCGCCACCGAATCGACCGTCGGCATGGCCTCCATCCTGTTCAAGCTGGAGCGCGCCGGGGCGCTCACCATTTGCCGCAGCGCCGCCGAGGTCCGCGCCGCCGTCGCCAAGGGGATATTGGCCGCCGTCTTCCACATCGAGGGCGCGGAAGCGATCGGCCCGGACCTCGCCATGCTGGAAGTGCTGCACGCTGCCGGCCTGCGCTCGCTCGGCATCGTCTGGAGCCGGCCCAACATCTTCGGCAACGGCGTACCGTTCCGCTTCCCCTCCTCGCCCGACACCGGAGACGGCCTGAGCGACGCTGGCAAGGCGCTGGTCAAGGAGTGCAACCGTCTGAAGATCCAGATCGACCTGTCGCATCTCAACGAAAAGGGTTTCCGCGATGTGGCGAAGCTCTCCGACGCGCCGCTGGTCGCCACCCATTCCAACGTGCATAAAATCTGCCCGCATGCGCGCAACCTGACCGACTGGCAGCTCGGCGCCATCCGCGACAGCGGCGGCATGGTGGGGCTGAATTACGCCACCGGCTTCCTGCGCGACGACGGCCGCATGGTCGCCGACACCGGCATCGACGTCATGGTGCGGCATGTGGATGCTCTGATCGAAGCGCTGGGCGAGGGCCATGTCGGCCTCGGTTCCGACTTCGACGGCGCGGTGATCCCGGCGCCGATCGGCGACGTTTCCGGCCTGCCGAAACTGATCGACGCCTTCGCCGCGCATGGTTACGGCCGCGAGTTGATCGAGAAGATCGCCTGGAAGAACTGGGCCGAGGCGCTGGAGCGGGGGATCGGGTAAGACCCTGTTTCCTTTTTGCGGGAAGGGGTGGGGGTGAAGCGCCGCATGCGACGCTATCCAGCCCCCATCCTTTTCAGCCACGCCCGCCCGACGCCACGGTCGCGGATGATCGGCAGCGGGTCTTCGGCATCGAGCCGCGAGCAGATGCGGTAGACTTCCAGCGTGCCGGCATCCATGTCGCCACGTTGGTAGAAGAACATCGCCGCCGCGTAGCGCGCCCTGCCTGACCACGGCTCTCCAAGCGGCGTGTTGACCAGCGCCCAGTTCTCGGCGACTTCCGCATCCATATCCGGCTTCCCGGCCACGGTCAGAAATCCGCGGGCGGGTTGGCGGTGCGGCGGTCGAGTTTTATGAACGGACGCGGCACCACCTTCGTCCGCTTCATCAGCCGCTCGTATTTCAGCTCGCGCATGGCGTAGATCTCGACCCAAAGATCGTCCGTCACGGTATCGCCGTAAGGGAGGTCCAGCGAGGCGATGGCGATGTTCTTCTTGGCCATCGGCGACCACATGGCGGCGCTGACCAGCCCGACCTCCCGGTTCTTGCGATGGTAGACGATGGCGTGCTCGGCCGGAACGTTGCCGTCGATCTCCAGCCCGACCAGCACATGCCGCAGTCTCTTCTTCGCCCGCGCTTCCAGAATGGCGCGGCGGCCGTTGAAGTGACCTTTGGCGGGGTCGATCATGAAGCCCAGGCCGATCTCGTCCGGCATGCGGGTACGATTGGAGCGGACGGCGTGTTCGGCGGTGACGAAATCGGCGTTGGCGACGATCAATCCGGCTTCCAGCCGTGCGCGGTTGAGCGCCGTGTAGCCGATGGCGCGGATGCCGTGCGGTTCGCCGGCCTGCATCAGCCGGTCCCACAGCGACAGGGCGAGTTTGCGTTCGGCGAACAGTTCGTAGCCGAGATCGCCGGTGAAGCCGGTGCGCGAGATCGTCACCGTTCCGCCCTCATGCGGAAACTCGGCGAGATCGAACACTTTCAGTTTTTCCAACCCGGCGAAACCGGCCGCGCGCAGGCAGGCGAAGGCGGTAGGGCCCTGCAACGCCAGTCCCGCCACGGCTTCCGTCTCCTCCTCGATCGCTACGTCGAAGCCGATGGCGGAATCCAGCAACCAGGGCAGGTGGCGCTCCTGCGAGCAAAGCCGGAAGCGGGTCCGCGACAGTCGAAACAAGGTGCCGTCGTCCAGAACAAAACCTTCGTCGTCGCACCACGCGGTGTAGTGGACGCGGCCGGGCTTCAGCTTCGTCACGTCGCGCAGCGTCACCTTGTTGCAGAAGGCTTCGGCTTCCGGTCCCTCGATACGGTATTTCGTCATCGGCGAGATGTCGAACAGGGCGCACTGGCTGCGGATGGCGAAATATTCCAGCTCCTCGTCCCACAGCGAATGCGGAGCGCGATAGCCGGCCCAGTTGTACCAGTCGGTGGTTTTCGCCAGCGCATCGAGGCGCGGCTGGAACGGCGTGCCGAGCCTGAGCGTGCGGAAGTGGGACTGGGCGGCGAGGCGGGGATTTGCGACGAGTGCCTGATTCATGTCGCCAACCTTCCGCGCCCGGAGCGAAAAGACTGCATGTCTACCTCCTCTCCATCACCCGCTTGGCCGCGTTCATGCCGGGCGCGCCGGAAATGCCGCCGCCCGGATGCGAGCCGGCGCCGGCGAGGAAAAGGCCTTCGATCGGTGTGTCGTAGCCCGACCAGCCCGAGACGGGGCGCGAGAACAGCATCTGGTCGGCCTGCAATTCGCCGTGATGCCAATGGCCGCCGGGCATCCGGTAGCGTGCCTCGATATCGGCCGGCGTCAGAAGCTCCGCATGGCGCACCAGCCCGCCGATGCCGGGCGTATAAGCCTCCAGTTGCGCCATGACGGCGGCGAGGAATTTTGGCTTGCCCGCATCCCAACCTTCTTTCAGCGCATAAGGCGCATACTGCACGTTGGCCGAAAGAACGCAGCCGCCGGCCGGCGCCAGCGCCGGATCGGCGAGCGACGGCAGAGTGATCTCCATCACCGGCTCCGGCGAGAATTCGCCGTACTTGGCCGGATTGAAGGCGCGCTCGACATGATCGGCCGACGGCGCGATGACGAGGCGGCCATGCAAATCCGCTTGTTCCACGGCGGCGAAACCCGGCACGCCGTCGAGCGCCAGATGGAGCTTGGCGACGGCGCCTTTCATGCGGATGTTCTTCACCTTGCGAACGAAGCCGGTGTCGAGATGCGGCGCGCCGACGAGGGCGAGAAAAGTCGGGGCCGGATTGATCGCCGAAACGATTTTGTCCGCGCGGATCACCTCCTCGTTCGCCAGCGCGATCCCGACGGCACGGCCGTTCTCGACGAGGATCTTCGAGACAATGGCGTCGGTTCGGATCGCCGCACCCGCTCTTTCCGCGGCGCTGCGCAGTGCCGCCGCCATTGCGCCCATGCCGCCCCTCGGCACGATCTGCGCGCCGGGTGCGCCGCCGATCTCGCCGGTCAGCCGGTAATAGAGACCGAGCAGCGAGGTCGGCGAGCGCGGGCCGAGATGCGATCCCAGAACCGCGTCGAAAGCGAGCAGGCCTTTCAGCCGGTCGTCGGTCAGTTGCTCGTCGAGCAGGTCGTGGACGTTCATCAAAAGCACGCGCAGGAAATCGCGCATGTCTTCGCGGCCGAGCCTCTTTACTGCCAGTGCCGCCTGCCCGAGCGCCGCCATGTCGCCGAACGACCCGCCGCCAAGCTCCGGCGGGCGGCGCGACAGGAATGGCTTCAGCACCCCGGCATAGCGCAGAAGCTGCGCGCGCAGGTTTTTCCAGGCGGCTTGTTCGGAAGCGGTGGCGCCGGTCAGCGCCTCGCCATAGGCGCCGTGCAGGACGAGAGGATTGCCGTCGTGCGACAGGGCGATGGATGGAGCGAAGATGCCCCCACCCCTGACCCTTCCCCTCAAGGGGGAAGGGGATTCGGTCCGTGCGGTTTCCACCGGGTTTGACGTGCCAACGCCGCCAAGTCCCCCTCCTCCGTGCGGAGAGGGGTTAGGGGTGGGGGTACTGCCCGACAGGTCCAGTCCATGCTTTTCGAGTTCCAGAGCGCGGACAACGTCCGGGTGCAGCCGGTTCAGCGCATGAGCGGTCGAGACGCGGAAGCCGGGGAAGAATTCTTCCGTGCGTGCAGGGCCGCCCGCTTCAGAGGCCGCTTCCAGCACCAGAACCTTGCGCCCGCTCTTGACCAGCAAGCCGGCGCAGACGAGGCCGTTGTGGCCGCCGCCGACGACGATAGCGTCCCAAGCCGTGCGGTCAGATGACGTCATGGGCCGCGCTCATATGGTGATCGGAGCGGGCGAGGTCGCGCAGGATTTCCTTGGCCGCGTTGCGGCCGGGCGCGCCCATGACGCCGCCGCCGGGATGGGTGGAGGAGCCGCATATATAAAGGCCACCGAGCGGCGAACGGTATTGCGCATAGCCCGGCACCGGGCGGTTGAACAGAAGCTGGTCGAAGGTCAGTTCGCCCTGGAAGATGTTGCCTTCGGTGAGGCCGACTTCGGCCTCGATCTCGCGCGGCGTGCGCACCTCCATATGGACGATGCGGTCGCGGAAGCCGGGCGAATAGGTGGCGATCTGCGACACCACCGTCTCGGCGAAGGCGTCGCGATCGGCGTCGGTCCAGTCGCGCCCCTCCACCTTCGGCGGCGCGTACTGGACGAAGCAACTCATGAAATGCTTTCCCGGCGCCGCCATGGTCGGGTCGAGTGTGGTCGGGATCATCATGTCGAGGAACGGGTCGGCGGACCAGCGCCCGGCCTTCCAGTCGTCATAGGCACGTTCCATGCGCTCGACCGAATCGGTGAAATGCAGGTCGCCGCGCAGGCAGGGCGAATCCTTCGGCAGCGCCGGGAACTCAGGCATCGAATCCAGCGCGATGTTGACCTTGCCGGACGACCCCCTGATCTTGAAGTTCTTCACCCGGCGCAGGAAGACGTCCGGCAGTTCCTTCTCTTCCACCAGCTTCAGGAAGGTGCGCTTTACGTCAGCGTTGGAGACGACGAGCTTGCCGTAGATTTCCTCGCCGCCGGCCAGCACGACGCCTTTCGCCTTGCACCCCTTGACCAGCACCCGCTCGACCTCGGCGCCGGTGCGAATCGTGCCGCCGGACGCCTGGAAGGAGGCGGCGAGCGCCTTCGTCACCGCGCCCATGCCGCCGCGCGCGTAGCCCCAGGCGCCGACCGAGCCGTCCACCTCGCCCATGTAATGATGCAGCAGCACATAGGCCGTGCCCGGCGACATTGGCCCGAGCGCGGTGCCGATGATGCCGGAGATGGAGAAGTTGGCCTTGATGACGTCCGTCTCGAAATACTCGTCGAGGAAATCGGAGATCGACATGGTCCAGAAGCGCAGCGTCAGCGCCATTTCCTCCGCGCTTAAGCCGGCAAACTTCTTGCCGAGGTAGAGAAGCTCGCCGAGGTCGCGCGGCTTCCAGCTTGTCGGGTCGGGCGCCGTGCGCATCAGAAGCGGCTGGATGAAGCGGCATTGCCGCGTCACGTCGCGGGCATACCTATCGTAGGCTTCCGCATCCCGCGTGGAAAACCGGGCGAACTCGCGCCGGTGCGCATCGTGGTCGCGGTAGTTGCCGAGATAGTCGCCGTCCTGCGTCAGCACCGCGCCGCCTTCGTAGGCGATCACTTGCAGGCCGAAGCGCGGCAGTTCCAGGTCGCGCATGATCTCGGGCCGGAACAGCGAGCAGACATAGGAGCAGTTGGAATAGAGAAAGCCGGGCGTGAGTTCGCGGCTGGTGGCGGCGCCGCCGACCCAGCCGTTCTTCTCCACCACCAGCACGTCCAGCCCGGCGCGTTGCAAATAGCAGGCGTTGACCAGCCCGTTATGACCGCCGCCGATAACGATCGCGTCCCATGTTTTCATGCTTGCGCAATCCGCTTCCGCTCGGCGTCAGCCTGCCACGTCCGCGCAAGGCCTGTCCAGCTATTTTGAATGAATGTTCAACAAACGAGTTGCGTTTTGCCCCTGCTGCGCTAGGCTTCGTCGGGAGCTTTTCCCGGGCCAGGGAACGGCCGCATCGGGACGAGATCGATGGTCGCCGGGACCGCAGCCAAGGTGGAGTATGATCGCGCCAGGGGTCGCCGTTCCGGCGGATCGCGCCGTCCGGGCCGGTCAGGCCGGAACGGTGCGAGGACAGCGCTTGACACGGGCTTGCGGCGGCCCATTCATCTGCGCCGATGCAAGCCCGCTACGGGCGTCGAGCAAGGTCGAACGATGAACACGCCTCTCAAGGACGTCGCGCCCGAAAAACGTGGCCGCAAGCAATCCAAGGAAGTCCGCCGCCTGCAACTGATCGAGGCGACGATCGATTCGCTGGCCAGGCGCGGCTATGCCGAAACCACCATGGCCGACGTCGCCGACGGAGCCGGCCTGTCGCGCGGCATCGTCAACTTCCATTTCGAGAGCAAGGAGAAGCTGCTCGTCGCCACGTTGCAGCATATGTACGACGAATATTCGGCGCACTGGCGCAGCGCCTGTAACCGCGCCGGCGACGATCCTGCCCGCCAGATGGCCGCGCTCGTCGCCGCCGACTTCGACCGCGCCGTCTGCAACAGGCGCAAGCTTGCCGCATGGTGCGCCTTCTGGGGCGAGGCGAAGTCGCGGCCGACCTACCAGGCGCTGTGCGGCGCGCGCGACGCCGCCTATCAGAACCTGTTCGTCGAGCTTTGCCGCGCGTTGAAGGAGGACGGCGCCTACGGCTTCGACGCGCAGGCCATGGCGCTGGCGCTTTCGGCCATGCTGGAAGGCCTGTGGCTGCGGCTGATGATGGGCACCGAGGACGTGACGCGCGAGAGCGCGCTTGTCGCGGCCAACGAATTCCTCGCCGCGGTCTTTCCCCGGCATTACGTGCGCGGTGCCGGCGTGCCGGAGGGGAAGGCGATCCGCATCGCATAAGAAAAACGGGAACACTCGAAAGGACGGAGGACGACACGATGAGAAATCTGACCCGCAGACTGACCTTGACCTTGGCGCTGGCGGGCGCCTTCGCCGCCTCCGCCGCAGCGCTGGCGATCGCCGAAGACAAGGATCTCGTCGTTTTCGACTGGTCGGGCTACGAGGACCCGAGCTTCCACCCGCAATATGTCGCCAAGCACGGCGACTCCCCGACTTTCGCCTTCTTCGGCGACGAGGACGAGGCCTTCGAGAAGATGCGCTCCGGCTTCAAGGCCGATCTTGGCCATCCGTGTTCGCAAAGCGTGGTCAAGTGGCGCGACGCCGGCCTGTTGCAGCCGCTCGATACCTCCAGGATCACCGGCTGGAAGGACCTCAACCCCGGCATCATGGCGATGAAGAACCTCGCCACCGACGAGAGCGGCAAGGCCTGGTTCATGCCATGGGACTGGGGCGATACCCAACTGACCTACAATTCCGACAAGGTGGATGAGAAGGACGTGCAGTCGCTGAAAGCCTTCGCCGACCCGAAATTCAAGGACCGTGTCTCGATCGGCGACAATGTCGACGACGCCTATGCGCTGGCGAGCCTCGCCATCGGCCTGAAGGACTGGACGCAGATGACCGACGACCAGTTCAAGCAGGCGTCCGATTTCCTTCGCCAGGTGCACAAGAACGTGCGCCTCTACTGGACCGACACCACCGACATCGTGCAAGCCCTGTCGGGCGGCGAGATCGACCTTGCCTGGGCCTGGAACGACGCCACCGTGCAGTCGGTCATGAACGGCGCGCCGATCAAGGCGAAGAAGGACACCGACGAGGGCATGTCGACGTGGGTGTGCGGCTACGTGCTCTTCAAGGACGCGCCCGGCAGCATCGACAAGGCCTATGACTACCTCAATGCCGTCAACGACCCGGAAGTGGCCAAGGTGCTGGTCGGCGACTGGGGCTACGGACAGGCCAACACCAAGGGCATGGCCGGCGTCGACCAGGCGGTGCTGAAGCAGAAAGGCTACGACGACGTGCAGAAGTTCGTCGACAAGACGCTGTTCCAGTCGCCGGTGCCGGCCGACCTGAAGCTGAAAATGATCGCCGAGTTCGAGAAGATCAAGGCCGGGTATTGAAGCCCCTGCCGGTCCTGCCTGCGGCAAAGCGGCGGCGTCGACCGGCGCCGTCCGCGTGGATCGGCAGCGAAACCCATGTGAATGACGAGCGGGACGAATGAACGATACGGCGGCGGCGCGGATATGGAACCCGGCGCGGGTACTGCGCGTATCGGCGCTGTTCGCCGGCCGCGTCCATGCCGACGTGGCCGACTATCGCCCGACGCATGTCGTCTCCCTGCTCGATCCGGCGATAGATCCCGCCAAGGTTCCCGCTTTCGGCGAAACGAGGACGTTGCAGCGCCGCTTCAACGACGGCGATGCGCCGACCGCGTTTCCGCTGACGACGGACCTTATGCGGGAGATCGTCGGTTTCCTCGAAGATTGGTCTGAGCGCCTGAAGGCGGGCGGCGACGCGCGGCTGCTGGTGCATTGCCATATGGGGGCCAGCCGCAGCACGGCGGTCGCGCTGGTGGCGCTCGCCGTCGCGCATGGTGAAAGCCGCGAGGCGGTGGCTTTCGCCGACCTGCTGCGGATTACCAACAAGCCCTGGCCGAACATCCATGTGGTTCGCCTGGGCGACGCGATTCTGCGGCGAGGCGGCGCTCTGATTGCTGAGCTGGAGCGCTACCGGGAAGCGAACCCCAATCGGCTCGCCGCCTATCGCAGGCTGAACAACCGCCGCGGACTGGCCTAAAACGGACGATTGGGACGAAATGCCGATTCAGGGAAACGGCATTTCGCTTGCCTTATGACTTTCCCGCACAGAGTGGGAAAGTGCCCCGCTGGGAGAGGGACAGCGGCGGCTGCGATGGGGAAGCCGGGTCAGGCCAGCTTGGCGTCGAGCGTCACCTTGATGGCGCCCAGCGCCTTCGACACCGGGCAGCCGGCCTTGGCCTTGTCGGCCAATTCCTTGAACTTGGCGGCGTCGATGCCCGGCACCTTGCCGGTCAGCTTCAGCGCGCTTTCGGTGATCTCGAAGCCGCCGCCGGCCGCCGGCCCGTAGGTGACGACGGCCTCGGCGCTGAGTTCCGACGCCGGCGTGCCGTTCTCGGCGAGGAAATGCGAAAGCTGCATGGCGAAGCAGCCGGCATGCGCCGCCGCGATCAACTCTTCCGGATTGGTGCCGGACTTGCCGCTTTCGTCCTGGAAGCGGCCCTTGAAGGAATAGGGCTGCTTGGCAAGGGCGCCGCTTTGCGTGTCGAGCGTGCCGCTTCCTTCGGTCAGCGTGCCCTTCCAGACGGCGGTGGCGTGACGGTTCATGACGATCTCCTTCGATGCGGCCGGCCCGATGCCGACGGTCGGCATGACTATAGCGCGCGAAGGGAGGAAGGCCATCGTGCGTTCGGCCGCAGCCGATCGCCAATCGACGAACGAAGCCCGAGGCAATGTCGGCGCGGACGCTGAGCCGGCCGATACTGCCTTTCGCGCAATTCAGACGCCGTCCGCGCGGAAAATCCGCAGACGACCGGCGCGTGCCTTGCCGACGCGCCTGTCCCGTCGGCTCAGCCGCCCGCCGCGTCGGCGAAGCCGGTCAGCACGCCCACCGCGTTGACGCCGATCTCGTCCACCGCATAGCCGCCCTCCATGACGAACAGCGTCGGCAGGCCGAGCGCTGCGATACGCCGGCCGATCTTCGGATAATCGGCGCTCCTGAGCTTGAACTCGCTGATCGGGTCCTTCTCGAAGGTATCGACGCCGAGCGAGACGACCACCACGTCCGGCGCATAGGCGGCGAGCTTTGCGCAGGCATCGTCCAGTGCGGTGCTCCAGGCCTCGAACGCCGTGCCGAACGGCATCGGATAGTTCAGGTTGAAGCCTTCGCCGGCCCCTTCGCCCTTTTCGTCGGCATGGCCGAGGAAGAACGGGTATTCGACCAGCGGGTCGGCATGCAGGTTGATGACCTGCACGTCGGCGCGCGGATAAAAGATCTGCTGCGTGCCGTTGCCGTGATGATAGTCGACATCGAGGATGGAGACGCGCGCCGCCCCGTGGTCGCGATACCATTGGGCCGCCACGGCGGCATTGTTGATGTAGCAGTAGCCGCCCATGAAGGCGTCGCCGGCATGGTGGCCGGGCGGCCGGCAGAGCGCGAAGGCGGCACGCTCGCCGTTGTTGACCAGCGCCGCGGCGGTCAGCGCCACCTCATAGGAGGATTTGATCGCCTCCCAGGTGCCCTTCACGAAGGGCGCGCCGCCGTCGAAGGCGTAGAAGCCCAGCTGCGCGTCGATGGTTTTCGGCAGCACGTCGCCGCGCAGGCCGCGTGTCGGCCAGGTGAAGGGGATGGCCGAGCCGCTGCGTCCGCTCGCTTCCCAGGCCGGATAGACGGTCGGCAGGAAGTCGATGTAGTCGGCGCGGTGCACGCGCTTGGCGGCGTCGAGGCCATGCGCCTGCGGCGGCAGGATCGGTCCCAGTTTCTCGCTCTCGACGCGGGCGCGGATGATTTCGGCACGCGACGGCTTCTCGAAGCCCGGCACGATGGCGCCCGAGATCAGCTCCATCGTGCCGGCATGGCCAGCGTGCAGCGGCGAATAGACGGTCTTCATGACATTCCTTCTCCGGGTGAACTACGTATCGGGCAGGTCGAGATGCGGGACGAGCAGCGCCAGCCACATGGTTTCCAGGTCGTTCTGGATGAGGGCGAAGGTCCGGCGGTTCTTGCGCACGGCGATCGTCAGGGCCATGTGCCCGACCTCCATCATGACATGGCCGAGGCGGGTGGCGTCTTCCAGCGGCAGCGCCGGATTGACCTTGCGCAGCCATGCCGCATAGAGAGCGATGTTCTTGTCGTCATAGTCCACGACGATGTGCTTGAGGCCGGGATCGAGCGCGATCGCTTCCAGCACCGGCATCAGGTTGGCGTTGTCCAGATAGTGGCGCGCGATCTCTTCGAGGTAGGCGTGCAGGTCCTGCCGGAAGCGCTCGGCCGTCGTCGCCCCTTCGGCGCGCGCGGCAATCACGGTCGGAAAGACCGCCAGCCAGTTGCGCGCGAGATCGAGCATGATGGCCTGCTTGTTGGGATAGTATTGGTAGACCGAACCGACCGAGAGCCCGGCGCGGCGGGCGATCGCCAGCGTGGTGGGGCCGGCGGCGCCGTTCTCGCGCGTCAAGGTCAGCGCGGCGCCGAGAATGCGGTCGACCATCTGGGAAGACCGTCGCTGGCGCGGCTGCTTGCGTGGTTCGAGGGCGGCCTTCGACCGTGCCTTGCGGCTCCGGTCCGGCGCCCGTTTTACGGCTCCCCTGCGCTCGCTCATCCCATCCTTTGCGGAGATACAGCTTGTTGACAAACGCGAATAAATAGTCGCATTTTTCGATGGTGCTGTCTTGGAGAAAATTCGAGGCAGCAGGCAAGCCGGAGGCGCTTTTGTCCGAACCCGTCCGCAGCGCCGACCTGATCGTCACCAACGGTCGCGTGCTGACCATGGACGAGGCGGCGCCGCGCGCCGAGGCGGTCGCCGTCCGGGACGGCCGCATCGTTGCCGTCGGCGAGAATGCGGCGATCGCCGCGCTGAGCGGGCCGGGCACCAAGGTCATCGACGCCGCCGGTGGCACCGTGCTTCCCGGCTTCATCGAAGCGCATATGCACCTGTTCTCAGGCGCCGCCGAACTCGCCCATCTCCAGCTTGCCGGCGTGCATGGGTTCGATGCCTTGCGCGACGCGATCCGCGCCTATGCGGCCGAACGGCCGGATGCGAAAATGCTGGTCGGGCAGGGTGTCGACTACACCGTGCTCGGCGACGAGCGGGTGACGCGAAAGCACCTCGACGCCATCCTCCCCGACCAACCCTTCTGCATGGCGGCGCCCGACCACCATACGATGTGGGCGAATACGAAGGCGTTGGAAGCGGCCGGCGTTCTCAATGGCTGCGTGCTCGGACCCGGCAACGAGATCGTCATGGGCGAGGACGGGCTGGCCACCGGCGAGTTGCGCGAGGGAGAGGCGTTCGGGCCGGTGCTGGCGCTGGCCGGCGAGGAGCGCGTGCGGCTCGGCCTTTCGACCGGCGGCGAGCCGGACCCGACGCCGTCGGCAGCCGAGCGCGCCGCCGACCGAGACATCATGCGGCGCGGGCTCGCCTGGTGCGCCAGGCACGGCATCACCTCGATCCAGAACATGGACGGCAACCTCTATCAGCTCGAACTGCTGGCCGAGATCGACGCCGAGGAGGGCCTGCCCTGCCGGGTGCGCATCCCGTTCCATTTCAAGAATTTCATGGACTTGGCCGTGCTCGACAAGGCCTCTCGGATGGCCGAGCGCTACCGCTCCGAGCGGCTCGCGTCGGGCACCGTCAAGGTCTTCTTCGACGGCGTGCTGGACTCCTGGACGGCGGTGATGCTGGAGCCCTATGCCGACCGGCCGGACTGGCTGGGCGAGCCGCTGTTTTCGCCCGAGTGCTTCAAGGAACTGGCCATTGAGATCGACCGGCGCGGCTTGCAGATCGCCGTGCATTCGATCGGCGACGGTTCGGTACGGGCCGTGCTCGACGGCTACGAGGCGGCGCAAAAGGCCAACGGCAAGCGCGACAGCCGCCACCGGGTCGAGCACATCGAAGTGATTTCCGCCGCCGACGTGCCGCGCTTCAAGGAATTGGGCGCCATTGCCTCGATGCAGCCGACGCATCCGCCCGGCGGCACGGATTTCCCGGCCGAACCGACCGTCTCGCGCATCGGCCGCGCCCGCTGGCCGCTCTCCTACGCCTGGCGCATGCTGAAGGATGCCGGCGCGCACGTCGTCTTCGCTTCCGACTGGCCGGTGGCGCCGATCGACCCGATCCACTCCATCCGTGCGGCGATGACGCGAAAGCCGTGGGCAAAGGGCGATCCGGACCAGAGCTTTTCGCTGCACGAGGCGCTGGCCGCCTACACGGTCGAGGGCGCCTATGCCGAATTCGCCGAGAACGAGAAAGGCAGGCTGAAACCGGGCTTCATGGCCGATCTCGTCGTGCTTTCGCGGGATATCGAGGCGGTCGCCCCGGATGCGCTGGATGCGGTGCGGCCGGTAACGACGATCTGCGGCGGCGAGGTCACGCATCGTGCCTGACGGGGCGGCCGGCGCTTTTCGCGGATTTGTCGGGCAAAAGCCCGGTTGCCAACCTGCCGGCGCTGTGGTGACAATCAATCGAGGGAACGAAGCCTGCCGCAAAAGAGCAGGCTCACACAACGGGGTGGAGCGTGCCCGAAAAGCCGGATAGGAACGCAATCGAGGTCCGCGGTGTCCGCAAGGTCTTCGGAACGGGCGAAAACGCCGTCGCCGCGCTGGCCACCGTCTCCGTCTCCATCCGCGAGAATGAGTTCTTCACGCTGCTGGGGCCGTCCGGCTGCGGCAAGACCACGCTGCTTCGCCTGATCGCCGGTTTCGACTATCCGAGCGCCGGCGAAATCCTGCTTTATGGCGACGATATCGCGCCGCAGCCGCCGTTCAGGCGGCCGGTCAACACCGTCTTCCAGTCCTACGCGCTGTTCCCGCACATGACGGTGGCGGAAAACATCGGCTTTGGTCTGGAGATGCTGAACAAGCCGAAGGCCGAGGTGAAGGCACGGGTCGCCGAGATGCTCAGGCTGGTGCGCATGGAGCAGCTCGCCAACCGCCGCACCAGCCAGATCTCCGGCGGCCAGCAGCAGCGCGTGGCACTGGCCCGCGCGCTGGCGCCGCAACCCAAGGTGCTTCTGCTCGACGAGCCGCTGTCGGCGCTCGACTACAAGCTGCGCAAGGATATGCAGATCGAGTTGAAGCGGTTGCAGGGCGAGACGGGCATCACCTTCATCTTCGTCACGCACGACCAGGAGGAGGCGCTGACCATGTCCGACCGCATCGCGGTGATGTCGGCCGGTCGCATCCTGCAAGTCGGCGCTCCGCGCGACATTTACGACCGCCCGGCGGATCGCTTCGTCGCCGATTTCATCGGCGAGTCGAATTTCCTCAAGGGCGACGTGACCGGCACGGACGGCGGCCGCGCGACGGTGAAACTATCATCGGGCACCGAAATCCGCGCTTCGCTGCCGGAGGGCTTTTCGCCCTCGGGAAGCGTCACCGTCGTGGTCAGACCCGAGCACGCCCAACTCGCCGCCGCCGACGGTGGCGCGGCTTTGCAAGGCACGGTGGAAAACGTCGTCTATCTCGGCACCGACACGCATTTCCACCTGCGCCTCGACGACGGCGTGCCCTTTATCGTGCGCCGGCAGAATGCGCGCGGCGGGGCCGACAGTTTCGCCGCCGGCAGCCGTGCCGGCGTCGTCATCGGCGGCGACGCAGCCCAGGTCTTGCGGGACTGACGATGGCAAGCGCCGAGGAAATCGCCCGCGCCGCCGACCGCAAGGATATCCGCGACCGCTGGCTTTTGTCCGCACCGGCGCTGATCATTATCCTCGTGGCCGCCACCGGGCCGCTGCTGATCGTGCTGGTCTATTCCTTCCTGACTTCGGCCGCCTATGGCGGGGTGGAGTGGAAATTCTCGCCGGAAGCCTGGGTTTCCGTCTTCCTCGAACGCGACATCTTCGACGACACGCTGTCGTTGGCCGACGCCAACATCACGATCTTCTGGCGCTCGATCAAGCTGGCGCTGATGACCACGGTGGTGACGCTCGCCCTCGGTTTCCCGACCGCCTACTTCATGGCGACGCGCAGCGAGAAGACGCGCGACCTCTGGCTCTTCCTCATCACCATCCCGTTCTGGACGAACCTTTTGATCCGCACCTTCGCGGTGCTGCAAATCATCCGCAACGAAGGCATCATCAACACGCTGCTGATGAAGGCCGGCATCATCTCGGCGCCGATCCAGATATTGTTCACCGACACCGCGATCCTGATCGGCATGGCCTATGTCTACCTGCCGCTGATGGTGCTGCCGATCTACGCCTCGATGGAGAAGCTGGATTTCCGCCTCGTCGAAGCCGGCTACGATCTCTACGCCTCGCGCTGGCAGGTTCTCAGGCGCATCATCTTGCCGCTGGTCAAGCCCGGCGTCATCGCCGGCTCCATCCTCGTCTTCATCCCGGCGATCGGCGCCTATGTCACGCCGAGCATTCTCGGCGGTGGCAAGAACATGATGATCTCCAACTTCATCGAATTGCAGTTCGGCCAGGCGCACAACTGGCCGCTCGGCTCGGCGCTGGCGATCACCGTCATGGTCATCGTCATGATCGCGCTGCTCGTCTATGTCCGCAACACGGGCGCAGCTTCGGGAGAGCGCCGTGGCTAAGCCGTTCTCCATCCGCCATCAGCCGGGCTTCACCGCCATCGCGGCGCTCTGTTTCTTCGCGCTCTACCTGCCGATCCTGGTGCTGGTGGTCTATGCCTTCAACGCCGCCAGTTCGACCGCGGAATGGGGCGGGCTGTCGCTGAAATGGTTCCAGTCGGCGGCGCAGAACACGCAGGTCATCGACGCCACCGTCCGCTCCTTCCAGATCGCGGCGACGGCGGCGGTAATCGCCACGATCGCCGCGACCATGGCGGCGCTGGCGACGACGCGCACGCCGCCCTATCCGGGGCTGACCTTCAAATACGCCGCCATCAACCAGCCGCTGATGGTGCCGGAGATCGTCACCGCCGTGGCGCTGCTGATCTTCTTCTCGCGGATAAAAATCTTCACCGGCTATTCCGGCCTCGGCTACCTCATCGCCGCGCACACGGCCTTCTGCATCCCCTTCGCCTACCTGCCGATCCGGGCGCGGCTGGAGAACATGGACCTGACGCTGGAGCGCGCGGCGGCCGACCTCTACGCGACGCCCTGGCGGGCGTTCCGCCGCGTGACGCTGCCGCTTTTGTGGCCGGGCATCCTCGCCGGCCTGATGCTCGCCTTCGTCATTTCGCTCGACGACGTGGTCATCACGGAGTTCGTCAAGTCGGGCGGGCAAGACACGCTGCCGACCTACATGCTCGGCCAGATCCGGCGCGGCATCACGCCCGAGATCAACGCCATATCGACAGCCTTCCTCTTGCTGTCGGTCGCAATCGTCACCTTGTTTTTCTTCGTCAGCAGGAAACGGGATTAGTTCATAAAATGGGAGCAGGAAGCATGAACTGGAAAACGAAAGCGGGCGCTCTTTGCGTGGCGCTCATGGCCTCGACCGGGCTCGCCCGCGCCGAAGGCGTCCTCAATATCTATAACTGGGGCAACTACACCAGCCCCGACGTCATCAAGAAGTTCGAGGAGAAGTACAACATCAAGGTGACGATCACCGACTACGATTCCAACGATACGGCGTTGGCCAAGGTGCGCCAGGGCGGCACCGGCTTCGACATCGCGGTGCCTTCGCAGACCTTCGTGCCGATCTGGATCAAGGAAGGCCTCGTGCTCGAGACCGATCCTTCCAAGATGGAGAATTTCAAGAACGTGGCGCCCGAATGGGCCAATCCCGACTTCGACCCCGGCCGCAAGTACACGGTGCCGTGGGCCTGGGGCACGATCGGCATCGTCGTCAACACCGACGCCTACAAGGGGCCGTCCGATACCTGGGGTATCATCTTCAACACGCCGGACGAACTGAAGGGCAAGACAAACGTCGTGCCGGAAATGAACGACGTGCTGTTCGCGGCAACCAAATATGTCGGCGGCGAGCAGTGCACCGACGACAAGGCGGTGCTGAAGAAGGTGCGCGACACGCTGGTGGCGGCCAAGCCCAACTGGATCGCCATGGAATACAACACCATCGAGAAGATGGGCGCCGGCGATTTCAAGGCGACCAGCGACTGGAACGGCTCGGCGCTGCGCCAGCGGCTCGCTCACCCCGAAATCCATTTCTTCTACCCGAAGGAAGGCTACGGCATCTGGAGCGACAACGTCGTGGTGCTGAAGGAAGCCAAGAACGTCGAGAACGCCAAGCTGTTCCAGAATTTCATCATGGACCCGGAAGTGGCGGCCGGCCTGTCGGCCTTCCATCGCTACGCCAACGGCATCGCCGGTTCGGACAAGTATATGCCGGCCGACATGAAGGACGCGCCCGAAGTGGTCATCCCCGCGGACGTCAGGTCGAAGGGCGAGTTGCAGCGGCTCTGCTCGCCGGAGGTCCAGGACATCTATTCGAAGATCTGGACGGAATTGCAGAAGTAAGGATTCCTCTCCCCGTTACGGGGAGAAGATACCGGCAGGCGGGTGAGGGGCGGCGCTTCCCATGCGGGAGTTGGCGCTGCCCCTCATCCGGCCCATCGGGCCACCTTCTCCACGCATGCGGCGAGAAGGAAGAGTACGGACATTCCAATGCCTTCATACCGCAATTCCGACCCCATTCCGCCCATCATGGCGGGCTCGCCGCCAAGCATGATCGTTCCGAAACTGGATTGGGACCGGCCGCCGTGGAATCGCTGGGCCTTCCAGCACATGCGCGAGATCGTGCCGACGGTGGAGGTATGGCGCGGTTCCGGTTCGGCACGGCCGCTGCCGCGCGCCGAGCGTAATCTCGACGACCTTCCGGTCGAGGACAGCGAAGGCCGGCCGACCACGCTCGCCGGCCTGCTGGACGAAACCTATACCGACGGCTTCCTCGTCCTGAAGGACGGCGCCGTGGTCTACGAGCGCACCTTCAACGGCATGACCGCGCGCACCCTGCATCTGTCGCAATCGATGGCGAAGTCTGTCGTCGGCATGACCTGCGGCATCCTTGTCGGGCGCGGACTGATCGATCCGGGAAAGCCGGTCACGCACTACCTGCCCGAGCTGTCCGCGACCGGCTGGGCCGGCGCCAGCATGCAGCATGTTCTGGACATGACGACCGGCGTGACGTTTTCAGAAGACTATACCGACCGGTATTCGGACGTCGGCAGGGTCGACGTCGCCTCCGGCTGGAAGCCGCCGCCGCCGGAAAGCGATCCTGCCTTCCAATGGCCCGCCCATGTCTGGCAGCTTGTGCTCGGGCTGAAGGAAACGACGCGGCCGCATGGCGCCGCCTTCGAATACCGGTCGATCGAGACGGATGTGTTGGCCTTCGTCATGCAGCGGGTTACGGCCAAGCGGCTGGCCGACCTGGTGTCGGAGGAACTCTGGCAGAAGCTCGGCATGGACGAGAGTGCCTGCTTCACCGTCGACAGCGCCGGCTATGCGCTGGCCGACGGCGGCTTCAACGCGACGCTGCGCGACTATGCGCGCTTCGGCCAGATGGTGCTCGACAACGGCGCCGGCATCGTGCCGGCCGAATGGGTCGAGGCGACGCGCAACGGGCCGTGCGGTCCGGGCTACAGCGCAAGCCTGCCGGAAGGCGGCTATCGCAACCAGTTCTGGATTCACGATCCGCGCTCGCGGACCCTGAGCTGCCGCGGCGTCTTCGGGCAACTGATCCAGATCGACTGGGACAACCGCATGGTGACGGTGAAGCTGTCCTCCTATCCGGATTTTTCCAACACCGCCTATTCCGTCGCCACGCGCCGGGCGGTCGCGTCGATTGCCGCAGCGCTCGCCTGACCCGCGCTTTATGAAAGGAACCGCCATGACCGGTCCGACGCCGTTCGAGAAAAAATTCGGCTTTGCCCGCAAGGCCGTCACGCTTGCCAACTGGCGCACCGCCCCGTTCAGCCGCTGGTCCTTTCAGAACGTCGGCGAGATTGTGCCGAGCGCCGCCATCGCGCCGGCCGGGTCGACTTCGCAGGACATCGCGCGCGACATGGCAGGCTTGTTGTCGCAGAGCATCACGCTCAACAACGGCGCACCGGAGACGGTCGCCGCGTTCCTGAAACGCTCGGACACCGACGCGCTGACGGTGATGAAGGGCGGCAAGGTCGTCGGCGACTGGTCCGCGCCGCATATGGATTTCGGCGCCCGCCACATCGTCTTTTCGATCAGCAAGTCGCTGACGGCGATCCTGGCCGGCATACTGGAAGGGGAAGGGCGGCTCGATCCGGACGCGCCGGTCACGCATTATGTTCCCGAGGTGGCCGGATCCGCCTATGGCGACGCCAAGGTGCGGCACGTCCTCGACATGACGGTGGCCATCGACATCGAGGAAAGCTACCTCGACCCCGACAGCGCCTATGGCCGCTACCGCAAGGCGACGCTGTGGAATCCGGGCGGCGGCGCGGAAAGCCTGCTCGCCTTCCTCGCCACCATTCCGCGGCTCGACGGACCGCACGGCGAGACCTTCCGCTACCGTTCGCCCAATTCGGACCTGCTCGGCGTGATCGTCGAGCGCGCCGGCGGGGACCGCGTTCCGACCCTGATGGGCGAGAAGTTGTGGCGGCCGCTGGGCGCTGCGAGCGGTGCCGCGATCACGGTGGACATGGAAGGCACGGCGCGCACCGCCGGCGGCGTTTCGACCACCGTGCGGGACCTGGCCCGCGTCGGCGAGATGATGCGTCAGGGCGGCACGGCCGATGGCAGGCGCATTGTGCCGGAAGCCTGGGTGCGCGACACGGTGGCGACCGGCGGCGACGCCGCGGCCTGGAAGCGCGGCGACATGGCTTTCCTGTTTCCGCAAGGCCGCTACCGCAACAAATGGTACCAGATGGGCAGCGGCGCCTATTGCGGCATCGGCATCCACGGCCAGTGGCTGTTCGTCGAGCCGAAATCCGAAGTCGTCATCGTCAAGATGTCGTCGCAGCCGGAGCCGGTGGACGATCCCCTCGACCTGGACTGCGTCGCCTTCTTCCGGCAGATCGCCGCGATGTGCTGATGCCGGCGGCGGCGCGTTCGGAAAGGGCGCCGTTTCGTCAGGTTCCCGCTTTCGGCGGCGCGGCGACGGAAGCGCGCTCCACCAGCGGGCATTCCAGCTTGGTGATGGGATGCCGGCCTTTGCCGGGATCGGGCGGCGTCTCGAACTGCTCGATCGCCCACTGGCCCATCGCCAGGTGCGGCAGGATCGAAGTGGTCAGCGGCGGGAACAGGTGCCGGGCGATCTCCTCGTCGTCGTAGCCGACGACGGACATGTCCTGCGGTATGTGCAGCCCGGCTTCCTTCAGCGCTTCGTAGCAGCCGATCGCGGTGCGGTCGTTCTGGCAGAAAATAGCGGTTGGCCGCTCCTTCAGCGCCAGCAGCTTGACCGTCGCGGCATAGCCGGCGCTGGCCGACCAGTCCCCTTCGATGACGAGATCCGGATCGAAGGGGATGTCGGCGGTGGCGAGCGCGCGGCGGTAGCCCTTCAGCCGGTCTTGCGCCGCCTGCATCCACGGCTCGCCGGTGATGGTGGCGATGCGGCGGTGGCCGTGCTCGATCAGGTGCCTCGTGGCGGTCTGGCCGCCGGCGATCTCGCTCGGCACCACGGCCGGAAAGGCATAGTCGGCGGTGTAGCAGTTGAGCAGCACCACCGGCACGTCCAGCTCGTAGAGGAAGGCCGGAGCGGCGATCTCGCGGGTGAAGATCGTCATGTAGACCAGGCCGGAAAGATGCTCGGCCCGCAGCGCCTCGATGGCGCGCGGCTCCATGACGGGATCGTTCATCGTCTGCGCCACCAGAACGACGTTGCCGGCGTTCCAGGAGGCCTGCCGGGCGCCTTCGATCGCCACCACCGCTTCGGGGCTGGTGGCGAGCTGGTCGACGACGAAGCCGATGACGCCGTCCAGCATGGTCGCCGGCGAGGATGCCTTCGTGCCCGTCGCCGCGGGCAGGCGATAGCCGAGGCTGCGCGCCGCCTCGACCACGCGCCCGCGCGTCTGCGGCGACAGCTTTATGCCGGGCGTGTTGTTGAGCACGAAGGAAACCGTCGCCTGCGAGCAGCCGGCCGCCTTGGCGATGTCGGTCATGGTCACGCGGCCGTCGGCGGCCTTGCGGCCTGCCCGGCGCCGGGCAGGCGCCCTGGCGGCGGAACTTTCCCTGTCGTTCATGTTTTCTCGTCCGCCTCTCCGTTGCATTGTGTTTAACGCGATCGCGTTGGGCGGAGCAAGATCGATCCGACCGTCAATTTATAAAATTCCTAGCTTATAAATCGTTCGCTTCCGTCGGATGTGAGGAACGCAGGCATCGGGAAATCTCCTTTCCGTGCATGAAGCGGAATCTTTCGGGCGTCGGATACGGATAACTGCCTCCCTTTCGTCCGGCCGGCTCGGAGAAAATTTTCGTCGCGATTACTAATCTTATTTACTAATATCAATTCTCCGGGTAGCGTCAACCGTGTCCGGTTCACGATGCCGGTCCGGCACGGCCCTCGCCGCTCCGGGCAGCGTCCGAGGCAAGCGTGAGTGCGCATGGCGATTTTTCTAATTGTCTGACAAATACGCTTTACTCGCGATATTTGTCGCACTACGTTTCCGGGCCGGCACGACGCCTGGCCTTCCCGTCGAAGGCTCCGGAGGAGGCATCGAGTGTGCGAATTGGAAGTCGGGTCAGCGACGCGCGCTGAGTGAAACAGGGAGGTTCTCGAGCATGAAATCCATTTTCCGCAGCACCGCAGTCGCCGCAGGCGCGCTGCTTCTCGGCCTGTCGGCCGTTTCCGCCGCATCGGCCGCCGACAAGCCGACGCTGGCCTTTGTCGTCAACGGCGCTTCCGATTTCTGGAAGGCCGCCGAGGCCGGCGTGAAGAAGGCGCAGGGCGAACTGCCCGACTTCAATCTGGAACTGAAATATCCCGAGCAGGCGGCCGTCGCCATCCAGCAGCGGCTGATGGACGATCTCGTCACCGCCGGCGTCAAGGGCATCATGGTTTCTGCCGTCGATCCGAAGACGCAGACCGAGGGGCTGGACAAGATCGCTTCGGAGACGGCGCTGTTCACCACCGATTCCGACGCTCCGAAGTCGAAGCGCATCGCCTATGTCGGCTCGTCCAACATCGATGCCGGCAAGCAGGCTGCCGAGATCGCCAAGAAGGCGATGCCTGACGGCGGCAAGTGCATGGGCTTCGTCGGCCTGCTCGGCGCCGACAATGCCAAGGAGCGCATCGAAGGCATGAAGGAAGGGCTGAAGGGCTCCAAGATCGAACTCGTCGATGTGCGCGGCGACGACATCGACCAGACGCGCGCCAAGTCCAATGTCGAGGATACGCTGGTCGCCAATCCCGACATCACCTGCATGGTCGGCTTCTATTCCTACAACACGCCGCGCATCTACGAGGCGCTGCGCGATTCCGGCAAGCTCGGCCAGATCACCGTCGTCGGTTTCGACGACGACCCGATCACGCTGGGCGGCGTCAAGGAGGGCAACATCGCAGCCACCGTCGTGCAGCAGCCGTTCGAATGGGCCTACCAGGGCATGAAGCTGATGGCGGCCTATGTGAAGGGCGACAAGTCCGGCATCCCGGCGAACGGGCTGATCATCGTGCCGACCAAGATCATCGGCAAGGACGACGTCGATGCCTACGCGGCCAACCTGAAGGCGATGGCCGGCAACTGAGGCAAGGCCGGGGCCGTGGCGGCACGGCCCCGGCGCCCGGTCCGGGGTCCCTCACTCCCGCCCCGGACCGGTGTTATCGCGCCGCCTTGCGCCGTGTTCGGCAATCGGCACGGGGCGGAAGGACTTGCGCGAAACCGCCGAATGACGCCAAATCCGCAATGCCCATGCTGAAGACGCCCGTGCCCTCCGGCCCAGCCGAACCCGCGCCTTTCCTGGCGCTGGACGGCATTCGCAAGACCTATCCCGGCGTCGTCGCGCTGGAGAGTTTTTCCATGCGCGTCGCGCCCGGCGAGGTGATCGGGCTGGTCGGCGAGAACGGCGCCGGCAAGTCGACGCTGATGAAGATCCTCGGCGGCATCGTCGCGCCCGACCAGGGCACGATCACCGTGGACGGTGCGGCGCACGAGCGGTTGACGGTGGGAACCAGCATGCAGGCGGGCATCGCCTTCGTGCACCAGGAACTCAACCTGTTCGACAATCTCGACGTCGCCGCCAACGTTTTTCTCGGCCGCGAGCCGCTCAAGGGCGGGCCGCTCAGGCTGGTGGACCGCGCCGCGCTGCGGGCCGCCTGCGAGCCCTATCTGAAGCAGGTCGGCGCCAATTTTCCCGCCGACGCGCCGGTCGCCTCGCTGTCGCTCGCCCAGCAGCAGATGGTGGAGATCGCCAAGGCGCTGTCCATGAAGGCCCGTCTGGTCATCCTCGATGAGCCGACCTCCAGCCTGCCGGTGGCGGAGACGGACAAGCTGCTCGACGTTATCGCCGGGCTGAAGAAACAGGGCATCTCGGTCATCTTCATCTCGCATCGGCTGCACGAGATCCAGCGCGTCGCGGAGCGGGTGCTGGTCATGCGCGACGGCGCGCTGGTGGGCAGGCTGGGCAAGGACGAAATATCGCACGACGCCATGGTCAAGCTGATGATCGGCCGGGCGCTGAAGGCCCGCGAGGCGCTCGCGCCGGCCCGGCAGCCGGGCTCGGTGGCGCTGTCGGCGCGCGGTATCCGCACGCCCGCCTATCCGCACCGCAGCGTCGACCTGGACCTGCGGCGGGGCGAGATCCTCGGTCTCGCCGGACTGGTCGGTTCGGGCCGCACGGAACTCGCCCGCGTGCTGTTCGGCATCGACCGAAGGCTCGGCGGAACGATCGCGCTGGACGGTCCGCCGCTCGCCCTTGCGGCCGCCGCCGATGCTGTCGCCAACGGCATCTTCCTGGTGCCGGAAGACCGCAAGGCGACCGGAATCCTGCTCGACCTGCCGATCGCCCAGAACATTTCGCTGCCCGATCTCAGGCGGCATGCCCGCCGTTTTCTCGTCTCGCCCCGCAGCGAGGCGGGCACGGCCGAGGTGCAGAAGAAGAACCTCGCCATCAAGGCGCCGTCGGTGGCGACGCTGACCGGCACGCTGTCTGGCGGCAACCAGCAGAAGGTGGTGCTGGGAAAATGGCTGGCGATGAAGCCGAAGGTGATGATCCTCGACGAGCCGACGCGCGGCATCGACATCGGCGCCAAGGCCGAGATCTACGCGCTGATGCGCAGCCTCGCCGACGCCGGCGTCGCCGTGCTGATGATCTCCAGCGACATGGAAGAGGTGATCGGCGTGTCGGACCGCATCGCGGTCATGCACGAGGGGCGCATCTCCGGCTATCTCGACCGTGACGACTTCAGCCAGGAAAACGTGCTCCTGCTGGCGATCGGCAAATCGGCGGGCACGGAAGCCGGGGCGGCGGTTCCGGCCGCCTGACCGGGCGCGGGAAGCGGCGGCCATGGGCCAAGCGACATGCCGCGGCAAACGACGCGGCGAGGGAGGCAGGGAATGAGCAAAAAAGACCTTGGGCTGCTGATCCTGATCCTTGTGGTCGGCGTGGTGGTGGCCGTCATCAATCCGCGCTTCCTGCTGCCGATCAATCTCGCCAACACGTCGAACCTGATCGGCCTGTTCGGCATCCTGTCCATCGGTCAGGCCTTCGTCATCATCACCGGCGGCATCGAGCTTTCGGTCGGCTCGCTGGTGGCGCTGCTCGGCGTGCTGTTCATCGACATGATCGCCACGCGCGGCATGGCCTGGCCGCTCGCCCTCATGCTCATCATCGTGTTCGGCGGCGTCATCGGCCTGGCGCATGGCTGGCTGATCGCGCGCCTCAAGCTCCAGCCCTTCGTGGTGACGCTGTGCGGCCTTCTGATCTATCGCGGCGTGGCGCGCTTCTACACCAAGGACGGCACCGCGGGCTTCGCCTTCGGGCAGAATTTCCCGTCGCTGGAGTTTTTGACCGCCGGCCGCTTTCACGGCGTGCCCAACAGCTTCATCGCGCTGATCGTCATTTCGGCGGTCATGTGGGTGCTGCTGCACCGCTCGGTATTCGGCCGCTATCTCTACGCCATCGGCAAGAACGAGGAGGCGGCGAAATATTCCGGCATCCATACCGATCGCGTCGTCATCGCCGCCTATGTCATCTGCGGCGTGCTGACGGCGCTGTCGGCGATCTATTTCGCCATGTACACGCGCTCGATCTCGCCGGCCAGCCACGGCCAGTTCTACGAACTTTACGCCATCGCGGCGGCCGTGCTCGGCGGCTTCTCGCTGCGCGGCGGCGAAGGCTCGCTGGTCGGCGCGGTGCTGGGCACGGTGCTGTTGCAGGAGTTGCAGAACCTCGTCAACCTGCTCGGCATTCCCTCCTCGCTCAATTTCGCGGTGATGGGCGGCGTCATTTTGCTCGGCGTGCTGATCGACCAGCAATGGAGCGTCTTCCGGGCGCAGCGGCTGGTGGCGGAGGCGGCGCGCCAGCAGCAATAGGCCTCCGGTTCCTTCGCCCGCGCCGGGCCGGAATCCGGTGCCTCTTTTTGACAAGCGTGCTTTAATGACCGGCGGAGCCGTGCGTTGCCGCCGTCTGTGGGCGGCGCGGGTCTTGAAGGGAGTGCGGAGCGCAGCGCCATGGTCCGTCGATATTACAGCCTGCCTTCGCTCAGCGCGCTGGTCGCCTTCGAGGCGGCGGCGCGGTATCTGAGCCTGACCAGGGCCGCCGATGAACTGAACGTCACCACCGGCGCGATCTCCAAGCAGGTGCGGATGCTGGAGGACGAACTCGGGGTTCCGCTCTTCCTGCGCCGGCACCGGGCGGTGGAACTCACCCGCGAGGGAGAGGCGATGGCGGCGGCGCTGCGCGAAGGCTTCGAGCGCGTGGCTTCGACCTTCCGGCAGATAAGGTCGCTGGGCGGGCAGGCCGTCGCCACCATCGGCAGCACCATGGCGATGGCGCAACTGTGGCTGATGCCGCGCATGGGCGCGTTCTGGAACACGCATCCAGACATCGTCGTCGATCATGTGATCTCGGACCACCGGCACGGCCTCGACAGGCCGGACGTGGAATTGCGCCTGCGCTACGGCGACGGCGAGTGGCCGGACGAGTTGTCGGCCAAGCTCTACGACGACCGCATCTTCCCCGTCGCCAGCCCCGCTTTCGCCAAGGCCTATCGCGTGGAACAGGCGTGCGACCTGGCGCAGTTGCAGCTTTTGTCCGTCGAAGGCATCGACTGGACCTGGACAACCTGGGCGGAATTCCTGCGCGAAGTCGGCCATCCCGACCGGCGCGTCAACGTGCGGCGCTTCAACAGCTACGTGATCGCGTTGCAGGCGGCGCGCAGCGGACAGGGCGTGGCGCTCGGCTGGGAAAGCCTCGTCGCCCCGCTGATCGAGGCCGGCAGCCTGGTCAGGGTGACGGACGCCGAGATCGCGGCGCCGCAATCCTACTTCGTGACATGGACCGCGCGGCGACCGTTGAGCCCGCAGGCCACCATGCTGCGCGATTGGCTGCTTTCGCTCGGATCGTTGAATTCAGTTCAAGCGAGCCGGCTTCCTATTTCGCTTGAACAACCGGTTCGCAGGCGCTCTCCTAGGGACCGGAGCAAGACGCATCCCGATTGATCGCGGCGAGTGCCTGTGCTGCTCCAGGGAGAGCTGGCATGAGCACGACGGACATGGTCGCGACGCTGGAAACGCCCCCGCCCCACCGCCGCGGCGGCGGCCGTGTCGGCCGCAGGACGATGCGGGCGGCGCCGATGGCCTCCTTCCCGACGCTGGTGCGCAAGATCCCCGCCTACGAGATCGTTCCCGACGAGGCGGTCGAGCTGATTCACGAGGAATCGCTGAAGATCCTCGAGGAAGTGGGTTGCGAATTCCGCGACGACGAGGCGATCGCGCTGTGGAAGGCGGCCGGCGCCGACGTCTCCGGCACGCGGGTGCATCTCGACCGCGCTCTTTTGATGGACCTCGTTTCCAAGGTTCCGCCGGAATTCACGCTGAACGCGCGCAACCCCGAGCGCACCGTCACGGTCGGGGGCAAGAACTCGATCTTCGTGCCGATGTACGGCGCGCCCTATGTGCGCGATCTCGACAATAAGCGGCGCTACGGCACGCTGGAGGACCTGCACAACTTCCACAAGCTCGCCTACATGGCGCCCGCCCTGCATTCGTCGAGTTCGATCATCTGCGAGCCGATGGAAATCGCGGTGCCGAAACGCCACCTGCACATCATCCATTCGGCGCTGAAGCACTCCGACAAGCCGTTCATGGGCATCGTCACGTCGAAGGAGCGCGCCGAGGACACGATGGCGATGGCGGGCATCGTCTTCGGCGAGGATTTCGTGCGCGACAACCCGGTGCTGGTGTCGATCACCAACTGCAATTCGCCGCTGGTGTGGGACGCCACCATGCTGGATGCCATGAAGGTCTATGCGCGTTCCAACCAGCCACTGATCCTGGCACCGTTTGCCCTGTGCGGCGCCTCGACCGCCGCCTCGTCGGTCGGCGCGGTGGCACAGGTCAACGCCGAAGCGCTGGCCGGCGTCGCCTTCACGCAGCTGCTGCGCCCCGGTTCGCCGCAGATCTACGGCCAGTTCATGGTGACGGTGGATATGAAGACCGGCGCCCCCATGGGCGGCACGCCGGAAGCCGCGCAGATGATGTATCTGATGGGCGCGCTGGCGCGCAAATACAGGCTGCCCTGGCGCACGTCCGGCTTCCATGTCGGCTCCAAGCTGAACGACGCGCAGGCCGGCTACGAGGCGAACATGCTCATGCACGCCGCCATCCTGTCCGGCGCCAACTACATCTGGCATGTCGCCGGCTGGCTGGAAGCGGGGCTGACCTGCGGCTACTCGAAATTCGCCACCGACTGCGAGCAACTCGTCGGCTGGTACAAATACGCCGGCGGCGTACCCTTCGACGACTTCAAGGAGGCGATGGCGGCGGTTCGCGAGGTCGGCCCGCAGGGGCATTTCCTCGGCACCCAGCATACGCTCGACCATTTCGGCTCAGCCTTCTTCATGCCGACCCTGATGGACTTCAATTCCTACGAGCAGTGGAAGGCCGAGGGCGCCAAGGACCATGACACGCGCGGCCGCGAGAAGGCGCGCAACATGCTCGCCGACTACGAGGAACCGAGGCTGGACGAAGGCATCGCCGAAGGCCTGAGGGACTTCATCGCGAAAGCCGAGAAAAAACTGCCGGATATGGTCACCTGAAGAATTGGCCGCGACACAAAGCCATCAAAGGCAAGCGCGGCCGGGAACACGAAGAAGGAGAACGACAATGGCATTCTACAGGAGCAACGGCGATCGCGTGCCGGCGGCCGTGGAGCAGATGGCGAAGGACGTTCGCGAAGGCCGCATGGACCGGCGCGAATTTCTCTCTCTGGCAAGTGCGCTCGGCGCCTCGACGGCTCTGGCCTACGGCATGGCCGGCCTCGCCCTGCCGGCGCCGGCCTTCGCAGACGAGCCCAAGAAGGGCGGCACGCTGCGCGTGGCGATGCCGGTCAAGGCGCAGAAGGACCCGCGCACCTACGACTGGGTGGAACTCGCCAACATTTCGCGCACCTGGCTCGAGCCGCTGGTGCGCTATACCCGCGAATTCACCTTCGAGCCGGTGCTTCTGGAAAGCTGGGACGTCAGCGACGACGCCACCGAATATGTGCTGCATGTGCGCAAGGACGTGACCTGGAACAACGGCGACGCCTTCAATGCCGACGATGTGGTCTACAACGTGGCGCGCTGGTGCGAGAAGGGCGTGGCGGGCAACTCCATGGCGGCGCGCGTCGGCGGCATGATCGACGCCAAGACGGGCAAGGCTAGGGACGGCGCGATCACCAAGGTCGACGACCATACCGTCAAGCTGAAGCTCACCGACCCCGACATCGCGCTGATCGCCAATTTCACCGACTATCCGGCGCTCGTCGTCCATCGCAATTTCGATGCCGACGGTGCCAATCCCATCACCAAGCCGATCGGCACCGGCCCGTTCGAGCTGGTGTCCTACGATGTCGGCCAGAAGGCGGTGGTGAAGCGCCGCGAGCACGGCAAATGGTGGGGCGGCGAAGCGCCGCTCGACGGGGTCCAGTTCATCGACTACGGCACCGACTTCTCGGCGACGGTCAGCGCCTTCGATTCCGGCGAGATCGACCTGAACCTCGAGACGCCGGCCGATTTCATCGACATCCTCGACAAGATGGACCTGGTGAAGTCCGAGGTCGCCACCGCGACCACGCTGGTGGCGCGCACCAACGTCACCAACAAGCCCTATGACGACCAGCGGGTACGCAACGCCTTGCAGATGGCGGTCGACAACAACGTCGTGCTGCAACTCGGCTACAACGGGCGCGGCACCGTCGGCGAGAACCATCACGTCAGCCCGATCCAGCCCGCCTATTACCCGCTGCCGAAGAAGACCCGCGACGCGGCCGGCGCCAAGAAACTGATGGCGGACGCCGGCCAGGCCGACTTCGAGCACGAACTGATCACCATCGAGGACGACTGGCAGAAGAACACCGGCGACGCCATCGCCGCGCAACTGCGCGAAGCCGGCATCAAGGTCAAGCGCACCGTCCTGCCGGGTTCGACCTTCTGGAACGACTGGACGAAGTACCCCTATTCCATGACGATCTGGTACATGCGCCCGCTGGCCGTGCAGATTTTGGCGCTCGGCTACCGTACCGGCGAGGCCTGGAACGAGTCCGGCTACTCCAATCCCGAGTTCGACGCCAAGCTGAAACAGGCGCTGTCGATCAACGACGTGGAAAAGCGCAAGGAGGTGATGAAGGACCTGGAGACGATCCTCCAGGATTCGGGCGTCATCATCCAGCCCTACTGGCAGAAACTTTTCAGCCACATGAACAAGAAGGTGCGAAACTACGGCGTCCATCAGACCTTCGAGATGGATTTGCAGAATGTGTGGCTGGACAGCTGAGCATTTCCAGCGGGGCGTGTGAAACGGTTTTGCGTCCGCAAATGCGCCAGATCGAAGAGATGGAGCGGTTCCGACGATTCCGTTGAACAGGAACCGCTCCAGGTCCGGCCGCTCGGTGCGATCGGCCGGCGCCAGCGGGGCATGGATCGGCGAAGCCATAGCGTGTATGCAATCCGTACCGGCGACGAAACCGTCCCGCCGCCTCGTGGCGACGGTTTCGCCGGGCAGATGCGGCTGATGGCATATGCGGGCTTGTGGCGATGGATAGTCAGGACGATGCCGGGACACGTGCCGAGCGGCCCTTCGTCAAGATGCACGGCCTGCGCAACCATTTCGTCGTCTTCGACCGGCGGGCCGATCGCCGCGCCTTCACGCGCGCCGACATCGTCAGGATCTGCGATCCGCAAGTGGGGGTCGGCGGCGACCAGCTTCTGACCGTCGAACGCCCTTCGCCCGAGGCAACGGCGGCCGGCGCGCTCGCAGGCATGCGCATCTTCAACATCGACGGCCGCGAGGTGTCGGCCTGCGGCAATGCCACGCGCTGCGTTGCCCATCTGCTGATGGAAGAATCCGGCAAGGATGCGCTCGTCCTCGAAACGAAAGGCGGCATGCTGACGTGTCGCCGCACAGGCGCCATGGATGTGAGCGTCGAACTCGGCCCCATCGGCCGCGACTGGCGGGATTTTCCGCTTTCGCACGAGGTCGACATGGCCGACCTGCCGGTCGAAAGCGGACCGCTGCGGCATGGCATGGGCCTGTGGATCGGCAATCCGCACGCGGTCTTCTTCGTCGACGATCTTTCAGCCGTCGATCTTGCCCGCGACGCCGCGCCCGTCCACGACAACCCGCTGTTTGGGGAGGGCGTGAATGTCGGCGTCGCCCAACTGATGGACGACCATACGATCCGGCTCAAAGTGTGGGAGAGGCCGGGCATCGCCACGCAGGCCTGCGGCACCGGCGCCTGCGTCGCCGCCTACGCCGCGCGCAAGAAGGGTTTCACGACAAGCGAGCGCTTCACGGTGCACCTGCCGGCGGGACCGCTGGAGATCGAAATCCACGGCACGACGGCGATCATGTCCGGTCCGGTCGCCTATTGCTGCCGGGGGTTCGTCTCCGCCGAGACGGTGTACGATTTCGACTGACCAGCCGTTATCGTCTCAGGCGATCCGCAGCCCTTTGCCATCCAAAAGAACACAACCGCGAGGATCGAAGCCGAGTTCGACTGTTTCGCCCTCGTGTGCCAGCGGGCCGGCTATGGCGTTGTTGGCGCGCACGATGGTCTTGTCGCCGAGGTCGATCTCGTAGATCGCGCTGCCGCCGAGATAGGAGGTCGAGACGACGCGGCCGGACAGCCGGTTGCCCGCAGTGGCGGAACCGACGAACAGCTTCTGCGGACGCACGACGACGGTGACGGCGGTACCCTGCGACAGCGGCCGTGGCGAAACGACTTCGACCGACTGTCCCGCCGCCAGCGCGACCTTCGCCCTCACGCCGTCTGCGGTAGCGACGGTGCCGGGCAGCATGTTCGCCTTGCCGAGAAAGTCGGCGACGAAGGCGGTCGCCGGCGTCTCGTAGACTTCCTGCGGCGTGCCGATCTGTTCCATCGACCCGGCGTTCATGACGACGATCCGGTCCGACATGGAAAGCGCTTCTTCCTGGTCGTGGGTGACGAAGAGGGCGGTGATGCCGGTCGCCTTCTGGATCTTCTTGATCTCGACGCGCATTTCCTCGCGCATGTTGGCGTCGAGCGCCGACAGCGGCTCGTCGAGCAGCAGCACCTCCGGTTCGAAGACAATGGCGCGGGCCAGCGCGATGCGCTGCTGCTGGCCGCCGGAAAGCTGCGACGGCAGCTTCTTCTCGCTGCCCGGCAGCCGCACCATGGCGAGCGCCTGCCCCACCTTGCGGGCGATGTCGGCCTTCGGCACGTTGCGGTATTTCAGGCCGAAAGCGACGTTGTCGAACACGGTCTTGTGCGGAAACAGCGCGTAGCTCTGGAACACCAGGCCGATGTTGCGCTTGTAGATCGGCACGTCGTCCACCCGGCGCCCGCCGATGGAGATCTGGCCGGATGAAATGTCGACAAGCCCGGCGATAGAACGCAGGATGGTCGTCTTGCCGCAGCCGGACGGCCCGAGCAGCGTGACGAAGCTGCCCTTGGCGATCGACAGCGAGAAATCGCGCACCGCGACGAACTTGCCATAGGCGATCTGAATGTCGCGGAACTCGACGGCCGGGCGATCCGGGTCGCCCAGCGCCGGTCGGGCCGAGACCCCGGCCGATGTCGGCCGGGGTGTTTGCTGGTCGGTTGCCATGCGTTCAGGCGCCCTTGGCGATGCGGTTCCACTGCTTGGTCCAGGCGTCCTCGTTGTCGGCCCAGTATTTCGGATCGGCGAAGGTCAGCGCCTTCATCGAGCCGGTCGGATCGAAGGCCGGCAGCTTCTCGATCTTCTCGGTGAGCTTGACCTTGGTCGGGTCGAGCGACGGCGGGTAGCTCTGCCCCTCGGCGACGGCGATGGAGGTCGCCGGATCGAGCATGAAGTTCACCAGTTCCTCGCATTCGGCCATCGGCGAGCCCTTCAGGATCAGCATGTCCTCCATCCAGGCGTAGGACCCCTTCGGGTCGAGATAGCCGATCGGATGGCCCTGGTCCTGAAGCGAGGCGACACGGCCCGACCAGGCGTCGGTGACGACGATCTCGCCCTTGGAAAGCAGGTCCATCAGCTCGGCGCCGGAACTCCAGTACTTCTTGGCGAGGTCGCGCTGTTCGCGCACCTTGGCCCAGACGGCGTCCATATCCTTGATGTCGTTCGGGTCCTGTCCGGTGGCGAGCGCGGCGTACCAGACGCGGGTGGTCATGTCGGAATAGCCGCCGATCTTGCCTGCGTATTTCTTGTCGAAGAGCAGGCCGACGCCTTTTTCCTTTGCCTCGTCCGGCGTGATGACCGTGGTGTTGTAGGCGATGCCGGTGGTGCCGTAGTCGTAGGGAACGGCCGACAGCTTCGGCGTCAGCTTGCGGAACGGCTCGATCATCGGTTGCAGGACGTTGGCGAGGTTCGGGATGTTGGCCTCGTTGATCTCCGAGGTCATGCCGGCGTTGACGTATTTGATGTAGTAGTTGACGCCGGATGAGTGGATGACCTGGAAGTCGCCGGGCTTGGAGGTCTTGATCTTGGTGATGATCTCGTCCTCGTCGCCGAAGGTGCCCTGGACCACCTTGATGCCGGTCTTTTTCGTGTAGGGCTGGAAGGCGTATTTGTCGATCGCGTCCTGCACGGTGCCGCCCCAGCCGTCGAAGCGCACTTCGGTGACGGCGGCGAGCGCCCGGCCCATCCACGGCATCGACAGGCCGACGGAAGCTGCCGCGGCCGCGGTCAGGCCGAGAAAGGCGCGGCGGTCGAGCCCGCCGTTCATGTAGCGGTCGTGCAGCCTTTCCAGCCGCTTGGTGTCCGAAATTTTCATTGCGTTTCCTCCTTGGGTTCGCCGCGCCGTCTCAGGCGCGTCAGGCTTTGCAGAATGATGCCGCCGACAAGCGGAATGCCGACCGTGACCAGGATCATGACGGTGCCGAGCGCGTTGATCTCCGGGCTGATCGAGATCTTGAGCATGGACAGGATCTGCGTCGGCATCGTCTCGACGCCGGCCGGCCGCCAGAACAGGCTGGCCGATGTGTTGTCGAACGAAATGGTGAAGGCGAGCAGCGCGCCGGCGATGACGGCCGGGATGAGCAGCGGCAGGGTGATCTCGCGGAAGGAGGAGAAGCGCGAGGCGCCGAGCGAAAGGGCGGCCTCTTCATAGACGCGCCGCACGCCGACCATGCGCGCCTGCACGATCAGCACGACATAGGGAACCGCCAGCAGGATATGGCCGAGCACCAGGATGAGCAGCGTGCGCGGCTGGTCCACCGCCTTGATGAGCACAAGCAGGCCGACGCCGAGGATGGTTTCGGGGACGAGCGCCGGCAGGATCACCAGCGTCGACAGCATCTGCTTGCCGCGGAACTCGAAGCGGACCAGCGCGAAAGCCGTGACGACGCCGACGGCGGTGGTGACGACCGCCGTGACCAGCGCGATCCACAACGAGGTGCGGAAGGCGGCGAGCACCTGCTCGTTGCCCATCAGCTTGACATACCATTGCAGGCTGAAGCCGGTCATCGGGAAGCCGCCGAACATCGAGGAGTTGAACGACAGGATGACGGTGGCGATGATCGGCGCGAACATGAAAACATAGACGCAGACGGTGATGAAGCCGGTCATCCGCCAGGCCCATCTGCCTTCCTTGTCGCCGCTGCGCGCGGTCATCCGCCCAGCCCCTTGACGATCTGCGACATGCCCATGTAGCGGGTGTAGACAGCGGCGAAGAAGCCGAGCACGACGAACAGAACGATGGAGAGCGTGGCGCCCATCGGCCAGTTCAGTTCGCCCATGATGGTGTCGTAGATGAGGTTGCCGAACAGCGCGTCGCGGCCGGACCCCAGAAGCAGCGGCGTCACGTAGGACCCGGCCGCCAGCACGAAGCAGAGCAGCAGGCCTGCGGCGAGGCCGGGCAGCGACAGCGGCAGCGTCACCTCGCGAAATGCCTGCGCGCTGGTGCAGCCCATGGAGCGGGCGGCCGAGATCAGCGTGCGGTCGATGCTTTCGAGGCTCACATAAACGTTGAGGATCATATAGGGCAAAAGGAAGTGCAGCAGGCCGAGAATGACCGCGCCCTCGGTGTAGAGCATCGGCAGCGGTTCATGGATCAGGCCGAGCTTCAGCAGCGCGACGTTGATGACGCCCTGTTCGCCGAGAATGTTGATCCAGGAGAAAGTGCGGATGGTGAAGGAAATCCAGAACGGCACGATCAGAAGAAGCAGCAGCAGCCACTTGTGCTTGAAGGTCGTCGCCCAGATGAAATAGGCGGGAAAATAGCCGAGCACGCCGCAGATGAGCGCGGTCATCGCGCCGACCCTCAGCGTCTTCAGCAGGAAGCCGTGATAGTAGCTGTCGGTGAAGAACTCATGCCAGTTCGCCAGCGTCAGCGTCGCCTGTTCGACGCCCGCGGTGACGAAGGTGAAGAAGGTGTAGACCATCATCACGGCGATCGGCAGCACGAGGAAAAAGATCAGCAGCAGCAGGACGGGCGCGACCAGCATCCACGCCAGTCGTGGGTCGTACAATGTCCATCCCTTGGTCATGCGCACTCGAATACCGACGCCGTCTTTGCGACGCTTGTTGTTCCCGCGCATGAGATTGGGCGATTAGAACGGCGTTGTCCACAGGCGATGAAGAGATTCGATTCTGCCAGAGCCGGCGAAGCCGATCGCCTCGCCTTCGTCATCGAAGCGGAAGAAGGTGCGGCCAGCCGCTCTAACCATTTATTTTTGAAGCATGACGTTTTCCGAAAAGTCTGCAACTTTTCGGCATCATGCTTTGGATCAGAAGCTGTTGCGCTCGTGATAGGTCCGCAGGAAGGCCTGGATGCGCGGGTCCTCGGGTTGGTGCAGAATCTTGCCCGGTGCGTCGACGCCCACCAGTTCGCCCTTTTCCATGAAGGCGACCTGGTCTGCGACGTGGGCGGCGAAACCCATTTCGTGGGTGACGACCACCATGGTCATGCCTTCGGAGGCGAGCGTCTTCATGACGCTCAGCACCTCGCCCACCAGCTCCGGGTCGAGCGCGGAGGTCGGCTCGTCGAACAGCATCAGGCGCGGCTCCATGGCGATCGCGCGGGCGATCGCCACGCGCTGCTGCTGGCCGCCGGAAAGACGCGACGGGTAGTTGGGCATCTTGTCGGCCAGCCCCACCTTCTTCAGCGCCTCGGCGGCGCGGGCCTCGGCTTGCGCCTTCGGCAGGCCGCGAACGCGGATCAATCCCTCGGCCACGTTCTGCAGCGCCGTCATGTGCGGCCACAGGTTGAACTGCTGGAACACCATGCCGATGGAACGTCGCATCTCGCGCAGCTTGCGGCCGGGCATCCTGCGGCCGCCGGGCGTCGCATAGCCGATCAACTGCCCGTCGATGGTGATCTCGCCGGAATCGTATTCCTCGAGGAAGTTGATGCAGCGCAAAAGCGTCGACTTGCCCGAACCGGAAGGTCCGATCAGGCAGGTGACCTTGCCGGGCAGGATCGACAGGCTCACTTTCTTCAAAGCCTGGAAGGGGCCGTAGAACTTGTCGACCTTGCGGATCTCGACGGATGAGGCCTGAACCATCCTACGCCCTTTCGATCAGATGTCTGGTGATGCGCGTTTCCAGCCAGCGGCCGGCGCGCGAGATGGTTTCGACGAGGAGCCAGAAGAACAGCGCCAGGATGAAGTTGGCTTCCAGGTAACGGAAGGTCTCGGTGGACATGCGTTGCACGGAATACATCAGCTCCGGCACGGTGATGATCGACAGGATCACCGTCTCCTTGGTCAGGATGATGGAGAAGTTGACCAGCGCCGGCAGCGCCGAGACCAGGCTGAGCGGCAAAAGGATGCGGCGCACGATGGTGATTTCCGACATGCCGATCGCGCGTGCCGCCTCGATCTGCCCGACCGGCACGGAGAGGTAGCCGGCGCGGAAGATCTCGGCGAAATAGGGGCTGCCGTAGACGCTGAGCCCCAACAGTCCGGCCGGCAGGGCATCGAGGCGCAAGCCGAGCAGCGGGCCGCCGTAATAGAGCACGAAGAGCTGCACCAGGAAGGGCGTGCCACGGATGACCTCGATATAGGCCTGGATCAGCCAGCCGAGCGGGCGCGGCCCGTAACGCTGCGCCAGCGAGATGATCAGGCCCAAAATCATGCTGAAGATGGTGCCGAGAACCCAGCACAGGATCGTCAGCTCGAAGCCGTTCAGCAGGATCGGCCAGTATTGCAGCAGGATGCTCAGGTCCATCAGACGGCCGTCCTGTGCTCGAGATAGCGCCCGAGCGCCGCGAAGCAGAGATTGATGACGAGGTAGATGCAGGCGGCCGCGATATAGACTTCCAGCGGCCGGAAGGTGGTGGCCGCCTGCGCCTGGCTGGCGCGCGTCACCTCAAGGATGCCGACGACGGAGACCAGCGACGACGCCTTGACCAGAAGGATCAGTTCGTTGACCAGCGCCGGCAGCGAGTAGCGGAACGCCTGCGGAAGGATCACGCGGGTCCAGATGTCGCGCGGCTTCATGCCGATGGCCGTCGCCGCCTCGGACTGGCCTTTGGGCAGGGCGATGATGGCGCCGCGCCATATCTCGGAAACATAGGCGCTGGAACAGATGCCGACCGTCACCACGGCGGCGACCATCGCCGGCACGTTGATGCCGATGACCGGCAGGAGGTAATAGGCGAGCAGGAGTTGGACCAGCAGCGGAACCCCGCGCAGGAAGCTGACCCAAAGTGCTGCGAACCAGCGCAGCCAGCGCGTTCGCGAAAGGGCCGCCGCGCAGATCAGCGCGCCGACCACCAGCCCGAGCACGATGCCGAGGACGGAAATCAGCAGCGTGAAGCGCGCCGCCCAGAAAAGCGGCTCGAAACTGCTCAGGAAAACGGGGATCGAAAACATCGATGTTCCAGTCGCCGCAAGGGTTGCGGGCGGGATCGCTCCCGCCCGCGGTGGATCGTTACTTGGTCGGGACTTCGCGCGGCAGCTCGGTGTAGGCGCCGAGCCACTTTTCCTGGATGGCCTTGACCTGGCCGTCGTCGGTCATCTTGAGCAGCGCGTCGTTGACCGCCTTGACGAAGCTTTCGCTGTCGGCGTCCTTGCGGGCAACCCAGGCGAAATAGGTCGGCTTGCCGAAGGTGGCCTTGTCGAACATGGCGAAGGTTTCGGGGCGGCTCTTGACCAGATAGGTCAGGTTCGGCAACGAACCGGCCACCGCGTCGAGACGGCCGGCAGCCAAGTCGGCATAGGCTTCGTCGGTGGTGCCGTATTCCTTGATGTTGACGCCGCCGATTTCCTTGCCGAAGGCCTCGAGTTGCTTGAACTGCGCGGTGCCCTGCTGGACGCCGACGGTCTTGCCCTTGATGTCGTCGGGCTTCTTCAGGTCGGCGTTGGAGGTGGCGCGGATCAGCGCCACGGTGGCGTCGGCGATCGGCAGGCTGAAGGCGTAGCGCTCAAGCCGCTCCGGCGTGATGGTCACCGGCGCGATGACGATGTCGAACTTCTTCACTTCGAGGCCTGGCAGCTCGGCGGTCCAGGGAATGTCCTGGTAGACCGGCTCGGCGCCGATTTCCTTGGCCACGCCGTCGAACAGGTCCTTGGTCATGCCTTCGTAGGTGCCGTTGTTCAGCATGTCGAAGGGCGCATAGTGCATGTCGGTGGCGGTCTCGATCTTGCCCTTGGCCTTGATGTCGGCAAGCTGGTCGGCCATGGCCGGCACCGTCAGACCCAGCACGGCCAGGCCGAACAGGGCGGATTTCAGCGTATTGGAAAAGGTCATCGTCGTTCTCCTTGATGGACGAGTGAACTATCGGGAATTCATCGCGCGCCGCCACTCCCCCAACGGCGCTTGATAGGGTCAGAGAATGGGCGCCGGCGTCAATCGCCTCCCGGCGCCGAACTTGCTTCTGTTCTGAAGAAAAATGTCGCCGACATCGTCTCTCGAGCCGTTCACGATCCGCCTCCTGTCAGGCCAGCATATTACCCGAGATGATGATGCGCTGGATTTCGCTGGAACCTTCATAGATGCGCATGATCCTCAGGTCGCGGACGATCCGCTCGACGGGGAAATCGCGAGTATAGCCGTAACCGCCGTGCAATTGCAGGGCGGTGTCGGCGATCTTGCCGGCGGCCTCCGAGGCGCCGAGCTTGGCCATCGACGAGGCAGCCGAGAAACGCCCGCCATGGCGGTGTGCCAGGTCGCGCTGTCGCGCCGCTTCCTGCGATAGAAGCAGCGCCGAATGCCAGGCCAACCCCATATCGGCGATCATCCAGCGGATGCCTTGGCGCTCCGACAGCGCGATGCCGCCGATGACACGCTCTTTGGCGTAAGCGACCGCCGCCTTCATCGCCGCGCCGGCAAGGCCGAGGCATTGCGCCGCGACTTCGACGCGGCCGTTGTCGAGGACCTGCATGGCCGTGCGGAAGCCCTTGCCTTCCTCGCCCAGCAGCGCGCTTGCTGGCAAATCGCAGCCCAGGTTCAGCGTGAAAACGTGACCGCCCTTCAAGCCCATGGTCTTTTCCGCCGGACCGGCCTCGAAGCCAGGCGTGCCCTTCGGCAGCAGGAAGGCGGAAATGCCGCGATGGCCTTTGTCCGGATCGGTTACGGCATAGACCACGACGATGTCGGCGACGCCGCCGTTGGAAATGAAGCACTTGGTGCCCTTGAGGTGCCAGCCGCTTTGCGTGCGCCGCGCCCGCGTCTTCATGTCGGCGGGATCGGAGCCGGCGGTGGGTTCGGTCAGCGCGAAAGCGGCGAGCGCCTGGCCGCTGGCGGCCTTGGGCAGCCATTCTTCCTTTTGCGCTTCGGTGCCGCCGATCAGAATGGAATCGGTCGCCAGATAATGCGCCGTCAGCGCCGAGGCGGTCGAGCCGCAGGCACCGGCCACGATGGCCACCGCACGCAACAGCGCGGGCGCGGAAATGCCGCCGCCGCCATAGGCTTCCGGCAGGTTGGCGCCCATCATGCCGGCTTCGCCGAGCGTTGCGAGCTGCTCATGCACGAAGCGCGAAGTTTCGTCCGTTTCCGCGGCAAGCGGCGCGATCTTGTCGGCGCAGATGCGCTCAAGCACCTCACAGAACATACGCTCTTCGTCTGAAAGCATGTGCCAGGGGTCGTCGATCTGCGTCATGGACGGCCCTCCAGCCCGAATTCCTTCAAAACCGCCGCGAGGTCGCCGCCGAGGCGGGGGGCCGCCGTCGTGGCCAAGGGTTTGCTGCCGTCGAAGCGCACCGGCTGGCCGACGACCGGCGCATTTCCAAGCACGGGATGTGGAAGCGTGGCCACAAGGCCGCGCGTGGCGGCATGCTCATTGTCGGCCGCCTGCGCGATATCCCAGATCGGCGCGGCCGGCAGGCCCTGGGCGGCCAATGCGGCGACGGCTTCCTCCGTGGTCTGGCCGCTGGACCATGCCTCGATCAGCGCCTTCAGAGCCGGCTCGTGCTCGGTGCGGCTCGAGTCGGAGGCAAAGCGCGGATCGTCGGCAATCTCCGGCTTGCCGATGAGGACTGCCAGACGATGAAACTGCCCGCCGTTCAGCACGGCGATCACCACCTGGCCATCGCTGGTCCTGAAGCAGCCAAAGGGCGTGGAAAGCGGATGGCGGTTGCCGACGCGCCCCGGCAGCACGCCGTCATAGAAATGCTGGGCATGGCTGGTGGTCAGCATGGAAAACAGCGCGTCGTACATGGCGATGTCGAGCGCGGCCCCTTGTCCGGTAGCGTTGCGCTGGACGAGCGCCGCCATGATCGACCAGCTTGCGAACAGGCCGGCGATCAGGTCGGCGATGCTTTCGCCCGTTTTCAGCGGTGCGCCGCCTTCCTCGCCAGTCGCCGCCATCAGGCCGGACATTGCCTGCACGACGAGGTCGTAGGCCGGCAGGTCCTTGAACGGGCCTTCCTGCCCGAAGCCGGAGATGGAGCAGTAGATCAGCCGGGGGTTAGCCTTGCGCAGCGCCTCGGCACCAAGGCCGAGCCGGGCAGCCACGCCAGGGCGGAAATTCTCCACCACCACGTCGACGCGGGCGGCGAGCGCCTGTGCCAGTTCGAGGTCCGCCGGCTTCTTCAGGTCGAGCACGATGCTCTTCTTGCCACGATTGTTGAGCGTGAAAAGGGCGCTTTCGCCGTCCTTGAACGGGCCGATGTGGCGGTAGTCGTCGCCGGCCGGCGGTTCGAGCTTGATGACGTCGGCGCCCAGATCGGCGAGCAGGGCCGTGCAATACGGCCCCGCCAGCACGCGCGACAGGTCGAGGACCTTGATGCCGGCGAGCGGGCCGCTCATGCGGTCAAACCGAAGATAGACGCGGCGAGCCGGCTGCCCGCCATTTCATCGGCCGCGGTCGCGGCCCTGTTGAGAACCTGCATCTGGCGCTCCTCCCGGCCGGTTCGTGATTTTTAAGTCTAAACATATTGGAATTTCTATGTCTAGACTTATTCTGGTTCCACGCCTAAACTTCTGATTGCCGGTTCATGCGGGACGAGGCATCAGGAGGAGATCGCGATGGCAGCCGGGACGGCGTCATCCAAGGCGCAGACCATCGCCGACGAGGTCCGCCGCCGCATTGTCGAGGGACAATGGCGCCAAGGCGACCGCATCCCCGACGAAGCCGACCTGGCCATCGAGTTCGACGCGGCGCGCGCGACCGTCAACAAGGCGCTGCAACTTCTGGCGAACGACGGCCTGCTGGACCGCCGCCGCAAGGCGGGCACGCGCGTGACGGTCGATCCGGTGCGCAAAGCAAGTTTTACGATCTCCATCGTGCGCGAACAGGTCGAGCAGGCCGGTATGGCCTACAGCTATCGGGTCGTGGCGCAGCGCGAGAGTCCAGTGCCTGACGAGATTGCGGCGCGGGTCGGCCTGGCGCAGGGCGAGGTCCTGGTGCGCATGCGGGCCATACACTATGCCGACGGCCAGCCCTTCCAACTGGAGGATCGCTGGCTCAATCTGCATGCTACGCCGGCGCTGGCTGGGGTGGATCTGCGGCAGCTGAACGCGAATGAATGGCTGGTGCGCAACGCGCCATACCTGCGCGCCGAAATGGCGTTTTCGGCCGAGAACGCAGACTACCGGGACGCCAGGCTCCTCGAGACGCGGCCCGGACGCGCGCTGCTTGTGCTTTACCGCAGCACCTGGAACGATCTCGGCCCGATCACCACCGTCAGGGTAGCGTTCCAGCCCGGCCATATCGTCGGCACCGAAGGCAACTTCTGGTCCGGGTTACACCACCGGTCGCGGATGCCCCGTGCCAACGCCCGACAAAGTCCGTAAGTGCCTCTGAACATTAAAGGGACACGGATAAACGGCTGGCAGTTTTGCGTGGGAGAAAGGTTCCCTTGAACAACGAGACGATGATGCGCCGGCGCAGCGCGATTTCTTCCGCAGGCTCGATATCCTCCAGTATGTCCCTCTTCGCATAGGTGAGGCCATCAAGGATTTCGAACAGTTCTTCTGCGTAGGCGCCGGCCTCTTCGGTGAACCCCGATGCGCTCGGTCATTCGATTCCACGCGGCCTGCTCCTGTCACACGCTGGCGTTCAGCCGGTTCCACGCATTGATCTGCGCGATCTGCAGAAGCAGCCGGGATATGGCCTTCTCGTCAAAATGCGTGACCGCTTCATTCCAGACATCGTCCGGCACTGCGTCCGGACGATCTGCAATACGGGTGACTGCCTCGGTGAGCGCAGGCGCTGCCAGCTCTGCTTCGTTGAAGAACGGCATGTCGCGCCAGGCTGACACGGCGAGGATGCTGCGGTCGGTTTCGCCTGCCTTCGCGACGGTTCCGGCGCCGGTTGGTCATATCGGCCGAATTTCGTTCGTCACAGGTATGACGCGCGGCAGAGCGGGATCGGCGTTGCGCATATGCGTGACGGCACACACCGCCAAATGTCCGCGCAATCGCTTCGAAGGTGCCTCGGTCGCAACGATCCCGAAACATGCGACGGTTCTGGCTATCTTGACGTTCGCACAGTCGATTGAGTGGCTGTCGGTCGGTGTTCTTTGCCCGCCGGGCCAGCCCCAGTGTGCAATCGGCGGGGTTCCCCAACGAGTCTTTCCGTGCAACAAAAAGCCAAAACAATCAGTCAAGGAGGTGGAGCATGCATCGACAAACCCTGTTCTCGCGGATGGTGGGGGGAGCGGCTCGCGCCGCCGTCATCGTCGGCGCACTGGCCGCGGCGACGCTCGCTGCCCAAGCCGAGGGCAAGACGCTGCGCTTCGCTTTCCAGGGCACGCTCAACGCGCTCGACCCCTATTCTCTCAACGAGACCTTCACGTTGGGCATGCTTGGCAACGTCTATGAGGGCCTGACCAAGCGCGACAAGGATCTCAAGATCATCCCAGGCCTTGCCGAGAGCTGGGAAACCATCGACCCGCTGCACTGGCGCTTCCATCTGCGCAAAAACGTGACGTTCTCCAACGGCGACGCCTTCAACGCCGACGACGTGCTGTTCTCGGCGGAACGGGTACGCGCCGACGGCTCAGACCTGAAGACGCGCATCCCTGCCGATTCGGAGTGGAAGAAGGTCGACGACTACACGGTCGACGTCACCCTCAAGACGCCCAATCCCATTCTCTTCGCCGAGTGGGACACCTGGTACATCATGGACAAGGAATGGGCCGAGAAGGAAGGCGCGACCAAGCCGGTATCGGCCAAGGACACCAATCCCGGACCCGCTGCCTACAAGGCCAACGGCACTGGTCCCTTCACCATTGAAAGCCATGAGCCCGGCGTCAAGACCGTGTTCAAGCGTCGCGACGGCTACTGGGGCGAGAAGCTGATCGACACCAATCTGGACGGTGTCGTGTTCACGCCGATCGCCTCCGATTCGACGCGTGTCGCGGCGCTGCTTTCGGGTGACGTCGACCTGATCGAACCGGTTCCGGTTCAGGACGTCGACCGCGTCAACAAGGACCCGAACACCGCGGCGCTGACCGGGCCGGAACTGCGCGCGATATTCCTGAACATGAACCAGATCCGCGACGAACTTCCGACCTCGAACATCAAGGGCAAGAACCCGTTCAAGGATCCGAACGTGCGCAAGGCGTTCTACCAGGCGATCGACATCGAAGCGATCGACAAGCGCGTCATGCGCGGCCTTGCGACGCCGATCCCGCTGCTGATCGCGCCGCAGCTCTACTCGGCGCCGGACCTCAAGCGCTGGCCCTACGATCCGGAAGCGGCCAAGAAACTGCTGACCGACGCCGGCTATCCCGACGGCTTCACAGTCGGCATGGATTGCCCGAACGACCGCTACGTCAATGACGAGCAGATCTGTCAGGCCGTGGTTTCGATGCTCGCCAAGATCGGCGTCAAGGTGAACCTCAACGCCCAGCCGAAGGCGAAATACTTTGCCAAGGTTCTGGCGCCCGGCGGCTACGACAACGACTTCTCGCTTCTCGGCTGGACGCCCAGTTCCTTCGATTCGTGGAATGTCTTCGTCAGCTTGGCGACGTGCCGCGACGCGACCGGCAAGGGCGGCCCGTTCAATCTGGGCGGCTACTGCAATCCGAAAGTCGACGAACTGGCCAAGCAGATCGTCGTCGAGACGGATGTGGACAAGCGCAACCAGATGGTCCACGACGCCTACAAGATCCTGCTGGACGACACCTCGCACATCCCGCTGCATCAGCAGTCGCTGGCCTGGGGCAAGCGCAAGAACCTGGACATCGTCCAGCGCTCCGACGACCAGGTGCTGTTCTACTGGGCGAAGCTGAACTAAGCCTCATGGGAAGCCACCCGTCCGGGTCGAAGGCCGATCCGGGCGGCACAGTCCGCGGGGTTTCTTGAATGCTCGCTTTTGCCATCCGGCGCCTGATTCAGGCGGTCGGCGTCATGCTGGTGGTGGCGCTGATCTCGTTCCTGCTGTTCCGGTTCGTCGGCGATCCGGTGAATCAACTCGTCGGCGTCGACACCACGCCCGAGCAGCGGGCGCAACTGCGTCAGGACCTTGGCCTCAACGACCCGGTCTATGTCCAGTTCGGGCGCTTCGTCGGCAAGGCTGCCCGCTTCGATTTCGGCATCTCCTATCAGATCAAGCGACCCGTTGCCGACCTCATCGCCTCGCGCCTGCCGGCGACGCTGGAACTGTCGCTGGTCTCGGCGGTCTTCGCGCTGCTGGTCGGCCTGCCGATGGGGGTCTATACCGGCCTCTATCCCCAGACGCTGTTGTCGCGCCTTTTCCTGGCACTGAGCCTCACCGGTATTTCGCTGCCGACCTTCCTGATCGGCATCCTCCTGATCTTCATCTTCTCGGTCAATCTCGGCTGGCTGCCGTCGTTCGGGCGCGGCGATGTTGTCACCATCGGCGGCTTCTGGACGACAGGGCTGCTCACTCGCTCGGGGCTAAGCTCGCTCATTTTGCCGGCGATCACGCTGGGTCTCTTCCAGATGACGCTGATCATGCGACTGGTGCGCGGCGAGATGCTCGAAGTGCTGCGCACCGACTACATAAAGTTCGCGCGCGCCCGCGGCCTGTCGAGCCGGGCGATCAATTTCGGCCATGCACTGAAGAATACGCTGGTCCCGGTCATCACCATTACCGGGCTGCAGATCGGTTCGATCATCGCTTTCTCGATCATCACCGAGACGGTCTTCCAGTGGCCGGGCATGGGGCTTCTGTTCCTGCAGGCGGTGCAGAACGTCGACATCCCCATCATGGCCGCCTACCTGCTCTTGATCGCGTTCCTGTTCACGGTCATCAACTTCATCGTCGACCTGCTGTACGTCGCCGTCGACCCGCGCATTCGCATCGGAGGTGCCGGGGCGTGACCGACGCTATCAGGGTCAAGGAAGAACAGCCGGGCGTGCTCAGCCGCATTCTGCGGAGCGACCTTTTTTATTCGTTCCGCCGCTCGCCCATTACGGTGATCTCGGCGGCTGTGACGCTGGTGCTGATCCTGGCGGCACTGTTCGCGCCATGGATCGCGCCGCACGATCCGTTCGACCCGGCCTCGCTCGACATCATGAACAGCCTCCTGCCGCCGCAATGGACGGCCGACGGCCAGGCCGGCTTCCTGCTCGGCACCGACGACCAGGGCCGCGACGTGCTCTCCACCATCCTCTACGGCATGCGCATCTCGCTCGCCGTCGGCTTCGCCAGCGTTGTTCTCGCCATGGCGCTCGGCGTGACGCTGGGGCTGATCGCCGGCTATGTCGGCGGTATCACCGACACCATCATCATGCGCGTCGCCGACGTGCAGCTGACCTTTCCCGCGATCCTGACGGCGCTCTTGATCGACGGCGTGGCGCGCGCGCTGGCCGGCCCGCAGGCCTACGAGGAAATCGTTGTTTTCGTCCTGGTGCTGTCGATCGGGCTCTCCTTCTGGGTGCAGTATGCGCGCACGGTGCGTGGCTCGGTGCTGGTCGAGGCGAACAAGGAATACGTGCTGGCCGCGCGGCTGATCGGGCTGCGCTCGTCCACCATTATGTTCCGCCATGTGTTGCCCAACGTGGTCGGCCCGGTGCTGGTGATCGCCACCATCAACCTGGCGCTCGCCATCATCACGGAGGCGACACTGTCCTTCCTCGGCGTCGGCGTGCCGCCGACCCAGCCTTCGCTCGGCACGCTGATCCGCATCGGCAACGACTATCTGTTCTCGGGCGAATGGTGGGTTACGATCTTTCCCGGCATCACGCTCGCCATCCTGGCGCTGGCAGTCAACCTCCTGGGCGACTGGCTGCGCGACGCGCTGAATCCGAAGCTCAGATGACTGCCACGCTCTCCGTCAGGAACCTCCGGGTCGAGATACCAACGCGCCACGGCGTGTTGACGGCGATCGACGATCTTTCCTTCGACATTGCGCCCGGCGAAGTGCTGGGCGTCGTCGGCGAATCCGGCGCCGGCAAATCGATCACCGGTTCGGCGATCATCGGCCTGCTCGATCCGCCGGGCCGCATCGCCGGCGGCGAGATCCTGCTCGGCGGCGAGCGTATCGACAACCTGCCGCCGCCGGCCATGCGGCGCGTCCGGGGCAAGCGCATCGGCATGATCTTCCAGGATCCGCTGACCAGCCTCAACCCGCTCTACCGTATCGGCGACCAGCTTACCCAGACCATCCTTACGCATGAGAAAATGACGGCGAGGGCGGCGCTCGACAAGGCCGAGCGTCTGCTGGTCGAGGTCGGTATTCCCGCCGCCGGGGCGCGGCTTTCCTCGTACCCTCATCAGTTTTCCGGAGGCATGCGCCAGCGCGTCGTCATTGCGTTGGCGCTGGCGGCCGATCCTGAACTGGTCGTCGCCGACGAGCCGACCACGGCGCTCGACGTCTCGGTGCAGGCGCAGGTCATTTCGCTGCTCAAGCGGCTGTGCAAGGACAGGGGCGCCTCCGTCATGCTGATCACCCATGACATGGGCGTCATCGCCGAGACGGCCGACCGCGTCTGTGTCCTCTATGCCGGCCGCCTGGCGGAGATCGGCAAGGTGCGCGACGTCGTCAAGCATCCGCAGCACCCTTATACGCACGGCCTGATGACGGCGATTCCGTCGCTGAAAGGCGACCCGGACGCCCGGCTGGAGCAGATACCGGGATCGATGCCGCGCCTCGGCGCGATACCCGAGGGCTGTGCCTTCAATCCGCGCTGCGGCTTCCGTCTCGAACGCTGCCGCGCCGAACGACCGGCGGCATACCCGACGTCCCGCAGCGAGGCCTCCTGCTTTCTGCTCGACGCGGCGGGGAGGGCACCGCCGCCCGAAACGGCCACGGCGGCGCGCGCCGCCGGCATCGAGGTTCGCGCCGGTGCGCCGACGGGGGCGGACGCATGAGCGCGGCCGAAACCCGGACCGCGCGGCTGGCCATCTCCTCGCCGGATGCCGCGCCGCTTGTCGAGATCGACGGGCTGGGCCGCGTCTTCGACCTGTCCAAGCGCTGGCTCAACCGTGTCCTCGACGGCAGCGGCAAGGTGATGCTGACGGCGGTGGACGGCGTCAGCCTGTCGATCGAGCGCGGCGGCACCTATGCGCTTGTCGGCGAATCCGGGTCGGGCAAGTCGACCATCGCCAAGATGGTGGTGGGCTTGCTCCCGCCGACCAGCGGCAGTGTCCATATCGCCGGCGCCGACATCTGGGCCGAGCGCAGCCTCGCGCGCCAGCGCCAGTTGCGGCGCCGCATCCAGATGATCTTCCAGGATCCCTATGCCAGCCTGAACCCGCGCTGGCGCGTCGGCTCGATCCTGGCCGAGCCGATCAAGGCGTTCGGCCTGGCCGCCGATGCCGCCGCCCGTGAGGCGCGGGTGGGCGAGCTCCTGTCGCTGGTCGGCCTCGACCCGCGCGACTCGGCTAAGTTCCCGCATGAATTTTCAGGCGGCCAGCGCCAGCGCATCGCGATTGCCCGCGCACTAGCCTCCGAGCCCGAGTTCATCGTCTGCGACGAGCCGACCTCGGCGCTCGACGTCTCGGTACAGGCGCAGGTGCTCAACCTTTTGCGCGACCTGCAGCAGCGACTGGGCCTGACCTACCTGTTCATCAGCCACAACCTCGCCGTGGTGCGCCATATGGCGACCCGCGTCGGCGTGCTCTATCTCGGCCGGCTGGTCGAGGAGGCGCCCGCACGCGAGCTCTTCGCGGCGCCGAAGCATCCTTATACGAAGATGCTGCTCGACGCCGTACCCGATATCGGCATGGAGGGCGTCGAGCGCCCGTCGATCGCCGGCGAGATCCCGAACCCGATCAATCCGCCGCCGGGCTGTCACTTCCACCCGCGCTGCCCGCACGTGATGCCGCAATGCCGGACCGTCGTGCCGCCGTCCTGCGCGGCCGGCGATGCGAAGGTTTTGTGCCACCTCTACGACGGAGCGGACCACGCGGGGACCGCACGATCCGCGCCCTGAACGCCGCCTCAGTTCGCCGGCAAAGCGGCCTCCACCAGCTTCGCCCAGTAGGATGCCCCGATCGGGATGATCTCGTCGTTGAAATCGTATTCCGGGTGGTGGAGGTACTGTGTGTCGCCCTGTCCGATATAGATGAAGGCGCCCGGCCGCGCGTCGAGCATGAAGGAAAAATCCTCGCCGCCCATCACTTGCGGCGTGTTCATGTCGACCTTGTCCGAAACCAGCCGCGCCACCTTGCCGGCAAACTCGGTCTTCTCGGCATTGTTCGACAGCACCGGATAGTGGCGCTGGTAGTCCAGCGTCGCTTTCGCGCCGAAGGCGGCGGCCGTGTGCTCGATCACCTCGCGCATGCGGACTTCCAGAATGTCCTGTACCTCGGAGGAGAGCGTGCGCGCCGTGCCGGTCAGCCGCGCCGTCTGCGGGATGACGTTGAAGGCGTCGCCGGCCTTGAAGGTGGTGACCGAGATTACCGCCGCCTCGACGGGATCGACATTGCGCGACACCACCGATTGCAGCGCCGTCATGATGTGGGCGCCAACCAGCGTCGTGTCGATGACGCGCTGCGGCCTGGCGGCGTGGCCGCCCCTGCCCTCGATGTCGATGATGAACATGTCGGCGGCGGCCATCATCGGGCCGGGCCGGATAGAGAACTGGCCGAAGGGAATGCCTGGCGCGTTGTGCATGCCGTAGACCTCGTCGATCGCGAAGCGCTCCATCATGCCGTCGTTGACCATTTCGCGCCCGCCGCCGCCGCCTTCCTCCGCCGGCTGGAAGATGACGACCGCCGTGCCGTCGAAATTGCGCGTCTCGGCGAGGTAGCGCGCCGCACCCAGCAGCATGGCCGTGTGGCCGTCGTGGCCGCAGGCATGCATGACGCCCGCCGTCTTCGACATGTAAGGGCGCTCGATGATCTCCTGGATCGGCAGCGCGTCCATGTCGGCGCGCAGGCCGATAGTCCTGCCGCTTTGGCTCTTGCGGCCCTTGATGACACCGACCACGCCGGTGCGGCCGATGCCGGTGACGATCTCGTCGACGCCGAATTCCTTCAGCTTCTCAGCCACCAGCGCCGCCGTGCGATGCACCTCGAACTGGAGTTCGGGGTGGGCGTGGATATCGCGCCGCCACTCCGTGACGTCGTCATGAAAGTCGGCGATCCGGTTGATGATCGGCATGCGTTTCTCCTCGGTCTGGATTGTTCGCGTGGGCGGAAAGAGGCGACAATGGCGGCCCGACCAAGGCAAAGCAACCCATTCGAGCACGGTGGCCGCTTCAACCAGGCTGGCCGCAAAGCCGCCGGTCGGCAATCGGCCCCTGAGCGGCAACTGGACTTCGACGTTCAAGATCCGCTGTCGTAGGCTCCTTGCCAAAACCTGTCCGTCCGCTTTTGATGCCGTGGTGAAGGAACAGGTCCTTGAGAACGATCGCCGGGTTCGGGCGAGTGCGCGAGGCCTGCGATGTGCTGTGCGAACGCTGAGCCGGTGGAGATGGCGTGTTCCGCGAAGCACGCGTGGCGTTGCTCTCATGTCAATCGCAATCCCCCCAAGCCCAGGTTAACTCTGATCGTCGTTTCGATAAAAAGCTTGCCTGGGCTTGCATCTATCTCGACAGCCTCAGCGGACCATCATCGCGGGAACCTGCGCTCGCCTTCCTGCATTGTCGCTCGATCGATCCGAGACGCTCCTTCGCATCATGAACCATCGCTGTGATGCTGAATCATCACGCTTCCAAACGTGAGGGAACGCAAAACAGCCCGCAGAGACAGGACGCCGGAAATCGGCCGGAAACCGCCGAAAAGTGCGTCTCTGTGACCGCGAACGATGGCTGCACATCGCCAAGCCACGGAAAATACGCAGCGACTCCAATCGTAAAATGTGGGCTTGGCTTTGGCTATCCGCCGGATGGTGGAGCTGAGGGGGATCGAACCCCTGACCTCATCATTGCGAACGATGCGCTCTCCCAGCTGAGCTACAGCCCCGTTCGGCGGATGGCGCATTTATGGGGTGCGGCCATCGACTGTCAAGCGAGCAAATCGATGCGACGGCGAGGCCGGCGTGCGACCGATCCACATTCGGAGGGAGCGCCGTCCCGTCGTCCTAGCCTATGCCCGCCAGCTCGCCATGAGACTGCATCGACGTCTTGCCATCAACCGACGCCACTTGCCCGCATCGGCGCCAATGGCTACATGTCGGCGACACGCGGAGACAGGCATGATCGCCCTTATTCAGACCCTCGTCCTGGCCCTTGACCTCTATTGGTGGGTCATCATCGCTTCGGCGGTCTTCTCATGGCTTTACGCCTTCAACGTCGTTAATCCGCGCAACCAGTTCGTCGGCTCCGTCGGCAATGCGCTGTTCCGGCTGACGGAACCGGCCTTGCGGCCGATCCGCCGCTTCATGCCGGACCTCGGCGGCATCGACATCTCGCCGATCATCCTGCTGCTCATCCTGTTCTTCCTGCGCCAGTTCATCATCACCACCGTGGCGCCGCTGGTCGCCTGAGGGCATGGCCGGGCCGCTAAGGCTGCGTGAAGACGGCATCGATCTTTTCGTGCGGCTGACGCCGAAATCCTCGGCCGACGCGCTGGAAGGACCGGCCGAGGCGGCGGACGGGAGCTCCCACCTCAAGGCGCGCGTGCGCGCCGTGCCGGAAAAGGGCGCGGCCAACGCCGCGCTGGAAAAATTGCTGGCCAAAGCGCTCGGCGTGCCGGCCTCGACCGTCTCGGTCGTCGCCGGCGGTACGGCGCGGCTGAAGACGGTGCGGGTCGTTGGCGATGCCGCCGCGCTGGCCGAGGCGGCCGGGCGTCTCGGCATCCGCTGAAGTTTTTGCGGCGGGAGGGAACAGCCCGACACCGCGCAAAAGCGACTGGATCGTTTCACCGTTTCATGGAAACGGCGCAACGATCCAGCTCTTTGTTTTAGCCGCATTTGTGCGACGCCAGACGATTCCGTCCGGCTGCAAAATGCTTTAAGGAATCAAGCCGGAGAAGCGGGCGGCGCGTTCATTGGAACATCCGCCGTTCCAGCCGATGGCCGGCTTGCGGCCAAAGCGTGTCGCTATCTTTCAGATTCGCTCCGCACGATTTAGGGTCTTGATCCTACGCGTGTCTTTGTCCGAAACCGGAACCGCTTTCGGGCGACATGCTTTAAGCTCGGCGCATCCGAAACGGAGGCTTCCCATGCGCATCCTCGTCGCCCTCGCGGCGCTCGCGTCGTGCCAGGCCGGTTCGGCTTTCGCCGGCGCCATATCCAGCACCTACACCGATCTGGACTGGAAAGCGGACTGCGTCACCTATGCGCAGGCCGCGGAGGGGGAGGGCGACTGGGCCGATCTCGCCTGTTCGGGCTATCGCGGCTATCCCGTCATGATCGCCTACGACGATGCGCGCGAATCCGTCTATTACGGCTTTCCGGCCGCCGACATGACCGGTTTTTGGGAAAGCTTCGTCGCCTTCAACGGATCGAGCGGCAAGGTGGAGTGGCGCGTCGAGACGAACGGCGACAGCGCGATTCCCTTCGCCGCCATTCACCGCCGCTCGGTTAACAGCGGCGACGATGGCGCCGCAAAAACCGACGTGCTTGTCGTCTCGAAAGTCGGCCAGCCGGGCGGCGCGGCCGGCTGTACCGTCGGCCTCGTCGCCGCAAGCGGCAATCCGCAGGCCAACGACGAGGCCCGCAGAATCGCCGACGAGAAGGCGAAAGCCTTTGAATGCGGCAAGGACAGGCGCTTGACCAGCGGCGCCGTTCCGGCCTTCGGCCGCGTCGACAATTGACGCCGGCGCGCTTTGTCGGAAAAGGGCGTTATTTGCCCTTGGCGCGCTCGATCGCCTCGACGATCATCTGTCTGGCGCGCGCGGCGCCATGCCAACCGCCGATCTTGACCCACTTGCCGGGTTCCAGGTCCTTGTAGTGCTCGAAGAAATGCGCCACCTGGTCGAGCGTGATCTGCGGCAGGTCGGTGTATTCGAGCACGCCCTCGTAGCGCTTGGTGATATGCGGCGAGGGCACGGCGATCACCTTCTCGTCCTCGCCGGCATTGTCTTCCATGATCAACACACCGATCGGCCGCACGTTGACGACGCAGCCCGGCACCAGTTCGCGCGTGTTGCACACCAGCACGTCGATCGGGTCGCCGTCGCCGGACAGCGTGTGCGGCACGAAGCCATAATTGCCGGGATAGCGCATCGAAGTATGCAGGAAGCGGTCGACGAACAGCGCGCCGGCGTGCTTGTCCATCTCGTACTTGATCGGCTGGCCGCCGATCGGCACCTCGATGATGACGTTGACGTCTTCGGGCGGGTTCTTGCCGATGGCTATGGCGTCGATGCGCATGGCGATCTCCTTCTGTCGATTTCACTCGATAAAGGCAGAGACGGCCACGCGCAATGCGACGAATGGGGTGAGACGCCGTCTATTATTCCCAGACGAAGGCGATCTTCTTCAACGCCTTGTGCTCGAACACTTCCACGCCTTCGGCGACGTCGCGGCCGCCGGCGCCGGCATAGAAGGAAAGGGCGTTCTGGTTCTCCTCCAGCGCCCACACCACCATGCCTTTCAGGCCATGGTCGGCGAGCGTGCGGCGCGCTGCGGAAAACAGGCGGCTGCCCAGGCCGATGCCCTGGTATTCGGGCAGCATGTAGAGCTCGTAGATTTCGCCCTGCTCGCTCAGTTCGCGGGCGCGGTTCTTGCCGATCGTGGCGTAGCCGGCAATGGCGCCGCCGATCTCCACCACCAGAACGGTGGCGGCGCGGCGAATCGCATTGGCCCACCAGTCGGCGCCGCGGCGGTTGATCATCGCCGTCAGCGCCTTGTGCGGGATGATGCCCGCATAGGCGTTGCGCCAGGCTTCGAGATGCACCTCGGCGATCTCGGGCGCGTCGAGCGGCTCTGCCTTGCGGATATCGATGGTCAGCGTATTCATGATTTGTTAACCATAAACACGGCTGGCCCGATTGCAAGAAGCGAAGCGGCGGCGCGAGCGTCGTTCATCAATCGTGAACGGCGGCTGGTGCCGGGCGCGGGCAACTGGCGTTCAGATTTCGACCAGATGGTCGTCCAGTTCGTTGGTGTCGCCCGGCGTCACCGGAAAATGCTCGGTCAGCACCATGCCGACCGCCTCGATCGCTTCCACGAACCCGTCCGCCAGACGGTCGCGCGCCGCATGGCCGGTCAGGTTGCGCACCACGCCGTCCCAGACGTGCTGGCCGACGCGCGCATCGATACCGGAATCGGCCAGCACAACGGCATAGCGTTCCGCCAGCGAAACGAAGATCAGCACGCCCGTTCGTGCCGCCGTGACGTGGACGTTGCGGGCGAGAAACTGTCGAATCGCATTGTCATGGGCGGCGCGGTAACGCAGGCGGCGCGGCACGAAATGGATGCGTAGGGCTGGCGCCAGCCACAGCAACGCCAGCATGCAGGCGCTCGCCAGCATCTGCGCAAGCACGAAATAGGGCAGGCGGATCGACAGCCACCAGTGCTCCAGCCCCCAGGCGACGGCAAGGCTGGCGACCAGCATGGCAGCCAGCACGGTGAACGCCGCCGGGAAGAAATAGGAATCGCTGGCGCGCGCCACCACGCAGTAGATCTCGCCGTCTGTCCTGGCCTCGGCGGCCTTGATGGCGGTGGTGATGCGGGCATGTTCTTCCGCTGTGATCGAACGGGTCGCCATGTCTCACCAGCCTCCCGAGGCGCCGCCGCCGCCGGACGAGCCTCCGCCGCCGGAAAAGCCGCCTCCACCGGAGAACCCGCCGCCACCGGAAGACCAGCCGCCGCCGCCGGAGCCCCACGAGCCGCCGGACGAGCGGCGCGCCTGGTCGAAGGTCATGCCTAGCCAGCGATAGCGGCCGGGGCCGATCTTGGTGCCGAAGAGCGGCGGCAGGATCGCCATCGCCATACCGCCGAAGAAGATCGTCGCCCAGATGGCGATGAAGATGAAGAAGATCACCTGATCGGGATCGACGGGGCTTTGCTGCTGGTTGTGCTTGCCACGCGCCTCCAGTTCCTCCGGATTGCCCTCCAGCACCATGACAATGTCGTCGACGGCCTTGGAGATGCCGCCGGAAAAGTCGCCGGCGCGGAAGGCCGGCACGAGGTCGTTTTCGATGATCAGCTTGGAATGCAGGTCGGTCAGCGTGCCTTCCAGCCCGTAGCCGACCTCGATGCGCATCTTGCGGTCGTCGCGTGAAATCAGCAGGAGCACGCCGTTGTTTTCGCCTGCCTGGCCGAGCCCCCAGGCGCGGAACAGTTTGTTGGCATAGGATTCGATGTCCTCGCCGCCGAGATTGGGAACGGTGGCGACGACGATCTGGTCGGACCCCTTCTTCTCGAAATCGGCGAGTTTCTGCGTCAGCGTCGCCTTCGTCGCCGCGTCGATCATGCCGGCGTCGTCGACAACGCGGCCGGTGAGCGTGGGCAGACCGGCGGCAAAGGCGGACAGGGGAAGAAAGACAAAGAGAAGGACGAAGACTATCCAGCAGGCACCGCGCTGCCCCTCAACTGCCTGCCGGCATCTGCCCTGCCGTGCGTTCGTCATTCGGAAAGCCAAGCAGTTGGCTTTCCGTGGCCTGCGGCCACCATTTCTCACCCCCGTAAACGGGGAGGGGAAAGAGGCTGCACCGCTGGCGATACCCTCTCTCCGTTCACGGGGAGAGGGTAAGGGTGAGGGGTGGCGCGAGGGCACGATATGTCGCACGGCGGCGAGGCGGGTTCGTTAGCCGCCCTGTCCGCTGCCGCCGGTCGTCGTGCCGCCGGCATTGCCGCTTCCGGTACCGAAATTCACCTTCGGCACTTCCATCTTATCCTCGGCGACGGAAAAGTTCTGGAACGGTTGGTTCGAGCGGAACCAGAAAGTCGCCCACAGCACGGAGGGGAAGGTGCGCAGCGTCAGGTTATAGTCCCGGACGGCCTGGATATAGTCGCGGCGCGCCACGGCGATGCGGTTTTCCGTGCCTTCGAGTTGCGCCTGCAAGGCGAGGAAATTCTGGTTGGCCTTGAGGTCGGGATAGTTCTCGGTGATCGCCAGCAGACGCGACAGCGCGCTGGTCAGGCCGGACTGGGCGTCCTGGAATTTCTTGAAGGCGTCCGGATTGGACAGCGTCTCGGGCGTCACCGTCACCTGCGTCGCCTTGGAGCGCGCCTCGACCACGGCTTGCAGCGTGTCCTTCTCGTGCGCGGCGTAGCCCTTCACCGTTTCGACCAGATTGGGAATGAGGTCGGCGCGGCGCTGATACTGGTTCAGCACCTCGCTCCAGGCCGCCTTGGCGTTCTCCTCGGCCGTCGGAATGGTGTTGTAGCCGCAGCCGGCGAGCAGCGGCAGCAGCGCCGCCATCACCAGGAAGGTAAGCAGGCTGCGGAGAGACGGAAGCGGTGCAAGACGGTCTGCGTGCATCGAAGGGTCCTCTAAGGATCGGAAACGAAGCAATAGCATAAACCGCGCGCAAGAAAATGGCGGGCCACGAGCAAGGCGACGGCAGGCGGCTGCTGGCATGGCGCGGGGCAGCGCGAGGCCCTGTGCACGGCCGGCGCGACCGGCTAAGTTCGCCGCGACAACGGGAACCGCGCATGGCTCGGAGACAGGACGGCGACAGCGAAGCCGAATCGCAGCGCATCTTGCGGCGCGTCACTCAGGAGAGCGATCCCGGCGGCAGTCTCGCCGCGCGGCTGACGAACCGTGCCCGCGATCATCTGGCGGCGGCCGACGTCGATCCCTCCGACCGCATCGAGCAGTTGGGCACGCGCATCGGCCGCCTGCTGGCGGCTGCCGTTACCGTCGCCGTGTTCGCCGGCTTTGTCCTTTTTCTCATGCAGCGCGGTTAGCCTCCCATGAACAAAACCATTGCAAGCGGGGCCGCCCGCGCGGTCATCGTCATCTCCAGCCATGTCGCGCGCGGCTCTGTCGGCAACCGCGCCGCCGTCTTCGCGCTGGAGACGCTGGGCTTCCCGGTCTGGGCTGTGCCGACCGTCATCCTGCCTTGGCATCCGGGCCACGGCCGCGCCACGAGGATCGTTCCGCCAACGGAACAGTTCGCGGCGCTGATGGGCGATCTGGCGCGGGCGCCATGGCTGGGCGAGGTCGGCGCCGTGCTGTCGGGCTATCTCGGCGAGGCAGGCCAAGCCGACGCCGTCGCCTCGCTGGTGCGCGCCGTCAAGGCGAAGAACCCGGCCGCGCTCTATGTCTGCGACCCGGTGATGGGCGATTCCGGCGGTCTCTACGTGCCGGAGGCGACGGCCGTCGCGCTGCGCGACCGGCTGATGCCGCTGGCCGACATCGCCACGCCGAACCGCTACGAACTGGAATGGATGGCCGGCGCCAAACTGCCGGATCTGTGCTCGACCGTCGAGGCCGCGCGCGCGGCCGCTCCCCCCACCATGCTGGTGACTTCGGCGCCGGCGACGCTGGCGAACGGCACCGGCAACATTCTCGTCCATGACGGTGAAGCGCTGCTGGCCGAACACGGCATCGTGGAACGGCCGCCGAACGGGTTGGGCGACCTCACCGCCGCCGTCTACCTGGCGCGCATCCTGTCGGGACGGCCGCCGGCGGAAGCGCTGCGCACGACAACCGCCGCAGTCTACGAAATCCTCGCTCATACGGCCGCGCGCGGCGGCGACGAGCTTCAGCTCGAAACGGACGCCCGGAGCCTGTCGCATCCCGCCGCCAGCGTCGAGGTGCGCCCGCTCGCCGAGCCGCAGATGGACGCGCTCGGCTGACCATGGCGACGGCCGCGCCGCCCGCCGTGACACTGGCCGGCGCCGACGGCTGCAAGGCAGGCTGGATCGCCGTATTCAAGGAGCCGGGCGGCGTGCCGGCCGTTCGTGTCACGCCAAGCTTCGCGGCCCTTCTGCAATCGCTGCCGGACGATGCCGTCGTCGCGGTCGACATGCCGATCGGCCTGCCGGATTTCACGACCAAAGGCGGGCGGGGGCCGGAGGTTCTGGTGCGGCCGCTGCTTGGCGAGCGCCAATCCAGCGTCTTTTCCATCCCCTCGCGTGCCGCCGTCTACGCCGAGCCGGGGCCGTTCGCCGATGTCGCGGCCTGGTATGCGGGCCACCGGCGCGCCAGCGCGATGGCGATGGCCACCTCCGACCCGCCGCGCGGCGTTTCGATCCAGGCCTTCGGCATCTTCGCCAAGATCCGTGAGGTCGACTCGCTGTTGAGGGCGCAACCGCGGTTGCGCGAACGTGTCTTCGAGAGTCACCCGGAAGTCGCCTTCTGGCGGCTGAACGATGGACTAGCCATGCGCCTGCCCAAGAAGGTCAGGGGTGCGGTGAACCCCGCCGGCATGGAGGAGCGCAAAGCGCTGCTTGCCCGCCACGGTTACGACCGCGCCTTTCTCGACCAGGCGCCGCCGCGCGGCGCGGCCGCCGACGATTTCCTCGACGCGGCGGCCATGTTCGTCATTGCAGGCCGGATCGCGCGCGGCGAGGCGCGCTCCTTCCCAGAGCCTCCCGGAACCGACCGCTTCGGCATTCCCGTGGCGATCTGGACCTGAAGCGCTGGCGACCGCCTGTAATTCGTCGTTGATCCGGGGCGTCGTTTCCCGCTACAGCCTTTGGCGACAGGATCATGATCCCTGCCAGAAAGGTTTCATATCTCCGATGCCCTTGCTTCCCGACCACCTCATCACCGGCTACCGCAACTTCATCACCGGCCGCTACGTCACCGAAAGCGACCATTACCGTTCGCTGGCGCGAGAGGGCCAGGCGCCGGAGACGATGATCATCGCCTGCTGCGATTCGCGCACCGCGCCGGAAACCGTGTTCGATGCCGGGCCGGGCGAGCTGTTCGTGCTGCGCAACGTCGCCAACCTCATCCCGCCCTACGAACCGGACGGCGAATACCATTCCACCTCGGCGGCGCTGGAATTCGCCGTGCAGAGCCTGAAGGTGAAGAACATCGTCGTGATGGGCCACGGCCGCTGCGGCGGCATCAAGGCGGCGCTGAGCCACAACAGCGCCGTGCCTCTGTCGCCGGGCGATTTCATCGGCAAGTGGATGAGCCTGATTTCGCCGGCAGCCGATACGGTCGCCGCCTCGACCATGATGACGGCCGGCGAGCGGGCGACGGCGCTGGAGCGCATTTCGGTGCGCTATTCCATCGCCAACCTCAGGACTTTCCCCTGCATCAAGATCCTCGAGGAAAAGGGCAAGCTCGCCTTGCACGGCGCCTGGTTCGACGTTTCGACCGGCGAGCTGTGGGCCATGAACAAGCAGACCGGCGACTTCGAGAAGCCGGACATCGGCTGAGGCTCGCCCTGGGCGGTTGCGCCGCCTGCGACCCCGCCCTACATCGGGCATGACCCGTCTCCGCAATTTTCCCGGAAAGCCGCCATGCCCGCCTCGACCGACCTTGCCGCCCATCCGTTGACGCTTTGGACCGGGTCGCTTGGCCTGCCAGACTTCACCCGCATCGGCGACGACGATTTCGCACCCGTCTTCGACGCGGCGCTCAAGGCGCACGAGGCCGAGATCGCGGCGATCGCCGGCAATCCCGAGGCGCCGTCCGTCGCCAACACGCTGGTCGCGTTGGAACTGTCCGGCCAGGCACTCGACCGCGTGTCCTCGATCTTCTGGTGCAAGGCCGGCGCCAACACCAACGACGCCATCCAGGCGCTGGAGCGCGACGTGTCGCCGAAGATGGCGCGGCATTTCTCCGCCATCTCGATGAACGAAAAACTGTTTTCCCGCATCAACGATCTTTACCAGCGTCGCGAAAAACTCGATCTCGACGCCGAGACGCTGCGGGTGCTGGAAAAGACCTGGAAAGGGTTCGTCCGCTCCGGCGCGAAACTCGACGCCGCCGGCAAGAAACGTCTCGCCGCCATCAACGAGGAGCTCTCGTCGCTGGGGACGAAATTCGGCCAGAACGTGCTCGCTGACGAGCGCGACTGTGTGCTGTTCCTCGATGCGGACGACCTTGCCGGCCTGCCGGATTTCCTGAAAAGCGCTATGGCCGAGGCCGCCGAGATGCGCGGCCGGAAGGGGCGCTACGCGATCACTCTGTCGCGCTCGATCTACGAGCCCTTCACCACCTTCTCCGAGCGCCGCGACCTGCGCGAAATCGCATGGCGCGCCTTCACCAAGCGCGGTGAGAACGGCGGCGCTTCCGACAACACCGCGGTGGTGCGCGCTATGCTGGCGCTGCGCACCGAGAAAGCAAAACTGCTCGGCTATGACAGCTTCGCGGCGCTGAAGCTCGATGACACCATGGCCAAGACGCCGAAGGCCGTGCATGGCCTGCTCGATCCGGTGTGGCGGAAGGCGCTGGAAAAGGCGGCCGCCGACCAGAGCGAGATGGAACGGCTGGCCACCGCCACCGGGAGCAACGAGAAATTCTCAGCCTGGGACTGGCGCTTCTACCAGGAGAAGCTGCGCGCCGAAAAATTCGCCTTCGACGAGGCGGAACTGAAGCCTTACCTGCAACTCGACAACGTGATCGCCGCCTGTTTCGACGTGGCGACGCGGCTGTTCGGCATCACCTTCGAGGAAAAGAAGGGAATACCCGCCTGGCATGACGACGTTCGCACCTTCGTGGTGAAGAATGCCGACGGCTCGGAGCGCGGCCTGTTCTTGGCCGACCATTTCGCCCGGCCGTCGAAGCGGTCCGGCGCCTGGATGAGCAGCCTGCAATCCGGCTACAAGTTGGGCGACGGCGCCGCGCCCGTCATCTACAACATCATGAATTTCGCCAAGCCGCCGGCCGGCGAGGCCGCCCTTCTGTCGGTGGACGAGGCGAAGACCCTGTTCCACGAATTCGGCCACGCGCTGCACGGCCTGCTCACCGAGGTGACATGGCCGTCGGTGTCCGGCACCTCGGTCAGCCGCGATTTCGTCGAGCTGCCGTCGCAGCTTTACGAGCACTGGCTGACGGTGCCGCAAGTTCTGGAAAAGCACGCGCTGCATGTCGCGACCGGCAAGCCGATGCCGAAGACCCTGCTCGACAAGATGCTGGCGGCGCGCACCTTCGGCGCCGGCTTCGCCACCGTCGAATTCACCGCCTCGGCACTGGTCGACATGGCCTATCACGCGCGGGCGGAAGCGCCGGTCGAACCGCTTCGTTTCGAAACCGAAACGCTTTCGGCGCTTCATATGCCCGACACCATCGCCATGCGCCACCGCACCCCGCATTTCGGCCATGTCTTTGCCGGCGACGGCTATTCGGCGGGCTACTATTCCTACATGTGGTCGGAAGTGCTGGACGCCGACGCCTTCTCCGCTTTCGAGGAAACGGGCGACGCCTTCAATCCGGCGCTGGCGAAAAAACTGAAGGACAACATCTACGCCGCCGGCGGCTCGAAGGACCCCGAAGAGCTTTACAGGGCATTTCGCGGCAAGATGCCGACGGCGGACGCGATGATGGAGAAGCGCGGGCTGGTGTAGGTTCGCGCCGTATCTCCCCTTGAGGCTCTGTGAAGAAAACCTACCCCTTCACACTCGCCCCGATCAGCAAATCCGCATTCCGCGCCACCGCCTTCGACGGCCCGCCGGGGCCGAAGAGTTGCGCTGAAATGTAGGCGCCTTCGATCAAAAGCAGCAGTCCATCGCCCAGCACGTCGGGGTCGCGCGCGCCCATCTCGGCTGCCATGGCGCGCAGGCGCCGGCGCAGTTCCTTCTTGTTGTCCTCGCTGACGGTGCGGGCGGGATGGCCTTCTTGCGGGTATTCGACCGCCGCGTTGGTCATGCCGCAGCCGCGATATCTCTTCTTCTGCGAGCGTTGTCCGACGCCTTCGAGGAAATCGACGATCTGGCGGCGCGCGTCGCCGGGATACCGTTTCACGGATTCGTCGAAGCGCGCCCAGAAATCGAGGTCGTACTGGCGTAGATAGGAAGCCGCCAACTCGTCCTTGGATGAAAAGGATCGATAGAGGCTGGGTTTCGTCACGCCGGCCTTGCGGACGATCTCGTCGACGCCGATGGCGCGGATGCCTTCGCGGTAGAACAGGTCTCGCGCCACGCCGAGGATCTTTTCGGCGGCCTTCGGAGCGGCCACATGCGTCTCGCTGATCTTTGCATCAATATTTTTGTCAGCAGACATTCCACCGCTCGCTTGACAATGTTACTGACCGGTACGTATGTCATGCGGCCAGAGATTGCAACGTACCGGTCAGTAACATGAACAGCGGCATTGCTCAATCCGGGGCTCAGTCCCGTCCCTTCGGCCAGCGCTACGCCTTCGTCGTGGTCGGCGTCATCTTCGTCAGCCTTTTGATCGCGGCGGGCCTGCGCTCGGCGCCGGCCGTCATGATGGTGCCGCTGGAGGAAAGCCTCGGCTGGCGCCGCGACGTCATCTCCTTCGGCGCCGCCACCGGCATCTTCCTCTACGGCCTCGCCGGTCCCTTCGCCGCCGCACTGATGGAGCGCATCGGCCTGCGCCGCACGCTGATCGGCGCCTTCGTGCTGATGTCGGGCTCGACCGCGCTGTCGCTGTTCATGACGGAGGCCTGGCAGTTCGTCGTCACCTGGGGCGTCTTTTCCGGCATCGGCTCCGGCGCGGTGGCGACCGTTCTCGGCGCAACGATCGTCAACCGCTGGTTCAAGACCAATCGCGGCCTCGTCATGGGCCTGATGTCGGCCTCCAGCGCCACCGGCCTGCTGGTCTTCCTGCCGCTGCTCGCATCGCTGGCTCAGTCCGGCGGCTGGCGCCCGGTGGCGCTCGCCGTCTCCATCGCCACGGCCTGCCTGATCCCCCTGGTGTTCCTGCTGGTGCCGGAGCGGCCGTCCGCCATCGGCACTGTGCGCTTCGGCGCCGAGGCCGACGACGTACCGCCGGTGTCGCCGGCCTCTGAGGGCAATTTCATCGCCCATACACTGGGCACGCTGAAGCGGGCGGCCGGCACGCGGGTGTTCTGGTACCTGTTCGCAACCTTCTTCATCTGCGGTTTCACCACCAACGGGCTGGTCGGCACGCACCTGATCGCCTTTTGCAGCGACCAGGGCATCGGCGAGGTCCAGGCCGCCGGCCTGCTGTCGCTGATGGGTATCTTCGACCTGATCGGCACCACCTTCTCCGGCTGGCTGACCGACCGCTTCGACCCGCGCAAGCTGCTCGGCGTCTATTATTCGATCCGTGGCCTTGCGCTCATCTACCTGCCGTTTTCCGGCTTCTCCGGTACGGCGCTGGTCGTCTTCGCCGTCTTCTACGGGCTGGACTGGATCGCCACCGTGCCGCCGACGCTACGGCTGACCAACGAAGCCTTCGGCGACCGCAGCGGGCCGATCGTCTTCGGCTGGATCGTCGCCGGCCATCAGGTGGGTGCTGCGGCAGCGGCCTATTTCGGCGGCGTCATGCGCGAATTGCAGGGCAACTACGATCTCGCCTTCCAACTCGCCGGCATGACGGGCATCATCGCCGCCTGCCTGGCGCTGCTCATCAACACCAGCCGCCCGAGTTTCGACCCCGAGCCGCAGGCGGCCTGAGGGCACGGCGTGCGTCAGCCTCTTTGCCGGTCCGCCGGATAGGGCGTGCCGACCAAAATCCACAGGCCGGCGCCGAGGAACAGGATGATGACGGCCATGCCGAGGCGCGGCGAGCCGGAGAGCGCGGTGACGGTGGCGACGAGGAAGGGCGCTGCGAAGGAAGTGGCGCGGCCGGCCAGCGCATAGATGCCGAAGTAGCGGCCGGATTCCTCCGGCGTCACCGAGCGCGCCATGTAGGAGCGCGACGAAGCTTGCACAGGGCCGAAGGCGACGCCGATCAAAAGGCCGTAGACGATGTAGGCCTTTTCCGCCGCCGTGCCGAACAGGCCGCCGGAGCTGACGGTCGAGAATTCCAGCAGGCCGAACAGCGTGTAGCCCGGCCCGGTCGAGACGATGCCGACCGTGGCGACGGCGAGCAGGACGAGCGAGACGACGACCACCGCCTTGGAGCCCAGCCGGGTGTCGAGCCTCGCCGCATACCAGCAGCCGAAGATCGCCACCACGTTGAGGATGATGCCGAAGATACCGATTTCGGTGATCGACCAGCCGAACATGGCGGCTGCGAAGGCGCCGCCGAGCGAGAGCAGCGCGTTGACGCCGTCCTGGTAGATCATGCGGGCGACGAGGAAGCGGAAGATGCCGGCGCGCTTGCGAACTTCGCCCAGCGTCACCTTCAGTTCCGCCAGCCCTTCGCGCACCGCCGGGCCGACAGGCATTCCCTTCGCCGCATCGGGCGTCCAGAAGAACATCGGCAGGATGAAGACGAAGTACCAGAGCGCCGCCAGCGGGCCGGTGGCGCGTGCGTCCTCACCCTGTGCGGGGTCGAGGCCGAACAGCGGCGTCGCCCCGATGATGGTCTTGCCGGTCTGCGACGAGCCGGCGAGCAGGGCGACCACGAAGATCAGCGCGATCATGCCGCCGAGATAGCCGAGCCCCCAGGCGACGTTGGAGATGCGGCCGATCTCCGCCTTCGGCACCAGCCTGGGCATCATCGAATCGTTGAAGACGGTGGAAAATTCCGCCGCCACCGAGGCCAGCGAGAAGGCGAGCACGACGAACCACAGGTTCGAACCGGGCGCGGCGAACCACAGCGTACAGAGCGAGGCGATTTTTATGGCGGCGAAGAAGGCGATCCACGGTTTTCTCGGGCCGGTCTGGTCGGCGATCGAGCCCAGCACCGGCGACAGGATGGCGATGACGAAGCCTGCCGCCGCCAGCCCGTAGCCCCACACGGCCTGACCCACCGCCGGATCGCTGGTGAGGCGCGAGACGAAATACGGGCCGAAGATGAAGGTGGTGACGACGGTAAAGAAGGGCTGCGCCGCCCAGTCGAAGAACATCCACCCCCAGATGCCGCGTCCGGACGCGCGCTGAACGGTCGTGTCGGCCATGCTCCCTCCGGCCGCGCCCCGTTGCGGCGGTGCCATGTCTGCATGTTTTCGGGGACGGTGCAAAGGGGTGGCTTTCGCGATCGAGGGGATCGTTGGGTGCGAATTTCGCCGCCGCCACGCTGCCTTTCGGCCCTGGCTATTGTCAAAGAGCTGACCCCGATTGCTGAGGTCGGGAAGACGGCGGCCTTCGGAGCGCTGCCGAATTTCATAAAACTGCGATCCGAAGACCGCCGTCCGGCGATTTCCGTTCCCGTCCGTTCCGCTTCACCGCAGCTCACGATGGCGGCATTGGCGCCGCCACCGGCCGATGGCTTGCAGCGCTCGTCCAGCGCACACGGGCCGTAATACCCGTAGGGGGTGAAGAGCGGTCCGCGCAGCGGACGAAAAGCCAATTGCTTGGCTTTTCGAGTGATGAACGCCCGGCAGGGCCCTTGGACGGCCCTTCGCTACGGCTCAGGGCGTTCGGCGCCTATCATGATGCCACTGGCATCATGATTTTCTCGCTGTGCTCGAAACCGGCTTCTCACCCTCCCCGGGCAGTTGCTTACGTTGAGCAGCCACCGGAGGCGCCGGCTCCCCGCCACGCAATCACCGTCATGACCGGTGTTCCCGCGCGGGAAGCTGGCGGTGAGTATGAGGCGGGTTCGGGAGAGGGGGATAAGTTTTGGGACAAAATCTTTCTCAGGTCGCACTTTGTCCAGCACCCCTCATCCGTCTCGGCGCGCAGCGCCGAGACGGATGAGGGGGTTGGACGAAGCGCCATCGATCCCCTGTTCGAGAGCCGTGCCTCGGATCACCACGCTCCGCCCTTACCTGCCTGCCGTGAACGGGGAGAGGAAAACCGATCACGCACCGGTCAGGTCGTTCATCAGCCCAGCCGCCACCGACAGGCGCGAGACGGTGAGGTCGCCGCCTTCGGTCAGGGCTTGCAGGCGTCCGCGGATGCGGGCGACGCGCTCGCCGCCGGTTTCCAGCCAGGCGGCGACGGGATCGGCGGCCTTGCCGTGCGCCGTCAGCGCCGCCACCGCGATGCCGCGCCGCGCCGAGCCGATGGTGTCGGCGGCGCGTGCCAGCGCCAACTGGTCGTAGTAGTCCGACGCCGGGATCGTGCCCACGGCCTCCTCGATGCGTGGGATGCGAAAGGCCTCGCCGGCGGCGAAGAAGGCTTTCGCAGCCGCCGCGATATCGGTGCCGGCGAGCCGCGCGGTCGCCGCGATGTCGGGGATTAGCGCGGCCGGTTCGCACAGCGCCAGCCGCTCGGCCAGCTTCTCCGGGGCGCCGGCGGCGGCAAGCTCCAGCCGGTGCTCGTCGAGACGCTGGCGCGAATAGGCCGGCAGCAGCGAGGCGAGCTTCGGCTCCAGCGCTTTACGCGCTTCCTGCAACGTGGCGATGCGCTCCGACAGAGGTGCCGAGCCCGTCTCGTTCTTCAGATACCAGCCGGCTGTGACGAAGATAAGCCGGCTTACTTTCTGATAGAGGTCGAGCTGGATCTGGCCGTCGATGCGGTTGTCGAGCGCGTTTATTTCGGCATAGAGCGACGGCAGCGCGAAGCCTTCGCGGATGACGGCGAAGATGCGCACCACGTCGGCGGCGCTGCGCCCCGTCGATTCCATCAGCCGGTTGACGAAGGACGGGCCGCCGCGATTGACCAGATCGTTGGCGACGACGCGGGCGATGATCTCGCGCCGCAGCCGGTGGCCGTGGATCTCGGCGGAATATTTCTTCGCCATGCGGTCGGGGAAGTAGCCCATCAGGTCGCTGTCGAACTGCGGATCGTCCGGCACGTCGGAGGCGACGATGTCGGAGAACAGCACGATCTTGGCATAGGCGAGCAGCACGCCGAGTTCCGGACGCGTCAGCGGTTCGCCGCGCGCCTCGCGCTCGGCGAGCGCGGCTGGCGAGGGCAGATTTTCGACCGTGCGGTCGAGCAGGCCGCGCACCTCGAGCGCCGCCATGAAGCGGCCCTGATGGGCGATGTCGGCCAGCCCGCGCTTGCGCGCCAGCGACAACGCCAGCGTCTGCTCGTAGTTGTTGGCGAGCACGAGGCCGCTCACCTCGCCGGTCATCTCGGCCAACAGCTTGTTGCGGGCGGGACGCGCCAGCGAGCCGGCGCGCATGGCGGCCGCCAGCGCGATCTTGATGTTGACCTCGACGTCGGAGCAGTTGACGCCGCCGGAATTGTCGATGGCGTCGGAGTTGTTGCGGCCGCCGTTGAGAGCGAACTCGATGCGGCCGCGCTGGGTGACGCCGAGATTGGCGCCTTCGCCGATGACCTTGGCCCGTATGTCTGCGGCGTTGACGCGGATGGCGTCGTTGGCGCGGTCGCCGACCTCCTGGCTGGTCTCGCTCGTGCCCTTCACATAGGTGCCGATGCCACCGAACCACAGGAGATCGACCGGCGCCTTGAGGATGGCGGTCATGATTTCGGCCGGCGTCGCCACCGTCTTGGCGATGCCGATGGCGGACGCCGCCTGCGGCGTCAGCGTGATCGACTTCTGCGCCCGCGAGACGATCATGCCGCCGGCCGACAGCAGCGCCTTGTCGTAGTCCTGCCAGCTCGAGCGCGGCAGTGAAAACAGCCGCTTGCGCTCGGCCATCGACGGAGCCGGATCGGGCTCGGGGTCGATGAAGATGTCGCGATGGTCGAAGGCGGCGACCAGCCTCGTCTGGTCCGACAGCATCATGCCGTTGCCGAACACGTCGCCGGACATGTCGCCGACACCGACGGTGGTGAACGGCGTCGTCTGGATGTCGCGGTTCATCTCGCGGAAGTGGCGCTTGACGGCCTCCCACGCGCCCTTGGCGGTGATGCCCATGCCCTTGTGGTCGTAGCCGGCCGAGCCGCCGGAGGCGAAGGCGTCGTCCAGCCAGAAATCGTGCTTCTGCGAGATCGCGTTGGCGGTGTCGGAGAAGGTCGCCGTGCCCTTGTCGGCGGCGACGACGAAATAGGGATCGTCGGGGTCGCGCCGCACCACGCCCTCGGGCGGAATGATGCCGTCGAGGCCGATGTTGTCGGTGATCGACAACAGGCTGGAGACGAAATTGACGTAAGCCGCGCGGCCGGCCTCGAAGACCGCGTCGCGGCTGCCGCCGGCGGGCAGTTGCTTGGGGTAGAAGCCGCCCTTGGCGCCGACCGGCACGATGACGGCGTTCTTGACCTGCTGGGCTTTGACCAGGCCGAGCACCTCGGTGCGGTAGTCCTGCGCCCGGTCCGACCAGCGAAGGCCGCCGCGCGCCACCGGGCCGAAGCGCAGGTGCACGCCCTCGACCTCGGAGCCGTAGACGAAAATCTCGCGCCATGGCCGGGGCTCGGGCAGGCCCTCGACGGCGCGCGAATCGAGCTTGATCGCCAGCGACTGGCCGCGCTCCTGTTTGCCGTCGACGAAATGGTTGGTGCGCAGCGAGGATTCGATCAGGTTGAGGTAGCGGCGGATGATGGTGTCGTCGTCGATGTTGGGAACGTCCTCCAGCGCGTCCTTGATCTTGGCCTTGAGGTGCTTGGCGGTGACGACGCCTTCGCCTTCGGCGTCCGGGCCAAGCCGGGCGACGAACAGCGCGTGCAGGCCGCGCGCGATGTCGGGGTAGCGGTTGAGGGCGGCGGCGATGAACTCCTGCCCCTGCGGGATGCCGGCCTGTTGCAGGTAGCGGCCGTAGGCGCGCAGGACGAGGATTTCGTTCGACCACAGGCCGGCGGTCTGGGCGAGCCTGTTGTAGCCGTCATTGTCGGCGTCGCCGCGCCAGACGGCGAGGAAGGCGTCGTCGAACAGGGCGCCGTCGTCGGCAAGGTCGATCGGCTTACCGTCGGCGCTCTCCAGTTCCATGTCGTGGATGAAGACTTTTTCGTCGCCGTTCTCGCCGATCTCGAACGTACGTTCGGAGATGACACGGAACCCGATGTTCTCCAGCACCGGGACCCGCCGCGACAGCGCCACCGGCGCGCCGTGGTGATAGATCTTCAGCGAAGCCTGTTCCGCCGTCTGGCCGGTGTCGCGATAATAGTCGATGGCGATCGGGTTGGCGGCGTCGATGCCGACGATGCGGCCGGCGTCCACCAGCGCCTGCGCGGCGGTGAAGCTGTCGCGATAGCTTTCGGGGAAGCGTGCGGCCACGCCGCGCAGGGCCGTATCGGCGCCGCCGGTTTCGGCGGCTTCCGCCAGCGCGTCGTCCCAGGTGCGCACCATGTCGCGGATCGCCGCCTCGATGGCGGCCTGCTCGATCTTCGGCGTCTTGCCGCCGGAGCGGCCGATGATGAAGTGGACGCGGGCCAGGTTGCCTTCCGGGAAGGCTGGATAGTAAGCCGACAAACGACCCTGGTAAATCGTCTTGAGATAGGTGCCGATCTTTTCGCGCGCCACCGAATCGTAGCGGTCGCGCGGCACGAAGACGAGCACCGAGACGAAGCGGTCGAACTGGTCGACGCGCACCAGCGCACGCACGCGCGGCCGCTCCGACAAAGCGAGGATGGCCTCGGCGTGCTTCCTCAGGATGGGCGTCGGCACCTGGAAAAGTTCGTCGCGCGGATAGCTCTCCAGCACGTTGATGAGCGCCTTGCCGGAATGGTCGTGCGGGTTGAAGCCCGACTTGGCGATGATCGTCTCGGCCTTGGAACGCAGGTAGGGGATTTTCATCACCGAGCGCGTGTAGGCGGTCGAGGTGAACAGGCCGACGATGCGCAACTCGCCCGACAGCGTGCCCTTGGCGGTGTAGGTCTTGACGCCGATGTAATCGAGATAGATGCGCCGGTGGACGACCGACTTGGCGTTGGCCTTGGTGACGATGAGCGGCTCCGGCCCGTGCAGGAAGGCGCGGATCTCCGGCGTCGTCGTCACCGCCTCGGTGCCGCGCCGCAGAATCAGCACGTTGGGATCGGTGAGGATGCCGAGGCCGGGGCTGTCGTCCAGCTCCAGCTCGCCGCTCTTTTCGCCGCCCGTATATTTGAACTCGCGCATGCCGAGGAAGGTGAAGTTGTCGTCGCGCAGCCATTCGAGGAAAGCGATGGCTTCGGCGACGCTCTTCTTGTCGAGCGGCACCGGCGCATAGCGGAATTCGGAGATCGCCTGGTCGAGCCGCGCCAGCATCGGCTTCCAGTCGCGCGTGGCGGCGCGCGTCTGCGCCAGCGTCAGCTTCAGCCGCTCGGCGAGTGCGGCCGCCCGCTCGGCGCCGAGACGCGGAACATGCACATGCACCACGCTCAGCCGGTCATGCGTGCCGTCCTCTTTCGTCGTGCCGCCGTCGCCAAGGATTTCCTCGACACCGGCCTTGCCGTGGCGGACGGCAAGCACCGGGTGCGTGACCAGCGCCGGCTCGCCGGCCGCTTCCGTGATTTCGCCGAGGATCGAATCGAAAAGGAAAGGCATGTTGTCGTTGACGACGGTGATCACCGTCATCGGCCGGCCCTGCCGCGATATGCCCGAATCCGCGTCGATGGCGACGATGCTCTCGCCCTTGCGGTGACGGGCAACGGCGCGGCCGGCAAGCGCGGCCGCCATTTCGAGATCGGCGGCGTCATAGGCCGCGACATCTTCGGCCGGCGCGCGGCCGAGAAGATGCTCGGCCAGTCCGCCCGGTCCCGCGCCCGCCTTCGCTTTGGCTGTCCCAGCGGTTTTCTTCGGCTTGGCTGCGGATTTCAGGCTGGCCATGGCGCAACATCCCTCCCCGTACGATGCTTTTGACGCATGGTAGCCAGATGATCGGGAATTTGCGACCGTGGTTTGACTGCGACCGGAAAAAATAACGATTGAATTTCCGAGCGGTTAGCGAAGTGTCGCGCAAAGGAGAAAAAGATGGCCGAAAAAATCACCGCGCTCGACCTGCCGATGGCGGAGTTGGGCGACGCCACCAAGGCTTATTTCGCCAAATGCGAGGAGAAGCTCGGCATGGTGCCGAACGTGCTTTTGGCCTATGCCTTCGACGAGAAGAAGCTGCGCGCCTTCACCGACACCTACAACGACCTGATGCTGGGCGATTCGGGCCTCTCCAAGCTGGAGCGCGAGATGATCGCGGTCGCCGTCTCCTCGATCAACCATTGCTATTATTGCCTCACCGCCCATGGCGCCGCGGTGCGCCAGCTTTCCGGCGACCCGGCTTTCGGCGAGATGATGGCGATGAACTGGCGCGCCGCCGAGCTTTCGCCGCGGCAGCGGGCGATGCTGGAATTTGCCGTCAAGCTGACGGAAGCGCCGGCCAAGATGGCGGAGGAAGACCGCCAGGTCCTGCGCGCCGCCGGATTCTCGAACCGCGATATCTGGGACATCGCCGCCACCGCCGCCTTCTTCAACATGTCGAACCGGCTGGCCGCCGCGGTCGATATGCGCCCGAACGGCGAGTATCACGCCATGGCGCGGTAGTTTCTTCCTTCTCCCCGTTTACGGGGAGAGGAACGCCTAACTCCGCGCGGCGATCGCCACGGCGGCGGCGCCCATGGTGCCGGCGCTGATGCGATTGGCGATCTTCATCGCGCGGCGGCTCTTGAGAAGCTTACGCGCCTGCGCGGCGGCGAGCACCCAGGTGAGATCGATGGCGACAAGCACCACCGCCATGGTTGCGACCAGTTCCAGCCAGCCGACCGTCGACACCGAGGCGAGATCGATGATGGTGGGCAACAGCGCGAGATAAAACATCATGATCTTGGGGTTGCCGAGGGTCACGGCCATGCCGGCGAAGAACAGCTTTGCGGCCGAATCCTCCTTGGGCAGTTCGCCTGCCTTGGCTTCGACCGGCGCGGTCCACATCTTCCAGGCTAGGTAGGCGAGATAGACGACGCCGATCCACTTCACGATGACGAAGGCGAGATGGAAGGTCTGGGCCACGACCGCCAGGCCGAAGACGGCGAAGGAGAGCCATATGCCCTCGCCGATCCACATGGCGAGCAGGAACGGCAAGACGTCGCGAAAACCCTTGGAGATCACGCGGGCGACGAGCGCGGCGATGGACGGGCCGGGCGAGCCGGCTGCGACGAACAGGGCGGCGGCGAAGATGAGGAGCGAGGCGAGGTGCATGGCGGGAGATTACGCCGTATCCCACGCCGCTTGCAAGACGGCGTCAGGCCGCCGCCGCCTCGACCGGCGCGGCCAGTTTCGGCCTGGCGCGCGAGGCGATGAGACAGCCGCCGATGATGAGCGCGGCACCGGCCAGCGTCGTGCCGCTTACCGGTTCCCGGAAAAAGACCCAGCCGAGGATGATCGCCCAGACGAAGGCCGAATATTCGGTCGGGATCAGGTATTGCGCTTCCGCCCGCGCATAGGCCCAGCTCATCAGGCCGTGGCCAACCAGCGCCAGCGCCGTCACGCCCGCCAGCGGCAGCCACACCGCCTGCGCCGGAACGGCGCCCAGCCAGGGCGCCGCCAGGCCCAGCGTCGCCCCCACGACGAGGTTCTGGATGAAGACGATCTCCAGCGGCTTGGCGACCAGTGCCTGCTGGCGCGCCAGGATCAGGTTGTAGGCGTAGAGAAATGCCGAGACGATGACGGCGGCCATACCGACCATGGCGTCGGCCGCGTAGCCGTCATGGCTGAACTTGCCGAGCATGATGACGATCACGCCGGCCATGCCGGCAAACGAGGCCCAGACGGCGGTGCGGCCGATCCGTTCGCCGAGCAGGATCGCGGCCAGGAACAGCGCCGCCAGCGGGGCGATGAAGGAGAGCGCGATCGCCTCGGCCAGCGGCAGGCGGCCGAGACCGAAGAAGAAGCTCAGCGCGACGAAGGTGACGACCGCGCCGCGCAGGACATGCAGCCGCAGCGCGCCGGGGTTCGTTCGCCTGTCCGTGGCGGCGGCCCAGGTTGCGCCGGCCGTGGCCGTGGCGAGGATGGAGCGCCACAACAGCGTGTTATAGGCGCCTATGACGACGACGAGGCCCTTCACCGCCGCATCCATGGCCGACAGCAGAAAGATGCCCAACGTGCAGACCAGGATGGCCAGCAGGGGCGAGGTCGCGGTCTTGAGGTTTGTCACGAGAGTGATCCGGCTGAACGGGATCAGCGGCTAGAGCGGATTTTGCCGTCCGCCAAGGCGCAGGCGAGTCGAACCCAAGGGCCACAGGCGAAACGGACGTGGCCCTTGGGCGGACAAGTCATGCGCTTGTGCAAACTGACAGGGAAGATTAAATCTAGCTTAAGCCAGCTTAAATTGAGAGGTGCAGTTCATGCGCACTGTTGCCGCCTTCGATGCCAAGAACCGCCTCGGCTCCCTGCTCGATCTTGTCGAGCAGGGCGAGGAAGTGACGATCACCCGGCATGGCAAGCCGGTTGCGAAACTGGTCGCGCCCGTCGAAAAATTCGACCGGAGCGAGGCGCTAAAAGCGGTGGAGGAGATCAGGAAGATGCGAAAGGGTGTTACGCTCGGCGGGCTCTCGATCAAGGATATGATCAACGAAGGCCGCAAATGAGCGTCGTTGTCGACGCGTCCATTGCTTTGGCATGGCTCTTCGATGACGAAGTCACGCCTGAGATCGATCAGCTCTTCGTTTCCCTCGCCTTGAGGAGCGGGTATGTTCCGGAACATTGGCGCCTGGAGGTAGCAAGCGGCTTTCGTATCGCCGTGCGCCGAGGTCGCGCCAAGGCCGAATATAGGAGCGAGGCCCTGGCGCAGCTGGCCAAGCTGCCGATTGAGATAGATTCAGAGACAAATACCCACGCTTGGCATGCAACGCTGCGACTGGCCGACCGCCGTGGTCTGACACCCTATGATGCCGCCTATCTGGAACTGGCGCAGCGGCGGCGCCTGCCGCTGGCCACACTGGATCGCGATCTCGCGAATGCCGCCGAAGCTGAGGGCGTGACCGTTCAGGGGCGGTAATTTGGAAGCATCGGCGCGCCCTACGCCGCGCCGGCGACCTTCTGCTTCTCGAAGCGCTTGCGCTCGTTCGGGTCGAGATAGAGCTTGCGCAGCCGGATCGACTTCGGCGTCACTTCGACCAGTTCGTCGTCCTGAATCCAGGCCAGCGCCCGCTCCAGCGTCATGCGCACCGGCGGAGTGAGTTTTACCGCCTCGTCCTTGCCGGCGGCGCGGATGTTGGTGAGCTTCTTGCCCTTCAAGACGTTCACTTCGAGATCGTTGTCCCTCGAATGGATGCCGATGATCATGCCCTGGTAGACCTTGACGCCGGCGTCGATCACCATCGGGCCGCGATCCTCCAGGTTGAACAGCGCATAGGCGACCGCCTCGCCCTGGTCGTTGGAGATCAGCACGCCGTTGACGCGGCCGGGCAGCTCGCCCTTGTAGGGTTCGTAGGCGTGGAACAGCCGGTTCATCACCGCCGTACCGCGCGTGTCGGTCAACAGTTCCGACTGGTAGCCGATGAGGCCGCGCGTCGGCGCGTGGAAAACGAGGCGCTGGCGGTTGCCGCCGGAGGAGCGCAGCTCGATCATCTCGGCCTTACGCTCGCTCATCTTCTGCACCACGACGCCGGCATGTTCCTCGTCGACGTCGATGACGACTTCCTCGACGGGTTCCAGCAGTTGCCCGGCCTCGTCCTTCTGCATGACGACGCGCGGCCGCGAAACAGCGAGCTCGAAGCCCTCGCGGCGCATCGTCTCGATCAGCACGGCAAGCTGCAACTCGCCGCGGCCGGAGACGTAGAACGAATCCTTGTCGGCCGATTCCTCGATCTTCAGCGCGACGTTGCCCTCGGCCTCTTTCAGCAGGCGGTCGCGAATGACGCGGCTCGTGACCTTATCGCCTTCGGTACCGGCGAGCGGCGAATCGTTGACGAGGAAGGACATGGTGACGGTCGGCGGGTCGATCGGCTGGGCCGCCATCGGCTCGCTCACCGACGGATCGCAGAAGGTGTCTGCGACGGTGCCCTTCTGGAGGCCCGCGATGGCGACGATGTCGCCGGCCTGCGCCTCTTCGATCGGCTGGCGCTCGAGGCCGCGGAAGGCGAGGATCTTCGAGACGCGGCCGGTTTCCAGCAACGTGCCGTCGTGATGCAGCACCTTCACGGCCTGGTTGGGTTTCAGCGAGCCGGAGGCGATGCGGCCGGTGATGATGCGGCCGAGGAAGGGATTGGCCTCCAGGATGGTGCCGATCATGCGGAACGGGCCGGGCTCGACGGCCGGCGCCGGCACGTGCTTCAGCACCAGATCGAACAGCGGGGCTAGGCCCTGGTCCTTCGGCCCCTCCGGTTTCTCGGCGACCCAGCCGTCGCGGCCGGAGCCGTAGAGGATGGGGAAATCGAGCTGCTCGTCGGTGGCGTCGAGTGCCGCGAACAGGTCGAACACCTCGTTGATGACCTCCGTCTCGCGGGCGTCCGGGCGGTCGATCTTGTTGATGACGACGATCGGCTTCAAGCCGACCTTCAGCGCCTTGCCGACGACGAACTTGGTCTGCGGCATCGGGCCTTCGGCGGCGTCGACCAGCACGATGGCGGAATCGACCATCGACAGGATGCGCTCCACCTCGCCGCCGAAGTCGGCGTGGCCGGGCGTGTCGACGATGTTGATGCGGGTGCCGTGCCAGTCCACCGAGGTGGCTTTGGCTAGAATGGTGATGCCGCGTTCCTTTTCGATGTCGTTGGAATCCATGGCGCGTTCGGCGACGCGCTGGTTCTCGCGGAAGGCGCCGGATTGTTTGAGAAGCGCGTCGACCAGCGTGGTCTTGCCATGGTCGACATGCGCGATGATCGCGATGTTGCGGATATCCATAAGGTCACTCGGAAGCGTTGCTGCGGCGCCCAGCCGTCGTTTCCCGGTGGCGTTTTCCTCCCACGCATGGATGGAGCCACGGAAACGGAACGAAGCGCTACTTTTTTCGGTTGCGCGGCTCTTACAGGTTTTTTCGCAATTGCGAAAGGGGACCCCGCACCCCAAATGACAGTTACCAATTGTTAAACGCTTGCTGCGAAACTTTCATTAACCAATTGCGGAACCGGCACGCAGTCCGGGCTTGAGGGACCATCATGCGCAGGATCGATGCCATCGGCAGGCTCGTGTCGCCCCGGCTGCTTGTGGGGGCGCTTGCTCTCGTGCTGGCCGCGGGCGCCGCGCATTCGGCGGCGACGCGCACCGATACCCCGAAAATCGCCGTCGCGACGGGCGCAGAGACGCTGTTTCCCGATGCGCCGGACGGCGTCGACGCCACCGTGACCGGCCCGGTCAGCGCATCCTTCCGCCAACGCCAGGCCGACGCCGGCTGCGACAAGGCGGTCTGGCCGAACGTTCCCGCCGCCTGCTATCCGGATTGACGGTCTGCGCATCACCCTGGCCACGCATGGTCGGCCCTGATATCGGGCGATGCCGGAGCGAAGCGGCGAACGCTGTCCGCGCAACTGAAAAGCCGCGCCGGTGACGTCTTCCCGCGAAAAATTCATCCTCGCCAACACGGCGCTGACGGCTCCGCCGCATGTGCCGGAGATCCGCCTGCATCTCGCCGACGAGGCGCATGACCTGTGGCAACGCACGGAGGATGAGCTGGCCGAGATCGGCCTGCCGCCGCCGTTCTGGGCTTTCGCCTGGGCCGGCGGGCAGGGCTTGGCGCGCTACGTCCTCGATCATCCGCAAACCGTCTCGGGCAAAAGCGTGCTCGATTTCGCTTCCGGGTCGGGACTGGTCGCCATCGCCGCGGCAAAAGCAGGAGCGGCCGCAATCCTCGCCGCCGACATCGATCCCTTCTGCGAGGCGGCGATCCGCCTGAACGGGGCCGAGAACGGCGTGACGCTGGCCTTCTCGGGCGAGGACCTGATCGGCGGCGACGGCGGCTGGGACGTCGTTCTGGCCGGCGACGTCTTCTACGACAGGCCCTTTGCCGAGCGCCTGCTGCCGTGGTTTTCGGCGCTCCATGCGCGCGGCGCCGAAATTCTGGTCGGCGACCCCGGCCGCGCCTACCTGCCGAAATCCGGCCTCGAACGGCTTGCGGCCTACGAAGTGCCGGTGACGCGCGCGCTGGAGGACGCCGAGGTGAAGCGCACGACCGTCTGGCGCTTCGTCCGGTAGACCACTTCGTATTTCGGCGGTTCCGTCTCGCCGTAAACCGCCGTAGTCCCTCGCTCAGTCCTGCGACTTTGCCGCTTCCGGCAGAATCCAGTCGCGAAAGGCGACGATGCGCGGATCGTTTGCCGCCGCCGGCGGATAGACGAGGAAATAGGCGAATTCCGGCGCGATCCTGAGGCTGAGTCCGAACGGCCGCACCAGGCGGCCTTCGGCCAGGTCGCCGGCGACCATGGCGAATTCGGCCAGCACCACGGCGCTGCCTTCGAGCGCCGCCTGCAACAATTCCGACGAGGTGCCGAAGACGACGGTGCGGCTGTCGTCGAAATCCGCGACACCGGCGGCGGTCATCCACATCGGCCAGTTCGGCCAGGTGATGCCCTGGCGCGACCATTCGATGTGCGCCAGCGTAAAGTTGACGAGATCGCGCGCCTGCCTGACCGGGGGGCCGGCCGAAAGCAGCGCCGGGCTGCATACGGGGCCGATCGCGTTGTCGAACAGCCGGTGCGCGGCAAGGCCGGGGTACTTGCCGCCGCCGAAGCGGATCGCCACGTCGATGTCGTCACGGTCGAAGTCGCGCAGTTCGGAGGAGACGTCGAAGCGCAATTCGATGCCGGGATGCGCCTCGCGGAAGGAGTCGATCCGGCGCATCAGCCATTTGGCGGCAAATTGCGCGTCGGCGCTGACCCGGAGCAGGCTTGCGCCACGCTCCGTCCTGCGCGCCCGCGCCACCGCCCGCCCCATCAGGTCGAGCGCGTCGGCCGAGGCTTCCAGCAGGAGTTCGCCTGCCTTGGTCAGCCGGATCGAGCGGCTTGTGCGGGTGAACAGGACGAGCCCCAGTTGGTCCTCGATCTCCTTGATCTGGTAGCTGACCGCCGCCGGCGTCAGGCCGAGTTCGTCCGCCGCGCGGGTGAAGTTGAGGTGGCGGCCCGCCGCCTCGAGCGTCCGCAGCGCGCGCATTCCGGGAATCTGGATCATCTCATTCTTCAAGGAAAGCTTGATGATTCGACAAGAACTACTCGTTTCCCTCTTTTTCTTCAATGGGTCATTGTTCGTTTCATCAAGGAAACGAAAAGCCGGGCTTGATGCCCGGCCTGAAAGGAACACCAGTCATGACCAGCTATGTCCTGACCCGCCCCGTGCCGCTCTGGAAAAGACTGCTGCACGTTTTTCCCGAGCGCAGTCCTGCCGCCACTCAGGGCCCCGCCCTGCCGCTTCAGGAGATCGAGGGGCTGAGCGACAGCCTGCTCGAAGATATCGGCGTCGATCCGCGCAGCGTGCCGCGCCCGTCCTATACCCAGGCCGTCAGCCTCGGCCTCTCGGAGCGCGGCTGGGTCCCGCCCCGGCCCGCGCATCGGCGCTGAGGCTCAGCGCACCACCTTCAGCACGGTGCCGGCGCCAAGATGCGGCAACAGCCGCTCCATGGTGCGCCGGCTTACCGCCACGCAGCCCTGCGTCGGCGTGAAACCCGGCCGCGCCAGATGGAAGAAGATGGCGCTGCCGCGCCCGCGCCGGCGCGGCGCAATGTTCCAGTCCAGCACCAGGCAGGCGTCGTATAGCCGGTCGTCGCGCTTCATCCGCTCATGGCTGGCGCCGTAGGGGATTTTGACCGGCCGGTTGTAGTTGCGGTCCTGCGGCACCTCGCACCAGCCGAGATCGGCGCCGATCGGCGCCATGGAAAGCCGCGTGCGGCGCAGGCCTGCGGCATGGTCGCCGCGGAAATAGCCCGACAGGACGCGCATCGACGCCAGCGGCGTGGCGCCGTCGCCCTCGCGCTTGTTCGCCGTGATGCCGCCCCACCCCAACGCGCAGGGAAAGACCAGCGGCCCCGCCTTCAGCAGCCCCTGTGTGGGACGGCCCGGCCGGGCGCGTACGACCAGCGTGCCGAGCGTCGACGGCGTTTTTGCCTTACCCCCCTTGATTGTGCCGTTTTTCAGGTATGATCGTGCCAAGGAACAAATCACCGTGAACGCCTGTTGTTGCGGTCATCAGCTTCCGCATAAACGGCCGACGGTCAACAGGCGCGGGTATCGGGGACACTTGTTTTTTTATTGCCAAACAACGGATTGATCCATGACCTCACGAACCATCCTGATTGTCGATGACGACGAGGACCTGCGCACGACGCTGGTCGAGCAGCTGTCGCTCTACGAGGAGTTCGACGTCCGGCAGGAGACGACGGCGGCCAAGGGCATCGCCAACGCGCGCGGCGGCATGGTGGACCTGCTCATCATGGACGTCGGCCTGCCCGACATGGACGGGCGCGAGGCGGTGAAGCTTTTGCGCAAGGGCGGCTACAAGGCGCCGATCATCATGCTGACCGGCCACGACACCGATTCCGACACGATCCTCGGGCTGGAAGCGGGCGCCAACGACTATGTGACGAAGCCGTTCCGCTTCGCCGTGCTGCTCGCCCGCATCCGCGCCCAGTTGCGCCAGCACGAGCAGAGCGAGGACGCCACCTTCGTCATCGGCCCCTACACCTTCAAGCCGAGCCAGAAGCTCTTGATCGACCAGCGCGGCGCCAAGGTCAGGCTGACCGAGAAAGAGGCCTCGATCATCAAATATCTCTACCGCGCCGAGCAGAAGGTGGTGACGCGCGACGTGCTTCTGGAAGAAGTGTGGGGCTACAATTCCGGCGTCACCACGCACACGCTGGAAACGCATGTCTACCGGCTGCGCCAGAAGATCGAGCGCGATCCTTCCAATGCCGAAATTCTTGTGACAGAAAGCGGCGGCTACAAGCTGGTTCCCTGATGAGCGCCATCGACGGTCGTCGATGGCGCTATATTGTTAACCATCTTGCTGGTGAAATGACGAATCGGGCGGGGGCGCGCGAGGAGGGAACGGCCTGACGGCCCGGGGACATGATCGCTGATGGCGCTGGATGACGATGTTCGCGTCCTCTCCCGCGTGGGGCTGTTCGAAGGCTTCACGCCGGAGCAGTTGCGCCTGCTCGCCTTCGGCGCGGAGACGACGCCGCTGCCGGCCGAGCGCAAGCTCTACCGCGAGGACGACGAGGCCGATTCGGCCTACGTGGTGGTTTCGGGCCGCATCGTGCTCTACCGCGAGGCGGACGGGCCCGGCGTGCCGATCGGCTTCGCGGAAGCGGGCTCGATCCTCGGCGAGTTGGCGCTGATCGCCGATACCAGGCGGCTGACCAGCGCCTCGGCGGCGGCCGATTCGCAGGTGCTGCGGCTGAGCCGCGCGATGTTCCGCCGCATCCTCGAGGAATATCCCGACATCGCCGTCCATCTCCACCAGCGCATCGCCGACGAATTGCAGGCGCTGGTCAAGCGCATCGAGGAACTGGCGCCGCGTTTCGCGGGATGAGGAGCGGTCCGGCGGAGCCGGACGAAAAGCCCCTGAATTGGCTTTTCGAGCGACGAACCGTGAAAGGCCGGTCCGCGCGGCGAATAGCTGAAAGGCTTGGCGCTTTGCCGGCCCGCACCTGCTCACTCCAGCGCGAATCGCGCGATCACCGGCACGTGGTCGGATGGTCGCTCCCAGCCGCGCGCGGCGCGCAAAATCTCGTAGCCGGCAAAGGCGGGAACCAGATTGGCCGACGACCAGACATGGTCGAGGCGGCGGCCGCGGTCGGACGCTTCCCAGTCCTGTGCCCTATAGCTCCACCAGGTGTAGAGCTTCTGCTCGTAAGGCACGTTGAGCCGCATCAGGTCGACCCAGCCGCCCGCCACGCGCATGGCCTCGAAGCTTTCCGTCTCGACGGGGGTATGGGAGACGATTTTCAGCAATTGCTTGTGCGACCAGACGTCGTGTTCCAGCGGCGCGATGTTGAGGTCGCCGACGAGGATCGAGGCCGCCGCCGCGTCATGCGCGGCCGGCACGGCGTTCATCTCGGCGACGAAGTCGAGCTTGTGCTTGAATTTCCAGTTGATCGCCGGATCGGGCTCGTCGCCGCCGGCCGGCACGTAGAAATTGTGCAGCAGGATCGAGGTGCCGCCGGCATCGAAGCGCACCGACAGGTGCCGGCTGTCGGCGATCTCGCAGAAGCGCCGCCGCTCGATCGCCTCGATCGGGCGCCGCGCGATGGTGGCGACGCCGTGATAGCCCTTCTGGCCATGCACGGCGATGTGCTCGTAGCCCAGCCGGCGGAAGGCGTCGAACGGGAAGAGATCGTCCGGGCACTTGGTTTCCTGGAGGCACAAAATGTCGGGAGCCTGCTCCTTCAGCAGCCGTTCGACGATCGGCATGCGCAGGCGCACGGAATTGATGTTCCAGGTGGCGAGGGTGAAGGACATCGGCTGCGGTGGGTTCAAGCGAAAGACGGCGGACCCTGCCAGCGATACCGGCCGATGACAAGCCGCGCCGCTGCCGCGGGCGAGCTTCAGGCGGATTTCCACAGGCGCGCGGGCCTGCCCGCCTTCAGTAACGAGGCTCAGCGGCTGCTGCCCTTGGTGTTCAGCTCGCGATTGGCGGTGTAGTCGATCTTGAAGGTGTCGGCGGCGATGTTCACGCCTTCCTTGGTGTTGAAGATCATCACCGTCGTGTCCTTGCCCTGCGCGTCGGTGATCGTCCACTGGCGCAGTTCGTAGGTCTTCGGATCGAACATCATGGTGATCTTCGAATTGCCGAACACCTGCTTGTCGGCAAGCTGGATGGTGGTGAGGTCGTCTTCCTGCTTGACGTTCGTGACCTTGCCGCCGGAAAGGTCGATATGGTCTTCCAGCAGGAGCTTCAGCGGCGTCTTCGACAGCGGGTAGAGGTCGGACGTCTTCATCTTCTGGTTGAGGATGACCACCGACTGCCCATCGGAGATGACGCGGAAATCGGAAGCGCCGTCATAGTTGAAGCGGATCTTGCCCGGCCGTTCAAGGAAGAACTTGCCGCCCGTCTGCTCGCCCTTGGGGCCGAACTGGACGAACTCGCCGGTCATCGTCTTCACCGCCGAGAAATGGTCGGCGATCTTCTGCGCCACGTCCGGCACGGCGGCCTGCGCCGAGGCGAGCCCCTGGAAGCCGGGCGCGACGGTGAGCGCGGCCGCACCGGCAAGGGTCAGGCCGAGGCCGAGAAACTGCCGGCGCGTCGCGGCGAACGGGCCTGTCCGGCCGGGGCGATCTGTGGTCATGGCTGTCATGTCCTTATTGCGTGCGACAGTATCTGGTCTCCCAGTTGGGCTGAAGTTTGGCACCTCGGGAAACACGTTGCCGCAGCTCAGGGTTCCCCGGAAATCAGCATGGGCCGCGCGAAGGCCGGTTTCAGCCTTGTCCGGCGCTCCGGCAGGCCCGGGGCGGCTCAGAACTTGTCCTCTTCGGTGGGCACGAGAATCTCGCGCTTGCCGGCGTGGTTGGCGGGGCCGACGACGCCTTCCTTCTCCATCCGCTCGATGATCGAGGCGGCCTTGTTGTAGCCGATGCCGAGGCGGCGCTGGATGTAGCTGGTCGAAGCCTTGCCGTCGCGCAGCACCACCGCCACCGCCTGGTCGTACGGGTCGTCCGAATCCTCGAAATTGCCGCCGCCGGAACCGCCGGCGCCGCCCTTGCCCGAAGGCTCGTCCCCGTCCTCGTCGTCGTCCTCGGTGATGGCGTCGAGATATTCGGGCACGCCCTGCGTCTTCAGGTGGCTGACCACCTTCTCGACTTCGTCGTCGGAGACGAAGGGGCCGTGGACGCGCTGGATGCGGCCGCCGCCGGCCATGTAGAGCATGTCGCCCATGCCGAGCAGCTGTTCGGCGCCCTGCTCGCCGAGAATGGTGCGCGAATCGATCTTCGACGTCACCTGGAAGGAGATGCGGGTGGGGAAGTTTGCCTTGATGGTGCCGGTGATGACGTCGACGGACGGGCGCTGCGTGGCCATGATGACGTGGATGCCGGCAGCGCGCGCCATCTGGGCGAGGCGCTGCACGGCGCCTTCGATGTCCTTGCCGGCGACCATCATCAGGTCGGCCATCTCGTCGATGATGACGACGATGTAGGGCATCGGCTCGAGATCCATCTCCTCCGTCTCGTAGATCGCCTCGCCGGTCTGGCGGTCGAAGCCGGTCTGCACGGTGCGCGAGATCTTCTCGCCCTTCTTGTCGGCCTGCGCGACGCGCTGGTTGAAGCCGTCGATGTTGCGCACGCCGACCTTCGACATCTTGCGGTAGCGGTCCTCCATCTCGCGCACGGTCCATTTGAGCGCGACGACCGCCTTCTTCGGATCGGTGACGACCGGGGTCAAAAGGTGCGGGATGCCGTCGTAGACCGACAGTTCCAGCATCTTCGGATCGATCATGATGAGCCGGCATTCCTCGGGCTTGAGCCGATAGAGCAGCGACAGGATCATGGTGTTGATGGCGACCGACTTGCCGGAACCGGTGGTGCCGGCGACCAGAACGTGCGGCATCTTGGCGATGTCGACGATGACGGCCTCGCCGTTGATGGTCTTGCCAAGCGCCAGCGCCAGCTTCGCCTTGGTTTCCTCGAAGTCGCGGCTGGCGAGGATTTCGCGCAGGTAGACCATTTCGCGCTTGGCGTTGGGCAGTTCGATGCCGATGGCATTGCGGCCGGGCACGACGGCGACGCGGGCGGCGATGGCGCTCATCGAGCGGGCGATATCGTCGGCCAGGCCGATGACGCGCGACGACTTGATGCCCGGCGCCGGCTCCAGTTCGTAGAGCGTGACGACGGGACCCGGCTTGACGTGGATGATCTCGCCCTTGACGCCGAAGTCCTCCAGCACGCCTTCCAGCAGGCGGGCGTTCTGCTCCAGCGCGTCTTTCGACAGGCTGGCGTCACGCGCCACGTTCTTCGGTTCCGACAGGAAATGCAGCGACGGCATCTCGAAATGGCCGGCGGCCAGCATCGAGGTCTGCGCCTCGCGATGGGCGCGCGCGCCCTGCTGCGGCCGCGGCGCCGGCGTATCGACGCGCGTGGCGGCGTCCGAGCGGAAGGCCCGCACCTGCGCGGCGGAGCCGGGTTCGGTCTTGTGCGCCTGCGGCTCGGGCGCGAAATCCGCCTCGTCCTCGTCCGTTTCGAAGCCTGTCTCGGCGAAGACGTCGGCGTCGTCGGGATCGATCGAGACGCGGTGGTCGGCGACCATGGAGGCGAAGAATTCCGGCTCGACGCGGGCGCGGCCGCCCTGCGTCAGCCGCACCTCTTCCATCTCTGCCACTTCGACGCGCTCGGCGGCGCGACGCCATGCGCTCGACGGCGCCGGCGCTTTCTCCTCGAAGCCGAAGTCGTCCTGGCGCTGGCGGCGCGCGGCGGCGCGGCGGCGCAGGAAGGCGCGCAACGACAGCCACCAATGGGTGACGGCGCCGAGCGCCAGCACGCCTTCGTTGTCGTCGTCGTCATCCTCGTTCTCGAACAGGATCTGGTCGGCATCGACCGGCTCGGCCCTTGCCGGCTGCTCCTCCTGGACGGCAAAGCCGTTGCGGCGGGAAATCAGCGCCGAGCCGTAGACGAACAGCCATAGCGCCGGTGCGGCGAACAGTACGGCCAGCACCGAGGCCAGCAGGCCGGTGGGATAGCCGCCGGCGAAGGCGCCGGGGATCTTCAAGACCATGTCGCCGAAGACGCCGCCGAGGCCGGTCGGCAGCGGCCAGGTCGGGGGCGGCGCGACGCAACCGACGATGGCCGCCGCCAGCAGCGCGAAGCCGAACCAGGCGAATCCGCGCTTCGGCAACTTGTCGACGCCGCGCGCGGTGAACAGGAAGAAGGCCCAGGCGACCGCCGGGACGAGGGCTGCGACCGCCGACAGGCCGAAGAACTGCATGGCGAGGTCGGAGAAGACGGCGCCGGCATAGCCCATGGCGTTGGTGACGGTGTTGTCGGTGGCGTGGCTGAAGCTCGGGTCGGCGACGTTCCAGGTCGCCAGGCTGGCGACGCCGAAGGCCACCGTCGCGAACAGGCCGGCGCCGACGAAACGGCCGACCTGGCGACGCGCGAAGGCGCGAATGCCATGGCCCGTATCGGTCAGCGCGAGCGGTACCGATGCCCCTGAACGCATGCTCTTCCTCGTCTGTCATTGCCTGGCGAGATGGACGAACGCATCTCGGCGAATTCGCAGGCCAGACTATTGCCGGGAAGGTTAAGGGGGCATTAACCATGCAGGGCCGGCGGACATGAAAAAGCCCCGGCGCAAAGGCCGGGGCGATTGTCGGTCAGATCCAGACCCAGACGCGCTCGCGGTGGCAGCGCGTGCGCCAGCGTCCGTGCGACCGGTACCGCCGGCAGACCTGCCGCCAGACACGGCGGCGCCGGCGGCGCGGCGGCGGCCGATGGAACGGCGGCCGGTGCTGTGACGGCGGACGGTGCCGGCGGTCATGCCTGTATTGGACATCGACCACCTCGGCCTCGCCAAGCGGCGCGGCATCGGCGCTATCCAGCTCGTCGAGGATGCCGTTACCCTGCGGTACGCCGGCAAGAGCCTGCGCCGGACGGGTTACGCCCGCCACGGTGGCGGCACCGGCAAGGCCGAGCAATCCGGTCAAGAACAATCGTCGATCCATGGAATCCTCCCGATCTGTCGTTGCAGGTCCCAATCGAACACGGACCGCCGATGAAGTCGAAACACGTTGCCTTTCAGGCTGAACCGTTCGTGAACGCCAAGGCAAACCGACCCGCACTCCCGGATCGGCCCGCATCGCCTTAACGATCCGTCGTCCGAACCGTTCCGGGGGAAGCTGCGCCAGTTCGGCGCGATTACTGGACCACCTCGCCGTGCTGGGTGATGTCGAGCCCCTCGATTTCCTCTTGCCTGGACGGACGCAGACCGACGGTGGCCTTGACCGCATAGAGGATCGCCGCCGTGGCGAGCGCCGTCCAGGCGACGGTGAAGACGATGCCGTAGAACTGCGTCGCCACCGAGGCGTTCGCGCCGAGGCTGTTGATGGTCTTGTCGGCGAACAGGCCGGTCAGCAACGCGCCGATAATGCCGCCGACGCCGTGCACGCCGAAGGCGTCGAGCGAATCGTCGTAGCCGAAGGTGTGCTTCAGTTTCACCGCCGACAGGTAGCAGACGATACCGGCGGCGATGCCGATGCCGAAGGCACCCGTCGGGTTGACGAAGCCGGCCGCCGGCGTGACGGCGACGAGGCCGGCGACGGCGCCCGAGATGATGCCGAGCACGCTCGGCTTTTTTGCCACGATCCACTCGACCGCCATCCAGGCGAGGCCGGCCGCTGCCGCCGCCACCTGGGTGTTGACCATCGCCGCGCCCGCCAGTCCGTCGGCCGCCAGTTCCGAACCGGCGTTGAAGCCGAACCAGCCGACCCACAGCAGCGAGGCGCCGATCACCGCATAGACGAGGTTGTAGGGCGCCATGTTGACGCTGCCGTAACCCTCGCGCTTGCCCAGTACCAGCGCGCAGACGAGGCCCGCCACGCCGGCGTTGATGTGCACCACCGTGCCGCCGGCGAAATCGAGCACGCCGGCCGAGCCGAGAAAGCCGCCGCCCCAGACCCAGTGGGCGATCGGCGCATAGACGACGAGCAGCCACAGGCCGGTGAACAGGAGCAGCGCCGAAAACTTCATCCGCTCGGCGAAGGCGCCCGCGATCAGCGCCGGGGTGATGACGGCGAAAGTCATCTGGAAGACGGCGAAGACGAATTCGGGAATGTTGGCGACACCCGGCGCCCACAGCGTCGAGGTTGTGATGCCGGCGAAAAAGGCTTTCGACAGGCCGCCGACATAGGCGTTCATGCCGCCGCCGTCGGAGAAGGCCAGCGAGTAGCCGGCGACGAACCACAGCACAGTCGCCAGGCAGCAGACGGCAAAACTCTGCATGACGGTGGCGAGCACGTTCTTCTTGCGCACCATGCCGCCGTAGAACAGCGCCAGGCCCGGAATGGTCATCATCAGCACCAGCGCGGTCGAGACGAGGACCCAGGCCGTGTTGCCGGTGTCGAGGGCGGGGGCGGCCGGCGCCGATTGCTGCGCGCCGGCCGTCGAAGCCAGCATGGCCATGGCTGAAGCGAGCAGCGCCGTTCGCCCCGCTTTGCGGAAGAAAGGAATGGTCATCTGTATCTCCATTGGGGGTGTCTCCATTGGGAAGAGGGACGGCTTAAAGCGCGTCGGTGTCGGTTTCGCCGGTGCGGATGCGCAGCGCATGGTCGATGTCGAGGACGAAGACCTTGCCGTCGCCGATCTGGCCGGTCCGGGCCGCGGCGGCGATGGCCTCGACCGCCTTGTCCGCCATGTCGGCGGCGACGGCGACCTCGACCTTGATCTTGGGCAGGAAAGAGACGGCGTATTCGGCGCCGCGATAGATTTCCGTATGGCCCTTCTGCCGCCCGTAGCCTTTGACTTCGGTGACGGTCAGGCCCTGGATGCCGACGGCGGTGAGCGCCTCGCGCACCTCGTCGAGCTTGAACGGCTTGATGATTGCCATGACGATTTTCATCGGGTTGCACCCTCTGCTTCGGGGTTCCAGCGTTCGCACGCCTTCGCGGCCCGGAAGGCGCGCAAAGGACAAGCGGAAGGAATCAAGCGCCGTGCCAGATGCCGTTCCGGCCTGGCAAAGCGTTGCAAACAAAGAGGTTTATGAAATTCGCTCAGCCACCGACCGAGAAGTGCGGCAGGATTCCTGCCTCAGAAAACGGCAGATCGTAGCAGATGCCTGCTATTTAAGCGGCCGGCGCAGGCGGATCAGTCCTTCCTGAGCCGTCGAGGCGATCAGCGTGCCGTCGCGGGCGTAGAGGGCGCCGCGGTTGAAGCCGCGCGAGCCGGACGTCGAGGGACTGTCCTGCGTATAAAGCAGCCAGTCGTCGAGCGGATGCGCCCGGTGGAACCACATGGCGTGGTCGAGGCTGGCCGCCTGGATATCGGGATCGAACAGGCCGCGCCCGTGCGCGAAGGTGGAGGTGTCGAGCAGCGTCATGTCCGACAGGTAGGCGAGCAGCACCGAGGGCAGGCGCGGATCGCCTTCGGGAACCGGGCCGGTCAGCCGAATCCAGACGTTCTGGCGCGGCGGCAGCTTGTCGCGGCTGGAATAGTGCTTGAGGTTGACCGGGCGGATCTCCAGCGGCCGCTCGCGCGCCCAGAACTTGCGGATCACCTCGGGGATGTGGTCCATCGTCTTGAGAAGATCGCGCTGCGACAGCAGCGTTTCGGGCATCGGCACGTCCGGCGGCATCGGAATCTGGTGGTTGAGCCCCTGCTCCTCGACCTGGAAGGAGGCTTCCAGCGAAAAGATCGCCTGGCCGTGCTGCACCGCCGTCACCCGCCTGGTGGTGAAGGAGCCGCCGTCGCGGATGCGGTCGACCTCGTAGACGATCGGCATCTTGATGTCGCCCGGCCGCATGAAGTAGCCGTGCAGCGAATGGACGTGGCGGTCGGCCGGCACGGTGCGCTGCGCCGCCACCAGCGACTGCGCGATGGTCTGGCCGCCGAACACGCGCTGCCACTCGACCTGGGGGCTGCGACCACGATAGAGGTTGTGCTCCAGTTCCTCGAGGTCGAGAATGTCGAGCAGTTCGCTCATCGCCGTCATGGCATGCCCCTCGTGAATGCGGGACCGGTTTCGGACAGGACGGAAAGGCCGTCAAGGGTTAGAGGTCAGGAATCCATTGAGACGCATCGTGACGGATATTTCTGTTTCCGAGTTCTTCCAACAGGGAGAAGGGCACTCGCCTATGGCGCTATCCCCTCTCCGTCGCGCTGCGCGCGCCACCTCTCCCCAGAGGGGCGAGGAACCCAAGCTGGAAAAGCGCCGGCGTCGCGGCGATGGAGAGGGGATAGCACCCTATGTGATAGCCTTCCCCCTTTTAGGAAGGAGAACGGAGTTGGACGCAACCCTCCCCTCAACCTCTCCCGGAGCCGGTCATGTCGGATAAAACCCCGAAACTCGACATTCTCGTCGCCGGCGCCGGCTATGTCGGGCTCGCCGCCGCCGTCTCGCTGAAGCAGGCGCGGCCGAGCCTCGAAATCGCGGTGGTGGATGCGGCGCCGGCGGGCGCCTGGCAGCGCGACGCGCGCTGCTCGGCCATCGCCGCGGCCGCCAGCCGGATGCTCGACCGGCTGGGCGTCTGGGCCGAGCTTGCGCCGGACGCGCAGGCGATTACCGACATGGTCATCACCGATTCGCGCGCCGCCGCCCCGGTGCGGCCGACCTTCTTGACCTTCGACGGCGAAGTGGCGCCGGGCGAGCCCTTCGCCCATATGGTCGCCAACCGCGATCTCAACGGCGCATTGCGCCGGCGAGCGGAAAAGCTCGGCATCGATCTCATCGAAGGCATGGCCGTGCAGGGTTTCGATACCGGCACGGCGAGCCTTACCGTGCATCTCGCAGACGGCGCGACGCTTGATGCACGGCTGCTGGTCGCCGCCGACGGGGTGAAGTCGCGGCTGCGCGACATGGCCGGCATCAAGACGGTGCGCTGGGACTACGGCCAGTCCGGCATCGTCTGCACGGTCGGCCACGAAAGGCCGCACAACGGCCGCGCCGAGGAACACTTCCTGCCCGCCGGCCCGTTTGCCACCTTGCCGCTGAAGCCGGCCGAGGACGGCACCAACCGCTCCTCGATCGTGTGGGTGGAGCGGACCGCCGACGCCGAGGCGCTGGTGGCCGGCGACGATCTCATCTTCGAAATGGAACTGGAGCGTCGCTTCGGCCTGAAGCTCGGCGAGATACGGGTGCTCGACAAGCCGCGCGCGTGGCCGCTCGGCCTGACGCTGGCGCGCGCCTTCGTGGCGCCGCGACTGGCATTGGCGGGCGACGCCGCGCATGGCATCCATCCCATCGCCGGGCAGGGGCTCAACCTCGGCTTCAAGGACGTGGCGGCGCTCGCCGAAGTGGTGGTGGAGGCCGACCGGCTCGGGCAGGATATCGGCGCGCTCGACGTGCTGGAGCGCTACCAGCAATGGCGGCGCTTCGACACGCTCTCCATGGGCGTGACGACGGACGTGCTGAACCGGCTGTTCTCCAACGACGTCGGCCCGCTGCGCGCCGCGCGCGACCTGGGCCTCGGGCTGGTCGAGCGCATGCCCAGGCTGAAAGGCTTTTTCATCCGGCAGGCGTCCGGCCTTTCGGGCGATACGCCGCGCCTTTTGCGCGGCGAAGCGATCTGAACACCAGACAATCAGGCAACGAAACAGGTGACGGCATGACCATCGGCGTGGGCGGTTCCAGCCCGGAAGAAGAACTGCGCAAGCTGACCTCGAAGCGCGACACGGTGGCGCCGATCGGCGATGCCGAGCGCCGGCAGCGGGTGACGCGGGCGCAGGCGCTGATGCGCGAGCAGAACATTGCCGCGCTCTATCTCGATGCCTCCACCAGCACTTTCTACTTCACCGGCCTGCGCTTCAGCGGCAGCGAGCGCATGCACGGCGTCGTCATCCCCGCCGAGGGCGAGCCGGTGCACATCAGCCCGGCCTTCGAGGAGGCCAAGCTGCGCGCCATGATGGCGGACGTCATCGGCGGCACGCCCACGGTGCGCTGCTGGCAGGAAAACGAGGACCCGGCGGCGCTCGTCATCGACGTTCTCGACGGCATGGGGCTTGCCGGCGGCACGCTCGCCATCGACCCGATGACGCCCTTTTTCCGCGCCGACGCGCTGCGGCGCGCGGGCAATGCCTACGGCTTCGTCAACGGCGCTGTCGTGACCGACGCCTGCCGCCGCATCAAGTCGGCCGCCGAGATCGCCATCATCAGGACGGCGATGAACCTGACGCTGGACGTGCAGCGCGCCACGGCCCGCATCCTGCGCGAAGGCATCACCACGACGGAGGTGGCCGACTTCCTCGGCGAAGCGCATGCGGCGCTCGGCTTCGACGGGCCGCCGCCCTTCCGCATCGTGCTGTTCGGCGAGCCGACCGCCTATCCGCACGGCGTGCCTTATCCGCAGACGCTCAAGCAGGGCGACATGGTGCTGGTCGACGTCGGCGCTGCCCTGCACGGCTATTATTCCGACCTCACCCGCTCTTATGTCTTCGGCGAGCCGAATGCCCGCCAGCGCGAAATCTGGGGTATCGCCAAACGGGCGACCGAGGCGGCCTTCGGCGCCGCGAAACTTGGCGCGCCCTGCACGGCGGTGGATCGCGCCGCCCGAGCCACCATCGAGGCGGCCGGGCTCGGACCGGGCTATGAAACGCCCGGCCTGCCGCATCGTACCGGCCACGGGCTCGGCCTCGACGTGCACGAGGAACCCTACATCGTCGAAGGCAACGCCACGCCGCTGCAAGCCGGCATGTGCTTCTCCAACGAGCCGATGATCTGCGTCTACGGCGAGTTCGGCGTCAGGCTGGAGGACCACATCCATATGGCCGAAGACGGCGCGCACTGGTTCACCGAGCCGGCCTTTTCCATAGACGACCCGTTCAGGCTGGATGGGCGATGAATTGATATATCAGGGTGCAACCTGCTGATCCAAAACTGATATATCTCAATCGTCCGAACCATGCCTGTGAGGACCGGCGGATGCCCGCTTCCTGCTTCGGGCGAGCGAAACGGCATCGGGCTTTGCGGCTTCGGCCGGTGACGGGGTCCGAAGCGGGCTTTCGGCGTGATATGCCAGGCGGATATATTTCCGGCGCCGCTTTCGGCCCGCGCGGGGGCGCCACGGCCGGGCGGAAGCGAGCGGCAAACGGAAACCTCGCTACTCGCTCATCTTCTGCGGCTTGCCGAACACCGTCGTCAGCAGGTCGCCCAGCCAGCGCTTGAGGTGCATGTCCCAGATCAGCCGGCCGCCGAGGTGGTCGCGGCCGGGCTGGGCGCCGGGCAAGGTGAAGCGCTGCGCGCCGCGCACCACCCAGCGCTGCATCATCATCAGCGTCAGTTCGGCGTGGAACTGGATGCCCCAGGCGTTCTCGCCATAGCGGAACGCCTGATTCGGATAGGTTTCGGCGGTGGCGAGCAGCGTCGCGTCCCTCGGCAGCGAAAAGCCTTCGCGATGGAACTGGTAAACCATTTCGGGCCAATGCATCAGGGCGCGGCCCGCTTCCGTGGCCTTGAGCGGATACCAGCCGATTTCGACCAGCCCTTTGTCATGAGCCTCGACCTTGCCGCCGAGATGATTGGCCAGCATCTGCGCGCCGAGGCAGATGCCGAGGAACGGCCGGTTTTCCTTCAGCGGCACCGCCAGCCAGTCCGTCTCGCGCTTGACGAACTCGTCCCCGTCGTTGGCGCTCATCGGCCCACCAAAGACGACGGCGCCGGCATGGCCGTCGAGCGTTTCGGGCAGGACGTCGCCGAGCGGCGGGCGGCGGATGTCGAGGTCGAAGCCGCCTTGCGTCAGCATTTGCCCGACCCGTCCGGGGCTGGACGTTTCCTGGTGCAAGACGATGAGGATTTTCGGTCGGCTGATGGAAGGCATGTCTGCGGAATGCTTGCGAAAACCCCTATTCGTCGCCCGAGGCGCCCTTGGTCGCCGGCAGCTTCGCGGCGACCTTCCGGCGCGCCTCGATGCGGTCGCGCCGTTCGACGCCGATCAGTTCGGCGATGCGCCACACGACATTATCCTCCAATTCGTCCAGTTCGCCATCGGCATAGACCATTTCCCACAGCAGTTCGACAAAGGCCTTGCGGCCGTCCGCGTCGAGGCTGCGCTTGAGCACGCTGGTGAAGGCATAGAGGTCGACGGCCTCGTCGTCGGCCTTTTCGCCGGCGCGCGCGAGGGCCGCCAGTTCTTCGCCGCTTATCGAATAGGCGTCGGCAAGGATCTGCTTGAAACGCTCCCATTCGACGTCCTGGCGAACGCCGTCGGCATCCATGACATGAAAGAGAAGCGCGGCCGCGGCGACGCGGGCCTCGTCCTCGGCGCTGCGCGCGCGAGCGCCGCCGGGCAGGTCCTTCAGGAATGACAGCACGCGTTCGAACATGGATCGTTCCCGTTCAGGCCGAAAGGAGCTTGGATTGGACTCTAGCCAGCGCGCCGGTCGCTGGACAATCAAAATAAACGGAAGCGGCGCGGCGCCGTCTCCGCTTCGCCGTCCGGCTCGACGCCGGGATCGTCGGGCGCGCGCGCCTGGCCTTCCCGCCCGTCCGCCGGCGCATCCGGCGCGACCGCGACGGCGGCCGCGGCTACGCCTGCCGGGTGAACCGGTGGTTTTGCGGCTTTCGCCGCCGGCTTCTCGACGACGATTTCGGCCGCGTGGATATCGGCGGTGTCGTCTTGGCCGCCCGCCTTGACCGGCGGCTCCAGGGCCGGGGCTTCTTCACGCTCCTCGGCGTCGATCAGGCTGCCGAGGCGCTCCGCCGGCGCGCGCCATTCGAAAGCGTCGAGGCGGCCCGTGACCGGAGAAACAGGCGCCCAGCGCTCGGAAACCACGCCGTCGGCGACCCAGGCCGGATCGCGCGGCGCCCTGACCGCCTTGCCGAGAAGCTGCCGCACCTTGCCCTGGTCGCCCGTTTCGGCTTCCTCGATATCGGCCAGCAGCAGGTAGGCGCCCTCGCGCCGGTCCATGCGGATCGCCGCCTCGGCCTCGTGGCGGGCGGTGGCGAAATCCTGCGCGTCGAGTGCTGCGCGCGCCACGGCGAGCGAGGATTCGGCGTTGTTCTTCTTCATCTCCTGAAGCTTGCGCGCCCGCGTCAGCCGGTCGTTGACGGCGTCGCCGGGCCGCGCATGGGTATAAAGCTCGGCGATCTCGGGATGCGGCTCGGTCCGCCAGGCCGCTTCCAGCAGCTTCGAGCCCTTGCGCACGTCGTTTTGCCGAAACAGCGCCCGCGCGGCGACCACTGCCCCCGGCGCGAAATCGGGCGCCAGCCGGTTGGCTTCCACGGCGGCCGTCCTGGCGGTGTTGAAATCGGTGTCGAACAGGGCTTCGGCCTTGGCCGTCAACAGCACGGCGCGGCGCCGGTTGGCGGCGGCGGGCTCGATTTGCCGGGTCGATTTCTGCGCCTCGACGATCTTCAGCGCGGCGTCCCAGTCGCCGCGCTGGGCGAGTTCCTCGATGGTCGAGTCGGCCGCCCAGCCAAGCTGCGGCGCGGCCGCGGCGGCACGCCCGGCGTAATGGCGCGCGGCGTTGCGGTCGCCCAGCCGCTCGGCTTCAAGGTAAAGGCCGCGCAGGCCGAGCAGCCGCATTTCCGGGTCGTCCAGCATGGCCTCGAATTTCTTCCGCGCGCTTTCGTGGTCGCCTTCCAGCAGCGAGGCCTGCGCGTCGAGCAGATGGATGAGCGGTTCCTGATCGGAGCGGATAAGCTTGCCCGCCTCCTTGGTCTTCCTGCGCGCCAGCGCGGCGTCGCCGGCGCCTGCGGCGATCATGCCGGTCGACAGCGCCTGATAGCCGCGGTCGCGGCGCCGGACGCGGAAATAGCGCGTGATCGTATAGGGGCTGGTCCAGAGCGCCTTCAGCAGCCACCACGCGATCATCACCGCCGCCACCACGGCCACCACCGCCACGGCGGCGACCATCAGGCTGACCTGGTACTGGTAGCCGGAGAAGGTGACGACCATTTCGCCGGGGCGATCCGCCAGCCAGGAAAAGCCGAGGCCCAGCGCGAAGACGACGAGAAGGAAAAACAGGATGCGGATCATGTCTTGTCCTTCATCGCGCCCGAAATCAGCGCGTCGAGCTGCGCTTCCACGTCCAGCCGCGCCTTGAGTTCGGCGGCGAAACCGGCGCCGGCCGCCTTCGCCGTTTCCGGCAGCGTATCGTATTCGGCAAGCGCCTTGGCATAATCGCCCTGGTTCACCGCCACCTCCAGCCGGGCCACCGTTTCCGGCACGCCCTTGCCTTCGACGGCGCCGATGGGCCGGACCTCGACCAGCGATTCGGCGCTGGAGAGCAGGCGCTGGACAATGCCGGCGTTCGGATCGGCGGGTTTCGCGGCGGCGACCATGGCGTTGGCGGCGGCTCCCACCTCGCCGGTTATGGCCGCGCGCGTCGGCACGCCCTTTTCGGCATAGCTGCGCAAGGCCGCGAGCTGCGGCGCGTCCGGCGCGATCGCCGCGAAAGTGTCGAGTTCGGCCGCGAACGGCGCGCCGCGGTCGAGCGCCGACTTGAGTGCGGCGGCTGCGATGGCGAGCGCGATCTTCGGCTGCGAGGCCTGCGCCTCGACCTTGGCCGAAAGCTGCGAGACGGACTGTTCGAGGGCGGTCAGCTTCGCCTGCTGTTCGCCGGCCGCGTCGCCGGCCACCTTGAGTTCGGCTTCCAGCGCGCCCAGCTTTTCGTTGACCGGGCCGAGATCGACCGGCTGGGCGTTGCCGCCCCGGCCGAGTGCCGCCACGGATTTTTCGATTTCGGCGACCTTGTCCGACAGCGCGGCAAGTTCGCCGTCGTCGCCGCCCTGCGCGGGTGCCATGGCGGCCTTCAGCGTCACGACGTCGGCCTTGACCTGGTCGAGCGCGGCCGACAGGCCGTCGATGCGGGTGCCCGTGCCGTTGTCGCCGCCGTTCTTCATGGCGGAAATCTGTCCCTTCAGGTCGGCGATCTGGCCGGCGAAATCACTGGTGACGCCGCCCGGCGCACCGAGCAGCCCGGCATATTGCAGCGCGCCGGCGCCAAGAAGCGCCACGACACCGCCGATGACGCCGGCGCCGATGCGGCCGCCCAGCCCGGCTCCGCCATCCGCCGGCGGCGGTGACGCTTCGCGGCGCGCGTCATTCCGCTCGCCGGCCTTTGCGGCCGCGTCGCTGTCGGCGGCCTGCCGCGCGTTCGCCTCGTTGCCGGCCGGCGGTTCGTCGAACCCGTAGCCGAAGGCGCGGTGCGGCGCTTCCGCCGTGGTCGCGCCGGGGTCTTCGGTTCCGCTTTTCTCGGCCCGGCTTGCCGCTTCGCCGCTATCGGCTACCGCTTCCGGCTCGGGTTCGGCTGAAGCTTCCGGCTCTGGTTTCGAGGGTTCGTCGGCCATACGGGACACGTCGTCCGGGCCAAGCTCGATGGTCATCGGCTGCTGCTGCGGCCGGGAATGGCGCGTTTTCGGCGTCTTGACCATGCTTCGGCTCCGCTTTCGTCTCGGCCGCCAGGCGGCAAGGGTGGCTCATCAAGGCAATAGCACACCACCGAACGGAAAAAAGGGGCAGCGTGATGGCGACGCTTCAGCCTTTGGCACGCAGCAGCGCCAGCAACGCCTCTTCGTCCGGTTTCGCCGCGATGAAGGTGGCGCCTTCGCGGTCGCCGAGCGCGGCCTTGAAGGCCGCGTCGATCCTGCCGGACATGGAAAGCACCGCCGCGCCAGCCAGGCCCGCAGCCAGAGCCGGGCGATGAAAGAACCCGGCCGCTGCCTCGGCTGCCTTGACCGAATAAAGCAGCACGGCATCGACGGGCTGTCCACCCAGAAGCGCGAGGAGGGTCTCGTCGGCGGGATCGGCGGCGAGCGTGTCGTAGGTTTCGACGGCGCTCACCGGAACGCCGGCCGCCGCCAGCCGGTCTTCAAAGAGAGCGAACCGTTCGCGGCCGCAAAGATAGACAAGCCTTTTGCCGGCGTGTTCGGGCGCGATCACGTCGGCAAGTGCGGCCGCATCGCCCGGTCCCGCCTTGACCGCGCCGAAACCGGCGGCGCGCGCCGCCGCCGCCGTCCGCTCGCCCACCGCGAAACAGGGCAAGTCGGCCAGCCTGCGGATCAAGCCAGCGGGCGCATGACGCAGCGCATTGGCGCTGGTGACGGCGACCGCCACCGCATCGGCGGGCAGCGTAGCCATGTCCACGGCGAGCGGCGTCGTCTGCGAAAGCGGCAGGACGAGCGGTTCGTATCCCAGTTGCCTGAGCCGTGCGGCGGTGCGGGCGGCGCCCGGCTCGGGCCGCGTCACCAGGACGCGGCGCATGTCAGTTCCAGCCCTCGAAGAAGGCGGGTCCGGCCTTGGCGCGTACCTCGGCGCCAGCCCTCGTTCCGATGGCGGCGGCATCCTGCGCCGTCCCGGTGGCGGCGATGGCGTGTTCTTCGCTGCCGTCCGGCATGACGATCAGGCCGGAGAAGGTCAGCGTGCCGCCCTGCACCGTCGCGTAACCGGCGATCGGCGTGCGGCAGGAGCCGTCGAGGGCGGCAAGGAAGGCGCGTTCGCAGGCCAGGGCCTGTCCGGTCGGTCCGTCATGGATGGCGGCGAGTAGGCCGGCGGTGCGGGTGTCGCCGATGCGGCTTTCGATGCCGATGGCGCCCTGTCCGGGCGCCGGCGGAAAGGCGTCGAGCGCCATCACGTCGGTGGCGATATGGGCCAGCCCGAGCCGCTTCAGGCCGGCCAGCGCCAGGATGGTGCCGTCGGCGACGCCTTCGTCCAGCTTGCGCAGGCGCGTCTGCACGTTGCCGCGAAACAGCACCACGTCGAGGTCCGGCCGCATGCGGCGGATCAGCGCCTGGCGCCTGAGCGACGACGAGCCGACCTTCGCACCGGCGGGCAGGTCGGCAATGCGCGCCGCCGCCCTGCCGATGAAGGCGTCGCGGGCATCCTCGCGCGGCAGGAAGGTGGCGAGTTCCAGCCCGTCCGGCAACACGGTCGGCATGTCCTTGGACGAATGCACCGCAATGTCGATGCGGCCATCGAGCAGCGCTTCCTCGATCTCCTTGGTGAACAGGCCCTTGCCGCCGGCATCCGCCAGCGCGCGATCCTGGATGCGGTCGCCGCTGGTGGTGATCGGCACGATCTCGAACGCATCTTCGGCAAGGCCGTGCGCCGCCATCAGCCGCGCCCGCGTCTCATGCGCCTGCGCCAGCGCCAGCAGGCTGGCGCGCGTTCCGATCTTCAAGACAGTTTGCATGGCTCGCGGTCCATGATAACCCCCGGATGCTCGGCCCGTTCCTATCGGGGAATTGGATGGCGGGCAATCATGGAGGTTCGCGGCGAATTGATCCGGGTGCTGGGCATCGAGACGAGTTGCGACGAGACGGCGGCTTCCGTCGTCGCACTCGACGGCGAGCGGGCGCCTGAAATCCGTTCGAATGTGGTGTTGTCGCAGATCGCCGAGCACGCGGCTTTCGGCGGCGTCGTGCCGGAAATCGCCGCGCGCGCCCATGTCGAGGCGCTGGACGGCATCGTCGAGGCCGCCCTTGCCGATGCCGGCGTCGATCTCGCCGACATCGACGCCGTCGCCGCCACCGCCGGGCCCGGCCTCGTCGGCGGCCTGATCGTCGGCCTGATGACGGCCAAGGCCATCGCCGCCGCCGCCGGCAAGCCCTTGCTGGCGATCAACCATCTGGAAGGCCACGCGCTGACGGCGCGCCTCACCGACGGGCTGGTCTTTCCCTATCTTTTGCTGCTCGTCTCCGGCGGCCACACGCAGATCGTGCGGGTGGCCGGCGTCGGCGACTACCAGCGCTGGGCCACCACCATCGACGATGCGCTGGGCGAGGCCTTCGACAAGACCGCAAAAATGCTCGGCCTGCCCTATCCGGGCGGTCCGAACGTGGAGAAGGCAGCCGAAAAAGGCGATGCGGCCCGCTTCGCCTTCCCGCGGCCGATGAAGGGCGCGGCGCAGCCCGATTTTTCCTTTTCCGGCCTGAAGACCGCCGTGCGGCAGGCCGCCAGCGCCATCGCGCCGCTGACGGATAAGGACGTCGCCGACATCTGCGCCTCCTTTCAGGCAGCGGTCGCCGATGCGCTGCAAGACCGCGTGCGCCGCGCGCTGGAGCGGTTCCGCTCCGAGTTCCCGGACATGAAGACGCCTGCGCTGGTGGTTGCCGGCGGCGTCGCCGCCAACCGCACGATCAAATCGACGCTGGAAGCGTTGTGCCGCGACGCCGGCTTCCGCTTCGTCGCGCCGCCCTTGAAACTGTGCACCGACAATGCCGCCATGATCGCCTGGGCCGGCATCGAGCGGCTCAGCGCCGGCCTTGCCGACACGGAGGGGTCTTTCGCCTTCGTGCCGCGCTCGCGCTGGCCGCTGGACGGCGTCTCGGCTCCGGTCGTCGGCTCCGGCAGGCGAGGGGCTAAGGCATGAGGAGGACCGGGGCATGAGCGACGGCGGCTTTCGCATTGCCGTGCTGGGCGGCGGCGCCTGGGGCACCGCTTTGGCGCTGGCCATGCTGCGCGCCGGCCATGCCGTCAGCCTGTGGGCGCGCGACGTCGAAACCGTCGAGGCGATCGGCCGCGGCGAAAACCCGCGCTACCTGCCCGGCATTCCGATCGAACACGGCATTGCCGCCACGACCGATATCGCCACCGCCCTTTCCGGCGCCGATTGCGTGCTGGCGGTGGTTCCGGCGCAGTCGCTGCGCGGCGTGCTGGCCGAGGCGAAGGCGCACATGCCGGCCGGCGTGCCGCTGGTTCTGTGCGCCAAGGGCATCGAGCGCGACACCGGCGCGCTGCTTTCCTCCATCGTCGCCGAGATCCTGCCGGGCAATCCGGTGGCGACGCTCTCCGGCCCGAGCTTCGCCGCTGACGTGGCGCGCGGCCTGCCCACCGCCGTCGTCGTCGCGGCAACGCAGGAAGCGCTGGCGGTCGATCTGGCGCAGCGCTTCTCGGCGCTCAACCTGCGCTGCTATTCCAGCGACGACGTCACCGGCGTCGAGATCGGCGGCGCGCTGAAAAACGTCTTCGCCATCGCCGCGGGCGCCGTCACCGGGGCAAAACTCGGCGCCAGCGCGCAGGCCGCCATGGTGACGCGCGGCTTTGCCGAATTGCGGCGCATCGGCACCGCTTTCGGCGCCAAGCCGGAAACGCTGATGGGCCTGTCCGGCCTCGGCGACCTGCTTTTGTCCTGCTCCTCGACCCAGTCGCGCAATTTCGGCTACGGACTGGCGCTGGGGCGCGGCGAGGCACTGGCAGGCCGGCCGCTGGCCGAGGGCGTGCCGACCGCCGCGATCGCGGCGCGCATCACCGCCGAGCAGGCGATCGACGCGCCCATCATCGCGGCCGTCGCCGCCATCCTCGACGGCGCCGTCACCATCAACGAAGCCGTCGCCGCGCTGATGAGCCGGCCGCTCAAACCCGAAGACTAGACCCCGAAGACCGTATCGAAGACTGGGAGCAAGGAATGCTGTTCGCACTGATCTGCAAGGACAAGCCGGGCGCGCTTAACGTGCGCATGGAGACGCGGCCGAAGCATGTCGAGTTCATCAACGGCCTGATCGCCGACAGGAAGCTCGCTTTCGCCGGGCCGTTCCTCGATGCCGAAGGCAAGTCGAACGGCAGCCTGGTGATGATCGAGGCGGCGGACCAAGCCGAGGCCGAGGCGGTGGCGGCAAGCGACCCTTATGCCAAGGCCGGCCTGTTCGACAGCGTCGAGGTCCGGCCGTGGACCTGGGTGTTCATGAAGCCGGCCGACGCCTGAGAGGACCGACCGCATGAACTACTGGCTGTTCAAGTCCGAGCCGTTCAAGTTCTCCTTCGACGCCTTGAAGAAGCTCGGTGCCAAGGGCACGCAATGGGACGGCGTGCGCAATTACGCCGCCCGCAACAACATGAAGGCGATGCAGGTCGGCGACCTTGGTTTCTTCTACCATTCCAATGAAGGGCTGAACATCGTCGGCATTGCCGAGGTGTCCGCGCTGGCCCATCACGACACGACGGCCGACGATCCGCGCTGGGAATGCGTCGACATCCGCGCCGTGCGCGACGTGCCGAATCCGCCGACGCTGGCCGACATCAAGGCCAATCCGAAGCTTCAGGACATGGCGCTGGTGCGCCTCGGCCGGCTTTCGGTACAGCCGGTGACACCGGAAGAGTGGCGCGAAGTCTGCCGCATGGGCGGCGTCGATCCGGCGTAAGGCGAGCGTCGCTCCCCCAACGCTTCATGAGGGCGCGGCATGACCGGCGCCCGTGCGGCAGCGCGCCGGGCGGGGGCGGGCGCTTCGCCCAAGTCGGCTTCAGTGCCGGAAGTGCCGCACGCCCGTCATCACCATGGCGATGCCGTGTTCGTCGGCGGCGGCGACGACGTCCTTGTCGTTGACCGAGCCGCCCGGCTGGATGACGGCGGTGGCGCCGGCCTCGACCGCCGTCAGCAGGCCGTCCGCGAAGGGGAAGAAGGCGTCGGAGGCGACGACCGAACCCTTCGTCAGCGGTTCGGACAGGCCCGCCGCCGCAGCCGCGTCTTGCGCCTTGCGGGCGGCGATGCGCGAAGAATCCACCCTGCTCATCTGGCCGGCGCCGATGCCGACCGTCGCCAGGTTCCGCGCATAGACGATGGCGTTGGACTTGACGTGCTTGGCGATGCGGAAGGCGAATTTCAGGTCGGCAAGCTCGGCGGCGCTCGGCGCGCGCCTCGTCACCACCTTGAGGTTTATGTCGTCCACCACGGCGTTGTCGCGGCCCTGCACCAACAGGCCGCCGGCGACGGACTTCACCATGGCGCCGGCCGTGCGCGGATCGGGCAGACCGCCCGTCACCAGCAGCCGGAGGTTCTTCTTCGCCGCGACGATCGCCGCCGCTTCCTCGGTCGCTTCGGGGGCGACGATGACCTCGGTGAAGGTTTTGACGATTTCTTCCGCCGCCTCGGCGTCGAGGATGCGGTTGAGCGCGACGATGCCGCCGAAGGCCGAGACGGGATCGCAGGCCAATGCCTTGAGGTAGGCTTCCTTGAGCGACACCGCCTCGGCGACGCCGCAGGGATTGGCATGCTTGATGATGGCGACGGCCGCCGTGCGGGCGGGATCGAACTCGCCGACCAACTCGAAGGCGGCGTCGGTGTCGTTGATGTTGTTATAGGACAACTGCTTGCCCTGAAGCTGGCGCGCGGTGGCGACGCCGGGCCGCTTCTCGCCGGTGACGTAGAAGCCTGCCTGCTGGTGCGGGTTCTCGCCATAGCGCATCACCGTCTCGAGTTGGCCGCCGAAGGCGCGCCAGCCCGGATGCTCGATTTCCAATGTCTCGGCGAACCAGCCGGAGATGGCGGCGTCGTAGGCGGCGGTGCGGGCGAAGGCTTTCGCCGCGAGCTTCTTCCTGAAATCGAGCGACAGGCTGCCGGCGTTCAACTCCAGCGCGTTCAGCACGGCGGCGTAGTCTTCCGGGTCGGTGACGACGGCGACATAGGCGTGGTTCTTGGCCGAGGCACGCACCATGGCCGGACCGCCGATGTCGATGTTCTCCACCGTCGCGGCATAGCCGGCGCCGGAGCGGCGCACCTCCTCGAACGGGTAGAGATTGACGACGACGAGGTCGATCGGCTCGATGCCGTGCGCCTCCATGGCGGCGCGGTGTTCGGCGTCGTCGCGGATGCCGAGCAGGGCGCCGTGCACCGACGGATGCAGCGTCTTGACCCGTCCGTCCATGATCTCGGGAAAGCCGGTCAGGTCGGAGACGTCGCGCACGGCGATGCCGGCGGCGGCGATCGCCTTGGCGGTGCCGCCGGTGGAGACAAGCTCGACGCCGGCGTGGAACAGGGTTTTGGCGAAATCGACGAGGCCGGTCTTGTCCGACACCGAGAGCAAGGCGCGGCGCACCGGAACGAGATCGGGGGCGGGAATGTTCTTCGAGGCGACGGCCATGGCGGCAAGGCCTTTCCGGGACGGCAGGGGATAGGGCCGCGCCGTAGCACATGGGGCCATGAAGTCAAAGCCCGCATCGCGGCCGGTCCATTGCAGTGTCTAAAGCGGCTGCGCGGCCAGTTTCGTCCGCCAATGGGCGAGGCGAGCCTTCAGCGCCTCGCCTTCCGGCTTCGCGTCGGCCGCGAACACCTCGACCCGCTCGAAGCCCAGGCCTTCGCCGCCATGGTCGTTCCACGCCGCTTGCAGGCTGGCGCTGCGATGGGAACCGAGGCGCAGCGTGAACAGAACCCTGTTCATGACGACATCGAGGTCTGCCGCATGGCCGACCCAGCTTTGGCCGGACCCGGCATGGCGCAGGGCGTAGATGCCGGCGGGCGCGGCGCGCTCCTTGTAGGTCCGGATGGCTGACTTGCGGTCGGTCACGGCGAAATCCTTTCGGCCGTCCTCTACCTCATGCCATATCTGTCGTCAATTTCATCCGGGTATAATATGGACCTATTCATCGCTCCTGCCGATCCGCTCGAAGCGCCAGTGCACCTCGGGCAGTTCGGCCGCACGGAAGGCGAGCACGATCTGGCGGCTTCGGCGCGGACCGCCGAGACCGGCGAAGAAGATCGATTCCTCCACCTCCGGCGTCGCCTCGTCGCAGGTGAAGAGCCATGCGTCGGCGGCTTCGGCCGTCAGCACCAGCCGGTCGCGGGCGTCCCGCAGCAATTCCGTATCGGGGTGGACGTGGAAGCGTATGGCGATCGAATCGCGGCCGCCGTCGCGGACCCGGCTTCCGTCAGCGCGCAGGAAACGGTCGCGGCCGGCCAGCCTGTCGCCAGTGGCCGAAAGCGTCAGCTCGCGCTCGTGCAGGATGCCGAAGCGGCGGACGTAGCCGTCGTGGCCGGCGACGAAACCCTGCCGGCCGGCATCGTCGATGCGCCGGCTTTCCACCCGCTGCGGGCCGCCGACCAGCGGCGTGCCGATCAGGTCGAGGACGCGCGCCGAATGGCTGAAACGCGCCGAGGACGTGTCCTCGACGGTCGCGGTGGAGTGCGCGGCGGTGACGCGCGCCAGCGGCCGGAATTCGGCGGCGCCGTAGGTGTCGACGCCGGCGTTGACGATATAATGCTGGCGGCCCGACGACATCTCGAAGGACAGGCAGCCGGCATGGGCGGCCTCCGACACTTCGGTCGGCGGCGCGGCGCCGGTGTCGGCGATCACCGTCACGCCGCCGGCGGCAAGCCGTTCGTAACCGGAGTAGGGCGCATGCAGCAGCGGCTGGCCGGCGGTGTCGTCGTGGCGCAGGACGGCGGCGATGCGGTCATGAATGGTGGCGCCCATGCCGTTGAAGCGGGCGAGACTGCCGTCCGAATGGCGGAAGAAGCGCAGCGCCGGCAGCATGCGGTCGATGGCGCCGATCAGGGCGGCCGGCGGCTGCTCGGCCTGGTTAGCATAGGTCTGGCGCAGCGGCAGAAGGTCGGCGAGGATTTCCAGAACGGCGAGCGGATTGCGCGAGATGTGGCCGCCGTCCGGCAGGATCTGACGGTCCAGTTCCTCGGCGAGGTGGCGGGTGGCGGCGCGCAGCGCCGAGGCCGGCGCCGGCAGCGAAAGCGCGGCGAACGCCAGCGCCACGCGGGCGCGCAGCCGCTCCTTGCCGTCCGGCATCGCCGCCGCGACCGAGCGCAGGTAGCGGATCTGCACGGCGAGCGACTTCAGGAAAGCGCGGTAGAAGGGAAACTCCGCGCCCTGCAAGACGACGGACGAATGCTGGAGCCAGGCGATGATGCGCTTGGCCGTGGTGCCGGGCTCCCAGGCCGGGCCGGAAATGCGGTTGCCGTGCAGCGCGATCCAGTCGCCGACCAGCGCGCGCGCATTGGCTGCGGCCAGATCGGTGCCGGCGGCGCGCATGTGGCGCAGCCAGCGGAAGCCGTGCAGCGATTTCTGCCAGCCGCGGCTCGCCACTTCCATCTGGAAGGGGGACTGGCCGCCGGTTTCGACCATATGTCCCGCCAACGGATAGCGGCCGTAGTAGATTTCCAGCGCGATCTGCGGGTCGGCGAGCCTCAGGTCAGGCGGTGCGATCAGCACCCGCTCCGGCGTGCGGCCGCTGTAGCGCCAGCGGAAAACCGGCCCGGTGCGCAAACGCCGGCCGGCCTTCAGCCAGAACTGCCTGGCGACAAGCGCCCACAGATGCGCGGTATTGCCGGCTACAAGCGCCAACGTTTCTCCTGAACTCCCTCGCCGGCCGACAAGGGTATATGAGTCAAGGTCTTGTGCGAAGGCGCTTTCGGCCTGCACGGCCCGTTGGGCGCGTCGGCACCAGCGTTTCCCACAACGAAAGGCAGATCGCGTCAGTTGCTGCGGCGCAGCCGCGCGGCAAAGAAGCCGTCGAGGCCCGACAATGCCGGCGATCCGAGGTCGAGGGCGGCAGGCGTCGTGCGCAGCGTGCCTTCTTCCGTCAGGAAGGGGGCGATGCCGGCCACTTCGCCCGGCCGTACCGGATCGAGCGCGATGCCGGAATGGTCCGACAGGAAGGCGGCGAGCAAATTCTCGCCTTCCTGCGGGTCGAGCGAGCAATTTGAAAAGACGACCGTGCCGCCGGGGCGCACGAGCATGGTCGCGCGCTCCAGTAGCCTTCGCTGCAAATCCGCCAGCTTGGCGATGTCGTCGGGCGTTTTCGTCCACGGCACGTCGGGATGCCGGCGCACCGTACCGGTCGAGGAACAGGGCGCATCCAGGAGCACGGCGTCGAACAATTTTGGCGGCTCGTAGGCGAGGAGGTCGGCCTGTACCGTTTCGGCGGAAAGGTCGAGCCGGGCGAGGTTCTGTTGCAGCCGGGCCAGCCGGCTGCGCGAGGTGTCTACGGCGGTGACGTCCGCTCCGGCGAGGACGAGCTGGGCGGTCTTGCCGCCGGGAGCGGCGCACAGGTCGGCGACGCGCCGGCCCCGCACGTCACCCATCAGCTTCGCCGGCAGGGCGGCGGCGGCGTCCTGTACCCACCATGCGCCGTCGGCGAAACCGGGCAGCTCGGGAACCGGCCCGGCCAGCCGCTCGACGCGCACCGAGCCGGTCGGCAGGACGATGCCGCCGAGCCGCTCGGCCCATGCGGACGGATCGGCTTTCACGGTGAAATCCACCGGCGCCTCGTGCCGATGCGCGGCCAGGATTTTGGCCGCTGCCTCGTTTCCATAGGCTGCCGTCAGCCGCTCGACGAACCAGCCGGGCGCGTCGGCGGTTGCTGCCAGCGCCTCGGGCAGTTCGACATCCTTTGCCCGCGCCAGCGCGCGCAGCACGCCGTTGACCAGGCCGGAAAAGCGCGTCGTGCGCGGGTCTTCCTTGGCATGGGTGACGGCGAGATCGACGGCGGCGCTGTCGGGCACGTCGAGGAACAGGATCTGCGCCGCCGCGACATGCAGGATATGGGAGAGCGCGGTGGCGTTAGCCGGCAGCGGCTTTTCCAGCCGCCGCGCCAGAAGCGCCGCGATGGTGCCGCGATGGCGCAGCGCGGTGACGAGAATGGCGCGCACCAAAGCGCGGTCGCGCGGGTCGAGGGCGCGGTATTGCGGATGGCCATGCTCGGCGTCGGTCATGCCGTCGAGCGGGGTGTGGGCATCGATAACGGCCGCCAGGAGCCGCGCCGCCGCCTTGCGTGCGGCAAGGCCGGGGATGGCGGGACCTTCGCGGCGCGGACCGGATGGATGCTGCTTCTTCATGCCGTCGCCATGTCACGGGGACGGCCGATTGTCGAGGCGGGATTAGCGAACCGACCGACGCAAGCGCTGCCCCTCACCCTTACCGTCTCCCCGTGAATGGCAGGGCTATGGCATATGGCGCAAAACCCCCACCCCTAACCCCTCCCCGCAAGGGGGAGGGGGACTTTGCGGCACTGCTACAGCGCGCCAATCTCGCCGATTTCGGCTGAAACGGCGACGTCGGCGTCTCCCTCCCCCTTGCGGGGAGGGGTTAGGGGTGGGGGTACTGCGCCGTCGAAAATTCCATATGCGATCGCCCTGGTAAGGACGGGGAGAGGAAGCCGGCAGGCAGGTGAGAGGCGGCGGCGGCGAATCAGGCTCAGCGCCGCCTTGGCCCGGTCGGGTTGCGGCCCCAGGGATTGGATTTCGGCGCGGCCGGAGATGCTTCGGGCGCGGCGTTCCCCCATGGCCCGGCAGACGTCGTTTCGTTTGCCGCGGGGCTTTCCGCCGGGGCGGGTGCGCCGCGTTCCATCTCCCGCGCCATGTCCTGCAAGGCGGCGATGCGGTTTTCGGTGCTGGGATGGGTCGAGAACAGCGAATCCATGCCTTCGCCGTGCAGCGGGTTGATGATGAACAGGTGCGCCGTCGCCGGGTTGCGCTCTGCGTCCGGGTTGCGGATCGCTTCCGCGTTGCGGGCGATCTTGTCCAGCGCGGAGGCGAGCCACAGCGGCCGTCCGGTGATCTCGGCGCCGCGCCGGTCGGCGGCGTATTCGCGCGTGCGCGACACCGCCATCTGCACGATCATCGCCGCGAAGGGCGCCACGATCATCGCCAGCAGCACGCCCAGCATGCCGGCGCCGTTGTTGTTGTTGCGGTTGCCGCCGAAGAAGAAGGCGAAATTGCCGAGCATCGAGATGGCGCCGGCCAGCGTCGCGACGATCGTCATGGTCAGCGTGTCGCGATGCTGCACATGGGCAAGCTCGTGCGCCATCACGCCCGCCACCTCTTCGTAGGACAGGCGCTGCAACAGGCCGGTGGTGGCGGCGACCGCCGCATGCTCGGGATTGCGGCCGGTGGCGAAGGCGTTCGGCTGCGGATTGTCGATCAGGTAGACGCGTGGCATCGGCAGGCCGGCGCGCTGGCTGAGATCGCGCACGATGCCGAAATATTCGGGCGCGGCCTTCTCGTCCACTTCGACGGCGCGGTTCATCGCCAGCACCATCTTGTCGGCGTTCCAGTAGGAGAACAGGTTGGTGCCGGCGGCGACGACCAGCGCGATCATCATGCCGCCCGAACCGCCGATCAGATAGCCGACGGCCATGAACAGGGCCGTCATGACGGCGAGAAGCATGGCGGTGCGCATCGTGTTCATCGTCTGCTCCGAATAGGCCGGCGAGGGTCGATCCCGCGCCGCCGATCGGCTATATGATGGTAAGAGATTGCGGCCGTTTCAATCCATGGAGGCAAGCGCGATGAGCGGACAGGGCCACGTGCCGGAGTATCGTGTTACCGAGGTGCGGGCGAAGAAGCCGCTGACGCCCGCCGCCGAGCGTGCGTTGGCCGAGGCCGCCGCGCGGCGCGAGGCCTATCGCAAGCAGGAAGCGGTGCAGCCGAAGGAACTTGGCGGACGCGGCGGACTGGAGCCCGGCCGCTACGGCGACTGGGAGGTGAAAGGGCTGACGGCGGATTTCTGAAGCCGGCGCCGCCTACCGTGAGGCCAGCGCCAGCCGGCCGCGGCCTGCCGGTTTCGCCTCGATCCCGGCATAGCCGGCGATGCTGGGGTGGCGCGTCGCCATCGGCTGCCGGTGCATGGCGCTGACCACCATTACGGCGGCGCCGGCCGCTTCGGCCGCCGCGATGCCGGCGGCGGCGTCCTCGAAGACGAGACAGTCCTCTATGGCGACGCCCAGCCTTTGCGCGCCGAGCAGGAAGCAGTCCGGTGCCGGCTTGCCCCTGGTCACGTCCTCGGCGGTCACGAGGACGGCCGGAACGGGGATGCCGGCGGCCTCCAGCCGGCGCAGCGCCAGGCGCCGCGGCGACGAGGTGACGATGGCCCAGGCCTGCTGCGGCAGCGCGCGAAGGAAGTCCACGGCGCCCTCGATCGCATGGATGCCGTCGATGTCGTCGATCTCCGCCTGCGTGACGGCCTCCGCCTCGGCGACCGGGTCGACGCCGGCCAGCGCAAGAGCGGCAATCACCTCGACACCGCGCACGCCGGCAATGGTCGGCAGGAACGTCTCCGGGTCGAGCCCGTGCTTGTTCGCCCAAGCTGTCCAGACACGCTCGCCCGGCGCGGCCGAGTTGAGCACGGTGCCATCCATGTCGAACAGGAAAGCGGAAAACTGTCGGTCTGTCGGCATGATCGTCAACGCCCGGTCTGGCTGAGGAAGACCCTGTCTATAGAAGGCCGGACGTTCGCGGCCAATGGGGGCGATGCGGAACGTTGCCCCGGTCCGGCCGATTTGCCTCGACCGGCTGTTCTACCGGTCGATGCGCGTCGACAGGATGATCGACGACAGCGTGCGCTCGACGCCGTCCGTGGCGCCGATTTTGTCCAGCAGCGCGTCGAGGTCGCTGATCGACGGCGATTCGACGACGACGATCATGTCGAAACTGCCGCTGACGGAATGCAGCGTGCGCACCTGCGGCAGCGCGCGCAGGCTGCGCACCACCGTGTCCGCGTGCTTCGGCGTGACGGTGAGCAGCACATGCGCCCGTACCAGGCCCTGCTCGTAGGCAGCCGACAGCCTGACTCCGTATCCGGCGATGATGCCGCGCGCCTCCAGCCGCTCGATGCGGCTCTGCACCGTGGTGCGCGATACGCCGAGCCGCCGCGCCAGCTCGGCGGTCGATGCGCGCGCGTTCTCGCGCAGCAGGGCGATCAGCGCCTGGTCGGCATCGGTCGGCGTTTCGTAGGTCTTGTTCGTCATATCGTCCGAAAACCCGCTTCGGAACGACGAATCGCATGCTTCCTTTCGTCAGGCAAGCTGCCAGAATCTGGCTGACAGAAAGCGACCGCGGATCACCGCCGGCCGCAGAACCTTTTGAGGGAGAATGCCATGAAGGAAATCGTTGTCGTCGGCGCGGGCAAGATCGGCTCGACCATCGCCGACATGCTGGCCGCCACGGGCGACTATCGCGTCACCATCGTCGACCGCTCCGCCGCCCAGCTTGCGGCGCTCGAGGTTCCCGCCGCCGTCGAGCGGCGCGAGATCGACATCGAGGCGGCCGGTGCACTGGAGGCGGTGTTGGCCGGCAAGTTCGCGGTGCTGAGCGCCGCTCCCTTCCACCTCACCACGCGCATCGCCGAAGCGGCCGCTTCCGCCGGTGTCCACTACATGGACCTGACCGAAGACGTCGCCTCGACCCGTCGTGTCAAGGAACTGGCCAAGGACGCCAAGACCGCCTTCATCCCGCAGTGCGGCCTTGCGCCGGGCTTCATCTCCATCGTCGCCAACGACCTCGCCAGCCGTTTCGACACGCTGGAGAGCGTGCGCATGCGCGTCGGCGCGCTGCCGCAGTACCCGTCCAACGCGCTGAACTACAACCTGACCTGGAGCACGGACGGCGTCATCAACGAATATTGCGAGCCCTGCGAAGCGATCGTTGAGGGCGAGCTGGTCGAGGTGCCGCCGCTGGAGGAGCGCGAGGAGTTCTCGCTCGACGGCGTCACCTATGAGGCGTTCAACACCTCGGGCGGGCTCGGCACGCTGGCCGAGACGCTGAAGGGCAAGGTGCGCACCCTGAACTACCGCACCATCCGCTATCCCGGCCATGCCGCGATCATGAAGGCGCTGCTTAACGACCTCGGCCTGCGCCATCGCCGCGAGGTGCTGAAGGACATCTTCGAGAGCGCGCTGCCGGCGACCATGCAGGACGTGGTCATCGTCTTCGTCACCGTGTCGGGCCGAAAGAACGGCCGCCTGTTGCAGGAGACCTATGCCAACAAGGTCTATTCGCAGCGCGTCGGCGCCTCGGTGCGCAGCGCCATCCAGATCACTACAGCGTCCGGCATCTGCGCGGTGCTCGACATGCTGGCCGACGGCAGCCTGCCGGCCAAGGGTTTTGTCAGGCAGGAAGACATCGCGCTCGACACCTTCCTCGCCAACCGCTTCGGCCGCGCCTATGCGCAGCACGAGGGCCTGACCCGGCTGGCAAGCTGAACCTTCCCCCTCCCCCTTGAGGGGAGGGTGGCCCGAAGGGCCGGGAGGGGTCGCCGCGGCCGTGCGCCGACCTCGTTTCGCGTCGGAGAGGTTGAGATGACCCCTCCCGCCTCGCTCTGCTCGGCACCCTCCCCTCAAGGGGGAGGGATCGCGCCTCAAATGTGCAGCGCGTGGCCCAGCGTCCTCAGCGCCGCTTCGGCGAACGCCTCGCTCTCAGTCGGATGGGCATGGATGGTGCCGGCGATATCCTCCAGCCTGGCACCCATCTCGACGGCGAGCGAGAACGCCGCCGACAGTTCCGACACGCCGGTGCCGACCGCCTGCACGCCCAGCACCAGATGGTTGTCGGCGCGCGCGACGACGCGCACGAAGCCGTCCTCGCCCTGCAAGGTCATGGCGCGGCCGTTGGCGGCGAAGGGGAACAGGCCGGTTTTCGTCTCGATGTTTCGGGCCTTGGCTTCTTCCGGCGACAGGCCGACCGAGACGATCTCGGGATCGGTGAAGCAGACGGCGGGCATGGCGCGCTTGTCCCAGCTGCGCTTATGACCGGCGACGATCTCTGCCACCATCTCGCCCTGCGCCATGGCGCGGTGCGCCAGCATCGGTTCGCCGGTGACGTCGCCGATGGCGTAGACGCCGCGCATCGATGTGCGGCACTGGTCGTAGATGCGGATGAATTTTTTCTCCATGACGAGGTCGATCTGGTCGAGGCCCCAGCCTTCGGTGACCGGTTTTCTGCCGACGGTGACGAGCACTTTGTCAGCGGCGATTGTCTTCTCCGTGCCGTCCGCCGTCTCGACCAGCAGCGCGTCGCCTTTCTTCGACAGACCCTTCGCCTTGGCGCCCGTGAGCACCTCGACGCCGAGCGCCGCCAGCCGTTTCGACACCGGTCGCGTCAGTTCGGCGTCGTATTGCGCCAGAATGCGCGGCAGCGCCTCGACCACAGTCACCTTCGAGCCCATCTTGGCGAAGGCGGTGCCGAGTTCGAGCCCGATATAGCCGCCGCCGACCACCGCCAGCCGTTCCGGCACATGCGGCAGCGACAGCGCCTCGGTGGAGGAAATCACCGGACCGCCGAAGGGCAGGAAGGGCAGTTCGACCGGTGCCGAACCGGTGGCGATGACGACCGTCTCGGCCCTGATGACCTGTTCGCCGGTCTCGGTTTCCACCGTGACGGTCTTGCCGTCGCGGAACGTCGCCCAGCCCTGGACGTATTTGACCTTGGCCTTCTTCAGCAGGCCGGCGACGCCGCTGTTGAGCCGGCTTACGATGCCGTCCTTCCAGCCGACCGTCTTGGCGAAATCGAGCTTGGGCGCCGTGGCCGAAATGCCGAGCGGGTTGTTGCCGGCGGCCGCGTGCAGCGCCTTCTCGAATTCTTCCGCCGCATGGATCAGCGCCTTGGAGGGAATGCAGCCGACATTGAGGCAGGTGCCGCCCGGCCGGCCTGCCTCGACAATGACGGTGTCCAGCCCGAGCTGGCCGGCGCGGATGGCGCACACATAGCCGCCCGGACCGGCACCGATAACGAGCAGCTTGCAGGAGATTTCTTTCATGCGACGTCTCCCGTGACGGCCGTAAACTTTGTTTCGTCGGCGCCGCCCCTCATCCGGCTGCCGCCACCTTCTCCCCGTAAACGGGGAGAAGAACGCCCTTGCCCGCCTACCTCCTTGTCCCGCAACGCCTGCAATTGGCGAAGCCCGGGCGGCCGTCTTCTCTCTCCCCGTTTACGGGGAGAGATGTCCGGCAGAGCAGTGAGGGGCGGCGCAACCGCTGGAGAGACAGGCAATTCGCTAGACATCGCACTCAATCCACGAAAATCAGCGCCGGCGTCTCCATGAGAGCCTTGATGCGCTGGATGAAGACCGCTGCATCCCAGCCGTCGATGACGCGGTGGTCGAAGGACGACGACAGGTTCATCATCTTGCGCGGGATGAACTGCGTGCCGTCCCACACCGGCCGCACCATCATCTTGTTGACGCCGACGATGGCGACTTCCGGGTGGTTGATGACCGGCGTCGTCACCACGCCGCCCATGGCGCCGAGCGAGGTGATGGTGATGGTCGAACCGGAAAGCTCCTCGCGTGTGGCAAGGCCGGCCTTGGCGGCTTCCGCCAGCCGGTTCACCTCGACGGCGCAGCCCCACAGGTCCAGCGCCTCGGCGTGATGGATCACCGGCACCACCAGCCCGGCCGGCGTCTGCGCGGCAATGCCGATATGGACGCCGCCATGCTGGTGGATGACGCCGGCCTCGTCGTCGAACAGGGAATTCAATTGCGGCTGCTCGGCGATCGCCTTCACCATGGCGCGCATCAGGAAGGGCAGCAGCGTCAGCTTCGGCCTTTCCACCCCCTTGGCGGCGCGCTTTTCCTTGTTGAGCGCGGCGCGCAGGTCTTCAAGTGCCGTGACATCGACCTCCTCGACATAGGTGATGTGCGGGATGCGGGACTTGGCGATCCGCATCTTCTCGGCGATCTTGCGCCGGAGCCCGACGACCTTGATCTCCTCGACGGCATCGTTGCGCGCGAGGCCGCCGCCGGTGGCAGGTGCCGTCTGCGGCCCGTGGGCGAAGAAGCCGTCGAGGTCCTCATGCGTAATGCGGCCGGCAGGGCCGCTGCCCGTGACCTGGCGCAAGTCGATGCCGGCCTCTTTCGCCCGGAGCCGAACGGCGGGCGAGGCCAGCGGCCTTTCGCCTTCGGGGCGGAGAGAGGTGATCGGGCGCGCTACTCTGTGAGGTATGGGCGCGGCGCTACCCCCACCCCTAACCCCTCCCCTCAGGGGGGAGGGGGATTCTGTCGGCGATATACTCCGGTCCAAATCTTCCCAGCGTGATGGCGATGCTTCGGACTTGGCAGAGGCTTTGGATGTCGAAGCGTGTTCCCCTCCCCCTTGAGGGGAGGGGTCAGGGGTGGGGGTATCTTTCGCGCTGACGGCAGGCTTGGCTTCCGCCCTCGCCGGCGCAGCATCGCCCTCCTTCACATTCCCGTCGCCAGCCACTTTCAGCCGCACGATGGGCGAGCCGACGGACACCGTGTCGCCGATCTCGGCGCCCAGCCACAGCACCTCGCCGTCGACCGGCGAGGGGATTTCCACGGTCGCCTTGTCGGTCATGACGGCGGCCAGCATCTGGTCCTCGCGCACAAGGTCGCCGACCTTCACATGCCATTCGACCAGTTCGGCCTCGGCGACGCCTTCGCCGACATCCGGAAGCTTGATGACGTGCTCGCCCATCGCTCAGGCCTCCATGGTCTCAATAAGCGCCCGGCCGACGCGCGCGGGGCCGGGGAAATAGTCCCATTCCTGCGCATGCGGATAGGGCGTGTCCCAGCCGGCGACGCGCGCCACCGGCGCCTCCAGATGGTAGAAGCAATGCTCCTGCACGAGCGCCGCCAGCTCGGCACCGAAGCCGGAGGTCATCGTCGCCTCATGCACGACGACGCAGCGGCCGGTCTTTTTCACCGAGGCGACGATGGCGTCGAGGTCGAGCGGCAGCAGCGTCCTGAGGTCGATCACCTCGGCGTCGATGCCGGTTTCCTCCGCCGCGGCCTGCGCGACATAGACCATGGTGCCGTAGGCCAGCACGGTGACGGCAGAGCCTGGCCGCCGCACCGCCGCCTTGCCGAGCGGCACGGTGTAGTGGCCGTCCGGCACCTCGCCGAGTTCATGCTTGGACCATGCGGTCACCGGCCGTTCGTGATGGCCGTCGAAGGGGCCGTTGTAGAGCCGCTTGGGTTCGAGGAAGATCACCGGGTCGGGGTCCTCTATCGCCGCGATCAGCAGGCCCTTTGCGTCGTGGGGGTTGGACGGCACCACCGTCTTGAGGCCGGAAACGTGGGTGAACAGCGCCTCCGGGCTCTGGCTGTGCGTCTGGCCGCCGAAGATGCCGCCGCCGGTCGGCATGCGCACCACGATGGGGCAGGTGAAGTCACCGTTAGAACGATAACGGATACGGGCAGCTTCCTGTGTGAGCTGGTCGTAGGCAGGATACATGTAGTCGGCGAACTGGATTTCCACGCAGGGCCTCAGCCCGTAGGCGGCCATGCCGATAGCGGTTCCGACGATGCCGCTCTCGTTGATCGGCGCGTCGAAGCAGCGGCTCTTGCCGTATTTCGCCTGCAAGCCTTGCGTGCAGCGGAAGACGCCGCCGAAGAAGCCGACGTCTTCGCCGAACACCACCACCTTCTCGTCGCGCCCCATGGACACGTCCATGGCGTCGCGGATGGCCTCGATCATGGTCTTGCGGGGCATTATTGGGCTCCAACGGACGTGAGAGCGTCCTTCTCCCCGTTTACGGGGAGAAGATGCCGGCAGGCAGATGAGGGGCGGCGCGAAAGCCGCCAATGCTGGCGCTGCCCCTCATCCGTCCCTTCGTGACACCGGCCTTCGGCGTTCGAAACTCGAAAAGCCAAGCAATTGGCTTTTCGTCTGCTACGCAGACCGTTTCTCACCCCCGTAGACGGGGAGAAGGAAGTGCGTGCGTCGGCGCCCGTCATCGTCACACTCCCGCCTGCTGGCGCTGGCGCCTGAGATGCGGCGGCATCTCGGCGTACAGCCCTTCGAACATGTCGCGCACGGAAGGCTTGTTGCCGGAATGCAGGGTGCCGTGCTTTTCCGCCTCGCGCTGGGCGGCGATCACCGTGTCGAGGATTTCGGCCTCCGCTTGCGCGTGGCGTTCGTCCGACCAGACGCCGCGCAGGACAAGGTGGTTCTTCAGCCGCACGATGGGGTCGCCGAGCGGCCAGGCGTCCGATTCCGCCTTCGGCCGGTAGGCGGAGGGGTCGTCGGAGGTGGAATGCGCGCCGGCGCGGTAGGTGACGTGCTCGATCAGCGTCGGGCCGAAATTGGCGCGGGCGCGTTCGGCAGCCCATTTCGCCACCGCATGCACGGCGAGGTAATCGTTGCCGTCGACGCGAAGTGCGGGAATGCCGAAGCCGAGGCCGCGCGCGGCGAAGGTGCCGGCGCCGCCGCGGGCGATGCCCTGGAAGGTCGAGATCGCCCACTGGTTGTTGACGACGTTGAGGATGACGGGCGCCTTGTAGGTGGAGGCGAAGACCAGCGCCGAATGGAAATCGCTTTCGGCGGTCGAGCCGTCGCCGATCCAGCCGGCGGCGATCTTCGTGTCGCCGCTGATCGCCGAAGCCATCGCCCAGCCGACCGCCTGGACGTATTGCGTGGCGAGGTTGCCGGAGATCGAGAAGAAGCCGTGTTCCTTCGAGGAATACATGATCGGCAGCTGCCGTCCCTTCAGCGGGTCGGCCTCGTTGGAATAGATCTGGTTCATCATCGTGACCATCGGGTAGCCGTCGGCGATGAGCAGGCCGGCCTGCCGATAGGTCGGGAAGTTCATGTCGCCCGGCTGAAGCGCCTTGCGGAAGGCGGTGGCGACGGCTTCTTCGCCGAGATGCTGCATGTAGAAGGAGGTCTTGCCCTGCCGCTGCGCCATTTGCATGCGGGCGTCGAAGGCGCGCAGCGTCATCATGTGGCGCAGGCCTTCGAGCAATTCGTCGTCGGTCAGCAGCCCGGCCCACGGGCCGACCGCCTCGCCGGAACGGTTCAGCACGCGGATGATGGAAAAGGCGAGGTCGCGGATGTCGCGCGGATCGACGTCGATCGGCGGGCGCGGCACCGAGCCCGCCTTGGGAATGGGAACGTTGGAGAAATCCGGCGCGCCGCCGGGGCGCACTTCCGGCTCCGGAACGTGGAAACGCAAAGCGTCCGTCATGACCGTCCTCCTCCCGTCGGCGCGATCTTCGCACATCTTGGCCGCCAAGGCAGCGGCAATCGATTGCCGCCCGCAGGCGCCAGCGTGAGCGCCGAATGTGACAGGAAACAGACGTAATTTCCCGTCTTTCGCATGAGGCTTGCGGCAATAAACCGGCTCGGCGTATGGCTGCTCCGGCATGAAAATGCCATGCCTCCTTCGAGGCTCGCTGCGCTCGCACCTCGGGATGAGGACCGTTTGCACCGCGCCACCCGTGAAAACACCAAGGCACCGCTCACGCCTCAGAATGGGAGCGGCACCTACCTCTCTCATCCTGAGGTGCGAGCGTAGCGAGCCTCGAAGGACGCACGGCCAGCCCTCGACATGACCGACCCCTGTGGTAGAGCGAAGCCATGGCGCAGAAAAAGGCATTCGAGGTCGATTCGTGGCTGGCGCGGCCAGACCCGCGCTTTCCCGTCGTGCTGATCTACGGGCCGGATCGCGGGCTGGTCTCGGAACGCGCACGCGGCTTTGCCGAGAAGACCGGCCTGCCGCTCGACGATCCGTTCACGGTGGTGAAGCTGGATGCCGGCGAGGCCGAGCGCGACGAGGGCCGGCTGCTCGACGAGGCGCGCACGGTTTCCATGTTCTCCGACCGACGGTTGTTGTGGGTGCGCAACGCGGGCGCGCAGAAAAGCCTGGCGGAAGACGTCAAGGCGCTGGTGGCCGAACCGCCGCGCGACGCCATCGTGCTGATCGAGGCGGGCGATCTGAAAAAAGGTGCAGCCCTGCGCAGCGCCGTGGAAGGCGCCGGTACGGCTATGGCGCTGCCCTGCTATGCCGACGAGGCGCGAGATGTGGATGGTGTCATCGATGCCGAGTTGCAGAAAGCTGGCATGACGATTTCGCTGGAGGCACGGCAGGCGCTGCGTCGCAATCTCGGCGGCGACCGGCTGGCGACGCGCGGCGAGATCGAGAAGCTCGTTCTTTACTGCCGCGGGCAGGACGCGATCGGTCTGAAAGACGTGCGGGCGCTGGCCGGCGACGTTTCCGGCCAATCCTTCGAGGATGCCGTGGATGCCGTGCTCGAAGGCCGGATCGGTGCCTTCGATAGCGCCTTCACCCGCCAGTGCCAGGCCGGCACGCATCCCTTCGTCGCCTTGTCGGCCGCCATGCGGCAGTTGCAGGCGATCCAGGTGATGCGCGCCAAGATGGAGGCCGACGGCCGCAACGCCGCCGCCATCGTCGCCGGGCATAAACCGCCGGTGTTCTTCGCCCGTCGCAAGCTTGTGGAAAAGGTGCTGGAACGCTGGAGCGGCGAGGGGCTGGCACGGGCGCTGGAACGATTGCAGGGCGCGGTGTTGCAGACGCGCCGCCGGCCGGACCTGTCGACGCCGCTGGCCCGGCAGGCGCTGCTTGCTATCGCCGCCGAAAGCGCACGGCTCGGGCGGGGGCGCTGACGGCGTTCAGTTGGGGTTGGCCTCTCGCCTTCCGTTCTCCTTCGAGCCGATAGCTTTGATCGTCGCGCGCGCCCCACCCCTAATTGCGGCCGCACCACGATACATCAACGTTGAGGTTTTGAACGAAACGACATTGGTATCGTTCCTCTCCCCCTTGTGGAGAGGGGTTAGGGATGGGAGTGCGCGACGGTCGAGATTGCCGATATGCCATTGCGGCAGGCCGGTGGACCATTTCGCCCGAAGTGCTAGTGGTCCTTCGGCCGGTTCCCCTCGAAGGCCGCTTTCTTCTCCGGCGATGCGGCCGTCTGGTGTAGCGCTTGCCATTCTGCATAGGGCATGCCGTAGACGATCTCGCGTGACTCGTCCTTGGAGAGCGCGACGCCCTCCGCTTCCGCCGCCTCGCGATACCAGTTGGACAGGCAATTGCGGCAGAAGCCGGCAAGGTTCATCAGGTCGATGTTCTGCACGTCGGTTCGTTCGCGCAGGTGGCCGACAAGCCGGCGGAAGGCGGCGGCCTC